>CAWHSB010000009.1:0-246019 GCA_963831795.1 Terriglobia bacterium | reverse complement strand
GGGTGCCCGGCAGTCTCGCGGAACGCGCGTCGCCGGGTCAGGCTAACCCGCAGATTCCTCGCAGGAGGCGAAATTTCAACGGCTCCTGTTGCTTTCCCAATAGAAGCGCGCTATCCTTCCATTGGGCAACCCAATGGGCGATGCGAGACAGAAAACCGATGTTCTCCAGGGGACCCTGTCCCTGATGGTGCTGAAGACGCTCGACGTTCTGGGTCCGCTGCACGGTTGGGGAATCGTCAAGCGCATCGAGCAGATCAGCGACGGAGCTCTCAGCGTCAATCAGGGCACTCTGTATCCTGTGTTGCTGAAGCTGGAGCAGGAGGGCGCCATCGCCTCCGACTGGGGTGCGTCCGAAAACAACCGGAAGGCCCGCTTTTACCGGCTGACGCGCAGCGGACGCAGGCAGCTCGCCGCAGAGACACGGGACTGGGAACAAAAGGCGGCGATCATCGCGCGCTTTTTCTCGGTGAAGCCGGGAGATCTGCTATGAAGGCCCCGAGACGTTTCCTCCGCAGGCTCACGTCCCTGGCCACAACCCGGCAGGACGAAGAACGGCTGCGCGCAGAGATCGAGGAACATCTCGAGCTCGAAACCGCGGTCAACCTCCGCGCCGGTTTATCGCCTTGCGAGGCGCGCCGCCAGGCTGTGCTGAAATTCGGATGCGTCGAAGCAATCAAAGAAACCTACCGCGACCAGAGAGGGCTGCCTTTCATGCAAACGTTGATTCAGGACGTGCGACTGGCGCTGCGGCGCCTGATCATGGCTCCGGCGTTCACCATCGCCACAGTCGCGACACTCGCCCTCGGCATCGGGGCAACTACATCGATCTTCACCCTCGCGCATGCGGTATTGCTGAAGTCGTTGCCGGTTGCGAAGCCGGATGAACTTTATCGCGCCGGCAAAGAATCCCGATGCTGCTATTGGTCCACATGGTCCCAGAAGGGCGAATGGTCGCTTTTTTCGTACGACCTCTACACGTATCTTCGCGATCATGTGGGAGGCTTCGCGGAACTCGCCGCGTTCTCAGCGGGCGAAGACGCCTTCGGAGTGCGGCGCCGGGGTTCTTCGGAACCGGCCGGCAGTTATCCGGGCGAGTACGTTTCCGGCAATTATTTCCTGACGTTTGGAGTGCAGCCTTATGCCGGACGCGCGATAGCGCCCGACGACGATCGCAAGGGAGCCGCGCCCGTCGCGATGATGAGCTACCGGCTCTGGGAGGCGAAGTATGCCCTCGATCCTTCGGTGATCGGTAGTATTTTCAATCTCAACGACAAGCCCTACACGGTCATCGGAATTACGCCGCCGGGCTTCTACGGCGACCAGCTGCGCAGCCCTCCGCCCGATTTTTTCCTGCCCGTATACGCCGATGAAGCCGATGCCACGATTCCCAACCAGTACTGGCTGGATCTTATCGGCCGCAGCCGTCCCGGCGTCAGCTCGGCGTCGCTCGAGGCCGAAATGCGAACCGGGCTGAAGCAGTGGCTGCGCGCTCACTGGAACGATATGAATCCCAACGAGCGAGCGCTGTTCCCGCAACAGACCCTGTACATTCGGCCCGGAGGCGCCGGGATCACGAGCATGCGCGATCAGTATGAGCATTGGCTCCGCATCCTGATGCTGACCACCGGTTTTGTGCTTCTGATTGTGTGCGCGAACGTGGCCAATCTGACGCTGGTACGCGGGATGGAGCGGCGGCGGCAGACCTCTTTGTGTATGGCGCTCGGGGCGCAGGGCCCGCGAATGATAAGACAGGCGTTGACGGAAAGCGTTCTCCTGGCGCTCATCGGTGGGGCGGCCGGCCTTGCGCTCGCATTCGCAGGCACGCGGGTCATTCTGGACGCCGCATTCCCGGCGCGAGCAGGACTGGCGGCCGTTCCCATCGTCGCATCGCCTTCGCTGCCGGTGCTGTTGTTTGTCTCTGCGGCTTCGCTGCTGACGGGCATCGTGTTTGGATTCGGCCCGGCGTGGCTGTCCACCCGTATCGACCCCGCGGAAGCTTTGCACGGCGCTGGACGCGCCACGGCTCGCACCGGGTCGCTCTCCCGAAAGGCCCTGGTGATGATCCAGACGGCTCTGTCGCTGGCGCTCCTGTCGGCCGCGGGACTGTTGACGACGACACTTCACCGGCTCGAGAACCAGGACTTTGGATTCATGCAGGACCGCCGCATCGTGGTGAATACCGATCCACGACAGGCAGGGTACACGGAGGAGAAGCTCACCCCGATTTACGGCCGTATACACGATTCGCTCATAGCTGTCCCGGGCGTTTCGGCCGTCGCTCTCGCCATCTGGTCGCCCATGGGCAGCAACTTTTGGGGTGCTCTGGTCCAGATACCCGGCCGCGCACCGGCCGGACCCGGGGATGAGCGCGATGCCGCCGCCTGGAATCGGGCGACCGCGGGATACTTCGACGTAATCGGAGAGCGGATCATCCGCGGCCGCGGCATCACTGAGGCGGATACGGAGAAATCAAGGCGCGTCGCTGTCGTCAATGAGGCGTTTGCGCGGCAGTTCTTCGGAAACGAAGATCCCGTCGGCAGGCATTTCGGCCAGTTTCCTTACCCGAACACTCAATACGAAATCGTCGGCGTGGTGCGGGATGCGCGCTTCTCCTCATTTCCGCCTCTCGACAAACCGGTCGGTCCGTTCTTTGTTCTTCCCGAATCGCAGCATGATTACTTTCATACTTCAGGCGGCAAAGATGTCGAGCAACACGGCTCTCACTTCCTGCGAGACATTGTCATCGAACTCCGCCCAGGCATCAGCACGCCGCCCGCGCAGATCAATGCGCAGATACGGCAGGCGCTCGCCTCCGTGGACCCGAATCTGCCGATCCTTGCGATTCATACGATGCAAGAACAGGTCAGCGGCCAGTTCATTCAGCAGCGGCTGATTGCACGACTGAGTTCGCTGTTTGGAATTCTTTCGCTGTTACTGGCTTCGATCGGGTTGTATGGCGTCATTGCATATAACGTGAGCCGCCGCACGGGTGAAATCGGCGTGAGGATGGCTGTGGGCGCCGCCGGGGGCGCTATTGTCGGCCTGGTGCTCCGCAGCGCCTTGTTGCTCACTCTCTTCGGACTCCTGATCGGGTTGCCGCTGGCTCTGGCCGCGGGGCGTTTCCTTGGCAGCCAGCTTTACGGTTTCAGTCCCTATGACCCGGCCGTGCTGTCGGCCGCCGTGATCGCACTCGCGCTGTCGGCATCGGCGGCGGCTTTGATCCCGGCGGTCCGTGCCGCCACAACTTCGCCCATGAATGCCCTCCGCACTGAGTAACTTCTGTCGGTGGACACCTGGACTGCGTGGCTTCAGCCTCACCCCTGCGACTTTCAGTCGTGTTGGATTGCATCGGATTTTGAGCCGGTAGACGTTTAGCGTATGATACTTATCAATTCTGGCGAAGCTGGTAGCTGACCATCCGACAAGCGCTCGCGGGAGTAAAGGAGAGTTCATGACGCGGGTTCTGTTAGTAGGCTACGATCCAGAGACTGTGGATTTTTCCGACCCTGCTTTGCTACCAGGTATGACCGCTGAGAAGATTCACGCCGGTATCGCAGTCGCACTGAAGTAATTCGCTGAACGCGGATGGGACGGGGATGTTGGTTTGATCCGGCCTGATGAAACGGCCGGCCCGACCGTGGAGCGTCAGTTAGCGGCGAAGAACTACGATTGCGAGGTCATCGGAGCCGGCGTACGCCTGCCGCCCCGCGGCCTTGCATTATTCGAAGCAGTCATCAACGCCGTTCATAAGGCTGCTCCAGACGCGGCTATTGCGTTCAATACCGTGCCCCACGATAGCGCCGAGGCTGCCGCGCGAAGGTTGGCGGCTGCAAACCGGACTGTATAGCGGGTTCAACAAAACGAGGACGCGCACGCTCGCAAATCGCGGTCGTGCTGTCTATTGTTTGGGCGGCGCCGACGGGGCCGGCTGATTGAACTTCGCAGCGTCAATCGCCACATTCGTTTCCGCCGAAGTCAGCAGTACGTCTGACCGGCCGTCCGTCCATGTCGTAATGACGTGAAACGGCAGCTTGACTCCAGCTCCGGCGACATCCCGGTAATCGCTGTAGTCCACCTGTATCGGTACCCGCCCGATGATCGTATCGGCGTAGCGCACCTGCCGCACCAGCAGGCCGGACTGCTTATCGAAGTACAGCTTTACGGGAGAGCGTCCGCCGTTGGCGGTCCCCTGCACGACGACCACATCCTTATCGTCAATGCTGCTCGAACCTACCAGCGGTTTCGTTATGGCCTGCTTGATTCCCGCCGGAAAGGAGAGCACTGCGTCCAGCCGGACGGCATCCAGGTCTCCGTTGGTGTACCTGATCACAGGAAATGGCTTATCCGCGGCCGGCGCCGCCATCCATCCGTTGCTGCCATCAAAGGTCGTGGTCCGGTCTCCGCCGTCCGTATGCACGATCATGGTGCGCTGATTGGGAGCCTTAACATAAATGTCCACAGGCGCCTTCGGTTCCGCATACCCCTGGTATGTGCCCTTGAAGACGATGCTGGTGATGGCGGCTGCCTTCTGCGCTCCTCCGACCGCCTGGAGATACTTGTCAAAGATCTGATCGGCGGAAGGCGCCCCAGGCGCTTGCCGGCGAATCTCGACTTCATTGGGATCGGGCGTGGGCGGCTCGCCGTACTGCTCCGCCAGGCTCGGCGTGATCTTGGGTGCGCCCTGGACATTGCGATGGCAGGTGTAGCAGGTCACTACGCGCGCTCCCCCGAAATTGGTCTTATTGATGGCCTGCACCATCAGAATCATTCGGCGTGCTGTCGCCTTGCGGGGGGTCTCCTCGGCGTAGACGCTCCAATCGCCCTCCACTTTCGGTTCGACATGGCAATCGGTACAGTTATAGTTCGTGGATGCGGAAATGAACCCCATCGTGTCCATGAATTCATCCACCGGGATTCCCTTGAGCACGGTAACGTTTTTGAAAGCCTGTTCCGACATAAGCTGCTTTGCCGGCGCAGTTTGTCCAGCTGCCGATGCGATATTCAGCAGCCCAGAGAGCAATCGTCGCCATGGCCCCGAGCTTCATGATTATCTCCCGTTCCTGAATTCTTAACCTGCCCGATGCGCGTGGAGTGCAGCGATCGGAGTAATCACGAGAAAGCGTGTGGCGCAACCCGAGTGATGCGGTTCGTGAGCGGCCTGGGCGGCCCATCCGCCCGTTAAAACCTGAGGAAGTTTATAGACGCTCCCGGCGGGGTGATGAAAACGGCTGTTCGAAGGACACTCCCTTCCGTGCCAGCACCCATGAAGGGGATGCTGGGTCGGGGCTCGGTGGGCGTTTTTCATCGCCTGCTTACGTTACTTCTTGTCCTCCCCACCTACTCCCCCGAGGGGCCGTCCTTCCCAGAAATTGCGCTCAATGGAATAGACACAATATTCTTCCCGCATGTCCCCGTATGCCGTCCCATCCGGCCTTTTGCCCCAGAGACCCTTTTGGATTTGCTGTGAGCTGTTCATCAGCTTCAACTTCAGCTTTTTGCCGCCCCAGGCCCCCGTGTACGCCTTCGGATCGGTAAGCGTCAGGCTGAACTCCAGATTGTCATGGTCCAGGCGCTTGTAAGCGCTCCTCCAGATGCATCTGGTCGCTGTGGATCGAGCCGTAGGGATCGACCCAGGTTCGGTCATCGTAACCGGAAGATTCAACCACCAGGGTGTCTCCATCCCAATGCGCAGTCGCATATCCGTACCACCGCGGCTTTGCGTTAGCCCCCGGGAGCTTGCGCCCGTCCGTCCAAAGGTCGCGCCATACGTGGTCCCGTTCGAAGAACTCGACGAATTCGTTCGGCAGCTTGACGAATCGGTAGTTACTATAGTCCAGGTTGCGGGGGTAACCGGAAGGGTCGCACTGGAACAGCGGATCATTCCAATCTTTTTGGTCCTCATAGAATCCAAAGGCCAGCGGCGAATTTCTGGCGGACGCCCTCGTCTTACTCCACTTCTCCTTTCCCCAATCCGTCATGGGAGGACGATTGTTGCCTAACGCAACATCGAATCCTCCGGGGTTCTTCCAAATGCCGGAGATGTCATGCGGATCAAAGGCGTCAGGTTCGTTGCCGCCGAAGCGTCTTTGCCTGGGCTTGGCTTGCTGCGTTTGCTGACTGTTCTGCGCAAAAAGGAACTGTGTCAAAGCCAATATAGCCGCAAGAGCAAAGAACGGGGCCAGGAAACGATACCTCATGTGGAGACTCCCTTCAACACTTCGCCTCGGGTTGATTTCGCATGGATGACTCTCCGCCGGCCTCGGACCCTGTTGCGCTTTCCCTGTGTTTCCTTACTTCTCCTGCTCAGACTCGGGCCTCTCGCGGGTCGTCTTTCGGCATCTGAACTTCAACTGCCGTGTAGCCTGGCTTTACCGGGAGCGTGTTGGAGTCGACGGCCTCTTTTCCCATGCCGCACCTGCCGCTACCGCCGAGCCTGTGGCCATCGGCAACAAACACGAATTGAGGACAAGTCCCGAAAGTCCTGTCGCCCTTGGCCGGAACGAAGCTCACCAGGAGTTCGTCCCCAGGCTTGAATGACTTCTTCGTCCAGCCATTCGCGAGCGCGTTTCCCGGACTTACTGTTTCGACGCCCCAGGTCTGCTCTTCGCCCTTATCGTTCTTCAAGGTGAAATAAATCTGGACATGGGGATTGGCCCATATGTATTGCGTCACTGTCGCCTTCGTTGTGATGCGATGAGTGAAGTCATACACCCCCGCCGTTCCATGATGCGCGAACATCGAGGGTACCAATCGTCAGAAAGCCCAGTGTCGTTACAAAGAAGGGAACTACAAGCTTACGCGTCATGTGACATCTCCTTAACGTAAAATGCTACGGGTGTATCTGTCTGCCAAGCCTTGCCGTGGAGCTTCACCTCGGAATATGCACAGATGTCCTCGGGAAGATCGTTGTACTCCGAGCGGGCCGGCTTTTCTACCAATTGAAAGATCTTCTTATCGCCTTTCCAGGTCCCGACATACGCCTTGGGGTCAGTGATATTCAGGATCATCTCCAGATGGTCGTGGTCCACGCGACGGTAGCGCTCTTCCACCGTCATCTGGTCGCTGTGCGGGGAGCCATATTGGTCGAGCCAGGTAGCGTCATCAAAGTTGTTCGAGTTGACGACAAACGTGTCTCCCTCCCAATGGCCAACTGCGTATCCGAACCAACGTGAGTCCGCGTCGTCGCCCGGAAGTTTTCGCCCATCCGTCCATATGTCGCGCCAGGTGCGGCCATCCTCGAAGAACTGAATCACTTCGTCAGCAGTCTGGGCAAACCTCATTCCGGGCGGCGTGGGGTGCCACATGATACGCGGGAAACCCGTCGGATCACACAACAGGACAGGATCATTCCAGTCTTTTTCGTTCGGGTAAACTCCGTTGCCTAATGCCTTGCCATCGTATCCCGTCTTTGCCTTGTGAAACTTTTCCAAACCCCACGGCGTCATCGGCGGCCGATTGTTGCTCGTTTCGTTCAGGGCGCCAGGTGGTCGCCCGATGTTGGTGATGTCCCAAAATCCAGATAGATCATGCGCGTCAAAAGGCTTGTTCGAGGCCGCGGGGCCTTGGCTTTTTGTGGTCCTTGCTTACCGTTCTGAGCGAAAGCGACTGACGACGAGGCTAGCACTACTGTGATGGCAATCATCGCACCCATCAAGCGATCCAGCATTTTAGAACTCCTTTTCGCACGCTCGTTTATCGAGCACAACCTAAGACCTTCGACTGCAGATCTCACGACTACGAATCCCGTAACACCGCAAGAGGAGTATCCCTTTCGAACGGCGACAGCATGAACTCCTCGTCATGCGGCGGAAGAAACCGCCCTGCCGCGTGACTATACTGGACGCCCGTCCCGGTGTCAAGGCCACCTTCAGGCTCAAGCTACCTTAGCGCTCGCCAGCGATTCCGCAACCGATTCGGCCGGGATAAGAGGAAAGCGAAGAAACAACCTGGCGCTGATCAGGTCTGGACACTATTCGATCGATCTCTTTCCCTGGTTGCTGCGCCCGGTGCCGCGTCATCCAACCCAAAACTTCCCGATCACCCGTGTCATGTGCCGATGGCGCTCACGTTTTGGCCTTCCTGATCGCCGCGTGGCTGAATTCTCCGCCGTGGGGGCGACACGTAAATCGGTGATTGGTGCAAGACGAAAGGCGGACTGCAAAAAAAGTCGGCGCCACTCGATCGAAATTGGCGTCAAAATCTGAAGTCAGGAGTTCGCGCATGAAATTGCTGATATTGCCGCTGATCGCAATGCCCCTGCTTGCCCAGCAGCCGAAATTCGAACTGGCGGACATTCATGCCAGCGCCACCGAGCGCTGGTTCGTCGGGAATTACGAACCGAACAACCCCGGCCGCATCATCGATGACAAGTACATCATTCGCGACGCAAGTCTTTTGACGCTCATTGAGGCGGCTTATGGCGTCACCGAAGATATGGTCGCCGACGGGCCAACCTGGCTCATACTCGACATCTATGACGTCGTCGGCAAAGTTCCCGGCGGCACTACGCCGGAGACGGCCAAACTCATGCTGCAGGCGCTCCTTGCAGAGCGGTTCGGGCTGGTGGTCAGCCGCGAGACGCACCCCATGCCGAGGTTTGTCCTGAGCGTAAGTTCGGGCGGGTCGAAATTGAAGCCCGCGGCCCGATCGGAGGACTCCGGATGCAAGCGCGTACATCCAATGGTATGGAGGGCGGCAGAGGTGGTCCGATTACTCCGGCTTCCATGCCGAACCTCAAATTTTCGTGCCACAATCTCACACCGGCGCAGATTATCGAAAACCTTCGCCAGATGTCCGGCGGTCCGATCAACAACTATCTCCCTCGTGAAGTCTTTGACGCCACGGGTCTTCAGGGCAAATGGGACTTCGATCTTGAATTCACGGACATCGGCATCGTTGGGGACAAAGGCCGCGACGGTATTACGCTTTACGACGCCGTAAGCAAACAACTGGGCCTGAACCTCGAATTGAAGGACGTTCCGGTCCCTGCGCTTGTCATCAAGAGCCTGAACAGAAATCCAACCCCGAACGCGCCGGAGGTTAAGACACAGCTGGGCCTCGCGACAGCTCGATTTGAAGTGGCAACGATCAAGCCCATCAATCCCGCCGAGCCCCGAAATTGGGTCCCCTCGGGGGGAGTGAGCTCAGATTCGGCGGTACTCTGCGGAACCTGATCACGCAGGCATTCATGATTACTCCCAATTCGGCAAACGACGTGATTATCGGCCTTCCGAAGTCGGCGGACTCCCAGGTCTGGCTGATTACCGCTAAGTTGCCCGCCACGGGTGAAGGCGCGCCCATCGGCGGCGGCGCACGGCCGCAGCCACCCCTGCGCTCCGTAGTTATGGAAATGTTGCGCGGGCTTCTCGCCGATCAGTTCGAATTGAAAACGCATACCGAAAGTCGTCAGGTAACGGTTTACGCTCATGACAGTTCAGGGCAAGACGAAAATGACCCCGGGAGACCCGAACGAACGTTCTGCATGTCCGGTCGACCCGACTGCCGTTAAGCCGTTTCGGAACATGGGGACCATGGTGAGCTGCCGGAACATGAGCATGGCCGACTTCGCCCAGAATCTGAATCAGGCGACTGGCTTCTTCGATCATCCGATCGTCGATGGCACGGGTCTGAAGGGTGGCTGGAATTTCAAGATTGGCTGGTCTCTGCCGAACGAGGTCCATCGGCGCTGAATGGGAATCAAACCGGGGACGCGGCGGAACCCAGCGGTCTGACATCGTACGAAGCCGTAGAACAGCTCATGGGAGTGAAGCTGGTCAAGCAGAAGCGGTCGATTCCAGTGATTGTCGTGGATCACGTGGACGAGAAGCCGGTAGAGTAAGGCGCGTGCGCGCGAAGTGCTTGCATTGCGCGCATTTCCCGCGATAACCACGGGACTTTGCCGACACACTACTCCTGTCTTGTTGTGAAGTCGCGAGTTTGGCCTGACGGATCGCCATGCCTGGCCGGTAAACGCGCCCGTGTGGCTCGCGATATGGATTTTGGACCTCTCATTCGCCAACGTCGGACAGACCTTCCACGGTTTCGGATGGGAAAACATTCTTCTCGAAGCCGTTTTCTTCGCGATGTTTCTCGGAGGGCGCTCCACCCGGCCGCCGCTCGTGGTGATCTACCCTGTCCGCTGGCTCGAATTTCGCATCATATTCGGCGCAGGGCTGATCAAACTTCGCGGCGACCCCTGCTGGCGTTTTTACATCGCGCCCGAGTGGACGCACAAAGCCGGCGTCGCGTTCAATTATTTCTCCGAGCTGATCGTCCCGTTCTTTTACTTCCAGCCGCAGCCGGTCGCCTCGATCGCCGGCGTCCTGACCATCCTGTTCCAATCCCTTTCCCGATCCGCCGCCGAAATACGTGCGCGCCGAACTCTGCGAGTACCATTTCGCGACTCTGGAGTTACGTAGCCGGACGGGACAATGGTGGATGCGCACGCTCATGGGCCCGTGGTTTCCAACGGTTTCGCTCGCCAACCCCTCGTTCCAACGGGTCCTGCGCGAACAGGGCTGGATCTGATGCGAAACGTGGACGCATTCGTTGCAGGTTCCGGGCCGAACGGCCTGACAGCGGCGATCACTCTGGCCCGCGCCGGCTTTAAAGTCACCGTACTGGAAGCCCAGCCAACCATCGGCGGGGGCATGCGGTCCGCGCCTTTGACGCTGCCGGGCTTCACCCACGATATCTGCTCCGCCGTTCATCCCATGGCCGTTTCTTCGCCGGCATTTGCCTCGATGCCGCTCTCCGAGCATGGCCTCGAGTGGATTCAGCCGCTCCTTGCCGCCGCTCATCCGCTGGATGGCGGCGAGGCGGTCGCCATCGAAGTTTCCGTGAAAGCCACAGCGGCCCGTCTGGAAGCCGATTCCGAAATTTATGAACGCGTGGTCAGCCCCCTGACAGCGCGCTGGAAAGAGCTTCTGGAGGACATTCTCGCGCCCCCGCACATTCCGGCTCACCCGCTGGTTCTGGCGCGATTCGGTCTGCTCGCGCCATGGTCCGCCGAGCGCGTCGCGCGCACATTGTTCCGCGGCGATCGCGCCCGCGCTCTTTTCGCCGGAATGGCATCGCACTCGGTTCTGCCACTGGAACAATCGGGTTCCGCTGCATTCGGCTGGGTTCTGGCGTTAGCTGCGCATGCGGTGGGCTGGCCGATTCCGCGCGGGGGATCGCATCGCATCGCCGACGCGCTCGTTTCGTACCTGAAATCCCTGGGCGGCGATGTTCTTCCGAACCATGAGCTGCGCTCACTTCGCGAACTGCCGCCGACATCGCTGATGCTCTGCGATGTCTCGCCCAGGCAACTGTTGCGAATGGCCGCGGATCTTCTGCCCGACTGGTATTGCCGCACTCTCGAACGCTTTCAATACGGGCCCGGGGTGTTCAAGCTCGATTGGGCGTTGAACTCGCCGATTCCGTGGCGGAACCCCGACTGCGCGCGCGCCGGTACGGTGCATATCGGGGGAACCCTCGAAGAAATCGCAGCGTCGGAACGCGCCGCCTGGTCAGGCGCATCAAACAGCCGCCCGTTCGTCCTTCTCGCACAGCCGAGTCTGTTCGACAGTTCCCGCGCGCCTGCCGGCAAACATACCGCATGGGCCTATTGCCACGTGCCCAACGGCTCGAAAGAAGATATGACCGCGCCCATCGAAGCCCAAATCGAGCGTTTCGCGCCGGGCTTCCGTGAAACCATCCTCGCGCGGCACACGATGTCGCCCGCCCACATGGAGACGCACAACGCAAACCTGATCGGAGGCGATATCAGCGGAGGCGCGAACAACCTCGCGCAATTGCTCCTGCGCCCCGCGGCCGGCGCTTACCGCACGCCCGCTCCAGGCCTGTATCTGTGTTCCGCTTCGACGCCTCCGGGAGGGGGCGTCCATGGAATGTGCGGGTATCACGCTGCCAGAGCCGCGCTGAAGCGGCTAACGTTCAATTCACTTCACAAGTGAGATCGCAATACCGTCGAGCTGATCCCTGAAAATCGGCAGCGCGATCGATTCCAGACGCGGATTCGCGGCGATCGCCTCGTTGTACGCCTTTGCCCCGCTGGCGCTCGAATCCTTCGGGTCCTGCTCCATCACGCCGCCATTGCGGATGACGTTGTCCGCCAGAATCACCGTACCGGGCCGCGAGAGCCGCATGCAGAGATCGAGATACTTCACATAGGCCGGCTTATCGGCATCGATGAAGATCAGGTCGAACGGCGGCTCACCGCTATCGATCATTGCCGCGAGAGCAGCTCCCGCGTCCCCGATCCGCAAATCGACGAGGCCGTTGAGCTCGGCCGCCGCGAGATTCCTGCGCGCGACTTCGGCGTGAACGGGGCTGAACTCGAGGGTGATCAGACGCCCATCCGCAGGCAAAGCGCGGCCCAGCCAGGTCGTGCTGTAGCCGCCGAGCGTGCCGATCTCGAGAACTCTGCGAGCCCCCGTAATACGGGTAATCAGATACATGAACTTGCCCAGATTGGGCGAGACGTTAATGGAAGGAAGTCCAGAGGCGTCGGCATTCGCGATGTTGGCTGCGAGAACGGGATCCTCCGGGACAAAAAGGGATTCGATGTAAGCATCGACCTGTTGCGCAAGTTGAGCGTCAAAAGCAGTCATAAGAGCTACGGGGATTATAGAATTCCGGCGGCGTTACTTTCTGGGCGTGCTGGGAACGCCGATCAATGGGGTGCCGGACTGCGGCTCCCTCGGCTTCCACTCACCGCCATCGCGAAACTCGACCGAGTCGACCATAAGGATGACCAGCGCCGACGCCTGCTTTCGCGATCTCGCCAGTTGCCTGAGCCCCGTAACCTCCCCGAGGCCAATTCGCGCGGTCTTGCCATCATGCGGATCGATGTTCATCCCAACGCGCCGTTCGTCGGCGATCTCGTCTCCCGCTTCCGTTCGAAAAACGATGCGAAAGTGAACGGCACTGATCGCCTCAGGCCCTTCGTTGCGGAGCGCCACCGACTCAAAGCCAAAGTCTTTCGAACTCAGGACCGAATCGATTACGACCGGCGATTGCAGGTCCGCGCGCGAAGTGAATGCCAGCTGCTGACCGACTGCAGCCAGGGGCGATACGAAAGTCATGAGAACCGGTATCAGACGGCAGGGCAACCTGGCGCTCATTATGCCAGTATTCTATTACGATTCGCGACCGGGGTCGCCCCAGGGATCTTGACAGACTTTCCAATTTTCCTTACACTGTTGGACAAATGGCAAAGTCCGATACTCTTGGCCAGTTCGAGCAGCTCGTACTCACCGCGATCCTGAGCCTCCGCGACGACGCATACGGCGTCTCCATTCATGCGAAAGCGGAGGAGCTCGCCCGGCCGAAGTCTGTCTCGCTCGGCGCGATTTACGTGACCCTCGACCGCCTGGAGGACAAGGGCCTCGTTTCCTCGCGGCTGTCGGATCCCACCCCCGAACGCGGCGGCAGAGCGAAACGGTGCTACCAGCTTGAGGCCCTCGGTGAGCGAGCATTACAGGAATCGGCGGTAACGGCGAGACGTATCTGGGAGGAGACAGAGGCGATCTGGGGTAAAAAGATCTGGGGCAAGAGAGCGCCCGGTAAGAAAGCGCAGGCCTGACGATGCCCGGCGAGCCGCCCCGCATGCTGGAACGGATCATAGGGCTGTTCATCCCGCCTTCGCGGCGCGAGGATGTATTGGGCGATCTGCGGGAACGATACGCAAACCTCTGGAACTACATTGCGGAAGCAATTCGCACCACACCCATGGTGATCTTTGGCGCGATTCGGCGCACCACCGACCCCCAGCTCTTAGTGATGGAGGCGCTTCTTCTCTATATATCGTTCCTGAGCGCCCTCTGGTACGTGAACAGGCCGATGCTCGACGACCAGTGGGGATTACTGCGCCCGGCAATACCCGCCGGCATCGCGATCGCCATCCTCCTGCTTCACGACGCATGGGCGCCGCCGGAAAGACACGCGCCCTGGCGCTCCGCCCTGCGCGTTGTGACGGCCCTGGGCATCTCCTGCCTCTGCCAGATCGCTGCCCTCCCGCGCGGCGTCGCAGTATTCGGGTCGGGAATCGCGGCGCTGCTGATTTCGACGGTCAGAATGCTCTTTCTGCCCGGCGCCGGTCTGCCGCAGCGGGCCGCGGGACCGGATCCGGCGCGGTGCGCCGCGCGGAGATATCGAAAAATGCCAGGCGCCTTCGGGACGCCGGTGTGACCGCTTAGCTCTCAGCCTTTTTCGTCTGGCTCTCCGCTATGGCGGAAAGCCGCTGATGATAGCGGCGACGATAGCCGTCGTTTGTTTCAGTTCAAGACACAGTTGGAAGGAATAGTTACTGAAATCGAAAACGAACCGTATTGTCTTCTGGAGTGTTCTGGCGATCGTCGCCGCGACGCTCGCGTTCACGATCAGTCAGGGCAGGTCACAACCCAAAGCGACTTACTCCGAATTCCTGAAACGTGTCCAGGCCGGTGAAGTCGCCAAAGCGACAGTCGAGGTTGCGGCCAGGTCCGGCGCCGATCAGATCGATTACACTCTGAAGAACGGCAGACGGGTGAAAACCATCGTGCCTTCTGACGATCGTGAAGCCCTGGCCGCAATGCGGGACAAACTGGTCAACGTCGAAATCCGTGACGCATCCTCATCGCCGCTCCGGCTGCTGGCGAACGCAACTCCCTTTCTCCTGCTTCTCGCCCTCTGGGTCGTCATGATGCGCCTCAAACTCCGACCGCACCTTTGATCCGGATCGGAGGCTCCCGATGATTGTCGAAATGCGAACCTACAAGCTCAAGCCGGGAAAGCGGTCCGAGTTTCTTGAGATATTCCAAACGAAATCCGTCCCGGCGCATGCTGAGATCGGGATGAACATACTCGGGCCATTCCTTTCCGTCGAAGATCCGGATACCTTCTTCTTTATGCGCGGCTTTCCCGATCTTCCGTCACGCGAGCCAATGAAAGCCAGGTTCTACGAGGGCGATCTCTGGAAAAACGAACTGGAAGGTGTCCTTATGCCGATGATCGAGAAGTACGACGTCGTACTGGTTGACGATCCCGGTGGCCTGATTCGCTGGTAATTCGCCACCCCGCGTGAGGGCAACCACAGCCGCGAAAAAATCAGCTCCGCCGTGATGCGCGCGCATCCCAAAAAACGCATGGTACCTTTCGAATCGAAAGAACCTCGTCGTAGCCATTGGCGTACGGGGGCACTAAATCACGCGATTCCTCGAGGCTCCGTGTGGCATAACGTCGAAACAATGGGCCGGCAGGCGTAAGCCGGTACTTTGCGCTCCCGGTTCCGTGGCCACTGGCGGAGTCGTACGGTCAACTTATCTGGAGGACAAGTTCACAAATGCGTCTGCGTTCATCGTCAAAACAAAACGGCGTTGGTCTGAACGACATCAGGCATGGGGCCCCCGGAATTTATTGAATCGAAGACGAACTATATCCGAAATAGAAGATAATCAGGCCGTTACCAACGATGCGGCTTGCTAACCGTCCCGCAGTTACAGACTTAGTGTCGCTCCGGAACTGAACAATTTACGCGCCGGCGACAAAACCCTTAGTGCGCCGAAGCCCCTCTGGCGCCAGTAACTCGCTCTCCCGCGCCGCTGGCATAATTGCCAAAAAACGGCGAGTCGGCCTGTCCGCTGATCACCATCGCTTAAGGTTCTCCCGGTGCCGCGCCTTCAATTGCCTCTAAAAATCAATAACTTAGGGGATACCGGCGCCTGAAATGGCGCCATTCCGGGTCGGAGTCGTTATTCGGGCGGACTGCGGAAAAAATATTGAGTCTGCCGTCGGGTACCAGGCGTTAATGCTAAGCGAGGAAGCGAGCAGCCTCGTCGATCAAAGTATCTATGGCTGCTGCTGGTAATTAACGCGGTACCGAGATAGGGAACTTATGAAGAATGGTGTCTCTCGATTCGCAGAGCGCCTGTTGCTCGACGGCAGGTTTGACGCTGTTGCTCGTGGTTGCGGCCGCATTGGTTTACCGTTCAGTATCTTCCCGGCGCGCCCTCAAGGAGTTCGACCAGTCGCAGAAAGCATACTCGAAACACGAACCCCAGGCGCGCACGCTGTTGGCGTTCAACGATGGAGAAGTCGACGTAAGCCTGTGGTCGCCCAAGCGGGTTCGCGAATACAAGGAGAGCCTCCTGATCAAGAAAGACGCGCCGATGGGGGTCCTGCGTCTCGACAGGCTGCGAATCCGGGTTCCCATATTTGAAGGAACCGACGAACTCGTTCTGAACCGCGGCGTCGGATGGATCGCCGGAACGGCCAGACTGGGGCAGGCCGGCAACAGCAATATCGGCATCGCGGGTCACCGGGACGGCTTCTTTCGCGGACTGAAGGACGTTGCGATCGGAGACAAGATACAGCTTTCTAGCCTCGGCGTCGAGAGCCTCTACGCAGTGGACAGCACAGAACTAGTCACCCCGGAACGAGTCGAGGTTCTGCAGCCGCGCGGAGTACCCTCGTTAACGCTCGTTACCTGCTACCCGTTTTATTTCATTGGCGACGCTCCCCAGCGCTTCATCGTGCATGCCACGCTGCAGCAACAAGTTGAAGCGGGAAAGTCGCACGGCGGGAGTTCCGCCATGTAAACCGCGTCGTTCAGGAATCAGTCGGAAGAATACATCAGCAATGAAGGAGGAGAACATGAATAACGATAAGACTCGCAGAAGATTGATCGCATTTTCCGGTCAGATGACCGTTTTTGCCCTTTTGGTGGTTACCGCCGCGGCGCAGACATCCACCACAACAAGAACGGTGGGCGCTTCGACGTCAGCTACAAGGCAGGAACGCGGAAGGGTAGTACAAGTTGAAGGAAACACCGTTGTACTTCGGATGTCTAACGGCGCATTCAGGACTGTCACCGTACCAGACAGCAGGACGGCAGTGGTTGATGGCAAAACAATCACCGTGCACGAACTGAAGCCTGGCACAACCCTCACCGCAACCTATACCACCACAACAACTCCGGTTACCGACCGGACCGTCTCAAACCTTTCAGGTAAGGTGTGGTTCGTATCCGGCAACACGGTTATCCTTACCCTGCCCGACGGTACGAATAAGATGTATAAAGCACAACCCCACTTCACCTTCAAGATTGATGGCAACGACAAGGCCGACGTCTCCAACCTGAGAAAGGGCATGAATGTATCAGCGGAAAAGATTGTAGAAGAGCCCAGCGTGATTGTTGCCAACAATACTGAAATCACGGGAACGGCGCCCCCACCTGTCGTGGCTCAGGTAAAGGCCCCGACCGCCTCTCGCGGCTCCAACAGAGGCTCCGGCCCAGTTGACAGCGACACGGGCTCCGGCTGAAGCGGCTGCTCCTGCCCAGGAAACGGCAGCGGCAGCGCCGGCCAGACTCCCCAAGACGGGGAGCACGCTTCCTTTGGCTGGCTTGCTGGGCCTGCTGTTCATGGGCGCCGGTTTCGGTCTTCGCCTGGCCCGCCGGTCTTGACAGGGCACTGAAAAGGGCTTGCGACTCAGTAAAATCCTTCGGATTCAACCGTCGCATTCCGAGCCGCGACCTTGAGACAGCGCTTCGGCGCTGTCCAGATGTATCTGCGGTCCACGAGCAACCACGAAAACCCTCGTGGGGCAGGCCCCCAGGCCTGCCGCCGAGCCCCAGCTCGGCGCGGAGTTTCCGGTCACCCGGCGCGGTTTTTCAATCGTGCGGCCGAGCTTCGGCTCGGTGCGGAGCGTCAGTCAGTACCGCTAGCGCCGGCGATCTCGTAGCCGGTGTCCGCACGAACCGCGTCTTCAACGGAGTTAAGCGCAAAGCGACGCGCATTGAGGCCGAGTACAGTTTTCACCCGGCCTCATTGCGCGTCGTGTTCCCGTTTTGGGTTTGCCGCGGGTGATGTGTTCCTGGCACTGGTCGGTCGTGCAGCAAGAGAGCACTGCTGATTCTGATCATGAACCTCGTGCGTTCGATTGGGAGAGCGCCCGAGCGAAGGGAGAGAACTATGAGACTCAGAACGATCGCCGGGCTCCTCGGCCTGACTCTGCTTACTGGGGGTCTTGTGACTGCCAAAGATTCGCCCGACCAGCAGCGGGAAAAGACTCGTAAGATGGCGGCCGCAACCCTGACGGATCTCTACAAGCTTCAACCCGCCTCGAAGGCTGCGATCCAGAAATCGGCGGGGTATGCCGTGTTCAGCAATGTCGGAACGAACCTGTTTGTGCTCAGCACGGCGCGCGGCGCGGGAATAGCCGTCGATTCGAAAACGCGAAAGGAAACCTTCATGAAAATGATCTCAGCCGGTGCCGGCCTGGGAATTGGAGTGAAGGACTATCGAGTGATCTTTGTATTTGAGACTGAAGCCGCGCTGGCAACGTTCCTGAATTCCGGCTGGGATGCCTCAGGCCAGGCGGATGCCGCCGCCAAAGTCAAGGAATCAGGCGCGGCATACTCAGGCGCTGCCAGCGTCGCGGACGGCGTGTGGGTGTACGAAATAACCAAAAATGGTCTCGCGCTGCAGTTGACGTTGCAGGGCACGAAGTATTCCAAAGACAAAGACCTCAATTAAATCCGTAGCTGGCGACAGCGGGTAACGGAGCCTTGGGTTGCGGGTTTCGTCTCGTTGGGCCGTGGTTTCTCATCAGTGCCGCCATGATTCCGGCGGCGCCGGTGGCGGGAATCGTTATATCACCGCCTTCGGCGCACGCGTTCAACCACCGCGTCCATCGCGTCAAAAAATAGAGCGCTCAATATCCGACGTGCATCTTCCCCTTCGTGGGGTGCCCGCGTGAGGGAGCCCTGAAAGGAAAGTACCGCCCTCTATGACACACGGAAATTTACGCAAAGTGGCCGACCTTGCGGTCATTTCGTTGCTTCTTTTCTCATTCTTAAGCGCTCAAATGTTCGCTCAGGAAAAGATCAAGGGAATGATCAAGGCGCGAAGCGCTACCACGATCATGCTGGACAACAACGATCAGCCCTATGTAAATGTGCTTCTGAACGACACCACAAAAGTGGCCCAGAATCAGGGGTTATTGAAGGCCCGCAAGAAGGAGATGTCCACCGCCGCGCTCATTCCGGGTCTGCAGATTGAGGTTGATGGTCATCGTGACGAAAATGGAATGTTCGTCGCGAAGTCTATTACTTTTAATGGCAACGACCTGGAGAGAGCTTACTCTGTTCAGGCGGGTTTGTCCGAAACCGACGCCAGATCGAAAGCAAATCAGGAACAAGGGGCTCAACATGCAGCCGAGCTGGAGAAGCAGAATGCGGCGTTGAAAGCTCAAAATGTGGCGCTGCAGAAGCAGCAGGCGGAGTTGGCGGAACACGACAAAAAGATCGCAGCCAACAAGACATTGATCGAAGCGAACACTGCGCGTTTCGGTCAGCTGGACGATTATTACATCTACGATGAAGTTACGGTCCTCTTCGCTAACGGCAAGTCAAATGTGGATCCGAAGTACATCGCGCCTCTGAATAATCTGGCAGAAAAGGCGATCACCGTGGAAGGCTATATGGTTCAGGTGAAAGGCTATGCTTCCGCCTCCGGAAGCGCCGCTTTGAACCAGAGATTAAGCCACGAGCGCGCCGCGGCCGTTTCCGCAGTCCTCCTTCAGCAGAGTCGTGTGCCTCTGTCACGAATGCTCGCCCCCGGCGCGATGGGCGAGGTCGAGGCGAAGGAGGGGGCCAAACCGGCTGACGAAGCGGAGGATCGAAAGGTCGTTGTCCGAGTGCTGCAGAACAAGGGTATCGCGGGAATCCAGTGAAGGCATTCTCTTCCTGCGGGCTGGCGATCTTGTCGCCAGCCCGCGTACGAATCTGTCCGCAACGGAGTCCCCATGGCCCTCCGGGCCGCCAAAGCGGATGAAGACGCTGCGTAGGGTATGTGGGGCCAGCGCTTCGGCGCTGCCGCCGAGCTTCCGCTCGGCGCGGAGCGTTATGTCAGTGCCGGTAGCGCCGGCGATCTCGTCGCCGGTGTTCTTACGAACGCGTCTTCGACAGAGCGATAAAGAGTATTTTGCAGCAGCCCATCGGGCGCCCAGTTCCCCGCACTTTTGACCAACGGACGGAACGCCACGCCGTCATTGCCCCTCTCCGTGACCGTTTTCACCCTGAAATCACCCTCCCCCAAAAAACCCGTTCACAACTCACGCGAATATATTTTCAAACGCTAACTTACTCGAAAGAGCTAACTTACTCCATTTGCCTCTTCTTGAAATGCGCAGCATCGGCACTTTCGCCGGGTATAAGAGAGGCAAAAGGAGACGTTGTGAAGAAACTCATTCTGACCGGCCTCGCGATCACGCAGGCATTCGGTCAAACGCAGATCGACCTGGGAAGGCAGGCGAAGAACGTCGATTTTAGTAACCTTCCCTTTGTGCGCCCGTTTCGAACCGGAGCATCGCTGCCCGCAACGTGCGTGACAGGCGAAATGTTTTTTTTAACCACCGCCGCGGCTGGCGGGAATACCTGGGGCTGCGCCGCAACAAATTCATGGTCGCTCGAAGGGCAGGGCTCATCGGGAACGGGAAATTCCACGCCGGCCGCGCCGGCTGGCTTGCAGGTAACCTGGACGTCCGCCACCACCCTTCAGATCGGCTCGGCCTGCAGCGTGAGCGCACCCTGTAAGGTGCGGCTCGGGGCAATCGTATATAGCTTCACCGCGCCCGCTACCGTGACCCTCCAGTCTGGTAGCGGGATGACTTACATCTACGTCGACGGCACGGGCACGCTGACCGTCGGCTCCTCGTCCGCAACCACTCCGCAGGTAACCTGCACCGGTTGTCAAACGCAAAATCCAATCAGCCAGTTTCCAGTCGATTCCATTCCCCTCGCGACGTGGAACGCGACATCGGGTGCCTGGGATTCTACCGGAACCGACCAGCGCGCAACTCTAAGCGGGGGCAGGACGTTCACGGCCGGCCAGAATATTCAGATCACCGAATCGGGAGACAATGTAACGATCGCCGCAATCACTTCCAGTTCTCAGGTCGGCGGCTCCGGAACGCCGCTCACAGCTTATAGCCCGATCGACATGACCCAGTTCAACCGGACCATCGTATTCGCCGACTACGGCTGGCAGCCTTATGCGCCCTTCGGAAACACGCGTTACTGCATCGGAGCCGGATCGAAGTCAGGCGCCCCAGGAGAACCGATCGGCCCCTCGTGGTTCGGAAACGGTAATCCCTGCGCTCTCTATTACCCCTCGGGCGGCGCGGTGCATCCCTTCACCGACTTTCTCTCGGGATCTGCCCCGCTCGCATACACGCTCGTGGCGCGATTCTCCGGAGGCAGCGGCAGCACCCTGGGACCCGGTAATCTCTACATAGGATGGTCATCGGCCAATGACGGCACCGTGAGCAACTACGTAGGTATCCGGTATCTGGCTTCCGCGAACGTCTGGCAGTGCATTATCACCTCGGCCGGAACAGACGTCGCGGCGAATACGATCGCGGCCCAACCCAACGCGGCGTTCCATACCTTCGTCGTCACCAACGGGACGACTCCGAATACCGTCTCCTGTTCCATTGACGGATCGAGCGTGACGTCCTCCGCCACGATTCCGCCGAACTCCTGGTATTCCGTGTTGGGAACCGACGGGGCGCCGTCCACGACCTATTTCACGGCACTTGAAGAAAGAATCCAGATCCTGGGGATCTCTCGATGAGAACGACCTTCCTCCTCTTGTTACTCGGAGCCGGCCTGCTCTGCAGTGACGTGGCCGCGCAGAGTCAGCTTACCGTTACCGTACAGGGAGCGACGGCGACCCAGGCGCTGGTCTATTACGTGGCGCCGGATACCACGCCCTGTACGATTCAGTTGAGCGAATCGCCATCGTACGCGCCGCTGGTGGCAGACGTCGATCCATCGCTATTCACGGGAGCGGGATCCGACGCGATGTACGATCTGCTTCCGGTCGGTACAACGCGACTGCTGCGGATCGGCAGGCGAACCTCCGCGCTCGCTCTCGATGGCCGCTGGCATTCGCGCGCACTGGCGGCGAACACGCAGCATTACATCAAGGTAACCTGCAACAATGCCACGGGAACGGCCGTATTCCTCACGGATGTGCCTCGCGGATTTGCGCCCGAACCGCTGCCCACCGATCCCTCGGCATGGGGTAACCTCGCTTACCCTGAATTCGACTTCACAAATCTGTCGAAGCCGGTAATCGATCCGCAGTCCGGCGTCAGGATCTATACGGCCGACCCGAAAACCTGGAGTGTCAGCGCCATCCTGCCCCTGACAACCAGTTGGTTCGGCGGCGGTAGCGGCTGGTCGCAACCAGCTAACATTGCATCTTATTCCAGCGCCTCGGCTGCCACTTCCAATACCAATCCTCTCGCGCTCTACGTGGATACCACTCAGTTCAACGATGGCTTCCGCGTCTCGGGAGGCTACTGGCCTTACGATAACTTCCTCGACCTCGGAGTCGATCTCTACGGGTCAGGCAGCGACAGCCAGACCGCCGCCAACCGCACGGTACAGTTGGCGCTCTCTCTCGATTCCGGTCAAACTCGCGTACACGCAATGGGTGAACGCGGTGCTACCCTCCGCTGCCGGAGCCGCGGGCACATTTCCGGCGCAGTATCCGAGCGTCTATTTTTCCGGCTGGGGTAAGGCTCTGCCGCGAAAGGCGTGGCCCAGGCGTGGTTACGTCACGGTTTCGAGCAGTATCGTCACGCTCACCGGGAACGATCAGGGCTCCGGCGTCGGCGGCTCGGCCGTCGATGTCGACTCTTACTTCGACGAGGATTGGACGGCGGGCACCAAAATCTGGATCAACAACTCGTCGCCCACATGCGTCAATAACTTCTGCACCATAGCCTCCGTTCAGAACGCAACGCAACTTACTATTGCCGAAAGCCTGACGCTCGCGCAAAATCAGTACAGGTCCGCCGCCCTTAGTGTCCTCCTGCAGAAGACCACCGCATCGGGGTCGGTAAGCCTCTCGGCGCGCCTGCGAATTGCCAAAGGTTATCCGCACAACATCTGGAGCGGCGGATGCTCGAGTGAACCCGTCACCTCGGGAGACGGCATCGTGGGATATCCCTGTATCTTCCCGCAGGTTCGGCAGAACACGGGTGGCCTTTATTTCATCGGATCTTCGCAACCCGTGCTGCGCCTCGTGTCGCTGTTTGTGAATCCGCGGACAATCGCCGGAACAAGCTCCGCGGATCTGCCCACCGGAGCTCTTTCCCTGCTGGGACCGATCGTGCCCTCGTTCGATCCGAACGACCCGACGACAATCTATACCTCCATAGCTACCAACGGAGGTTCGGCAGGCTTGTTCAAAATCCACTACACCGGGAACTGGACCTCTCTGAATATCCCCTGGCAGTCAAACGCAAGTCCGCCGGTTACCGGTGAGCTGACCTGGCAGAACATGACGCCCAGCGCTGCTGGCCGAGATATGCGAACTCAGATTCTGGCGAACACGACCTACAGCGAAACGCTCTGGGGATCGCTTTCCAGTTTGCAGTCCGTCGGGACATCGGGCAAGTATTCCGTCTTCGAACATTTGATCGGCGGTCAGGATTCGGCCTGCTGGATCTTCGCGTTTGACTCAACCAACGGCAACTTCTATCGCGCCTGGCGCACGGACGACGGCTCTTCCCTGCCCCAACTCAAGTACGCCGGGTGCCACAACGCAACGCCGGAAGACGGAAACATGCTGTTCTTCTCGAGTAACGGTTTGAAGCTGGCGAACCCCGCGATTCCGTATGGCGGCCCATTTACGGGACCCATCACCGCGGTCATGCGAAACGGAGTATTCGACTCGTCGAACACAGCGCTGCCGTGGCCTCCCGTCTCGCCTCCGGCGACGAACGGATATGACACCGCCTGTCCCGCGAATCTTGCGGCGGCATGGCAGGCTAACGGAGCCACCGGAAACCAATGCGTAACGGTCCAGATGAAAGAGCCTTGCTCGGCTTATGCGACGGCCGGCGAACGCGCCGCCTCCCCCTGTCCCTGGGATCCTGCCAAAAGCATGCTGGCTCCGCTTGTGGAAGGCGACTTCCTGAAACAGTCCGGCACCCAAAACAGCCAGGGCTTTCTCACCTGGGACGGCGAAGGATATATGGTCGTTCAGATAACGCCTCTGGGTGGCGGAGCGATCCAGGCCGTGCTGCAGCGCAACGCAAATTTCTCTTACTGCGCGGTGGGAAAGGATGGCGCGGCAAATCCGTCGCCCTTCTGGATGCCCGCGAATGGCTGGGCCGCCGACGCCGTTCCGCCCTTTGCTTGTCTGGCCGTCAGCGACGGCGTCGACATGGTCGCCAACGCAGCTTATGTCATTAATGACAACCTGATGCGTGGGCACTTCAGCGTCACCGGTTCCGGACCGGGGGCTGATACCTGGATCGGCGCGGGTTTCATGGGCGCCACGCCCGCATATGTGATCGACTACAACCGGCCGCTTACTCAGGTCTCTCAACCGGTCGATTACGGTGTTCCCAACGCCCCGCCGTTCGCGGGCTACAACAGTGTGCACGACGTGCAGAGCTACGTCGATGCCAGACAGATCGCCGCCTCGCCCGATCTCCGTCAGTACGCCTTCGACTTCCGGCATTACAACGGTTCGACCGGCATCGATCTCGAATCTCCCAATCAGACGATCGGCACGCCGACTAGTCTTGCCTTGCAAGCGGGGACAACCTCGGTTTATAAGATGAGTTACTCCGGCACTTACGACCTCAAGCGCGGAGTTATGAACGTGTGGTCCGGAGAAAAGTATCTGATCGAAAAATCCTCCGCGACACTCGGTAACACGCTCACGGATTCCGATGCCTGGCATTTCTGCTACGCTCTGCAGGCGGGAGAGTGCCGCTCCGGCGCCAAAGCCGGGGACCTTTATGTCGCGATGCCCGAAATCGATTCGAAATCGAGTTGCTGGGCATCTCAGGTGAATCTCCACGTGCCGTGTGCGATGGCCGGTCCGGATCAGGCGATGCGGGCAATGCAGATACGGATCAGTTCGCAGGATGCCACCGGATCCGGACAACGCTCTCTGGGTTCGCTGTTAATGGGTCCGGGACACCAGTACGTTTATTCGAGCGTGCTGCCCACCCGGACGCGTCTTATATTCTGTTCGGCGGATTCCTCACGGGCGGCCGCCATACTTCGCTGATGATGGCTCAACTGCCGCCTATGCCCAAAGATTCGATACCGGGATCGACTTACACTCCTGTGAAAGTATCCGGGCAAAGCGCCAACGCGGTCTATGTGGAGTTCGGCTACGAGGAATACGGAGCGACAACCGATTTCCACTGCACGCCGCGTCAGGAAGCGTGCCGTGTGGCTGCGCCTCGAATCAACGAAGCCACCCCATTCTGGTATGCCCATGAGCTGTTCGCTCCCACAACGGGCTCTTACCAGATCTCCATTCCAGCGCTTCCGGGCCGCATCCTGTACTACCACGTAGTGGACGGTGGCGTCGCCGGACCGCTCCAGGTTGCCGCTATCTCTCCCCATTCGGGCCAGTAAGAGCGTTCCACAGGCACGTTACAATTGACGTAGCGTGCCTGTTCTCTCGATCGTCGTGCCTGCTTATAACGAAGAGGCTTTTATCGGCGATATGCTTCGCAGTATCCTCGCTGTGGATATCGCGAAGCTTGGTTTCACCAAAGAAATAATCGTGGTAAATGACGGTTCGAAAGATGGAACCGAGGCGGTAGTTCGCACTTTTCCCCAGGTTCGTTTGTTCAACCAGGTTCCGAATCAGGGCCGGGGGGCCGCTCTCAAACGCGGAACCGCGGAAGCCACAGGCGATTACATCCTGTTTCAGGATGCCGACCTCGAGTATGATCCCGCGGATTATCCCGCAATGCTGGCGGTGCTCGAGTCCGGACCCGCGGCGGTCTACGGGAACCGGCTTTCGGGCGTAATACGCGACCACGGCAGAGGATTGTTTCCGGGCAAACACCCGCGCCAGAGCGTGGCTCCCTGGGCTGCCGCGCTGGTGGTTCGCGCGTGGACCTCTTTGCTCGTGGGTCACTGGGTGCCCGATATGTTCAGCGGCATCAAGCTCTATCCCGCAAAACCCCTCAAGCGGCTCAAGCTCGAGACCAGCGGATTTGAACTGGATCACGAGATTACCGTAAAGCTTTACCGCCTCGGCGTCAGATTCGGCGAAGCCCCGATCCGGTATGAGCCCCGCAGCGTGGAAGAAGGTAAAAAGATCCGCGCCAGGGACGGCCTTATCGCGCTCTGGACCGTCCTCTGGTGTCGCGTGAAGCCCCTCTCGGAGTGCCTCCAGCCTGTCGTGAAGCAACCGGCCGAGGTCCACTAACCAAATGCTGAAACTCCCGAATCCCTGTGGGGCCAGCGCTTCGGCGCTGCCGCCGAGCTTCCGCTCGGCGCGGAACTTTACGTCAGCCGGTAGCGCCGGCGATCTTGTCGCCGGTGACTCCTTTACGCAAACATGACGAATAACTCCCGCGTTCTCGTTACCGGCGGCGCCGGTTTCATCGGCAGCCACCTGGTTGAGTTACTTCTCGCACGCGGTTACCCGGTGCGGGTTCTGGACAATCTCAGCTACGGCTTCCGCGAATGGGTAGCCAAAGGCGCCGAGTTCCTGGAAGGCGACATCCAGGATCTAGAAACCTGCCGGCGGGCCTGTTACGGCTGCCAGGGCGTCTTTCATATGGCCGCCATGAGCCGTTCGGCCGCATCGCTCGACAACATAGAAATCTGCACCTCGGCAAACGTCACAGGCACACAGAACGTACTAATAGCGGCAAAAGATGCCGGCGCAGCCAAAGTAATTTACAGCGGTTCATCGACTTACTATGGGAATCGCCCTGCTCCGCATACCGAAGATCTCTCAGGAGACTTCCTGAACTTTTACGGCCTCACCAAATACGTCGGCGAAGAATACTGTCTGATGTTCGACCAGCTCTACGGATTGCCCTGCGTCGTTCTCAGGTACTTCAACGTATATGGCCCCAGACAGCCCGAAGAAGGAGTATACGCGCTCGTATTGGGAATCTTCCTTCGCCGGGCGGCGGAAGGAAAGCCGCTCGTGATTCATGGATCCGGAGACCAGCGCCGCGATTTCATTCACGTCCGGGATGTAGCGACTGCCAATCTCGCCGCCTTCGAAAGCTCCGCTCACGGCGTGCGCATTAACGTCGGAAGCGGCGAAAGCGTATCCGTGAAAGAACTGGCCGACATGATCTCCGACCGTCAGGAGTTCCAGCCCAGACGTCGCGGTGACGCCGAAATCACCCTTGCGGACATCTCGCGCGCACGGGACCTGATCAATTGGACTCCGAAAATCTCCTTCCGCGAGGGGATTGAGGAACTGAGCCGTCAGACGCCGCTGACTGCGTAGCGAAACAGCGCGAAGATCGCTTTCAGACCGTCGAGCCCGGTAATCTTCTTCCCCGCGCTCCGGCTGCGGGGCTTGTAATCGACCGGCAACTCGAACATATACTCGCGCTTGCGCGATAGCTTCGCGACGATCTCCGTCTCCAGATCGATCCCGTTCGAATGAAGGTCGAGCGAGCGCAGAAGATGCGCGTCGAACGCCTTGACGCTGCTCAAAACATCCGAAACATAGCGATTGTAGAGGAGCAGCGTCAGCACGCTCAAAGCCATTCCGCCATACTTGCTGGTCAGATAAAGCATGCGGCGGTTTTCGTAAATCTTCATCAGGCGTTCCGAGAGGTTCGTGCACTTGCCCGCTCGCGATCCCAAAACCACATTGAACTTCGATTTGACGACCGCTCCCACAACTGCGTAAAGATCCGTCGGCTGATATTCGTTGTCGCCCGGGAAAAAGACGATGATATTCCCACGCGCCTTCTCAATCCCCAGCCGCAACGCCGCCCCGCGCCCCAATTGCTTATCAAGCTGGAACACCCGGACGGGCTTTACCGAACGGGCAATTTCCGCGGTGCGATCGGTGGACGCGCCGTCCGCCACGATGATCTCCTTGGTCAGGCCGATCGACTGGAAATCGAGCGCGATCAGCGATTTCAAAACCTCTTCCATCGTTCGCTCTTCGTTGAGAACCGGCACCACGATCGAGACCATATGGTGCACACGCTCCAGCTCGACGTCGATCTTCGCCTGAATGATCTGGTGCAGCTCGTCCACCACGTATCCGCCGGAATGCCTGCCCTCATAGGACTCCCAGTCGCGCGCCTTGACCGTTTCGAGCGGGAAGGCGAAGTGATCCGCGTCGAACGGAACGTAGTTTGCCTTGCTGACGGCCGCATTGTCCGCCCGTTGTACAAAAAAATGCGAAACGACGTCGAGCCAGTCGACGTGGATCTGCCCGCCGCGGCTCATCGTATGAAGCAGTTTGCGAGCGAGGTCGTTCGCATCATCCTCCTGAATGTCGAAGTCCCGATGGATATTCCCGATGAAGATCTTATCGGCGCGCTTGTTGGCGGCGATTGCCTCCGCCACGCCATCCGTCATGTAAGACGGAAAGAGTGAGGAATGCTGCGTTCCCGGGCCGTACACGATAACGTCGGCCTCCCGAAGCGCCTCGGCCGCCTCCGGGTTCATGCGCGGGATCTGGTTGGAAGCCCGGAACAACCCGGTCCAGCCCTCCGGCGGCTCGGCCGCGTCTTCGACGCGCGTCCAGTAAGTCTCTTCATCCAGCAGGAAAAGCTCGGATATTTTGGTCGAATCCTGCGCCGCGACAAGGGCGGCCTCGGAAAGCACGACAGCGCCGTTCTCCTTTTCGGCCACCAGAAACAGGTTTTCACCTTCCGTAATATTCAGCAGGACGTCTGGCGGAATCTCATAGAACTGACTGAACGCGCCAATGGTCCGGTTGAAATCGCGTTTTTCCTGCAGATAGCAACCGGCGAACAGCAGGTTGCCGATGGCGCAATCGGTAAAATCGAACGTGCGGCCGTGTCGTTCCGAGTCGTGAAAGTAATCGAGAAACGAAGTCAGAAACCCACCGAGCCGCCGCGACTGCGCCACGCCGAGCGCGTCAAAGTCGCGGACCAGGCCGGCGGGCATGCGATGAAGCCGCCCGATGATACAGCATTCAATAAAGTGCAGCGCGTCTTTGCGCGAGATTCCGACCGGCAGCCGGTAGTCCGAAATGGATCGCAGCGCCTGCTGGCACCGCTCCCCGACAGGCATCAACCGGTTAATGTTTTTGCGAACGTCGGAAGGCCCCAGCATACCCGGGATGAAACGCCGCAAACGTCCCGTCGAATGACCGTCATCGTACGCATTAATCAGGATTTTCAGCGAAATCTGAGGGTGTTTGAGAAGGGCCTCAGTGATGCTCCGCGTCCCGCTCCCGCCCGAAAACAGCACGAGATTAATTTTTGTCTTCGTCCGCTGCTCGGTCTCGGCCGGTGAGACGCGAACCGGATCAGGCGACGTACTGGTCTGCGCCGGCATGGGAGTTCCTCAGAAAGGTTTCGACGGCCGCGGCGTCCGCAGCCGAATTAATGCCGACCGTTTCTTCGAGTGTCATCAATGCCGGAGAGAGAACCTCCAGGCCGCCTTGCGCGGCAAACGGTATAACCGGGAGAAAATTGAATTCCTTAGTGGAACGGCCCTCCTGACCGGGCTCCCGGCGGATTTCGCCGAGAAGGTTCCGCAAAGCCGGTGTTTCGAAGCAGAAGAAGCCGGTGTCGCTTTCGCCCTCCTCCGGCATCGGGTCGCCTTCCCGAGCCTGGCGAAGACCATTGATCCGCCCGGCCGCGTCGCGGTCGAAATGAATATAAGGATTACGGCGAAAGACGGTGGGACAGGTAACTGCCGGATCAAGCGGGCCGTCGTGCAGCCGCAGGCACGCATCCACAGACGATCTTCGCAGCGCTACCTGATCGCCCCACACAATAACGACGTTGGGAGTGCCAACCGCCGGGAGCGCCAGTTCGACAGCGTCGCCCATTCCCCGCGGGACCTCCTGAATAACGATTTCGTATCGCCCGGGAATCAGCCGATCGAGTTCAGGCCGGACTTCCGCTACGCCTCCCGGGGACAAAACAAACACGAGCCGGCTGCAGTTCGGCTCCAGAAAATCGAGGAGCCATTCAATCAAAAGCCGTCCCGCCACCGGGTACAAGATCTTCGGGTGATCGGACCCGAGTCGCGAGCCCCGGCCCGCGGCGGGTATCACCGCGGTCCAGCGCGACGGATTTACCGGAAATGCGGCAAATTCGCGCCAATTGGAGTAGTCAATTCGCATTACACAGAAATTCCGATAATTCACTCACGCTGGAAACAATCCGGTCGGCGCCGGCTTCGGTGAGTTGCGCGGCGGAACACGTTCCCTTCACGCCAATTACAACACCCGCTCCGGCCGCCCGAGCGGCCTCAATCCCGGCGACTGCGTCTTCGACAACCATCGCGGAGTCCGCCGCAACGCCGAGTTCGGCAAACGCTCTGACATAGATTTCGGGGTGGGGTTTCGCCTGGCTCACATCGTCACCACAGAGCACCGACCTGAAAACAGGCGCACATCCAGTGAACGAGAGGAAGGCTGCAACACTGGCCCGGGAACCCGAACTGGCCAAACCGAGGAGATATTCCTTTGATAAACGGCGCAATACGGTTATAGAGTCGGGATTGACGGAATTATTCTCATTTATTTTTTCCCGCGCCAGTCTGCTTTTTTCCGCTGCAAGCTCGGCGACCCGGCCCGGCGCGGTCTCATGTCCGGCGCCTTTCAGAACTGTTTCGATCACGCTAACGGTTTTCCAGCCCGCATACCGCCGATAATCGAAGTCGTGGATACCCAGAGGACGGAACACCTCCTGGAAAGCCTGGTCGTGAGAGGGAGCGGAATCGAGCAAAACGCCATCCATGTCGAACACCACAGCGGATGTTCGGCGCGCAAGTATGTTTTGCGACATTTCCGCCCTTAGTTTACTCCAATATTTGCTTATGCCCAATTTCGCCGTGCCCCCGTGCGACGAAGCTGTTATTCGCGCGGGTTCGTGCGACCGGCAGTTCGTGACGAACGGCCCATGGATTCTCGCCGCCACCATCCTTGGTTCGAGCATGGCGTTCATCGACAGCACCGTGGTGAACGTGGCGCTCCCCGCCATCCAGACGACTCTGCACGCGACGCTCGCGCAGGTGCAATGGGTGGTCGAGTCTTACGCGCTCTTTCTGGCGGCGCTCCTGCTGGTTGGCGGATCCTTGGGAGACCTCAACGGCAGGCGCAAAATATTCGCAGCGGGAGTGACCCTTTTCTCCGTTGCTTCCATGTGGTGCGGGCTGGCTCCCGACATCCTGCAACTCATCGTCGCGCGCGGTCTTCAGGGCGTCGGCGGAGCGATGCTGGTGCCCGGCAGCCTGGCGCTGATCAGCGCCAACTTTCCTCAGAAGGAACGCGGGCGCGCGATCGGGACATGGTCCGGCTTCACTTCGATCACCGCCGCGATCGGTCCCGTGCTCGGCGGATGGTTCACACAGCATGGTTCCTGGAGATGGGTATTTTTTATCAATGTCCCGATCGGTCTTGCGGTACTGCTGCTTACATTCTGGAAAGTTCCCGAAAGCACATCGGGTAAAGGCGGTGCGCATTTCGACTGGCAAGGCGCGCTGCTGGCGGCCCTCGGATTCGGCGGAGTGGTCTTTGCCCTCATCGAATCCGATGCCTGTCGCCGGCGTGGCAGGTGTCATCGCGTTGATCGTGATGCTCGTTTGGGAGGCGCGAACGCCGTCGCCCATGGTTCCTCTCGGATTATTCCGGTCGAGGAATTTCAGCGGAGCGAACCTCCTCACGCTGTTCCTCTACTCCGCCTTCGGCGGCGTTCTGTTCTTCTTTCCGCTCGATCTGATTCAGGTGCAAGGCTACTCGCCGACGCAAGCGGGCGCCGCGTTGCTGCCCTTCATCCTGCTGATGTTCCTGCTCTCGCGCTGGTCGGGCGGTCTTCTCGATAGATACGGAGCGAGAGTTCCGTTGATCGTCGGTCCGTTGATCGCGGGAGCGGGTTTCGCACTATTCACCAGACCGGGGTCGGCGCTCCTTACTGGAGCACCATTCTTCCCGCGACCCTGGCCCTGGGGCTTGGCATGGCGGTCAGCGTCGCCCCGCTGACCACCACGGTGATGAATGCGGTGGAACAGAGCTCCGCGGGCACGGCTTCGGGGATCAACAACGCCGTTTCTCGCGTCGGAGGTTTACTGGCCGTCGCGGTTTTCGGAGCTTTACTCACCGGAGTTTTCCAGCGCGATCTCGATCAAAACCTGAACCGGCTCGCGGTGAAGCCGGAGGTGCGGTCGCAAATCGAAGTTCAGCGATCGAAGCTGGCCGCCGCGACTACCGACGATCCAAAGGGGCGGCTGCGCCATCGACGAGGCTTTTGTCGCCGGCTATCGCACTGTGTTGTGGGTAGCGGCCGGCCTTGCGATCCTTAGCTCGTTGAGCGCGGCGACCTTGATCGGCGATGCGCGCGACCGTCGCGACGTCTTCGTGCGAGGATGACAGACATGAACCTCCGACGGATCATCACGGCTTCGATCCTGCTGATGGCTTTGAATTTGTGCGTTGTCGGGGCGGACCGGGATCTGACCGCCTATTTCATCGACGTGGAAGGCGGCCAGGCGACCCTGTTTATCACGCCTTCTGGTCAGACCGTCCTGATCGACACAGGCTTTCCTGGTTTCGACGGCCGGGACGCGGGCCGGATCGCCGCGGCGGCCAGGAACGCGGGCGTGAAGCAGATCGATTACCTGATCGTCACTCACTACCATCTGGATCATGCAGGCGGCGTTCCGGCCATAGCCGCGCTGCTGCCGATCCGCAATTTCGTTGACCACGGTGAGACGGTAGAGCGAACTCCCGCCGGGGAAAAGCTGTATAACGATTACCTGCAGGCCGCTGCGAAGGGGCATCGCGTTATCGTGAAGCCTGGCGACATGCTGCCGCTTCGCGATCTGCGATGGACAATCGTCTCGGCGGCCGGTAAGGTGGTCGACCTTCCGGTGGCCTCGGGGGGGCAACCGAACACCTTTTGTGCAGGCCTCGCTCCGCAGGCGGCCGATCCCAGCGAAAACGCGCAATCGGTGGGAAGCGCGATCACTTACGGAAAGTTTCGAATGGTCGACCTTGGCGATCTGACGTGGAACAAAGAGCAGGATCTGATGTGCCCGGTCAATAAAGTCGGGCCGGTGGACGTGTTCGTTGTCAGTCACCATGGAATGGACATCAGCAACTCGCCGTCACTGGTGCACGCGCTCCATCCGAAAGTGGCGATCATGGACAATGGCGCGAGCAAAGGGGGGACGGTGGCCGCGTGGGATACAGTTCACTCGAGCCCGGGGATCGTGGATATCTGGCAGTCGCACTACTCCAACGCAGGCGGCAAAGAGCACAACACCGGCGAGAAGATGATCGCTAACACGGCGTCCGCTCCCGATGCCGGAAACTACCTGAAGCTGACCGCGCACGCGGACGGACACTTCGAGGTGAGTAATCCCCGTATTTCATATTCGAAGAAGTATTAGTGTCGGACCCGATTGACACAGTCACCAGAGCTAATACGATCTACCCGTCCAGGTGGGTTGACTGGGACACGCATAGCCACCCGTCTGCGACATCGCAATAGCCGCGAAAGAGGAGCAAATCGTGAGCAGAACTACCGGTATCCGATTACGAGATCGAACTGACCTTGTCCGGCGTCTCTTCCTGAACTTCCGGCGCGTTCGAGACTCGCGGGAAATTTACCCCGGTTTGGGGGCCGGATCGGCGGAGTCCCCTTTTCTGACGTGCCCGGGCGGCTCGATAACTCTTACCGTTTGTAGAAGGGCGGAATCTGCGCATCCACGTTGATCCACACCGATTTGGCGTCCGTATATTCGTGCATGGCCTCGAAGCCCATTTCGCGACCGTAACCGGACTCGCCGACACCGCCGAAGGGTGATCCGGGATTGACGCGCTTGTAGCTGTTGACCCAGACCATGCCGGTATGGATTGCCGCGGCGACTCGATGGCCGCGCTGGAGGTCGCGGGTCCACAGGCCGCCGCCGAGACCGTAATCCGTTGCGTTCGCGATTTCGAGAACTTCCGCTTCGTCTTTGAATCGCGTAACACTGACGAAGGGTCCGAAGACCTCCTCCTGGCAGACGCGGTCAGAAGGTTGCGCTGTAACGACGGTGGGCAGGATATAGCATCCGGCCTGCAGGGCGGGGTCTGAGGGAGGGCCGCCGCCCGTGAGGATCGCGCTTCCCTGTTCTTTCGCGATTTCAATATATTTGAGAACGCGGTCGCGATGGCCGGGGGAGGTGAGGGGGCCCATTTCGGTTTCCGGATCGAGAGGATTGCCCAGCCTGATCGATTTCGTGAGCGCGAGGAACTTTTCGAGGAACGCGTCTGCGATCTTTTCCTGAAGGAGCAGCCGGGATCCGGCGATGCAGGCTTGTCCCTGGTTGTGGAAGATGGCGAAGGCGGAGCCGGCGACGGCGGCCTCGAGGGGCGCGTCGTCGAAGACGATGTTCGCGCCTTTGCCGCCTAATTCGAGCTGGACGCGTTTCAGATTGCCGGCCGAAGCCTGTACGATTTTGCGGCCGGTCACGGTGGAACCGGTGAAGGCGATTTTGTTGATGCCTGGGTGCTCGGCGAGATATTGGCCGGCGGTCTGACCGTAGCCGGGAACGACGTTGACGACGCCGGGAGGAATCCCGACGTTGGACATCAGGCGCGCGATGCGGAGGGTTGTGAGCGGCGTCAGTTCGGCTTGCTTGAGTACGACCGTGTTACCGGCCGCGAGTGCCGGACCCATTTTCCAGCTGGTGAAGAGCAACGGGAAGTTCCAGGGAACGATGGCGCCTACGACGCCTAGCGGCTCGCGCGTAACGTAGTTCAGAAAGCCCGCGTCGACCGGGACGACGGCGCCTTGCACTTTGTCGGCTATGCCTCCGAAGTAGCGGAAAGCGGCGGCGGTGCGGGGCACGTCGAGGCCTTTGGTGTCGCGGATGGGATGGCCCGTGTCGAGAGTTTCGAGCTGGCTCAGGTGAGGGAGGTCGGCTTCGATGGCATCGGCGAGCTTCAGGAGGAGCCGGCCGCGATCGGCGGCAGCCATGCGCTTCCATCCGGGGAAGGCTTTGCGGGCAGCTTCGACGGCGCGGTCGATGTCGGGCGCGGTGGCTTCGGCAACCTTGGCGAGAAGGGTGTTGTCGTGGGGGTTGTAGACGGGAATCAGTCCGCCTTCGGCTGCGGAGACGAAGTCACCTCCGATAAATAATCTTGTTTCGATTGGAGCGGCGTCACTCATGAGGATTCCAGAGAAGGGATTTCAACTCACCATTAGGACACATCTTCGGGCGAGGGCGCTCAGAATTCGAATGCCGGGTCTGAGATGATGACGGCGGGTTCGGACAGGCCGCTGTGGACGGTGCGCAGGCGTAAGATATGTTGGCCGCGGTTCAGGCCTCTGAGCCTTGCGTTGGCTTGCCAGATGCCGGGTTGGGGCCTTTCCACCGAAAGAAGAGGATAAGGATGACCATCGAGGGTCAGCTGCACCTTCGACAGGTCGAGCGGGTCCTCGGCACTGGTGAAACGACACCCCATGATTTCGTTCCTGTATCCGCGGAACGTCATGCTGTGGTCTGTTTTGTTTTCCACTCTCACGAGCAAAGGCGGGGGCAGTTCGGAGGCGCCGGCCATGAATGGCGTTTCGGCATACCGACGCTCGGCGCCGGCGGGTATGATGCGAATCCTGACGGGGTCGCTGAATCCACGGATTTTGGTTCCCAGACGAACGTCATGTTCTCCCGGCGAGATCCCGGGAGGCATTTTGCAGTTAGCCTGCCAGTGCCCTGCTTCGTGCCTGACGAGGTAAAGCACGGGAACGCCATAGCGATCCACCTCGACGAGCAACTCGTCTTTGGCGAGCGGCCCGTCGTGAAAGAAAGACAGGACCATATATTCGTCTTTTCCTGGCTGAAACACGACGTCATCGTGCCTGTTATTCAACGCTGAGCATAGGAAAGGCGGCTCGGCGCCAGGCTGGGGCGTAACCGGTTCCGAGCGCCGATGAGCCACGAGGCCGCCGCGCCGGGAATCCACATAGAGGAAATCGACGCGCGGGAATCCCGCCGAGCGAGCCATCGCCATAAGGCAGGCGGTTGTGGGGCCGTACCAGTTATCGATCTGGCCGCCGAGTTCGGAGGTTTCATAGAACTCCATGAAACAGCGCTCGGGGTTCGGTTCATCGTCGAGGACGAAGGATTCGATGAACGCGGCTTCGCGTGTAACCGCGCAAACGTTCTCCAGTCCGTGGAGGGGGTGGCGCAAATGGTAGAAGACTCCGAAGAACAACACATAGTCGAAGAAGCCGAAGCGTTCGGGGGTCAGGTCCTCGACATCGGCGATTACATATTCGATCTTTGAATGGCGGAGCCTTCTGACCGCCGTCAGCTCTTCGTATTCGACACAATCGAACGCGACTACTTCGGCCCCGCGGCGTTCGCACTCAAAGCTGTTCCAGCCGGAAGCGGCGCCGATGTCGAGGATCCTCCGGCCTCGCAAGTCTTCCGGGAGAGGATATGCGGCAAGCCGTTTTTGCAAATTCTCTACAGGTATGAGTCCGGAGATGATCGTGCCATCCAGGAGTTCAAGGCTGTGATAGGGGGTGCTTCTGGAGAAGGACTCGGTCTGAAGGCGGATAAGGCGCTGAAACTCCGGGTTTCCGGCTCCCGATTCGATTCCCAAACGCGTAATATAGCATTACCGCTGGGAAGGCGAATCGCCACAATAGTTCGCCGAAATAGTGTTCGCGGCGAGCGACACGCCTTTGGCGGCGACGATGCAGTGTTCCTTCATGCGAAAGCCGGAGACCCGATTTCCGCGGATCAGGTTGTCTTTTGTAACGGTTGCCTGGCCACCGCCGTTTGAGAGGTAAATGCCGCTTCGCAGAAGATCCGGCTGGTCGAGCGCGTAGTTGCAACGCGCGGTGGCCGGAGTGGTTCCGCAGTGCGCCCGGTTCAGGTCCAGAAAACGGTTATTCTCGATGCGGTTGTGACTGCCGGCGAGGAATAAGCCTCCGTAGGCAAAGCCCTGCAACAGATTCCCGGTGATTGCTATGCCTGTCGAGTTCGCGGTGGCGTCGTTGTGCGCCACGATGATCGCGTAGTGAGAGGCCGGGTAGGCGGCGAGAGGCTTTCCGTTGATACAGGAGTTGCCTGTTACCTCACCGTCGTGGAAGCCATCGAGATCGATACATTGACCGTTGACATCGGTGAAGTGGTTGTTCGCGTAGACGGCGTGATCCACATTTCCGGCGGTATCAAGCGCTACGGCGATGGCCTGGCTCTCTACATCGACGTATTCCACGGGAAAGCCGAGGGTTGAGCCGGTATTGTTTTCGACGCGGATGCGGGTTGCGTGTCCGATCTGAATGGCATCGCGGCCCACAGTGGCGATCGAGTTATCGCGAATTGTTCCCTCGGATTGCCTTGGCGACCGCGAGTAAGAGTGGGTCCAGATCGCATTGCCGGTGATATTAGTTATGGTGGACTTTGTTACTTCGAACTTAGTAACTCCTTCTTCGAGCAGGATTCCGCCGGTGGTGTTGTTTCGTCCCGCGCGATTCAACGTCCCGGAGTCTTCGATTCTTATCCCCTCGAGCGTCACGTCGGACGATCGATTTACGAGGATCGGAAACGCCCTGATCGATTTGAACCGCACGTCGTGAATCGCAACATGGGTGCTGTTCCGGACGACTATGCCGTTATCGGCGTAGAAGTCGGCGAAAGCGGCTTCATGAACGGGCAGGTACCAGTCGGACTTCAGTTGTGTGCGATTGCCGCGGACGGTAAAGCCGGACAGGCTGACGTCCGAGTATCCGTCGATTACGAGCGCGGCACGGCCTTCGAAGCCGGGATCGAGAACGAGGGTGCTGCCTTTCGGATCGCCTCGAATCGTGAGATGACTGCGTGCTTTGGGGATCTCCATCGGACGTTTGAGATGCGTCTCGCCCGGCGCCAATTGGACTGCGTCGGCCTGAATCGCGATCATTGCTGTGAGGGCTATAAGAATCAAGGATCAGGTTAGCTTAGCGGGGATGGTCCGGCCGATTGATATAATTCGAGAGTTTCCCGATTCGTGCGGATGTGGCGAAACTGGCAGACGCGCCAGATTTAGGTTCTGGTTTCGAAAGAAGTGGAGGTTCAAGTCCTCTCATCCGCACCAGTTAGATGAAAGAGCAGAACCGGGACCTTGCTTCGATTAGGAGCCGGACAGTTCGTAGGCAAGTAGACGCGTAAAAACGAAGTCTACTTGAACGGAGCCGAAGCGGCAGACGCTTCGAGTGCGGGAATAACCTCCGTCCAGGAGGTTGTAATGACCGATCTTCGAAAACGGATGCTCGAAGAACCGCGGAGCTCAAAGAAGTGAATAGAATCCGCAATTGGCTCGCGATTAAGGTTCTTATGGCAACTGCCGCCGTTGCCCAAAATGGTCCCGAAGCGTCTCAATAGCCACACCCCAGCGTTTGAATGATTTGGCCGGCGCGGGAAGCGCTGCAGCCCTGGAAGAACTCAAAACTGTCGCAAACAGTGGAGACCTTGAAGCCGCATTCCAATTGAGTCTGTTGTATCTTTCTGGCGAAGGTGTGCGGAGCGATCCTGCCCAGTCTGAGAAGTGGGTCCGGAGAGCCGCTGATGGGGGCCATGCTCAGGCACAGGCAAACCTGGGCACCTTATATGTGTGGGGCCGCGGCGTGCCAAAGGATCTTGTGCTCGCTGCCAGCTGGTACCGGAAAGCTGCTGAGCAGGGGAATTTGCAGGGGCAACTATCTTTGGGCGCGGCATATCAAAACGGCAGGGGGTCGCGAAGGACCTGGTGAGTGCTTATATGTGGATGGACCTGGCAGCCAAACAAGGCCCAAGGTTCACCACGCCAGGCGTTGGCGGATACCTCAGCGACCAGGCACGAACGGCCCGAGAGGAGGTTGCTAAGGAAATGAGCCGGGCGCAAATTGTCGAAGCCCAGCAGCGTAGCCGGGACTGGAGACCCAAACCCTTCGTATCTGGTCAACCTTAGCCTGCCTGGCCTTCCATCGTCCCATCCGGTGTCGCGGGGTTCAGGGATCCTTTACCGGCTGATGCCTCTCTCAGGCGAGTGCGGGTGAACGCGAAACAGCGGTATCTCTCATTGCGGGAGGTCAGGAGGTCGCGGCACAAGAACGTAATCAGGGTAGTCACGATCAAGTCGACACCTCACGCCTCAACTGAGTAAGAGAATGATCGATAGCTTGCGCGCGGGTTTACTTCACGATGGTGTGCTGAGCATCCTTTTCGTTTAGACAAGCCCAATCCAGCAATTCGGTGTCCGGAAGGAGGTTCCACGGCAGTGTGACCTGCCACGGCCTGGAGTACGTCTTGGGATCGTCGATCGTCAGTTCGACTGCCATGTGACCGAAATCGCGCCGATGAAATTTCTCGGTGATTCGCAATGCATCGCTGTGCGGATGCCCGCCGTCATCCAGCCATGTCATGTCATTGATGCCGTTGCTTTCGACCACGAGAGTGTCACCTTGCCAGTGGCCGACGGAGTAGCCGAACCACGCGGGATCGGGATCTTTCGGCAGCGGTCGCCCATCAGTGAAGATCTGGCGATAGGAATGATAGGCCTCGAAAAGCATGATGACTTCGCTCGGCATCTGAATCAATTTCTTCGGCTGGGCAAGCGCATCGAAATCGGTAATGCTGTGAGGAATGCAATGCAGGCTGGGGCGTGTGGCGGAGTCGTTGGCCTGACGCTCGGCGTACACTTTGGCGGCCCAGGGCAACATCGCAATGTCGGCGCCTTCAACGCCGAGATTTGGGAGATATTTCCCGTCTGCCGTGGCCCAGATGCCGGAGAGATCGGGATGGCCGCTTGCGGCGCGCGGCGCCGGTGCGGCGAGGTTCACCTTCCCATCCCGGAGGCGCGGCGCATTGGCGGATGGATAATTCAGCCACTGCGCGTTCGTAAGCGGCGTGCCCAGTACGAGCACTGCCGCAAATCTTAGGATTCTGGCTTCCATTCCAGCCGTCGGAGAGTATATCAAGAAACAGCGCCCCAGCCCGACTGCGGCGAACAATTCTCGATTGATCGCAACCCGGAGAGCACAGCCGGCAGGTCAATGCCGAGTGGAATATCGAGTCAGCGCGATATTTGTCCATTATCGGTAACGAAAAGGAAGTGACCGGTCATGTGCGCCCCTTGCAACTCTAACCGGAATCGCTAATGAGGCAGGGAAGTGTTCTTCGGGGGCCATTCGGGCCATTCATTTCCCGCTGTCGCCTCGATCGAAAGGGGCCCTTCCAGCGAAAATCCAGGTACAAACCCCGGTGGTCTCGGTCCTGGTGGCGGCGACGGTTGATGGTCCGCCGCCGTCGTACACCGCATTTCGTTCCATCCGACATGAGCGGTCACGTGCTTGTAGAAGGTCGGCAGATCCCCGTCGCCCCAGTCTTCGTGAAGGATATTGAACTTAAGTGTGTCGCCCACGATTTCGAAGTCGTCCAATGCCGCCATGGTGTAGGGGTTATCGCAAGTCCCGCAGACCATACCGCGGAGCTTGTTGCCAGCTTTCTTAATGATGAAATACTGCTTGGGCGCGCCTGTGCCGAAGCCCAGCCAGACCCCGATAACGTCCTTCTCGATCAACTGCGACTTCCATGGTCCTGGCTGAATGTAGCGCGGTGACGGTGCCCCCACTCCTTGCTGATTGACTCTCACGGCGGGAACGGGAGGACCCTTGGGTAGTACTGACACGATTACCGGAATGGGGTCTGGCCCTCGTGGATCTTTAATGAGGGTGCGCATGAACTTGCCTCCGCCTGGCGCACCGCTGGTGCCGGCCACGATCAGATTGCCGTGATCGAACCTGGCCGTCGCCTTGTCCTGATAAGCTGTGCTGCCAGTCGCTTTCACGTGGGTTACCACGAAGGTGATGCCGTCCGCTCCCAGGCTGCCGTCGACAAATGCCAGCGTCGTCGCATCTGCGCAGTACGTGCAATAAATACCTCTGACCTTGTCGCCGCGGATCGAGAACTCATAGGTGTGGGCTTCACCTTTGTCCGTCCTCCAGCCGCCGCGATAATCGTCGGCAGTCTGCGCCACGGCGACCTGCACCAATCCGAGCGCGACCAGAAATGTCACGAACGCTTTCATTCCCACTTCCGGGTCGATTATACGCCCGTCGGCTCCAATATGTCTGTGCGAACGCCTTTACCGCGATTTCAAGAACTACCTTCCGCCATGGATTCAACCAGCCGCACCTTCTCGTAACCGGCGCCGCAGCAGCCGCAATTGCCGCAACCCCACGCCTCTTCGCTCAGGAAACATCCGGCATGTACTTCTACGAAGGGACCCCGAAGCATACGAGCAACGAGTTCAACATGGCAAAGGATGCGGTGAATACGCTCGAAGAGTTGTGCCAAGCGTGTGGATGGGAAGTGCTGGCGGCGCACGCCCAGATGTTTCGACCGGGCTATAGTATCGATGAACCGGGCACTTGCCGGATGGGCGATAACCCGAAAACCAGCGTGCCCAACAAGTGGAATCAGAGTCACGATGTCAAGAATCTCTTCGTGGTGGATGGCAGCAGTTTCGTAACGGGGGGCTCACAGAATCCGACATGACGATCCTATCTTTATCGTAAGCTTCGTGGACAGTTCAACGGCGGCTCGTGCGGAGCGACCGGGACTCCGCAGCGTCCCAATAGTCCGACGCAAAGTCGAGCACGCACATGGTGCTGTAGAGCGTATGAGGTCCGCAAGCAATTCCGACGTAACGCCACGCCGGGTTTAGCAGTGTCCGCCGATGACCGCGGTCGGCGATCCCAAAATCAAGGAGTTGTTCGAACACTGCGTCGCGTGGGCCCGAGACGCCATAGACAATGTTCTCACCTATGTGGCCCGACCACCTGCCGTAGCGTTCAATTCTTTGACCGAGGCTGCTGCCGTCGCTGCCTCTGTGGCTTGTGAGACCCCGGCTGCCTGTATCGCGCACGTGATCCGCAGCAGAGCGCGACAATGAGGGCGAAAATTCGACGCGGGGGAGAGCGCCGGAGACGGCTTCCAGTGCGACGATCGCTTCTTCGAGAGTCAGAACGGCCGCGTTCGTAGTCAGCGTGTCTTGATCCGGAATTGCTGGTGCGCGACCGGGAGACCACGGCCGCTCAGCTTTCAATATGTCGGCCCAGTTTCGAGGTTTGGTGCGGAGTTGATCGACTTCGTTGAGGATCCCGCGTTCCAGCGGCGAGAGGCTCTGGGCCACGGCAATGCCAGCGAAGATAAATGTGAAAACGATAGCCATAACGATTTTGGCTTATCTAACCCATTAAACCGCAGAATGGGATCGCGATCCGTAGCGCCGAGGCCTGATCAATCGAGTCTTGACGCTGAGATGGCCCAACCATACAATCGGGCACATGCGCAACACCTCACTCGTCGCCATTTCGATTGGTTTCAGCGCGTTCATGTTCGCGCAGGCCCCCTCTGCGCCGGTCGGGCGCGAAGGCGGACGAGGAGGACGCGGCGGCGCTCCCGCCGCTCCGCCTGCCTATGTTGTGAACGCCGACCATACGGTGACATTTCACCTGCACGCGCCCGAAGCCACAGCCGTCACGGTCTCGGGCGATTTCACGCGGACCGCCCAGCCGATGACCAAAGCGGAAGACGGAATCTGGAGCTTCACCAGCGCGGCGCTCCGCCCGGCGATTTACGACTACAGCTTTTCGGTAAACGGAGTCCGGACCAACGACCCGTCGAATCCCCTGATCAAGTCGGGCGACCGATCGTCTTCTACTATGTTCGAGGTCAAAGGCGAAAAGCCTGCTCCGTACGATATTCAAGCCGTGCCCCACGGGACGGTTCGCATCGACTATTACGTGTCGAGGAAGTTTGACGCTCCACGCATATTGTGGGTTTATACGCCACCCGGGTACGAAGCATCAAGCGCCAGGTATCCGGCGATGTACCTGCTGCACGGCGCGGGAGACACCGAGGCGGGCTGGGTAAGCACCGGACGCGCGAATCTGATTTTGGATAATCTGATCGCCGCGGGCAAAGCGAAACCAATGATCGTGGTAATGCCGTACGGACGTCCCGGTCCATCGGCGACGTTGGGCCTGACGGCTCCCGCGCCGGTAGCGGAACCGGGCGTGACGTTCCCGAACGATGTGGTCGAGGACGTGATCCCCTTCGCGGAGAAAACGTACCGCATTTCCTCCAATGCCGACGACCGCGCCATCGCCGGACTCTCGATGGGCGGCAATCAGACGCTTCAGGTGGGCCTGACGCATCTGGATACATTCCATTACATTGGGGCGTTTAGTCCCGTAGTCATGAATCCGGAACAAGTCTTCAGGGATGCGTTGGCCGATCCGATGGGGACCAACCAGAAGCTCAAAGTGTTTTTCATTTACATTGGGAAGCTGGATACGCTGTTCGCATCCAACCAAACTTTCCACGAGGTCCTGGACCAACACCAGATCAAGCATACTTTCGTCGAAACGGAGGAGTGGCACGTATGGCGCAACTGGCGGGATTACCTGGCGGATTTCGCGCCGCGGCTGTTCCGTTAAGTGTAGTGTCCGCTCCCATCGGCTGAGCGAAACGATATCTACTGATATCGCTATCTATTTCGTATCCGAAGAACACGCCCAGGGTGGAAGCCAGTTTCATGGACGAACTGGCGAAGACGCCGGCGAATGGCTTTACTGCCGATGAAGTAGCGGAGGCGAAGAATTCGGGAGCAGAGGATCGTGGGTCGGTCGCAGGACGCGCAATTGCTGCGTACGATTGCAACGCGCGAGGAGTACGGGCGCGCGGTCGACCGGGATGCGCAAATGGAGGCGAAAATCGACGCACTGACGGCGGAGCAGACCAGTGCGGCGTTTAAGCGGCATATCGATCCGGCGGCGGTTTCGATTGTGAAAGCTGGGGATTTTTAAAACCGCGGGATCGTACCAGGCTTGAACGCGATCTTCCAGCCGGTCAGGTCCTGCAGGTCACGCATGTTTTGTCGGTTGTCAGCAGAAGTTCGAACCCTGGTCTCTGCAGCCGCTATCAGTTCGCCGTTGACAAGCCTGTCCCACCCTGGCTCGATAGCTTCCACAACCACGTGACCTGTCAGAACATACCGAAGTGGGGCCGGTATGCCGTTATCGAAGAGTATGAACATCGACGGTTTCGGCTGGTGGCTGCACAGGCGGCATATCAAGGCTTCGCGCCGCGAATTCGATGACGGACGCCGCCTGTTCCTGCGTCAAATGGAACCAGTCCATAATCTCGCTGACCGTCGCGCCAACTCCCAGATTGTCGAACACAACTGAAACCGGAGTGCGCGTGTCCCGAAATACCCATGGGCCGCTACGCTTGCCGGGTATGCTCTCTACCGAGGGGCATTGTGACCAGTCGAGGCTTGCCATGATGCGCGATTCTTCCCTTCAGGTGATCGTGAACAGTATGGCCGCGTCGTAGGATAGAATCCATGGCCGTGACCACTCTTGCCGAAGGCGTGGAAGTTCGCGATGAGATTCCACCCGCTTATGCCGAGATCCTGACGCCGGACTCGACAAAGTTTCTGGTGGAACTGCATCGCCGGTTCGATAAGACCCGGCAGGAGCGGCTCGCCGCGCGGGTCAAAGTGCAGGCTGCAATTGATGGCGGCGCCACGCCCGACTTTCCTTCCGAGACAGCGGACATTCGAGCGAAAGAGTGGACGGTCGCGCCGATACCGAAGGATATGGAAGATCGGCGGGTCGAGATCACCGGCCCGGTCGAGCGCAAGATGATCATCAACGCGCTGAATTCGGGCGCGAATGTGTTCATGGCCGACTTTGAGGATTCGAACTCGCCCACCTGGAGCAACAACATCGAAGGCCAGATCAACCTGCGCGACGCCGTCCGGCGCAACATTTCGTTCACCAGCCCCGAAGGCAAGAAGTACGCGCTGAATGAGAAAATCGCGACGCTGATGGTCCGGCCGCGCGGCTGGCACCTTCTGGAGCGCCACTTCCTGGTCGATGGCGAGCAGATGTCCGGCTCACTATTCGACTTCGGGCTGTTCTTCTTCCATAACGCGAAGACGCAGATCGAGAAAGGCACCGGCCCTTATTTCTACCTGCCGAAGATGGAGCATTACCTCGAAGCGCGTTTATGGAATGACGTGTTCGTGTTCGCACAGGATTACATCGGCGTGCCGCAGGGAACGATTCGCGGGACGGTTCTGATTGAGACTATCCTCGGCGCATTTCAGATGGACGAAATTCTCTGGGAACTGCGCAATCACTCGGCGGGCCTGAACTGCGGGCGCTGGGACTACATTTTCAGCTTCATCAAGAAGTTCGGGACGCGCGCGGATTTCATCATGCCCAACCGGGCGCTGGTGACGATGGACCGGCACTTCCTGAGTTCGTATGTGCAGCTGCTGATCAAGACCTGCCACCGGCGCAACATCCATGCGATGGGCGGTATGGCGGCACAGATTCCAATCAAGAACGATCCGGCGGCCAATGAAGCGGCGCTCGAAAAGGTGCGGCAGGACAAGCTGCGCGAAGTAAAGGCGGGGCACGATGGAACCTGGGTAGCGCATCCGGGGCTGGTGCCGATCGCGAAGCAGATTTTCGACGAGAATATGAAGACCCCGAACCAGATCTTCGTAAAGCGTGAGGACGTCCACATCACGGCGGCGGATCTGCTGAAGGTGCCGGAAGGCGAGATCTCGGAAGCGGGTCTGCGGCTCAATATCAACGTCGGGCTGCAGTATCTGGAATCCTGGCTCCGCGGCAACGGCTGCGTGCCGATCTACAATCTGATGGAAGATGCGGCGACGGCCGAGATTTCGCGGGCGCAGGTCTGGCAGTGGGTGCGCCATAAGGCGAAGCTGTCGGACGGGCGGCCGATCACGAAGGAACTGGTAGACGCGACGATCAGGGAAGAACTCGTGAAGCTCAAGGAGATGCTGGGCGAGGACCGATTCAGGAACGGCAAATTCGAACTGGCGGCGCAACTCTACCAGCAGATGATGACCAGCTCGCAGTTCGACGAGTTCCTTACGCTGAAAGCCTACCGATACGTATAGGCAGGTTCAGTTTCGCATTGCCTGCGGACATCTGAACGCTATGACCGCCGGGCCGGAGGCGGCACTGAACGCAGTTTTGGAGTCCAAAACCGAAGCTGCAATCCGCACCGAAATGGAACGATATGCGCTAATATCGCCAGCTGTTTCCGTCGCGGTTTTCACTTGCGCCGAGCGCTGTTCTGGGTTGGTTTCCTCTGATCGGGCACCCGTCGATGCCGACCTCAGGGTCTCCAGGAATGTTCAGAATCAGGGTAGAAAGTGAGCCCTGAATACGCTACCGGGTCTGAAGACGGACTCGCGCATCAGGTTCGGTGTCCATTCCCTCTGCATTTGGCAACTATCAAAGTTATGTCGTCGTGCTGTTCACCGGTGCTGAACAGCCTGACTTCATCGACAATCGATTCCATCAGGGCCTGTGCAGGCAGTTCCCTGTGGCGCCGCAGCGCGTCGATCAGCCGCTGTTCCCCGAAATCCTCCTCCGCATCGTTGAACGACTCCGTTATCCCGTCGGTGTATAGCGCGAGAATCTCTCCCGAGAAGATCCGGCATTCGCCTGTCGAGCAATCCCATTCTCTGAACAGTCCGAGGACCGTGCTTGTCGAAGCGAGCTTTTCAACCGTACCGTCATTCCGGAGAAGGACAGGAGCGAGATGGCCACAATTGACGTAACGCAAACGCCCGGCGTTGTCGTCGAACTCAGCGAAGAATAGCGTGGCATAGGCGGTGTCGGTCGTATTCTCGCAAAACAGCCGGTTCACCGATCTCAAGAGGCGTTGCGGGTCATTGATCGCCATTGCGGACTGACTGCGGAGATTCGCCTGCAGGTTGGCCATCAGAAGAGCGGCAGCGATTCCTTTCCCGGAAATGTCACCGATGATCAACGCATAGCGCCCCAGACCCAGATCAAGAAAATCGTAGTAGTCACCCCCAACCTTGCGCGCCTGAATACAAATGCCCGCATACTCAAGTGTCCTGATGGATGGCAGCGTTTGGGGGAAGAGCCCTGCCTGCACCCGGGTGGCAATGTCCAGCTCTTGTGCGGCACGGTGTTCAGATTCCGTCCTCTCGGCAATCGCCCGCCGCTGCGCCTCGACTTCACGACTCACCTCGTCGAAGCCGACAAGCTCAAAAGAGTTTCCGTCCAGGTCCTTGAAATGAGTGAATACTCCGCCCCACGCGGACGACTGATCCTCACCGGGAATCGACAGGATTGACCCCGCATCTGTGGGGAGCGCCTCGCGCTCGTATATGACGCGCCGGAGGCGCGGCGCATACTGGAATTGAACTCCGCGCTTGCGCCATTCGCCGTACTGTGCGGCGACATTTTCAGTGACAAAAACGACTCCGGTCGACCTGCCGATCAGCTCATATTCCCCGGATCCGCGTTTAGGCGCGACGAGGGTGAGCACTGCCGTTCCGTCGGGAGGAGAGACCGCTATCCAACGATCTCCGGTCTGAAGCAGGGCATCAAATGCCACCTTGAATCCGAGCTGATCGACGTAAAATCGTAAACTTTGCTCCTGATCGCGCACGAAAACTTTAATCGCGTGCAATTGCAGATGGCGGGCCTGTCGATCCAGCCGGACTTCGGATTTGCCGGTTCCCTGAGATAAAGGAAAGCTGCCCATTGGGCGATTATAGGTCCTGTGGTCCGGTCCGGGGCACACATGCTCGTCGACGTGGGTTGTAGATCATGCCAGCTTCCAGGCGGAACCGAGTGTAAACATCCCGGTAACCCACAAGGGCGGAATGACACCAGAAGGAAGGAAGGAAGGAAGGAAGGAAGGAAGCGCCTCATCAAGGCATTGAAGAAACGCTGGGCTGCCAGAGAGCGACGTCGCGCAAGAGGCTTCTGGAGATGGCGCGCCCAAAGAAACAACCGCGAGAAGGGTTAGAATTGTCCGAGTTGAACCCAGATTCATTCGACAAGACTTATCCCGAAGGAGATTGGTCATGAAGCTCGTAAAAGGCATCGCCGTAGTCGCGTTTACCGCTGGATTCGCTTCGCTACCCCTCGCAGCCCAAAGTGAGCGTGAAATGCGGGACCGCGTCCAGATTGAGGAACTGATGTGGCGCTACGTGCGTGCGCTCGATAGCGGCAACGCCGACGCTTACGCCGCCACGTACACTCCGGATGGGCAGTTCGGCACCGGAGCTAATGCCGCTAAGGGAGTGGCGGCCTTAAAGAAGCTGGTCACGGACTTCGAACAGCGCGTTGCGGCGGATAAAGCCAAGGGTGTCACGCGCGCCCCCATGTATCACATGAGCACGGACCACAGCATCACGTTTATCGATGAAGATCACGTGCGCTATGAGGCCTACTACCTCACGGTCACCGCCGCGGCGGGTACAGCGATGCCGGCTCGCGTGGCTGCCGCCGGACGCGAAGTCGATGAGATCGTCCGCGTGAAGGGGAAGTGGCTAATCAAGGTACGCGACGTGGCTCCGAAGGATTGATTCCGGCCGAGCCTCCAGCGCGCCCCGCGGACACTGGGCCGGATGCAGACACGCACCAGGTGGTCGCACGATCTCGTAATTGTCCAGACGTCGACCGATAGTGAAGAGAACGGAGACTCCACTGAGGTTACCCGTCAAGGAAGTGGATAGCGCCTGAGTTTACCCACCACTCGGAGTAAAGTCTCGGCAACGGGCCCGGTGCCGAGACGTGGAGAAGAACAGCCCTTTCGTCCCAATTGCCGCGCGATCAAGGCATCCGAATGATTTCTAACGAAGGTGAACCGCGCCAGCGACGCTTTCCTCGGGTCGTCCCCCAGCAGCCATCTACCTGGGAATCGGCGCGAGCAGGCTCTTGGCTATTTTGGCCACGATGTGAACCTGCGGATCGACGACTTCGGCGACTTCGTAACGCATACCGGTGCCGAGGACCACTCCGATTTCGGCGGCGTTGAGTTTGTACTCCTCCTGGAGCCACGTCGATAGATTCGTCGTCGCGGATTGGAGAGCCTCGGGCAGCGAGTTGGAGATGCCGGAGGCCATGAAGTACTCGGCGTTTTCGAATCGCGGGCTGGCGATGTTATGGTTGCGAAGAACGTCGACCGTAAACGACCACTCCGTGGAGGTTTCCAGCGCGTCACCCGTGAGTTCGCCATCGCCCTGTGCAGCGTGACCATCGCCCACAAACAGCAGCGCGCCGGGATGATATACGGGAAGGTAGACGGTGGTGCCTTCCACCAACTGGTTGTAATCCATGTTGCCGCCGTATGTACCGAGAAAACCGGAGCGGTACGATTGCGCCTGGGGCGGAGCGACGCCGACGCAGCCAAGCATCGGTTTCAGCGGAACGCGATAGCCCTTGAGCTTATCCGTGGGTTTGCTCAACTGCGCGAAGCCGGCCTGGCGGTCAAGGGCCCAGGTGCTGTCAAAGTTCGGGACGTTCTGCTGCTGGGCGAAATAGCCGGGATTAAGCGCGGAAGGCGTCACACGCTGACCGCTCTGGGCGGAGTCGCGAGATAGCCGAATGCGCGTGAAGTGGACGACGAGAGTGTCGCCGGGCATGACGCCTTCCACATAAAACGGCCCGGTCAGCGGGTTGCCTCCCGGACTGCGCCGTTTACCTTGCGCGTCCACGCCTCCGGCATCTACGCTCCAGGATTCGACAGTGTCGCCGGGGAAAATCGACAATACCGGCGGGATGGTCGAGCTGAAGTAGTTGTGAAACACTGTGGGCGTGAACGGATGAGTCTGGGGCGTCGCCGGTTTATCCTTGAAGCGTCGCGCGGTGAAAGTGACCGCCGAATCGCTGCGGGTTCCCTGGCCCTGCATCTCACCAGGTACGTAAGTTCCCGAGTATCTGGTGATCGTGGAACCATCGGCGCGTTTGGATTCAAATGCGACCCGGCCATCACGCAGCGTTCCCTCATAGGTCAGGGTCCCGGCGCGGCCGGTGATCTTTTCACCGTCGAATTTGAAGTCGATACGCTGGTACTGAGGCGCGCCGAACTCGGTGGTCGTCAACAGCCAGTCGCCAGACTGGGCGTAAACCAAACCAGTCGCCAAGAGGAAGGTGAGGGTACGCATGGGTCGAGTTTATCAACCTGGAAACCGGAGCGCCTCGCATCGCTGGCCTCTGGTAGCTTCAGGATAGTCAGCAACCCGGAAGTGATTCACATGAGCGAGAAGTCATCTCGCTGAAGTGCCGGCCACGCTCACGGAAACGGAGTTCGGAAATCGCCCTCGGTGGCGACTCCGGAAAGAGACAACGCGAGGGGTAGCTTCTCGGCATCATCAGGGAGGGCTCGGATTTCAAGCGCAAGTTTCCTGGTTTCGGTGACCCCGAGTGTAGTCGGCAAGTGATCGGAGCGTGTGGATACGCTGGTTGATAAGTTTGGCCGCCGAGGAATCGGCCTGCAGAGCGCCAGCAATGGGGACAAAAAAAAGCAAAACCGCCGAGAGCCGGACCCGCATCATGCAATTTAATTTTAGGACGATAAACGCGAGCGTTTATTCACCAAAATCGGTATCCATTCGCGATCGCGCGACGCGCCATTTGGCGGGAGGACATCCCGTTGCGATCGGGAGACTTGGCTGAAATGAGGACGCCAGTCAGCCCGCGCTTCGGGTAGGCTTCAGAAATTTGTTCACCGCTTCAGAAGGTGTGTAAATCGCTCCGTCGATCAACATCCGCCCGCTATACCCGCCTGCCGGCGCGAACTCCCAAGCCACGTCGTGCCCTTCGCGCGCAAACTTCGCCCATTCTGATCGTTTGGCCGTGTTCTGTTCGAGCCAGAAGTTTCCAGCCGCGTCGGTGAAGGACCGAAGCTTCGCGTGGCCCGTGCGTCCGGTCCAGGTGGACATGTCGTGCAAAGTTTCCGACACGATTTCATCGTAGCTGCATCCTTTGGAAAGAGCCATGAGGCTGTCGATCTCGGGGATGCGGGACCCAGATTACCCTCGTCGATGTATTCAGCGACGATTTGCCAACCCTGAGCGTCGCAGAACTGCCGGAGTTGACGGCGCTGGTTGTCGACCTCCTGACACTGCGCTGGCGGGCGGATTTGTCGGCGCGGGTGCTCACACGCAGGTAAAGGGCGGCTCTCATAACCCACCCATCCCATGCTGGCTGAACGAGTTAGCCCATCCGGATGCTCGTAACTCCGGTGGGACGTTGGACGCGGAAGTTCGAAATGTGTCCAATGTGGGGAGCCAAATGACTTTCCACTGCGACTGCGGGGGCTGCCGACGACGATGCACAGCGACCGCGGGACGTGGCGACATTGAAACGATTGAGGTCGTAGAGAAATTCGAGGTCGAGTGGAGAGTCCTGCGGCGAGAACATCCGGGCGCAATCAACTTCATGATCAAGTAAACCGGGCTGAAACCTTTTGCTGCTCTTGTCTGGAGACACTCGCAGCGCCGCCGCGAATTTGCGATGGAAAAGCGTTATATACTTCTCCCCGGCGCGTTGCGCGCAAGCGAGCAGCCCGCCCCCTCGAGACAGCGGGTTGGAAGGGAAACACTAAGTATGATCCAACGTAGAATGACAGCCGCAGTGCCGTCGATGGTTTTGGCCATCACCGGTTTTGTGATGGCCGCCGACTCCGATAGCAACGTCCTGAAAAACACCGGTGCGCTGGCCCGCCTGGTGAGGCAGTCCGGCGTGTACAACACGTCGCCCACCGGCAAGACTCCGAATTTCGTCGTCGATCCCTCCTGGCCTCAGCCTCTGCCGAACAATTGGATCCTGGGCCAGATCGGCGGGCTCTACGTCGACCCGCACGATCACATCTGGATCTACAATCGCCCGCGCACTCTCACCAACGAAGAGGCGGGCCTCGAAGGACCCTTGCCGGGCGTTACCGACGAAAAAGGCCAGCCCATCAACGGTCTGGGGCAAGCGCGCGTCTACGGCTCCATCAACGATTGCTGCAAAGCCGCGCCCTCTGTGATGGAGTTCGACGCCGCGGGCAAGCTACTGCGTTCCTGGGGCGGTCCGGCCGATCCCGGCTTCATTGGCGGCAAATGCAAAGCCGAAGCAGGCTGCATCTGGCCCAACAGCGAGCACGGCATCTACATCGATCACAACGATAACGTCTACATCTCAGGCAACGGCGCCGCCGCCGCCAAAGGCGTACCGTGGACCACCAACAAAGAAGGCGGCGATGGCTTCATCTTGAAATTCGACATGAACGGCAATTTCAAGTTGAGGATCGGCGGAACGCCCACGGCTCCGGCCAGCAATGACACCAAGGGCGGCATTAACGAAACCCCGTCGCTGTATCTGGCCGCCGACATGGTCGTCGATCCCGCCACCAACCGCCTGTACGTCGCGGATGGCTACGGAAACCGCCGCGTGCTCATCGTCGACGCCAACACCGGAAAATACATTGGACACTTTGGCGCCTACGGAAATAATCCAATAGACGACGCGGGCGCCAGCGCCGCGGGAACCTGGATTGAGGACTCCACTAAAGGCAACAAGAAGCCCGCATTCTTCCGCAATCCCGTGCATTGCGTGAAAATCGCGAATGACGGCAAAATCTATGTCTGCGATCGCGGCAACGATCGCCTTCAAGTATTCGACAAAAACGATCCCTCGCTCGGCAAGCCCTGCAGCAACCCTACGGGAGAGCCGGGCAAATGCGGTTTCGCCGCGGAGCAATTTATCAGCAATCACACCAACGTCATTGGAACCGCCGTTTCCATGAACTTTTCAACGGACAAAGCGCAAAGCTGTCTCTACGTCGGCGACAACGCCAACATGACCATGTACATTCTGAACCGCAGCAATCTCCAGGAACTGGGACGGCTGGGGCGTAGCAGCCGGATGGCGGGAGACTTCCACTGGCTGCATCAGGTCAGCGTAGACAGCAAAGGCAACATCTATACCGCTGAGGTCGACACCGGTAAACGCATCCAGAAGTTTCTTCGCTACGGCCCAACCGGCTGCAGCGGAACCGGCTCGGCAACCGTCGGCGGACCCATCAAGTAGTGCCCCGCGATTTTATACAGATCCCCCGAGGAACCACCATGAGCCACGAGCGGACCATGAAGTTCATCCAGCATCGGACGGCCGATCGCCCGATGCTTGCCAGTGGCCGGACTGTGCGCCCCAATGTCGAAGATCACTCGCAGGTCTTCGGAATGCTGGACACACGGTCTGTCTCGTTCCTGCTGATTGTTCAGGCTGACTTTCCGCCCATACAGCTCGGCTTCGGGTTGGCGATCTTCAATCGCCGCGCGGGTCCCCCTCGCCGTGGCATACAATACCAGCGGAGGTTAATTCCTTCAATGGGTCCGCTAAGTAAACAGGAACTGGTATTCATCTTCATCCTGGTCCTCCTGCTGTTCGGTCCGCGTGCCCTTCGTTCTCTCCGAAGCCCGCTGAGCGGAGAACATAGCAGGGGCATAGGGAAGTAGCGCCCACTCTTCGAAACCCCACTGCAATCGGCAGACTGGACGCGACGCTTGGGGGGAAGTACGTGAGCGGTGGTTCAGAGCTGAAGCCCTGATGCCTCGAATACGGTAACTTTTGTATCGTTCACAGAGTGGCTGTACATACCGGAACTGGTCCGTTGCAAATGTCTTGTGCAAAAAAAGGCACGATTTGAGGTCACGCTCGGCTTTCGCAAGCGGTTGAGCCCGGCTGATATCCGGCAGTATCGTTAGTTACTCCAGTTTAGAGACAAGGCACCGCAAAACCGGGATTGACCCCACGCTGTTTCGCTATTACTTCCGCCGGATCCACGCGGCTTATTGAACAGGGGCGGCCGGCGAAATTTTTCTCCGATACTCAGGATAGAGCGTCTCGGGGTTTCCTGTAGCTGCGTCTCGCGGGACGCCGTACTTCGTAGTCATTTCATCGACGAAGGGATTTTTCTCCGGCAGGTAATGCGGAGCGGTGTCCCTGGCATTCCCTTCAAAAGCACTGACGCACGGCGGCCCGATGGGAGACAGAGGCGTTCCGCTCAGTTGAAAGCTTTTGGACACGAGCCATGGTTGGGCCAGGTAGATGGGATCCTCGATGATCGCGAGCACCGTCAGGACATCTCCGTGGCGGTAAAAGCGCGCCGTCATCGTCGCTTCATCGCTGCTGGGCGCACCGGTTTTTCGCAGAAACCCGGCCTTTATGTGTGTCGTGTAGGTGACCAGTGTGTTGCCTTCCCACGCGCCGGTCGTAAATCCGGCCCGTGTATGCTCAGCATACTGGGATGGGTGAGACCGGCCGTCCATCCAGATCGTAATCGGCGGTCTGTCCTCCCACGCGCCGATCGTGTAGGAGATCACGGTACCTTTGAGCGGGTCCGTCTCGCCCCAGATCTTCAAACCAAACGGTCCCTGAACGAAATAAAAGGGCGGCCAGCCCTGGCACTGGCGTTCGGTCATCGAAAGCTGCGATTCGGAATAACTCAGTGCTCTAAGCCGCCCTTCTTCGCTCAGGGGAATTCCCGTGAAGTCTACCGGTAGCCCGTCACCGGTAAGGAACTCATGGTTTCGAGCCGCCCATGAACCGGTAATCTCCATTTGTGCGGCGGCGTTTCGGCACGCCAACAGGCAAAGGCACGCAGCGGCGAGCTTCGCACAAATGGAATGTCTCATTTTGCGGTACACGGCGTTGGATCCCATTTCGAACCATCGGCCTCCTTCAGGAATTGCGAACTCACAGTAAACGGCTGTTGAAGGTATCGGGGATCGTCGACGATCGCGGTAACCATCAGCACCTGGCCTCCGTTCGGGAGCGGCGCCATGTCGAAGTATTCCGTAACGGCAGCATTCTCGCTGTAGGGAACGCCGTTTTTTCGCAGATATCCAGCGCGCATGTTGGTGGTTGCTACTTTCAGCGACGTTGGTCTTTGCCACTGTGCGGTGGAATAACCCTGCCACGTCCGCTCACCCGCGGCTGGTGAGTTGAAATGGAAGAGCCGCGTCTGCATGCCGGAATCGCTTTCGACCCGCAGTGTGTTATCGTCCTGCCACGTAATGTGAAACCGCGCGGGCACCCGCATAATCGCGGCTGCTCCATATGCCTTGCATTGATTGCCTGAGGCTTCGTCGGCAGCCGGATCCCATGCATCCGCGATCTTATGCGCCTCTTCGGTCATGGGTACCGCCTGGTAATCGCCCTTGCGGGGCGTGACCATCCGGAAGCGCCAGTCTTCGGTCACGTAAGCGACCCAATAACCCGTCATATCTACCGGCGCCAGGGCCTTTGCCGTATCTGCGGCGTTCGCCGATCCGCCGCGGCCCTGACCCGTCGCGCGCTGCAGAGTGCCGACGGATGTGAGTGCGACAAGCGCCGCGGCGAGGAAGACTCTCATTGCACTTTCTCACTCATGCTGCGATACACCGCGTCGACGAAATCGCTCGTGGTCCAGGAACCGATGCCCGACCCGTATCGGCGCGTGTAGCCCCGGGCTGGCGAGGCTGCTTCGACTTGTTCCAGCGTGAGGCCCTGTTTTTTCAAATCGCGGATGCGATCACGGATAATCGTCACCATGTCGCGGTATTCGACCACGTCGAGTTGATCGCAGATGCGGCCGTGCCCGGGAATGATCAGTGTGCCCTCCTCGCGGGATACGATCGGTACGGACGGGATGGCCGTATTGACGAGCTTCTGCAAGGCTGCGATTTCGCCCTGAATGCTGCCGCCCTTCGCGATATCGATGACAGGGAATCGCGTTGTGTCCAGGATATCGCCGGCCGCGATAACGTCGGAGCGGCGGAAGAAGATAATGGCATCGCCATCTGTGTGCGCTGCCGGCTGATGGATGACTTCGATCCCCTCCCCATTGAGGTACATGTACTTCCGCGGCTGGCCAAATGTTTCCGTTGGCCATGCGCCCACCGGATATGGTGAAGGTTGCCCGCTCTGCCCGCTCATTCTCGTCAAGACCTGCTCAGCCGAAAGGATCGACGCTCCACCGCCCGAAAAATTTGGGGCGAGACCGGCTCCGCCGGTTTGCGTGAATAATGTCTGTCCGGCTTTGGCGACGGCGAGGTTCCCGCCCACATGATCCGGATCGGCGCTGGTGTTGATTACGTAACGGATCGGGTTTGTCGTGACTTTTCTGATGGCGGCGATGACAGCGTCCGCGTTCGACGCGGAACCCGAGTCGACAACCACGACGCCATCCGTTCCGACCTGAAAGCCAATGTTGCCACCGGCACCCGCAATCATGTAGAAGTTCGGCCGCACTTGAAGCACCTCAAGATTGGTGCCAGGAGCCTGCTGCGCCACCAAACCACTGATAGTGACCAGGACCGCAGCTGCTCTCGCAATTGTGCCTGGGATGCGACGCATCGCGGGCAATCCTATCGGTCGAACTGCTCCAGGGACGTGCAAGTGCAATTATGTTATCCCAATCTCTTTTGTTGTGCGCGCGACGTGCGGCACCGAGTTCGTAAAACGCCGGCTCTACAGAGAGCTTGCGTGGTCAGGCCATTGTGTCAGCGTGGGCGCGTCTTCGGCTACGTGCAGGCGCCGGCATTTCTATTGAAGACGATATCTGGAAATATCGCTAGCTATATCGGCCTCGCCCGACGCTCCTTCCTCGGCTGTGGGGGGTGATGGCATTGGCTCCCTCAAGCAGGAGTTCCCCGGTCAGCCCGCGCTCCGGGTGAATCAGAAGCACTCTGATCGGGATCGATGGAACTCCCCGGGGCTGCTGCGTGGCGCATTTCGAGACGCTCGATGCGACGGAATACGCTGCCTACGACGGCTTCTTCGCAGGCTTCGAGTTCGGTGACGCCGGTTTCTTTGCGACCTTCGAAGAAAACTTGCCGGTCTGCGGAGGTTTCGGTTCGCCGAGGATTCTCATGCGATCACGTCCTTCCTACGTTGAGAGCAATTGCTTCCAAAAACTCTCGGCGCGGATTGTGAACTTCGGTGATTCCTGGCGATAATGGCCGTTGGCGAACGGAACAATGAAAAGAAACCTTATAGGAACTCTGATCGGCATCATGCTGGCGATCGCTTTCGCCCCAGCCCTGGCAGCGCAATCCGACTGGTATCGCGACCGACAAGCCCGCTTTGGCGGAGACCGTGGGGGGACGCAGATTTTTTTTCAGGTGAAGCAGGATCTGGATCATATCTGGAGCGCGAATCGTGCGGCCGATAAGGAGCGCCAGCGCATTGAGCGTACCAGGCAGGAATTGATGGACTTGCAGGCGAAACTCAACCGCGGCCAGTGGGACAACGGCACTGTCAACGACGTGATCGATTCCCTTCGGAAATCAGCCAACGATGATCGCTTATCTTCGCGCGATCGTCAGGTGCTGGCCGATGATGCGAACCGGATCCACAGCTTTCAGGCTGTGCACAACGGGCGCCGGTAGATCTCGCGTCGCTCTCCGCTGCTTCACCGGTCTGGTGTTCCAGATTCACCTGAGGCTAACGCAATCGCCGCGATCTGTCCGATAAATTCCCATGTGGGCGCTGGCGGGATTCGTTCACGCGGTTTCGCTCATCTGCTCGCCACATGCCCTCGTCGGGCTTACTCGGTTACCGAATACTGCCACGGGCCATCACTTTACTACCGAATTAATCACAACATCCGTCGTTCTGGTGAGTGGCTGCTGGCCCGACTTGCCTCCGTTCATCTGCAGAACGTAGGCGGTGATATTGACGGCAGTATTGTCGTCGACATTCTTGAAATTAAAACTGGAATCGCGAGCAGTTACATCGAACCGGGCGATGAGTTGAGCGGCGGTCTTATTGCCCCACCGGCTCAGAAAAACGTCGCCGACGAATGCGGGAACATGATTCGGATTGCCGATGAATTTCTGATCGGCCTCGGATAGAGTGCTGACGGGCGGAAGTTCGCCTTCGTTGCCCTTCCGACCGCGCAAGCTGTAGGTGTGGCATCTGGCGCACGTTTCTATATAAGATGCACGTCCTGCTTCCGCCTGTGCCGCCGTGAAAATGCCGTCGGTCGACTGCTGCCCGGTCAAAGTGATGCCGGTTAGACCGAGAGCGGCAAGCGTCAGCAATAAACTGCGGTTCGCCATTGATACCTCGCTTTTCCGCAATCATATCAGCGGAGGACTCTATCCGTCGCGTCAGCCAGGCCGCAGGCGACGCCGGTGTGTCCACCTCCCGGGGCGACGCGCATCGGCGGCTCTCGGCGTCGTATCAGATGACGCCCGATTATGACCGTCCGTAGCCCTCGGATCAGATCACGTTCTCGCGGACGTGGCTTACGAACGATGCAACCGGCCGACTGCGACTTTGGCTGTTGTGGATCGCATGAATTCGTTCATTAAACACAGAGTCCAGCCGCGAAGACGGACTAGTTGAAACGGTGTAAGTCATATACGGTTCAAGCGCAACGATCCGAGAGAAAATTCGCCGGGCGTTGGATGAATCGTCGCCGTCATCGACTAATATCGCCAGGTATCCGCATTCTCAACGACTTTCGAGATTTTGACCGTACGAGAATGGATCACTTCGCGCTATTGCCCGCCTCAGATCGTTAGATCGGTTTTACCGCGGCGGGACAGACTCGCCCTCTGCGCCCAGCTTCCGCAGCAGCGCCGCGACTCGCTGAGAGTCGGCCTCATCTCCGATCGCGCCGCCCGAGTTTGCTGCGCCGGCGACTGTGGCCGCTGTCGGCTTTTCGCCGCCGATTCGGCGCGCCTCCACGAGACGCAGTGGTGTCATGCCCTGCTTGTTGCGGGCGTTGATGTCGGCGCCGTGATCCACCAGATACTGGATCACGGCTTCGTAGCGGTGCATGACGGCGGCATGCAAAGCTGTGTCGCCTGCGTCATTCGCCGCTGTTGATGGCCCCCCCTTTTTCGAAGGCCGCCTTGACTGCAGGGAGCACCTCATTCTCCGGTTCGATCTTTCCGTAGTCGATGACATTGATGCCGCGGCGATCTCTCATTCGTGGCCGAGTTGATTCCGGCGGCGACCATCAGCGCCGTCGACCCGTTCGGCATCGTCAGCTTCGGGTCCGCGCCGGCCGCCGATCAGCGACTGCATGATCTCCGGCTCGAGGAACTTCGCCGCCAGCAGGTAAGGCGTGGAGCCGGTCAGGGGCGCCGAGCAGGAAAGTAGTCCGTGGAATTGCGGCGGACCGGCGTGCCTTTCGTCATCCGGATATTCGGATCCGCCCCATGGGCCAGAAGAGCCTTCACGAGGGGCAGATCGCTTCTGAGAACGGCGGCATGCAGGGCGGAGTAGCCGATCCCCAGATCGTTGACGTTCGCGCCCTTGTCGAGCAACGCGAGTGCGACTTCCCGGTTACCGCTGTGTGCGGCCAGCACCAGAGCGCTGGTTCCGTCGGGCAGTGCGTCGTTCGCATCGGCGCCGGCGCCCAGCAGCACTCTGGCCGAGGCAGCGTCGCCCGAGCGCGCCGCGAAGAGCAGTGGCGTATGCTTCCGCCGCGGATCACGTCGTAGTTGAGCTTTTCGCGGCCGGCCCGCTGCGTCTGCTCGCCGACCACCGTCTGAGAGTAGATCGCGAACGGGCTCGAACATCGGCGCCGAACTCGACCAGCAGGGCCACGACATCCGGATGGCTTTGCGCGGCCGCCCACATCAGCGCGGTTTGATCGTGCTCCGGCTCGCCGGCTTTCGCGTCGGCGCCATGGACCAGCAGCGCCTTGACGGCCTTCGCTCGCCCGTGCGTGCGCAGGTCATCAGCACCGTCTCGCCGTTCAGCAGCTTCGCGTTGGCATTCGCCCTTCGCCGCCAGCAGCCGGTCGACCATGGCGGCGCTTCCGATTGCCTGCAAGCCAGATAAAGCGGCGTAGCTCCGAGATCGTTCGCCGCATCTCACCCGAGCGCCGGCGCGAATCAACAGATCCGCCATCGGGAGATTGTCGAGCATCGGCGGCCCAATGCAGCGCTGTCGAGCCGTCGCCTTGCGTAGCATTGACGTCGACACGCTGGCCAGCAACCTGCGCACGGACTCTACGTCTCTGACTCTTCACGGCCTCGATCAGCCGGACGTCGCTCGGCGCCGCGAGTGCCAGCGCTGACCGCTGACGGCTGAGACAAGCCGAGAGCTCTGGACACGGACTCGCATCAGCTCAACCTGAGCAACGGCCTGGGATCGACTCGTCCGGTGCTGTCGCCGATCTCGTCGTGCTGCACGCCGAACTGATCCATCAGAGTCAGGTGCAGATTCGCCAGCGGCATATCCTTGAAGTGGGTATGCCGCCCGCCCTTGAGATTGCCCGCGCCGCCGCCGGCCAGCACGAACGGAATGTTCACCGGAGCGTGTGAGTTGCTGTCCGCGATGCCGGCGCCATAAATCATCGTCACGTGATCCAGCAGCGTGCCATCGCCGTCGGGCGTGGTGCGCAGTCTTGTCGAGCAAATACGCGAACATCTTCACGTGATACGCATTGATCTTCGCGACCTTCGCGACCTTTTCCGGTTCTCGCTGGTGGTGCGAGATGGGATGATGCGCATCCGGCACGCCGATCTGCGGATACGTCATACCGCTCTGCTCATGGCCCAGCATGAGGGTAACGACGCGGGTCAGATCGCTCTGATACGCCAGCACCTCAGGTCGAACATCAGCTTGACGTGGTCTTCCCAACTCGCAGGGAATTCCCGCCGGGATGCTCCACTTCACGGCAACTCGCGGTTTTGTTGTTCCGCGATCTGGATGCGCCGCTCGATCGCCGCGGACCGCGTCGAGATACTCACGTCAACTTGGTGCGATCGGCGGCGGGGAGAGTGCGGCCGCAGACGCGCAGCTTCCTGCGTTGACCGAATCGAGCACGCTCTTCTGCTGCACGCGTCCGCGCCGCTCGTTCTTTGGGGTTCGTGCTGTGCTATCGCCAGAACAGCCGCTCGAACACGAGCCTCGGATCGTTCTGCGTCGGCAGGGGCGAGCTCGGACCGGTCCAGCTCAGCGTATTCGTGTACGGGCAGGCGTACCCGGTATCGCAACTGCCTGCCGTCTCGCCCGATTCAATCCCCAGTTCCAGCGACGCGATCTGGGTCTCCTTGCCGATTTGCTGCGCGAGGATCTGGTCCACCGAGATGCCGGCGTCGAGCCACGTTTCGCTGGTGGGCGGCGAGATATCAGTCAGGAAACGCGTGCTGGCCTTCGCGTGCGCTCCACCTGGACGGCCAGGCGTGGGCACACAGGTCAACCCACTCAGAATCTGGAAATGTTCGCGGAACGGTTCGAGTGCACTCAGCGTCGGGGTGATCTCGTAGTCCGGACCTTCTTTAGAGGGAAGGTAATTCTCCATGATCATGCCGTTCGGCACATAGACCACGCCGAACCGATTCGACGGAGTTGCCGTCGCGGCCCGCGCGGAGAACGCCGGAATCATGCTGTCGAGCAGCGGAAGAGCGACGCGGCGCCAAGCCCGCGCAACATCGTCCGGCGTGGAATCGGATCTTTTCAGAACGATCATTCTCAACCTCCTCGTGCTCTTGCTTCGCCAACGACGCCCATACTGAACGGCGCGCTGTTCACAATCCCCCAAATAATCGCGGACCATCGATCGTCCTGCGGCCGCCGCCCCGTCGCGCGATCGTGCGAACCGCAGGCATATCCGAAGTACTCGATCCCCCGGCCGATCGCGTATGCCAGGAGCTTCCCGGTAAACGTCCGGACGAAGTCTTCCCTGTGGCTGCCATCAGGTCGCGCAATCCGGTAACGCCGTCGAACTGCGTGCCGTCGGGCAACGAGGCGGCGGCATCGATCGGCGCGCCGTCGCTCTCCGTCCGCCACTTGCCGAGCGCATCGAAGTTCTCGAGCGCGAAACCCAGCGGATCCATTCGCTGATGGCAGGAAGCGCACTCCGCGGCTCTTACGATGCAGTTCCATGCGCGCGCGCAGGGCCCGCGGCTGCGCCATCCTGACCAGGATCCTTCAGGGCCGGCACATTCGGACGGCGGCGGTGGTGGTGGAGCGCCGAACAGGTTCGTCAGCAGCCAGCGGCCGCGGACGGTCACAGAAGTCCGATTGGGATACGACGTCACGGCGAGGATGCTCGCCTGGCCGAGCAATCCGCCGCGAATTCCATCCGTAAAGTCCACACGCCGGAAGCGGTGGCCATAAATATTCGGGATTCCGTAGTGCTTCGCGAGCCGTTCATTCAAGAACGTATAATCGGCGGTCACGAGGTCGGCGACGCTGCGGTCCGCTTTGATCTGATCGGCGACAAAAAGCCGGGTCTCACGCGCCATTGCGTCGCGCAGGTTTTCGTCGAATTCGCGGTAGAGGTCGGTATCCGGAGTCAGCCCGGCCAGTTTGCTGAGGTCCAGCCAGCGGTTGGCGAAGCCATCGACCAGCGCCTGCGAGCGCGGATCCGCGCAGCATCCGCTGCACCTGCTGCTTCAGGACAGCGGGGTCGCGCAGTTGCCCGGCAATCGCCGCGTTCAGGAGTTCGTCGTCCGGGACACTGCTCCAGAGGAAGAACGACAACCGGGACGCGACATCGAGACCGCTGAGCTTGTACGCCGATCCGGCCGCCATATTCGGCCGGCGTGGCCTCGACGCGGAACAGGAAGCTCGGGGCAGCGAGAATGCGCTCCAGCCCCATCCGGATGCCCGTATCGAAATCCTTCTCCGCGCGGCCGGTGCGATAGAAGCCGAGGATCGCGTTGACATCCTCGTCGTTGACGGACGCCGGTAAGCCCGCCGCGCCAGGGTCGTGAGAATCCTGCGGGCACAAGGTACTTCCTCGGCAGAGCGTCTTCGGCGTACAAACAAAGATGCGCCTTCGGCTGGGAGAGTCGCCGCGCGACACCGGCCCCATAAGGTCCCCCGATCATTACAAACTCGACCGCCGGATTGCCGTGATAGTTCTCGTTCGTCGTGCGCGCGAAGCCGATCTGTTGCGGCTGCAGAACGCCCTCCGGTTCCCACCGCCGCTCGACGAACGAAGCCCTGACCTCATGCGCGCCGGCGGTCACCGGGACGCGCACTTCGATGCCGGCGTCCGCAGTGTGCATGTAGACTTCGTACTCAGGAGATCCCTGCGTATTGCCCGCGAAGCCTTCGGGCGTAGTCATCCCCTTGGCCTCGTCCGCCCACCGTGAACCGCTTGAGCCGCACGCCGTCCAGCCGGATATCGATCTCGTGCGGCTCGCCCATGCCCATGATGTAGTCGTAAAACTGGCGGCGGAGCAGGACCTTGATTGTGTACTCGCCGTCGACCGGAAAGTTATGCCGGATCGATCCGCCGCCCTGCGACCCGAACGGGAGATCGTCCCCCATCCGGTCATCCTGCACGAGCAGCTTCGAGAACTTGTACGTCTCGACGGCCGGAGTCAGCGTCGCGTCGCCCACCGCCAGCCGGCTGATCGAACGCGCCGCGGCCAGATAGTTTTCCAGCAGAACCTGCGACACGGAAAGGATACTGGCGACATTATCGAAACCGTCCTGTTCGGAATCGTCCGCCGGGAGCAGGGTCTTGCCGTCGATGTCGAGGGCGAGAAGATCGCGAACGGCGTTGGCGTACTCGGTGCGGTTTAGCCGATGGACAGGCACTCTGCCGGGGTTGGGTTTATCCGCCGCCGCCCGGTCAAGCGCGGACTCCAGTTCCAGCGTCGCCGTCCGATACATATCGGCAGCCGGTCTCGGCAGACCCACCGGCGGCATTTCGCCGGTATGAAGCTTGCGGGCGACCTTCTCCCAGATTTCCGGACGTTCGGCGACGTGGTCGGTTCCCGCGGGATCGAGCACCAGTCCCCCGGTTTTCAACCGCGGGTTATGGCAGCCAATGCAGTATTGCTGGATCAGGGCTGTGGCGGTAGGCGCGGACGGAGTTGCAGGGTTCTTCGGGGCGGGATCGTCCGCGCGCAACCCGATCGTCAGAGCGGCGATGACCGCAGCATAGACGCAGTTCCAGACGACGGAGCGCCAACTCATTGGCAACGATAGTATTCCAGCGGGGCGCGGGGGTCAATCGGAGGGGCGACGCTTGTGACCTAGTCTCCTGTCTCGGATAATTCTTTACAGCGCCGGACTTTGTCGAGGATAACGTCGGCGGAGGCTTTCCAGACGAATGGGGTTGGGTCGCCGTTCCAGCTTGCCAGCCACCGGTAGATTGCCTGTTCCAACTCCTGGGCGCTGTGGAACGTTCCGCGGCGGATCATTCGTCCGGTGATTAAGGCAAAGAACCGTTCGACCTGGTTCAGCCAGGAACTGCTGGTGGGGGTGAAATGGAAGTGGAATCTCTTCCGCTTCTTCGGCTTCAGCCAGCGCTGCACCTCGGCGCTCTTATGGGTGCAGTAGTTGTCCATAATGAGATGGACTTCCTGATCCTCGGGAAGCTGTTGTTCGAGATGATTCAGGAACTTCACGAACTCCCGGCTGCGGTGGCGCTGCTGGCAAGTGCCGATGACTTTGCCGTTCAGAATGTTGAAGGCAGCGAACAGAGTCGTGGTGCCATTGCGTTTGTAATCGTGCGTCTGACGTTCCGGCAGGCCCGGCCGTAAAGGAAGAATCGGCGCGGTGCGATCCAGCGCCTGGATCTGGCTCTTTTCGTCCACACACAATACCAGGGCACGGTCCGGCGGATTCAGATAGAGACCAACGATATCCCTCACCTTTTCCTCAAAGCGCGGATCGCGGGAGAGTTTGAACCGCTCCACCCGATGCGGCTGCACATCGTGGCGTTGCCAGATCCGGTGCACGATAGTCCTCGATATACCGAGGTGCCGGGCCAGCATCCGCACGCTCCAGTGCGTGCTGCCATCACCGGGGCGAGTTTTCAAAGTGGCGTCGAGGATCTTTTGTTCCAGTTCCGGCGTCAACACTCCGGCTCGACGCTTCCGCTTGCGAATGCCGGTCACGGCCGCGATTCCCACCCTGACGAACGCTTTGCGCAACGCCACAACGGTGGGACGCGACAGACTTAACTGCTCCGCGATGGATTGATTGGGAACGCCCTGATGCGCGAGCAGCAGCAGGCGGCTGCGTATCGCCACCCTTTGCGGTGTGCTGCCGTTGCGAGACCAAAGCTTCGAGTTCCGACTTCTGGCCGCCGTTCAGGACGAGCGCCGGCGCCGGATTGGGCATGTCCCAGTGTAACGGGAACCAGCTTTATATGTAAATAATTATCTGAGACAGGACACTAGTTACTCCGTTTTCCGGCAAATTGCGATCGGCAAGAGGCAGTAGATTATTGACTTCTTTGCTGAGGCAGTGGCAAAGTCCGAGGTCGGCGAACCCGGTCGTTATGGACTCTTCCGTGCCAGGCCAGCTGGATATCAGCTCCCGTCCTGTTCTGTCCTGACGGTTGTACTATCGGCCATGTCAATCACGGTCAGTCCCGGCAACTCGGTGTACGCAGAATGTATGCGATAGATACAGAAAGACACCTTTCAACTGAACTTTTAATGCGGTGGTCGCGGGTTCGAGCCCCCAAAATAGCCTGAAACTATCAATGTCGTGGCGAACTTGGGCTACCAGCGCCTCGATCTCCTTCTGCGTCACCGAACGGCCGGGTCTGCGCTGGACACTACCGTCACATTTATCGGCGATCAGTTTCCGGCGCCATCTGAGAAGCATCTCGGGTGTGACAATTGTCGCCAGTTCCGAAAGCATCTTTCTTCCGACCAGCCGGACTTTGGCTGCCAGACTGCGACGCTGGTCATCGGTAAGGCGCAGCCGGCGGCTGCCCAGCTGGGCACGGAGGACTCTGTTCTCCTCGCCAAATATTGGATCGCATACTGCTGCTCCTGATTCATCCATCCGGCGACCGCTATGAGCAGAAAGCGGAACGGATCCAGGGCATTCGCCATCCTTTCGCAGGCTACCATCCCCGGTTGACGGCTATCGCCGCAGGTTCACCGACAGCTTTCAACAAGATCCAGTTTTCGGACATTAAGGGAAATCAAATGGGCCAGATTGCGTTTCCCTCGGCGGAAGTCGGTCTAAGTTCTTCAAATTCCTTCGTTCACGATGGAATCCGACTCGGACCTGTATGAATTCCGATAGCGGGACCCCACGCGCGACCAGGGCGTTACGCTCACGCGAATCGTTGAAGGCAAAGGTTATTTCTCTGCCGTATACTGTGTAAATTTTTGGAATCGCCAACGCAGGTATTAATGAGGGCTTCTGCTTGCAGTAACTGTTGCAGTAACGCAGAGCCCTGGCAAATGATTCTTGTCCCAAAGGAGTAACTAAATGCGTCGCAGGAGTTTCTATCGCTTCGGGGTTGCGCTTCTCTCACTGTGCGCGACCGCGCATGCAACAACCTTTACGTTTAACCAGGATCCGTTCGCGGGAACTAATGTTTTGAACACGCCCGGAAGGCAAATTGTGGGGGGCGAAGCTTTTCTCCCGTTCACGATTTCCCAGGACGTCTTCTCACTCGATTCGACTGTCTTCGGCACTGGAAGCACCGTTAATTTCGTCAATGCTTCCGCGGCCAATATTCCAGCCAGTGGCGTGAACGTTGTCGTACTTGAGACCTTTGACAACGACAATAATCCGCTCACGCCGTTTGGCACCGCTAATGCAGCGGACCTGATCGCAGACCAAATCACAACCGCAAGTCCGGGATTCTTCATCTACTTCAACCAAAGTCTGGATCTGCCCCGCCTGGTCTACTCGACGGATCTGAGCAGCAGTGACGCCGACTTGAAGATCCTGGCTCGTATGTTGAATCTGAATGGCGGTACTGGCCGCAACGCACTCTCAGACTTTACCTCGGCGAACTTCGCTATCACCACGGCCGCTACAGCAGCACCGGAGCCGCCCAGCCTTTCAATGATTGCGGGCATAGGACTGATCGGTGTCGGCTTCTGTACTTGCCGGCGTAAGCCAAGGCTCGCGTAGTCGTGGAGAAACTCCGAAGGCTGATTGAGCACAAGGGTTTCAGTTTGCGCTGATTTGCGTTTATTCGTATCTGTTCGTTGTCGAAGTGCAGATGTTTGCAACCGCCCGCGAGGGCATCAACAAAAAGGAAAAGGAAAAGGACTAACTCATATGAATAAAAGCTGTTTATCATTGACACTGATCTTGTGCGCTGGAGCTTTCGCCCAAAGCGAAAACGTCATGCGGTGGCGTGGGATCGAAGGTGTGATCACTGCTCCGGGGGTCGACAACCCGGTCGGCCAAATCCACAGCGGCGCAGGACCCTGGACGACTCGGAATGGTAGTGCCAGGATCAACCTCACTACCGGCGAGGGCTCCTTCGACGTCGAAGGACTGGTGTTGAACGGGGGAAGCTCCAGCGGCACTCCCGGTGCGGTCACCTCGGTCGTCGGAACGTTGGTTTGCAACGCGGGAGTGGCAGGCTCGACCGAGACGGACGTTGACACGCCGGCCACGAAACTCAGCCCCGCCGGCAACGCCGACCTTTCGTTCAGGCTCAGCGTTCCGACGTCGTGCAACAATCCGCTCTTTCTGATTCGGGTACCTTCTGGCCGCTGGATCGCAACCGGGACCACGTCCGCCCAGGAGTCGAACACCGGCTACTGACCCTTCAACGAAACCTTCTGCAGGTCTGGTACCGGCGATGGGAGTTAATCGCGCTGAACCCCGCCCTGAACCGCCAGGCCTGCAGTCAACTCGAACTATCCAATCGAATTCCCAAAAGTCAAAAGCAGAAATCCGTGCAGTGTCGTTTCAGTCTTCGGCAACCAGGATCCTGTTTATCGCAGCAGGTGGCATCCTGCCTTTTCGCCATTCGGCGTTGCACAGAATGAGCCGACCAATCCCCACGCGGCGCATGACATCACAGGAACCGCCGGCGAGGTGATGGCAAAGTCACCTTCAACGCATCGGTCTGGGACAACCAGGACGTTGTCGCTTGTAATCGGATTCAACAGCGACCAGCTTTCGGAAGTTATCGCGGGCTGCTTCCCTGTCGCCCGTGGATTGAGCGCGTCTCCGTGCCTGCTCGAAGACGGTGCCATCCGATGCCACGCATTGGGTTCAGCGGTTCCCGGCGATCAGGTCGTCACGATATTTTCGAGCAGCAAATTTTCTTCGTGGATCTCGCATGTATAAATGGGGTCGGTTATTTATTGCGCATACAGTTGTGCCGCGCTGATCACCGTGCCTTACAAGAATGACCGTTTCAATAACTACAAAAGGACAAACAAAATGAGTATTCGTTTTCGATCCAGCATCGCGACCAGCTTTACTGTCGCCATCGTTTCTTTCGCAGGGCTGGGACAGATGGCAATCGCCCAGACTGTCAAAGTCCCACCAGTGCCCGATGGCCTTCAGGCGCCAGATGGAACCACTGCCTTTCTCGAAGGTCACGCCACAGGTACCCAGGACTACATCTGCCTGCCCTCCGGAGCAGGATTCGCGTGGACATTCTTCTCTCCGCAAGCGACGCTGTTCACGGACTTCAAAGTCTTCCAGAAGGACGTTCGGCAGCAGATCATCACTCACTTTCTCAGTCCGAACCCGATTGAGAATGGTATGGCCCGGGCGACCTGGCAGAGTTCCATTGATACCAGTGCAGTGTGGGCCAAAACATCCAAGTCCAGCGTTGATTCGAATTTTGTCGCCACTGGGGCGATTCCCTGGTTGTTGCTGGAGGTAGTCGGTGCTCAGCCAGGGCCGGCGGGAGGCTCTTTTCTCACACCAACTCTGGCTATCCAGCGGCTCAACACGCACGGCGGTGTAGCGCCCGCAGATGGCTGCAGCCAACCAGCGAACGTAGGTGCGACGGCGCTCGTGCCGTATACTGCTGACTACTTCTTCTATAAGAAGGCCGAGTCGGCTCACTGAGAGATCACCGCAGATCATGGGGGCCGGGACTCGTTCCGGCCCTGTTTCCCACGTGCCTTGGTATTAATGAGTTGCCTGAGCGAGACATCTGCCAGGCAGGCATTGGCGCCGTTCAGGAAGGAGAGGGAGTTCCTGCGCTTTGATTTTCGCCCGCCATTTCCTGGCGCAGCCACGCCTGGGCGAGACGGAGTTCACGCCGCACGGTATGCACGGGTTTACCCAGCGCAATAGAGGTTTCGTCCGCAGTCAGACCGCCGAAGAACCGCATTTCAACAAGTTTCGCCTTCAGTGGATCCGTCTTTTCGAGCAACCGCAACGCGTCGTTCATGGCCAACACGCGGCGATCCGGCTGCGGCCCCCAATCAGGCAGGTCCGCAATCGGCACTTCGCTCTCCGCTCGTCGCTTCCCGGTGGCACTGGCCCGGGCAGAGTCGATGAGGATCTGGCGCATCAGCCGGGAGGAGATCCCAAAGAAGTGCGCTCTGTTTTCGTATGCCGGATGCCGGCCTCCATTCAACTTAAGAAAGGCTTCATGTACCAGCGCAGTGGTCTCGAGCGCCGGGGTCTTCAACTCGCGCCGCAAATGCGATCGCGCCAGCTTTTTCAGTTCCTCATAAACCAGCGGAATCAGGGAGTTCATGACATCTCCATCGCCGGTCTCAAGGTGCTGCAGCAGTTTCGTAATTTGCATATTAGTTACCTCGCATCGAAATCAGATCTCTTGCTGAGCGGTACACTCGCCACGCGCAGCTCACGTTGGACAAAAGAGTTATTGGGTAGTTTGATCTCCCATTGATGCCAAAGCGCGGCCCTTCGTGAATTCATCGCCGCAGCTTTGGCCGGGTCACCGGTGCGGTTGTATAAAGCCGCTAAAACCTCATACATGCTGGATAATTGCGGCGCGTCCCTCAGGTCGCTGAGCGGTTTCGTGTTCGCTGCCATGACTTTGTCGAGCAGCTGCTCATAAACTTCGAGTGCGTGACGGAAATTGCCCGCTGCGATCTCGTAATCGGCAAACGCAGAGACAACAACCCAGGCCTGGCTGCCGGGCCGGACTCGCTCGGCCGGATAATCCTTCGTGTCGTTGCAGGATGGCGAAGGCGGCGTCGATCCGGCCTTTGGCTTCCGGGAGGCGGCCAAGACGACGCAGCGGATAAGAGGACATCGCGAGGAGCGTGGCCTGCTCCCGGCGGGCACTCAGGCTGCTGCCAGCCTCTCCGAGGCGGCGGAGACCCAGATCGAAGACAGTCAGCGCACGTCCCGGATCCCGGTCTCGCAGGATGGCGCCGAGTTCCCGCGCCGACGTGCCCACGCGGCCTCGACTGGCGGAATCATGCGCGTCCTTGCGGGCGGCTTCCTCGGTCAGAGCCAGCGCCTTGCCGAGTACGTCGATCGCTTCGCGCGTTCGATTGAGGTTTACGGAGTCCGCCTCGCCCAGTATGCGGCCTTCCCGCAGGAGCACGCCGTACAACGCGAAAAAGTGAGCGGCTTCTGTCGGCCACGTTCCATTTTCCGCAAGCCCGCGCGCCTGGCTGATACGAATGAGCGCCGAATCCAGGTCGCCCTGATACCGCAACGCATTCGCCCATACGCTCAACCCCTGCACCTGCGGCTGCAGGGAATTTGCGGAAGGAACCGATTGTGCGAGTTCAACTGCCCGCTGGGCATATCGGGCTCCTTCCGCGTACAGATGAAGGTTCACGTACGCAAGCGCGATATTCGTATACATCAACGCCACGCGCACGCGTTCTGACTGTCGGCCATCGCTGGGTTGCAGGAAGCCTTCGAGGCGCACCGGACTCTCGGGATCATCCCGGTTCATGAAGGATTCGAGACGCTCGACGGCTCTGCGCGCATGTACAAGCACATCCTCGCGCCGCTCCTCAATATCCGCCAGGTTAGTTCGGTCATGCGCGATCACCGCGGAACGGAACAGGGCATTGCGATCACGGGGCCGCTGCGCGAGCACGCCTTCTATCAGCGAGGCGGCCTTTTTCAGGCTGTTTTCCGCGTTCGCATGATCACCAAGATTGAACTCCGTATTGACGCCCTGTATGCGGGCCATGCGCCAATAGCCGTCTGCGACCTCCTGCGCCAGATCCGGATTCTGGCCGGCTTCGCGGGAAAGACCTTCCAGGTATTCGAGTGAGACAGCCACCAGCCGCCGCCTGGCTTCGATGGAACCCGGCAATGTGCGGATTGCTCCGTCAAGATCGATAATCCTCGTCGACAACTGCCTCAGTTGTCCGAATCGCCGTTCCGCCAGCGCGCGCTGCCGGTTGGCAAGGCAGAGACCTGCTGAAAGACTCGAGATCACGAGTGCCGTGGCGAGCGCTGGCGCCCAGTTCCGGCGCAGGAACTTGCGCGCCCGGTACCAGGCGTCGCCTTTGCGGGCGCAAATCGGGCCCGATTCGAGATAACACTGGAGGTCCTCACAGAACTGTTCGATGGTGGCGTAACGCTCCTGCGGCTCCTTGCGCAACGCCTTCATCAGGATCATCTCGAGATCACCCTTCACGGCAGGCGACAGTCTGGATGGTGGCGTAATTCTTCCTGCGCAAATACCCGCGACAATAGCCTCCATGGAATCGCCTTCGAACTGGTGCGGAGATGAGCCGGTCAGCAGCTTGAAGAGCACCGCGCCCAGGGAGTAAATATCGGTGGCAGTGGTCACTGGCCCACCAGCTACCTGCTCGGGGCTTGCGTAATCCGGTGTCAGCAGCCGCATGCTGGTGATGGTCGAGTCGGTGCGCAGGCCGAGCATCCGGGCGATGCCGAAGTCCAGTAATTTCGGCTCGCCTTCGGCGGTGACAAGAATGTTGGCCGGCTTCAAGTCCCGATGCACCACCAGGTTCCGGTGCAGGTAGCCTACAGCGTCACATACCTTCAGAAAGAGCGAAATGGTTCGCCGTACGCCAACCCCGGCGGCATATACATCGAGTGGCTTTCCTTCGACGTATTCCATCACCAGATAGGGTTGACCGTCTTCGCGGTGGCCCGCGTCGAGAAGCCGGCCGATGTTGGGATGAGATATGGTCGCCAGAATCTGGCGCTCCGCGAGAAAGCGGCGTCGCAAGGCGGGATCGTCCGCCCCGGGCCGCAGGAGTTTCACTGCAACTCGCTGGGCTACTTCTCCGTCAACGCGCTCCGCTAAATGAACCGTGCCCATGCCGCCGCGCCCCAGGAGTTGTCCCAACCGGTACGGCCCGCACAACATCTGCTTCGGTTCGAGTTGTGCAAGCGTCCTGTCCGCTACCCGGCCTATGTCTCTCTCAAGAGACATGCTGTCGGGCGAATCGAATTCGAGAAGGGCTCGCACTTGTCTCTTTGCCGTCGCATCGATTGCGTGTTCGGCGAAATAGTCTGCGCGGGATTGCTCCGAGAGGTCCGCTACCGCGTGAAAAAGGTTCTCGATACGAGTTATCATCTGCCTGCTTCCTTCACTCGGCAGTCTTCAGTTCGGGACAGACAGACAAATAATGAGCCGTGCTGCCAAAGCTTGACACTCGGGTCACACGGATCGTTGATCAAGCGAACGAATCTGGTTTGATTTGAGCAGAATTACTCGCCGCGAGGGCTCACACTTTCCAGTAGTTCGATCATAGAGTCGATACCTCTCGACAGTCGTTACACCGATGTAAAAGAGTCGTCAAAAAGTCTGGTGGTCAAGATTCCAGGACCTCAATCGCTCCCTTTCTCCCGGAGGCGGTCGCGGTCGAGTTGTTGGCTGTCGTCCTTTGTCCTGGAGGAGCACCCAGCCTGGGGTGCCTGAGTCTGCCGCGCCGCGATATGTGCAGCAACCGAACTCTGTTGCTGCACATGAACCCGGAAAGCGGCCAACGGATCGTCGAATGTCGCCCTTTCGCTTGTCAGAAGTCTCCGCCGCGTCTGCCGTCACCGACAACCGCCCGCCAGCACCGCCCCGGGCCGGCTCAGTGCGAGAACTGAGGCTGGCTCCGTTAATTATGGCCCTGGTTATCAAAGACGGAGAGGATGATCGCTGTTCCCGGGCTGCGCGGACACCTGCTGATCCAGGCGACACTCCGTTCACTCAAATCGAACTGGTCCGGCCCAACAGAAATGCACACGGGTGTCCCGCCAACCGTATCGCCGGTCCTCGCCAACAGGCGCAAATCCTTGCCGGAGGTACCGACCCAAATGCCCGTATTGTTGGAGACACCCACACCGCCAACACCCTGGGTGAGCTGCGCGACGAAAGCGAAGCGGCCGTCGTTCATCATTTTCATATCTTGAAAAGCCGCGAAAGTTCCGGCCGTTCCGGGCGCGGTGCTTCCTTCCAAAGCGACTGTCTCAACCTGATCGTTCTTCGAGCGGAAAAGTCCACTGCGAGCTGTGCCGCCGGTCAATCCGACATTGAATAACAATTGACCCTGATCGTTGAGGAGAAAAGGCGCGAAGACTCCAAGGTGATAACTTCCACCGGCAGGGGCCGTATGTCCGTCCAGCGCGATCGCTTCGGATTTGTTTCCATCGCTCAGAAACAAACCGAAGTTGCTTGTCGTGTTCTGTAAAGGCGCGCCGACAACCGCTACCTCACCGCGTGCGTTCATGACGGGATCGGAGAAGTCACTGAATGATCCGCCCCCCGGAGCGCTTTGATTGGAGGCAAATACGACTTTCGTTTCCTCTCCGTCCCTGCGAAACACTCCGAAGTCGGCAGAACCGCCGCTCATGATCGCTTCGAAGGCGACTTGCCTCCGCTCGTTGATGGCGAATCCATTCAACGCATCGAAAGTACCACCAGTGGGAGCGGGAGTGTGGTCGCGGACAACCGTTTCAACCCTGCCGCCGGTGGTTCGGAAAATTCCCGACGTGCTCACGCCGTCCGCAATGGCCGCGGAAAAGGCAATCTTATTGTCGGAATCGACAGTGAACGATCCCGGAGTCAGGGTCCCGACCCCTCCCAAAACGTCCCCGTTCTTGACGACTGGAACAATCCTCTTCCCCCGGCTCTGAAACAACCCGGTATCAGCGGTGAAGACAACGTCGCCATCGGCCGTGATCGAGGGCGCACCAACAAACAGGAAATTGGGTGCTTCGGTACCTGAGGTGCCCGCGAGGGCGACGGCCGAAGTCGTCGAGCGGTCCACAACGAATATGCCCGCGTTACTCGTGCCGGTCAATCCCGCAAGGAAGGCGATCTTGCCGCCGCCGTTCATGGACACGCTGTTAAAGGACTGGTAGATTCCGCCGGCAGGCGCTGGCGTACTCACGGCGGCGACGACTTTGCTTTGGGTCTGCGGCGCCGCGGACCCTTCGAAGAGACTCAGCGCTGCGACGCAGCGAATGAGGGTGAACCCGATAAATGATCTGTTACTCATACGTTCCTTTCAAAATTGAATTCCCGAAGTGCTCGCGAAGACACACGTACAGTGCAACCTCGCATAGACCGACTCGATTTCTCAGCGCGCAAGAGACTATCCGGCTCTCTGTACACTGTTCCTTCGAACGCCGCGCCACCGGCGCTGCGCGTTCAAAATATGACGTTAGATCGACAATCCGAAATGCTGCAAGACATACGCATTTACGGGTGGGGCCTGCAGATTTACTGCCAGAACCCGGGGCTGGTAATCAAATGAATTGCCGGTAACAGGCAGCGCACGTGTGGCGATCCGGCGAAGTCCCGCCTGGGGAACGCCGCCATGGATCTGGTTCACCGTCTCCAGCCGGCCGTCGTCGGCGCCGCCCGCAGCGTTGTCGACTTCCGGTGCGGTGATGACTTCCACGATTTGGAGCCAGGGTACGGTCATACCGCTCCGGGAGCATGCCCAGGCGGCGATCAGGGTCAGAAACAATGTCAGCCGAAATGTTTTCATTGAAAAGTGGATCCTTCTCTCAGATGATTTGAAGCTGACTCGTTCTTGTGACACGCTCAGCCACTTTCCGAGAGTAAGGCTGTACGGAAACCCAGTTGTGACTTTGCGGAGGCGTTTTTGTCGGATTTTTGTCGGACCGTTGCAAAGGCCGGCGTGCCTCGATCAGGCCAGCAGAGCGTTTAGCGGCTACAATACTGGGGGTAGCTTTCGGCCTCTGGATCAAGCCCAGGACTCTGAATCGAAAGATGAAAGTATTTGCACCCTTCCGGCTGGACACCGTGAACCACTGCCTGTGGCGCGCGGACGAACGCATGGCCCTCACGCCGAAGGCTTTCGATGTCCTGCGCTTCCTTGTCGAACATGCGGGCCGGCTGGTTACGCACGACGAAATCCTGGAAGCTCTGTGGCCCGAAACTTACGTTAATCCGGAGGGCATCCGGAAGTACGTCCTCGAAATCCGCAAAGTGCTCGGAGATTCCTCGACCCAACCGCTATTCATTCAAACGATGCCGAAGCGGGGCTATGAATTCATCGCCAGGGTGACCGGCGACCACACGCCCGAGCGATCAGGCAGTGTCGTCGAACCAGACGAAAATATCGTGGGTCGCGGCGCGGAATTCGCTCAGCTCGACGGCCTTCTTGAAAACGCGGCGCAGGGCCAGCGGCGCGTGGTCTTCATTACCGGCGAGGCGGGCATCGGGAAGACTACCCTGGTTGATGCGTTTCAACAGCGGGCGTCCCGCATTCCGAATCTGCAGCTGGCGCGAGGCCAGTGCATCGAGGGCTTCGGAGACAAGGAAGCGTACTACCCGATCCTCGAAGCGATCGGATCGCTATTGCACGGCGCGACGGACGATTCTTTGGTCAGCATGCTGGAACGGCAAGCGCCCACATGGCTCGCTCAGTTTCCGTTCGCCGTAAAACCCGAGCAAAGAGAATGGCTCCGGCAGGAGATGTTGGGGAGCACGCAGGGACGGATGGTGCGGGAGATTTGTGAAGCGCTCGAAGCGATGACCGCACAGACCCCGTTGATGTTGATCCTGGAGGATCTTCACTGGGCCGATAACTCGACGTTGGATCTGATCTCCGTGTGGGCCCGGCGACGCGATCCGGCGAGACTATTGTTGATTGGAACTTACCGGCCTGTGAATGTAGTGTTGTCCCAAAGCCCGCTTAAGGCTCTCAAGCAGGATTTGACCCTTCGGCGCCTGTGCCACGAAATCGCCATCGAGCGCCTGCAGGAATCCCATGTAGCTAAGTACCTCGCGAACGAGTTCGCGGACAGCCGATCCCTCACCGGCCTTGCCCGGATAATTCACCGCCATTCGGACGGGAACGCCCTGTTCATGGTAGGCATCGTGCGCGATATGGTGAACCGCGGACTGATCGCGCGGGATCGCGGAGAATGGGCTCTCACCGCGCCTGTCGAGGACATCGATCCAGGAATTCCGGAAACGCTCCAACAGATGGTGGACAGCCAGCTCGAGCAGATGAGCCCGGAGGAAAAGCGCGTTTTACAGGGCTGCAGCGTGGCGGGCGAGCGTTTCCCGGTCTGGGCATCCGCGGTTATGATTGGCTCTTCCCGCGCGACGGCCGAAGAGATTTGCGAGAAACTCGCTCGCCGTGAGCAGTTCGTTCGATTTGTGGGAATTCATCAGGCTGCCGACGGGGCCGATTCACCACTACTACGAGTTCCGGCACGCACTCTACCGGCAGGCTTTATATCGCGGGCTTTCGGACCCAGGCCGATCCGGGTTTCATCTGCGCCTGGGACAGCATCTCATGGCTTTCTATGCAGCAGGAAAACCCGAACTGGCGTCGGAGGTGGCGCTGCATTTTGAGAAAGGGCGCGACTACGAACAAGCTACGCGTTGCCTGATCGTTGCCGCCGAGAATGCTTCCCGGCGGCTCGCGCACGGGGATTCTGTAAAAATACTCCGGCACGCGCTCGAACTGGTTCCCTCGATCCGCAGTGATGCGCGAATCCAGCTGGAAATTGAAGTCCTGCAACGCATCGGCGACGTCCATTACGCTTTTGGAGCGATGTCAGACTCTGCCGTTGCCTATGAGACCGCGGCGGCGCGAGCCACGGAAGCCGGGCTGGAAGAGACACACGTCACCGTTCTGATGGGGATGGCTCTTCCAGTGTTGTTCATTAACCCGGCCAGGGGCGAACAGGTTTGCAGTCTCGCGATGCAGGCCAGCCGAAGCCTCGCCGATCCTGTGTTGCGGGCACGGACAGAGCTGGCCGTTGCTTGTTTTCGGCTTCTCTACGGCTCCTGGACGACGGAGGCCGTACAAGTCTGTGCGCAGGCCGGAAAAACCCTTGATGCGCGGGCTGAGTCGATTTCGCCTGCCAATGTTCACCATATCTACGTTCAGGTACTTCAAGGCGAATATGCGGCAGCCCTGAAACAAGCCGACATCCTGATCAACACGGCTGCAGAACCTGCCTACACTCTGGCTTTTGGCGGGAGAGGCCTCGTTTTTATGTCCACCGGCGCCTACGGAGGCATGCTTCGACTTGTTCGAAGGGGACAGGAGTTATCCGCGAAAAACGAGTCGCCGGGTTGGCTGTGGATCCTCGGCGAGTCATGGTTGCGTCTTCTCTGCTTCGATTTTGAAGGCGCCCGCCGTCTCGAAGACATTACCATGCCAAGCGACGTGGAACCGCATGCGATCTGGCTCAGGACGGTAGCCCGGATTTGTGTCGGCTACATCGAAACCGCCGGGAAGAATTACGAAACCGCGCTGGCTGCATTTGACGCCATCCGCGACTCTGAGATCACGCCTGACTTCTTTCTTCACTGGCACTGGCGAATGCAGGCCCATCTTGGGACCGTTGAGACGCACCTGAGCGCGGGCGACCTTCCCAGCGCAAACCGCGAGGCTGTTGATTTCCTGGAATCGACACTCAGGATTGCGGATCCCAATTTGCGAGCACTCGCCTGGGAGATTAACGCGCGGGTGGCCGCAACTGAAGGGAACTGGCTTAAGGCGCGGGAGCATATCGACAATGCGCTTGCGGTTCTGGACAAGTTTGAGATTCCAGTTGCAGGCTGGCGAGTCCATCACACCGCGTGGAGGATATGCCGGGCTGACGGGGACGGAGTTGCGGCTGCCCGGCACCGGGCTCACGCCCAGAAGATGATTATGACAATTGCGGGCTCCTTCGAGCCTGACGAACCGCTGAGGAAATGCTTTCTGACGGCGCCGCCCGTCAGGCCCGTTCTGGAACAGTCCGCGTCAACTTGAAGCAGGGCGCAGTTGGGCAATCGTCAGTGGCAGACGAAAGCTGAAGCAGGCGCCGCGCTGCGACGATTCCGCCCACATTTCACCGCCGTGGTCGAGCACTACCTGCCGTGCAATGGCCAGGCCCAGCCCAACGCCGTCTGGCTTGCCCGCAGTGGCGAATGGCTGGAACATCCGGTCCCGAATCTCGGGAGCGATTCCCGGACCGGTATCGCGAACCTGCATCAATACCGAGTCGGCATCCGCCGCCGCTGCGATCCGAATGGCGCCGCCATTCGGCATGACTTCCAGCGCATTCACGAGCAAATTTACCAGAACACGCTTCATACGGCGCCGGTCCAGATCAACGATCAGACTCCCCGTCACGTCCTGCGCGATACGCACACACTGAAATTCAGCGATGGTTGCAATTGTGTCCACCGCGCACCGCACTAATGCACTCACATCGGTTGGCCGCTTGTCGGAGTCACCACCTCTGCTCCGATCCAGGAACTCTTCCAGCAGTTCGCCCATGCGGATCGACGCCGAATACACGTTGCGAGCGAGGCGGCGGATCTGTGTTGGCGAAAGCCCCTCTCTTGCAAGCATCTCAGCGCCGCCATGGATCGTCGCCAATGGATTGCGCAGATCGTGGACTATGGACACCGCCGCGGTCACAGAACCCGGTGGTTTAGAGTCGGTAACGGCGAGGTTCACTCTGAGCCTTCCTTCTGGGCGCTTTCGGCGAAGCGCTTCCGCAGGAATTGGAGCAGATCCTCCTCGGAACCGAATTGGTACGGTTTCCCCGTGTCCACCTCCTCCACCGAACCCTCCAGCAAACCCGCGGGATCCTGACTGGCCTTTCGAAGCTGCACCACAAACGCGCCGCGCATGATGAACTTAGAATACGGATTTCGATGCGTCCGCCCGTGGACATTTCGTCGGATTCTCGTGGAATCATTGTCGGGCCGAGCGGTCAGGCAGGAGTTCAAGTACTCCAACCTGGGACAGCACATGTGTGCGAACAGGTACTTCTGTGTGGCTCCATTGAAGCTGCCACGGAGCCCCAACCTGAACGCGCTTGCCGAGTGTTGGGTGCGATCGATAAAACGGAATGCTTATCCCGGCTGACTCTGACCGGCGACCAGTCGCTCCGGCGCGCGCTGGCTGATTATACCGAGCATTATCACGCCGAACGCAACCATCAAGATAAGGGGAACGTCATCCTGTTTCCGAACTCGGACCGGGGTCGCTGCCGAGGCCCAGCCGCCCCTTGCCTTGAACAGACTCTGGGAAAGCTCGCATCCGGGACAGGCGCAGTATTTGGTTCCGAGCGTCGGTACCGGTCCGCAAGGAAACACCCAGAGCGTCGCCACCGAAATCAGTGTGCTCTACCGCGTCGGATTGAGCGATTCAGCGGCGATGCAGTCGGTGTAGAAGGTCGCCGACCCGGAATCGCTGATCAAAGACGACGCCGACCGACTCGTCCTTCGTTTTTTGACTCGTCAGAAAAAATCGTGGGTGACCGGAGGCTCGGGCAGTTTGGCAAGTGAATGATAGAGTGCGAGTTCGAGGACGCGGAAGGTGCGGAATCCATAGGATTTTCTCATGGTGACTTTGGCTTTGTTGTTCAGGCCCTCGACAACGCCGCTGGAAAACAACTTTTGGGCACGGAAGTAGTTGAGGATGAGTTCACGGTGCTTGCGCAGTGACGTCGCGATCTTTTAACTCGCGGACGCTCGAGGAGGTGATCGGGGCGCGACGCGAGAACGTGGCGGGCACGCTGCGCGCTCAGCTCGCCGCCGATGTCGATTCCTGTCACGCGGGCATAGAGATCGTCTCTGTACTCATCGAGGAGATCCATCCTCCGGTTGGCGCCGCGGCCGCGTACCACGCGGTGCAGGCGGCCGAGATCAACGCGACGGCAAGTATTTTCAGCGAACAGGCGCGAGCGGAACTCACGGCCGGTAATGCCACCAGGAGGCCAATATGATGACGCCAGACACCCACTGCCCAGATTCTTTTTGCGGAATTTGACACATACGATTTGACAGACGCTCGGGTCACACCAGACGGCCTGGCCAATCTGGCATCGCGCTCATCGAGTCGACCTTCACCGGAGAGCGGCGCTATCGGAAAGTGGCCGACAGACCAATTAGCCGCGAAGGATGACGTTACGGGAACGACTCGAACCCATTTTCAGGCGACCGTCTGACCACTTTTCCCGCCGGGACCATCCGCGTCAGCCGCCGACGTACACGTTCAAGCGAAGTCACAATCCTGATTGCCTTTAACATCTGCCGATCCGCAGTCATGGAAGACCGCTCGCCATTCATCTCCGTAACATTCGGTGTTAGACCCAGACCTTCAAGACAAGTTCCGCCCCAGGTGAAGCAGCCCAAGACAGGTATTCGTACTGAATATCCGCGGCCGACGTAAAAATTCCGAGCACCCAAAACGTTTCCAGCGGTTTTTGTCCCGACGACTATGGCGAGATCGTTTTCCTGCGCAAAACTGGCGAGCATCTCCGCTGCACTGTTCGTCCACTCGTTTACGAGCAGGATTACCCTGCCAAGTAATGGTTGTGGCCCCAGCCCTTGCGTGAGCAGAGCGATGGTTCTGTCTCGAAAGGCAAAAGCTCCGAGCGTTAAGAATAGCGATGCCTTGTTACTCGGCGTAGGAACCTTTGGGAGTCTCGCTTTGTCGTAACCATCCCTCAGGCTTTTCGCGGTAATGCTATAACCGATTGGCCGCTGATCTGGACAAAGATAGCTGGCCAATATCGCGAATCCGAGACTCCGCCGATGTTCCCACGCAGATCGACGATCAGGCGACCTCACATCCGCTACGCCCGAAAAACAGGGTACCGTAACCAAGCCGATGCCGGGTTCCATGAGCCCGTTTCCCGACCGCAGGAGGGAAGCAAAAAACTCTCGATCTTCCTTCGAACATTTTCGATTTGTATCCGAATTTTTTGTTGACAGCATCTCGAACAGTGATTAAGATTAAGGCACTCCCGGGTCATTTTCGCGTCTATGCAGCCGCAATTCTGTCATTAATCATTTAACTAATGGCGAATAGTACACAGATCCTTCGAATTCCGATCCAGCTTGATGCGCTCTATGTCGGAACGGGTGGTCAATCGCTTACTCTGCCAATGGCGGATTTCACCGCTCTCCCCTATTACCTCTCCGACGGTTCCACCATCAATGCTCAGCCGCCCACTCCCAATCTCGCCGAGGCTGCATTCAAGCCCAGGCTTGGCCAGGCAACCGGCGCTGGGTCGCCGGGACTACAGGCGCCGCCGGGGCTGCACTTGCATTGGGCGCTCCCGGATGCACTGACCGCAGGCCGGAATCGGAATGGCGGAACCCAATTCCCGCCGGTTCCGAATCGCTGGCTGATAAGAAGACTCGACGCGAGCGGCAACCTTCAGAAGTCGTGGATAGTGGAGAGCGATTTTCTTCACCCTCTCGACGCGAACAGCAAGCCTGCCTTTTTGAATCCACCGAATGACAGTCGTGGCCACGCAATCACCGCCTGGCCGGGCGCCAAACCGACTACATTTCCCACCAGCCGGATTCAACTTGCCAACGGTAAGGCCGGCGCCGCCTATCGCTATATGGGCCGCGCGCTGTCTCTCAGCGACTGGCTCGCCGAGCCTGCCACGGGGCGCGATTATCTTAATCAGTCCGCATTTTCCGATTACCCGCTCACGGCCCTGGGTTACGGCGAACCCGCATTTGCCGCCTATTATCCGAATTGTTATAGCATATTCGGTTTTTGCGATATCGATCCGGCGCTGCAGCCCGCAACTCCGTATGAATATCAGGTAATCGGGTGGTATAACGAGCCGGAACTCGATCCCCTTCAGTCGCCCGATTTTACCTCTCTGACCAGCGACGCGGACAAGTACAGCCGCCTTGCTGCGGAGTTTCAATGGATCGTCGGCACTGACGATCAGAAGCCTCCCTTCCCCGCGCGCACTGTTCTCTACGTCTCCTTGTCGCTTACGCCGCAAACCGCGGGCCCCTGGTCATCGAAAGGGTCGATCAGCTTCGCGGTCGGGAACACCGGAACAGAAGCGCTGGCCGCACTTCTCGCGACTCAACTGGCGGCCAGCCAGAGTCGACACGAAGCCTCTGATTGAAGACCAGCTCGAAGCGCTGAATATTTCGAGCGTCCTGCAGGGCGCCCAAATCGATTACCAGGCGAATTTCGACCAGGCCCGTCACGGGCGCGGATTTGTCGGCATAGAAGCGGGCGACCTGTGGGCCGTCCGACCGAAATCCGCTCCGTTAAGTTCGGCGGCGCAGGCGACCGCAGCGGTTGCAGGCAAGACCTCCGCCGTCCCGCCGCTGCCCGACGCGGTGGCGCATGCGCTCGACCGGCTTAATGCCGCGCAGGAAGCCTGGAATCGCGCCTGGCAGGACATTATCGAAACGCGCTACCAGACGTTTTGCGACTGGCACAAGTTCATGGTGGCGTTCTACAGCAACGCGAGCTGGCTGCAAAACTTCCGCGAAAACTCCGATTCCATGCGGGATTTTACGGAGCGCGTGGACGTCGGGCCTTTAACGCAAAAATTGACGCAGGCGGGAGTCCTGACTCAGCAGGGTCTCCTCTGGCAGTGTCAGGGCGCAGTCAACGCGACGCTGGATCTCGGGACCTCGGCATTGACGCCGCCGACATTCGCCAACTCCTCTCTGGCGGCTCAGGCGTTGCTGCGGATGAAATCGCTCATCGATACGCTGAACGCCGCCGGTCTGTCTGCCACGTGGGAAATTTCGCCTCAGCCGCCGGCGAGATTCTGGCGACCGCGCGAACCGGTCGTTCTCGTTTCCGGCGATGAAGCAGTGTCTACGCCACGCCACGGTGAAGATGGCCTGCTTCAGTGCGGATCGCTTTCGATTCCAGATTCGCCGGGATCGACTGCGTTCTTCAATTCCGTCGACGGCTTGAAACCCGCGAGCGGCGACCCTGCTCTGCAAACGCAGAACGAACCGCCCTGGCATCCCATACTGCTCGAATGGGCCGTAGATATGTCACCGGTAGCCAGTCAGCGGGTCGTCAACGCGGACGCCGCAGGCTCGCTGGATTACACGCTGGCCTTTCTGACGGGCAACTATGCGCTCGGCAACAATCAGGTTGAGATTCTGCCGGGCTCCCCGCTTCCGCTGGGCGATCGCGATACCTACGAAGGAAGATGCGTACTGACGCCGACCGCGAGCGCGCAGTTCAATGCAAACCTCACCAGCTATCTCAGTTCCGTAAGTCTCTACGATCTCCGAGATCGGGCGGCCGATCAGGAGACCGGGTATCTGGACCGGCTCATCGCATTTTACGAGACCAAACATTCTTCCGACCCGCCTCCCTCGGATGCCAACGAGAAACTCGCGTGGGTTAAAAGTCGTAAGCCATTCGTCGACGACAAGGGCGCACTGCTGCCGATCGCGGATTTGATTGCGTGGTATGCGGCCAAGCCGGTTTCGGGCGCCAACAACACGTTCGGCGGATGGACCCCGGCGCAGCAGGCCTGCCGATCCGGTCTACAGCGCCCTGAGAGCGGCATCCGCGCTTACCGGCATCAACGTGCTCTCACAGGCGCTCGGAGGATTTAACGCGGCGCTGATGACGCGCCAGCAAATGCTGCAGATTCCGATCGAGGATCCGCTCGGATCGAGTCAACTGCAGAAATTCCAGCAACTCACGCTGGACGTATCGCAGGCGGTGGGCCGCAATCACCCCACGGCCCCGCTTTCCACGAAGGTCTTCAGTCCCATTCGGTCCGGGAAGCTCGGCCTGAATGCCATCCGCCTGATCGATACCTTTGGCCAGCAGTGGAATGCGCCGCTGGACGGCGCCGCGCTGGCAATCAGCAACGGATGCGCGAATCCCAATTTTCCCGGCGCTGTATATCTGCCGCCGCGCTTCGTCCCTCCCACCAGGCTGAATTTCCGCTGGCTCGCGGCGCTTTCGGGTCAGAGCGGAGACGAAGTCGAAATGAACAGCGCGCCGGTTACGTCACCAATCTGCGGCTGGTTTCTCCCGAATAATTTCGAGAACAGCCTGATGGTCTATGACCGTCAGGGCCAGTCTCTCGGTTCGATTAACAGCCTTGCGGAGTGGTCGCCGGCGCCGGACGTGAGCGACCGAATCGCGCCGTCCGAGATTGACGATCCCCATCTGCGGCGTCTGGTTCGTCGTCTCGTGGTAGACGCCGGCACGCCTGTCGGGCGAAGCGAATCTCCGGCAGGACTTTATCGCCGGACTGCTGTCTACGGTCGACAATGCGCTCGAGGCGATCGAGCCCGCTAATTTTGCCGAGCACCAGGCTTTGGCCCTGCTTGTTGGAAGACCGGTTGCCATCGTGCGAGCACAGTTGGATCTCCAGATTATGGGGCAGCCGATTGACGTAGTGACTGAGCCAGACAGCAGCGTATCGGGCGGACAAGCCCTCACTGTAAGTAAGTCGCAATACTGGAAGTCTTTCGCGGATCAGAACTGGGACGTCTACGCTTACGACTGGGGTAAGTTCTACGGGTGCACTTACGATCAGGTGAACAACGGAAGCTGCCTTTTCCTGCAACCCGTTCCGCCGGTAAGCCAGTATGCCCGAACCACGCACGGCTTTGAGGATGTAGTGGTGCCGGTTCGCATCGGCGAACACCAACTGCTCAACGACGGCCTGATCGGATTCTGGAAAGAGACGGCCGCGGGGGAACTGGACAACGTCTTTCACGCGCCACAGACTATCGAGGGCCTGAATCTTCCTCCCGATGTCGTGTACAAGCCCGGCCTCACCACACCGTGTATTGAAGTCTTTTCACAAGACAGCCCCCACAATCTGAGCCTGCGCATCCAGGACGACCCGTTGGGAATGACGTTGCTGATGGACCCGCGCGGCGTTGTGCATGCCACCTGCGGAGTGCTTCCGGTGCAGCAGCTTCAAATTCCGTCCCGCTACTACTCGTCCGCGCTGAAACAGATCGGCGTGACTTTCCGGGTCGGTCCCATCCTGACGGACAGCGAACAACTGCATGCCGCATTGCCGAAGGAGCCGGGCTTCGCGTGGTCGTGGGTGACGAAGCTCAATGGATCCACCTGGCAGGAGACCAGCGACATTGTTGACGCTACGCCCCGCGCGGAATTCTTTTTAAACCCCCTTCTCGTGGACGGCTGGTTCCGGCTGGTTCCGACCAAAGACAATCAGGAGACTTCATGAAACAATCGTTAGCCGACGGCCCCGGTCCGGCAGCCGTATTCGGAACAACGCTGCTTGACCCTTCCGGACAACCCGATCTCATCTTTGGCAGTAGCCAACCGAATCAGCTCACCTGGACGCTGACGAATAACGCCACCGGCTCGGGACAGGACCTGGTCATCACTCCATTCATGTCCGGGCCGGTAAGCCCGACGCAATACCACTTTTCTTTCAATTTCGCTCCCGGAGCTTTGACGGCTGCGCCGTCCATTCCGGGCTGGATGATAGCGACGGAACTCGATAGCAAGGGCGCGATTCAGACTGCGTACCTCGCGGCAGCGAGTCTCATTACGGTCTCTCCGCAAGGTAATACCCAGGCAGTCCTGACCTATACCACAGCTATTCAGGAAGATTCCAATAACTCGCAGGTGGCGGTCACCATCACGGCGGGGTCAAATGTGACTCTGGCCGGGATCGCCATAGAGGGTAAGACCTTCGGCCCTATCGATTTAACTCTGGTACCGGCAGGCACGCCGCCACTTTCCGCAGCGCCGATTTCGGTGGATTTCGTAGGGCGCCGGACCGTGCTGAACGACGGCAAGACGAAAAACTCCTTTAGGTTTGCCCTGACCAATATGATGTCCGTCGATCTGGTGCTCACGGCGAAAGCCCAACTCGACGCCGGACTCTCGCCATCTGTGTTTACTGTATGGTTCGATGCCGCGCCCAATAATCCGGAGACCTCCTATCCGTGGGCATTGGCTCAGGTACAGGATCTCGATGCCGAGATCGTAAGTCTCACACCTCCCTCCGCGGACTGGACGGTCGCCAAATCGATCACCGCGGCGTCGCCCCATCAGGTCTCCGGCAACCCGCAGTGGGACTTGACCGTCAATACCCCGGTAACTCTGTCGCCGCAGGCTCCAGTGTTGTTCACGTTTTCCGGAATCGTGACCGACCTCGATCCGGGCTACACGCGGATGTACCTGTCCTTCCAGAATCTGGGAGAGTTCGCGACGGGCTGCCTGATTGGGGAACTGGAGAAGAGTCCGCTGCTATACGGCGGGATTCGTGGCCAGGGCTTTTTCCTGTCGGGCGGAAGACCCACAGGGAATACTCCTCCAGTATTGAACTTCGAAAGCGGCCTTTACATCCAGCAATATGAAGGCAGGCCGGCTGCTACGCTATCCGGCGGCAGAGGTCTGCAGATTCAGAATACGGAAGGCCCGGCCGCGGTGATGAACGGCGGCGTTGTCATCAATCCGGCGCAACAGAATATTCAGGGTCTTACCATCACATCGAACAGCGGCGCGATCGCTCTGGAGGTACTGCAGAACGGACCTGGACCTGCGCTCAAGCTCGAAGGACCGGCCTTCCTTCAGGCCCTGACCACAGACAAGATTGTCAAGGCCAACGCGGGCATGGTTGTCAGCGGCCCCGGCACCACCCTTCAAGTCAACGGCAACTTGCAAGCGCAATCGGCCACTCTCTCCGGCGCGACAACGGTATCCGGCGGAGTGTTGACCGCTAACAACGGACTCACCGCCTACGGACCGCTTAGCAGTTCCGGACCCGTCTCCCTTATGGGCGGTTATCAGGGCAGGTCGTTCGGTACCCCATACACCGCTCCGACCGATGGGTTTGTCGTGGCTTGCTGTTACTGGGGGACCTCTAACAACGGTTTTTGCTGCACTCGCCTTTGGGGCTATGTGAACGGATTGCTCGTCGCAATGTGCAACGGGGGCAACGTAGGCACTTTTAAGGTCAACAGCTCCTCCGATTGGTCGCAAGTGCTGACCATGAATCCCAACAGCATCACATTCCCCGTACCGAAAGGGTCCACCTGGCAGGTCAACTCCAACCCCGATTCCTGGAATCAGGTCCAGGTAACGAGCCAGACACTTTACTTCGTGCCCTTCGGTCTCACTCAGACTGCGGCCGAGGCTTCGCCCCAGGTGGGTTCCGGAGCCGTGGCCGCGAACGTCGGACGAACGCAGGAGCCCGATGTTGCCGGCAGCATTTATGCGCTCGTGGATGAGTTCGCGCGAGCGTTTGGCACGCATCTTTCGAACGATGACAGAAGCGCGCTCGCGGCGCGCGTGCACCAACTGGTGACGACTCAGACGCCAGATAGCCCCAATTACTGATGTCACGCAACTCAATATTGTTTGAGACCGCCGCTCCGTCTCTTGCCTTCGGAGCCTGGCAGGATCGCGCCGCGGGCCAGACATACTGCGCCGCGACCGACGGGTTTGTCAGTGCGGGAGTATTGCCTTCGCGCGACACCGGAGATTTCTGCTTCGGCGTTCTTACCGGACGCGTCGGCGACCGCGTGGTCGCCTGCGCTACTTTCGGCAACTTCGGATCATTCGACGGCGCCTGGAACGCTGTGCGCGCTTCCGGGGCTTGCAGTTTTCTGATGCCGGTGGCGAAAGGTTCGCGCTGGGAAGTGGCTTTGATTGAGCATCCGGGGTCTCAAAACGCGCCGGGACCTTTCGTGCTATGGATGCCGCAGGGTGGGGAAACCGAATCAGCGCCGGGCCACAACGACAACTACGATGAAGTCGCGCCCGGTGCGGAATTCCGGCCGTGGCAGGATTTTGAGCCCGCCCTGCTCAATCTCACCTCGGTTCTCGAACGGATTATCGGACGAACGTTGTCCGATTCCGATCGCCTCGACTTGCTCCGGGCAATCAGGCAGCTTATCTGACGAGGCAATTAAATGGCGGATTTCGAAGTCATTTTCATGGATGCCGGGCAGGGTGATTGCACGCTCATCGTGTACCCCGACCAATCGCTGACTCTCATCGATTGCGGCAGCACCAAGAGCGGAGACCAGGCCTTCGAACAGATCGCGATCGTGCTGAACGCCTACCTGAAGAATAACGAAAATACGATCGACACGATGGTCCTCACTCATCCCGACGAAGACCATTACAACCAGCTGCGGAAACTCCTGGGCGGAAACAAGCCGCCGGAGGTAGGGTATGTCTATTACGGCGGCGACATCAGCCTCTACAAACACGCTCGCGAAAGTAATTTCACCTACAACTGGTTGAACGGTTTGAAAAAGAAGGGTAAAGCGGGGCCACCTGCGAACACCGTCAGTTTCGTTCCGAACACGCTGTTAAGCCGCAAAGGGGTAAACGTAACGATTCTCGCCGCGAACATGACCGGAAACCTGTCGAGTAAGGCGGGCGCGATCAAGAATTCCAACAGCATTGTTCTTCTGGTGGAGTATCAGGGATCAAAGCTCTATCTGATGGGCGACGCTTTTGTGGCCACTGAGAATTTCATCAGCAGCACCTTTGACAGTGCTTTCAAACTCGGTGGGGTAAAGACGAACATTTTCGCGAAGGATCCGGGCGATCAGTCCCTTCTCAAAATGGGACACCACGGCAGTGATACCTCAACGGGCGATGCCTGGGTCACACGAACCAAGCCGGACATACTCGTAGTAAGTTCCGGTACCAAGCGCTTCAGTGGTAAAGGAATGCCGGCGGGGAGCAAAATAGACACCGCCGCCAGCCTCACTACGCTCACAACCACAAATATCGACCAATCCTACGTTGTCTTCGATCCCGCCAACAGGGGCAAAGCCGGGCTCGACTTCACAACCCGAGCCAAGACCACTACCGCTATCTGGTGTACCTGTTTTCAGGTGGAATGGGTTACCACGGATAAGCGCTGGTTCGAGTCGGGTCAGACATGGTACTACGGCGTGACTCTGGACAAGAAAAAGATCCCCTCGCACTGGTATGGTTACACCGGCTACGAAGAGGATGACGACGTAGACGAAGAGGATTAGGGCGCGCATCATGACAACAGACGCCCTCAAACAGCAGATACAGAGTTCCGCCGGAAAGACATTTTCCCTGGCAGCCGGGGACCTGGGTGTTACGGGTGTGCAGGCGTTGATCACCGCGCATCTGGGCGGCACGCTCCAGGTGAATACGAGCGAGCCTGGTGCCGACGGCCTGAGCCTCACAGGCACCGGAACCATCGATTCCCTGCAGAACCGCCCGATTCAGGTCTGGTTTTCTACCGATTCGGCCGGTGCAAACGTGACCGGTATCCTCATTGCCTGCCAATCCGCCGATTGGACGGTGACCACGAGTTTTCTGCAATACACCGCCAATTACCTGAGCGGCGGGTCGTTCACCTCGCTCGCCCTTTCACTCAGTGCGCGTCCGGAAGACAATACCGATACCACTTACGGTGTCGGCGTGGGCGCCTACGTCAACGTAAACGGGCAGCCAATGTTCCTGCACGCTCAGTTGCCCGCTGACGAACAAGCCAACAACCAGACTTCGGATATCATTCTCACCGGCGCATTCGACGGCGTGACGCTGGGCAACTTAAATGCGCTGGCCGGCTTCGCGACCGGTTACACTTTTGACGGCATATTGCCATCGAGCATCCCACTGGCGGACAACTTTCTGCTGCGCTCGGGAACCTATGTAATCAATCCGCAGCTTCAGATGGTGGTGGCTCTCGGGCTGGACATCCGATCGGCGAAGCCGTGGGTGATCGTCGAACAGATGTTTGAGTTCGACTTTGTGGATATCACTTTCCTGATCCCCGCGCCGGGAACGGGCAAGATCGATTGGGTGCTCAGTGCGGAGTTGGACATCGGTGAGACCGTTACGCTGCTTGCCAGCGTAGATTCGAACGAGAATCTGGACCTGGAGCTCGTCGATCCTGTACCCATCCAGCCGCTGCTGAATCACTTTGCTCCTTCGGTCAATCTGGACCTCACGGTCGATCGGCTCGAGGGCGGTCTGGATCTCAGCCAGACGCCACCTTACTGGAGTTTCAACATCAGCATTTCCTCCACCTGGACACTCTTCAATACCGTCACCCTCGACGCTGCGGAGTTCTCCATCGCCGGTCAGGGTGGCACGGTAAGCGAGATTCAGATCAACGCCACACTGGCGATCGGTGACGCCTCGCTCTACATCGGCGGGGCAATGAATCAGGGCGCGGGCTGGGACTTTACCGGCCGGTTGGCCCATGAATACGACGTACAACTCCAGCCCGACCCCGACTTCGTTCCCGGTACGTCCACGAACAGCCTCGTTTCCGTTCCGGTCAACAACAACGTAACCCACTTTCTGGGCGGCATACTGGACAGCGTTTTTCCCGGCGGAAGCGGGTCGGGCGTCCCTGCCATGCTCGACCTCAATATCAAGACTCTGAGCGTCGAATTCAACACCCAGACTAACGATTTTCACTTCAATGGGGAGATCGATTTCGGCGCCAATGTCGCGACCACGCTTACGTTCGCGAGCCTTCATCAAAAAGGCGCCACGACTACTACGTTTGAGAAAAGGGCGACCGGTGTCATCACCGTCTTTCCCGGTCAGACCAACGAATTTGCGTTCGCTCTCGGCATCGATCTCACGGCGGGCAGCAAACACTTCGTCGGCGCTTACAGTAATACTTCAGGCCAGCCGATCCAACTCGGCGCGCTCGTTCAGGCGCTTTTTCCCAACTGTCCCGTCACGCCGCCCAACTTCAGCATCACGCTGAAGGACGCCATTGTCGGCTATGTAAGCACCGGCCAGACGTCTCAGACCGTCTTCGCCCTCGACATGGGCGTCTCAATCGATCTGTCGGGGTTGGGCAATATTCCGTTGATCGGTCAGAGTCTGTCAGCCGCCAAGTCGTTCAGCCTCGCTTTTCAGATTGTTTATCCAGCCATTGCAAAGGGCACTTCATTCGCAAAAGCGGACCTCGCCGCGTTGAACGGGCTCATTGCCGTTTCAGGGCCGCAGTTTCCCGCAGACAGCGACCTTACTGAACTGTTCGTCAAGTCGGAACTGCGGCTGGGCGACGGGAACGCGATCGATTTCAGCCTTCCCGTTTCTCTCAACGCCGGCACGGGACAACTCCAGCCGGATTCGAACAAGCCGCCTCTGAATCCCCCCAATAGTACGGCGACTGACGACGGCGTGAAGTGGATTCAACTCAACAAGACGTTTGGCCCATTTCATCTCCAGCGCGCCGGCTTCAAGTTTGACGGGTCCGGAGGAACCGTAACCGCGCTGCTCGATGGCGGCGTCACCGCATTCGGCCTTGAAGTCGATCTGGTCGGCCTTTCGGTCACCACGAAGGTCACTGACCTCAGCAACTTCTCGCCTCAATTCGATCTTCAGGGCCTGGGAATCTCTTTTTCGAAAGGCAGCGTCGATATCGCGGCCGCCTTTCTGCATCTGAACGACGAATACGACGGATTGGCGACCGTACAAGCCGGCCCACTGCGTCTCGGCGCCATTGGTTCGCTGGCGAAAGTCCAGGGCCAGTCCTCACTCTTCATCTACGCCGTTCTCGATTACCCGATCGGTGGCGTACCTGCTTTCTATGTCACCGGCCTTTCCGGCGGTTTCGGGCTGAACCGTCAGCTCCTCATGCCGCCCGTCGACCAGGTCAGTACCTTCCCGCTCATCGCCGAAGCCATAAATCCACCGCAAATTCCAACCGATGCGGGAAGCGCAGGGCCCGTCATCGCCAATGAACTGCAAAAGCTCGATCAATACCTGCCGCCCAGTGTTGGGCAATACTTTGCCTGCGCGGGCATCCGGTTCACTTCCTTTGAGCTGCTCGATTCTTTCGTAGTCCTCGCGGTCTCGTTCGGCCGCGAGTTTGAGCTGGACCTGCTGGGTCTGACCACACTTGTCGTTCCTCCGAAACAGACATCGGCGCCCGCGCTCGCCGTGGTAGCGCTGCAGATCAAAGCATCTTTCATTCCCGACCAGGGCATCGTAATCGTACAGGGACAACTGACCAGCACCTCCTACATCCTGGACCCCAACTGCCATCTGACCGGTGGTTTCGGATTCGCGGTCTGGTTCGGCCCCAGTCCCTACGCCGGGGATTTCGTCGTGACTCTGGGCGGTTATCACCCCGATTTCACCAAACCGAGCTACTACCCCGATGCCCCACGACTGGGTCTTTCATGGAAGATCAGCACCGAACTCTCCGTGGTCGGCGGACTCTACTTCGCGCTGACTCCCCGCGCCTTAATGGCGGGCGGAGCGCTGAACGCGACCTTCCAGATCAGTGTCGATGTCGGGATCGCGTCCGCCGATATCAAGGCCTGGTTTCTGTTGGGCGCTGATTTCATCGTCTACTGGAAGCCCTTCCACTATTCGGCGCATGTCTATGTCGACATGGGCATCGATGTCACCATACACTTCCTCGGCACCTCCCACTTGTCCATCGATGCCGGTGCGGATCTGAAAGTATGGGGTCCGCCGTTCAGCGGACGCGCCCGTGTCTACTTCAAAGTGATCGGCATCAATGTCAGCTTCAATATCTCGTTCGGCGATTCGGCAGTGGAACCGCTGCCGCTCGACTGGAATAATACCGACGCTTCAAAGAGCTTTCGCGAGTCCTTTCTTCCAGCTGATAATCAGATCGCCGCGGCCAGCGTTGCTGCGGGGTTCATCCGAAAAGTAGATCTTTCGAACGAGCCCGGCGCGAACGCGGCGATGGCAGGCAACGCTCCGAATCAGGTCTGGTATGTGGTGAATCCGCTGGAACTTTCGATTCAAACCAACTCCACCGTACCGATCAAGACCTGCGAGAGCGCCGTCCCCTGGGCCGACGGTCAAAAGAGCCTTGCCGGCTTCGGAGCGAATACCGTATTCGGCATCGCACCCATGTCGAAGGGGGATTCGCAGGTAGCCACCTTTCATCGGATCACGATAACGCGCAATGGCGTTTCCGCGGAAGCGGGCTTCGCCATGCGTCCGATTCAGAGGCACGTCCCCGGTGGACTTTGGGCACAGGCAAATTCCTCCGACGTAAATGCGCCATCCCTGATTGAAAATGCCGCCGTGGGATTTGAGATCGTATGCGGCGCGCCTCCCATTGCAGGGCATACATCGGCCATTCAGCGTGAACTGCTGGCCTACACCACTTATCCGATGCAGAACGCCTGGACAGCATCCTCCATCGCTGCGTTTGGCGCGACCATTCCGGATCCCGGAGACGATCCTGCCGGCAATTCAGCGATCTGGAACCGCATTCAAACCGAGATTCACCTCAATCCCAATCGCGATGCTATCTTCCAGAATCTCGGGATTGACTTCGGCCTGCTCGATATCGGCGAGGACTTCACAGTCGATTCCGCCTTCGCGCCCTTGTATGGCGTGCTGGCGTCCTGATCGGGAGCGAGAGAGGGAATATGCCCAACGTACCCACAGGCGCCATCGAATTCGTCGCGAGCCACCAGCCCTCTTTGGAGGACGGGGACTATATTCTCACTGCGGCGCAGCAGGTTCAGATCGACGGCGCTCAATTCGGCTGGGGTACCGACAAGTGGACTTCCGCGCCCAGCGTGCAGTTGCAGATTTCTGTTGCGGGCCCGCGTTTCAGCCTCGACCCCAGCGATATTCATTCTCAGTTTCCACCGCCTAAAAGTCTTGGCACTTACTACAACGTACTGCCCCAGATCATCTTCAATCGAATTACTCTGCCTTGGGAACGCACGATAGACAACTCGATCTCTTCGCAGAACACGGCGCCCATCCCCTGGCTTGCACTTCTGTTGTTCGACACCGCGGGCGATGGCGGCGCTCCCACGCTGATGAACGTCACGTTGAACGACCTGCTGACCACTTATGGGCAATCAGCCACTCCTTTGGGACAGCCTGAATTTGTGAAACTGCTGCCCCGGACCTCTATTTCAGCTCCGGCTCCGGGGGAGTTGAAACTCGAAACCGGACAGCACCTCAACGATCGCCTGACCGTAATCGATGTTCCCCGGCAACTGCTTTGGCAAATCCTGCCCACTCAGACGAACCTTACGCTCCTGGCGCATGTGCGGGAGGGTCAGTCACCGAGTGACCCATCCGTTACCGTGCAATATCCCGTGGTCTTTTGTAATCGCCTGCCCGCGTCGGGATCAATCGGATCAGGCTCCCAGTCTGTAGTTCATCTGGTTTCTCTCGAAGGACGCAAGCCCTTACTCGATGCGCTTATTACGAAGCCTCTGGACACCGGTCTCGTGAGGCTTGTCAGTCTCGCGAACTGGTCGTTCTCTGCCATGCAGCAGACCAGGACGTTTTCTCACTGGGTAAAAGAGGCATGGTGCCCGGACGCGAGCCGCCAGGACCCGAACAATTGGAACCAGCCGAGCACCTGCGCTACCGGCCCGATTCATACCTTGCGCATGCCCGTAAGTACATTCGCGGCATCGGAGCGTTTCCTCTCTCAGGGCTATGTTCCCGTTCGCCATCAGACGCGCCAGGGCAACCATCTGGTCTCCTGGTATCGGAGCCCGCTGCTTCCTGGCCCGGCTCCGGCGCCCGTTCTGAAATTGCCCGTGCAATCATCCGATCAGCTGGTTCGCTATTTCTCGGACGTGGGCATGTTCGACGTTACTTACGCCGCAGCCTGGGAACTCGGCCGCGCCCTGACACTGCGCAGCACGAGCGTAGCCGTGGCGTTGTTCAACTGGAAGCGCGCCCACGCCCAGCAGAGCGCACAGGCCGAAGAGGCTGTCACGAACCTTCCTTTTGCGCCCGACTACAGCTCCCTGCCCGATCTCCCCGATGCCGTAACAAGTTGGTTCAATGAGCTCCTGACATTCGATCCGGTTCCGTTTCACTATCTCGTGACGCGTCAGGAGATGCTTCCCGTGGAATCTCTGCGCTTCTTCTCTGTTGATACGCAGTGGCTGGAGTGCCTGCTCGACGGAGCGTTCAGCATCGGGCGCGTCAGTTCATCGCACATGGCGGACGATACGGACCATCGGGAATCCGGAGCTCTCCCCGCGGCAAAGGTCTACAGCGGCTTTCTCCTTCGCTCACCCGTGGTTGCGGGTTGGCTCGATTTGGGCGTGGAGGGTTACACTCAGGCCGTTAATCCGTCCGAGGCCGCGAACTATGTGATCTCCGCCTCCCCCGCGCCGCTGCTGCGCATGGATCGAGTCGCGCCCGATATTCTGCTGTGCATTTTCGAGGGCGACGTTCAGACCGTGGACATCCACGAGCATCCGGATGTCATTCACTTCGGCGTGGATATGGATGACCCCGGCGACATCACTACTTACTTCAAGGAACTGCGAAAGCTGGATGGGACGGAAAGCGGCGTTAAGACGTCTCTCCCGTGGAAGAATCAATCGAATATCACTCGCACGATCGACGTGACTGCGCTTGCAGCCGTGGAAAGCGCCACCAATTCCGCGCAGTTCGCCGTGACAATGATCGAGGGCGTCGAGAAGGTTCGTTTCCTCCGCTGAGCAATTCCTCCGGTTACGCATTGTCTCGCTTGCGAGAGGCACAGCACCGATGTGTCACTCTGGTAGCAGCGTGAAAAAGCCTGAAATCATGAGTCCGGCCGGTCATTGGCCACAACTTCGCGCGGCGATCGAGGCCGGCGCGGACGCGGTCTATTTCGGCCTGACGCACTTTACTGCGCGCGCGAAGGTCGGCTTCACGCTCGAAGAACTGCCGGAGGTGATGCGCACTCTCCACCGGCGCGGAGTTCGCGGATACGTCACCTTCAACACGCTGATCTTCGAACATGAATTGCCCGAGGCGGCCCGCACCGGCGCGGCGATTGTCGAAGCGGGAGCGGATGCGCTGATCGTTCAGGACCTGGGCATTTTGCGACTACTCCGCGAGATTGCTCCCGATGTCGAACTGCACGCAAGCACGCAAATGAGTATCACGGACGCCGAGGGCGTGCGCTTCGCGCAGAGTTTCGGCGCGGATCGGGTTACCCTCGCACGGGAGCTCGCCCTCGATGAAGTCCGAAAGATTCGCGAACAGACCGGTTGTCAGCTGGAAATGTTTGTCCATGGCGCCCTCTGTGTGGCATATTCCGGCCAGTGTTTTTCATCCGAAGCCTGGGGTGGACGCAGCGCCAATCGCGGGCTGTGTGCGCAGGCGTGCCGCTTGCCCTACGAACTGATCGTGGATGGCGTTCGAAAGCCTCTTGCGGACGCGCGCTACCTTTTGTCTCCCGGAGATCTTTATACGTTAAAGGAGATTCCGCAGATCATTACAGCCGGGGTTTCGGCGCTCAAGATCGAGGGGCGCTACAAGGACGCGGAGTATGTGGCGCTGACAACTCAGGCTTACCGGAAGGCTGTGGACGAAGCCTGGGAGGGAAAGCAGCAGCCCGTCAGCCAGGCGGAGGAACTTCGCCTCGAGCAGATATATTCGCGCGGCCTCGGGCCGCATTTTGTGACCGGGACGAATCACCAGCTGGTGGTGCGCGGGCGGGCACCGCGGCATCGTGGCGTCCTGATGGGCCGAGTCGCGCGCGTCAACGTGGATTCGGTCGTCATTGAGACGAATGAAGTTCACGCAATCGCTCCCCTCAAAGAGGGTGACGGGCTGGTCTTCGATGCCGCGGACTGGCGCAGTCCCGGTGAGCCCGAGGAAGGCGGCCGGGTCTATCAAGCCTCTCGGCTGGATGGCAGGAAGCTCGAGTTGCGATTTGCGAATCGGGCAATTCGGTTTGACCGAATACGGCCGGGTGATCTGGTATGGCGGAGCAGCGATCCCGAAACCGAGCAGGCTGCGCGGCCGTTCACGGAGGCTTCGACACCGATTCGCCGACAGCCGGTGCGCATACACGTAACCGCCCGCGAAGGGCAACCCCTCGTGGCGGAATGGTCTCTCCCGAATCAAGCCGATCTGTGCGTGACCGTAAAATCGCCCGACGCTCTCGGCGTGGCCCAGCAGCGTTCAGTCTCGATCGAGTCTTTGAAGGACCAGTTCGGGAGGCTCGGAAATACTCCGTACGAACTGGCTGAGGTCTCGCTTGATGTGGAAGGAAGCCCGTTCGCGCCGGTTTCTCTGTTGAATCAGATGCGGCGTGAGGCCGTCGAGAAACTGCAGAGCGCACAGATCACACGGCACAACGCCGTACGCGATCCCTCAACTGCTCTCTCAATGGCGTTTCAGGAACGGCGGCATCCCGGCGCAAGGATCGCAACGGAACTGCACCTCCTGGTTCGCATTCCCGAGCAGCTTGCCGCGGCGATCGAAATCGCGCCGGCCAGCATTACGCTGGATTATCTCGATCTCTACGGTTTGCGGCCCTCCGTGGAGCGCGTCAAGGCTGCGGGAATTGTCGCGAGGGTCGCCAGTCCGCGAGTGCTGAAACCCGAGGAAGCGCGCATTGTGGATTTTCTTCTGAGCCTGAACTGCCAGATTCTGGTCCGTGCCACCGGCATTCTGCATTCGTTGAAGCAAAAGGATCATCCATTCCTGATCGGCGACTTCAGTCTGAATACCGCGAACTCCTTATCGGCAGTCGAGTACCTGAAGCTGGTTTCGAGACTCACGCCGGGGCACGATCTGAATGCGGCGCAGGTTGCGGACCTCGCACGGAACGGATGTACCGGCGATCTCGAGGTCATTGCCTACCAGCATTTGCCCGTTTTTCACACAGAGCATTGCGTGTTCTGCCGCTTCCTCTCCGATGGCACAAGCTACAAGGATTGCGGCAGGCCGTGCGAAAAGCATCGCGTCGAATTGCGGGATCAGGCCGGCCGTTCACATCCCGTAATGGCGGATGTGGGCTGCCGGAATACGGTATTCGGCGCCGAAGCGCAGGAAGGCAGCGCACATCTCGATCTCTGGCGCGAAGCGGGCATCCGGCATTTCCGCCTCGAGTTCGTCCACGAAACCGGCGAGCAGCTGAAGGAAGTGGCGCGGCTGTTCGAGCGGGCGCTGAAGGGCGATTTGAGTTCGGCGCAGTTGAATCGGGAGTTGAAAGCCATCGCGCCGCAGGGCACCACGCAGGGAAGTTTATTTGTGCCCTTGAACGATCGATATTTGGCGAACCTCGTGAATTTGTCCCCCCACTCTTGAGCCATCTCGCCGCATTGCGGCAGCGGCGCCTTCGCGCCGTGGCGAGTCTCCTGCGGGCGATTCACAACGGGAATGTTAATCGCTGCCTCAACTATCAGTTCACATTCCCTGGGGGATGAGTATGGCAAAAGTATGAAATATGGCTATGCGTTCGCGGTCCGCGGTACCGCTGGTCCCCTGTTCACAAGCTGATAAGGCAATTCACGAAGCCGCCGCGCATCTTCTCCGTCCGTTGCAGAGAATGCTCAGGGAGCAGAATACCGCTACATTCGAACCAACCAGCTCTCGGGACGAGGCACGGGCATGCGCTTGTCTCAAACAGGCAATTTTCATGGCGAGACGTTAAGAACAGCGCATCACTTCCGCTTAAGCTTTTCGGAAGCGCCTCCTGCCAAATGCGGGACGCTTCATGCCGCCGATTCCGGATGTTCCGCTAAGTACTCCAGTTCAGAAGTTCACTAACGTATTGTTGACCGGTCAAGCCGGCACGTTTTCGTGGGCCGAAAGCTTGGTGAGGAGGGCCGCAAGATCGGCTTTGGTGAACTTCCATTCGAAGGGTTTTGCGGTTGCCTCCCAGTAGTATTGGAAGTCGAGCAGGCGTTCGGCGAGTTGGTCGAGGCCGGTGAAGTCGTTCGGGGTGAGGACCTTTCGCTGCACAATGGAGAAGTAGATCTCGACCTGATTGAGCCAACTGGCGTGGACCGGCCCATGAACGAGGGTCAGGCGCGGGAACTGCTGCTTGAGTCTGGCGACGGAAGCCTTACCGCGATGCGAACTCCCATTGTCGACGATCCAAAAGACACGGCGGGCGTCGTTATAGGGAGGGCGAGTCATGACTTGCTCAACCAGGCGATGGAAGGGTGCGATGCCAGTGGTTGTTTCGCAGCGGCCAAAGATGCGAGCACGATGAACGTCGAGAGCTGCGATATAGGCCCAGGCTCCGCAACGACCATATTCATGTTCAACGCGCATCGGACGCTTGGGCGCGGCGGGCAAAGTCTCATGCTTGCGCCGGCGAGCCTGGATGCTGGTTTTCTCATCGGCTGAGATGACAAATTCATCGTTTTTGAGGGGTTTACCATTCCAGGAGCGCTCATACAGGTCCAGGATCCGGTTAGCCTTGACGGCGAAGGCGGGGTCTCGGGGGAAGATCCAGCTGCGGTGGTACCAGGGGCGGATGGCGTCTTCATGGAGCCATCGCCAAATGGTGCTTCCCGAGATAGTGGCGACCAAACCGGCATTACAGACCTGACGAGCTATGTCTGGGGTATTCCAGTGGGAGAGGGGAACGCCATGAGTGGCCGGCAACTCGCAAGCCAGCGCCTTAATCTGAACGACCAGTTCTGGGGGAAAAACCCGGGGACGACCCGGGCGGGAACGCTCGTCCAGTCCGGCCAGGCGCTCCTCGAAGAAGCGTTTACGCCACATGCTAACGACTTCGCGACGAGTGTCAAGGCGGGAGGCGATCTGATCATTGGACAGTCCATCGGCAGCGAGAAGCACCATTCTGGCGCGCATGACCTCAAAATACGGTAACGTGTATTTCGCGGCCCGCCGGAGCAGCTCGCGCTCTTCTTGCGCAGATAATTCTATAGAGTATGGGCTTGAGCGTGGCAATATGAATACCCCCGCTCAAGATGCCATACGTTAACGCATTTTTCAACCAAACAATACGTGTGTGTATTTTTGGAAGCGATGACTAAGCGTGGCTCATAAACTCGACAACCAGGCCCATAGGATCTCCGGCTTGGCCACGTCTCCGTGACTTGCGATCGTAGGTTTCGGCTCCGGCCCATCTCCATTAAGGTTTCGAATCGTCTTGCCGCCGGGCAACGGAGCGTATGCCTGTCCTACGGGCAAGAGAAAGTCGTCCAGAGCCTCCGGCGTATGTTGCGCGCCATTCCGTCCCATGCCCCCAAACTTATCGTTTGCATCTCCCAGCGCTGCTGCTGCCTGGTTCATCAGCCGCGAGGCGAGAGGGTAGGCGATGCCGACGGCTGTATCGTGGACGCTGTGAGTGATCAAAGTGTTGCCGGCGATCTCCGGACGAGACATAACGGGACGGAATGCGCCGTCGTGGCCGGCGCCATCCCAGTTTTGCGCAAGGCCATTATGAGAATACGCCGCTTCGAGCAAGAGAAGCGTTGCGATCGCTTTCGGAGTAGTCAGCGCGTTCGCTGCCGCAGTCACGAGGCGGCCGCCGAAGGAATGACCGATCAGGTGAAGACGAATCGCTGGCGCCGCCGCCTGGACATGCAGGATCGTTTGAAGCACGCCGGTTCGGCCGACAATGCCAGCCCGGTCTTTCATCGTGTAGTAAGTAAATAAATTGGCAAGGCGGCTGGCTGCGGATGTGATTCCATCCAGAATTCCCCCCAAACCCAGCGCGTGACCGCCGGAACCGCCGGGAGTTGGAAACGCGGGGAACACTGGTACTGAGAGACGAGCGAGAACGGTATGGCCCGCCACACTGCCGGACATCACGGAATTGATGGCGTCATCGAAGCCTTCGTCCTTCTCGCCCCTGACCGACGGCAAGGCGCTGGCCAGTGCGAATACGAAGTCGTTCTGCGCGCTCTGACTGACCTCGAGCTTCGATATCTGCTCGCGGGCGTGTTCAATTTTATCGGCCGCTGTCGGATCGGCGGCCAGAATCAGCTTTAACTGGTCCAGCTGTGCGTTCAGTTGTGCTGCCACAGATGGCGCTAACGCAGCAGCGCCCCCGGGGATGAGGTCCGAATCGGCGAACCGTTTGGACGGCCAGAAAATCGCCGCGATGGCGAACTTCTTCAGCGGCGCTACGTTTTGGGTCTTTTGTACCAACGCCATGGCTGCGAAAAAGGCGGCGTAGAGCTGACGCGCCTCATTCATGTCGTTGTTCCAACCGTGCGAAATAATGATCAAGTCCGTGGTCGCCTTACCATCGTTGGAAAGCAGGAATTGAATCAGATCGGTTTCAGAGGATGGGTCAACCAGATGGCCGCCGGTGTCGTAGGCGAGCTCAAAAGCAGGGTAAGTGCCGAAATTAACCATAGTAAGCGTCTCCGTTCAAACTGACTGTATGAGCTTCATGAGATCGACAAGTCCGGCGCCCTGAACGTGGGCGTCCCGCCCCAGGTCAACAGCTGACTTGATGAGCAGATCCTTGACTTTCTCGGGCTGGCCGATATATTCGCGCTTAATGGAGAGAAACGCAGCGAGCACGCCAGAGACGTGCGGAGCCGCCATGCTGGTACCCGTATCTTCGATATAGTCGAAATGTTCGCCGTTTAACCCCGGTAGCGTCGCGTTTTGCGCTCGTTGCGAACTGGCGCTGGAAATTATTTTTTCGCCGGGAGCAACCACCTCCGGTTTGAGTCGCCCGTCGCTGGTGGGACCTTTCGAGGAAAAGTACGAAATGCCGAACGTGTGGGGCGATTGGCGATGCGTCGAGCCAACCGTAATCGCCAGATCTGCGTTACCAGGATCATTGATGCTCAGCAATTGACCGGCTTCAATGGTATTTTGGGCATCGAGAAACGTGACGATGTGGCCGGAATTTCCCGCCGCCACCACAACTGCCACGCCCGATTTCATCAGCCGATTGATCTCCACGCAAAGCGGGGTCTGGCCGCACGCGTACCACGTCGGGTGGGCCGGAAACCCGGCGGAAATATTCACCCCGTGCACCACCAGGTGACGGCCGAAATCATTGAGCTGCTGCACGTATTCAATGGCCTGAATCAGTGCCGTTTCGTCGCCGTCGCCGTTATCGTCAAGAACACGGAGAATCAGGAGCCTGGCTTTAGGCGCCATTCCCTTGATAGGTCCGGTGTTCAGAAGATGATACTCGCCATTGCCGCTTTCATCCGCGGACTGGATTGCGGCCATTGGCGTCGAGCCTGGTGAAGACTCACCCGCGATTATTCCGGCCACATGGGTTCCGTGCCCGAATGCGTCGTTATCCCAGCGAAAAGGGGTCGGAGTGAAAGAAGAGGACTTTCCCGTGAGCGGCGCCGGGAGCGAAAGGTTCTTGTGCAGATCGAAGTGAGGATGACCGGCGTCGATACCAGAGTCCAGTACGGCCCAGACGATATTTTCTCCGAAAGCGCCAAAAGCGTTGTGCGCAGCGTTGGCCTTTACCGTTCGAACGGACTCCGTAATGAGCGAATGAACCTTCTGGGATTCCCATATACAGAACACGTCCCGCAACGTTCTCCGCGGCAAAGGTCTGGCAGGGGCCTCACCGCCGGAAGCGGGCTTCAGGCGTTCGTCCTCTATTCTTTTTTTATCCCGGGCGACTGGCTGCATCGCCATCCCGTTTCACCAGGTCGAGGATTTGATCAGCCCGAAGTGTGGCAAAAACATAGGGGTGGGTGGAATCGTCGCGGTTCCTGCCGAGGAACTTTGCTGCGTCGTCAGCGAGAATGGATTCCAACAATCCCCTGATTCTGGCGAGAGCGGCTACTCTTCCATCGGGATTGTTGAGGTTGATCTCAATGATCACTTCGTAGGAAGCGGGGACCGCCTGGCCGGTGGAATCCGTTGCTCGGGCGCGTAACTCTCTTTCGATCTTGGTCTTCAGGGGCTCAGAGACTATCCGGGGAGCGAGGGTGTCACGTATCTCTCGCCGTACTTGGCTCGTCGATCCTGAACTATTGGTCATAGAGCGTACTTTTTCTTCGCGCCGCAATCAGCCGTCGTTTGCCTCACAGCCCGGCAGTCTATCCGAAAGCAGCGCTGGCTTACGGGCCCAATCAGTATATCCCTTCCCGGCTTTGCGGTATAAACGTTATTAAATGAATTTCTCTCCTGGCGCGACGGTAGAACGGGCGCTTTCACAGCTTCTCATCTTTCACAGCTTCTCATTGAGAAAGGAAATCAAAAGTAGTTAGAAAGCGTGGCCACCTTGAACTATCGGGAATTACCGGTCTTGCACCAGCACGCAGGACTACCCTGGAACCGTGAAGAAGAAAGTCGATCCTTTTCCGAACTCCGATTCCACCCAGATTCGGCCGCCGTATCGCTCCGCGATTCGCTGGCAGATGGCCAGGCCGATTCCGGTTCCCGAAAATTTATCGCTCCCGTGAAGGCGCTTGAAGATTCCGAAGATCAACTCTCTGAATTGCGGTTCAATACCGATGCCATTGTCCGAGACAGAGAAGCGCCAGTAGCCATCTTCGAGCGCGGCTGAGACATGCATCCTGGGCTGCTCGTCCCTGCGGTATTTGATCGCATTGCCGAGAAGGTTCTGAAAGATCTGCTGCAAGTGAACGCCTTTCATGGCAACCGCCGGAAGATCGTCGCAAGTAACAGAGGCGCCGCTGCAGTTGATGGCTTCCGTCAGATTTTCCAGCGCGATTTCAAGTTGTTCGCACGCTTCCACCCGTGGTTGAATCTCCTCTTCGATGGCGGCCGTTTGCGTATAGGCCAGTAAATCCCGGATCAGCATCTCCATACGCATCGCGCCGCTCCTCAGATAGCCCAGAAGCAGCAAACCGTCATCGTCAAATTTGGAGCGATAGCGGTCAGCCAGAATCTCACTGTAGATTGACACCGTTCGCAGGGGCTCACGCAGGTCATGACTGGCCGAGTGCGCAAACTGCTCCAGATCCCGGTTTGCATGAGTCAGCTTCTCCTGGTGATGCCGCATTTCATACTGGCGGTGCCGGGCGCGCAAGGCAGCGCGAACGGAACTGCGAATCGTATCGGGCCGTACAGGCCTTTCCAGAAGGGTTACGTTCCCGAGAGCCTCGAGCTTCTGCGCGGTACTCATGGTCGTCGAATTGGGTTTGCCCCCGGAGGTAAGCACGATAAACGGCAGGTCCGACCATGGGGGCTGGAGCGTCAGCCATGCGGCAACGCTGGTGACCGCGGCATGGGAAAGGCCTTCCTGGGCGACCACCGCGGCGGCAGCGCCTTCCTTCAGACACCCGAGCAATACGTTGAAATCGGGGCAGACGATTGCGCAAATCCCCATGCCGCACAACGTTCCGGCAATGAGACCGGCGTCGCGGCCAATGGGCGCCAGCACCAGGACGCGCGATTCATTTTCATTCCGGCCATCCATTTACGCCGTATCGCCCTTCCCGATCAGCGGGCCGTCGCTGCCTTTATAACGCGGTACTCCGGTGAGTACGCCATGGAAATCCCGCAAAGGCTCCCCGATGATGACACCGGTCGCACTCAATCGAAGTTCGCGAATGGTCCTCTCATGCCCGCTTCGGCGCTTCTTGACAACCGAAACGGCTTGCCTGATCTCGCCCATCGCTTCGAAGTAGCGAAGAAGAATTACCGTATCCGCAAGGAAACTGACATCGACCGGAGCTTGCATGCCGGACCCCATCATTCCGTGTTGCGCCATTACCAGAAGAGTCACAATGCCCTTCTTGCCCAGATACATAAGCAGTTCATGCATCTGGATCATCAGGAAGCGTTCACTGGGCATCGCATTCATATAGCCGTTAAGGCTGTCGATAACGATGAGCCGAGCGCCTCTTGCCGTTACCGACTCGCAAACCCGGCTGGCGAACTCTCCCGGAACAAGCTCGGCCGGATCTATCTGATTAACTTCCAGCAGACCGGACGAGACGTAAGGGTCGAAATTCATTCCCAGCCCCGCGGCGCGCTGGAGAAACCCTTGTTTGTTCTCCTCAAACAGGAAAAACGAAACGGCCTCACCCCGCTCCAGCGCGGCAATTGCATACTGCGAACACAAAGTAGTTTTTCCGCATCCGGCGGGTCCCATCATGAGAGTGCTTGTGCCCCGTTCGAGGCCCCCGCCGACCAGATCGTCAAGCGCCCCGATTCCGCTCTCCACTCGCTCCAGAGGGAAATCCGCCGGATTGTCCGGAGCGGTGAGTCGCGGGTACACCTCGATGCCGCCGCTCTTGATCAGGAAGTCGTGAAGGCCGTCCCGAAAGCGGACGCCTCTCATTTTTACGATATGTATCTGCCTCCGGGTGTCGCCGTAGTCGCGCGTCTCACGCTCCATACGAATCACCCCGTGGGCGATGCTTTGGAGTTGCTGTTCGTTTTCGCGGCCGCTTCGATCGTCCAACACAAGCACTGTGCAATGTTTTCCGGCAAAAAACTGCTTGAATCCCAGGATCTCTCGGCGGTAGCGGGCATTGGTCTGGGACAGGATCTTCAGTTCAGAGACCGAATCCAGCGCTACCCGGGAAGGACGAAGGCGCTCGACGGCATCGCGAACCCGCCTGGTCGTCTCGCCCAGCTCTACGTCGGAGGGATGGAAGACGGTGTACTCGGTCTCCTCCTGCAAAAGCTGCGGCAACGAGTCCAGCTCGAGAAGGTCGATCTGGTCCAGCGACCAGCCATGCGAGTCGGCGACTTCGCGAAGCTCCTCGGCGGTTTCCGAAAGAGTTACGTAAAGAACCCTTTCGCCCCGACGAGCGCCCTCCAGCAGAAACTGGAGAGCCAGCGTGGTCTTTCCCGCTCCCGGGGGCGCCCTCGATCACATGAAGGCGATGCTTCGGAAATCCGCCTCGCAAAATGTCGTCCAGTCCGGGGATTCCGGTCGCGGCGCGAGTATGACTCATAAAGTCTGAGGAAGTGTTTGTTATTGCGTTTGACACTCTGCAGGCTTCTCCACGTCCGTCCGCACTTACGCAGTTAAAAAGCCAAATCAGCGCCGGAATGGTACGATTTCGAACGAGCTTTTGCCGGAAGCGCTCGTGGAATCGACTTCGACGTCGGGTCTCTCCCGTTATCGGCACCAAAATTGCCCTGCCGAAGCGCAGTGCCGGAAGAGTGCCTTCGGGAGAAAGAACTAATGAGCGCAGTAAAGATCCTCGTCGTCGACGACAACACCGCGGATATTAATTTATTGCGTGTCGCTCTCGACGAACACGACCAGAAATACGAATTGAGCGTACTGCACACCGGAGATGAAGCGCTCCGGTTCATCCAGGCTCAGCGGGATGGGCTGCAGGAGCCGGATCTATGCGTTATTCTTCTCGATCTGCACCTTCCTCGCTACGACGGACTCGCAGTGCTGCGCGGGATTCGTCAGGTGGGCCTCCTCTCGCACATTCAGGTGATCGTATTGAGCGGCGCCGCCAGCCCCGCTGAACGCCGGGAGATTTCGGCTATGGGCGCGATTTATCGCCAAAAGCCATTTAACATCCAGGGCTTTTTCGATCTGGGAGCGGAAATTCTTGCAATTTGCAAAGGATATGCGGCGGCAGCCTGAGGCTGTTTTCGCGGTGTCGGCGCTTCTTGCCGATTTGACGCTTCTTAAAGGTTCTGGCCAGCCAGAATGGCTTTAAGCTTTTCACCGATCGACATGAAATCCCGCAGATTCGACGGCTTTTGGATGTACGACGAGGCTCCGAGACGAGCGGCTTCGGCGCGATCGCTCGGCGCTTCCGACGAAGTCAGTATCGCGACCGGCGCTACTCCGCACTTCACGCTGGCCCGGACCCTGCGCAGGACTTCGAAGCCGCTTTTTCGTGGCAGGTTCACATCCAGGACGACCAGATCCGGGCACGGACTCTGCGTACGTTCGATCTCCTGCACAAGCCGGATCGCCTCATCGCCGTCCCGCACCACGAAGAGCTGAGATTTGATATCGTTCCACGCGAGCGCTTCTCGCACGAGGAAGACGTCGGCGGGATTGTCTTCAACGAGAACTATTCTCGCGTGGCCCGGCTGATCCGCGATCCGATTATATTCGGTGGGACTGAGAACCCGCGGTACCGGCACACTCGGTCCTGGCGGCGAGTTTCTGTGCAGGATGCCCGTCATCGACATGAGTCCTGATGGCTCGCACAACGCGCTCGATTTCGGAGCCCTGATTGACACTTAGACCTCGTGAAACGGTCGTAGCACGTTTCGTACCGTTTAAATAATCGGAGATAGAATCCCTCAAATGTTGCACGCGCGCCAACGAATGGAACCTGGCTTACCGATATACTGACATTTCCATGCCCATTATGGACGTCAATGAGATCCGGCAGATATTGCCGCATCGCTATCCGTTTCTGCTTGTCGATCGCATTCTCGAGCTCGAGCCCGAACGGATTGTCGGAATCAAGAACGTCACCGTCAACGAGCCATTTTTCATTGGACATTTTCCGGAATTTCCCGTTATGCCCGGCGTTCTTATCGTCGAAGCCATGGCCCAGACCGCCGGTGTGCTGGTGCTCAAAAGCATTCCCGATCGCGATAACAAACTTGTTTTTCTGGTTTCGATCGACTCTGCCCGCTTCCGGCGTCCCGTAGTTCCCGGCGATCAACTGCGTATCGAGATGACGGTAATCCGCCGCAAAGGAACTGTCGCCAAAATGGCTGGTCGGGCGACAGTCGCCGGAGTGTTGGTCGCCGAGGCTGAAGTCATGTGCAAGCTTCAGGACAAAGCGGAAACGGGCGCGCCATCTCCGGAAGCAGCGCCGGAACAAGCGTAGGGCGGCATGCCCGTTCATCCTACAGCGGTCGTTGACGCAGGCGCGCGCATTCACGAAACGGCCGAGATCGGACCTTACTGCATCATCGGCGCCGACGTGGAAATCGGCGAGCGCACCCGGCTTATGGCCAGCCTTTACATAGAAGGACCGACAACGATCGGGGTCGACAACGTTTTCTTTCCCTGGTCCAGTATCGGCGTGGCTTCGCAGGATAAAAAATACAAAGGCGAGCGCGCCTTTACCCGGATCGGGAACCGGAATTCGATCCGGGAGTTCGTCACGATTCATCGCGGCACCGCGGGCGGCGGCTTGCTGACACAGATCGGCGACGACAATCTGCTGATGACCTATGCGCACGTCGCGCACGATTGCCGGATCGGCAATAATGTGATCCTCGGCAACAGCGTGGGGCTTGCGGGACACGTGACCATCGAAGACTGGGCCGATGTCAGCCCTTTCAGCGGCGTGCATCAGTTTTGCCGCATCGGAAGGCACGCCTTTATCGGCCCCTACAGCGTGATCAAACAGGATGTACTGCCGTACTCGCTCACCAGCAATCAGCCGGACGTTCAGGTGTTCGGGGCCAACAGCATCGGACTCACGCGCAGGGGATTTGACAAAACGGCGATCGAGGGGCTGCAAACGGCATTCCGGCTCCTGACGCGCGCGGGGCTGAATACCAGTCAGGCGATCGAACGCATCGAGGCGGAAGTGACCGCGAAGCCCGGAGATCGACGAGTTACTGGCGTTCATCGCGTCGTCCGAGCGCGGTGTCATCAAGGGATGAAACCAAAGGGATGAAGCGCGAAGGATGAAGTACGGCATCATTGCCGGCAACGGGCGTTTTCCGGTAATCGCGCTGGAAACGGCGCGCAAACAGGGTGACGAGGCGGTCGCCATCGCCATCCGGGAAGAAGCGTCGCCGGATGTCGAGCGCGTGGCCGCGAAGTGCTACTGGGTCTCGCTCGGCGAACTGAGCAGGCTGATCGAGATCTGCCGAAGCGAAGGAATTACCCAAATCATGATGGCCGGGCAGGTGAAACACGCGAAGATCTTCTCTTCCATTCGCCCGGACTGGAAGCTGGTGAAATTGCTGGCCAGCCTCGCGCAAAAGAATACCGATTCGCTGATCGGCGGCGTTGCCAAAGTGCTGGCCGACGAGGGAATCAATCTGGTGGACTCGACGATGCTGATGAAGCCGCTCCTCGCGACGGCAGGCGCTATGACGAAACGAAAGCCCGATTCCGACGAAAACAGAAACATCGAGTACGGGAGAAAGATCGCCCATGCGCTCGCTAGTCTCGATCTTGGGCAAAGCGTAGCGATTGCGGATCGCGCCTGCGTGGCGCTTGAAGCCATGGAGGGTACGGACGCCATGCTGCGGCGCGCGGCAAGCCTGGTCGAAGGCAAGAAGTCTGACTCTGGTCAAGGCGTCCTCGCGGCGCGGCACCTGTTGTTCGACGTTCCGGTGGTCGGACCGCAAACCATCGACGTCATGATCGAAACCGGCGCCACGGCGCTTGCGGTAGACGCGGGACGGACACTGTTGCTGGATAAAGAAGAATTACTGTCGAAGGCGAATTCAGCCAGAATCGCAATTCTGGGGATGGAACCTTTAACGGCCCCGAATGAAGAGGAACGCCGGTGAAACGAATCGCGGTCATCGGGGCTGGCTCGTTTGGGAAAAATCACGTTCGCGTTGTCCGGGAGAACCCGCTGGCCGATCTGCGGTTTGTCGTTGATGCGGACGTCGCCCGCGCGCGCGAACAGGCCGGTGAAGGCGTCCGGTTCACCTCGAACTTCCGCGACGTAATCGGCGAAGTGGATGCGGCGATTCTCGCCGTCCCGACGATCCAACACGCGGAGATCGGATGCGCGTTGCTCGAAGCCGGTATCGACGTCCTGGTCGAGAAACCGATCGCGTCGTCGCTCGAAGAGGCCGATCAGCTGGTGGACGCTGCCGACCGCAATGGCCGTATTCTCCAGGTCGGCCATCTGGAGCGATTTAATCCCGCGATTATTGCGCTCGAAGAAGCGGCTACGCTGCCGCTGTTTTTCGAGATTCACCGGATGAGCGTATTCACGCTGCGCAGTCTCGACGTGGATGTCGTGCTGGATCTGATGATCCACGATCTGGACATTGTGCTCGCCCTCGCTCGCGCCGAATTAAAAGATATCCGCGCGGCGGGAATCTCAATTCTTTCGCCGAAGGTCGACATCGCGAATGTACGACTGGAATTTGCGGACGGATGCATAGCGAATCTCACCGCCAGCCGTGTTTCCACCGAAAAGGTCCGAAAACTTCGCCTTTTTCAGCCACGGCAATATATTTCCCTCGATTATGCGAACCAGTCGGCGGCCGTTTTCACGGTGGGTGGTCCGGAAGGCATCGGCTTCGAACAGCTGCCGGTAGCGCCCGGCCGAACCGCTGAAACTGCAATTCGAGTCTTTCCTCGACGCAATAGATAACCGAAAGATACCGAAACTGGAGGGACGTACGGCTCGTCACACTCTCGAAATAGCCCTCGCGATCCTTGATAAGATCAAGGAACACACGGCCAAAGTCGAGCAGACTCTTAATCGAGCAAACTCTTAATTCAGGATGGAAACCGTAGCGCCGCCCGAATCCGCCTCTTCAGACACGAACCCGGAAATCGATCTGTTGCTGGCGCGGGATCCCGCAAGCGACTGGCGCCGCTGGCGCGTCGCGGGTATTGTCTCGCTTGCCGTTCATATTGTCTTGCTCACCGCGCTGCTGTTAATGCCCGAGAGCGCGACGGAGCTGCGCATCTACCAGCAACGCCCTGATCATCCTGGTCACTCCCCTTTACACGCCGACCGACCTCACCCAGAAGGCTCCAAATAAGGGCAAGCTCAGCAAAATGCTGACGGCGCAGACGATTCCCGAACGTCCGAAGATCAAAACACCCTCTCCGACGGCAGCGCCGAGGAAGACGCCGGCCCAGGCGCCTCTTCCGACGGCCGCTCCCCAGATTGCAAAGGACGCGCCAAAGGTCGTCATTGCCGAGCCACCTAAGATTCAGGCCGAAACGCAGAATCCGCAGCAGTCTGCGCAGATCGGGAAGCTCAATGTGCCTCCGCCGCCCCAGGAACAGCCGAAGATTGTTCTCGAAAACGTTGCTCCGCCGGCACAGGGAAGCGCCAAATCGGGAACGCAACCTTCGCGAGTCGCGATGCCCAGCGCCTCGGTTGATGCGGCGATCCGGGATCTCGCCCGAAGCGGCGTGCACGGCGTGCAGGCGGTGGGAGACGTCGGGGCCGATGAGGGATTCGGAGCCGGGCTGAACCTTCCACCTTCCGCCGGGCAGCCCCATTCGAACCTGGAACTCAAAAGCGATCCGATGGGGGTTGATTTCAAGCCCTACATGCTGCAAGTGCTCGCCGCCGTTCGGCGAAACTGGTTCGCGGTATACCCGGAGGCGGCTCGCCTGGGTCAGCGGGGCGAGGTCATTCTGGAGTTTGCGATCTCCAAAGGCGGGGTCGTGACGAAGGTGATTTTTTCGTCCGAATCCGGGATGAAAGCGCTTGATCAATCGGCAGTGGCCGCAATCAGCGCCTCAAATCCCTTGCCACCGCTTCCGGGCGAATTTAAAGGCGACCGGATTGTGCTGAGAATGACGTTTATGTATAACATGCGCCGGTGATTCATTTCGGGTCCACGCCCAGCCGGAATATCAACCGCCGGCGTGTTAATATGGAGTAGTCTTTGCCCGCCTCTCGATACGCGAGTGCCTTCTGGTTCTTACCTTCCATCTGCCGTTCAGGTGCCTGGTGCAGTTCCGACGAAGTTAACAAAGATGAATTACCTGAAAAGAGAAAAGTGAATGACGAATATTTTTGTCGGAAATTTGAGCTACCAGACCACGCAGGAAGACCTGCAACAGGCGTTTTCCCAGTATGGCGGCGTCGAGCGCGTTAACATCGTAACCGACCGCGACAGCGGTCAGCCCCGTGGTTTTGCCTTTGTTGAAATGACGGAACGCCGCGATGCCGAGACCGCCATCGCCCAGCTCAATGGAGCCGAAATGAACGGCCGCGCGCTGAACGTGAATGAAGCCCGTCCGAAGCCGGTGCGGTGGCGGCGGAGGCTGGCTGGTCGCAGCGGCGGTGGTGGCGGCACGCGGCGGTGGGGTGGTCGGCCGGCGGTGGCGGATCGCGCTGGTAGTCGTACCATAGCGACCGCTGTTTAGACGTATAGTGTTTTGGGGGAACTGCGGCGAGTCCGCGATTCCCCTGCGAGCATCTTAAATTCAGGAGAAGAGTATGGCCGGCCGCGGACCACAGTCTTTCAAGAAGCGACAGAAGGAACAGCAGCGGAAAGAAAAGCAGCTGGAAAAGGCCCAGAAACGGGTGGAACGCAAGACCCTTCCGAAGGATTCGTCTGAAGACGATCTGGTAGTTCTTGATCGTCCGTACATCTTGCCCGAATTCATGGACGACGAGCCCGATTCCGCCGATGAAGGCGAAGGAACGTTAACCAGTCCGGCCGCTTCGAAATTCTGAGAAATAATCGCTGCGCGACCTTTGGTTGTATTTCGTGACGCTACTTCGCTCAACCCTGTAGGGGCGAGGTAGCGTCATTCTGTTTTTGCATCCCCTCTCTTATGAATAAAAGGTTAATCATGGCGCTGGCCGCTTATGCGGCACTAATCGGCGCTGCGTTTATCCTTCTCCACGGCAAAATTCTCTACGCAATCCTGATCCTGTTCGCTGGTCTTGCTATAAAAACGGTCGCCGCGGACCGCATACGCCGGTAAGTTCCATATCGAAACACGCGGTCCGGACTGGATTCCAAACTGAACCAAAAACGTTGTTCCGCAGCTAGGCGCAATCACGCTAACTTATTTGTAATCAGCACTTTGATATTGGCGAACAATTGGCGAAGACCGTGCATTCTCAAGGGGCAAGAGAATGCCGATGTCCACCACCTTCAATCTGCCTGTCACCACTCCGAACCTGCCAGCTTCGGAGACCAACGAAAGCGAGCGCGATCGGCTCGTTTTGCAGCACCTTCCGCTCGTCCGCTCCATTGCGGTTCGAGTATACGAGAACCTGCCCGTTCACGTGGATCTTGACGACCTGGTTCATGCCGGGGTCATGGGCTTGTTCGATGCCGCCCAGAAGTACAACGGAGATAAACAGGTCACATTTCGCGGCTACGCCAAACACCGGATCAAGGGCGCGATTCTGGACAGCCTGAGGGATATGGACTGGGCGTCGCGTGACCTGCGCAAACGCCACAAGCAGCTGGAAGCCATCACGAGAGAATTGGCCGCGGTCATGGAAAGGAATCCCACCGAAGCCGAGATCGCGGAAAAGATGGGCATGGATGTCGCTCGCTGGCGGCAGGTCGCGATCGAGTTGCGTATGGTGGGGCTACTCTCCGCCTCAGCCCGCGCGCCGGAGAGCGAGAATCAGAACGTCCCCGAATTTCCCGCCGGAGATCAACTCAATCCGGATGTGCTCACAGGCAAAAAGGAACTGCGAACCGTCCTCTCTAAGGCCATGAAGACGCTGCCGGAGCGCTACCAGGCCGTCATCGGACTCTACTATGTCGGCGGCAAGACCATGCGCGAAATCGGCGACAAGCTCGGGATTAACGAGAGCCGCGTATCGCAGATTCACCGCGCCGCGCTGGACAAGATGAACGTAAATCTCCAGGCCGCTGGAATCCATTCGAGCGAGTGCCTGCTCTCCCACTGAGCCGGAGCGGGCTCTCGTTTACTTTGTCTGCTTTGCCGCTAGGATCGAGTCGAGCGTCGCCTGCGTGATCGGATGGTACATCGGTCTCGCTTTCTCGTAAATCGCGGTCGCCTCCTTGAGTGTCGAGGGCTTCGTAAAGCGGCTTGACGTACTTTCGGCGGCCCACGGTCATGAGGAACTCTTCAAGCCGCGGATATGCGGGTTTGTAATGGTTCCGGATCGCCATCAGCAGCCATTGATCGAGGATTTCGTCGTTCCCGGAGTCGGTCAGGTGATACGAAGAATCAAGGCGCCGCATCGCCGCCGGGTTGAGTTGCCGAGGCAATCCCCGAAGGAAATGAAGCCACTCCTGTGTACTCCATTCCGCGGTAGCGATTTCGCCGCCGTCCGTCCACATGGCGATATCGTGGTCGACCGTCTGGAACGCGTCGGATACCGGAACCGGCGCCGAGGCGGGAAGGCCTGGCTGATAAATCCACTGATTCACGGGAATGGTGGCGGCAGCCGGAGATAGCTTGCCGTCTTTATCTTTGAACAGATGCTCGCGCATATAGCCTATGCATTGTTCGGTCGTAATGCTCTGGAAAGCGAAATGGTCGAAGTACTCCTTGAGCCAGGCATCGAATCTCTCTCTGCCAAACACCCGCTCGATCTGGCTCAGAAAGAGCGCTCCCTTTCTCGTAAGGAATGTCCGTGGCGCCGTCGTCCGGGTCCCGGCCTTTGAGATCGATATGCAGAATCTGATCGGCGGGCGGTTGCGACTTCAGTTCGTCCTGAAGATCCTGATATCCCAGCGCCGCTTCCATTTGGGCTCTTCGAGGGCCATAAAGCTCTTCGAGGATCCTGCGCTCGATGTAAACCGTAAAGCCCTCATTCAGCCAGAAATCGCTCCAGGTCGCGTTGGTCACGAGGTTACCGGACCATGAGTGAGCGAGTTCGTGCGCGACGAGCGAGACCAGACTCTTGTCGCCGGCGATAACCGTCGGCGTGGCAAAGGTGAGGCGAGGGTTCTCCATGCCTCCGAACGGAAAACTCGGCGGAAGGACCAGAACATCGTAACGGGTCCATCGGTAAGGCCCGTAGAGTTTCTCGGCTGCCTCCAGCATCTTCTCCATATCCGAGAATTCGGAAGCGGCTTTGGCGACGACCGATGGCTCCGCCCACACTCCGGTGCGGGGGCCTGTCGGTCGGAACACAAGATCTCCCGCCGCCAGAGCGATCAGGTAGGGCGGTACCGGCTGATCCATGACGAAACGGCAGTTATCGCTATCCGGGCAATTGGTCGCGCTCATCACCGCCTTCAATCCGGCGGGAACGCGCACGCGCGCCTCATAAGTAACGCGTACACCCGGCGAATCCTGCAGCGGAATCCAGCTTCGGGCGTGAATCGCCTGCGACTGGGTATAGAGAAACGGGTGCTGCTTACCCGCTGTCTGGTCCGGACTCAACCATTGCAAAGCCGTTGACGTCGGGTCGGTTGAATATCGTATCCGAACGAATTTCGTATCCGGCGCGATATCGATTTTCAAAGGAGCGCCCAGAATTTTGTCGGCCGGACCGATCAGGAAACGCGACTCCCGATACTTCATGCCGTCCGGCGATACTTCCGTTTCATCGATCTGGAGAGCCCGGGAATCGAGAATGAGCTGCTTCACGTCATGTTCGGATTGCTCGATCGTCAACACGGCAGTGCCCTGAATCGTTTGCTGTTCGAACACCACTTTGAGGTCGAGATTCAAATGATGGACCACAACCTGCTCTGGATTGGACCATGAATGGGGGTCGTGGGGGATTTTGCGGGTTTCTTTTGTCGGGGAGCAGGACATTATCACCAGGTTCACCAAAATCAGGAAAGCGCCAAAACGTGCCAACTTCTGATTATCGCGAACAGTCGGGAAGCCGGGAGGGCGGTAAAAATGGAACTTTATCCTCCATTGGGGCATCCTAAAGAGATTGCGGGAGTACGTCTGAAATTACACAATATTCTTTTATTGATCCTGGTTCCGTGTGTTTTGTTTGCGCAGACCGATTCAACGTCAGTTGCGCCGGGTTCGAACCCCACCCAGGAGACTGAGGCTCCTGCCGCTGGGGTGGCAGCGCCCTCGGGCACGAGCGATCCCGGGAAGACAGCGTCGCCCGCGGATAAGCGCATTTTTGGTGTTTTACCCAATTATCGGACCGCCGACGGCTCGATTCCGTTCGAACCGATCACTGCGAAGCAGAAATTCACCATCGCGAGGAAAGATAGCCTCGATTATCCGTCGTACGTCCTCGCGGGCGTGTTTGCCCTTATCGCGCAAGCGAACAACACGAATCCATCGTTCGGCCAGGGTGTAGAGGGGTTCGCGAAAAGATACGGAACCTCGGCAGCGGATCAGATTGGTGGTAATTTCATGACCGAGGCGATCTGGCCGTCGTTGCTGCATGAGGATCCGCGCTATTTTCGTAAGATAAGCGGATCGATTAAAGGACGGCTTGGGTACGCTTTGACGCGGACTCTGGTCACCCGGACCGATAGAGGGAACTGGACCTTCAACGCGGCGGAATTTCTGGGGAATGGAACAGTTGCGGCGATTGGAAACTTGTACTACCCGGATGGCCGCGACTTCGGTGACACGATGCAGAGAATGTTTACCCAGATCGGCACCGACACCATTTCGAACGTGCTGAAGGAATTCTGGCCAGATATAAAGCGAAAGTTCTTCACGAAGAAGACCACTGGCACTTCGGCCGATTAGGCCCCATTACGCGGCCGCCTTCGTTCCAGGTCCATCAGTCGCTCTTCGACCGACATCAAACGTTCATCCATCGCGGCAAGACTCGTACTATGACTCCGGGCCTTCATATCGGAGGTTCGCGCCCATTTCCAGAATTCCGACAGGAGCCTTGTTTCAACTGTCTCAGTGTGTTCCTTAAGGCGTACTTCCAGCTCGTTTAGTTTGTCGTCGGTGTAATTCCGAAGGCGAGATTCCATCGCCTCGAGTTTCCTGTCGGTATGTCCCTGGAGGCGCGTCTCCATCGCCTCCAGTTTCTGGTCGGTATGTCCCTGGAGGCGCGTTTCCATCGCCTCCAGGTGATTCTTCAACTCGGCGTCCATCGCCTCTATCTTACTCTTCCCGAGTAACGTTAACGGTAACCTCGGTGGTCACATCCCGATGCAGACGAACGGTCACCTTATGTTCGCCCAGGGTCCGGATGGGCTCATCCAAATGGATCTTCCGGCGTTCGACCGAGTAATTCTGAGCGGTAAGCGCGTCCGAGATATCCGCCGCGGTTACCGATCCGAATAACTGATCGTTTTCGCCGGCCTTACGGGCAATCGTAACGCTTACGGCGCCCATCAGCTTCGCCAGTTCCTGGGCCTCGCCGACAAGTTTCGCTTCCTTGCGCAGGTGCGCCTGGCGCTCCTGCTCCACGATCTTGCGGTTCGAATCCGTTGCCGGTACCGCGAGCTTTTTCGGCAGCAGAAAGTTGCGCGCATAACCCGCCGCAACCTTCACCACTTCGCCGCGCGTGCCCAGCTTTTCGACATCTTCCCTGAGAATAATTTCCATGGTCGATATCTCCTCTAGATCGCGGCCGCGAACGGCAGCAGTGCGATGTTGCGGGCCTTCAGAATCGCATCCGTCAAACGGCGCTGGTGCGGCGCGCAGACGCCGGAAATGCGGCGAGGCACGATCTTGCCCCGCTCCGCGATGAACGCCTGCAACATCCGGACGTCCTTGTAATTGATGTCGTCGATCTTCTCGACGCAGAAACGGCAAACTTTCTTCCGCCGAAAATACTGTTTCTTGCCTACTGCGGCGGCCTTGTCGCCACCGGTCGGTCGCTGGGAAGCCGCAATCGGTCTTCCGCCTCTTTGCTCTGGCATGTTGAGATCTCCTTACTCGTTTGACGGCTGGCCCGTTTTCTCAACAGGGCCGGACTCTGCCGGAGCAGACACAGGTGTGACAGATGTGGGTGCACCAGGCGCGGGATGCGCCGGGGCCGCAACAGGAGCGCCCGGCAAGGGGTGTGAGCCTTCCGGCGCGCCACCGAGCATCTGCTGCGCCAGCGAGGGCTGGGGCACTGCTGCCTGAGGCCGCCGATGCGCCCGCTTCTCGCGTTCCTTCTTGCGCTTGTCGAGCCGCTTCAGCGTCTCGTCGATGCGTACGGTCAGGAACTTCATCACCGAGTCCTGAACCCGAAGCCGCCGCTCGAACTCTTTCACGGTTGAGGGCTCCGCGGTGAATTGCATCAGGATATAACTGCCTTCGCGATGCTTCTCGATCCGGTAAGCAAGCCTTCGCTTACCCCATTTGTCGACCTTGTCAATCGTGCCGCCGCTTGTCGTGACACTCTTGCTCATCGTGTCAACGAGGTGGTCGATCTCTTCTTCTGTCGCATCGGGTTTCACGATGAACAGATTTTCGTAGATTCTCATTCTTCCTCTGGTGTAGAACCTTGGGCGCGACGATTGAATCTCGTCATGGACTTTTCGACGCCTTCGGCGATTATGGATTCGGTCGCGTCGGCCGCGAGGTCGACGAACTCATCCAGACTTTCATTTTGCTGTCGAGTGAAACGCGACAGCAGGTAGTCTTTGCCGCTTGGCAAAGGGTGGCCGGGATGTACTCCCAGCCGAATTCGCGGGAACTCCTGTGTTCCGAGCCTCGCGATCACGTCCTTGATGCCGTTGTGCCCGGCTGCCGAACCACTGGGCCGCACACGCAGCGAACCCCACGGCAGATCGAGCTCATCGTAGACGAGAATCAGATCGGAAACCGGGATTTCATTCTTCTCCAGCAGCGGCTTGACTGCGACGCCGCTCAGATTCATGAACGTTTGTGGTTTTGCCAGCAGCACTGTTTTGCCACCGATGTTCCCCTGGCCCAAAACGGCCTGGCATTCCTTTCGCGTCAGGCGAATTCCATGACGCGCCGCGAGTCGGTCCACGACAAGAAAACCCATATTATGGGGCGTCGCGGCATACTCCTCGCCGGGGTTACCAAGGCCGGCCACCAGGAACATCCCCGGTTATTTCTTCTTGCCCTTTTCCGGAGCGGCTGCGGCAGGAGCGGCTTCTTCCTTCTTGCCCTTCTTAGCCACTTCGGGTTCCGGAGCTGCGGCAGCGGCTTCGGGAGCGGCTTCCTCACGAATTCCGACCACGTGCGCGATGACCGCTTCAGGCGCCGTCAGGACGCGGACGCCTTCCTTGACGGGAAGGTCGGAGACGCGAATGTTCGTGCCGATCATCAAATCGGTTACGTCCACGTCGAACTGGTTGGGGATGTCGTCCGGAACGCACTCGATTTCGATCGTCTTGGTAACGATATCGAGAACGCCGCCCTGCTGCTTGACACCTTTGGCGTCGCCCGATACGTGAACGGGAACCGAGACGCGCAGCTTCCGGGTGAGGTCGATGCGCTTCAGATCGATGTGCATCAACGTGCCCTTGACCGGATGATACTGTTCGTCCGCGACGATCACAGGGGTTTTCTCGGCGCCTGAGACTTCGACGTCGAAGATCGAGTTGTGGCCCGTCTTGCTGTGGATAATCCGTAAAATGTCTTTGGGATTCAGGCTGATGGCGCGAGGGTCCTGAAAAGCGCCATAGATAACCGCCGGAATCCGGCCACTCACGCGGACGCGCCGCGCTTCATTCTTGCCGCGGCTCTCGCGAGCTTCGGCTGCAACTACCGTTTCAATTCTCAACTTCTCATCTCCTTGACGCAAGTCCGTTTCTGGTCAAAGCCAGGTCGTGGGTTGCGCTCGCGGCTTACTGCCGGAATCTATATAAACAAAACGCTGATCGACGTCTCTTCGTGGATCGATTGAATGGCCCGCGCCAGCAATGGCGCAACCGACAACGACCTGATCTTCCCGCACTCCTTCGCCTCTTTCGTCAAAGGAACCGAATTAGAGACGATCACTTCCTTAATCGTCGACTCTTTGATCCGCTCGACCGCCGGACCCGAGAGCACCGCATGCGTAGCGCAAGCCGTGACGCTAAGCGCGCCATATTCCAGCAACGCTTCCGCTCCCTTCACCAGCGTGCCCGCCGTATCGATCAGATCGTCGACAATCAGGCAATTCTGGTCCTGCACATCGCCGATCACATTCATCACTTCGGCGACGTTCGCTTCTTCCCGCCGCTTGTCGATGATCGCCAGCGGCGCGTTCAGGCGCTTCGCCACCGACCGGGCGCGTTCCACACCCCCGGCATCAGGCGAAACCACCGTAAGATCGGGAATATTGCGCGGCCTGAAATAGTCGATTGTCACCGGTCGAAAAAACAAATGGTCTACCGGTATATCGAAAAATCCCTGAATCTGGGCTGCGTGCAGATCCAGAGCCATGACCCGGTCCGCGCCCGCCGTTTCCAGCAGCGACGCAACCAGTTTCGCCGAAATCGGAACCCGAGGTTTATCCTTCCGATCCTGACGACCGTACCCATAATAGGGTAGCACCGCCGTAATGCGTTCCGCCGACGAGAGTTTCAGGTCGTGGATCATCACCAGCAGTTCCATCAGATGCGCATCGACGGGGGTGCAGGTCGGCTGAACTACAAAACAATCTGCGCCGCGGACATTCTCGAGGATCTGGAGATTGATCTCGCCATCCGAGAAGCGCTTGAGCTTCATCATTCCCAGATCGAGACCGAGTTGCTGGCAGATCTCCTCCGCCAGCGAAGGATTAGCGCTGCCGGTAAAAATCTTGATCCGATCCGGATTCATCGCGCGTACGGGTTTCGGTTGTGCAAGCTTCGGGGCGGCCATTGAATACCTTCTGCGTGTAGATTTAGCGCGCGCCGCCAGGCGGAGCGATACCTGGCGCGGCTCACGAACGATATCGGAAACACTGTGTTCTCAGCGAACGATTTCTTCGCGCGGTCAGCTTTTTCCTCGTCTGCGAAAATCCCGAAGATGGCGGAGCCGCTGCCTGTCATCGCCGCCGGTTCAGCGCCCGCTCGGCGAAGCCGCTGTTTGATGTGCTTGAGTTCCGGGTAGCGGGCAAAGACAACTTCCTCAAAATCGTTGTCGTCGACCGCGATATGACTTTCCGAACCCCCTCGCCAAACTTTTTGCTGGAAACTTATGATTTTATTTTGTAATGAAATTGATGTCAATCGCGCAGAGAGGTCCTTATAGGCCTCCGCGGTCGAAGAGTGGAGGTCGGGAGTAACCAGAATTCCTTTCGCCGCCGGGTAGTCGGGAAGCGGGTACAGCTCTTCGCCGCGTCCCAGGCCGAGCGCCGTACCTCCATAGAGAAAGAAGGGTACATCGCTTCCCAAACGGCACGCGATCGTTGCCAAACGATCCGGAACCAGCGGTTTTCCGATCAGAACCGGCAGGACCAGGAGCACTGCCGCAGCGTCGGAAGAGCCCCCGCCGAGCCCCGCGCCCATGGGAATGTTTTTCTTGAGGTAAACGCGTACATCACCATGAACCTTAAGTGTTTCCAAGACAAGCGTGGCTGCGCGTCCCACCAGGTTATCGGCGATTTCCGGAGTTCCTTCGATCTCGATTCGGGTGGTTCGACGCTGGAGCCCAGGCGATGTCCAGTCGGTCGGCGAGAGAGATGGTCTGGAAGACGGTCCGAAGTTCGTGGAAACCGTCCGGCCGCTGATAGAGAACCCGCAGTCCCAGATTGAGCTTGGCGAATGCCGGAACGCGCGCTCGGCGTACTAGTCCTCCGGCCTCCAAGCCGAGCCTCATTTATCGTACTGGAGCAACGAAAAAACTTCGTATCCATTGAGTCTCTGGCGTCCGCCCAGAAACGTCAGCTCGACCACGAACGCGGTTCCTGCGACAACCCCGCCCAGTTGCTCCACCAGTTGCGCCGCAGCCTTCGCCGTCCCACCCGTGGCGAGAAGGTCGTCGACGATCAGAACTTTTGCCCCACGAAAGATCGCATCTGTATGAATCTCGAGCGTATCGGTGCCGTACTCGAGATCGTAAGTAATCCGGGTGCATGCGGAAGGCAGCTTTTTCGGCTTGCGCACCGGAACGAAGCCCGCGCCCAACGCATAGGCGAGGGCCGGGGCGAAGATAAAGCCCCGCGCCTCGATTCCCAAAACAACATCCACGCCCACGTTGGCATATCGATCTTTCAACCCGTCGATCGTGCCGCAAAGACCGTCTTTGTCTTTTAAAAGAGTCGTGATGTCGTAAAAGAGGATACCCGCTTTGGGAAAATCGGGAACCTCGCGAATAAGATTTTTGAGGGAATTCATTATTTCAATTGAATTCGGATGCGCCTAATCCGAGTCGAAGGAACTCAATTGTTGCACGGGGGCTTCCTGCTCCTCAACCCCGCGCACCTCAGCTGCCGGCGGACCCTTGTGGAGGAGCCCCGCCAGCTCATTCAGCGTCGCCAGTGAACCGATGGCATAAACCTGCACGCGCCCATCGTCTTCGTTCTGCACCCACCCGCGCAACCCGAGTGCCTTAGCGTTTGTCTGGACGAAGAAACGAAAGCCTACACCCTGAACACGCCCCGACACGTACCAGCGGCGCGCTACAGTCGAAACCTGCGTCAGTGTTTGGACTCCGTCGCGCCGCCGGCCTCAATGATCGCTTCGACTTCCGACCGCAATGACTTGACGGTAAAAGGCTTAGTGATCAGCCGGAAGCCTCGCTCCACGACATATCGCTGAACAACCTGACGATCGTCGTAACCCGACATAAACAGGACTCTGAGGTCGGGCTGGAGCCCAAGCAGGTGATCGACGAGCATGGGCCCGCTCATACCCGGCATCACGACATCGGTCAGGATGAGGTCGGGCCGTTCGGACATTTTTTCAAAAGCCTGAATGGCTTTGGTCGCATCCCTCGCCGGGATGACCCGGTATCCTCCGTCGGATAGAATCGATTCGATCAGTCGAAGGACATCCGGCTCATCGTCGACAACAAGAATGGTCCGAATGTTTTCGGTTGAATTGGAGACGGGAGACACCGTTTCTAATCTAGCCTGTCTGGCAAGCAGAGACAAGATAAAAAGTAACAAAACTTACATATATTAAGATTCGCCAGCGCGTATCCTAAGTTTGCCTTCTCACGTTTAAGAGCAAATGGAGATCTACGAGATTCGATCCCGACTTTTGACACGCCGCCGCTGGCTCGGCGCCACGGGATCTCTTCTTTTTCTCTCAGCGGCGCGACAAGCCTTCGGCGCGTCGGATTTCTGGAACAAAAAAGAGCCTTCGGCATGGACAAGCGATGAGGTGCTGCAATTGACCACGCGGTCACCCTGGGCCAGAGATACGCGCGTCGATCTCAAGCCGAATGGCCTGGGCCCCGCGGGAGCGGGAAGCAGCGACCTTACAGTTGACCCGAACAAGTCCGCCGCAATCGGCAGCGGCGGCGGTCGGACTGGGGGGAAGCAGCCCGATGTGATTGTTACCTGGGAAAGCGCCCAGCCCCTGCTCGATGCCCTGAAGTATCCGATTCCGGAGGAATTCGCCGGCCACTACATGCTCGGCGTCAGCAATCTCCCGATCACCGTGCAGGGCGGGCGTCTGCCCCGCAATGGCCGCGCGCCTTCCCCGGCAGGGCCGCCGGGTGGCGTCGATCAACAGGAGATACTCGATTGGCTGAAGAACGGGGCCTCTCTGAGCGTCAAGACCAGGGAATCGGTCGAAGCCGGCGTTATCCGCCCCGCAAGAGGAGGCGAGGTGATTCTGTTCGGCTTCTCGAGAGAATTACTTCCTTTAAGCGTGAACGACAAAGAAGTCGTCTTCACCCTGGACACCGATCAGTTCGCACTGAAAGCGAAGTTCAATCCGCGAGAGATGGTCTACCACGGCAAACTCGCGATCTGAGTCCGGTCACGCAAGACGGAAGCGAAGCACAAAGTGCGTCCCTTTCCCCGGGGCTGAGTGCACGGAAACCGCCCCGCCCTGCTGGCGCATCGTCTCGCGCACGATCGCCAGTCCCAACCCTGTCCCCTTCGGCCCTTTGGTACTGAAAAACGGCTCGAAGATCTGCCGCGCCAATCCGTCGGGAATTCCGGGACCCGAGTCGCGCACCCCAATCGTTCCCGGCGCGGCCGTGATCCACAATGTCCCGACGCCGTCCATCGCCGCGCACGCGTTTGAAACCAGATTGCTGAGCGCCCGCATCGTCCCGACGGGCTCGGCGATGATTGCCGGTAAGGAAGCAGGTATCTCGAGGACGAGCGCGATGCCTTCGGGCAGACAAAGTCCCTCGGCAAACTTCCGGACGAAGGAACCCGAGTCGAACGGACCCGGCGCCGTAGTTTCCCCTTTGCAATAGGAGAGCAGCCCCTCGGTCAACTGGGAGCAGCGCCTGACTGCTTCCTGTGCGCGCGCCGTGTCTGCGACGGCAAGATGATTCACGATCAGAGTGAGCTGGTTGTTAATATCGTGCGCGATTCCCGCCGCCGCCGATCCTATGGTTTCCAGTCTGGACGCCTTCATGCCCCGATCGTAGGGCTCATTGGAGCTAATCCGGCTTGAAACGCCGCTAAACGATTGATCCTAAGCCAAAATAATTCAATTTATATACCTTACGTACCCACAAAAACACGACTACTTCTTTCTTTTTGTCGGCGCCTTCTTCTTCACAATTCCGTGCGCTTCTGCGTTTACCTCGGCCCAGACGGATTTATTCCTCGCGCTCGCACCGGGACGGGGCATGTCCGGTGACGGCTTGACGCGCAGGAGTGCGGCGAGGGCTTCGTCCTCGGGGATCGGGATATGGGGAACCAGGCCTGATCGCGCCATTTGGTGGGCCTTGCGCCGGACGCCCCGCTAGTGTCCTGTCCAGATGGACCTGGGGTCCACGAGCAACCACGAAAAACCGTTCGATCCGCCCGCAATTCCGTCGTGGGGCAGCCCTTCGGGGCTGCCGCCGGGCTTCCGCCCGGCGCAGAGCTTTCCAGTCACTTCGGGGCAATTTTTCAATAGTGTTTGCTGGCCAGCCCGCTGGCAAGGATAGCAATGAAAACACATCACTTCGCCGTGTGTTTTCGAGGGTGCGGCGACGCTTTCCACCCCGCCCCGCCGCCTGCAAGTCGGCTGCGGCCATGATCTGTCACCACATGATCTGTCACCCCATGAGTTGTACAGGATCATCTGAGACATGACATCAGCCCCTGCCACCGTCAACGCTTCAACCCCAACATTTCAACCATTGGCGATTGCGTCATAGCCCACCGGATCCGATGGCACATGAACCATGCCGAACGATACGATCCGAGCCCCAGTTCGCGCTGAAGCTGAACGGCGCTCATGCTTTTCGTTGACGAGCACATGAGATGCACGCCCAGTAACCACTTATGAAGCGGGATGCGGGAGTCCTCAAAGATAGTTCCGACCGTCACCGTGAATGGTTTCCGGCACGCCCCGCACTTGTAGACGCCCTTGCGTAACTTGTTTCTGCTGTCCGGTCTCGATTCCAGTTTGTAACTATTGCCGGCCGCTCCGCAGTGCGGGCAAACCGGGCCATCCGGCCAAAGCTTCGACTCGACATATTCCCGAGCGGAATCCTCGTTTTGGTACTGTGAAGCAGTCACCCCATGGCTTATTTTGCCAGGACTTCATGGGTATGTAAAGTGTATAATCCCCGCCGAATCATTTTTGCACTCGCCATCGCCGCCCTTATGCCGTTAACCGTCTCCGCCGCCGACGCATCCCTGGCCGAGCTTCAGCAAATGACCGCGCGTTTCGCGCCCGTCCAGCTGCGCGTCGATACTTCGAAGCTCTCCTCCGGCGACCGCGCCGCGCTCGTCAAGCTCATCGAAGCCGGCCGAATCGTCAACCGCATTTTCATGCAGCAGCTCTGGAGCGGCAATCTGGCCCTCTACGACAAACTGCGCCAGGACAACTCACCCCTCGGCAAAGCCCGCCTCGACTATTTCTGGCTGAACAAAGGCCCGTTTTCGGATCTCGACGACCACAAAGCCTTCCTTCCCGGCGTACCTGACCGCAAACCGCCCGGCGCCAACTTCTATCCCGAAAACATGACCCGCGAGGAGTTCGAAGCCTGGGCAAAGACCCTCTCTCCCGGAGCGCGCGCGCAGGCCGAGGGCTTCTTCACCGTCATCCGCCGCGGTCCCGACGGCAAACTCCGCTCCGTCCCCTATTCCGAGGAATACAAGACCGACCTCGCGGCTTGTGCGAACGATCTTCGCGCGGCCGCAAAGGCGACCGACAATCCGACGCTGAAGCACTTTCTCGAAACGCGCGCGGCAGCGTTTCTCTCAAACGACTACTATGCGAGCGACGTGGCCTGGATGGATCTCGACGCGCCGCTCGACATCACCATCGGCCCCTACGAGACCTACAACGACGAAATCTTCGGCTACAAAGCCGCGTTCGAAGCCTACATCAACGTTCGCGACGAAGCCGAAACCGCCAAGCTCAAGTTCTTCGGCGATCACATGCAGGAGGTCGAGAACAACCTCCCGATCGACGCGAAGTATCGCAATCCGAAAATCGGCGCGCTGTCGCCCATCCGCGTCGTCAACGAGGTGTTCGCGGCGGGCGATGGCGATCACGGCGTTCAGACCGCGGCCTACAATCTGCCCAACGACGAACGCGTCGTACACGAAAAGGGCAGCAAACGCGTGATGCTGAGGAACGTTCAGGAAGCGAAATTCCGGACCACCCTCGAGCCCATCTCGAAAGATCGTCCTGACGCCCGCTGCTCAGTCTTCGCTCAATTTCGATTCGTTCTTTACCCACATCCTGGCGCACGAGATGAGCCATGGAATCGGACCGCACCAGATCACCGTCAACGGCCGGGCGACCACGCCGCGCCAGGAACTGAAGGACCTTTACAGCGCAATCGAAGAGGCCAAAGCGGACGTGCTCGGGCTCTACATGCTGCAGCACTTCTTCGATCGCGGATACCTGCCTCACGGTGAGAACGCCCTGTACACCACGTTCCTCGCATCGTCGTTCCGGACGCTGCGTTTCGGTCTCAACGAAGCGCACGGAAAAGGCATGGCGCTGCAGTTCAACTACCTCACCGACAAAGGCGCGTTCGTTCACAAAGGCACGCACTGGGAAGTGGATGAATCGAAGATCCACGGCGCCGTACGCGATCTGGCGCACGACCTCCTGACGCTCGAGGCCACAGGCGACTATGCGGGCGCCAAACGGATGCTCGACACGCTGGGCGTCCTGCGGCCCGAAATGAACGCCACGCTGAAATCCATTGGAATGGTGCCGGTGGACATCCGGCCGATCTTCGTGACCGCGGAGAACATCGCGCCGCCAACCTCGCGATAAGTCACCGCGACCCCCGAGGCTCCAGAACATACACATAAAGCAGAAGCGCGGAGCCAATCAGGAGCGGGATGCTGCCGGTCATGAACGGCGCGCCATCGAGCGATTTCAACAGAAGCAAAAGACCGGCCCCGGCGGCAACCAGCGTCACCCCTCCCAGCCTCAAGCTTTCGCGCCGGCGGCTCGCGATCTCCCTTTCCTGTTCCCGCATGCACTCCATAACAGCCGCGGGGCTACCGCCAGGCATCTCCGCGACTCTCCTGAGCGTCTCGCTCCTGTAATACGCTTCGCGTTCGCGCCGGCGCTTCTCCAGCCATGACATCACCGTGAAGCACGAAAACACCGCCACCACGCCGACCACAAGCGCGACAAACCCGATCGCATCCCCATTTCTCATTCGATTCCTCCTCGCGGTGAATCCGCCGCATCTGGTCGGACCAGGGAAGACACATGCCCGGTTGCGTTTTTTCGTGCGCCAGAAAATGCAACTCGGCAACGACGTTCCCGGTCATACTGCCTGAGTGAGCGCCGCCGAGGATCAGGCCGATGTCGAAAAGGTTCTCGCCGGCGACATCGAGGCTTACGAAAATATCGTGCGCCGCTGGCAAGGCCCGCTCATAAATCTCGCCTATCGGTTTTGCCGGGACCGCGGCCGCGCCGAGGAAATGGCGCAGGAGGCCTTCCTGCGTGCGTGGCGCGCCTTGAGCAGCTGGCGGCGCGACGCCGCGTTCTCCACCTGGCTCTTCGCCCTTGGCAACGAATCTCTATCGATCCGAATTGCGGCGCATTCCCGCCGAATCTCTCACACTCAGCCAGATTCGCGAACCGGCAGATTTTCGCGCAAGCGGAAATACTCTCGATGATCAGGACCGCGATCACGCGCGTACGCAACGCCGTCTTCGCGCTGCCCGAGAAATACCGCGAAGCTTTGACGCTTTTCTATTTCCACGAAATGGACGTGGAGGCGGCGGCGAGCAGCCTCCGCCTGCCCCAAGGTACAGTGAAGGCGAGGCTGTCCCGCGGCCGCGAACTGTTACGCAGCAAGCTGACCCGTCTGATAATGGCGCATAAGGAGGTCCGATGAAACAGGACGAGCTTGATCGCGCATTGGCGAATCTCTCAAATCAAGACGCCATTCTTCCGTCATCGGGCTTTGCCTCCTCGGTGATGGATGCGGTCCGCCGGGAAGCCCTTGCGCCGCCCCCGCTGCCGTTTCCCTGGAAACGCGCCTTGCCGGCTTTCGCCGCCTGCGTATTCGGGATCGTCGCGATCCTGGTCATGTCGATTGCCTCGCGCGCCCCTGGCCCGGCGGAATCCTCGCTTCTCACGGAGTTTGAAAACGCTTTGAAATCCGAGGCGGGAATGATCGCTCTGGCGATTGCTGGCCGCCTTCGGCAGCGCGCTGTTCTCCGTCCGTTTGTGCCGCATCATCGGCCGCTGGTAAAACTCCGGCATCGCAGCGGAGACACGCGACGGCATCGACGGTTTGATAGGCTAGTCAAGTTCTCCATTCCGTGAAAAATCAAATGAATTTACAAATTAAACTGGTCATCGCGAGTGTCCTCTGTTGCACAACCCTTTTCGGGCAAAACAACGGCGGATCGCAGGTGAGCGGCCAGGTGCATGATTCCACCGGCGGCGTCGTTCCCGGAGCTCAGATTACCGCCACGCAGACGGACACCGGGCTGACCCGCAACACGACCTCCGGATCTGACGGGGCTTACACATTGCCCAGCCTCCCGGTCGGCCCTTACACGCTCGACGTAAAAAAAGAGGGATTCACGACCTACCACCAGACCGGCATCGTGCTTCAGGTCGGATCGAGCCCGACGATTGATGTCGTGATGCAGATCGGCGCGGTCTCCCAGGAGGTCAATGTTCAGGCCGCCGCAGCCATGGTTGAGGCCGCGAGCAGCGGCGTCGGCCAGGTCATCGACCAGCAGCGCGTTGTAGACCTTCCTCTGAACGGCCGTCAGGTAACTCAGCTGATCACCCTTTCCGGAGCCGCCGTGGTGGTTCCTATCGCCAATTCCGGCCAGCTGATCTCACAGAAAAACTATCCCAACGAGGTCGCTATCAGCGTGGCCGGCGGCCCCGCCGACGGCCTGACCTACACGCTGGACGGCGCTTCGCATAACGATTCGGTAAACAATGCGGGCCTTCCCCTCCCGTTTCCGGACGCGCTGCAGGAATTCAAGGTGGAAACCAGCGCTTTACAGGCTCAGTACGGGCATCACGCCGGAGGAGCCGTTAACATCGTAACCAAATCGGGTTCCAACGCATTCCACGGAGACGCGTTCGAGTTCCTGCGTAATGGCGATTTCAACGCCCGGGACTTCTTTGCGGCCCAGCACGATACCCTTCGCCGCAACCAGTTCGGCGGCACCGTTGGCGGACCGATCAAGAAAAATAAAGTCTTTTTCTTCCTGGGCTATCAGCAAACGATTCAGTCCGCGGACGCGTCCACGGGCATCAGTTTCGTCCCCACGGCGGACATGCTTGCCGGCAACTTCACCGATCTGACATCGCCCGCCTGCAACGGTGGAAAGCAAATCACGCTGAAGGCTCCGTTTGTGAACAACATGGTGCCGGTCTCCCTGCTGAATAGCTTCCGCGCTCAAAATGACGTCATACTACCCGGCGGCCACGAGCATCTGCGGCCAGACCAGCTACAGCACCATCAACAACTTCTCCGAACAACTCGGCGTCGCAAAGATCGACTACCAGGTAAACGAGAAACATACGATTTTCGGCCGCTATCTGGTAGCCCATTCGTTCCAGCCGCCGAGTTATACCGGTAATAATCCGCTGTCGCTTCTGAACGCCGCTCCCGACAACCTGGTGAACTCGATAGTGCTCGGGGATACGTGGGTCCTCAATCCGACGACGATCAACGCGGTGCGTATCAATTTCAATCGCGCAGCGATCAACAAACCCCAGATCTTCCTTTACAGCGCAGCCGATTTTGGAATCAACATGACGCCGCCGCCGATTCCGAGCAATCCCTACTTCACCGTCACGAACGCGCTGTACACCGCCGGTGCAAACTCGTTCCCGGCCTTCCTGCCGACTCAGAGCCACCAGGTCGCCGACGATTTCAGCATGCTGCGCGGACAGCACCAGCTGCAGTTCGGCGTGGACTGGATCCGCCCGATTCAGAACGCCACCTTTCTGGGAACCTCCGGGGGAAGCGCGAGCTTCACGGGACAGCTCACCGGCCTGCCGATGGCCGACTTCCTGCTTGGACTGCCCGCAAGCGAGGGCCAGTCGAGCCTCACTCTTGACGATGAGCGTCATCAGTATCTCGGGCTCTATGCGCAGGACAGCTGGCGCATAACATCCCGACTCAGGATCAACTACGGTCTGCGATGGGAGCCGTACATCGGGGCCTCTATCCAGCGGGGCCGCGTGACTCATTTCGATTACGACAATTTTGTCAACAACGTTCACTCGACCGTTTACCCCAACGCTCCCGCGGGTGTCCAGTATCCCGGCGACGCCGGCTTCAACACGGGTAATCGCCCCAGCAACATCAGATACGACAACTTTGCGCCGCGGGTCGGTCTGGTGTTTGATCCAGGCAACAACGGAAAGATGACCATTCGCGCTTCATGGGGCACGTTCTTCGATTTCCCGCCCACGCTCTTCTATGACGGCTATGGTGGGACCGCGCCCTGGGGACGTGTGGTCACCGTACCAACACCCGTCGGCGGGTTTTCAAATCCGTGGCTCGGTTATCCGGGCGGTAATCCGTTTCCCTACACGATCAGCAAAGACACGGTGTTCCCCACCAACGTCGGCTACCTGACGGTCCCGCTGAACCTCCACACCACCAACGTGCAGCAGTGGAATCTCTCCATCCAGCGCCAGTTCGGCGCCAACTGGCTGGCTTCGGCGAGTTACCTCGGGAACAACACCGTCCATATGTGGGCCGGGGTTTCGCAGGATCCCTCCGTCTATTTCCCCGGCGCGAGCTGCGTGATCAACGGCGCCACTTACAGCCCGTGCTCCTCGCTGAACAATACGGCTGCGCGGCGCCTGCTTACCCTGCAGAATCCCGTGCAGGGCACTTACATCTCGAACATCACGAATCTCGACGACGGCGCGACGGCGAGCTACAACGGGCTGCTGCTTTCGCTCCAGCACCGTCTCGCGAATAATTTCACCGTTCTGGCCAACTACACGTGGTCGCACTGCATCGCCGACCCGGTGGTTACTCTGCTCGGAGGTTCCTATACGAACCCGGCCAATCGCCGGTTCGATCGCGGCAATTGCGGCGGAATCGATATCCGCCAACTGCTGAACGTCTCCGGCGTCCTCCAGTCGCCGAAGTTCTCGAATCACGTAGTTCAGGCCATCGCGGGCAACTGGCAACTCGCTCCGATCTTCGGGTGGCACACGGGCGCTCCTTTCGTCGTGACCACTGGTGTGGATAACGCGCTCAACAACATCGGCGGGCAACGGCCGAATCTGATCAACCCCAACCCGTACTGCGCCAGCCAGGGTCCGAACTGCTGGGTCAGCGCATCCGCTTTTGGCTCGCCTGCTGCCGGGACCTTCGGCAACCTCGGAAGCAACAGCCTGATCGGCCCCGGCTACGTCCAGCTCGACGCCAGCCTGTCGCGCAGAATCGTACTGCACGAAAACCACACTCTGGAGTTCCGGCTGGACGCCTTCAACGTGTTCAACCACGTCAATTTCAGCACTCCGGTATCGACCACCAGCGCTTCGAACTTCGGGCACATCACGAGCGATATCACGGCTCCGGGAAGCAGTTCCGGAGATCCGCGCATTCTGCAGATCTCCGCGAAGTACGCATTCTGAAGATCGGTTCGACAGAGTCACCATGGCCCTGCGCGCCGCCAAAGCGGATGAAGACGCTGCGCAGGGTATGTGGGGCCAGCGCTTCGGCGCTGCCGCCGAGCTTCCGCTCGGCGCGGAGCGTTACGTCAGTGCCGGTAGCGCCGGCGATCTCTCGTCGCCGGTGTTCTTCCGAACCGCGTCTTCGACAGAGTCACCATGGCCCTGCGGGCCACCGAAATGGATGAGGACGCTTGGAGCGGGAAAGCACGAAACCGGTAGCGCCGGCGATCCTTGTCGCCGGTGTTCTTCAGGGAAGTGTTCCATGGCCCGCGGCGGGCCGCCAAAGGCGATGAAGACGCGGAATGGCGTTGGACGTAGAATCAACAATTTGGACCGCGTCTTCGACAGAGCGAATTGGAAAACGGTGCGCCCAACGTAAGGAGTCGAACGTGAAGAAAACCATCACCGCCTTTCTGATGCTCGCCGCCGCGTCATTACCCGCGCAGGAGCGCGCCAGGCGCATCGACGATTCGACGCTACGCGCAGCCGGTAAAACCGAAGCCACCGCGCGCGAGTGGATCACCTACGGCGGCAACTACGCGGAGACGCGCTTCAGCCCGCTCAAACAAATAGATATCGCCAACGTGAAGCGCCTGGGACTCGCCTGGTCGCTCGAAACCGAATCCCCGGCCGGCGGCCGCGTGGAATCCACGCCGCTCATTCACAACGGCGTCCTGTATACCAGCCTCGCCTGGGACGTGATCATCGCCGCCGACGCGCGTACCGGCAAGATGAAATGGCGCTGGGACCCCGAAATCCCGCGCCAACACATCCCGCAGGTCTGCTGCGGGCCTGTCAACCGCGGCGTTGCTCTTTACAAAGGCAGAGTCTACGCAGGCCTGCTCGATGGCACGGTAGTCGCGCTTGACGAGGAAACCGGTAAAGTTGTCTGGCGCGTCAAGGACACGTTCAACGACGACACTCTGCTTACCGCTGCCATCCGCGTAGTTAAAGATAAGCTCATCGTCGGTTCCGCGGGAGCGGAACAAGCGGTTCGCGGCTATTTCAGCGCTTATGATCCCGAGACCGGCAAACGCCTGTGGCGCTTTTACACTGTCCCGGGCGATCCCGCAAAGCCGTTCGAACAACCCGAACTCGCAAAGGCGGCTAAGACCTGGACGGGCCAGTGGTGGAAGATGGGCGGCGGCGGCACCGTCTGGGACAGCATGGCCTACGATCCCGAAGCCGACCTGCTCTACATCGGAGTTGGGAACGGCGGACCCTGGAACCAGAACGTCCGCAGCCCGCAGGGCGGCGACAATCTCTTCCTTTCCTCCATCCTTGCCGTAAAGCCGGATACCGGCAAGCTCGTCTGGTACTTCCAGGAAACCCCCGGCGATCAATGGGACTACACTGCGACCCAGCCGATGATCCTCGCTGACCTGATGATCGACGGTCGCCAGCGTAAGGTGCTTTTGCAGGCTCCCAAGAACGGCTTCTTCTACGTGCTCGACCGCATCACCGGAGAGTTCATCCACGCGGATAAGTTCGTCAAGCGCATGACCTGGGCGACCGGTCTCGACGCAAAGGGGCGACCTATCGAAGCCAAAGGCGCGCGTTACGGCGCACATGGTAACGATTCGCCCGTGATCATTTCGCCCTCGCCCGCCGGCGCCGCAAACTGGCAGGCCATGTCCTTCAGCCCGATCACAAAGCTCGCCTACCTGCCCGGGCAGGAGGGTTCGTTTACCTTCAGCCCCACTGACGCCGCAACATGGCAATTCAAGCCCGGCGGCCTCAACACCGGCATCGTTGGTTTCGATGGACCGTTCAACCACCTCGGCGGCGGTGGTGGCGGAACAAAACTCAGTCCGCATGAACCCGAAGGCGCCGAAAAGCAGCCCCAGGCCAGCGGTGGTTTTCTGGTCGCGTGGGATCCGGCGGCCAACAAAGAACGCTGGCGCGTGACAAACGCGGGCGGCCTGGCAGGCGGAGGCACGGTGGTGACCGCGGGCAATATCGTCTTACACGGTTCGACCGCCTATAACGCCGAAACCGGCGAGAAGCTGTGGGAGGCCAATCTCGGAGGCGCTTATTGCAATCCGATAAGCTACGAGCTTGATGGCAAACAGTACATCGCGATCCTCGCCGGTGTCAACGCCAACAGCCGTCTCTTTGTATTCACCCTGGACGGCAAGCAACCCCTACCGGGAACCGCGACCCGGTAGGAGGCATCCTCATTCGTCCTGAGATGGCGATCAGCTCTTCGGCATCATTTTCTCCAGCGCCTGGTCGATGGTAAAGCTGGCGGCTTTGGCCCGCGGCGGAAACTCCTTGAAGGTCGCCAGCCACTTCATAAGAAGCGGTGGTGCGGCGTATTGAAGGGGAACATTCTCGATGAACCAGTCGTTGTACTTAAAACTCTCCTCGCCGCGTTCGAACGGATCGGAGCGAAGGTCGAAAAACTTGGGAAGCCGCATCGCCGACAGCGGCTCGCGCCAGACATCCAGACCGGTGCTTCGCTGCTCGGCGAAGACGATCTTGAACCTACCCACACGCATGGCCATGCAATCGCCGTCGTCACTCCAGTAGATGAAACCGTCGCGTGGCGATTTTTCCACTTTGCCGGCAAGGAACGGCATCAGGTTGAAGCCGTCGAGATGGACCTTGTATGTCTTGTCGCCCATCTTATATCCCTTCTTCACCTTCTCAACCAGATCAGGCTCGCCACTGGCCGCGGCGAAGGTCGGGATGAAGTCCTGCAATGACCCGATCTCGTTAATGACGCGGCCCGGATCGAGGACGCCCGGCCAGCGCATCACGCAGGGAACCCTCCAGCCTCCTTCCCAATTGGTGTCCTTCTCACCACGGAACGGCGTAGCGCCGCCGTCCGGCCATGATAGAACTTCCGCGCCGTTGTCGGTTGTGAACACCACAATCGTGTTGTCGGCGATCTTGAGATCGTCGAGTTTTTTGAGCAACTCACCCACATAACCGTCGAGTTCGACCATCCCGTCGGGGTAGAGCCCGAGCCCGGTCTTGCCGACGGAAGATGGTTTCAGGTGCGTAAAGACATGCATGCGCGTCGGGTTGAAATAGCAGAACCACGGGCCACCTTCTTTCGTCTTACGGTCTATGAAATCGAGCGCCGCTCCGAGGAACTCCTCATCCACGGTTTCCATCCGCTCCTTCGGAAGCGGCCCGGTGTTTTCGATCGTTTGCTTGCCAACCTTGCCGAACTGCTCGTCGACCGTTGGGTCGTCTTTGTCGGTTGCTTTGCACTTCAGTACGCCGCGCGGGCCATATTTTTTTCGGAACGCCGGGTCCTTCGGATAGTTTGCATAGTAAGGCTCTTCCTCGGCATTCAGGTGATAAAGGTTACCAAAGAATTCATCGAATCCGTGAACGGTTGGCAAATGCTCGTTGCGGTCGCCGAGATGATTCTTTCCGAACTGGCCGGTCGCGTATCCGAAGTTTTTTAGAAATTGTCCGACCGATGGGTCCTCGGCGCTCAGACCGAGCGTCGCCCCAGGCGTGCCGACTTTGGTGAGGCCGGTACGTATGGGCGATTGGCCGGTTATGAAGGCGGCGCGTCCGGCAGTGCAACTCTGCTGCCCGTAGAAATCGGTGAACATCGCACCTTCTTTGGCAATACGGTCGATGTTCGGCGTCCGGTAACCCATGACACCGTGGTTGTAGCAACTGACATTGAACCAGCCAATGTCGTCCGCCATAATGAACAAAATGTTCGGTTTGTTTTGTGCTGCCATTCTTCTAATTACTCCCTTTTGAACAAATACCTTGGGCGACACACCAGGCTTTTCTCGATGATTCGACGCGAGAAACGGCCCGTTGTTTTTTTTCTTTTGCGGCGAGTTTCCGGGTCTGATGTATACTGGCGACCGTTGTGAAGGTCCCCACCAGCATCACTGTCCGTGTCATCGCGCGGGACGGCAAGTTTCTCGGTGACGATATCGGCGGCGCCCTGGTCAGCATCCGCGACACGCAGACGAAGGAGTTGCTCGCTGAAGGAATCACGAGCGGCGGTTCCGGATCAAATGGGACAGGCGGAGTCATGTGCGTCCGCCTTCGCCGCGGTGAGCCCTTACCCACTACAGGTGCATCGGCATTCACAACCGATCTGCTGCTGGACCGGCCGAAACGGATTGAAGTGACGGCATGGGGTCCGTTAGGCGCGAGGCAGTCCGCGAACACGGCATCCGCCACCCAGTGGGTTTACCCCGGAAAAGACATAACCGGCGGAGACGGATTCCTGCTCGAATTGCCTGGCCTGATCGTGCAGATCATTCATCCTCCTACCCACTACACGCCCGCATCGCTTCCTCAGCTTCCGATCCGCGCAAACGTGGCTATGATGTGCGGCTGTCCCATCGACTATAAACGCGACAAAGCGACAATCATCTGTCCGGAACTTCCCGAAGACAAGCAGCCCTGGCTGCCGGATGAATTCGAGGTAGCGGCATCGATCGTCGGGCAAGCCGTCGCTCCGGTTAAGATCGCGCTCCAATTCATGAACATCCCGCCCGCGGATACACCCGGCCAGTTCGCCGGTGTGTGGACTTCCCCGCCCCCGGGCATCTACGAGATCACGGTTTACGCTTATCAGAAGGCGACGGGAAATACAGGCGTCGACACGGCAACGGTCATCGTGCCTTCACCTGCTTCGAGCTGACTGCTAGCGTAGCGGTATGCGGATTCTCGCGCGAGTGCTCGTCCTCGCGTTGCCCCTCCTCATCCTTCCCGGAGTGCTGTTCCACTACGACACCACTCCGAAAATCGCGCTTCTGGCGCTGGCGACCGCGATTGCGTTAATCGGTTATCGTTCAACAGCCGAGGGCGTTTCGGCGCTTTGGAATCGGAAGAGCGGGCGCTGGTTATGCATGCTGGGTCTCGCACAGATAGTGTGGTTCGGTGTCGCCACAGCGGCCTCTTCACGTCCGTGGTTTTCCCTGCTTGGCGCGAACTGGCGGCGGATGGGTTTGCTGACAGTCGTCTCTCTTGTATTGTTTGTGGTGCTTGCGTCCGCTGAATTTTGCCGGAATCAGGAAGAGATCAGAGAAGTGCTTCGCGCGTTCGCCATCGCGGCGATCGTGGCTTCCCTCTACGGAATCGCCCAGTATTTCGACATCGATCCCTTTCAGTCCGCCGCCGCGTATCACGCGCAGGCGGGCGATTCGACGATCACGAGACCTCCCGGCACGCTGGGCCACGCGGATTATTTCGGATGGTGGCTGGCGATTGCGCTGTTCTGCGGCCTGGCGACGGATCGCACCGAAACGGGCGCGTGGCGGAGCGTCGGGCGAGCCGCATGGATACTTTCGGGCATAGCGATCGTGCTCACCGGCACACGTTCAGCCATGCTGGCAGTGCTGGCCGGAGTTGTGTTTCTTGCGCTTCAAGCCGGAAGTATGAAGACCCTCAACAGGCGCCGGCTTGCGGCGGCCGGCTCGTGGTCGCCGCCGTGGCCGCGGGCTTTTATTTATCGCCGGCCGGAACGCGGGTGCGCGCACGCGTCCATTGGTCCGCCGACGAACCGCTTGGCGGAGCGCGCCCGCTCCTCTGGAGAGATTCGCTTCACATGGCGGCGGCTCGTCCCCTGACCGGATTCGGGCCGGAAACCTTCGCGGCCGATTTTCCGCGTTATCAGTCGACCGAACTGGCGAGGCTGTTTCCGGACTTCTATCACGAATCGCCGCATAACAGCGCACTCGATGCGCTGACAGGCGCGGGCATTCCGGGATTGCTGCTCGCCTTCGGCTGGCTCGCGCTTGGAGCGTACGCCGCGAGCCGTCCGGCTGTTCGCGATTCGCCGCTGACGCGGCCGCTCACCGCGGCATGGCTGGCATCCTGCGTGGCGTCACTCTTCAACGCCGTTACGATAGGGCCGATCTTCGCAACCGGAGTCGTTCTCGCGATCCTGGTGGCGATGGTTCCCGAAGACGAAGGGCCGGTCGCGATTGCGGATCAGTCCGGCGGCGGCGCTCGCCGTGTCGATTCCCGCCGCACTTTGTCTCACCGGATGGGCGCTTGCGCTCACGGCGTCCGATTACAATCTCCAGGTGTTTCAACGCAGCAACGGAACCGACGCCGTGGCGGCGTACAGTTCCCTCGCGCGTACGCAACTGCCCGGAGCCGCCGAGGATCTTTACATCGCGCGGCGCCTGATGGGGACCTGCCGGGTCATAGTCGACGCGGCCGCGCGATCGACATGCTGGCGCGCCGCATCGAGTGCGGCCGAACGTGCGACCCGAAGCAGCGACAACCCGCCGAACGCCTGGTACAATCTGGCCCTTCTGGCAGCGGTTCAGAACAATCAGCCCGGGGTTGAGAGCGCTTTGAGATCGGCCTCCGCACTCGCGCCGAACTGGTTCAAACCGCATTGGTCTCTCGCGAAAATCCTGACGCTCGCAGGGCGCCAGGACGAGGCGCGGCAAGAAGCGCGGCGCGCCTGGTTACTCGATGCGAACCGGGACTCCGAGGTAACCGAAACCTTTGTGAAGCTCGGCGGCAAGGCATTCTAAAAACACTTACAGGATGTTTACGATTTTCAAACAACCGCAACACCAGTGTTGTCGAATACTCGAAGCGTGCTCTCCCGATTGCGCGCGCCGCTATTGATAACGCTCTTTGCGTCAGGAATCGTCTTCGCGCAAACACCATCGATCAACGTCAACGGAACCGTCAACGCCGCCAGTTTCGCTCCGGCTCAGCCCGTGGCAGCCGGAAGTCTGGTCGCCATTTTCGGCAGCCAGCTTGCGACCGGCCTTGCTTCCGCCGATACAATACCGCTCGAAACAACTCTGGGCCAGACGTCGGTCACCATGAACGGCATCAACGCGCCGCTCGATTTCGTTACCGCGGGACAGATTAACGCCCAGGTTCCTTTTGAGGTCTTTCCGGCCGGAACCACCAGCGGTTCAGTGAATGTGGTGGTGACTCTCAACGGAGTTCCGTCGCCACCGCAGCCGGTGGTGATCAATCCGGTCGCGCCGGGCGTGTTCGCCGCCAACGGATTTGCGATCGCTTACTTCGGCGCGGGCGGCGATCCGAGATTCGGCGCTCTTGCGGCGCCGGTTGGAACCTTCCCTGGCTCGACGCCTGCCCACCCCGGCGACATTCTGACGGTCTACGCGACCGGCCTCGGAGCGGTCAACCCAACAGTGCTCAGCGGACATAATTCGCTGGATCAGCTTCGCTTCACGGTGGTGCAACCAATCGTGCTGATCGGAAACGTGCAGGCGAGCGTCCAGTTCTCCGGATTGACGCCGTCGTTCCCCGGCGTCTACCAGTTGAACATCGTGGTCCCGCAAGTGCCGACCAGCAACGGAGTGCCGCTTCAGATTCAGATGAACGGAATCACAAGCCCGGCGACCGGCGCGTTGATCGCGGTCACATCGCCGTAGGCGGCGGTTGCCAGTTCAGCGAACAGACGCAACGGCGGCAGACCGGATTGGAAGCAACATCGAGGGCGGCGCGAAACGCGACCGCCCTCGAACCATTTAGTACGTCGAATAAAGTGTTCGAGGAATCCACCTGCCCGATTGGAGGATGAAAGAAGCAGGGCCGCACGGCTCCACTCGCCTCGACTACCGCCGACACCCAGGGAGCGTTGCAAACCGGCGCGACGGGCCGGATGATCCTGCGAAGCTTTTGCGGAGTTTCGGCGATGAATCCATCGAAAATCAGCGACTCGATTTCCGCATCGAGCAACGCCAGATCCACGTCGGTTAGCGCTACGGCCGCCTGGCGTTCCGGTGGCCAGCCAATCGGCCTGTTGAAGGCAGTCGATGTGACGTCGGCGCCGAGAAAGGAGATGCCCGTCAGACCGAGGCGGCGAGCCGTCGCGACGGTAGCTCTCAGGTGCGAGCAATTGCTGCGCTGGATGGTGCAGCGGGCAGAGATCGGGAAATCCGGCTTGATCTCGTGAATAGTCCGGACACCGGCTTCCAGCCGCTCGGAACGCCGTCGGAACGCCGCGAATGCGGTCGTGTACTTCCGGCGGCCCGTCCAGCGAAACAATTACGTCGTCGACGCTGGCGACGATCCCGGCAGCATGGCGATCGAGCAGAAGTCCGCTGCTGAGAACGGTTACCCGGATGCCGCGGATGCGCAGTATGTCGCAGAGGCGAAACAGGTCCGAGTGCATGAGCGGCTCGCCGCCCGTGAACACGGCCCACTCGACTCCCAGCCGCTCGATGCTGGAGACGTGCAGTTCGAGATCCTCGGGCGCTCATCTCCCGCGCATCGGTATTCTTCCAGATGTCGCACATCACGCAACGGCAGTTGCAGCGGTTGTGCGGGGTCAGGATGAGAATCGGCAGCTTCTCGAGAACCGGGCTCAGGGACACACGCGCCTTCCGGCAAGCCGAATTTCCGGGCCGAGTTCCCGCGCGGCTTCAGCGTAGAGATTTGATACGTCGGCGCGAATCAGCCACTGGCCGCGCCCCTGAATGGAGATGGGGTTGAGACCTGCGCCATAATGCGCTCGGGAATGGGCGCCCAGACGGTCCGACAGCAGCATGACTTTGCCGCCGATCATGACCATTTCGGGATGAAGATCGGCCAGCGCCTGAGCCGGCGTCTGGCCCCGGTCCTCGACCGCGATCAGATCCGCCACTCCCCGCTCGCGGATCTCGCCTTGCCCCAGATCCAGCCGCAAAGCCCGGGCTGCATTTGTGGTCACGAGCGGGTAAAGCTCTTCGGGGGTCAGGTTTCCTTCCTTTCGGGCGATTCGCATTTCGTCGATCAGATCTCCTTCGGCGGTCATGGCGGAGTCCGTTCCCAACGCGGTCGTCAGATCCGAGCGGAGCACGGCTGAAGGCAATGTAGCGCCGATAGTGAAGAGGTTCGAACTCGGACACCATGCCACGGAGACCGAGCGCTTGCGCATGATTTCAAGATCGCATTCCGTCGCCGCGATTGCGTGAACCAGAATCGTGGTCTCATCAAGAACGCCCATGGATTCGAGCCGCCGGATCTCGGAGCGCGCCCGCTCGTCGGTTCCTTCCGCGGCGTGGATGATGAAAGGCCATTCCGCCGGGGTCTGCCTGTGCGCATCGGCAACGTTCTCGCAGAACGCCAGGGAGTGAGCCCAGCCGAACCGGCGCAACACGCGGACAGGAAAGCACCGCGCAAATACCCTTCCTTCCCAGGGATTGTGGTGCGCCACCGTTGTAACACCGTTGAGGAGGTTCTTGATGCCGCCCCAGATCAGCCGCACCCGTTTCGGTACGCGGAGATGCTCCTTTACCGGTGACTTGTCAGGTTGGTGGACGGCGGAGGCCCAATCCGAAGCGTTGGCGTGAGGTCCGCGCCCGAGCCGGGGAAAGAGACTGAACTCGAAGTGCTCGTGAATATTGATCAGTCCCGGGAGCAGCAGGTGACCTGTGAGGTCGTACTGACGGCCGACTTCGACGTTGCTGTCGAACGGTAGAATGCGGCCGCGGCGAATTGCCAGATCCAGGAATTCGCTGCGCCGCGCCGAGAGCGCCACCCTCGCTCCGGTTAGTCTGATGAGCGGTTCCATGCGGTTATGAGAATCGCGGGAAGGCGGCTCGCTTCCTCGAACGCGGCTTCCCTGCCCGCGCGCCGGAAGATCTCGCGTTCCGGCTCGCCAAATGAGGGCTCGCTGCGCCATGCCGGGATCAGCCGGGCGGTTTTCGCCGCAGCGTCCAGTTGGGCAATCGAATGGCCATGGTGAGCCATCTCGTAGCGTTCACCCTCTGCGCGGAACGATCTCGTCCAGCCCCGGTTGACCGCTTCCGGATGCAGATCGGAAACGATCACGCAACGCGCAACCCGGGCGAGTTCGCCGAGCACCTCGAGCGATGACGGGAGATAGCCCAGCGTAAAAGAACAAAGGGCAATATCGACGGAGTTGTTCGCCAGGGGAATGCGGCAAACATCGGCCTGGGCGGAGCGCCCCTCGAGACCCGGTTTGCGGGATGATTCGATAATCATCTCGCGGCAAGCGTCAAACCCGAACACGCGCGCTCCCTCGCCCGAGGCCCATTCCATCCAGCGGCCGGTCCCGCTTCCGGCATCGCAGATCGTTCGGCCGGCCAGAATGCCGAGGCGCGGAGCGAGAACGCGCATTTCGAGCGCAAGGATCGCGTTGGGGCTTTCGTCGTACTGGCGCGACCAGATGCGATGCCCTTCGATGGCGCTGACGACCATCTACAGACTCTCCCATCGGGGCTTCCGCAAAGCGGTCAGTTTCTGCGCCCATTGCAGCTCCAGCGGGACTCCGTAGATGCCCAGCGCGTAGCGCCAGCTGCTCAGGGACTTGAGCATCAGGCGGCTCCAGCGGGGAAGATGAATGTCCTGCACCGTCGGCCAGCGGGAGTTGATGACCAGCTCGAAATTGTCGATGCGGCGTTTCACCCGCTCGGGCAGCCAGGGGAGATGCGGGTCCTGGCGAATTGTGAAGTTCAGCCAGCGTTCGGTGGCCCATTCGTCGGGGGTGCGGGGGAACTCGATTTCGCCGTCGATCTTGCCATACATGCCGTCGGGATGCGGAGTCGGGATGTAGTGCTGAACGATGATTTCCGAATCCGGGTTCAGGCGCTTGATGCGGCGCACGAATTCGATGGTTTCCCGCGTGTCGCGCTCGGGGTCTTCGGGATTTCCGACAACGAATGAAAATTCCGGGATGATGCCGAACTTGCGGATGCGGGCGGCCAGTTCGAGAGTCTGTTCGGCGGTGATGCGCTTGTTCATCGCGGCCAATGTGCGATTCGAACCCGATTCGGCGCCGAAGAAGATCATGGCGGAGCCGGCGCGTTTGATGGTGCGCAGGGTTTCGTCCGAGTACTTCAGAAAGGTATCGATGCGGCCTTCGGACCACCAGCGAAGATTGAGCGGGATCAGACGTTCGGCCTGATCGACGGCATGGCTTTCGTTGAGGAAGAAGTTGTTGTCGTAGAACTGGACGGCGTCGATGCCATATTCGCGCTGCAGCTTTGCGAGGACCGAGGCTGTGCGTTCGGCGGCTTCGACCTTCTGGCGCCCGTCAAAAATGGGGACGACTCCGCAGAACTGGCAGCGAAACGGGCAGCCGATACTGGCGTGGTGAACGGCGGTGCGGCGGCCGAGGAACGTGGGCAGCAGGTATTTGGAGACGGACTGCAGCTTGTGATACGGGAGCTCGGGGAAGTCGTTCGGCGACCGCAGCGGGCGCGGTGCATTGTGGACGTGAAGCCCGAACATGTCCTTATAAGACAGCCCACGGATGCCGGTGAAGTTGCGGCCGTTGCGCAGTGCGTGGATCAACTCGACGATGGTCTCTTCGCCCTGCCCCTTGATCGCAAAATCAACGTATGCGGCGTTTAACGTGGCGTCGGTATAGAGCGACGGAAAGTAACCGCCCCAGACGATCGGAACCGAACGGTGCTTCCAGTGGAATTCGGCGCACAGGTTTATGGCCGCCACCATTTGCGGACCGGGCATGACCGAGACGGCGAGCAGCTCGATGTGGTGCTCGGCGGCGATCCGATCGATCGTCCGCTCCGGATGCGGATCGAGGTTGCCGTCGACGATTACGTAATGTTCTTTTCCCTCGAGAACCGCGGCGATCGAGAGGATCGCCAGAGGAAAGCGCCGGTTCTTCGGGCGAACGGCTCGCGGATGGAACAGAACAATCATGGGCTGAGCGGTTGTCCTGTGAGCAGAGATCGGCGAAGCACCAGCCTGTCTTTCGTGATCCAAAGCGATGCCATGGAAATCCAGAGCTCGATCGGGCAATCGAAGAAATGGTTCCGCAGACGCCAGTGGAGAGGCCGCCGGATCTGATCGACGAGCCATTGAAAAGCGGTGGATTCAGAACGCCCGCGGACTTTCGTCAGCTGGTTGTTCAGCAGGAAGTAAGAGATTCCGCGCTGCAGCGTGTCGTAGGCGCGGCCGCGCAGCCAGGGCAGCGAGTTGCCGCCCAGATCGATGCCGGTCCATTCGGCGAGCGTTGCGGGTTCGGCCAGGCCGCGCTCCTTGAGTTCATCCCAGATCGGGATGCCTGGGTACGGCACGAAGACGTTGGGCGAGAACGTCACGTTGTCGAAGCGCGAGGCGATTTCACCCATGACCCTTAGTGTCTCGCGGCGATGCCAATCCTGCTCGCCGGGATAGCCGAAGATCAGATTGAGCGTGACGCGGATGCCTGCGCGGCGGCACTTGCGCGCGGCCTCGGCAATGTCCGGAATGTGCTGATGACGCTTGTTCATGCGCGCCAGCACCTCGGGCGAAGCCGATTCGGTGCCGAACCCGATGTGACTCACACCGCTGGCGCCGAGCAGTTCGACTTCTTCGTCAGTCATTCGACAGATAAGGTCTGTGGAGGCCTGGAAGGTCCAGTTGAAGCGCACGCCGGTATCGAGAAAACCCTGGGCGATGCCCACGGCGCGGTGCACGTCCACCAGGAAATTCGAATCGACGAGGGCGACTTCATCGAGGTTGTGCGCGCGCACCAGACCAGTCACTTCGTTGACCACCCGGTCGACCTCGTAAGGATTGAAGCGCCGGTTGTAGAAAACCATGTCGGTGCAGTAATTGCACGCGTAGGGACAGCCGGTGCTGGTGGCGTAAGGCAGTTTACGTCCGCCGCCGGATCGTTCATACGCATCGAAATCGACCAGGTCATATGCGGGAGACGGGAGGGCGGTAAGGGGCGTCGCGGGGCGGTCGGGATTCTCGTGGATGCGCCCGTTGCGCTTGAACCAGCAACCCTGGATCATGTCCAGCGGCTGGCCCTTTTCGAGGCGATGCAGAATTTCGAGGAGCGTCTTCTCGCCTTGATGGCGAACCACGATGTCGACGAAGTCTTCCTTCAGAGTCTGGCGCGGCAGCAGGGTCGGATGCCACCCGCCGAAGATGATCGGCAGATCGGGCCGGGCGGCGCGAACGTAGCGGCTTACTTCGATCGCCTCGCGGATCATGGGTCCGGTGAGGAGCGACACACCGAACGCCAGGCAGCCCTCGATCTCGCGCGCGATTCGGGCCAGGTAGTTACGGTCGAGCGCGCCATCGATGATGCAGGGCTCGAAGCCACCCTCCCGCAAGGCGCCCGCGAGGCTGAGAAGGCCCAGCGGCGGTCCGAGGAGCTTCCCTGCGTAGGGCGGCGAAAACAGGACGATTTTTTTCGGGATCAGCACGAAACCGCCTCGGCTTCGAGCTGATGCGCGTCCACTTTCGATTTTGGCGCCGCGACGAGGCGGTTCGCCATGTCCTTCAGCCAGAGTTCGAACGGCAGCGAGTAGAAGCTGTGATCGAGACGCCAGCGGGCGGGTACGCCGATCATGCCGTGAATGACGCGCTGCAGCGTGTTTTTCTTTTTGACCCCGATGGGCACGCGGTTGAATGCGATTCGCAGGTATTCGCGCATGGTTTGCACTTCGCGGTGCTTGCGGCCCTGCAGCCACGGGAGCATGGTGTAGCGCGGGAAGAAATCGGACCAGCCTTCGAGCGTTGTGGGTACGTGAATTCCCAGTTCGAAAGCGCGCTGCATGATCGGCGAGCCGGGGTAGGGCGTGAAGATGTTGGTCCAGAACTCGGCGCCGGGGTAGCGGCGGCAGATGTCCATGATGAGCGCGATGGATTCGCGGCGTTCCTCTTCGCCTTCGCCGGGAAAGCCGAAGATCATGTTGAAGGACGGGCGAATTCCTGCCTGGGAGAGCTTGTCCGCCGCGGTGTAGATGGTTTCGATCTTCTGAAAATCCTTGTTCATCAGGTGCATGACCTTCAGCGAGCCGCTGTCGGCTCCCTGTGAGACCTGAGACAAACCGGCGCGCCGGAGCAGCTTCAATTCCTCAACCGTGAAACGCGAGACCAGATTGGTGGAGGCCTGAATGCTCCAGTCGAATTTGACGCCGCGGCGGACGAGACCTTCGGCGATCCCGACGGCGCGCTCGCGGTCGACCAGGAAGTTGTCGTCGACGATCCACAGCAGTTGCAGGCCGTAGCGTTCGACGAGGTCGCTGGTTTCTTCGACGACCTGTTCGGGTTCGAGCGCGTTCCACTTGCGGCCGTAGACTCCGTCGTTCGTGCAGTAGGCGCAGTTGTAAGGGCAGGCGAGGCTCGACGTGTACATGGCCCAGCGGCGTCCGCACACGCGTTCGTAGGCGTCGAAATCGGCGATGTGATAGGCCTTCGGGGGCAGCTCGCGGATCGGTTTGAGCGTGCGCGGCAGGTTGAAGACGAGGCGGCCGTCCTCTTTGTATCCGACGCCAGCGATGCCTTTCATCGATTCGCCGGCTTCGATGCGCTGGACGATTTCGAGCATTGCCTCTTCGCCCTGGCCTTTGACGACGATATCGACGCATTCGGCGGCGAGCGTCTGATCGGGAAGCAGCGAGGGATGCCAGCCGCCGAGGATGACCGGTTTGTTCGGGTAGCGTTTCTTCGCGGCGCGCGCGATCTGGACCGTCTCGCGGATCATCGGGCCGGTCACGAGCGAGATGGCGATGCAGAGAGCGTCGTCGAGCTCTTCAAGCGTGCGCTTGTGGAAGTCGGGCGTGATGGTGGAATCGATGAGACGGACCTGGTAACCGGCGCGGATCAGCGGAGTTGCGACGGCGAGAATGCCAAGCGGAGCTGTGGCTTCCTGGCTCGAGAAGGCCGGGAAAAAGAAGACGATTTTTCGGGATTTAAGCACGGGCCGACACTCGTTTGGACCTGGTTCGGGATCGCGGGGGAACAGGATTTACGGTCGGCCGCGTGTGGAGACGCGGCCGGCAAAAAACCGGAGCACTCATATCGGGCAAGGCAACAAATTCCCGCTCGCGGCTTAGGTGGCGGCCTCGTGGGGCGCGATCCGCAGCTCGGCATTTCTGCGCAAATACCGGCGATGGGCCAAAAAAGGAGAGCAGAGAGCGATCGTCGCGGTCTGTCACTGTCGGCTGGGAGTCATCTTGCCGGTACTGCAGAACGACCGGCTGTAGATAGAACCCGATGCCACAGTCGTGGCGGAAATCGAACTTTAGAAACAAATTCATTACCTCACGCGCAAGCTGCGCGAAATTAGCCCGATGAGCAGACGACCGGGGTATTGATTGAACAACTGCCGGGCGCTGCCAGACGGCCTGTTCGAACCCTTATTGGGCCACGAATGAACGCGAATTCACACGAATAAAGGCGATCAGGCTGCGTTTACGTAGAGCTTTGGGGGCTTGTGACGCGAGAAATCGGTTTGATTTGCGCGGCTCAGGCGGCGTTCTTTGTCGATGGCGGCGTGGATTTCGGCGGTCGAAAAAACAAACCCATCTTTGGTTGGTTCGTAAGCCAAACCCTTCATTTCACTGAGCTGGAGGAGCTTCTTTGCTTCCTTCAGTTCGACTTCGCGTTTCGCGGTGCGTGCCGTCTGGAGGGCCTGGAGCATGGCCATGTTCTTCTGAATGTTGCGATTGATGCGCTGATCGTAGAGTGTCAGGAGCTGGAGCTGTTTTGACTGCTCCTGGAAGACTTTCGCGGCTGTCAGGGCGGCGTGGATTTCCGGGTCTTCGGTTTCGATTTCGTCGGATTTGGCGTTGTGGCCGAGGGCGTAGAGGTTGTCTTCGATGGCGCTGACACGGTTGAGACGCCAACTGTCGGTGGCGATGCGCTGGGCCAGTTGAGTCTCCATGGCTCCTTCGGGCGCCAGGCTCTCAACGATTGAGGCGGAGAAGGCATCGTGCATGATGCGGTCCGCCTCGGTCATGGCCGTCACCTGGCCGGTGAGATTGTGGCGGCGGGCGTTCAGGGCCGCGACTTTTTTGCCTTCCTCGGTCCGGGGACCCGTGGAACGCTGCGCGTTGCGGCGGTTTGCTTCGAGCTGTTTTTCTGAGATCATCTTTTGTCTGCTTCCGGGTGCGAATTTCCTTACTCGATCAAAGTAAAACACACGAAATTGCGGTTCCGATGTTAAGTGATTGATTTTATTGATCAACATTGTTGTGACTCCCCAGGCGGGTGCAAACGCTCCCTTCCGGTCGCGGCTCGGAACCTGTTCGTTCGGGGAGCCAGTCAGGACCACTCATCGGGTGACGAGTCCCAAGTGCCGCAGGCGCAAAGCCTCGCTGTTACAATGTCACAAACACAAAGATCTTCGTCGTGTCAAGGAATGCCTCCCACTACAGGAAGAGCCAGGACTCAAACGGGGAAATTTCTTCTTGCGACAGCGGGAATCGCGGCGGCGGCCGTCATGAATGTCTGCTCTGTTGCGTCGATAGAAGCCCAGCCTTCTTCCAACGCTCCGCCGCAATTTGAAGTGGCATCCGTCAGACTCAGCAAAAATCCCGAGCCCGGAGGGGATGTTCAAGTAACGCCAGGAAGGTTTCGAGGTAAGGATCTGGCTCTGCAGTGGCTGATCCTAGTTGCCTATAGGCTCAAGTCCGGCAAGTTATCGGGCGATCTTCCGGGGTGGACGATTTCCGAACGCTACGACATCGATGCAAGGACCGGCGATGCGAGCGGCGAGGATCGGGTTCTTCTGGCGCTGCAGTCGCTCTTAAAAGACAGGTTTCAGTTGAAGGAGCATCTCGAGACAAAACAAGAGCCCGTCTATTTCCTGACTATCGGGAAGAACGGCATCAAAATGCCACGCGGCAGTTGCGTGCCCAAAAAGCAGGACCTTCCGAACGAGTGCTACAACTCGACGAGCGAGGGACTGGTCCAGACGATGGACTGGCGCGGTGTGCCGATGTCCGATCCAGCAGGTGTCGCCTATCGAAGCCTGTCGGGACACCTGACCGTCAACAACCGCCCCGTGATCGACAAAACCGGACTCACCGGAACATTCGATGTGCATCTGCGCTGGGCGCGTGATCCCAGCACCCCGGATGCTCCGGCCGATCCGGGCGCCCCATCGATCTTCGACGCCATGGAAGAACAACTCGGGCTCAAGCTGGAACCGGGCCGCGGCCCTGTCGAGTACATGATCGTTGACCATGTGGAAAGGCCGAGCGGAAATTAATATGTTCGAGCGTTTCACCGAAGAAGCTCGCCGAGCGATTTTCTTCGCCCGGTATGAAGCGATTCGGTTCGGTTCGCTCTACATCGAACCTGAACATTTGCTGCTCGGCCTTATGCATGAGACGGCCGGGGGACTCGCAGGTTTTCCAGAGGGCGTTCTCGACGAGGTGCGGAGCGAAATTGAAAAGATGGCGCCGTCCGAGAGAATCTCTGTCGTAACGTCGATGGATATTCCAGTCTCCCGGACTGTCAAGAGGACGCTCAGCCGCGCGGAGGAGGAGGCCGATGCCTCGAAGGACAGGCACATAGGGCCCGAACACCTTATTCTCGGTCTGCTGGCTGAAGGCGGCCCAAACGTAACCGGGATTCTGGAGAAGCATGGGATCGGCCGGGATAGCCTGTGCCGATCAAAGCCGATGACAGCGGCCCCGACTACGCTGCCGGACCGCGAGACTTTGAAGTCGCTCGTCGATCGTCTGCCAGAGCAGGCCCTGGAGCCCGCGAAACGGACGCTCGAACGCTTGCAGACATTCCCGCTGGTTCCACCTCCCCGCATTGCCGAACTGCAAAAGGAGATGCGCGATAAGGCGCGCGCCGCTCTGAAACCCGGGTTCGGCTCTATGGGTGGGGGTGGCGGTAGCTGGGATGCTGACCCGCAGGGACGGATACGCAAGGGCCGGTATTCATCAAGTCGCTTTGAAGATGGCGCCGCGGTGGTCGAAACGCATCACTTTCGGGATGGGATCGAGATTACCGTGATCGAACGCTTTCGATTGAGCGACGACGGGAAGCGTCTTTCTTACTCACAGGAGATCAACGGGCCTGGCCAGTCGGTTCAGCATTCGATCGATTTTGAGATTCCCGCTAAAGAGTCTTGAGCTCCCCGATCATCCTGTCGATCTCTTCCGCCGCGATATAGAAGTGCGGCGCGGTACGCACCCAACCCTGGCGGGGCGCGGTGACGATGTTTGCGTCTTTTAGCTTGCGCACGATCATCTGGCTTTCGACGCCCGGTTTACGGAAGCTGACGATCCCCGCACCGGTCTCCGGCGTGCGCCGTCCGAGGGTTTCAAAGCCAAGGGCTGTGACTCCGTCCCATACTCGATCTCCCAGCGCCTGAATTGCACGGGCGGTGTTGTCGATTCCGACTTCGAGGAGGAAATCGTTTCCATTTGGCTCCCGACAATCACTGTTACATTTTCCGAAGCGTTCTTCCCGCTCGCGATTTTCTGGAGATCTGGGAAGTTTTAGACGCCCGATTATCAGAGTGCCTGCCCACCGCACAACATGAGGATCGTGTTCAGGAACGACTTCAATTCGGGACATTGCGCGGCCGCGATGGCTAAATCGTTGTTCCGAAGTATTCGATTCGCGTCTCTCGGTTTGGAGTAACTATCCCGGCAATTCCCGATCTCGAATATCTCTTTGATGTAGTACGAAGGCGGGCGGCCGTGGTCGACGGCTTCCGGGAGACCCTTCGGCGCTCTCCGGTTGTGGCCTGCAATCCGTTGAATGTCATTCCAGTACGGCAATAGCCATGCCTCGAAATCGTATTGGGCTGCGTGGGGATGAAATGCAGGATTGTCGTTTACCCATTGGCGCATCTTTACCTTTGCATCGGCTGCGCTTACAAAATCGTCGGTTCCCGTATAGACATCGGTCAAGGCAATAACCGCATCTGAAGGCTGACGGCCACTCAAGAGGATTTCGACTTTACGACGAAGGTTTTCACCCATTGGAATTCTTCCGTTGTATGGAAACATATCGAGGCCAGGCATTTTTCCCGCGAGTCTGGACCTGAGAAAGGCGATAAGATGCGCCTTAAATGCCAGTTCGGTCCTGCCCTCCACCAGGATCGTGATCTTCACGGACGCGCCCCGAGGCGACCGGTACTCCAAAGCTCGTCGAGCGAATAATCCTTAAGCCACTTGTCGATATCCAGTTCATCGGCCCAGGTGATGGCGCTCATTCCTTCATCCGTGGAGTCCACCACAACCACTTCGTCCGGCTGCAGGAAACGAATAAGTCTATCGGAGTGCGTGGCGACGACGAGTTGCGTGCGTTTTGAGGCCTCGCGCAGCAAGTCTGCCAGGAGGCTCAACAATTCCGGGTGCAGACTGACTTCTGGTTCGTCCAGGAGAGTAAGAGCAGTCAGACCCGGACTCTGCAACAAAGTTGAAAGCCATAAGAACCGAAGCGTCCCTTCCGAGAGCTGATGCATATACAAGGGCTGCGAAAAGCCGGTTTCGCGCCACGCAAGCGCCAGCGTACCGGCGGCGACCGGAGGAAAATCGAGCCGATCAAAGCGCGGAAATGCCGTCCGCAGGGCATCCTCAATTGCCTCAAAGCGATTCCGTTCGGCTTCCCGCAGATAATACAAGCAAGTTACGAGTTCCTCACCGTTGCGACCCGGCAATGTCGCCGGACGCATCTGCTGCGGCAATCGCACGGGTGATCGCGGGTCTACGTTGAGGACGTGATAAAACGTCGATGAGGACAGGCGATTGCGAAACTCCTCCGGCTCTCGAAACATCTTCGGAACCTGCGCTAACGAAGTTTCAAGCGCCTTGTGCTCCCAATTGGGGCGAACAAGCCTGCTTTGTGTGGTCTCAAAGTACTTAATATCAGGACCGTGTGAGTCAATGTGCAGGAACGGGCGCTGGTGGGAATGCCGTTGCTGGCTGAGAATCTCTTCACTGATTGCGTAAGCTATACCCTGCGGTTTGAGGCCCAACGTATAATCCAGAGGTTCGTGACCGGGCACTGTCATCGAAATCCCGAGGCGAAGCTCTTCGGCCCTGTCGTACGTCAGAACGCTCGAGAGCCCGGACAAATCCGTGATGGCATCCGAGAGCTTTCCCTGGGCGGACTTTGCAAGCAACGACAGTATGTCCAGAATAGATGTCTTCCCCGTACCGTTTGCTCCGATCATGACGGAGAGTGGGCGTAACGGCAGTTGAACGTCGTACAAGCGTCGAAAGCCATGAATCGCTAACTCTTTGAATCGGGTTGTAGAAGTCTCGGAAACCATCTTTTTTCGTCTCTTACATTCTCCAGACGGTCGTCTGTCCGGGTTTGGCTCGCCGGTGAAGCACTCTCAGGCGTGGCAGCGGATTCGATTAGATGCGGCAAGCCTTCGCCGCTCGTCAGTACTTCAAACGCGGAATCAGTTCCGAAGACGATAGACCGACTATGTGAATCCAGTGAGCGAGGCAAGTCTGCCATCGCCCATGCGCACCGTATCTCGTTGAATTTACAAGATTAGCACTTTCTACGCTCAGCCTCGGTCTCGGCGGGGCCGCTGCTGAAAAGGTTCTTCCACGGACCCGGCAAGTCGTTTCAACACACGATCGATTTTGAAGTTCCCGTCAAAGAACCTTGAGTACGGACAACATCCGGTCGATCTCTTCCGGCGCGATATAGAAGTGCGGCGCGGTACGCACCCAACCCTGGCGGGGCGCCGTGACAATGTTTGCGTCTTTTAGCTTGCGCACGATCATCTGGCTTTCGACGCCCGGTTTACGGAAGCTGACGATCCCCGCACCGGTCTCCGGCGTGCGCCGTCCGAGGGTTTCAAAGCCAAGGGCTGTGACTCCGTCCCATACTCGATCTGCCAGCGCCTGAATCGCACAGGCGGTGTTTTCGATTCCCACTTCGAGGAGGAAATCGATCGAGGCCCTGAGGCCATAACAGCCGATGGTATTCAAGGTCCCGCACTCATAGCGACCTGCGTCGGCACGAAGAGTCATATCACGCGATGAGTAGTCGTAGTATTTAGCAACGTTGGTCCACCCGAATTCGATGGGCTCGATTTCGTCCTGTACTTCGCGCCGCACATAGAGAACTCCGCAGCCTTCGGGTCCGAGCAGCCATTTATGGCCGTCGGCCGCAAGTGCGTCGATATTAGCTGCGCGAACATCGATGGGAAATGCGCCCATTCCCTGGATGGCGTCCACGAGAAAAAAGCAGCCTCGACGGTGGCAGATTTCTCCGATTTTTTCGAGGTCAATGCGGTACCCACTGAGGTATTGGACGTAGCTGATCGCCAGCATCCGGGCGCCTTTGCAGGCCTTGTCGATGCACTCGAGATCATCAAAGATCGAGAGCCAGCGGACTTCGACTCCTGCCGCTTCGAGGCGTTTCCACGGATAAAAGTTGGCGGGGAATTCTTCGGAGAAGGCGACGACAATGTCACCCTTTTTCCACTTGATTCCCGTGGCGACGGTCGCGATACCTTCCGACGTGTTCTTAACGATCGCGATTTCGGCCGGCGTGGCATTGATCAGCCGAGCCGCCGAGGCGCGCAACCCGGCGTAAGTCTCCATCCATTTCTGATAGTGGTCGCTGCCGTAATCGAGCGCATCCTGAGCGAGAGCCTGCATCGCCTCCGCGGCGGCCCGGCAGAGCGGAGTCACGGCGGCGTGATTGAGGTAGACGAGGCGTTCCGTAACCGGAAACTGATTGCGGTACTTCTTCCAGAGAAGCGCGTTCGAGAGAAGCTCGGTCAATTGATTCCGCCCGTCAGTTTCTTCATGGGTTTCAGCAGAAATACGAGCAGGACGCCCACCACGATACAGAAGCCCGCTACGATCCCGAACAGCTCCGGCAGCGGAAACGATTCATAGACGGAAGCGAGGCGCCCGCCTATGAAATCGCCGACTGCGATGGAAAGAAACCAGACGCCCATGATGAAACTTGCGATGCGCGCGGGCGCCAGTTTCGTCATTGCGCTCAAGCCGACCGGACTCAGACAGAGTTCACCGATCGTATGCAGGAAATAGGTCAGGGTGAGCCACCAGGGGCTGACGCTGGTTCCTCCGGCGACGGGAATCAGGACGGCGAAGCCCAGACCCACGAAGACAAGGCCCCAGGAGAACTTGGCGGTCATCGAAGGCTCGCGATGTCTGAGCCAGACCCAGAGCCACGCGAACACCGGCGCCAGCGCGACAAGAAAGATTGAGTTCATCGACTGGAAGTAGCTGGCGCGGAAAAGCCCCCAGAGGGGCGCGTCCCAGGCATGCATGTTGGTATTGCGTTCGGCGAAAAGGTTCAAGGTGGAACCCGCCTGTTCAAAGGCAGACCAGAAAAGAGCCGCGGCCAGGAAGAGTACGAAGATGGCCCAGAAGCGGCGGCGTTCGACAGGCGAATAGCCTTTCGCCGTCAGCAGCCAGGCGAAACAAGCGACCACGATTCCCGCGAGAATGAAGGCGAAAGCATCGGAGAGACCTTCCGCCGAGAAGGCCATCATGCCGCTGAATACCACGGCAGCCGCGAGGGCAACCACAATGAAAGTGAGGATCAGGATTCGCCGCAGGAACCGGAAATCGTCGTCTTTGCGGCTGCTGGCGAGGCCCGCAATTCCCAGGTACTTGCCACCGAACAGGTATTGGATCACGCCCAGAGTCATGCCGACGCCCGCAGCCCCAAAGCCGTAATGCCAGTTGATGTTTTCGCCCAGATAGCCGCAGATGAGGGGCGCGATCAGCGCTCCGATGTTGATCCCCATATAAAAGATCGAGAACCCGGCATCCCGTCTCACATCGTTTTCGGTGTACAGAGCTCCGACCATGGTGCTGATGTTGGGTTTCAGGAGCCCGGTTCCCAGCGCGATGAGGCTTAGTCCCAGGTAGAACGTCGAGAGCGTGGGAACAGCCATTGAGAAATGGCCGAGTGCGATGATTACGCCGCCCCAGAGGACGGCGCTTCGGGCTCCGATGATCCTGTCCGCCAGCCAGCCTCCCGGTACGCTCAGCAGGAAAACCATCGAGGTGTAGAGACCGTAAACCGCGCCGGCTTTCGAGACGGGGAAGCCCAACCCTCCGTTAGCGGCGGTTTCGGTCATGAAGAGAATCAGCAGGGCGCGCATGCCGTAATAGCTGAAGCGCTCCCACATTTCGGTGAAAAAGAGCGTGGAGAGCCCGCGGGGATGACCGAAAAAGGACCGGTCCCAGCGGGCGTTTGAAGCGTCGGCCATGGCGGCAGGGGGTGTCAGCGACATCTGGCTGTGCTCATTTTCGCAAGTTCACGGCAGAGGGTTACAAATTTCTTCGACGGCGGTTGGTTAACCTGAGAGTGCGTGGTCACAGATCTGGTTCAGATCAGGCAGCTCGGCGAGAAGAAGCAGGGGGAGAACGAAAAGTTCCGCCGGTACCTGAAGCGGCATAATTTTCCGGAGCTGAAGTTTCGCCGGGTGTCGGAGCGAATTGAGTCCGAGATCGATTGCCGAAGCTGCGCGAATTGCTGCAAGGTCGCGGAAACGGACGTGACCGAACGCGATATCGAGCGGCTGGCGCGCTATCTGGGAATGACGCCGCGGCAGTTCGTGGAACAGTATACGACCGCATCGGCGTTTGAGCAGAAGGAGCCGATTCTGCGCCGCCGCGAGTCCGGATGCGTTTTCCTCGAGGGCAACGACTGCTCGATTTATGAGGCCCGGCCGGATACCTGCCGCGACTTTCCGCATCTGATCCGGGGGGCGGGATCATTCGAAAGCAGGATGTGGCAGATGGTCGATCGCGCGACGTATTGCCCGATCGTCTATAACGCGCTCGAAGAGTTCAAGGGCATGGTTAATTTCCAGAAATGAGTCAATGTCTCCGGAACATATCGGGATCGATTTCGGCACTACCAACAGCTCCGCAGCTCGAGTCACCGCTTCGGGCGAGGTGGAGCTTGCCCGATTTCCGACCGGCGAGAACCTGACCGATTCGTATCGTTCCCTCCTGTACTTCGAACAGATAGTGGAGGGACACCGCAAGACGGTGCAGTCGTGGACTGGCCCGGAGGGCATTGAGCGGTATCTGCTGGCAGAGCACAAAGGACGGCTGATTCAGTCGCTGAAATCATTTCTCAGCAGCCGGAGCCTGCACAGTACGGAGGTATTCGGCAGGCGGAAGACGCTCGAGGCCTCTGATTGCGCAGATTCTGAAAGATCTGCGCGAGAAAGCGGGGAGCCAGTTCGGAGTCGATATCCGTCATGCGGTGGCGGGCCGACCGGTTCGCTTCGTCGGAGCGGAGGATGAGGCGGCGGATGCGTGGGCGGAAAAGCGTTTGCGGGACGCGTTTCATCTGGCCGGGTTCGAGTCGGTGAAGTTCGAAATGGAGCCGGTGGCCGCTGCGCTTTTCTATGAATCGACTCTCGATCATGACGAACTGATTCTGATCGGCGACTTCGGCGGGGGCACCAGCGATTTCTCCCTGTTGAACGTGGGGCCTTCGATTCGGCAGCGGGGACGCGCGCCAGGCGATCTGCTCGCTAACGCCGGACTGGGGCTCGCCGGCGACGCTTTCGACGCGAAAATTGTTCGACATCTTGTTTCGCCCGCGCTGGGCGCCGGTACGCAGCTAAGGTCGATGGACAAGATTCTGCCGGTGCCGATGTGGGTCTACGCGAAGCTGGAACGGTGGCATCATCTTTCGCTCTTGAAGGCGAAAGAGGTGATGGATATGCTCGGCAGCGTGCGCGGACAGGCGCTCCAGCCGGAAAAGATCGCGGCGCTGATTCATCTGATTCGGGAGGACCTGGGATATCGGTTGCACCGGGCGGTGCAGGAGGTCAAGTGCGATCTTTCGGAGCGCGAGACGGCGCGATTCCGTTTCTCGGACGGCGTGGTGGAACTGGACGCGATGGTTCAGAGGCGCGAATTCGAGGGCTGGATCGCCGAGGAACTCGGGCAGATTGAGAATTGCGTCGATTCGCTGCTCAAGTCGGCGGGGGTGGAGGCGGGGGCTGTCGATATGGTGTTTTTGACGGGCGGCTCTTCTTTTGTGCCTTCAGTGCGGAGAATCTTCGAGTCGCGGTTCGGCGCCGGCCGGATCAGGACCGGGAACGAATTCACTTCCGTGGCGCGGGGCCTTGCACTGGCAGACGTACACGGAATTGCGGACAATTGAATTGGTCTGGTAACATGAATGTTTGCGCCCGGCTTATCGAGCCGCAGGCCAGGCACGCAGGTTAATCAGGAGTTTCCTCGAAATGGCAAGAGTTTGTGATTTGTGCGGCAAAGGTCCGCAGTTCGGACATAAGGTCAGCCACGCCCATAACGTGACCAACCGCCGCTGGAATGTGAATCTGCAGTCGGTTCGCGCGCTTGTCAAGGGCGCTCATAAGCGGGTTCGCGCGTGCACGTCGTGCATCCGCAACGGCAAGATTCAGAAAATCGCGTAAGAAGGTGACCGGCGACAAGATCGCCGGTCCCACCCGATCGCCGGGCGCCACCTACCAGAACTTGTACCAGGGTTTGGGCAGTCGTTCGGTGTCATCCGGGTCCTCGCACTCCAGATAATCCCCCGCCAGCGCAATTTGAGGATGGATGGTGAACAGAAGTTCGGCGGCGTCGGGTCCGTACTCCGCCTCGACGTGCTCACGGGCTTTACGCATGTCCGGCGGGCGCCATTCGGTATCGTGCGCATCACTCGCGACAAAGTGAACCAGGCGCTGCCGCATGAGCCGCCGGCACGCCTCTTCGGCCTTCTTGCCAAAACGCCCCGTGAACGACTGCGCCGTCACCTGGATGAGACAGCCGAATCGAACCCACTCGACCAGATCGGGCACCCTCGCCATGAGCAATGCATTCCGCTCGGGATGTGTGATGACAGGGGTGATTTCGCGCCGGATCATATCCCGGAATACATCGGGAATGGTGGGCGGGATGTGGGTCTCCGAAAACTCGACCATCAGATAACGCTTGCCGTTGATGGTGAAGCGAGACCGATCCTTTTCGCAGTTGCGGATGTTATCGAAATGGAGATGAAAATCGCAGCCGCGATGGATCCTGATGCGGTCGCCGATCGCCTCCTGCATTTCCGCAATTCGATCTTTGATTAATTGGTCGTTGTATTCAAAGCGCAGGTCCGAGTGGGGGGTGGCTACGATGTCGGTGGTGCCGGAGGCCGCAGCCATTTCGAGCATGGCAAGCGAGGTCTCCAGAGTTTTGGCGCCATCGTCGACGCCGTAGACGATGTGGCTGTGAATGTCGACCATCCGAACGTCAGATCTCCGGGTAGAACTCAAAGAATGCGTCGAGCGACTGCATCAGCTGCCGCTTGATTTCTTCTTCACTGCCGCCCTCGATGAGATGTAGCGTAACGGACGCGGTATTACCGTTTTTGAGTTTGATTTTCGCTTCTTCGAAAGTATCCAATTCGTCGGCCGGCAAAAGCCGCAGCCCATAGACCAAAGCAAGCTTCGCCATCAAATGAACATTTCTTCGTCTTGAATGATGTGATCGACAGTGGGCCGCCGGCCGTTCGCGAGAGAGGTAACCGCTGCCTTCACGCCCGCGAGAACTGCGCCCGCCTCCCGTACGGGTTTGAGAACCGCCGCTTTCATGTTGTCTCCAGCGTTATGGACCTGAATGACAGTTTCGTCCACGACTGCGTCGACTCGCGCAATTTGAGCTTTGGCGCGATCCGCGGCATCGCGGCCCACCTCGGCGAAACGGTGCGCCTGGTCTTTCGCGATATCGGAGATATCCTTTGCATTCGTGGCGATCTCCACGGCTCGGGTGGCAATGAGGGAAAGCTTGGGACCGTTCTCCCGCGCCAGTTCGCGCGTCGTCTCGAGGATAGGCTGCATGCCGCCGACAGCTGACTCCACTCGCATCTGTACCCGGGAGGCGATTTTGTAGAGCATGATCGACACCACGACCATGCCTACGAAACAGACGGCTGCCAGGGTTACGCCTCCGGCTACCACCCAGCGAAATGTCTCTTCCGGCATCGCGATCTATCCTCGAAACCTGCTACTCGTCGACATTCATTTGAAAAAGGTTCAGACCGGCTGATTTACGATCGGCTCGACCTTTTCACGATAGGCCTGTTTGCCTGCCGCAATCGCGTCGGTCAAAGTATCCTTCTGGCGATTAATAACGTCGACTCCCTTGTCAACCATATCGCTCGCCGAATCGCGCAGACCCGAGGCCTGCTTCTTGAGATACTCTTTACCTTCATCCGCTTTACTCAGAAGGGTGTCGCGGGTTTCCTCGCCTGACTTCGGTGCGAAAAGGAGGCCAACTCCGACGCCGATTCCCAGTCCGAGGAAAAAGTTTGCTATTCCGTCCCTGCTCATATTGCTTTCTCCTTAACGTGACGGGCTCCTTCAGGTCCCGAGCCCAAAGTCACTCACAGTATACTGCGTTGGACTGTCCAGCAAACGTAATGCCACAAATTTCGGGTACACTCTTTCCAGACGTGCAACCACGTAAACAAGGCCCCCGAAAGCTTGCCAGCGAGGAGCTATTCGAGTATGGGGTAAAGTGCCTGGGAATCCGGGCTTTTTCGACCGGAGATCTCAGAGCGAAACTGCGGCTCCGGGCGGCAAATGCGGCGGATGTGGACCCCGTTCTGGCCCGATTGAAGGATATCGGATATCTGGACGATCGCCGTTTCGCGGAGAGCTTTGCGGCGGCGCGGGTCGAGAACGAGGGCTTTGGTCGTATGCGGCTGTTGAACGACCTGCGCGCCCGCCGAATTTCGGGAACACTGGCCGAACAGGCGGTTGAGCGGGCGATTGGAGAACGGAGCGAGGCGGAACTCATCGAGGCGTATATTGAGCGACGAATGCCTTCGATTGCGACCGGGGGGCGGATTGAGGACGAGCGGAAGCTTGCGAACGCGTATCGGCGGCTGCGGCGGGCGGGGTTTACGTCGGGCTCGATTCTGGCGGCGCTGAAGGGGATTGCGGCGAGGCCGGATTTGCTGGAAGAGCCGCCGCCGGAGGAAGATGAGGCGGAAAACCAGGGGGCGAATCCCTGACGGATAACGGGTTGTCGCAGTCGCAGCCGCAGTCTGACCGGGTTGGATGATCGCGATTGGGAAGCCCGCGGGTCTCGCGGGGACTCCCCTGGCTCCAGGGGTGCCGGGAAGAGTGATGCAGATCGTTTTTAAATCTGGTGGGCCCTCCAGGATTTGAACCTGGAACCAACGGATTATGAGTCCGCTGCTCTAACCATTGAGCTAAGGGCCCAAACTGTTTTATTTGCTGTATTTTAACAGCGTCTACTCGTCTGTCGACGATATCGGTTGTAACGATTTTTGTGACAACGGGACTTTTCCTGACCAATCGAGGCCCGGTGCGCCCGCAGCCTGAAGTATACCGTCGAGATACGGTCCACGCTGAAGCGCCCCGGCTACGGCCGCTCTGATTTACTTCTCCGTAAAATCCAGGCTGACTCGCCCGAAGCCTGGAATACTGCCAGCGCGGCGATATCAGCGATATAACTTCGGTCTAAGGTATGACCGGGCGCGATAGCGTTGACGCAGATCCTGCGCGGCGGCACTTCGAGCGACAACGGTTTGGTCCGGTCTCAAATGGCCCCTTCGCGGATACGTAAAGCAGGGCTCCCGCCACCGAATGAGAGAACCAGTAGAGGAGGAATGGGAGACAACAGTCGACGAACGCTTCGCATCCTGGTGAAAGTAGTCGTCGCCTCTTTGACCCCACTCCGAGTCTTCAGCGACGGATTTGGAATCGAGAGGAACAGATGTCGAGGTTATGGGACGCTGACGGCGTTGCCTGCACCATCGGCATCCCGCCCGTCATACCCGAGGTATAGGGAGTACGATGCCCGATTGTAAAGAGCTTTGTTGACCGGAACACTTCTGCGCCTGATGGGAGTCGGTCGGAAGGAAATACCACTTTAGCCCGCTCCATCACCGGTAGCACTGCGATCTTATCGCCGGTGTTCAAATAAGCCACTGCAACCAGCGCCGCAACCAGTGCGGGGTCAGGGCTTCAGTCCAGCATCCCGGCTCCTGCCCAGCGATGTTACCGCCCGGTGTTCGTACCGCGCTTCCACCACATCCATGCCATCAACTCGGATCATCCAGGATATTCCGTCGGAAGATGCGCCACATGCCGAACCGGTGGGACGGCGTCTCCGGGCGATTGAGGCCCTCTGGCCGCGGAAAACCGCGCACCCTCTCGCGTGATGCCCCGCGACCAGACTGCCTGAATCGCGGCGAACAGGAATGCGGTCGTCAGACCGAACAGCAACCATCCGTTCAGCGCTTCGAGCGCTCCCATCAACTGCCACTGGTTTTTCAAAGCGAGATCCGTGTGACCAAAGCTCGTGATCGCGTTCAGAGAATAGAGCATCGAGTATTTGAAATCGGGGAAGGCGCCGAGGATCAAATATGCGGTGGCCCAGACACCTGCCTCTGTCCCGTGAAGGCACGTGGCCAACAAAGTTGTGCTACCTGCGACTATTACCAGTGCCGTCATGGGGCGCCCGCGCACGGTCGTTTCGGAGACGCGAACGGCTCGATTGCCTATGAACCCAAGGCCCACGATATGGATGAGCACGTTAAGCAGGATCAACGGTATGCCCCATGCCCAGTCCGCACCCCACGGGAACGGATCGTCAACCAGTATGCTCATCGCCGTTGCACACTTTCATCGAGAACCTCGGAAATAGCTTGCGGCAGATCGGGTTTCGTCCCGGCGGTCAGCACGAAATTCAGCGGCTGCGTGGTTGAAAAGCAAACTTCGCCACATTCCAGCCAGCATGAAACTCGCGAGGAACCGCCACTACCTGAACGCGGAACACATGGTATCGATGCGATCGAATCGCCTCCGATTCAGAATTAATTCGCCTTAAGTATCATTTGGCAACCTTCTGATTCGGATCCGCACATCCCAAAATATTATGCGCCAGGACGCCCTCTATTTGCATAGTCCCTGTTGTTGTGAGGAGCCAATATCAGTGTGGCTTGTTCATATATAACGGGTCCAATCAAAATTGGTTCGATCCAGATTTATCCCCAGTCCAGCAGGCAATCCCCGTCCGGTAAGGCGCGGTTGCCCGAAGTACCGCCCGCATCGGGTTGTGCGCGCACCTTTTGGCCGGGCCGCATTCTTCCCGATCAAGACTGTTCCGCGTACGTCAAGAACAGTACCCTGGCGGAACCGCGCGTCAACAATTCGAGCCGGTCAATCGCCGCATTTCTTTCCTGTGGCTCAACTGTCTCGGTTATGCGAGAGCAACACCCGGCTTTCCCAACGCGGGTAGTGGCCGGCGTAGAGTCGCGAAGAGGTCGCAGATTTGCAGGAGTGGTCATTGCGGCTCTTTTGGGTTGCTTCACTATGCCGGGTGTGGCACAGGAATCAGGCCCTCTTACGAACGGGGTTCCGGTGCGTGCAGCCGCGGAAGCCACCGATCAGAGCAAAGCTGAGAACAAAAAGGAAGAGGAACAAAAGAAAAAGGAAGAGAAAGAGAAGCACCCATCAAGGGGCGCCATTGTCGTGGCGCCCCTTCCCACTTCGAGTCCGGCCCTTGGAACGGGAGTCATCCCGGTCGCGGGTTATATCTTTTCTTTCAGCGAGAAGGACAAAATATCCCCGCCTTCAACTATCGGTGCGGCGGGCCTTTGGACAAACGATGGCAGCCGCGGCTTCGCTCTGGGCGGGCAGTTCTTCTTTAAGGAGAACAGGTACCAGATCACGGCGGGATACGCTCACGGAAATCTGGATTACAACATTTATGGGCCCGGGACCCTTAACGGCCCGGGTAAGGTGCCGCTGAGACAGGAAGGTCAGGCCATTTTCGCGGAGGCGCTGCGTCGCGAGTGGTGGCAGTTCTTCTTTGGACCCCGTTTTTTTGATGGAAACTCCTTAATTACTCTCAAGAGTACTGAGATCGGAGATACTCCCATTCCGCCGGATCTCGGCGCTCAGACCACGATTCGGTCCATCGGGTTCCATGTGAAACGAGATACGCGTCCCGATCACTTTTACCCGGTGAAAGGAACTCTAACCGACTTCACGGCGGACTTTGCCATGCAGGCCATCGGCAGCAAATACACCTTTCAGTCTTACAAGCTTACTTTCAACAAATACGTTACTGTTAGAAAAACCCAGATTCTGGCGCTTGGCTCCTACTTCTGCGGCACGGGAGGCTTGCCCCCTTTCTATGGCAACTGCATTTACGGATCCCAAAACCAGTTGCGAGGATACACCGCGGGACGTTATTTCGACCGCTATATGATGGCTTCGCAGGCCGAATACCGCCTGTCTTTGCCGCTGAGGCTTGGAGTGGTTGCCTTCGGTGGCATTGGAGGGGTGATTCCAGGCCAGGAGCAATTTTTAGTTCGAAACTCATTTTTCCTTCCCAGCGGAGGAGGCGGGTTGCGTTTCAATATGAGTAAGAAGTATCACGTCAATCTTCGAGCCGATGTCGGCTACGGCAAGGACGGCCACACGTTCAGCCTCGGAGTCGGTGAGGCTTTCTGAGCCCGATAACCAGTTCGCCGCACCAGGACTATCGACACGCCGAAACGCTGCGGCCGCTCTCTGTGATCATTTAACTGGATCTGAACCGAACGAATGCATAATCATTCGAACCGGCTTCAGTTCTTTCGGTCATTACGTGGCGGCCGTTCTGACCCGGTGGTGGCGGTCTGCCTCCCATGCGCACGCCTCCAAGTGACCTTTGGCCGACGTTTTGTCGCTGCTCACCAGGTCGCAGCAGGCGCGCCAGTGTTGCGGGGAGAGACGTGTTGTTCGTTCCGATGAGCCCGGCCTCCCACTCTTTTCAGGCAGGAACTCTAAATTAGCAGGGTGCGAAAAAGCCCGCCAATCGCTCCCTGCCGGTCGCGGCCCGGAAACGTGTATGAAGGAATTATTGAGCTGCATGCGTCAGCAAGCGGTGCGACCTGGCGCTTTTCGGCAGCCTGCTGGCGTCCCGCGTGCTTGCGATCAGGCGAATGGCGGAAACTGATGATCGTCAAAAAGCGAGGACCGCCTGCAGCATCGGCACCCAGCCCGTCATACCCGCGGTATAGGGAGTAAAGGCCCCGCTATAAGGAGCTTTGTTGACGCGGAATACTTCTGCGCTGAACCAGAGTCGCTCGCTCGGAACGAAAAACCACTTTAGTCCGGCCCCGTACTCATAAGAGTTGCCGAACTGCCCGCGCACCCATGAGGTGCGGACATACGGCATCAACTTTTTCTGCTTGACAAAGTAACTCGCCGAAAACTCGCCGCCATGGTCGAATGTGGATGCGAGCGGAAGCGGTCCGTCGGCTACGAAATCACCGAGCCAGCGCAAGTAGTATTGCCCGTTGACCGCAAGCCCGTTCCATTTGATGCCGCCGTCGACCGCCAACATCTTATACGTGGCATCCTGGAGTGTTACACCCGGCGCAAACGCTCCGGTCGCGAAGGCCTGCACGCCGTCGGAATTGTATATCGAAGTGTTCTCGGGACTGGATTGATCGAGATCTGAAAAACGGTTCTCCCGGGATCTTGTAAACGAGCTACCCAGGCGAATGCGAACTTTCCTGGAGGAGAAATAATCATCGTACATGTTGCGTGATTTACCGGGTTCCCCGTAGGGTCCCAGCGGCTCCCACCAGACGCTGCCGGAAGTCAGCAGATTCGTATCGATCTTGTTTGCCGTGATACTCAGGGTATTGAGACCGTTGCCGAGGAACGCGCATGTAATTCAATCCCTTCACGAGTTCTCCGTTCAACCAGACGCCCTGAGTGAACCCGGGGCGGAAGAAGTTGTCAGCCATGCTCCTGTCCGTTGCCGTAAAAAATGGGAACGTGCCAACCAGTGATCGGCTGCCTGGAACGCCAGTGTAACCTCCGGTGAGCGTGACAGCCTTGTTGAATCGCCAGCCAATGTTGGCGGCTACGACGATCGAAGCGGCCCCGGCGGATGTCCAGACGGTGAAGCTATATAGCGCCCTCTTGTCGAAAATGTAGCCGCCGAAGATGAACATTGCGCGATTTACCGTGATATCGTTGCGCGTCATGAACATCGTGGGTAACGCCCAGGTGGTCAGTGAAAGTCCGGTTGGTGTCAAGAGTGTTGAGATATCGGACTTGAGTATTGATCTGGAAGTTCAGCAGGAAAGGCACCTTAGCGTTTTCGGGAGTCTCCCAGATTACCAATCCATCTCTGGAACTATAACTTCCGCTGTTTGTCTGTGGTGCGACAACGGGTTCCGGCTGTACGAAAGCACTTGTTGCCTGTGCTACCGCCGATGAGGTATTCACCGCATTTGCTGCCGGAGTCTGAATTGAGGCCGTCTGTACCGGCTTGCCTGGCGGCATACCAACCAGGGACGCCACAAGTGGAGCCTCGGTCAGCGGCTGCGTTGGAGGAGGAGGGGGAGATTCGCGAACCACGGTGGCAGGCTCCCCATCCAACCGTTGCTTGAGTTCTTTGACCGTATCGATTAACGTCTTTAACTGTTCTCGTACGGCTGCGTTTTCGGCTCGAAGGTCCTCGATTTCCTGCTCCATACCGGCTGATGACGACGATGGAGCTTGCCCCAGCGCAGAAGCCGCGAAAAACGCCAACAATGTAAATACTGCTGAACACCGATAGATGGACGAGCGAATCGGCATAGCTGGTCTCCCATTTAGCACAAGAAATCCTCCTGACTTCTCAACGCTCGAATCCTGCAGCGCGGAACGCGGCTCCGACCGGGACTGGAGGCGTTACTGCTTCTTTGCCGTTACGGTGATCTCCACATGGCCTTCACCAACGAGCCCGGCAGCCACGACGGTCGTCCGGCGGACCTCCGTCGTGTCATAAAAGATGCGCTCTCTGCGGAGCGGGTTTATTCTTTTTCCCGACGGGATCGGATTCGCAACGAACCCAAGTCGTAGCGTCGCCCAAAATAGCTGGCTTAAAAAAAATGGACCAGGTAAACACTCCGCACATCTGAGGAACCAGGCTGAGTTCTGAGAAATCAGAATCGCCGATCGAATTCAAAGGAGAAGACTTTGGCACAAGACGAGAAAAACTGGAGCAGGCCCAGGGCGATGGCAATCCCGAAGGAGGGATATTTCGAGCTCCGGCAAGGCAATTATGGCCCAGTCTTCCCGCAGACGCCGGCCTGCTACGGCTTTACAGTCATCGCGAAGATCAAATCGGGCAGAGAAGAAATCATTCGGGCGTACGGAAAAACCATCGAAGGCGCGGTCAAAGAGAATCCCGACATGCTGGCGTCTCTGAAGCTGCACTACCTGCGCTGGGTCCTGTTCGACATCGGAAAAGATACCTACTTCATGTATCAGGGAATCTTCGACACCGATTTCGATAAGTACACGGACGACGCCGTCGCGATATTTTCGAAATATGGCGTGGACACGGTATTTGAAAATCTGGACGGTTTTCCCGAAGACTGGAAGACCAATATCCCGGGGTTCATCAAGTTCGTTCGTGAGCATCAGTGTCCCAGCTTTCTCGAATACGGAGAGTATCCGTACGTGAGCGCGGACGAAATCAAGAAAGCCCTCAGGTTGAAGCAGGCATTCTCGGAAGCGCTCGATCAGATGCAGTGAGCGCGGTGCGCCGCTATGACTGACACGTACGACTTGATCGCCATCGGATCAGGTCCCGCAGGCGAAAGCGCGACGGAGCTTGCATCCTTCTTCGGGCATCGCAGCGCGGTAATCGAGAAAGCCCTGCCTGGCGGAACCGTGACGACCACCGGAGGAGCGCCGACGAAGACCCTTCGCGAAGCGGCGCTCTATTTCTCCGGACTCGTCGAAGGCGATATCTACGGACTGAGAACCTCCACGCCCCCCGAGGTTGTCACAGACACGATCCGCAAGAGGACTCGGGATGTCTGCGAACTGCTGCAACAGGTAACTTCGGAAAACATCGCGGGGAACAACGTCGACTACATCCAGGGAACCGCGCGCCTTGCCGGCCCCGGGGCCGTAACGGTGACGCTCGATGACGGAAGCAGCCGTGTGCTCCGTGCAAAAGTGATCCTCATCGCGACAGGATCGCGGCCCCATCGCCCTTCGGACATACCGTTCGATCTGGAAGGGGTTTGCGACACCGATACCATCCTCAACCGCGGCATGGTTCCGAGGGATCTGCTGATCGTCGGTGGCGGCCCCGTCGGGGTTGAGTTTGCGACCATCGCCCATGCTCTTGGCGCGAAGGTTGCCATTGCCGAGCGGGCCGATCGCCTCATGGGCATGATGGACGGCGAGATCGCCGCCTGCATGGAGGAGCTATTTCGCACGTGGGGCATTCGTGTCCTGCTCGGATCCATCTGCGCCGGCGTCACCGCAAGGAATGGGGCACTCGAGGTCAGGATGTCGACAGGCGAAACGCTCTCGCCCGATACGGTCCTGTTTGCGGGCGGGCGAATGCCAGACACCCGGAACCTGGGTCTCGAAGCGGCGGGCGTCACGGTGGATGACCGCGGACGGATCGTCGTGGACCAGAACTTTCGCACGGCGGCCGACGGAGTGTACGCGGCTGGCGATGTTCTCGGACCGACTCTCGCCTCGATCGCCATGGAGCATGGCCGCATTGCGGTTTGCAACGCTTTCGGTATTCCCTTCGAGGGAGTCGTGGATCCCGCTCCCGTATCCGCCGTCTACAGCATGCCTGAGGTTTCAGGGGCTGGCCTGACGGAGGAGCAATGCCGTGAAAAGGGACTCAATTATGAGGTCGGACGAGCGAATCTCGCAGTCACGCCACGCGGCGCAATCGCCGGACGCGGTGGCCGATTAAAGCTCATCTTTCTGAAACAGGACCGCAAGCTGGTCGGGGTGCATTGTATTGGCGACATTGCCTCCGAAATCGTCGGGATTGGACAGATGGCGATCCGGTGCGGCGGGACCATGAACACCATCGCGAACATGTCGCTCAACACCCCGACCTATAGTTACGCCTATAAGTACGCGGCCTTTGACGGATTACGCAGGCTGGCCGCGTCGAAATCAAAATCTGGAGATTACAAATAATGACCCCCGCGCGACTTTACAACCAATACGTCTCTCCGCGAAAATACGCGGCCGGCAAGCGGCGATTCAGCGTCTACTGGACCTGGAGTTATCCCTGGGAGTCGAACCGCGACGTAACCGAACTGGACAACCGCTTCTCCACGATGACCGAGGTGCGCCGCGTCACTTGGCCCTCGTTTGAGAAGGAGCAGTACTCGGAGCACATGTTCCTGCAGGGAATCGCCGGAACCCTGGAGTTGTTCCATCTTTCGGTCGTCAGTTTTCAAAATGTAGTCGGCGAGGCCACGGGCCAGCCGGTGCATGTCTTCCAGCGGATCGATCAGGCCGGACAGCGATTGCCGCTTGACGAGCGCGTGCTCGCCGATACCGACACGATGATGGTCTTCGGGCTCGACCACCTGGTCACGGAGCAGGAAGCGTTTCCGGAGGAGATCGAGGCGCTGAACCAGTTCCTCTCGCGCGAGGGAACCTGTCTGATTCTGGGTCCGCATCACGACGTGGGTGTTTCCGAGGATCTCAAGGTTCGCGCCGCGGAGTACGCGCACCACGGAGATCCCCTGGTCCCCCGCCAGCAAAGATTCAGCAAGTACACCCGATCTCTCATGAAAGGCCTCGGCGTTCCGGTCGAGAACCGTTGGGGCCTGCGGCCGGCAACAGTGCAAGGCACCAGCAAAACACTACCGCTTAAGACGAACAAGGATCTGGATACGCGGGGCTGGCTCAACGGCGTGCCGACGTTCAATTTCCATTTGCATCTGCCGCACTACGCAATCACCAGCGACGATCCAAAGTCCATCCATCTGCTGGCGCAGCAGCCCGTGGATGTCACCAGGCCGCATCCATTCGTCGACGCGGGAAACACCGAGTTCAACATGTTTCTGTGGATGCCCCCGGCGGGGAAACGCGCCGGAGACATCCTGCTGGCCGATTCCACAATCTTCACCACACTCTTCGGCGGCGACGCAAGTCTGGAGACGTTCTGGAAAAACCTTGCAACCCGGTGACCTTTCTGATTCAACGCACACATTTCCTCAGCGGGCCGCCAAAGGGAATGAAGACACCGCGCAGCCCGTGTGGGGCAGGCCTTCGGGCCTGCCGCCGGGCTTCCGCCCGGCGCGGAACTTTACGTCAGCTTGTAGCGCCGGCGATCTTGTCGCCGGTGACCCTGCCAACCGCGCCTTCGACAGAGCGTCTGGCCGGTTTTTTCCGCACCCTGGCAGAGCCAGACGGCACTGGTTGTGGTGTTTCACAATGATCTGCGCATTGATGACCGGCAAACCGGCACGAGCCCAAAATCGCGGCGTCTATCCGCTGGGGATGAGCGCAACCAACTCGGGAGTCACTCCCGACGTCGGCTTCAGCTACTCAAACCAGTTGCTCTTCTACGTGCGCGATCAGGCTAAGGACAATGCCGGAAGAACGCTTCCCATAACCGGCCTCAACACGGTCGTTATGGATATGAACACGCTGATCTGGGTGACCCCGCTGAAGATTCTCGGAGCGAAATATTACGCGGCCGCTACTCTTCCCTTCGCGAAAAACGATCTGACATCGGACATTAACGGCCCGATCAGCGGCGGCGGCGGATTCGCCGATTCTTATTACATGCCCTTAAACCTCGGTTGGAGCACTACGCGCGCCGACGTTAAAGTCATCTATGGTTTTCTGGCGCCGACCGGCCGGTTCACTCCGGGCGCAAACAACAACGTGGGTTCCGGGTATTGGACCCACGCTTTGTCTTCGGGACAATCGTTTTACCTCATCGCGGACAAGAGTCTTGTTTTTTCCGCGTTCGAGATGTATGAATTCCACACGACGCAGGAGGGCACGGATATCCATCCGGGTGACACGTTCGACCTGGACTACTCGATGATGGGTTCGCTTCGGCGCACGCCAGGTCTGGCTCTGCAGATTGGCGTCGTCGGATATGAGTGCCGGCAGACGACCGCGAAAACCGGGCCGGACATTACCGCGGAGGTATCGGCGGAGCGATACGCAATCAATGCCTTCGGATTTGGACTGACCGCCGCGTTTCCGAAACGAAAAGCAAGCCTCGGCTTCCGGTACTTCAAGGAATTCGCTGACCGGGCGACGTATCAAGGCTACTCGGCGCAGATTTTTGGAGCGATCAGCTTCTGAGCAGTATGCAAGGAGAATGACTGTGCTTGAACTCGACGACATCCAAAGCGGAGCGTTGCGCCCGCGGCCGACTCCTTACGCCGCACGCTATATCCTCTTCCGCATCGACGATCGTGATGCGGGACGCGATCTCGTGCGCCGGCTGCGCTCGGTGACCACTTCGGCGGCGCAATCCGAGCAACCACCCGCCCGTGATACGTGGGTCAGCGTCTCGCTCAGCTATCAGGGCCTGAAAGCGTTGGGCGTGCCCCAGGCGTCGCTCGACAGCTTCTCGCCCGAGTTCCGGCAGGGAATGGCGGCACGCGCCAAAGGGCTTGGCGACGACGGCGAAAGCGGTCCCGAGAACTGGGAGAAACCGCTGGGAACGCCGGATGTTCACGTCGTCATGACCGCCGTGGCGCCGAGTACGCAGCAGTTGGAGACGGCATTCGAACGGGCCCGCAAAACCTACGCGGGGCTGAAAGGCATCACGGCGATCTGGCGTCAGGACTGCCACGTTCTCCCCGATGAAAAAGAAGCTTTCGGATTCAAGGACGGCATCAGCCATCCCGCGATTGAAGGCTCGGGAATTCCAGGAACAAATCCCGATGAACGGCCGCTGAAGGCTGGCGAATTCGTGCTGGGATACCCCGATGAAATGAGCGAGGGGCCAGCTTTGCCGCAACCCGGCATCCTGGGGCGCAATGGAACATACATTGTCTTTCGAAAGCTGCACCAGCGTGTAGCGGAATTCCGCCGCTATTTGAAGTCGAATGCCCCCGATGCCGCCAGCGAAGAATTCATTGCCGCAAAAATGATGGGACGCTGGCGCAGCGGAGCGCCGCTCGCGCTCTGCCCGATGCATGACGATCCGGCTCTTGGCGCGGATGCGCGGCGCAACAATGCCTTCCTGTTCAAGGAAGACGACGCGATCGGTTACAAGACGCCTTGCGGATCGCACATCCGCCGCATGAACCCGCGCGACTCGATTGTCGCGGGCGTCGTGCCGATCCACCGCATGATCCGGCGCGGTACTTCTTATGGCCCGATGCTTCCGGAAGGAGCATTAAACGATGACGGCGTCGATCGCGGACTCATGTTCGCGTTCGTCGGCGCGCATCTGGGCCGCCAGTTCGAATTCATCCAGTCGGAATGGATGAACGATAGCGCGTTCTTCGGCGGAAGCGCCGGCCGCGATCCCGTCAGCGGGGCCGGAGACGGCGCCGGCACATTCGACATTCCGAAACGGCCGCTTCGCCTGCGCTTGCAGGGCCTGCCCCGATTTGTGGTCACTCGCGGAGGCGAATACTGCTTCATGCCCGGACTGCAAGCCCTGGACTGGCTCGCGAATTTGAAGACCTAGGCTCGGTCGCACCTCAGAACCGCTATTCCGCCGACCCGACCCCCTCTTGACTCGATGGGCTGTGGCGTAGTAGGGCTCCGTCGCGGCTCTGAACCGCTGTTCCGAGCCGCGACCGGAAGGGAGCGTCAGCCGGGCATCTGAGCCACAGGTCATTCCATCCAGCGCCGCCGGCAGCAGACTGACTCCTGATTCCGCAACTTGCGTATATGCTTGCAAGCCGCCATTCTCATCGCGCCCCGACCGCCTTACCCATCTTGCGATACAGCTCATGAAGCGCGTCGCCAAAGACTCCCGAGAACGTCGGGAACGGCTGGATCGTATCGCGCAGCACCCCAAGCGGCACGCGGGCGCGGATCGCCAGAGTCGCCTGCTGCAGCCACTCGCCCGCCTCCGGGCCGAGCGCAAAGGCGCCCGTCAGCCGCTCGCCATCGCTCAACAGCGTGAGGAACTCGTTCGACTCCGCATAGGCCCGAGTCCAGGTGGCTAACTTAGGCACGCCTTTCAGCGCGGCGGTCGCGCTGAATTCCGCCTCCGTCGCGCCGACAGCGGCCGCCTGCGGATCGGTATAGACGACTCGCGGCACAGCCTCATAGTTCGCCTCCCGCGGCTCGCCGAGGATATTCGACGCGGCGACATCGCCCTGGTACTCACCGACATGCGTCAGCTGCCACAACCCCGTAACATCCCCGATCGCCCACAGCCGGTCGCGCACTCGCATCTGCGGATCGACCGGGATCCCGTGCTCGTTCTCCGCGACCCCGACAGTCTCGAGGCCGATGCCATGAACGCGCGGGCGGCGACCGGTTGCGGCGAGCAGGCGGTCGCCGCGCAGCTCGCGTCCGTCGTCGAGTTTCAAAACGTATTCGTCGCCCGAACGCCGTGCCGCAGTCGCGCTCACACCGAGATTCACCTCGATTCCCTCGCGACGCAACACCTCGCCCAGGGCTTCCCCAAGCGGGGCCGCCTCCCGGTGAAGCAGATGGGCGCCTCTCTCGACGATGGCAACCTCACCTCCCAAACGGCGAACAGCCTGCGCCATCTCGACTCCGACCGGACCGCCGCCCAGCACGAGCAGGCGTCGGGGTATCGCCTTCATCCCGGTGACTTCGCGGTTCGTCCAGACGCCGTCGAGCTCGCGCAAGCCTGGAACCGGCGGCATGATCGGATCCGCGCCATTGGCCAGGACGATGTGATCCGCGGTGTGGCGGACGCCGTCGACGTCCACGACGCCCGTGCCCGCGAGCCGTCCGCGGCCGCGCAGCAGGTCGATTTTGCGATCGGCGAGCCAGCGCTGCTGAGTGGCGTCGGAGTAGTTCGAGACCATGAAATCGCGCCATGCGAGCGCCGCACCCACATCGACTTCGGCCGTCGCCGCCGCGTTACGCGCGTCGTGGACGGCCTCGCCGGGACGCAGCAGCGTCTTCGAAGGGATACACGCCCAGTACGAGCACTCACCGCCGACGAGTTCGCGCTCGACGACTGCGACGCGCAGACCACCGTCAGCCAGAGCGCCGGCGCAGTGTTCCCCGGGCGCGCCACCGCCGATGATGATCACGTTGTAGTCGCTCACTTCGGAAGCTCCGTACCGGCCTGCTCCGCCACCATCCAGGAGGCGTACCAATCGGGCCAATTCGAGTCATTCTGGCCGATGCGCTTCTCGTGCTCACCGTGAGCCGCCGCCGCACGCCGAAGTGCGCTCGCCAGATCGTTCACCGAGGTGAACCTCGTTCCGGCGGCGGGGTCGATGCGCCCAGGCAGCCGGGTGGTGACCTCCTGCAACAGCCAGCCGTTGCCGTCCGGGTCGCCGAAGGTGGCGTAGGAACTGTAGGTGGCATGATCGGGTGCGAGCCCGGCGATGCGCACGCTCTTGCCTTCGGGCTGGAACTGAGCGCCTGGCGTCCCGGCGTGGAATACTTCACTGACCTCAGCGCCGCGAGCGACAAGCTCTTTGCGCGCTGCTTCGATGTCGGAGACGATCAGGTAGAGGCCGCGAGCCGAGCCGGGAGCCGCCGCCGTGATATTCTCGCCGAACTGAACCGAGCACCCGGAACCCGGCGGCGTAAACTGGACAACCCGAAAACCATTATCGAAGGGAAAGTCGGCGTCGAGCCTCCAACCGAGATTCCCGTAGAACTTCTTCGCACGATCGACATCCGAGACAGGGATAACAACGACTTCAAGCTTCAGGTCGGCGCTCATGGCTGCCTCCGATCAACGTTTTCTGTTTCATGTCCCATTCTCCTCATTTGAACCGATGAATCGGTTTAACTTTCGAAGAAATTCGCTGAACCGGCCCGCGTTTCACCCCGGTTGTTGTACGCTATGACTTCCGCGGATGAACCGCTTGTTTGAGAAAGGTTTCGACGAGCGCCGGCGCAGTTGGATATTCACCTGCGTTTCCATGCTCGCCGGAGGTCTGGTTTCGCAAGCCTCCGCCGAAACGGGACGGCTCGATCCGGAGTTTTCGAAACTGCCCTTCGCGCAGTGGTTATCGGAGGGCGAGCGCGCTTCCGATATCTCCTGGTCGGCGGATATTCTGCCGGCCGTGATTTCCAGCCATCAGCGGTTGATGCTTCGCATCGTGATCCGGGTCGCGGGGAGTTCTCTGGCGAAACGCCGCGGCATGGGTGAGTTCGTGACGCTCGTGCAATACACGGACGGCGATAAGTTAGTCTGGCAGAACCATACGTCCCTCGATCTCGCAACACTGGCGCAGGGAATCGAGACCTATCAGATCGCCATCGCGCAATACGCCTTTGTTTTGCCGGGTGACTATTCCCTCGCGATTGCCGTATGCGATACGGCGACGCTGGAACACAGCGTCATCTTCCGCCAGGCCAATGCCGATCCGCTGAGGCCCGATCCGCTGCCTGAGGCGTGGACTGGACTGCCCGCGGTCGAGTTTCTTCCCCAAATAACGCAACCGCCGGACGTCTGGTACCTCCCTGGTATCGAGCATCGCCTGAACCTGGGCGTCAACACCCGGCGAAAGGTTCACATTCAGCTTCTGGTGAACACCACCGCGTCGGACGCAGGCTCGCTTTCCGCCATGCAGACCAATATGAGCCTGATGATCCCGGCGCTCAAGGTGTTGTCGCAAATGGACGTTCGCAATGGGTCGATTGATGTGGCGTTCCTCGATCTGACACAGCGCCGGGTCAGTTTCGAGCAGCATGATGTACGCGATCCGGACTGGGCGAAAATGCGCAAACTTCTTCTTGACGTCAGGCCGGGTCTGGTTGACATCAGAGACCTGAAATCGCGCACGAAAATGCAGGAGTTCTTCCGCGACGAGGTCGCCCGCCGGCTTGTTAACGCCGATCCGCAAGGCGGCGAGGCGCCGGTTCCGATCGTAATCGCGCTCAGCGGCCCCGCATTCCTGCACGAACAGGAAGCGACTGGCCCGGTGGAAAAGCCCGGGAATGCGGACAGCCGGCTGTTCTACGTGCGCTTTCAGGTCAAGGTGGTCGCCCCGGGCCCCCGCAAACGTCGGGGCGGCGCTCCGCAGACGCCGGCAGCATTGCCGGTGGACGACCTCCAACGGGCGGTAGAGCCCTTCGACGCGCAAGTGTACGAGGCGACCTCCGCGGCGCGGTTTCGTGAGATTCTGGCGGAAATGCTCACTCAGATTTCCAGGCTTTAATCTGAAAACTGCGATTGAAAATCACGAGCGGTGTCCGTAACGTGGAATAAATATGCCGCGTGGATTTCTTCTACTTGCGCTCTTTGCCGCGAACTGCTTCGCCTCGCCGTGTTTTCTTTCGCATACGGTAGCGAGCGGGGATACGCTCCCCGACCTGGCCGCGTTCCATTTCGGGAGCCGGGATTTCGCGCCCGCGATATTAATTGCCACGAATTCCCGCACCGGCGATGGATTTCCCTTTATCGGGGATCCCAATCGCCTACCGGCAGGCAAGTCCATCTGCATACCCGACGCCGCCGAGGCGCAACGCTCCCGCGCGAGGTATGAAACGTATCGGAAAGCGGTGGCTGGAATGACGACCACCGAGCCGTGGGAGATTGAGCGCCCGCTGGTCGAGATCGCTTCCGGCAAAGAAGTGACCGTCGCGACGTGGAAGCGCGCCGATCAGGTGAGCAAGTATAAAGACAAGGCGCCCGACGATACCTGGGTCACGGTAGAGCCCTGGTTGAAGGAGTTTTGCCACGCATTTACCCGGTCGCACGACGGGAATGTGGATGAGCTGACCCTCCGGTTGGAACAGCGTCTCGGCTTGCCCCCTGCCGCGGGTTATAACACCTTTGTACGCATCCGGCTCCGCGAGGCGACACCCAAAACGATTTTCAGGCCGTGTTCCAACCCCGCAACGGACAAAACCCTGTGCGAAGCTGGTCCGCCCGCCGATCCACCCTCCGAAAAGCAGAACGCCAAATATCCCGCGTGGTTCTATAAGCAGTACTACACGGCGTACGGCCTCCCGCGACCGAATCTCTATCCGTGGACCGCTTTGGGCTACACGTTCGACTGGGCTCAGGGGAGCGACGGCCGGTTCCTGCGTTACGGGGAGAGTGAGTTCGTCATCCCGGCCGGGACGCCGATCGAAGTGCTGGGAGCGGTGAGCACGGCGGAATACTGCCAATAGCCGCGAAACCGCCGCATCCCCTGTCACGTACCACTTCGAGTGGGCCGTTCTTCGCGGTTTCAGCTCTCGCTTTTGACAACCTTTACATTTCCGGCGGGTTTATACTCAGTAACAGGAGACGTGTCCAGATGAAACTCCTCTCGCAATCGGCAGGCTGGCGTCGGGGCGGCGCCGCGCTGGCGTTATTTGCCCTCCTTGTACCTTCCGCGCTGGTTTCGCCGGCCTTTGCCGGTAAATCGGAAAACGATCCCGATCAGATCGGCAATCGCGACGTGGGCAAGGGTATCAACTTTTATTCGATCGAAAAAGAGATCGCTCTGGGCAAGCAGATGGCTCAGGAGGTGGAGCGGCAGGCCAAGATCGTCGACGACCCGATCATTGCCGAATACGTGAACCGGATCGGACAGAATCTGGTGCGCAATTCCGACGCAAAGGTTCCGTTCACGATTAAAGTCATCGATTCAGAGGAGATCAACGCCTTTGCTCTCCCCGGCGGCTTCTTCTTCGTCAACACGGGCGTCCTTCTTAACGCCGATAACGAAGCCGAGATGGCCGGAGTGATGGCGCACGAGATCGGGCATGTCGCGGCGCGGCACGGGACGCGCAACGCCACGAAAGCCGAACTCGTGAATTACGGTTCCATCCCGCTGATTTTTCTCGGCGGCTGGACGGGATACGCGATCCGCCAGGGCATCGGTCTGGCGATCCCCATGGGTTTTCTGCAATTTTCCCGCGCCAACGAATCCGAAGCCGACAAGCTTGGTCTGGAATACATGTACAAGGCGGGCTACGATCCCACCTGTTTTGTGGACTTCTTCGAAAAGATCCAGTCGCTCGAGAAGCGCAAGCCCGGGGCGATGGCCAAGGTATTTTCGACGCATCCGCCGACCGACGATCGGATTAAATCCGCGCAGGCGATCATTCAGGCGTATCTGAAAGAAAAACCCGAATACGTGGTCAGCACGAGCGAGTTCAACGACGTCAAGACACGCGTTCTCGCGATGCACAATCGCCGGGCTATCGACAATGCGAAGGATTCGGGCCGGCCGACGTTGCGCCGCAATCCGAACGGCCAGATCGACGCCAATGGCGACGAGCAGGCGCCGAAGCCCGATCAGGACGATCGCCCCACGCTGAAGCGGCGCGATACCGACAATTAACTCCTCACCGGTAACGCGGGCGGTCTTGCAGATTGCCCGCGTTACCATAGTCGCGTGTCTGCCCCCCTGCCGCGGCTGCGCGGCGATCTTGATTTCATGCCGTCACCGGTCGAAGAGCGGCCGGGACTTCTGATTCGCGACCTTTTCCGCTACTCCGAAGCGGTTCTGATTATTCCGCCACCGCTTGTGAAATGCCTTTCATGCTTCGATGGGCAGCAGACGCGGCTCGACCTTCGCGCCGCGCTGGTCGAAGCTACGGGCGAACTCCAGGTCGGCGATCTCGAAGATCAGCTGATCGACGTGCTCACGCAGAGCGGTTTTCTCGAAGAGGAGACGTTCGAGGGATTAAAGGAGGCGCGCGAGCGTGAGTTCGCCGAAGCGCCGGTGCGGGAACCATCGCACGCCGGATCGGCTTACCCGGACGATCCGACGGAATTGCGCGGTGTGATGGACGGCTGGATGGGTGGCGGCCACCCCGAAACGACGGCCGATCGTCTGATCGGAATTGCGGCGCCTCACGTCAGCCCGCAGGGTGGCTACGAATCCTACCGGGCGGCCTACGGGCTGCTGGGTCCGCAGTACCGGGACCGGACCTTCGTTGTTCTGGGCACGTCGCACTATGGCGCCCCGGAGCGGTTCGGCCTGACTCGAAAACCGTACGAAACTCCCTGGGGAGCTTCGCGTACAAACACGGATCTCGTGGACGAACTTACGCGCCAGGCGCCGGATTCGATCGCAACGGAAGACTACTGCCATGCCGTCGAGCATTCGATCGAGTTTCAGGTTCTGTTTCTGCAATCGATCTTCGGGCCGGATATCGATATCCTGCCGATTCTGTGCGGCTCATATGCGCACAGCATCTATCGAGGCGGTAAGCCGGAGCAGGACGAGAACGTGAAGCGCTTCCTTGGCGCGTTGGGGGAAATTGCGGCGCGGGAGAACGGGAAGCTGCTCTGGGTGCTCGGGATCGATATGGCGCACATGGGCAGACGCTACGGCGACCCATTCGCGGCGCTTGCCAGCGAGAACGAGATGCTCGCTGTAGGCGGGCGCGATCGCCAGCGCATGGAGCGAGTCGCCGCAGGCGATGCGGAAGGGTTCTGGGACCTCGTGCAGGAGAATCACGACGACCTGAAGTGGTGCGGATCTTCTCCGGTCTATACGTTTTTGAAAGTGGCGCCGAACGCCCGCGGGACGATCGAGCGGTACGAGCAGTGGAATATCGATCCGCAAAGCGTGGTCAGCTTTGCCGGAATGTCATTTCGGTAGCCTCGCGCTTTGCGAGAATTCCCTCAAGGATCTCCGGGATCTCGAACACGGCACGGTTCTTTTGAGCGTTGACACGCCGGAGAAACTCGCATCTCCGCGCGGGTTCGAGCATTTGCCGGACTGCGCCGACAATTCCTTTTTTGAAGCTTCCGAGCGTGATGCCCACGCCCTCCTCTTCGACCCAATCGGCGTTGTACCGTTCCTGAGGGAGGGTCCAGTGGTTGCGCTCGATGATGACGGGCAGGCCCATCGCTACCGCCTCGCTGATACTGCCGGGGCCGGGCTTTCCGATGAAAAAATCCGCCAGCCGCATGAAGCGGGGAACCTCGCGCGTGAAACCCTCGACATGCATCGAAATCCAGCGGGGCATCGAGCGCATTGCCGCCGTGAGTTTCGGGTTTTTACCGCAGATCGCGATGATCTGTACCTCGAGCCGGCTGGAGTCGAGTTGCTCAGCGATTTCGAGCATGGCCGGGGAGCCTTCGCCTCCAAACATGATTAAGGCCGTCGGCAGTTCCGGGTCCAGACCCAGGGCGATGCGATCCGGACCACGGTCGACCACAACGGGCTCGTGGAACTTCGGATTCAGAATCATGCCGGAAGTGCGGAACACATGGTCCGGCGCATGGCCGGCGTCGAGGGCCTGGCGGCGGGCGCGTTCGGTGCCGCAGATCAGATATTGAGGCTGACGCTCGATCCAGAAATGGGGCGGATAGTCTGCCATGTCGGTCAGGATCGTGACCAGAGGGACCTCCGGCATGACCCGCTGGATCGCCTCGAAGAGGGCGCGATTGAAGTTCGGTATCACCGACACCACGACATCGGGCTGATGTCCTTCGGCCTTCTTCCGCTCCCAATATCCGGATAACAGGCTTACCTGCTTCGAATGCAGGGCGCGAATCACGCCATGCATGCCCTTCATCAGTATCGGCGAGCCCAGAGTCCAGCCGCGCCGCAACATCAGATTGTAGAGGTCCTGCAGGCGAATGCCGGTTATTTTGCGGAAGACATCCATCTCGTCGAGCAGTTCCTGGAGATTCATCATCCGCATTTCCCAGGGCAGTTCCTGACGTCGCACGACCTCGCAAAGCGCATTCGCGGCGCTGCGATGTCCACCGCCGGCGTCGAAGAACACCAGCTCGAGTGTTTTCATCCCTAACGATTCTTGCATGGGTGATGCGACGGTACCCCGGAATCTATTCGTAGAAGGCGGGCGACTTTTTGAGCTTCGCGTTTGCGATGTAGTCGTGCTGAATCCAGAGCTGTGCGCCCGTCTTTTTCATAAACGCCTCGATCGCGGCGCGCGAGGCGACGGTCTGATCGGCGTTGAATTCCGTGATCGGGATCTTGTGGAAAGTCCGTTCCTCGGGATAGTGATAGAGATCGCCGCTGATCAGGACAGGCCCGGTCTTCTTGAGTTTCAGGAACAGCACCTGGTGAGCGGGGGAGTGTCCCGGGGCTGCTTTGATAATGACCGTTTTGTCGCCGAATACGTCGTAGTCATCGGTGGTGATGAATACGGTTTTGCTGTTTTTGAGCGCGCTGAAATTTGCGGGCTCCGTGCGCGGCGACGGGGGATCGGCGAACATGGTGTCGCGTTCGGCTTTGGGCACGAGCCAGGTCGCGCCGGCAAAAAGGTTGCCATTGCCGACATGGTCCCAGTGAAAGTGGGAGAACGCCAGATACGTGATGTCCGACGGGGCATAACCAATCTCCGCAAGGCGCGCAGTCAAAGGTTCGGTGGATGTGGCGTATCGCATGGTTGCGGGGCCGCCGCCGGGTTTGAAGTTGCTGTCGGGGACGGGCCCGGTGTCCCACATCAGGGTTCCCTTGGGATGGACCACCAGAAAGCACGGCGCCGACATCTTGTACTGTGCCAGCTCTTCCTTCTTAAACCGATATGCCGACGTGTCGGGATTGTCCAGAGTGCCGCAATCGATGACATAGAGCCGTACGGACTTCGGCGGTTTTGGTTTGCCCTGTTGGGCAGGGGCCGAGGTTGCAAGAGTCGACGTTGCAATGAACAGAAGCGCGAACAGCATTCCGGCAAGAAGGCGACGCCATGCCGATCTTGCCTCGTGATTCCTCATCGCAACTCTCATGGCAAGCTTCCCTCCCTGTGTTTCGCCGTACGTCGGATGACAGTCTATATCATTCCGGCCGGAAGCGGTCGAGCACTCTTCTATAAGACGATGAACGGCGCGCGCGAGGGCGGAGTCCCCATGAGGAAACCCTCGCCGTTGCTTTCGACGCGCTTCGCCACCTGCGACCACCCCGGGATCGGACGGAGATCGCGAGCATACGGCCGCGCCGGTCCGTTTTCTGAGCGATGTCGTTGCTTTTTAGCGCACCAGAAAAGGCATCGCCGGACAAAAAAACAGCCCGTCCCGGAGCGGACTCCGAAACGGGCTGCGGGTCTGGTTACTAAAGAACGGTCAGTGGCGAAGCTGGGTGCTGATCTTCCCCGTCTCGTACACCTCGCAATTCGCACGCTCCGGTTCGATAAGATCGGCGTTGGCGTTGAGGCGCAGGGTTCGCGTCGGCATAACCCAGGGCTCGATGAACGAATCCGGATCTTCGATCGTCATGTCGTAGCGGATTTCATTTCCAACACGCGTAAGTTTCTCAATGATGTGCATGTTGTCGGAATGGAAGAGGCCTCCTCGTCCCAACCACGTCGTATCGACGAATGAAGTGTCGTCGATGACGAGCGTGTCGCCTTCCCATTTCCCGATGCTGTACCCGTAGTACGTCGCTTCGAGCGACTTCTCCTTGGTGCGCGCGCGTCCGTCGGTGGGGATGTCGCGGAATTCCGTGTTTCCACCGCCGTAATCGGCATATTGCGAATAGAACAAAAGAATGTCTTTGTCGGTTTGGATGATCCGCCGGGGCGTGCCCTGCCGCGGGAGTCCCAGCGGCTGACAGGTCATGACCGGATCGTCTTTATTCGTCCACTGATCGAGCTCCTGAATCTTGTCCCAAAATTCGGGTTTGTAATTGGGACGACTCGGCCCGAACCGCGAGGGCGAGATCCACTCATAATCCACCCAGAAGTTGTCTTGTGCGACTTTGCAGCCGATCTGCGTCGGGCCACATCGGCGGGTCCCACTACCCGAAACGGGAGGGGGAACGCCACCCCAGATTCCTGTCATATCCGGCTTCCCGTCGGCCCTCCGCGGAGTTTCGACGGCCGCAGTCTGCGTCGTCCGCGCCGGCGGCGCGTCGGTATTCAGAGTCCAGTTGGGAGGCTGAAACGTTGGCGTCATCGCCGCCTTGACGCTTGCCGGAACCGGCATCACGACATACATCTGTCCTGTTTCCGTCAGCGTCGTCGTAATGTCGCGGACGACGGCGCCGTTTTTACGTTCCGTCATCTTGCCCGCGTAAAGCGCCTCGGCCGGATTGAGCGGATTGTTCCAGTCCTTATAGCCGCTATAGGTAAATTCGGTGGTGTTGTTTCCGTGTTTGACCACCACGCGTTCGGCCTCGTACTTGTCGTTGAGTGTGGCGGTCGCGGTTGCATTGGGGACGCCCGGAATCGGGAACGTCAGGACGGGCTTATTGCCTTCCCACACGAGGGAGGTTTTCCCGGCCTTCGTGACGTCGGCAGGCACCCGTTGCGGCCTGGGCGCCATTTCCGGTGGATCACTGATCCCCGCCATCGCGCTTTTGAACGCACCCTGCGGACTTGCCCACAGGCGAATCATCCGTTCCTCTACGGTTGCGGGCATCGCCTTCGCCTTGCCTTTACCGGGGTCGAGTTCGGCGCCCGCAATGTCTTCGTTCCAGGCATACCCGCCACTGAGGACTTCGACATCGGAGCACGCCTGGCCATTAGGCCGAGTGCCCGTGTACTGAACCCGCTCGCCCGACGTCTGGTAGCTGATGCTGGTTCGATACTTCGTTACATTGCAGGGCTGTCCGTCCACTTGAATGGCGCCCTTGCCCAGGTATTCGAGCGACATGAGCAAGTCTCGTTCCTCGCTGCTTCGGAGCATGCCCATATACCAGCCCCAGTTGAAAAGGACTGCTTTCAGGTCCTTCGCGCCGGCTGCAGGAGTGTATAGCGGCGCGCCGCCTCGACCGCCGCGGCCGCCGCCTCGTCCACCACCGGCGCCCGCACCCCGGCCACCCTGCGCGGGCGCTGCAGGGGCAGAGCCTACTTGTGCAAAGGCCGAGGACGGCTCGCTGACCGTCAGGGCGACCGCGATCGCGATACTTGTCCCAAAGATCTTTCTTAGAATAGCCATGATGATCTCCCTTCTTCGTTTAGTCGTTTTTTAGTCGTTCGGGTTACCGGCGGAGATCTGGATCACGCGCCCGTCCGGCATGATCACGGTTCTGAGGAGGCCCAGCGGACTGCCGTCCCGCGCCGGCAGAAACCTCACTTTGATCTGGTCCCGGTTTGATCTCGTCCCGGTATGGAGCGCACTCGCTCCGGTCTTGCCGATCCCGCGCAGGGCAAGCGCCGTGGCGGAGCTTCGTTTGCGCGATCCGAGGGTCATCACCCACTCGGTCGACGACCCGTCCTGATTCCTGGCCGCGAGGGCCAGCGATCCATCCAGGTTCGTGAACTCCACGCTGGTCACCGTCCCGGAAAGTTCTTTTTCGCTTTCATTCCGCACACTCCCGCCAGGGAGCGATGGCTCTGCAGAAGGCCAGCGGCCGTGCAGACCGTGGCCACAAATCCCAAAGTTCGCTCGATTATTTCGATGTAACCTCATCGGTGCCGCTCGGCTGAGGATTTTATCATGATTTGTTGATGCCTCGCTTTGGGCCCTTCCCCGCTGTCAACGCAAAATAGAAAATTCCTGAAACGGGCGAAGCAGAAAGTTCCTGTTTCTCATCGTTATTTCAGCCTCGCCGAGGCTTTCCCGGCATCGTCGATTGGGAGAACTCCGACGGCGCATTTGGTTGCGTCAGGTTTCGTTCCGAGTCGTTCCACCAGCGCAGTGAAATTCGAAGGTTCGGAAGATCTGTGGCGCGAATTCGCCACTCCTTTTGGCGAGGCGAACCGGTTCCGGGCAAGCGGGAAGGCCGATAAAATCGTCAAGCCGCTTGCGCGTGGAGTTTTTGGGGTTTGTAGCGGCTGAAATCGGTTTGATACGCGCGGTTCAAGCGGCGTTCTTTGTCGATGGCAGCGTGGATTTGGGCGGTCGAAAAAACAAACCCATCTTTGGTTGGTTCGTAAGCCAAGCCCTTCATTTCACTGAGCTGGAGGAGCTTCTTTGCTTCCTTCATTTCGACTTCGCGTTTCGCGACGCGTGCCGTCTGGAGGGCCTGGAGCATGGCCATGTTCTTCTGAATGTTGCGGTTGATGCGCTGCTCGTAGAGTGTCAGGAGCTGGAGCTGTTTTGACTCCTCCTGGAAGACCTTTGCGGCTGTCAGGGCGGCGTGGATTTCGGGATGTTCGGTTTCGATGTCGTCCGAGTGCGCGGAGTGACCGAGAGCGTAGAGGTTGTCTTCGATGGCGCTGAGCCGGTTCAGGCGCCAGCTGTCCGTGGCGATGCGCTGGGCGAGCTGGATCTCCATGGCGCCTTCCGGGGCAAGGCTTTCGACGAGGGAGGCGGAGAATGCGTCATGCATGATGCGGTCCGCGTCGGTCATGGCGGTTACCTGGCCGGTGAGATTATGGCGGTGGGCGTTCAGAGCGGACGCTTTTTTGCCTTCCTCGGTCCGGGGACCCGTGGAACGCTGCGCGTTGCGGCGGTTGGCTTCGAGCTGTTTTTCGGAGATCATTTTGTTTGAATTTCTACCCCGACCAAAGTAAACCACACGAAATTACGGCTTGGATGTTAAGTTGTTGATTTCATTGGTTAAGGTTGTTGTGACTGAGTTTGGCCTCCCGCCGGAATGGAGAGGTGGCACACGTGCGGGTGCAGGGATGGGTCTCTAAGGGGTTGAGCTGCGGAGCGTTTTATGAATTTCCGGCGTCCGGGTGGCTCTGCATTCCGGAGAGCCGTTTTGGCGGAAATGGATTTACATTGAAGATAAGAGCTATGAACGAAAAAGCCTCGGCTGAGGACGCCAATCGCCGATTTTCCGAACTCTTGCGGACCGTGAAGAACGGCCGAAGCGTTGTCGTGACGAGTCACGGCAAGCCGGTGGCGAGAATCTCGCCTATGGTTGAGGACAATCTGGTCGCAGAAGGCGCACGATCCGTGCTTTTCGCCCGGCTCAGTCGAGAACGGGCTGTGAACGCCGGCCGCTGGACGCGTGAGGAACTTTACGACGACGTCCGATGAGGATCACGTTCGACACCGATGTTCTCGCGTACGCCGAGGGCGCCAATGGAACGGTCATGCGAGATCGAACACTGAGTCTGATCCAGCGATTGCCACCGGAGGCCGTCGTGCTGCCGGCTCAGGCATCGGGCGAGCTCTTCAACGTACTTGTTCGAAAAGTAAAGCGGCGCCCTGGTCGTGCGCGGGCAGCCGTGCTGAGCTGGCGCGATGCGTATGCGGTTGTCGACACTTCAGCGACCGTAATCGTCAACGCCACAGATCTTGCGGCCGACCATGGCCTTACGATTTGGGACTCGGTCGTGCTGGCCGCTTCGGCGGAAGCCGATTGTCGGTTGCTCCTGTCAGAAGATTTCCAGGACGGGTTTACGTGGCGGGGAGTTACTGTTACCAACCCGTTTGCGGCCACCCTTCATCCGATGTTGGCGGCCCTCCTCATGCCGTAAGACGAGTAGACCGCAGGCATGCGGCATTGGCTTGTTAGCAGGCCTAAGCAGGCGTTACCAGACGATTCCGGGGAGAACCGCCGACGTCTCTTAGCCTTGCCGATGACCACAGACATGCCGAAAAATTGTGGAGGTGAATCGGCGGACCTGAGCGCGTTTACCGGGAGTTATGCCACGGCGCGCCGGGGAACGGAAGCATGAGGTTCCCGCAGGGCGTGCGCCAAATAAATTTCCGCATCCGGGATTCCCGCCAGGAAGGCTTACCCGCGTCGAATATGCCCCCATGGGCTCACGTTGCAGTGCGTTACAGACTGCATCCGACCATCGAGTTGAACAGAAAATGACCGTCCTGCATCGTCGGCAACGTCATAATGAAAGCCGGACGGGATCTCAAAGCAGAATCGATATGATTTTTCGTCTGCACGGTCTTCGGCATTTCGAGCGTGCATGTCCGGATCGAATCGGAATCGTCTGCTGTTCTCGTCGATCCATGAACGCCCGCGCTTTCCGTCTTTCTTTCGGTGTTCTCTCTCAACAGTGCCAAGTAGACGTGTGGCGCGTAAGATCCGGTCTTCCTCGTATGCGTCGCAGGTATTCCAGTATTTATCCGTCTTCTTGTTCGTGCGGAACACGGTCGGCGGCAGGAGCAAGGCATGTCGTAGGTCGGTCGGGCGCAGCTTCTCACTCCACTTTTCGTCGAGCAAGACAATCCGGTGGAGATGGTCTCTCAAATCGGCCCACTTCACGTCTCTGAGCGGTTGCCATAGTCTCGCGATGTGGACGCGGCAGTCAAATTGAAGACGCCGCTGGATTTCGCTCCAGTCGCGGCTCGCAGGCACGATTACGTGAGTGAAGCCCTTTCCCACTGTGGTCTTCAGTTCCCGAAGTTCGCCCTCGCTATAGAGGGTGTGTTCGTTTGTGTCGGTCGGCGTCGAGCTGAACGTGTGAGGCTCGGGCACTGCGTCCTGCCAATCGCCGGATTCTTCCTTCAGACGCCGGTGCGTGCTGATGGGCAATCCGAAAAGAAGAACCTTCATCCCTTCTCTCGGATCATTTTCAAAACCCAGCCAAGCGGGACGCGCAGTTGAAGCAGGTCTTCAATCGGAAGGCTGTCGAAGAGATTATAGAGTTCGGCACGCTGGCTGATGTTTTGGATCTTTGACGTTGAGCCATCCGTTCCGCTCCCCGTATATGTCGTTTGTTTGCCGGCAGACCAGCACTCTTCGGGTACGTTATTTGCAGCGGCCCAAGTAGAAACATGATCCGTGATGAGTTTCTGAACGAAGCGATTCCACGCTCGCATAACTGAAGGATCCTCACGCAAGCGTCTCGCAAATTCGTTGAAAGGGCCGCTACCAGTGCCCTCAAGCGCTGCGAGCAAAGTCGTTTTCAAACCATCCGGTTGCTCTTCAGAGAAGGTCCTCCGCCACTGGAGCTGTGTATCCCGAGGGATTGGCTCAATGACGATTCCTCGTCTCGTCGTGCCCGTGTCCTCATGCAGAATCTTGTCTTCATTCGGGTCGTAGAGACGGACGGTGTTGGGGATGGGAAACTCGATGAACGCCCGCCAAAAATCCCTTCTGAGCCGGGGAAGGGGTGCGGCGAACGCGGAGAGAACGTCGCTCGCCGTCATTGGCGCCAACAGAACATCACTCCCTGAACGCTCCTGAATGCCGACTTGCGGGACGGTTTTCACGAAGTCCAAAAAGCTCCTGAAACCCAGCTCACGCTCGTTGAAAGTGGAGTTCTGGTCGAGAGCGGTGGAAAGGACTTGCGCCTTTACATAGGCACCCGGCAGTGGGCTATGGCGATTTGCATACCCCTCCTCAACGACGCGCATGAGCAACTGCTGAGATTGCGCGAGATCGAGGGTGGGCATCCCTAAAGCATACTAAACGCAGGGAATTCGGTCAGAAGACAAAAAAGGGCCACCGCACTGGGTGGCCTTTTTTCGGTCGATCTTATCAAGAGATATAGACGACCCAGAACTTACAATGCTCGCATGATCTTTGCAGGAGCCTTTCGGCTGATGTGGAATCTCGATTCGCTAGCGAGACACGAATTTGAACCCCACCCCCACTCAATCCCTTCCGCGTGGTGCAATTTGCACGGTCACCGGAATCAACTCCAGCATTGCGTATACGTTTGAATTTGTCAATTGCAACAGACTGCGATTAGCCTTGCGCCGGTTCGGCTGGGTACAGATTGCTTCCAAACAGTTGCAACCAGGTGAATCTCGCAACGGGCACTGCACGACTCTCAAAGATGGTGTACACTATCTCATATGAAACACGTGAGGCACATTAACAATATGAGAGTGGCATCGATTAGAGATCTGTCCGGATCGATTCTGGCCGGAGCTCCCCGGGGACAGGAGATGTTTTCGAGACTCATCAAGGAATCCCTCGCGGAACCGTCGTCGCCCGAACCGATTTTCCTGGACTTCAGCGACGTCGAGGTAGCCACGGCCAGCTATCTGCGTGAAAGCGTTCTTGCCTTCCGCGATTTTGTGCGGGGAAGACGGTCGATGCTCTATCCGGTCGTCGCGAACGCGAACCCGGCAGTTCGGGACGAGCTTGTGGAACTCCTCAGATCTCGCGGGGACGCGATCATGGCGTGCACGCTGACCGCTGACGGAGAGGTGACTGAGTTCGGCCTTATCGGCAATCTGGAACCCAAACAGCAGCTCACCTATGACCTTGTCAGCCAACGGGGCGAGACGGATGCCGGCGAGCTGATGAGAGAACTCGGCCAGAGCGAAGGCATGCAATATACCACCGCATGGAACAATCGCCTCGCGTCTCTCGCCGCCATCGGCGTGGTCGTCGAGATGACGCAAGGGCGGGCAAAACGATATCGCCCGCTCTTCAAAGGAGAAATCAAGAATGGGAATTGAATTCATTCGGAAGGCCGCGAAATCGTTCAGGCGGCGGTGGGACGAAGGACGGCGGGAACTTGGTACGTCCGATCTCTTTACCCAGGAACCGCGCCAGCGTCCGCGGACGCTACCGTTTGACTCGGGTCATCGTTCGACGTGCACATCGGAGAGATGGTGACGGTCGAGGCCGAAGGAAATGCGCTCGTGGCGCGGTTGCGCCTTATTCCGATTGCCCGTGCGGACAACCCTCCCAGCGAAGTTTTGCGCGCGGTTCAGGAATCATGTGGGATCGCGCAGGGCACGGTTCAGCAGGTTCACGATCTCGCGCGCGTTGCGGAGATCTCGCTATGCTGACAACCCCCACAGAACCGGGAAGCGCCGGAAAGCGGAGACTGGGCCGGGAACGGAGGCTCTGGCACTACGAAGAGCGGGCGACGACGCCGTTGGGTTGCCCGTCCTGCCCGGACCGGAACGAGTGCGGCGGCCTGCGCTCGAAAGCCGCGATCTTCGACTGCCTCGACCTCTGTTGCGGAAAACCGTCGCAGTGCGACAATGTCTGCCGGAATAACCCGACATACGCATTTCGCGTCCGCGAAGTCGGGGGCTTTTCGCTGAACACGATTGCGACGACGGCCCCGGCGCGGATCGCGCCGCCAGTCCTGCCTTCTATCGTGCCGCTCATCTATCACGGCAGTGGCCGTCGCGAGAGGATCGCGGTACCCGCGGTGGCAGCATCGCTCTATGAGATGTTCCGCCGCCTGGACGGCGCTCCCCGCTATACCACACGAGAAGCGTTGTGCGCGGCGCTGGGTATCGCGACCGACGCGACGATCATTCTCTCGGGAACGCACAACGATCGGCCCCTCGAGGGATGGTGGGCTTTGGGCGAGGCCGGGCGCCGCGCAATCATGAAGAACCTCCGCAGCATCGGCGTTTCGCTCGTCACGTCGCCGAACTACAGCCTCTTCACAGACATTCCGCGGTGGAACGACCTTCACTCGATCAAGCGTATCGCGATCACGCATCGGGAGTTTCTTTCGGAAGGGCTGGCGGCTGCGCTCCATGTGAACGGACGGACCGAAACGGATTTCAAGCGGTGGGCAGCGTACCTTCGCGCGAACCCGGAGATCACGCATTTGGCCTATGAATTCACGACGGGAACCCGCTGGGCGGGGCGCAAAGAACGGCATGTCGCATGGTTGAGTTCGTTGGCGCGCTCGGTTGGGCGGCCGCTCCATCTGTCGATCCGCGGCGGAATGGATCTGCTGCCCCAACTGTCGGGAGCATTTGCCAGCCTGACCCTCATCGAAACCTCCAGCTTCGTAAAGACGATGAAACGTCAGCGAGCGTCGATCAACGCTGCGTCCCGGATCGTGTGGTCTCTCGATGCTACGGACGCGGGCGCTCCCCTCGACGCGCTCCTGCGCCACAATATGGGCGTCCTTCACCAATGGGCCACGTCCAAGGCCGCGATAGCAGCCTGAACCGACGGAAGCACCATGGCTGAGGAACTGAGTTTCACCACGATCGACGGACTGGCGTTCGCAGCGGCGCGCGGTCGACTCACGGAGATACCGTGCGACACATAGCTCGTTGTCCGCGATCTGGGTCCCTTCCTGGAATACCTGATCCTGTCGAAAGCGGGACTGCTCCCGGCGCCATCCGAAGCGCAATGGCTGTCGCTGAACGGAACAGCGGACCTTCACGCGGCGCTCTCGAACCGGCGACACCGATGGATTTGTCCCAAGACCCGCCACGCCGGAATCTTTCGGACATTCAGCGCCAACACGGAATCTGTGGAGAGTTCATGGACGGAATTCTGCTACGCGGCGCAGTTCGCCGCGGTTGATGTAGGGTTTCCCAAGGGAATCGCTGCGCAGCTTGTCGGGGCAATCGGAGAAATGGAAGGAAATATCCACGAACACTCGAATGCTTCGAAATCCGGAGTCGTGGTCTTTCAAGCCACGCCCGGCACCTTCGAGTTTGTCGTCGCGGATCGCGGCATCGGCGTCCTCGCCAGTCTCAACAGCTCCCCGACGTACGCCGGCCTCACCGATCACGGCGAGGCGCTTCGGCTCACCTTAACGGACGGCGTCACCCGCCTTGGCGAGGACTCCAACCGGGGACATGGCTTCAGGTCGCTATTCATCGGACTCGCGAATCTGCATGGTTATCTGCGATTTCGTTCCGGCGACCATGCTCTGACGATCGAGGGTGACAGTCCGGCCGTCGTTTCCGCGACCCTCGCGAAAAAGACACCTGCCAACGGATTTTTCGTATCCATCCGCTGTCATCTCTTCTGACTGGAGTTCGCCGGAAACGTGGGCGCCGCATGAGCAATCGCGAGAGCGCCTACGCACACTAGCCAAGTGCGGTTCTGCGCCCGATGATTTGCCCTACTTTTCGTGCCATCGAGACGCTTCGGTGAGTCGCGGCCCACGAATGATACAACTACGCGACGCTGCTCTGGTAATTTTGTAAGAATTTTGAAAGATAAGTTGATCGGACCACTTGCCGGCCCCTTGGTTCACGTCATCTCGGATTACGACCGATAAGTCGGCTTCCAATCCCGGATCCGCGCAACGTGGGAAATGCGAGTGCCAATGCGTCCGCCGTGGAGATGTCGTCGCGATGCCCTCTATAATCGTGATTGCCGAATGCGCAAATCCCCGCCGATTCTCTTGCCTTCGTGCGGGACTGCATCGCCTCCGGCCTGGTTCGTTGGACATATCACGTGACCATGCGTCTGCAGGAGCGCCGATTGAACAGCGAGCTGCTGCGTAAGGCAATCGACACGTTTGAAATCGTCGAAACATATCCACAGGACAAATATCTTCCGAGTTTCCTGTTGCGGGGGGAAGTTCCCGAATTCGTCTTCCATGCTCTCCTTGCGACGAACCTTGAAGGTGATAATGTTCGTGTGGTGACGATGTATCTGCCCGATCCTGAGCAATGGGAGGAGAATGGGCGCTTGAGGAGGCTCGCAGAGTGAACTGTCGAGTGTGCGGCGGCGCGATGGAAGAACGCGTAACCGACCTGCCGTTTAAAATCGGCGACACGTCAATCGTGATCGTAAGGGCATTGCCGGTGCTTCAGTGCCGACAGTGCGGCGAAACGGAATTGCAGAACGTTGCGATGATGAGCGTCGATCGCCTTCTGGCCGCGGCGGATCGCTCCGCGGAGCTTGAAGTGATTCGATACGCCGCCTGAGCGACGATTGATCAGTACCTCGTAGCAACGCGATCAGCGGTTTGCCATTTCTGACAGGGCGCGAAAAAGTTCGGCAATCGCTCCCTGCCGGTCGCGGGTCGGAAACGTGTGCGTTGAATCGGAAGGGTTACCGAGGTGAGCCCGTCGACAGGCGGTAACCAGGAGGCGCCCGGAGCGGGCGAGAAGCTGGTTGCTCGTCCGACACCATGCCTGTTTCATGCCATTCAACTCTCCTCCATCAGCCCGGCGGCGCGCTTGCCGACTTTCTTAAGTGCCGTTTCGAGGCTACGAAGTTCCTTCGGACTCAGTTCAGAGAACACTCTCTTCATCTGCTCGGAGTGCTTTCGAAAGGCTGAAGCAATGAGTTCCCTGCCGCCTGGCGAGAGGGCCACGATGCGAACGCGCCGGTCCTCGCTGCTCTCGATCCGGCTGACCAGGCCCTTCGTGACGAGGCGGTCGACAGCAGTGCTGATCGAGCCTGGCGTCAGATCTACGATCGGGCCTATCGTATTGACGGGCAAAGGTCCTTTGTGCAGCAGGGCTTCCAGCACGCCGAAATCCGAGAGGCCGAGCCCGGTCTCTTCAATACCGGCGGCTGCGTATCTCGTCAGGGCTCGCATCGCCTTCATCATTACCAGCCAGACGTGGTCCGTGCTTTGAGAGCGTCGGTTCATAAGAGAAAGCGCCGGTTCATAAAAAACTGAATCTGCTGGAAGTGTACCTCAATCAATTAAATCGACATCAATATAATTGACGTCATGCAATAGCACCGATCGAAAAGGAGAACCTGGTTGTGAGAACTGCTTCCGTAATCGCCCGGTATCTGGCGGGCGTGATCTTTCTTGTTTTCGGCCTCAATGGCTTCCTGAACTTCATTCCCCTTCCCCCGCCAGGGGGCGTTGCGGGACAGTTCATGGGCGCACTGTACGCATCGCACTATCTGTGGGTGATCTTCGCGTTTCAGGTCGTTGCAGGGGCACTTCTGCTGGCCAATCGTTACGTGCCGCTCGCGGTGGCAGTGCTGGCGCCGGTGATCGTCAACATTCTTGTTTTCCATGCCTTGATGGCACCGAGCGGGCTTCCGCTGGCCCTCCTCGTGGCGTTATTGTGGGCGGTGATCTTCGTCGACGTCCGGCCAGCCTTTGCCGGATTGTTCCAGTCGCGATCGAAGGCGCAAGCTTGAGGGGCAGCACCAGAAGAATGAGGTTTCAGCCATGACAAACAATCGAACGATTCTTATTACCGGAGTGACCGGCAATCAGGGCGGCGCGGTCGCGCAGGCGCTGCAGAGCAGCGGTTTCCATCTGCGGGGTCTGACGCGCAAGCCGGACAGCGAGCGGGCGGCGGCTTTGAAGCGCCTGGGTGTCGAAATCGTCAAGGGCGATCTCGATGACGAGGCCTCGCTGCGCAGTGTGCTGGCAGGCGCGTGGGGCGTCTTCGGCGTGCAGAACGGGGGCGAGGCGGGCGTCGAGCGGGAGGAGGCGCAGGGCAAGCGTCTTGCGACGCTGGCGCGCGAGGCGGGCGTCGAGCACTATGTCTACACATCCGTGGGATCGGCGGATAAGCGGACGGGCGTTCCGCACTTCGACAACAAGTGGCGCATCGAGGAAACGGTGCGCGGCCTCCGCTTTCCCTCGCATGTGATCCTGCGTCCGGTGTTCTTCATGGAGAACCTGCTGGCGCCTTTCAGTCTCCAGGGCAACACGCTGGCCTGGGCGCTCGGGCAAAGCACGAAGCTGCAGATGATTGCGGTGGAGGACATCGGCTGGTTCGGTGCGCGCGCGTTTACCGATGCCGCTGCCTTGAACGGGCGCGAGATCGACATCGCCGGTGACGTACGAACGATGCCGGAGGCGGCGGAGATCCTGACGGAGGCGCTGGGGAGGCCGATTGCGTTCGCGCAGACGCCAATCGAACAGGTCCGGCAGTACAGCGAGGATATGGCGTTGATGCTGCAGTGGTTCGAGGACGTCGGCTATAGCGCCGACATCGCCGGTCTGGAACGCGAGTTCGGCCGCGCGCTCACGAAACTCCCCGACTGGGCACGCCGCCAGGGGCGAGGAGGGCTCGCATGAAAGCAGTCAGACTGCTGGAATACGGCGGACAGTTGGTGTTCGACGAAGTACAGGCGCCGACGATCGCACGCGACGAGATCCTGGTGAAGATCAAGAGCACCGCCGTCAATCATCTGGATCTGGTTAAAGCTTCGGGAGCGGCGAGACAGATACTCCCGATCGACCTGCCGTGGATACCTGGTCATGAGTTTTCAGGGGTTGTCGAACAGATTGGCGGTGACGTTGCGGAATGGGCGCCGGGCGATGCCGTGTTCGGCGTCAGCGGAATGGGTGGCGCGTACGCGGAGTATCTGGCTGTCAAGGCGGCCGTCATCGCAAGGAAGCCATCCACCCTCTCCTTTGAGGAGGCGGCATCGGCGCCGGTGGCCTCACAAACTGCGTGGCAGGGAATCTTCACCCATGGTCACCTGGAAAAGGGGCAAACGATCCTGATCCATGGTGGCGCCGGGGCTGTTGGCGCTTATGCGGTGCAACTGGCATCGCATGCCGGCGCGACCGTTATTGCCACCGCAAGCGGCGACGATGCTGCGTACCTGAAGTCCATCGGCGCCAGCCGGGTTATCGATTATCGAGAGGCTGCGTTTGAGAAGGATCTGCGAGAGAAGGTCGATGTGGTCTTCGACCTGATCGGTGGCGATATCCAGAAGCGTTCGTTCCTCGTCTTGAAGGAAGGCGGCTATCTCGTCTCTGCCATACAGCCGGTATCGCAGGAAGAGGCCGCGAGGCATCGTGTGACGGGCGCCATGATGAGACTCGCGGCGTCAGCGGACGTGCTCGGCAGAATCGCGCGATTGCTGGAACCGGGGACGATACGGACGGACGTGGCGACGGTGTACGCGCTCCAGGATGTGGCCCAGGCCTGGACGGACATCGCCGGGAACCTGCCAGGGGTTCATGGGTTGTCGCCCGGTGGGCCGGGAGCGGAGAGACGGGGGTCGCACGGCAAGATCGCGCTTCGTGTGTTCCAGGAACTTGCTGCTGTTTAAGGCTCGTCGCTATCGCCCTTCACGAAGAAGGGCTTCATATCGTTATACTCCAGGATCTTCACGGTCGCCTTGCCGGGAGCATTACCTTGCACGATTGCGAGGAACGCCTGCTCCGACTGCGCCACCATCGCGCGCGCGAGGTCGTTCTTGTGGATTGAGTGGTATTTGGACGGCATGGCCCATTGCAGCAGCGGCATGACATAGCCAAGGATCCCCGGCGTGTTGGAGTTGCCGAGAATGACGGCTGGACGGTACACGCCAAGGAAGTCGAACCCGACGGACTCGGCAGCCTTCTCCTTCTCGCCGATGATCTTTGCGTACTTCATCCTGGAGTTGGGGTCCGCGCCCGATGCCGTCATGACCCCGCACACAAGAGCGCCTCCAGCCCTGGCGACGCGGCAAAAGGCTTGAGTATAGGCGATTTCGATCTTGCGCACCTCGTCGTCGGGCATCTTCGCGCTGCCCTTGCCGACGCCGAATGCGGTGAGCGCGATGTCGACTCCCTGGGCGTGCGGGGCAACCTCCTCCTCGAGCCGGTCCATGTCGACGACCACCTCGGAGACCTTGGGGTCGGCGAAAGCGTCCGTCTTGCGGCGCGTCACCATTACCACCTTTTTGCATAGAGGATTTCTGATCAGAAGCTGCACGATGCGTCCGCCCACGTTCCCGGTCGCGCCCAGTACGATCGCCGAGTACTGCGCCTTCGCCTCTGCCATTGTCACCTCAGACGCGCGCGGGGCGAAAATACATGCAAGTTCGGAAGCTGGCGAAGTTTTGTTGTCGGGGCGATTGCTTCATGTCATTTCTGCTTTCAGATTCAGTTTAGGATGTTTCGCCTGGTTTGCTTTCGAACAGGTCGTTCGAACGACACTCTGTCGAAGACGCGGTTCGTAAGAACACCGGCGACGAGATCGCCGGCGCTACCGGCGCTGACGTAACGCTCCGCGCCGGGCGGAAGCCCGGCGGCAGGGCCGAAGCCCTGGCCCCACACCGACTGCGCAGTGTCTTCATTCCCTTTGGCGGCCCGCTGCGGGCCATGGAACACTCCGTTGAAGAAGTGGTTTGGCAGGATCACCGGCGACAAAGATCGCCGGCGCTACCGCTGACGTAAAGGTCCGCGCCGAGCTGGGGCTCGGCGGCAGGCCCGGGGGCCTGCCCGGGGCCTGCCCCACAAGGTTTTTCGTGGTTGCTCGTGGCCGCCTGCCGCCGTAGTGGTTAATTAATCCCCGGTAATGCGATCGCGGTTGGAGACAGCCCACCCCGGACTTCGCGCAGTTACCGCTTTCTTCGGCCGGAACGCCCATTTCCAGCCATGAACGGCGTGCCGCTTCAGCCTGCGGAAGGCCGGCAACATGGTCGTGACGCTTATCGCCGCAAGGCCTGCCAGCAATGCGATCGTGACGATGTCCCACAACGGCCGGCGCTGGAACAGACCCGGCCAGTCCATCGCGTGCAGACCGTAGTAGAGCCATCGGTTTGCGCGATCGCGCTTGTCGAACTTGACCATCTGTCCCAGGGACGGCGTGAAATACAGCCAGGTCTGGTTCGCGTCGTTGTAGCGTACGCGCAGCACAGGCAAAACATAAGCGGGCTTGTGCCGTCCCAGCTCGAATGACGTGGTCGTCTGGTGATAGTAGTTGTCGTAGCCGGTCAGCCACTCGCTTTGCGATGACGGGAGACATTCGGCATGGCTTCACGGGACGCCTGTTCCATCACTTCTTTGCTGAACGACGTCATCACGCCGTTCTCCGGATGGCGGAGCGAGACGAACAGGTGCGGATTATCCTGCGGGAGATTGACCATGTTGATCGCGTTGTTCGTGGTCCAGTGTCCGGCCTCTTCTTTCGTAGCGGGCGGCCGATAGGCCAGGAAGTAGGGCTCGCCTCTGAACTGTATGAGTTCCACTTCCTTCGGAGCGAACCGTGCCTCGATCTGCGCGATTGCCTTCCGCAGGTTTTCCATCTGGAGCGGTTGCAGGTTCAATGGCCCGCCTGTTATGGCGCGCGCCATGTCCTTCGTCATCGTGGATGCGGGAGAAACGGTTGGAGTCCCCATGATGAAACCGTCGCCGTTGCTTTCGACGCGCTTCGCCACCCGCGACCACCCCGGGATCGGGAACGTGGTGATCGGGATCATTCCGCTCAGGATCCAGGAGATCGAAAACAGGCCAAAGGCGAGGCCTGCATAGTGGTGCCACTTCATCCAACTGGAATAGGGCGTGTAAGGACAGAACGCCTTTGTGGCGGAATCGCGGCTTGAGCGCCACGCGCCAGATGCCGAGGACGATACCGGTCATCGCCATGAGCATGGCGGTCCAGGCGATGAAATCCAGCAACGGCGTCCACCAGGTGCGCTGTCGAAAGAAGAACAGGTTATGAAGGACGTAGCCGGAGATGGCGAGAATGCGGCCGCGCCGGTCCGTTTGCTGAACGATGTCGTTGCTCTTTTCGGAGATGTAGTATTCGTGGCCCGCCGGATCGTTCATCGCAATGCGATGCAACGGAAGAAACCCGGCCAGGGTGGGAATTCTGGTGAACTCATCGGGGCTCTCGAGATACGCGTCGTACGTCATGGTGGAGGCGTACTCGGGAGCGAATTGCTTCATCCACTTCAGGGCCTGCTCGCGGCCCATGCGGGGAAGGACTTCACCGGTGTCGGCATAGACCGTGGACCAGTTGCCGATGCTGTTCCGGGTGAGCCGGTACACGGGCCGGCCGGCATACATGGACAATCGCACGCGCGTGGGTTTGATGCCCGCCTTCGCCGCCGCCTGAGCCGGCGTCACCGTTGCGGTCGAAAAGTCGATGGGCGCCAGTCGCAGCAGGCGCTCTCCGGTGGTGATTTGCGGGTGGCCGTAGTACATGAGGACCACGCCTGAGAGCGTCCAGACCAGGAACATCACGATGATGCCGATGCCCAGCCACCGATGCGAATAAATGAGGAGCTTGCGCCAATCGAGCAGTTTGCGGATGTTCATGTCGCCGCCGCCGGGAGTTTTCAGGGTAAGTTTATATCAACTCGGCCTGGACGATGCCGGATGGAAAGTTCACCGGCGACAAGATCGCCGGCGCTACCGGCGATACCGGCGATACGGCGACGGACATCACCAGCTTCGGCGTGGGCGGCTACAGGATGCTGAGGAAGTTGACGAGATCCTGTTTCTCCCGCTCCGAGAGCTGGATTCTGAATCGGCGATCGTAGAAGTCCACCAGTTCCATCAGATCGCCGGCGGAACCGTTGGCGAAGTAGGGTGCGCGGGCGATGAGTCCCCGGAATTGTTGCATCAGGATGGATCCGGCATCCGCGCATTTTCCCGTGATGAGCGCGCGGCCGGGGTCATGAGTCAGGAAGATCCGGCCGAGTTGCGGGTGAGGCGGGGCCGACGCCTTGCACGTGATGCGGAACAGAGGCAGCGCGGGCGATTCGCGCTTCGTGAGCAGAGCCGTGGGCAGATTCGTAGTGCCGATGTCGAACGAGCGGCTGATGCCGGGCCGGTGGCAAGTGGCGCAAGTGCCCGGCCGGCCGTCCGGCAGGCCGAACTCGCGCGAGGCGAAGAGATCGACACCGCGCAGGACAGATTCCCGAAAAGTGCGCTGGCGGACGGCGAGATTCGGCGTGGAGAGATTGCGCCAGGGATCGAACGACATGGGGAGGCTACCGGTAGCTGGGACTGCGCCGGGGCCGGCGATGCCGCTGGCGAGGTTCTCTGCGCCGAGCAGCGGAGGTCCGCCCGGTCCGCCGAGAAGGCCGCCGAGGTAATCCGAGTCCTGTGCCATAAAGAGCTGGCGTTCGAAATCCTCAATCTGTTTGAGCTGCGCGGGAGTGACCGGGACCGATGCCTGCTCATGAGTGAGCGCGGCCGTGATGGCCTGCGACTGGAGACTGGGCTCGCGACCGTCGGCCATGAGCGCAACGCCACCTGGTTGGGCGATGTACTTCAAGTTGGCGGCGACGCGCGGGCGGCGGTACACGGAGATGGAAGCCGGGTTCTGGTTGCAACCGGTCGGATCGCGCACGACTTCGATACGGAAATCGGGCTTGACGGGCCGGCCTGAGGCAGTTACGGGAGGCCACGGGAGAGCGATGCGGAACAGGCCGCGTTCGAGCAGAAGCGAGTGCGACTCTTCCTTTTCCTGGGGGAGGTTCGGGCAATTGGAGCCGTCGATGGCGGCGAAGAGCGGGTCTTTACCCTGAGTGTCCGCCCAGCGGAGGCGGATGAGATCGAGCGAAAGGCTCATGGCGCTGGTGGGCTGATGACAGGTGATACAGGCACGTCCGTTTGTGCCGAGTGGGGTGAAGAAGGGGTGACCGTTCGTATCCACCGCGCCGGAAGTATTCAGGAGCCGGAGTTGTCCGGTGGGGTCACCGAAAGCCTTGGAACGCGGGAGCGGCGTGCCGCGGTTCGCATTCCACCAGGGATAGGCAAGCTCGTAGCGGGTTTCGAGAGTGCGAGCGTCTGGAGCAACGCGGGACTGCTGCTGTGCGCACAGCACGGAGGCTGTCGAAACCAGCACGGCCGTCGAAGAAACAATGCCGAGTCTGCGGGGCGCCAGCATTCGATTTACAGCATAGCCGAAGTACGCCGAAAAGACGCCAGGCGCCCTCCACTGCGCTCAAACCTTCTGTGCCGCTTTCGCGGCGAGGAAGTTGGCGGGCGTCAGCGGAATCTGCCGCAGACGGACACCCGTGGCATCATAGACGGCATTGCCGATGGCGGCCGGCATCAGCGTGATAATGGTCTCCCCGGCGCCGGTAGGCGGCACCTTGAGGTTGTTGATCAGGACCGTGTCGATTTCGGGAAGGTTGTCGCCGAACTCCAGCACCGTATAGGTGTCCCAGTCGTTGGTAGTAACCACGCCACCTCCGACACCACCGGCTCCCAGGTTGCTGAACTTGACTTCTTCGAGCAGTGTGCGGCTCATTCCCTGGAGCACCTGACCCTCCATCTGGTTGCGGAGACCATCGGGATTGATGACAGGGCCCGTGTCGATGCCCGCGGTGGCTTTCGTCAGCGTGATGACCCCGGTATCCTGATCGACGCTGACTTCGACGACCACGGCGCAGTAGCCGTCAAAGCCCGAGTACAGAACGCAGGAGACGCCCCGGCCAGTGACGACGCCGGTGCGGGCGTTGCCAGGTTTGGGCGAAGGGCGCGTGTCCCAGAGCCCACTTCTGCGTAACGGCGTTGATGACGCCGATAAGCCGCTGGTCAGTCAGATGGCGGAGACGGTACTGGACGGGATCCTGCTTCAGGCTGGCGGCAATTTCATCCATGAAGCTCTCGTTGGACCAGGTGTTCTGAATGTGATCGGGGGACCGCAAATAGGAGGTCCACAACTGAGATTCCACGAGCCGGGTCAGCGACCGCTGGCTGGCAACGGTGCCGGTTCCCAAACTTACGCCATTTACGCTGCCGGTGCAGTATGGCGGGACGGAGTTGCCGAAGTCCCAAAACAGACCACCGGCTGGATTGGCCGGCGTGGTCGTGGGGACAACCAGGGACGTGGGGAAGCCCGCGAGCGCGCCCGATATGAAGTTGCCGGGGCCGGGAGCTCCTCCCTGTGTGAAACCTGCCAGAGGGCCCTCACCATGCACCATCAGGACGGTTTCGTTATCCCATACGATAATGGCGCCGCTGGCGTCGACGCCGGCCCTTTGATTGCTGACCATGGGGTGGCCGTAGTGTTCACCGGCCGTCATTTCATCCTTGCGCGTGTACTGCAGGCGGACGGGCTTGCCGACAGCCTGGGAGAGGAGCGCGGCATCGAACGTCACCGGGTCGGCGCCGTTTCCGCCGTAGCAGCCGGACCCTTCGACCTGTATGACCTCGATGTTGGCAGTGGGAATACTCAGCAAAGTGGACAGGTAAGTTCGCACGTCGTAGACGCTCTGAGTCGCGGACCAGGCTTTAACGGTCGCGGTCTTGCCGGCTCCGCCGCGAACGTCCGCAACCGCGCAGGAACTGGCGATAGAGCCGTGCATCTGGAAAGGATAAAGGTACTGCGCCCGGAGGACCCTGGCGGCGCTCCATATGACCGTGTCGACGTCTCCGGTATTGACGGCGAAAGCATCTCTCGAGGGCTGCTGGGTCATGTATGTGTAGAGGTCGGCTTGAGCGGGAAACGTATCGCCGGCCGACCAGGTGATCGCGCCGGCCAGCGCGTTGGCGGCTTTCTGGGCATGCCACTCCGTGTCGGCGACCACGCCGACAAAGTCGTTGACCTGGACTACCTGCGGGTTGCCGGGAAGGCCGCTGACGGCGGTCTTGTCGATGTTCTGGAGGTGGGCGCCCAGGGAGGCGGGGCGGACGACTTTGCCATGAAGCATGCCGGGAATACGAACTTTCTGCACGTACTGGAAGGTGCCCTTGGCTTTGGCAGGAATGTCGACGCGCGGGACGGATTGCCCGAGAACCGTCCACGTTGACGGATCGTTGGGCACGGCGTGGGGATTCACCGTGAGGTTAAACCGTTTTCCCTGAACCAACTGGCCGTAGCTCACCGTGTAGTTCGGATCTCCGCCGGTGACCGAGAATACGCCATCCCGGACGGTGAGCTGGCTGACGTCAACATCGAGGTACTGGGACGCCAACTGAAACAACGCGTCGCGTGCGGTATCGAGGGCGACGCGAAGACCGCCGCCGCCGAACTGAGTCCAGGTGGAGAAGCTGCCTGCGGTGTAACCCTGATCGGGACTCACTCCTGTCCTGCACAAAACCAGCGTAATGCGGTCCATGGGCACGGACAATTCTTCGGCGGCGAGTTGATACTGAATCGTGCGGAGACCCTGTCCGAAATCGCATTTACCCGCAAGAACTGTGATGCTCTCGTCGGCGCCGATAGCGATCCAGCTATCGACCTGAGTGGTGTCGACATTGCCCGAGGGGTTGATGGTGCTCTGCGCTTTGCCGTGGGTCGCGGCTACGCCAAAACCGATCATCATGACGCCTGCGGTTTTCAGAAAGTCCCGCCGGGAGGCGTCGAGGTGTTCGAGGACGTCGATGGCTCTTTCGGAGAGCGGGCGGGCTCCCTCGAGTGGAAGAGGATTTTTCGGTTTCATCGTCGGTACTCCCTGGCGGAGCGGTCTCCCGAGGCATAGCGAACAATCGCGTTGATCATGCGATAGTTCGTGCAGCACCGGCATATCAGGTCGCCGCTGATGCCTTTTTCGATATCGGCGCGGCTGGCGCCCGGGTGGTCGCGAACGAACGCATAGCCGTACAGGATCGGGCCGCTGATGCAGTAGGCGCATTGCCCGGCTTGTTCTGTGACGAACGCCTGCTGGATGGGGTGCAGAGCGCTCGGGTCGGACAGACCGTCCAGCGCGGCGAGACCCTCAAGGGAAGTGACGCTGTGCCCGTCGGCGCTGGAGACGTCGGTGACGCAGGAGCGGATGGGCTGTCCGTCCAGGAGCACGGTGCACGCCCCGCACTGAGAGAGTCCGCAGCCGAATTTCGGGCCGTTGAGCTGGAAATTTTCCTGCAATACGAACAGCAGGGGAGTAGATGGATCGTCAATGGTGACAGTGGAAGCCTGACCATTGAGTTGAAAGGCAAACGTGGCCATAAGCGATATGAGCCCTCCTGGTAGCGACAAGAGTATATTTGGCAAGGTCTCCGGTGTCAATTGGCGGAAGAATTTTCGGCGGAGGAATTTCGGCAGGAAAACCGGCAAGAAAAAGGTTTGTCGCCGCGACACCATTGGCTCTCGCGGGGTGCTGAGCAGGGGAGTCCCGACAAAATCTCCTTTTGTTGAGCCGTATGTGTCACCGTCATTTCGAGCGAAGTTCGGTGAGCCCTCTCTGGGAGCGACGATTTTTCAAAGGGAGTCGAGTTGATTCCGCGGCGACCGCCGAAGTTCGGCAATCGCGCATGGTCTTCATCTCCCAAAAGGGGTCAATTTCCGCCGCAGGGCTTAGTGCGTCAAAGATGGTGGGCAGAGGTTTTCTGGCTTTTGTAATTGTCGTGAATGATGGCCACAGCCGCCTTTCAGGCGCCAGGACAGGCTTGAGAGCCTGTCCGCGGGCAAGGGTGCCCGCCCCACAAAACAACAATAAATTGCACGCGATAATGAATACTCGGCGTGAGCGTCTATTTAATCGCGGCGACAGAAGGAGTGAATCTTGCCATATATTTTCGGATACGGTTCTCTGATTGAACAGGCATCGCGAATGAGGACTACGCCGGCGGCGATGTATGTATTGCCGGCCCGAGCTCCGGGATTCGTTCGCGGGTGGTGGGCTCGCACAGGGGCCGCAGGGTTTAGCACCACGTTTGCCGGCGCTATCGCGGAGAAATCGGGATCCGTGAACGGGGTTGTCTATGCCGTGACCAAAGAGGAACTGGAGGCCACCAACCAGCGTGAACAAGGTTATACGCCGACGGACATCACCAGCTCCGTTCAGATCCTCTCCGGCAGCTACAAGCCGAAGGACAAAGTCTGGATCTATGTCAACAAGTTCAAAGAAGGCGAGCGGCAGAAGAGTCTGCCTGCGCCGCAGTTTCCCATCGTGCAGTCGTACGTCGATATCTGCCTGACCGGCTGCTTCCAGATTGAACAGGGATTTCCGGACGCTGCAGGCTTCGCCCGCGAGTTCATCGAATCCACGCAGGAGTGGTCGATTTATTGGGAGAACGATCGCATGTATCCGCGTCGCGCGCCATTCAGCGTCCCCGCCGCTTCGAAGATCGACGCGTTGCTCCAGAAGCATCTTCCGAAGCTGTTCGCAAATATCCAGCTCGCCCCCGGACGCTGGCAGTAACCTGGCTGCCGCCCGCCGGCGTCTCACATACATTCCTGTGGACATGCCACATGTTCTGTGTCATGCTCATGTGGTAATGCAACAGGAGGTCCGGGAATGAACATCCGTTATCTGGCTCCGCTTCTGATGTCCCTGTGTGGGCTTTCCAGCCTGGCGGCACAGCAGGCTCCGACGGTTTCGAATGTCGTTGAGACGTATTGCTCGGATTGCCACGACGGCCAGATGAAGTCGCCATCCGGAAAGCTTCTGGACCGGTTCGACGCCAGTCAGATCGCGCAACACCCGGATATCTGGGCGCGAGTATACCGCCAGATGCAAGCGGGGGCGATGCCGCCTATGGGTGCGCCCCGGCCGGACCGATCGGTCTACGCGGCGGCGCTTGCCTCCATCGAAGAATCTCTCAAGGCCACCGCGACGAAGCCACAAGCCGCTTCCAGCCGGCAGATTGCCACACGGCTCGCAACCCTTCTTTGGCACAGCGACCCCGATGAGGAGCTGCTGAAAGACGCGCGCCACAACCGTCTGACGGATGTCTCGCTGCTGGAGGGCCATGTGCGACGCATGCTCGCCGACGACCGGGCGCAGGCTTTCGTCGCAGACTTCTTTTTTCCCTGGCTGCAGTTGAACGACCTGTCCAGGGCCGATCCGGACAAGAAGTATTTTCCGGATTACGATCCTTCCTTGCGGGACGCCCTCGCCAAAGAGACCGAGTTGTTCCTGTTGAGCCAGCTTCGGGCGGACCGCGACCCGATCGAGCTCTGGAGCGCGAACTACACCTTCCTGAACGAGCAGCTTGCGAAGCACTATGGGGTTGCCAGCGTGACCGGTCCGCAATTCCGCCGTGTCGACCTTTCTGCATCGGAACGCGACGGTTTGCTGGGCCAGGGCAGCATTCTGATGATCACTTCGCGTCATCAACACAAGGCTGATGCCGGTTACACTTCGCCAGCCGCACGCGCGAACTGGATTCGTTTTCATTTCCTCGGAGTTCCTCCACCGGGCGCTTTTCCGGGTGCTCAACCCGTGAAGCCGGAATTGCCCATCACGCCCCAGACACGCAGGCTTGCGGTTACTCCCTGCGTGACCTGCCATGAGAACTTCTTTCCGCTCGGTTATGCGCTTGAAAATTTCGATCCTATTGGCCGATGGCGCACGCAGGACCAGATAGGGCCCGTCGATGCCTCGGGCGCCTTCGTCGATGGCACACGGTTCAATGGGGTCATCGAACTGCGCCGGATTCTGCTTCAGTATCCGGACGCATTTCGCACTACGATTACTGAAAAGATGGTCGCCTACTCAGCCAGGGGAACGGTCAGCCCATTCCAGTCGTCGCCGGAGGATCTCATTCAGGCGCGGCGGATTCTCGGCGGTATGACGGCGCCCCGGTGGTCGGCGATTATTGCGGCGGTGGTACGGAACAGCGCGGAATAATGTTCGCGGGGCTGAGGCTGGCGCTGGCTATGGATGTCTTGATCGGGCTTACGGCGTCATCAAACGCCGCAGGTGCTGGTTTTGAGGTCGCGTCGATTCGGCCTGTCGGCCCGGAAGAGTTACGCGCGGTAGCCGCACGGGGCTTTACGGCCATCACGCCTTGCAGTGGAGCTTTCGACCTGAAGCCCGGCCGCATTACGATCACCGCCGCGACTGCATTCCGGCTGATCGCGGCGGCTTACGGCCAACCTTGCGGGGCCGCTTTGGAATTGAAGTTGATCTCCGGCGGTCCGGATTGGGTTCAGAAGGACGCGTTCCATATTCAGGCCGCGATGCCCGCGGAAACGCCCAACTATACGCTCCAGCAATTGCAGGATAACGACGCCCCGGTGCTACAGGGGATGCTCCGCAATCTGCTGGCCGACCGTTTCCGCTTCAGCGTGACGACCGCTACCAAACAGGTATCGACCTGGAACATCTATTTCGCGAAAGAGGGACGAATCAAACTTTCGGCTGACCAGACGCCAACGGAGCTTTCGCTGCAGTCGGGATCGCGCGGGAACTTTGACATGGCGCTGGATCGAACCGCGGGTCTGGCGCGGCTGGCGGCGAGGGCGATTCCCATGAGCCGACTGATCACTCCGATGCAGGGACGGGACGGCCGCATGGTAATTGACCGGACCGGAATGACTGGCGTCTACGACATCCCGCCCATTACTATCGACGTCGGTCCTTCCGCACCCGGAGCTTCTGTCTGGCCGGAGATCATGCGGGGTCTGGGTTTCAGGGTGGAGTCGGCGCGCGGGCCAGTCGAGTTCCTCACGATCGATCGGCTGGAGCGGCCCTCGGAAAATTAGTGACACTCCCTTCAGGTCGTGGGTCGGTAAGTGTCTGCCAGCGTGTGGATACATGAGAACGTGGAGTCGGCTTCAGGCGTTATTGGAAAGCAAGGAACTCGACCGTGAGTTTGACGAAGAGGCTCGAACTCACATAGACCTCGCAACCGTCGATTACATCCAGCGGGGCATACCCGAGGCCGAGGCCCGCCGCATGGCACGGGTAAAGTTCGGCGCCATTGAAGCCTCGAAGGATGCTCGTCGAGACTCACGCGGCTTTGCCTGGCTCGATGGCCTTGTCGGCGACCTGCGCTGCTCGACTCGAGCGCTGGCCAGGGACCCCGGCTTCTCACTCACCGTGGTTGTCATTCTTGCGGTGGCGATCGGCATGAACGTGACGGCCTCCCGAGTGATGGAAACGATGTTGTTTCGCGGCTACCCGCTGGTGAAGCACAACGAACAAGTGCTCTACATTACCGAGCGCTATCCCAGGCCAGGCTGTTGCGTCTCTTATGTCGACTTCGAAGTCTGGCGCGATCAGGCGCCCTCCTTCCAGGGCATGGCTTTCATGGTCCCGAAGTCGGTCAGCCTCAGCGAAGGCAACCGCGATGCCAGAGACATCTGGCCCTGGCTGGTCACCTCGAACACCTTTGGGCTGCTTGGCGTGCGGCCTGTGCTGGGGCGCGATTTTACGGCTCGCGACGAAGCTCCTGGCGCCACGCCCGTTGTCATCATCAGCCATCGTTACTGGATGAAGCGACTGGGCGGCAGAGGCGACGTAATCGGCCGGGCTGTGCGTATTGATAAAGTGCCCGTTTCCATCATCGGCGTCCTGCCGGAAGGGTTTGACTTCCTTGCCAGCCGGAGCGATGACATCTTCCTGCCGCTGGAACAGACCGCGGATCTGCACCTCCGCGTTGCCAACGGAGGCCTGGTGTTGGGGCGCCTGGCCAATGGCGCGTCGGAGAAAGCCGCGCGCGCCGAACTGGAGACGATCAACCAGCGCCTTGCGCTGGAATATCCGGCGACGAACCGTGATGTGCGTCCCGAGGTCCGCAATTACACGGAAACCATCGCCGGGGATGACGGAGTGCTTGTCTACCGGGCAGTGTGGGCGGGCGCCTGGTTCGTTTTGTTGATTGCCTGCGCAAATCTGGCCAACCTGACTCTGGCGCGGGCGCTGGGCCGCATGCGGGAACTTTGCACGCGAATGGCGATCGGTGCCGGACGAGCACGGGTCATCCGGCAGTTGCTTCTCGAAAGCCTGCTACTCGCCGCGGCGGCCGGTTTGCTGGCGTGGTGGCTCGCGGACTGGAGCACGCGGGCATGGGCTGCAGCTACCGACTCCTTCCTCGACTACTCGGCAGGCGCGGGCACAGTTGTCTATCTTTTCGGCGTAGTGCTGGGCGCAGCGGTCCTCGTTACCCTGGCGCCGATTGCCCGTTTGTGGCGGCTCGATGTCAATGGCTCATTGAAAGGCGAATCGCGAGGCGCAACGATCAGCGGGCGCGCCAGACGGTTTTCGGCATGGCTGGTCGCCGGACAGACGGCGCTTGCCATTGTTCTGATGGCGGGCGCCGGCGTGATGGGTCACAGCCTTTGGAAGGTGCTGCAGGCAGACATCGGAGTGAAAGAGCCCGAGCGCATATTCGTGGGACAACTCGACTTGCCACGAGAGAGATACTCGACTCCCGAGTCTCGCCTCGCGTTTTTCGAGTCGCTGGAGGCGCGGCTCTCCGCACTGCCGGGCGTGGAATCGGCCGCGGTGTCGAACGGAAGACCGACAGATGACAACGAGCCGCTCCCCTTCGGGGTGGAAGGGCAGGCGGGCGCGCTCCACGGGAGCCCCGTGTTTGCGGCAACCCCGGGGTATTTCCGGACCCTGGGCGCGACGATGGTTGCCGGGCGGGACTTCAATGACGCCGACCGGCCTGGGACCGCGTTGGCCATTGTCGTGAATCGGCGCTTCGCGGAAACGTATTTCCCGGGCCAGAGCGCTGTCGGCAGGCGTATCCGCCTGTACGTCAAGCGGAAGGTCGAGCCCGGTCCCTGGAGAACCATCGTCGGTGTGGTCTCAAACATCATGCAGAATGAGTGGACGCGCCAGCATTTCATTCCGGCGGTCTACCTGCCCTTTGCACAGCAACCCTCGGACTCAGCGTGGTTCTTTGCGCGAGTACCGCGCGTCTCTGAAGGGATCGCCGCCTCGTTCCGAGACGAGGTTCGGCATATTGACCCGCATCTGGAATTCGGGGATTTCACTACATTGAAAATGAGCATGAACATCCAGTCCCCGCTGAAGATTGGCAACTACATGGAACTGGCCAGGCACGCCGCTATTGCGCCGATCTACGCTGGCATCGCCCTGCTGCTTGCGGCCATTGGACTCTACTCTGTGGTGTCGCGCTCGGCGCGCCAGCGCACCAGGGAGATTGGCGTGCGTATCGCGCTCGGATCGACTTCGCGAGAAATCCGGCGAATGATGCTTCGGGAGGCTATGGCTCCAGTCGCCGCAGGCCTTCTTCTGGGACTTGCCGCCTCGCTTGGCGTTAACCGGATTCTCCAGGCGCAACTGGTCGGTGTTTCGCCCTACGATGCCTTTACGCTGCTCCTCGCGCCGGCCGTCCTGATGGCGGTTGCCTTCGCTGGATCGATGCTTCCCGTGCGGCGGGCATCGCTGGTGGATCCCGCCGTTACGTTGCGCCATGAATGAGTTCGACGAAAGACAAGTAAACGCTCCCTTCCGGTCGCGGCTCGGAACACTGATTGTTAGCTTCCGGCTCGCTGCGCGGCGAGGAATTCCGCTACTTCTTCCGAGTAATCGCCCTGGAGATCGAGAGGCATCCCATGTTCCACCAGCGCCCTCGCGCAACCGACCCAGTCTCCCTCCTCGGGATCGTTGTTCCGCGACGCCCATTGCAGCGTGCCGTTCACATTGTCTCCGAAGCCGTGCGGCTCCTTCCAACTCGCGCCATGCTCTAAAAGGAAACGGGTCATCTCCGCATTGCCCTGAAACACGGCGAGATTCAACGCGGACGCGTTCCAGTCGCCCGCTCGCACGGCAATTGGCCATCCGAGTTTGACCATGACTCTCACTGCATCTGTCGCGCGTCCTTCCATCAATTGGGGAAGCTGCCTCAGTTGAGAATTTGAAAGTGACTGGAAGATATCGGGTCGCTGGGCCAAAATCCGCCGGGCCTCTGTTTCATCGCCCCGCGCGCAGACAGCGACGAACTGATCTTCGAGGCTTGGGGTTTCCCCCGCAGACGGGCCCGCTCCCGCCATGGCCAGCGCGTCCGCGACTTCGGGCAATCCGTTCTGCAGAGCAAAGCGATATGCGGAAACGCCTTGCGCAGTTTTGACATGGGCATCGGCGCCAGCCGCAAGTAAAGCTTCGACATGGGCGCGGGAGCGGTGCCGGCGGATCGCCCAGATCAACGGATTTCCGATCGTGCTTGTCAGAGCGTTGAAGTCCTTCACCCAGGAAAGCAGCAGTTTCAGACCTTCCAGGTCGTCACGATCGAGGATGTGATGCACCGCGTTTGTGCCGTCCACCCTTGCTCCGCCTTCCAGCAGCAGACGCATGCAGGTCAAGTCAGGAGTCTCCGTCGAGTGATAGAGCGATTCGTTGTCGTTCGGATTCGCTCCCGCATCGAGCAGCATCCAGGTTAACTCAGGGTCGTGATTCTTCCCCGCTGCGCCGTAGAGCGCGCTGAGCGGATCGCCGCCGGGTTTGTGCGACCACGACTGATTCGGATCCGCGCCGGCATCCAGCAGAATGCGCGCGCAACGCAGCAACCGGTCGCGAAACTCGGGAACCCGCAACAACGCGGAATGCGTCACGGCGACCAGTGGCGGCATCCCCAGGGGATTCTTGCAGCCGGGGCAAATCCACGGATTCTCGACTCGATTCACGCGGGTCGGATCTTCACGGATTAACTCGCGCACGGCAGCCTCATCGCCGATGGCGCAGGCGAGGAAAAGCTCACCGTGGCCGAGATCCTGCCGCTCCGCCAGCATCCTTGCCGCGAGCGCGGGGCGAGGGCGATCGTTCTCATGGCCATAGACGTTATGCAGCCAGAGCGGAACCGCGTCCTTTCGAGCCTGTGAAAACCTGCTGTTGGCCCAATCGACATAGTTCTTCAGATTGCGCCAGGAAGGGAGACCGTACTCGCGAGCGATACACGATTGCGCATCGTGCAGCTTCAATCCGAGCGCAGCGATCACGCCATCGTCTTTGCCTTCCGCCGCAGGCAAGGAATTGCGGAAGCGCGCGAGGGCAGCGGGGTCGCCGGCTTCGTACAGGCGGAGGAGTTCCCTCGACTGTTTCTTCAGATGGTCTATGTTGGGGCGTTCCGGTAAACGGGGCATTCAAAACCTCCATGCATGAGATTGCCGACGACCCGCAAAACCGGCTGCATAAAGGTTCAGAAGCTGAAAAGCAATCTGTGGAGCAAGTGGGTTCAACCCTTCCCGCGGGCCCGGATGCGGCTTGCACCGCATCTCTGATCATACAAGAACCCGAAGGCGTTGTGAGCAACCGATAACTCATCGAGCGCAAGGCCTTGTCGCATCAAATCGGGTCACGGGAGTTCCTCAACTATGCGAACGGACTCGGTAGCGAGCGAATCCGCCATTGTGCTTTCGACGGCCGCGAGTGAAAGTCGGATTCGAGGAAGGCGAGTATGTTCGACAATATACACATGCAGACGAGACTGACACTGGCGGCTACCGGGCTGCTCTTCAACCTGATGACCTCGCAAGGCCTTCGCGCGCAGGCCGCCAATGCCGATCTCGCGACTGAGGTTGCCGCTGTCCGTGCGCAACTCGATCGCAGCGCCAACGGTCTGCAACCGTACGTATGGGTCGAGCACACGGAAGTAAGGGTCAACGGGGATTTAAGATCGTCCACCGATTTCAGCATCAATTTCGATAAAGATGGCCACATAGTCAGGACGCCGCTTCACTCCAAACTGGCGGACAACGGCAACCCGGTTTCCAGGCGCGGGAGCCAGCGCAGAAAAGCGGAAAAGAACGACTACATCCAACGGGCAGTGAACACTATCCAGGATTATGCGCCCCCGAAGGCAGAGAAGATCGATTACATGCTGCGCAGCGGCCAGGCCTCGCTCGAGCCCGGCGAGAACGGCGCCTCGGCAATGCGCTTCAAAGAATACCTTCAGCCAGGAGACTCGATGGTGTTCACCTATGATCCCATCACGAAAGTGTTGCGTAAGGTCACCGTCTCTACGACATTAGGAGGAAACAAGGAAGACCCCGTTACGCTGGTCGCCCTCTTTGAACCCCTCCCGGACGGCGTGAACCACATGACTTCCGCGACCGTGCGGGCCGCTAAAAAGAAAGTGGAAGTGAAACGGACGAACGGCGAGTACACAAAGCTGTACTGAGAGATGTTTGCAGGCATTTTCTGGCAGCACCTGATGTTTCCCGCAGCGAGTTAGCGATATTATTTATAAACACATGACGTCCTGGGATCGGTGGCTGCGACGGCCGCAGAGCCTCTGGCTCCGCAAGGCGATTTTCCAGATTCATCTCTGGACCGGCATTGGTCTCGGGATTTACGTTGTGCTGATCAGCGTCAGCGGCAGCGCAATTGTATTTCGTAACGAGCTGTACGGGGCTCTGTCAGTCGGGCCAAAATTCGTTGCGATATCCGGCCCGCCGCTGTCTCGCGATGCACTCAAGAAAGCCGTTCACGAAACCTGGCCAGGATACGATATCAGCTACATTTTCGCTTCGAAACGGCCAAACGAAGCCACCGAAGTATGGCTGGAACGCAGAGGAGAGAAGCACCCGAAAACAAAAGGGCGCCTTTTCGACCCGTTCACCGGGCGCGATCTCGGTCCGTCGGTGTCGCGGGGCCTCCTTACCGTCGCGTGGTTTTCCGATCTGCACACGAATCTGCTCGCCGGGCAAACCGGCCGAAAGATCAATGGCCTCATCTCGATTTTTGTGGTGCTGCTGAGCATGAGCGGGCTCGTACTCTGGTGGCCCGGTACGGGCCGCGTTCGCCGCAGTCTGGTTATCGATTTCAGGGCGAAATGGAAGCGCCTGAACTGGGATCTCCACAGCGTCGTGGGGTTCTGGACGTTCGCGCTTGTCTTGATGTGGGCCTTTACGGGCGTTTATCTGGTTTTCCCGCTGCCGTTTCAGAAGGCCGTCAATCACTTTTCCCACCTTGAGCTTTACGGTCTGTCTTCGTCTTTGCAACGTCAGCCGCAGACTCAGCTGAGCGCCCGACTGATCGACGTAGCAGACACAAATGCAAATCCGCCACCGCGCGTCCGACGCCGGCGGCCACCCATCAAGCGCAGCCCCGGCGACATCTTTATACGGTGGTTCTACTATCTACACTTCGGTAATTTTGCCGGCTGGAAGGTTAAAGCGTTGTGGGTGCTTCTGGGCCTCGTTCCTCCGTTTCTGTTCGTTACCGGCGCGCTGATGTGGTGGAACAGGGTACTCAGCCGCGAGGCCCGGGTGTTTCGTGGCAAACTAGCTCAGAACCAGCCGGCGGTAACGCACGTGGCATGATGGACAATTCGCCCGAATGCCCGCCGATATCGATCAAGCTGAAAACGACAGCGCCGCAAACGCCCCCAGAGGCGTGCTCCCCCTGCAGCACCTCGAACGGATGGCCGCCCAGGGCTATATCCGCTCGCGCGCGCCTCTAACTCCCGATCAGATCCAGCCGTCTTCGATCGATCTGCGCCTGGGTTCGGAAGCCTATCGAGTGCGCGCGAGTTTTCTCGCAAACGGCGCCGCGACCATCACGAGCAAGCTCGAAAAGTACCGCCTGCACACGATCGATCTTACGCGTCCGGCCGTTCTGGAAAAGGGCTGCGTTTATATCGTTCCGCTGCAGGAAGAGCTCGCGTTGCCTGCTCACGTTTCCGGTAAGGCAAACCCAAAGAGCTCCACTGGCCGTCTCGATATCTTCACGCGTCTGATCACTGACGAAGGACGGCAGTTTGAGATCGTCCCCGCGGGCTATCGAGGCAGGCTCTACGCGGAAGTCGTCCCGCGAACGTTCAGCGTGGTTGTGAGGGAGGGTGAGCGACTTTCGCAGTTGCGGCTTTTCGAGGGCGATTACACTCCGTCAGACGCGTTATTGAGAGAACTTGAGGCGGAAGTCAGCCTCGTGTATCTGCCCGACGAATCCCGCGGGGAAGCGAACATCCGCAACGGCCTGCGTCTCTCCGTGGATCTGGCGGGCGATTCGTCCGATTCCGTGATCGGATATCGTGCGCGCAAGCATGCCCCGCTGATCGATCTGGCGCGCGTTCAGTATTACGATCCCGCGGATTTCTGGGAGCCGATCCATCGAAGCGAGAGCCGTTCCATCATTCTCGACCCGGAAGATTTCTACATACTCGCGTCGCGTGAGCGGGTGCGGATTCCCGCGGATTATGCCGCCGAGATGGTGCCGTTCGATGCCACTGTCGGCGAGTTTCGGATCCACTATGCGGGATTTTTCGACCCCGGATTTGGTTACGGTTCGGGTGATATCAACGGTACGCGCGCCGTGCTCGAAGTACGGTCGCACGAGGTTCCGTTCATTATGGAGGACGGCCAAGTGGTGGCCAGCCTGGTTTTTGAAAAGCTTCTCGAACGGCCGCGTCAACTGTACGGAGAGGGTATTGGGTCGTCCTACCAGCGGCAGGGCCTGAAGCTTAGCAAGCATTTCCGAAGCGTCTAGGGCCGTCTAGGTCTAGGGCATTTTCGTAAATACTGGAGAGTTCGCTCCGTCGAAGACGGGGTTGGCAGGGTCACCGGCGACCAAGATTGCCGGTGCTATCGGCGCTGACGTAAAGCTCCGCGCCTGGCGGAGGCTCGGCGGCACCGTTGAAAAACCGCCCCGGGTGACCGGAAACTCCGCGCCGAGCTGGGGCTCCGGGGCAGGACTGGGGGCCTGCCTTGGGGCCTGCCCCACAAGGGTTTTCGTGGTTGCTTGTGGGCCGATCTCCATCTGGACAGGGCCGAAGCCCTGACCCCACACCGGCTCCGCAGTGATATCAAGAGCGGAAACCGGCGACGAGATCGCCGGCGCTACCGCCTCTGGACACGTTAGAACCGCTATACAGAAACTGTTATTGCGGCTTCTCGTTCTTTTCGCTGGTGTCTCCGCAGAGCGTGGTCAAGCAAATCGAGCTGCCGAAGTTCGGTGGAACTTCGAGGCCCTGAGCTTTCATCAGCTTCGCCAGAAGCGCTTCGGCCTCGGGATGCGGAATGGCGGACTGAACGCCGACCCGAACCAGACCGCGGGTATAGTCGATCGGCACCCACGTATGGCCGAGCATGGCGCCGTTGACGGTGTCGCGGCTGCCCTTGTCGTGCGCATCGAGTTTCGCGCCGCGATCCGCCAGCATCTGGATCACTTCGAGGCGTCCCTTGTGAGCGGCGCCGTGCAAAGCCATGCGGCCTTGATCGTCGGCCAGGTTCGGATCGATGCCGAGGTCGAGGCACATCTTGACAGCCTCGATGTTGTCGGCAGGCGACCATTCGTAGGTAACGCCTTCCACCCAGCCGATCCCCGATGCCGTCGCCAGCGCCGTAACACCCTGTGCCGTCGCGATCTTCGGGTCGGCTCCGTGCGCGAGCAGGAGTTTCATCAAGTTCACATCACCGGACTGCGCGGCGCGAAGGAAGGGAGTGGCTCCGTCTTCGAAAAGCCACTGCATGGTAAAGATCGTGCGCGTTTCCGTGCTGTCGCCTTTGCATTCCTTCGCCGTCGACGCCGTCCCGCAGATGCGTGCGTTCACATTCGCGCCTTTGTCGATCAGGGTCTTGATGTATTCCAGATGGTCCATATCCGGATTGCGGACCGGATAATCGCCGCCTTCGATATTGCGGTTGTCGGTCGCCAGATAGAGTGCCGTCCAGCCTCCGTTATTGGCGATGTTCGGATCGGCGCCGTGATCGAGAAGATACGCCGCCAGCTTGTAGTGGCGGTTTTGGGTGGCGGTCAGTAAGGGAGTCCAACCGTAGTGGGTTCTCTGGTTCACATCGGCCTTCGCCTCGACGAGGATCCGGGCGCACTCGATGCAGTCCTCGCGCGCCGCGAACACCAGCGGCGTGAGACCTCCGCCATTCTTATCCGTCTGGCGTCCGAAGGATGCGAACGCAGCGGCCGCATCGGCCTTCGCCTGCAGATCTTCGACCTCGGCGCCCGCAGCTCCCGGAGCGGCAGCCGGCGCGGCGCCTTGGGCCGGTCGATTTCCGCGACCCGGGCCGCGCTGTCCCTGCCCTCTTGCGCCAAAAGCGGAGTTCAGGCGCGCGGTGATAGTATCGGCAAGATAGGCTCGGCCACCCTTGGTATCAAAGCCCGAAGCCGCCGCAACATCGGCGCCGCCGGCGATCAGCGACTTTACGGCTTCCGGATGCCCCTGTTCCGCAGCCCACATCAGAGCCGTCGTGCCCCGAAGCTTGTCTTTAGCGTTGACGTCCGCCTTGTGATCGAGCAATACCTTGATCGCGTCCACCCTCCCGTTGCGCGCGGCCAGCATAAGAGGCGTCTCGCCCTGGGGTCCGAGCTCATTCGGGTCAGCCCCGGCGTTTAAGAGCTTGTTAAGCATGGGAGCGCTTCCGGCGATGGAAGCCAGATACAGCGCCGTGGCGCCGTCATGGTTCGGCGTCTTGACGTTCGCGCCCGCCGCGATCAAAACGTCGGCCACTGCGAGGTCATTTCGATAAGCGGCCCACTGGATAGCCGTCGCCCCATCGGGTTGAGGCGCATTGACATCGGCCTTTTTCTGCACCAGAGCTCGCACCCCGACACTGTCGCCCGCCATCGCGGCATCGGCAACCGGACTGGTCGTTGCGGCGAAAGCCGAAGAGGATAAAGCTACGATAAGGGAAACCACGAATGGTGCGGCGATGGCGGATCTAAGGCGCATTATCAGATTCTTACTCCCGAAATATCAATCAAAATTGAGGTTTCTACCAGCATAGCCGAACAGAGAGTCGGACGATACAAAAAAGCCCGGCCTCCGGGTGGCCGGAGGCCGGGCTCGACATTCGGATCGCGGGGACGGCTATTGTGACTTCTGGTTCTTTTCGCTGGTGTCTCCGCAGAGCGTCGTCAGGCAGATCGAGCCCTCGAACTTTGCAGGTATCGGGATGCCTTTCTCTTTCATTAACTTGACCATCAGGGCTTCCGCGTCCGGATGCGGAATCGCGGACTGCACTCCTACGCGAACCAGCCCCCGGGTATAGTCGAGCGGAATCCAGGTGTGACCAAGCAGAGCTCCGTTGACGGTATCGCGGCTGCCTTTGTCGTGAGTGTCAAGCTTCGCTCCGTGGTCGACCAGCATCTGAATAACGGCCACGCGTCCTTTGTGCGCGGCGCCGTGGAGAGCTGTTCGGCCATTGTCGTCGGCGACGTTGGGATCGATCCCCAAGTCGAGACACATCTTGACCGCTTCCAGATTTTGGGCGGCCGACCACTCATACGTCACGCCCTCGACCCAGCCAATTCCCGCGGCGACCGCCAGAGGAGTTTCGTTCTGAGCCGTATATATCTTCGGATTCGCGCCGTGGGCCAGCAGAAGTTTCATCAACTCCACGTCGCCCGATTGCGCCGCGCGCAGGAACGGAGTGGCGCCGTCTTCATAGAGCCACTGCATGGTGAAGATGGTTCGGGTTTCGGTGCTGTCACCCTTGCAATCTGTCGGAGTCGATGCTTTGCCACAAACCCGGGCGTTGACGTTCGCGCCTTTGGCGATCAGCAGTTTGATGAATTCCATCTGATCCATGTCCGGATTCCGGACGGGATAGTCGCCGCCTTCGATGTTGCGGTTGTCGGTGGCGATGTACAAGGGATTCCATCCGCCGTCATTGGCGATGTTGGGATTTGCGCCGTGGTTGAGCAGGTATGAGGCAAGCACGTAATGGCGGTTTTGTACCGCCGTCAGGAGAGGAGTCCAACCGTAGTGTGTGGTCTCGTTCACGTCCGCTTTAGCCGCAACCAGCAGCTTTACGCACTCGAGGCAATCCTGACGCGCCGCGAACACCATCGCGGTGAGTCCGCCACCGTTCTTATCGGTTTGCCGTCCAAAGGCGGCAAATGCGGCAGCTTCGTCAGCTTTGGCCTGAAGGTCCTCTTCTTTACCCCCCGCTTCCGCTTTTCCTCCCGCGCCCGCTTCCGCTTCCTTCACTCCCGCTTCAGCTTTGACGGGGGGAGTTCCGCGTCCCGGGCCGCGTCCGCGCCCCCCGCGCCCCCTGGCGCCGAACGCAGAGTTGAGCCTGTCTTTGACGGTTGGAGCGAGATAAGCCCTATTGCCCTTCGTATCATCGAGCGATGCGGCCGAGATGTTTGATCCGCCATCAATCAAAACCTTCATGGCTGGAGCGTTTCCCTGTTCCGCAGCCCACATTAAGGCTGTTGTTCCGCGCAGTTTGTCTGTCGCGTTCACGTCGGCCTTATGAGCCAGCAGCACTTTGATCGCGTCCACATTGCCATTCCGCGCCGCCAGCATGAGAGGGGTCTCACCTTCGGGTCCGCGCTCATCCACCTCGGCGCCGGCTTTAATCAGTTTCTCGATCATCGGCGCGCTACCCCGAATGCTCGCGAGATACATCGCGGTGGCGCCGTCGTGGTTCGCAGCCTTCACATTAGCGCCTGCCGCGATGAGCAGATCGGCCATATCGAGGTCGTTTCGATATGCCGCCCACTGAATCGCGGTAGCGCCATCCGCTTGCGCAGCGTTCACGTCAGACTTTTTTTGTAACAGAGCCCGTACCGCGGGAGTGTCGCCGCGCATTGCCGCATCGGCGACCGGACTCCCGTTTACCTCGCCAAATGAAGCCGGCGCCAAAACCAGGGAAAGCGCCAGCAGTGTGGAACAGGCTACATAACCAGAACGCATCTACTCTCCTCCAGTGTCCCGTCTCGGCCGGTTAGACCAGCCCCGCCAGCATACCGTCGCTGTCGCCGATCTTATCCTGATGAATGCCATACATGCTCAGAACGCTCAGCAGCAGGTTTCCCGTAGTAACGGTTTTACTGGGGAAGGCGAGGTGCCGGTTGCCTTTCAGCTGACCTCCCGCGCCGCCCACCAGAATGTGCGGTACATCGTAATGCAGGTGCTGATTGGAATCGCCCATGTTGGTTCCATACAGAATGAGCGTGTGATCCAGCAACGTGCCGTCGCCGTCGTTGGTCTTCTTCAGTTTGTCCACAAAGTACGCAAGACACTTTACGTGGTACTGATTGATGTGCGAGTACCGCTCGATGTTTTGCGGATTCTCCGCGTGGTGGGACGCCCCATGGAAGCCGGTTGTTACGCCGCTTTCGGGATAAGTCCGGGCGGTCAGATCGCGAGCGTAGAGAACCGTCGATACGCGCGTCATATCGCCCCGGAAAGCGAGTGCCTGCAGATCGAAGTGCAGCTTGACATGCTCGTCGAACGATTCCGGGATGCCGGCGGGAGCCACGAATCCCTCCGGATTGGCCCGGCCGGAAGACTTCTTCGCCAGTTCCAGCCGCCGCTCGATCTCACGAATATCGGTCTCGTATTCATCGAGGCGCGCCTTGTCGCTCGCATCGAGGTCCTTCTTGAAACGGGTCAGGCTCTGCGAAACCGAGTCGAGAATGCTGCGATCCTGCTCTCTGCGAGCCGCCCGTTCTTCCTGGCTGCCGCCCGAACCGAACAACCGCTCGAAAACGACTTGCGGGTCGAGTTCCATCGGGAGAGGCTGGGTGGGAGACGACCACGAAATCGAGTTCGTATAGGCGCAACTATAGCCCTCGCCGCAGTTGCTTGAATTCGCGCCGGGATCTTCGAGCGCGAACTGCAGCGACGGGACCAGCGTTTCCTGACCGATTTTCTGAGCGATCAACTGATCGATCGTGGTGCCGTCCAGAATGTCGGCGCCATCCGTCTTTTTCGGCTTGTTGGCGCACATGAAGGCGGAAGCCACCCAGTGGTCGGCGCCGGTCACTCCCGGAGGCGGTTCGGCCGATTTCGACCACAGGCCGCTCATGATTACGGTTTGATCGCGAAAGGGTTCCAGCGGCTTCCAGATCATCGGATATTCGAAGCCAGGATCGGTGGTTTTCGGAACCCAATAGCCGGGTGCTGCGCCGTGCGGAACAAATATACCCGTAAAGCGTGTCTTCGGATTGGCTGCCGTTTTGCTAAGAGGCGTCTGTGCAGGCACCATGGAATCCAAAAACGGCAAAGCCAGGGCGACTCCCGCTCCGCGCAGGAAGCTTCGCCGGGCTATGTGCTTTTTGGTAATAAACATTGTTCCGATTTTTCTCCTTCTATCAGTAATTTGATTAGCTCAATCCCCGGAACGATTCCGGGGCCACTATGCCGCGTGGCGCTATTTGGAAGCGCGTGTTTCGCTTTGAGCCTCTTTCATATTCATCTGAAAAGGCTCACTCTTCACAACGCCGAGAACGAAGGACGAGAACCGATAGTTGTCGCGCGCCGCCTGACGAACGATGGAGCGCACCATCGGCATATCGTAATATTCGGTACCGCGGCCCAAACCGTAAGTCATCAACTTGTCGGCGATCACCCGAACGAACTCCGGTGAGTATCTGATCAGCGCCGCGCGCAAACCGTCCACTCCGTCCAGCTTCGAACCGTCCACCAGTTGGCCGTTGGCATCGATCGGCTTGCCGTCGTCGGTCGTCCGCCAGTGACCGATGGCATCGAAATTCTCCATCGAGAGTCCGATCGGATCCATGATCTTGTGGCAGCTGGCGCAGGGTTCGTTTTTGCGGTGCATTTCCATCTGCTCCCGCATGGTCGGCCGGCCCCCGTGAGAGTCGTCCTTCGATACCTTGAGCGGCGGAACGTTCGGCGGGGGGCTCGGAGGCGATATCCCAAGGAACATCTCCATGATCATCTTGCCGCGAACAGTGGCCCTCGCGTCCGCGTAACCCGTGAGAGTTTCGATCGCTCCTTTGCCCAGCAGCCCGCGCCTCATCTCGAAATCGGCGGGCAGTTCGATTCGCCGGAAGTTGCTGCCGTAGACATTCGGGATACCGTAGTGCTTTGCCAGGCGTTCGTTGACAAACGTGTAGTTGGCATTCAGCAGGTCGATTACGCTGCGGTCCTCATGTACGATGCTGCCGACGAAGAGATTCATCTCCTTCAGCATGGCCGCCCGGAGGTTGTCGTCGAAGTCCGGATACAGCGCCGCGGGCGGCTCCATGGGTTGCAGCGAACGCAACACGAGCCACTGGGAGGCGAAGTTGCCGACCAGCGCGTCGGCCTTCGGATCGGCGAGCATCCGGCGAACCTCTTTGCTCAGAACGGCCGGCTCATGAAGCTTGTTCTGGCCGGCGACCGTAATCAGTTCATCGTCCGGAATGCTGCTCCAGAGGAAGAATGAGAGCCGCGATGCCAGTTCAAGATCGGTAATCCGGTATTTCTGACCCGCCTTCATATTCTCCGGCTGCGTCTCCTTGCGGAAGACGAATTCGGGATCGGCGAGAACGCGCTGCAACGCATTCTGGATGCCTTGATCGAAAGAGCCCTGATTTCGGCCGCTCTGATAGAAACTCATCAGAGTCTCGGTATCCTGCGCTGTTATCGGCCTGCGGTAGGCAGCCCGCGCGATTTTGTCGATAATCTTTTTCGCGCACCCGGTTTCTTCGCCCGCGTTCGCCGGATGGCAAATGAAAATCTTCTCCCTGCTGGGCGAATTGGCGGCGCCCTCGGCCTTATAGGGGCCGATGATATCGAGCTTGCCTACGTGCGGATAGAAGCGAAATCCGGGAAGACCGCCCGTTTCCAGCGTGTCTCTCAGGAAGTGCTGATCCAGATCGTTGCCGGGGGCCAGCTGCGTTGCGAGGAAGGTTACTCCAACCGTATGCGGACCGGCGGTAACATGCACGTGAACATCGGCCGTGCCGTTGTGGATGGCGGCGCCGCGCGCAACTTCTTTATCCCAGTCGTAAAGTTTGACTCTGACGCCATCGACCAGCAGTTCCAGTTTTTCTCCCGGAATGTCGCCGAAGGCCGAGTTATTGTCCATCAGGCCTTTGTTGATCGGGAAAACTTTGAAAACGTAGTCGCCCTCGGCCGGAAACAGGTGTTTCGCAACCAAACCGCCGCGCGTACCGAAAGGCAGACCGTCAATGTGATAATCCTGCGAGGTGTCGGAGGGAACCCGATAAGTGGTGAGGCCAGGGGCGGAAACCTGTCCGAGGGCGATTCGGCTGATTTTTCCCGCCGCCGCGGTATAACCTTCGAGAAGCGCGGGCGAAATCGAGAGCGCCGCCGCGACATTGTCGAATCCACGGCTCGAATCGTCCGTAGGAAGATACTTTGCCGGATCGATGTCGACATCCAGAAGATCGCGAATCGCGTTCTTGTACTCTGTGCGGTTCAGGCGGTGCAGGCCCGGAGGGGGAATGTTCGCTACAGCGTGCTTATCCAGTTCATTTTCGAGGTAGCCGATCATGGCCTCGAATTTCGCAGGCTCCGGCCGCGGCATGCCCGACGGGGGCATCATTCCCGCGCGCGTCTTATGAACCACCTTCTCCCAGGTTTCCGCGTTTTGTTCCACGTTCGCCGTGTCGATGGTATCGAGAGTGAGGACCTGAGCCGCTCTGAACCCGGTCTTCTTCAATTTCTCGTTGTGGCAGGTGACGCAGTACTGGTTGAGCGCCGCGCGTTCCGTCGCGGCTGTCATGGCGGGCGCGGCGGCTGTCGAAGTGGTGCTGGCGGAAGACTTTCCGGAGCCGGGGGTCTGGGACCACACTACCGACACAAGCGGCACGATCGCCAGGCAAGCAACTGCGAGGAATCTCATCTTCATCAATTTACGACCTATCAGATTACGACCTGTCAATTTACAACCTTCCAGATTTTATCAGAGCAACTGGTTGCTATATCAGTCGCATCCACCGGAAAACACTACTTCCGGTGTAAGAGGCGATGAAACGGCTGGGGAAGTTACCGATAGTAAAAGGGTTGACTATGAATTGCCGAGCGGGCTTTGAAATGGTGTATCTGCCCCTGCATTCGTAATTTTGACACACTTTTCGCCAGCCTGCGGCAGCCGGTACAACCCTCGTCGCACCCTGCTATGATCGATACCGTCTCTTGAGCGAGAACACGATGGATCAGGCCAGCCGGATCATGGCGCGTTGGGAAGGTGTTTCGGACGTAATCGATCAGGAACGAATTGCTTGCGCCGCGTGGAAGCGCGCGGTGGGTAAAAGAGTCGCGTTACGGACCCGGGCTCTGAAGCTGGTCCGGACGACCCTGGTAGTTGAAGTCGACGACGAATTGTGGCGGAGGAATCTCTGGAGCTTGCGGTATCAGATCCTGGCCAATCTCGAAAAGGCAATCGGGCCGGAGATTGTCAAGGACGTGGAACTTCGAGTAATGCCTCCGCGCGTCGGGCCGAAGCGCGAAGACGCAGCCACGGTACTCGGCGCAGTTACCGACGAAGCGGAAGCGATTGCCGATCCCGGCCTGCGCCGGATGTACAAAGCTGCACGCAGTCGCGAGATCGCCTGATTCGCTTTCGTGCTGAATAGCACATACAATAAGGATAGGAAGTTTTGAAGCTCACCGAAGCTGAAGTCCGATACGTTGCGAAACTCGCGAATCTCAACCTCAGCGACACCGAAATTGCGGGAATGGCTCACGATCTCAGCACCATTCTCGACCACATGGATCAATTGGCCGGAATCGATACCGGCGACGTGGCGCCGATGTCGCAGGTGCTGTATGAGGCTGAAGAAACGGCCACTTTGCGGCCCGATGTCGAACGCGCTCCATTGGGCGAAGCGTTGGCCCTCGCAAACGCCCCCGTCACCGGCAGCGGCTATTTCAAAGTGCCCAGGGTGATCGAGCGGTGACGCCGCACACGGTCGCGTCAATCAGGAAGGGCCTCCTCGGCAAGGAATTCAGCGCGGTCGAAATCGCCCGGGAGGCTCTGGTCCATGCCGAACGGGAAAACCCGAAGACGAACGCTTATCTTTTGTTTTCCTCGGAGCGCGCGCTCGGAGCAGCGGAGCGGGTTGACGCCAAAATCGCAGCCGGCGAGGATCCGGGGCCGCTTGCGGGCGTGCCGGTCGCCGTGAAAGACGTAATCCTCACCAAAGGCCTCCGCACGACGTGCGCATCGCGAATGCTCGAGCATTACGTCCCGCCGTATGACGCGACAGCCGTCGAACGGATCGAGGCGGCGGGCGGACTCATCCTCGGAAAAACGAACTGCGACGAGTTCGCCATGGGTTCGTCGAATGAGAACAGCGCGTTCGGGCCGGTGCGCAACCCGGTAGCCCTCGATCGGGTTTCCGGCGGATCGAGCGGCGGGTCCGCAGCGGTGGTGGCACAGAATACGGCTGTCGTTTCCATAGGTTCGGATACAGGAGGGTCGATCCGCCAGCCGGCTTCGTTTTGCGGAGTGGTCGGGGTGACGCCGACTTACGGGCGGGTTTCGCGTTACGGACTCGTGGCGTTTGCGAGTTCCCTCGATCACATCGGCCCCTTTGCCAGGAACGTGCGCGACTCCGCCATTTTGCTCGAAGTCATGGCAGGGCGCGATCCGCTCGATTCCACCTCGGCCGACGCGCCCGTCCCGAACTATGCGGCGCATCTGGATGGGGACGTGCGCGGCATGAAGCTGGGCATGCCGGTCGAATATATGAAGCATGCCACCGGGGAAACGGCGGCGTTGATCGAGAGGGCCGCCGACCGCCTGCGCGGACTCGGATGCGACGTGCGGGAGATCAGCTTGCCTGCCACCGAATACGCGATCGCAACGTATTACGTCATCTGCACGGCGGAGGCGAGTTCCAATCTCGCGCGCTACGACGGCGTTCGGTACACGTTCCGGTCGTCCAGTTCCGGCACGCTAAGCGATATGTACCGGAATACGCGCGGCGAAGCTTTCGGGGCCGAGGTGAAGCGGCGCATCATGCTCGGCACTTATGTGCTGAGCCAGGGTTATTACGACGCTTATTACCTCAAAGCGCAAAAGGTTCGCGCCCTGATTACGAGGGATTTTACAAATGCATTTCAATCGGTGGATGCGATCGTCGCACCGGTTTCGCCGTTTCCCGCATTCCGTATCGGAGAAAAAGTGAACGACCCGCTCGCAATGTACCTTTCGGATATTTATACAATTACGGGAAGCTTGGCAGGCATTCCCTGTATGAGCGTGCCGTGCGGGCTGACCCGCGACGGGTTGCCGGTAGGTCTTCAGATTCTTTGTAATCATTTCCACGAGCGAAAAATGTTCCATCTCGCGGACGCCTTCGAAAGAGGGTAGCATCTAGTTTGGCGTTCCCCCCGTTCACCTCATAATCGTTTTCAAGGAGAAAACATGGCTTTTACGCTTCCGCCGCTGCCCTACGCTCCCGATGCCCTGGAGCCTTACATCGACAAGACGACCATGGAAATCCACCATGGCAAACACCACAACGCGTACGTCACGAATCTGAATAAAGCGCTGGAGTCCGCGCCCGATCTGGCCGGGAAATCGCTCGAAGAGCTGCTCGCCAACAATTGCGCGGTCGTGCCGGAGAATATCCGCACCGCCGTGCGCAACAACGGCGGCGGCCACGCCAATCACTCGATGTTCTGGACGATCATGGCGGCTCCCGCCGGCGCGGCCGAGCCATCGGGCGCGCTCGCTCAGGCGATCGGCAGCGCCTTCGGTAGTTTCGATCAGTTCAAAGAAAAGTTCAATGCCGCGGCGACCACCCGGTTCGGTTCGGGCTGGGCCTGGCTTTTAAATACCGGCGGGAAGCTCGAAATCACCTCGACGGCCAACCAGGACAGCCCGCTCATGGAAGGCAAAGTCCCGGTGATGGGTCTCGACGTCTGGGAACACGCCTATTACCTGAAGTATCAAAACCGCCGGCCCGACTACATCGGCGCGTGGTGGAGCGTCGTGAACTGGAAGGAAGTCGAGAAGCGCTTCGGGAAGTAATCGCCTCGAACCGTCGAAGACGCCGGCACCTGTTCCCGCACTGGCAGGGTGGTGAAATGCGCCGAGCGCGTCAGCAAGCGGTTGCGACCTGGCGCTTTTCAGCAGCCGGTTAGTTTCGGCCGCCGGTCCGGGTGTCGCTCATGCGGTAGAGATAAATGGTGTGCTGCCGGCCGTCCACAAACATGCGATTGACGCTCGCCGGCTTCCATCCGCGAATCTCGAAGTCATGAGACACTACCCGGGCCGAAGGCTTGAGGTACTTCAGCAGCACGGGTTTCAGGCGCTCGTTCGAGCTGGTCAAAAGATACAGCGTGACGACGTCCGCCGGGCTCAGATCGTAGCGCAGCGCATTTCCGTTCACGATCTGCACCTGATCACCGAGGCCGAGCGCTTTTACTTTTGCCTGCGTGACATCGTAAATGTCCCGGCGGATTTCAATCCCGACCGCCCGAGCCTTGAACTTGTGCGCAGCGGCAATCACAATTCGTCCGTCGCCGCATCCAAGGTCGTAGACCAGTTCGCCGGGTTGTACCTGGGCCATCGTCAACATCTGATCGACGACCGCGTCGGGCGTGGGAAATTCGGGGGCCAGGATGTCGGGATTGGTGAAACGCTGCGCAACGGCGTGATCGGACCAGGCGGTCAGCAGAGTAACCGCGAAGACCGGGACAGCAAGCGCGCCACCAATGCCGTATTTCATCTCTGTTGAGAGGACGTAGCCTCGACCGTAACGAGTTTCAACTTTACTACGCGAGACATGATATCCGTCCAGGACGTCCAGAGATCGCGGGGGCGGGTGATGGTGTATTCGGACCCGCGAAGCCGCTTGACCACATTCCCGATGGGGTCGCGCCAGGGGTTCTGCTGCGGCGAAAGATTGTAGTTCATGTAAAAGACAGGGGAGGAAACGCTCGACAGATCCTTGAGAGTGTCCACCGGAATATTCTCGTCCAGCGAGACTTTCGGGCCGGCAAAGATCACGGCGTCGGCATCGTTTTTGGCGAGTTCGCTTACGATCAGATTCGTCAGGAAAGCGGCCTCGCTGTGCGGATCGGCGAGTTTCCTGTAGTCGATCACGCCCAGTTTCAGGGATGCCAGCGCGCTCCCCAGTTTGGGAAAATCGATCTGGTCGGCGTCGTCCTGCCGGTAAACGATTCGCTGTTCATTCAAATTGAACGCGACTATTGAAAACTTGCAAATTCTTGGCTCCCGCGAGATGTTGCGCAGAATCGACACCAGCGCACTGGTGTCAACCGGAGTCATGCTCGAGGCGTACCCCACCTGTGGCGCGAAGTTCAACAGCACCTTGACCTTAAGCGAGGCATTAGACACGTTCGCCCGGCTGACGATGGGCTCCGCTTTGAAGAATTCCGAATCCGACGTTTCGATGCTGGTCGGCGCGATCGCCAGCTTCATCTTCTGGTCTTTCAGGGAAAGCGCCGCGGTGATGTCCCAACTCGACGAACAAATCCGTTCGAGCCGGTCCCGCATCATCCAGTCGACGTGGTAATCGCCCTCTCCCACGTCGAAACCGCCGCCCAGATACGCGTCGCCGGCGGCGTCCTCGTCGATATTGGGGACGCCGTATCGCTGGGAAAAATAGACGGGAGCGTCTTTCGAGGCGGCCGAAGTAACCCTGAAGATGACGGTAAGAACGTCGCCGTCACCCGCCAGTTCGCGCAGCGGTATGGCGATATCGTAACCGGAATGAAACCGCAGATCAAAACCGATCAACGGTTTGACGGGAGTCACTGTGCAGGGGAGGTCTTTCCTTGTTTCGCCGGACTCAAGGACAGCCGCATCGTTTCCGATTAACTGGACTGTACCCCCGGGGACCGACGAATGCATCTGTGTCTGAGGGTAGAGTGCGCCGCCGCTCGCCAACGCGCCGCCCAGAATCATCCATGAAGCGAACTTCGCCATTGACACGTAAGTGCCCTCCGAGGCCGCATCAGTGCAAATTCAACATTCTCCGAATCGCGGAGTTTGTCTCCCGCGAATCGGAATTGACTATCATCGTACACCGTAATCAGCTGGCGCAACACGATTTGTAACGGAACTGAACTGATCCAGCTTCGCCAAGAGGGGATAACCTCACGTCACGCCGGAGGGATATGTTCTTCCGCTGTTTCGCTCGGCCGGTTTTTCCGGGGTCCGGGAGGGCTGGGCCGGTAGCGGATACCGAAGGTTGAGGGTTCAGGCACGGGCCGGACGTCTCCGGCCCGATCGCCGTTGACGATTATGCGGCCATCCGCTGTTCGATTCGATGACGGAGCAGCTGGCGCGTCCTTTCCACAAGCACCATTTTGTCCGCAAGGCAGCTTTCCAGCAAGACGCCCACGGCATAGTGTCCGGTAAAGTCGGCCAATGCTATGAGAACCTCGTACTCCGCGATTCGCAGATGCGTGAGGCGATTCATCTTGGCCAGGATAAAGAGACGGCGTCCCTCTTTGGAGTCAATCTCGGCCAACTCGTTGCGAAAATCCTCCGCAAACACTTCGTGGAGCCGCCCTTTGGTGTCCACTGGTTTCTTGCCGATGATCCTGAAACACTCGTCCAGCGTTTTCTGGATCTTTTCGGAGATGAAGGCCCGCGCGTCAAGGGCTTCCTTGATGTCGGGATCCTGCGCGATTCCGGCGATTTGCTCGTAGATTTTGTTCGAGCGTTCCGCGCCGTGGCGGAGGTCGCTAAGCATCCAGACGAAGAGTTCCTGCTTATCTTTTATTGGCATAACTGAGCCATTCCTTTCGTTTCTCGTATCTACGCGTTTTCCAGCGAGTCCCCGCTGGCCCCTGTTAACCTTAAAATCCTTTCATCTTTGAACCTGATTCCTTACAACGAAGCCAGGACTTTGTTTTTTCTCGATGACGATTGGATTTCAGGGCTTCGGCTGGCGCTCTCAGCGGCAACTCATAGCAAGAACAGGCGTTCAGGTCGCGGGGCCTTAGCCGTATTCAAAAGAAGAAAGACGAGGCCCGGCGTGCCACCCTCAACGAGCGGTAGCCGCCATCGACCCGGCGATTCCAGGGCGTTGCGACCATGCCCTGAGCCGCATTCCGAAGCCGATCAGGATAACGCCGAACACGAGGGAGTAGATTCCGACCCACAGCGCAATGGCCAATGCGCCCGCAAGCGGCACGGTCATCACGAGGATTCCGAACAGGACCGAGGCGATGCCGCTTAAGGCCAGCAACCACTCCCCGGCAATGTGCTTGCGCAGTCTGACTGCGGCCACCACCTCGAGAACGCCAGTCAGCAGAGCCCACGAGCCGATCAGGTAGATGAGGACGAGGCCGGTAATTGCGGGCCATGAGAACGTGACAACTCCCGCTATCATTCCCGCCACGCCTTCGAACAGGAGCACGCCCCAACGCTCGCCCAATCTCGAAGACCGATATGCGGCCACCAGGGCGGCAATTCCGTCAATCAGAGAATAGGCTCCGAAGAGAATGACGAGAACACCCAAGGTGATCCCGGGAAGTGCGAGGGCGATGATGCCCACGACAATTGCGACCAGGCCGCGCAAGACCGGCGACCACCAGTGTTTTGCAAGCAACAATGGCATAACGTCTCCTTGCCTCTATCTTCCATCTTTTTGGCCAAATCGTTTTCGGCGCGAAATGTTTGTTACATTCGGCCATCGCTTTCCAGGAGCTTTGCTCATTCTTCGGACTTGATCGCCGGCGACAAGAGATCGCCGGCGCTACCCGCACTGACGTAACGCTCCGCGCCGAGCGGAAGCTCGGCGGCAGCGCCGAAGCGCTGGCCCCCCACCGGCAGGGTGTCTTCATCCGCTCTGGCGGCCCGCTGCGGGCCATGGAACACTCCCTTTTACGAGCGCGGCAGCAAATTATTATTTCATGATGAGCCCTGAAGGGCCTGCGTGGCTTCGGCCGCGTATGGCGTTCATTCGCTCAGAATCAATGGCCGCACTATCTATCTGTTCATTCCGCGCTGCCACAAAGCGCACAGCGCGGTGTTGTACAGCGCCAGCGCCGTAGTGATTTGTCCCAGGTGATTGTCGTGCGTCGAGAGCAAAGCGGCCTTTTCGGCCACGTCCGGATGCAGATCGCCCTCTGTCGAGCAGTCGATCACGACCGCGCCTCGTTTGATGTCGCGGACCAGGTCCTGCTCGCAACGCGCCGGAAATGCGGTCACGACGATATCCGCGGTTTCCAGGAAGTGTTGTTTATCGTCGGGGCGCGTCTGCGGATGCACAATTACGGCCGTGGCCCCAATGCGCATGAGCATGCTTTGCAGGGGAATTCCGATGCGACTCGAACTGTTGAAGATAACCGCCGTCGGTCCCGTTTGCAGCCCGTTTTGCGGGAACATCTTCTTGATCGAATCGTGCCGGTGCAGCAGTGTCAGAATAGCGCGCGCGGTGCAAGGCACGACGCCTTCGTACTTCTCTTCCTCGTCCACCGTCTTGATATTGAGCGCCATGCGGCCCGTGTTTTCGACGGTTAACCCTTCGATGTCTTTTTCGGGCCGCACACGCCTCAGAAAGTAATCCTCAGACTTTCCGAATGGCGTAGGGAAGAAGACAAACGTCCCGTGGATTTTCTCGTTAACCTGGGCGCCCATCAGCGCCAATTCGAGGAGTTCTGCGCTATGCGTCTCCTCTACCCTGAAGTCCAGGCCATGTTGCTGGAATTTCTTGCCCATATAACTGGCATAACGGCGGGCGCCTCGATCGACGGGGCAATCCGGCAGGCGGGGCATGAAGGCTGCCACGCGGATCTTTTCCCTCTCCAGGCCCATTCTTTCGACATGGCTCAGCTTGCGGTCCGCCTGCGTAAATACCTCATTTGCCACAGTGATGCAGTCCAGCAGCTTTGCGCGCGGCAGACTTCTGGTCCAACTCATGTCGGGGACGAAGGAGGGCTCTTGTGTCGGAATCTCTTCTATGGTGTGCATTCAATCCTGTTTTGATTAAACGATATCCAGCGGTCCCGCGCTGCGGAATCGACTTTGATGCCGATTGGGATGCCGGGTATTTCCAGCGAAGCTACGGGAGGCCGTACACCATCACGCGCGCCGTGGCCTTTGGCAGAGGCCAGTTCGCCGCGCTCATGCCGGCGGCGACTGCTATGCGCTGCCGTCCGTCTGTCTGATATGAAATCACACCGCCGCCCAACGCCGCGCCGGTGGCGTTCCGCCACAACACGGATCCGTTGGTGACGTCCAGGGCCAGCACATCACCGTTCAAATCTCCAGTGAACACGATGCCGCCCGCCGTGGGCGTAACGGCGGCGAGCATTGGCGTCGGTGATTTGTACTTCCAGCGGATCCGTCCCGTGTCCGCATCCACCGCCGTAAGCCAGCCGCCCCACATTTCCTTTGGATCGATGGTGCCAAACAGATGCTTCGGGTCGCCCGAGCCCGCCCAGAAAGCGCCTGGCTTGCCGGTCACCGTGGCTGAGTCCGCAATCTTCACTGATGCGCACCAATCCACCGAATTGACAAGCAGCAGATTCGCCCGGGCATCGAATGCCGGGCCGTTCCATTCGGTGCCGCCTTGTGTTCCCGGACAAAAACGTGTTTCCGTTTCTGTGTTTAATGGGGTTGTCACGTTGGTGCGCGTGGTGACGGGCGTCGCGTAAAGGATTTTGAGTGGCCGATCCGAAGGCTTACCTCCCGAGGCGATACCGGAGCGATCGATACCGTACAGCAACCCGTCCTTACCGGCCGCGGCTGCGATCAGTCGTCCGCCGCTGGTTCGAATCAGAGCGGGTGGAGATGTCATGTCCCAATCGTGGAAATCCCGTTTGACAGGCTGAACGTATCGCAGCAGCCTTCCGGTTTTGGCGTCGAGCGCTACCACGGAAGTTGTGTAGAGATTATCGCCGGGGTGCAGGGCCAGCAGAAAATCGGGAGCCACGTTGCCTGTCGAGACCCAAAGCACGCCCGCATCGGTATCGAGACTGTAGCTGGTCCAGGTCGCTCCGCCGGTAGGAGGATTGCGCTCGGTGACGTTTTTCCAGGTGGCCCGCGCGGGGCCGGATTCGGGCACTACGTTGAATCGCCAGAGTTCGTGGCCATCGGACGCACTTAGGGCGTAAACCCGGCCGGTTACCGCGAAGTTGTCGCCGCCGGCGTTCCCGGCGAAGACCATCCCGTTCCAGGCGAGCGGCGCCATCGGAACGGAATCACCGTTAGCGCCATCGCCCAGAGTTGCTTCCCATCCAGGTTCCCCACTGGCCGCGTCGAGTGCGAAGACATGCGCGTCACCGGTACCCCGAAATAGTTTTCCGTCCAGCCACGCTAGTCCCCGATTGACTCCGAGGCCGCCCCTGCCGCCGGGCCGGCTGTGCTTCCACTTCAGCTCACACGACGACGCATCTACCGCGTAGGTTGCGGTGTTGGTCGTGAAATAAATCACTCCCTTCACCATCAGAAGGCCGCTCTGGAACGAGGTGGTTTCGCCCGTGTCGTAAGTACAGGCGCGAAGCAGGTTCTTCACGTTCGCCGAGTTGATCTCGCTGAGAGACGAAAAGCGATTTGCGCCGAGATCGCCGTTGTAAGACGGCCATTCGAGGGATTGCGCGCGGCCTGCCTGCGCGAGGAGCCCCAATGAAAAAATAATCGGATACAGCTTTGTGTGATCCATGGTCTGATTTACCGATGTCCGTCCGTAGAACTGTGTCCAGCCCTTCCGGCGCGCGCCGGGATGAAGTGAAAGCGGATCAGATAGACATTCTCGCCGGGACCATGCTTCGCCACCTTGAGGAGATCGATCACACCCAGAAAACCTGACTCAATCGCCAGCGCATGAGTGATGTCCTGAATCGCGATCTGCTGGAGGGAATCGATCTCGATTTCACCTCCCTCTGTCTGGTAGCGGCCGCCCACCTTGACATGAGGACGTTTCCAGATTCGAACGCTGCAGGTGATCGACCCGTTACGCACACCTTCTCGAAGCCGCTTTGTGAAAACCATCGGGCTTTTGCCAGGCTTCGCCTCTATTCGTAAAATTCCGGCGCGATCTTACGCTTGATGCCGGCGGTGTAATCGTGCTGGATCCACAACTGGGCGTTGTTCTTCTTGACGAACTCCTCGATCATGGCCCGGCTGCTGGCCGTCTGTTCTTTGTCGGAATCGAAGGATGGGATGCGCTTGTACGTGATCTCTTCGGGATAGTGATAGAGATCGCCCGACAGCAACACCGGTCCGGTCTTGGCGAGTTTCAGGAACAGCGACTGGTGGCCCGGCGTGTGGCCGGGCGTGAACTTGATGACCACCGTGCCGTCGCCGAACACGTCGTGATCCTCGCCGTTGAGCAGCAGGGTTTTGCTTTTGGCCAGATCGGTGAAGTAGGCCGGGTCGCCGACGCCTCCCAGTTTCTTTTCCGTGTCGCGCGGGCGGCGAAGATAGCATCACGGTCGCCTTTCTGCACGATCCAGGTGGAGCCGGCGAACGCATTCGCATTGGCCACGTGGTCGCCGTGATAGTGCGAAAGCGCCAGATAAGTGATGTCCGCCGGCGTGTAGCCGATGGCGGCGAGCTGGGGCAGCAGCGGACGATCCACGGTGAACGCGCCCGCGGTCTGCGGCGCGACGCCGCTCTTGAATGCGCTGTCGGGAATCTCGCCGGTGTCCCACATCATGGTGCCGCGGGGGTGGACGATCAGGAAGCACGGGGTGACCATATTGGACGTGGCCAGTTCACCCGGCTTGAACCCCATCGAGTCTCCGTTCGCCACCGTGATCTTGCCGCAATCCAGAACATAGAGCCGCAACGACTTGGGCGGCGCGGGCTTGCGGGTTTGCGCGTTCACGGAAGGCCAGGCTGCCAGACCGACCACCGCGGCGGTGGCAAGGGCAAGATTCATCGTTCGGCGGATCATGCTGGAAAGCATATCACCGTTTGCTCCGGGATGTGGCTCGCGCTCGACTCGCCCGTTCGAGGCGCAAATACCGGCCGAGCCGGAGTCTGGGAATGAACTCCGTATGTGGAACGCTTTTCTCGATCGTAATGATTTCATCCGGCAATCGGCCGGTGCAGAATATAAGCCAGTGGTCCGAGCACTCCAGCACGCACCCGAAGAACTCACTCAGGATCGCCTGAAACGGCTGGGGGAAGGGATCGGAAAAGTCGTTTACGGGTCCAAGCATTGGGTCGTCAAGCGCGAGAGGCCGCCCACCGAAGTGGTCGCTCTGATCATTCTTTGGAAACTCCTGCGCCGCTGCGCGCACGCACTTCCTTTCGAATGGGGCAACCACCTGATGAAAAGGCCGTCCCGAATTCTCCGTGTCATGCGAGTCGTGACCCAGGCGGCAATGGTCGTATTGCCGAAGAGTCTCTGGTTCACAACTCACATAGCGCAGGTCCTGCGCAACCATCACTATCATGACCGGCGCGGTGAAAAACTCGCCCGCGCCCATCTCACGGGAACGGGCCTCGTGCCCGAGCGCATCACGTTTCCCCCTTCGACAATATTGGTGAGCGGCTGGCCGGGCTGGTTGACCGTCGGAGAGGCCGCCGAGCGAGTGGAGGATACATTGGATCGACGGCTGGCAACACTGGCGGCAGCCCGAAATTTCGAATCGATACGCTTATGGCTCAATCGGTTTCTCGAAGCGCGCCAGGCTGGGTGGAGAAAAGGTCTTTTCTCGGTCGATGCGCACCTGAACAATTTCGGAATCATCGGCGAGCGGGTCGTTCTTCTGGATTCCGGAGGACTGACCGACCGATGGAATCATGTCGCGGCGCGACTGGAGAGAGACGAAGGCGTAGCCGAACCCCACGTGCGGTTAGGACTGGCGGCGGTGCTGTCCGAAGCGCCCGAGCTGGCGCGCGAATTTAACGAGCGCTGGAAAGCGACAGTGAATCGCGACACGGTACGGGAGCTTTGGCCCGAGCGTTGACGGCCATTGCGGGTCGCTTCACGGGAAAGGAAAATCTCCACGTCGGCGGCTGAAACGCACTCGGCGCCTCCTCCTTCTGGCTTGAGGCCGACTTTCCGACGCGCAGACCGGGGGGTACCGCGCTTCGACCGGCTTTTCGCTTCCGCCGCGAATTTGCTTAGAATGTTCCCAGGAGATGAGCAACGATGAAGGGCTTACTTCTTCCAACATTTACGGTGCTTGCGCTGCTCGCGGCTGCAATCCCCGTTTCCGCGCATCACTCATGGCCAGTCAAATCTGACCGGCTCGTAACAGTAAAAGGGACGGTTATCCAGTTCGAGTGGGCCAATCCGCACCCAATGATCACTCTTGAGGTTCAGACCGACGCTGGCCGGGAGAAATGGCTGATCGGCGGACCCGCCATCAACCGCATGGAGGCCAACGGCTGGACCAAAACCACGGTGAAGCCTGGCGACGTGATAACAGGTATTGGGTATCAGTACACTGACGGCGAAAAAATCGTCAAGCTTGAGCGCGTCATACTCCCCGACGGGAAAGAACTTCGCGTCTACGCCCGGTGAGGCCCTTACCCGGCAGGGCTCTCTTTCAGTGCAGTTCTTGAGGAAAACGTCCCCCGCGTGGTGACCGCATGCCAGCCGGCGGGAATGGTGACAGGAAACATGGCCAGCGTCTCTTGAGGAGACCTGCTCGCGTTCCGATCGGCTTGCGTGCGAGAGCCCGTTTACAAAATCTACAAGCGGTTTCGCGGCAGCCGTTGGCACTCTTCCGCGTTTTTGAGCGACCATCGGCTCATGCACGGTCCGGGTCAACGATCTTGATTCTGCTTACATTCATCCTTCATCCGACTTTGACGTCCGAGATCCATTTCGGCTTCGGCCATGATCCGGCGGCCGTATCCCAGCGTAATGGTGAAGCCCCACATCGCGTGCTGCTCGCCGTTTCAGTCAGCGATCCCAGATGGCCCCTGCCCACCTGCGCCTGCTTGCCTGGCGCTGTCTCGAATCGCCGTACCGCGACCGACAATGCTTCTTTTCCGCTGCGGCCGTAACCAGTCGGTGAGGATCGTGTAACCACCGTTATAGCTACGTCCCCGGAGTTCGCGCAGCAGTACCTGAGCGTTCCAGACCGCTGCCTGCGGCGTCTCATTCAGATACGGCTTGAATGGCTCCAGTTTGCTTGCCTCCCCCGCACGCGGACCGTGAACCGGTCTGCCGGCGGGCTTCAACAAATACCCTGCCGATCGTCTTGCGGCTATACGGTACACACGTCGCCCGTAAGAGCCGCGATCCGTACCTGGTCTACGCGCGAAACAAAACTTCCCTCAGGCCTTGAGAAGGGTCTCGACGTACGCAGGCTTCAGGGGCAGCCGCCGCGCGATCTTCCCGGTCGCGTCAAAGAGCGCCGCGGCGATAGCGGGCGCGGCGAGCGCATTCGCCGCCTCCGATCCGCCGCCGTAAGCGCCTGTCTCCGGACGATTCAGGAGCACCACTTTGATCTCCGGAATATCGGCCATCTTGAGGATCGGATACGTGCTCCAATCGCTGGCGGTGATCCCGCTCTCGTCGAACGTAGCCTCCTCCAGCAGCGTCTGGCTGACCCCCATCACAGTCCCGCCTTCCACCTGCCGCTTCAACTGCATCGGGTTGACGACGATGCCCGGCTCTACGGCGATGGTGTCTTTCTCCACCTTTATTGCGCCCGTGCCGGGAGTGACAGAGATCTCGCACACGCACGCCCAATAGGTTCCCGAGCGGAACATCACCGAAACGCCGCGTCCGCGCACCGGAGTGTCGCCGGTCGACATTGCCCCGACATGCGGCGACGGGCGCGTTTCCCATCCGGACGCGTCGCGGACCGCCTTGAGCACGCCGATCGCGCGTTCTTCGGTGGCATGGTCGATGCGGAACTGAATGGCATCGGCGCCAGCCAGCGCCGCAGCCTCGCTGACGGCCAGCTCGCGCGGGAAATTCTGCTGAAACTGTCCCGGCGTGCGCATGCTGTGATCGCGCATTCCGATTGCGAGCGGCGATTCTTTCTGACCGATCTGAAATGTTCCGTGACCGCGCTCCATCAGAGTCGCGACGCCGTCATACAGCCAGGGATCGGAAAGGTCGTTGACCGTCGAGCCGACGAACACGCCTTTTTCGCTCGGAGCCGGCATCGTCGGCAGACCGGCCAGCACCGCTCCGATGGGCCGGTCGTCCTGCATCGCGGGCATGTAGTGATCGACCTGATACGCGATCATCTTGCCGTTCGCGTCCAGGCCGATCTCGACATCCGAGTACGCGGCGGGCGACTGCGTGGACCACTGGAAGTCCTCGGGCCGCATCCACTGCACGCGCACGGGTTTGCCAACGGCTTTCGACAGGATGACTGCTTCGTCTTCCGCGCCCGCGTTTCCGCCGTTCGATCTTCCGTAGTGCCCGGCGCCGGAAAACGTGCGCACCACGACGTTATCCGGTGACGTGCCGAGCATCAGCGCGATCTCGCCGCGCAGCGCCTGCGGGTTTTGGTTGTGCGTGTAAATGTGCACCGTACCGTCCGGACGAGCGTCGGCCACGGCCAGGGTCGGACCGATGGGCGCGTGCTTCATGAACGGAAGCTCGTATGTGGCGGTGAGCTTCTTCGACGCGCCTGCGAGCGCAGGCGTGATGTCGCCTCTCGACTTGTCGCTCTTCGTGACTTTCGTCGTTTTCCAGTCGGCCTTTTCTCTCAGGTAGTTGAACAGGTTCGCGTTGCCGGGCAACCCTTTCCAGTCTGTCCACTTCGTAGCGCCGGCCACCTGCTGCGCGGCCCGGATGGCTTCCCACTCGGTGGGCGCGACGACTCCTACGAGGTTGCCTTTCACGACGACCTGCGCGTTCGGAAAACGCGTCTTGTCCAGTTCGCCCGCGGACACGAGCGTAGAGCCGAGCGTCTTCGGATGCACCATGCGCGCGTGCAGCATGCCGGGCAACCTGACGTCGGTCGCCCATTGTTCGCGAGCGGTGACCTTGGAGGCCGTGACGCTGTTGCGGAAGGACTTGCCGATCACGGTGTACTCGCTCACCGGCTTCATGGGCGGGTTGCCGGTGACCGTCAATCCCATAATGCTGGTCAGGTCGCCGCTCACAGGAATCGTGAGCTTCAACTGCTGCCCCTTCACCAGATCCCCGTACGACATGCTCTTGCCGCCGCCGGAAACGACGCCGTCCTTCACGGAGAGCTGGTTCTTCGGAACGCCGAGCCGCTTCGACGCCAGATCGAGCAGGGCCTGATACGTATAGGCCGCTGCTTTGCGGATATTCGGCGTTCCGCGGCCGAGAAAATCGAAAGCGCCGCTGCCGTCCGGCGTGCGATCGGTGTCGCCCATGACCACCGTGGTGATCGCCTCGAACGGCGCACTCAACTCTTCGGCGACAATCTGCCGGTAAGCGGTGAACGTGGTGCTCTGGCCGAAATCGCTCTTGCCGGTGCGAATCAGGATCGTGTTGTCGGGATGAATCTCGATCCACGAACTCGGGAGCGTGGCATCGAGCGTGTTTTTGGAAACGGCGGCGTTGGCGGATTTCGTCAGGTCGCCGACAAGGCCGAAGCCGACGAACAGTGCGCCGCCCGCTTTGACGAAGTCGCGGCGCGTCAGGGTGGCACCGAAAATGTTTGTCGATTTTTCCTTCGCAGTGGTCATCGCCTACCTCCCCTTCGCCATTACCGCGGCAGCGCGCTGGACCGCATCGATGATGGCGGTGTAGCTTCCGCAGCGGCACAGATGCGCCGATGGACCCGACGTCGTGAATGCCTCTTTGATCTCCGCGACAGTCGGCGAGGCAACGCGCTCCAGCAGTTCGGTGGCCTTGATCATCATGCCGTTCTGGCAGAAGCCGCACAGAGGCGTCTGCTCCTCGATCCACGCCTCTTGAACGGGGTGGAGCGTTTTCTCAGCGTCCGCTTTCGACAGGCCCTTTTGCTGCGCCCACCTTGCGGGGAGCCCTTCGAGCGTGGTGACTTCCTTGCCGGCCGCAGCTCGAGACGGGCGTGATGCAGGAACGGATTTCCTTGCCGTCGAGCAGGACCGAACAGGCTCCGCACTGAGCGAGTCCGCAGCCGAACTGCGGTCCGGACAGCTCGAGATCGTTTCGCAGGAACGTAGAGCAGCGGGGTGTCGTTGGGCACCTGGATCTCACGCCGGACTCCGTTGACGATGATGATGGCCATGAAAAGCCTCCTTCAGAGCGATTGCAGGTTCATCTTAGCAGCCCCGCGGGTCAATAAACACGCCCCTGAAGACGCGGTTGTCAGGGTGACCGGCTGACCGGCGACAAGATCGCCGGTCCTACCGGCGCTGACGTAAAGCTCCGCGCCGAGCGGAAGCCCTGGCCCCACACCGGCTGTGCAGTGTCTTCATTCCCTTTGGCGGCCGTGGTCGTCACTTCCATAAGACGCAGGAATTGACTCCGTGAGGTCCCGGCCCGTCACTAGCCGCTCAGACGATCGTGATTTTGCGCGGGAACTGGGCGTTGTCTTCGAGAAAAGTCTTCTTCCGCTTCAATTCGGCCGCGGGCGGCTGCACAATGCCGTTGGCGTCGGTGGCTCGCGACACCAGGGTGTGGTCGCCCGGAGTGGCTCCTTTCCAGTCGAAGGTGAAGAGCTTCCAGGAGAACCGTGTGTTGGCTTTGTCCAGCGCGGCCGGTTGCCAGGGCCCTCCGTCGACACTCAACTCCACGGACTTGAGCGGAGTGCCGTCGTTCAGCACGAAACCGAAGACCCGATATCCGGCGGGGGTCTTGCGCACCCGGGAGATCGCGGACTTAATCCGAATGCGGGTGACTTCGTTCTCAACCCATTGAGTAGCGGGATCGGCATCCTCGCCTGTGCCGCCGACGCCGCGGAGCGTGCGGTACCAGCGGGCCTGGAAGTTGCCCAGAAAGCGCTCTTCCTGCAGATGAATTTCAGACAGCCACTTCACATTGGCAATCCCGTACCAACCAGGCATGATGAGGCGCAGAGGGAAGCCATGATCGCGGTCGAGCGGCTGCCCGTTCAACGCCCAGGCCAGCAATGGCTCGGGTTTCATCGCATTTTCCAGCGTGGTACTGCGGGCAAACTGCTGTTCGAGCTTATACGTCTGCTGGCGAAACACAATATCTTCCTTGCCGCGGTCCGTGCCGAAAAACACGACCTCCCGGGCTTTGGCGTCCACGCCCACCTGCTTCAACAGCCGGCTCAACGGAACGCCGGTGAAGCGTCCGCAGGAGGAAAGCCCTTCGAAAGCGCGAGCGCTGTTGCCGGAGCACTCGTAGCCGTTCACGAGGTCCGTCGATTTCATGGCTTTGATCTCAGCCAGTGAAAGCTCAGCTGGCTTGTTCACCAACCCGGTGAACTTCAGCCGCCAGGAGTTCGCATCGACCTCTGGCCGATTGTAGTGCTGGATGAAAAAGAACTGATCGTTCGGAGTCGTGTAGCCATCGATGGTGCGGATATCGAGGCGCCGGTTGACCGCGGCCGGATCGGCGTTCACTTTGAAGTTCGCCGGATAGTCGGTGAAGGGAACATCGGTCTCGCCCTGCGCGAGCGCGGGGACGGCCCAGTCCGGGACGAGTGTCAAAAGACTTGCCGCGGCCAGGCTCCGCTTCAAAGTTTCTCTACGGCTGATCTGCTCCACCATGCACGCCTCCTTCGAGGTTAATTTCAGGCCAAGCCAATAAACTATCACCATTCTCTTTGCCTGCGCGAACAAAACGGGGAAGGCTTATGCGGCTGCCTGGATGATCGCTCCCGGTGGTTCCGGATCGCGCGTTGCTCATGAATCCCCGACGTCCGCGTCCACGCGCTATGACATACGCGACATAATCCGCCCGCAGACACCCGAAGAATCGCGGGTCGAGAGAGTCCGCGTTAAGGGGTAATGTCGTTAGCTTTGGGATGCGGGTAGCAACTGATTCTATTAGAGTTATAGCCGGGCAGCAGTGATGCCGGTATAGTCTCGCGGGTCAGCTTCGGCTCAATAACTCTGGCGGGCGATTCCGTCGAGATTTTTGCCAACGCCCGGAGAAACGAAATGATTCTGCTGTGATATTTTGAACACACTGGAGGAGTATTGTTCAAAACTACACCGTTCATGCGGTTTGCCGCTGGTGCGGCCGCCGCAACTGTTTTCCTGTGTGTGCCTGCTTTCGCGCAGGACACGCCGCAGCCTGAGTTGAAGTCCGCCAAAATCGAATTCGTCCCGGGTGAGCATACCATCTTTTTTGACGATTTCAGCGATATGGCGCCCGATGAGCCCCCTCCACACTGGAAAGTTCGGGACGGCAAGGTCGAACTGAAAATGGGGGGCGCCGTCCACGAACTCTACAACGACGGCGGTGTCCAACTCACTTCTCCCAAAATCTCCGTGCCGTCGAATTTCACCTTTGAACTGGTTTGGACTGGCGGTGGCGAGACGACCTGGGCGTTCCGCGACAAAGATGGCGAAGAGGCGCTCCATGTTGTGGTACGTGGCGAAGAGGATGGCATGACGGCGTCGACGAACGTCACTGCGAAGGAACAACTCGGCGAAGGCATGATCATGACCGACACGTCGAAGCCGGTAACGTTCGCATTGTGGGCGCAACAAGGGCGCGTGCGCGCTTATCTGAACGGCGAGCGTTTAGTCGACGCGAATCAGGTGGATTTCAATCCCATCGTATCGATAGAAGCCACCATCGGCGGATATCGCCCGAATGGCGTTCGCTCGGTGCGAATCGCCGAGTCGGCTCCGGATTTTTCTACCGTGATCAATGCGTCCGGAAAGTACGTCACCCATGGAATTAACTTCGATACCGATAGCGATCGCATGAAGACCGAATCCGGCGCGGTGCTGAAGCAGGTCGCAGCGGGACTGCAAAAAAATCCGAGCTTGAAACTGGAGATCGATGGCTACACGGATTCCGCCGGAGACGCCGCGCATAATATGGAGCTATCGAAGAGGCGCGCACAGGCAGTGTCCTCGGTGTTGGTTTCGCAATTCGGAATCGATGCGGGGCGCCTCAGCGTCAACGGTTTCGGCGCGGCGAAGCCCATCGGGTCGAACGACACTCCCGAAGGACGCGCGTCGAACCGGCGCGTGGAATTTCTGAAGAAGTAATCGGCGCGGCGCGGCCCAGTCCGGGACGAGTGCCAAAAGGCTTCCCGCGGCCAGGCTCTGCTTCAAAGTTTCTCTACGGCTGGTAACCTTCGCGGGTCACCGGGTAACTATTTTCTGGCTGCTGGTACTCTACGCCCAGCGGCGATTTCCGAAGCTGCGTATTTGTCCGTGTGGATTCCGTCGAAGCCGAACGCACCCCGCTTCAGGATTGACGGATCTGGAAAAACAGACGCTGATGGATGGAGTGGAAAAGTCCCTCGGGCCTCAGAGCGGGACCATCAGCGGAATTCTGCGCGGGCCGGACGATTCAGCCAGCCGCAGCCTTCCCCGTCAGAAGGTTTTCCAGCGCGCGCAGGCCGGGCTGTTCGCCCATTACAATCAGAACGTCCCCGGCTTTAATCTCCGTTTCCCCAGCAGGATTGAAAATCATCTTGCCATCCGACTTGCTGAGTGCGAGCATGATGACACCTGATTCTCGCCGCGCGAAGTCCCTCAGTTTCTTCCCGGCAACTGCTGACTCCGCTGTTACACGCAACTGCTCCATCGTCACTTCGAGTCCCATCGTCCGGCCGGCGAAATCGATCAGTTGCACCACGTGGGGCCGGACGAGCGCCTGCGCCAGCCGGTGACCGGCGATGCTGTACGGCGAAAAAACCGTATCCGCTCCCGCCCTCCGCAGCTTTTGTTCGGCGTCTTCTTCGGAAGCTCGTGTGACAACTGTCAGACGGGGGTTCAGGTTCCTGGCCGAAAGAATCACGAAGACGTTCTCGGCATCAGTGGCGAGGGCGGCTATAAATCCACGCGCCCGCAGCACACCTGCTTCACGCAGGGTCTCGTCGCGCATCGCATCCGCCGTCAGCGCTGTCATTCCGGCTTGCTTCGCCCGCTCTACCCGCTGTTCGTTGCGGTCGATGACGAGGAATGGAACCCCGGCTCGCTGCAGTTCAAAGGCGGCATTGCGTCCCACCCGCCCGAACCCGCAGACAATGTAATGGTCTTTCATCTGCATAATGATCCGCCTGATTCTGCGCCTCCCGTAGCGATCCTGCAGCTGCATTTCGATGATGGTCTGCGTCATCGTTCCTAACGCGAAAAACATGGCGCTGACGCCGAAAAAAATCAGGAAGGAATTGAACATCCTTCCGGCGCGGCTCAAAGGATGAATCTCCTCATAGCCCACCGTGGTGATGGTGATCAGGGTCATATAGAACCCATCGAAAAGTGAATAGCCCTCGATGGCGCGGAAGCCCAGGGTTCCGATACCCAGAGTGAGAAGGATCAGCGCTGCGATCAGAAAGATGCGGCGCACCAGGCGGGGGTCCATCGCGGTATCCAGTATAGGTCCGGGTGTCGGGGCGGAGCTTTGCACCGAATGTTCGTGATTCGGTACCAGCTACAGCGTCAGCGGGATTGCGGCGTCACATCCTCTTACTTCTTGTGGTTCTGGATGTAGTCGAGTGCGAAAGTCTTCAATGCCGAACTGGTCAGGCCAAGCTGCGCGGCTTCCTCCAGCGCGCGATCATTGTCCCACTTGTCGATCAGGACGCGTTTGATGAGCCACATTGCCGCGGCGCGGTTTCCGCTGGCGCAATGAATGAATGCCGGTTGATTGCCGGGCTCCGTGATTATTTTGAGAAATCGGTCGGCCACCGCAGGGTCGGGCATGGCGCCATTGAACGGGAGGTGCACGAAGTTGATGCCGGCCGCCCTGGCTGCCGCCGCTTCAGCGTCGATGTCCGCACCCTGTTCGCTGGCCAGCCGCAGGTTGATGATGGATGCGAATCCCATCTTCCTGATCCCGGCGACCGAGCCTGGTGTTACCGCACCGGCACAGGCGACGGTCGTCTCCACCTGAGCGAAGTTGGTGATTCCCTCGACGGTCGATTTCTGTGACCTGACCTTGCGCGGCCACAACCGAAACTCCAATCGTGACGACCACAAGACTCAGAAATACTCGTTTCATATTCGATCTCCCCATCAGACAACCTAAGGTCTTTACAAGGTATAGCCGTGCTCCTGCGCGCGACTGAACTGCCGCCGGATACGTCACCGCGCGGCGTTCAGATATGTGAGAAAAGAAGCCGGCGCTCAGCGGAGATGCCTACCTGTTTTCAGCCGGAAAAACTGCCCAATGTTATCACGCACCGCAACCAGTTGGTACGCTTCAGGTCCTGGTTGAATATTGCTTCTGAAACACCACGAGCTGCTGCCAGGGCAAGGCAGACAGCTATTGGTCGTTCTGCTGGACAGTGTTCCATTTATTGCCGCAGTGCGAACGTGAACAGAGAGTTACCGGCGCATATTGCAACATACTGACGTCCGTTCACGGAATACGTCACAGGCCCGGAATCGGCCGGACCGCCAAGATTGGTGCGCCAGAGTTCAGCTCCGGTGCGCGCGTCGATGGCCCAGAAGTATCCTTCGCGGCCGCCGGTGAACAAAAGATCGGAAGCGGTGGTGAGGACGCCGCTGCCAGTGACATCGGCCATTTTGAACTCCCATTTGCGCACACCGGTTTTGGGATCGAAGGCGCGAAGGACGCCGTAGCCTTCGTCTTCAGTTCGATTGATCACCTGCGTGGCGCGAAGAGAGGGAACCGGCGAGCGCGGCGAGCCGCCGGTGTAGCGGCGTCCTTCGACGTAATCGCCCGGGAGTTTATTGAAAACCGATGCGTAGTTCTCCCAGGTATCGATGTAGAAGAGCCCGGTGTGCGGGCTCTAGGACGGCGAAAACCAGTTGGTCGCGCCCTGCACGCCGGGATAGACGAGCGTACCTTCGCGCGAAGGCCTGGCTTCGGCGACGCGAACAGGGTGGCCGCCGTCGTCGAGTCCTGTCGTCCATGTGACCTTTGCGAATGGCTTGCCCTGCAGGAACTCGCCGGTGGTCCGGTCGAGCACGTAATAGAAGCCGTTGCGATTGGCCCATAGCATCACCCGCCGTTGTTTGCCCTTCCACTCCATGTCGGCGAGAACCGGCACCTGCACGGAGTCGTAGTCGAAATCGTCGTGCGGCGAGAACTGGAAATACCATTTCAGCTTGCCGGTGTCGGCGTCGAGCGCCACGACGGAATCGCTGTAGAGATTGGCGCCGGCGCGATCGTCGCTGTTCCAGTCCGGGCCGGGATTGCCGATGCCCCAGTAAGTGAGATTCAGCTGCGGATCATACGAGCCGGTGACCCAGACCGAAGCGCCGCCGTGCATCCAGGAATCGCCCGCCCAGGTTTCATGACCGGGCTCGCCGGGGCCGGGAATGGTGTTGAAACGCCAGGCTTCCTTGCCGGTTTTGGCATCGTAGGCGGCGAGGAAGCCGCGAATCCCGTACTCGCCGCCGGCCGTGCCGACGATCACTTTGTCTTTGACCACCAGCGGCGCGTGCGTCAGCGCGTAGCCGGCTTCGGCTTTGGCGACGGTGACGTTCCAGATGGCTTTTCCGGTTTTGGCGTCGAGCGCGAGCAGATGGCCGTCGATGGTGCCCATGAAGAGCGTGTCGCCGAGGATGGCGAGGCCGCGATTGACGCGCCCGCAGCACACGCGGGCTTCGGGCGAAGGCGCATAGGGCGAGACCCAGAAAATGCGGCCGGTTTCAGCGTCCATCGCGACCACGTCATTCGGAGCCTGGACGGTGTAGAGGACGCCGTCGACGACCAGCGGCGTGGCTTCGAATTTTTCGAGCGACTGTGCCTGGAAGACCCACTGCAGCTCGAGATTCTTGACGTTGGCGGGATTGATTTGTGTGAGCAGGCTGTGACGCTGGCTGAGCGGCGTTCCGGAATAAGTCAGCCAGTTCTGCGGTTCTTTGTTAGCGTCGACAATGCGGTCGAAAGTGATCTGGGCATTGAGGAGCGGGGCCACAAGTGCAAGGAGCGGACAGAGTGTTCTCATGGAACCCCCACTCCTTTGAGAGATGCGAGGTAGCTGACGAGGTCTGAGAGTTCCTGATGCGTCAGTTTGTCTTTATAAGAAGGCATGGGGGACTTGTCCGTGGTGAAGGCGAATTCCTTCAGGCTGGCGCGTTTCACCGAGATGAGGCGATCCTTCGAATCGAGGATCTGAACGGCGTACTTGTCTTCGTTGAGGAGGACGCCGGTAATGGTTGAGCCGTCCTTCGTCACGCCGCGGAAATGCCGGTTCTGCGGGAGGATTTCGGCGTCGGGATCGGTAAGGGAACGCTCGATCTCGCCGGGCAGGCGATAGATGCCGATGTCGCTGAGGTCGGGACCGGAACGCGAACCAACGCCGCGGATGCGATGGCATGTGGCGCAGTTTCCTTTGCCGTCGTAGATGGATTTGCCGCTCATGGGATCGCCGCCTGTCACCGTGGTCGCGCTGGCGGCCGCCATGGTACGGAGGTAAGCGACGACAGTCAGGGCCACTGAGTCGGTGAAGTTGGTGGGAGGCATTGCGGTACCGGGGATGCCATTCCGGATGATGGCGGCGATGTCATCGTCGGTTTTGGCGCGGCGGAATTTGCCATGGGCGAGATCGATGCCCGGAACCTGATTGCCTTCGGCCCCATGACAGACGGCGCAGTTGGCGCGGAAGAGACGTCCGCCGTCTTCGATGTCAATCTGCGTGAAGCTGTGCTGGGCGAGGAGCGATGCCGCAAACACCCACTGCAGACAGAGCAGCCGTTTCATTCACCGCACAGTATATACGGATTTGCGCAGCTCGGTTTTGCGCAGGCCCGTAACAAATATCCTGTGCAAAATGAGAACGTGAGGTGAGGCCACGTTCAAGCTTTGCAAGCGCTGAAGCCCGCCTGATATCTGACAGTATCGCTAGATGTCCACTTTGGGGGACGCTCGATCGGGCAGCACACCGAATCTTTCTTCTCTGAAGCGGCCGGACGCGATTGGCGCGCAGAGCACATGACAACGGCCGAATCGTTGAAGTTTGCGAGGCAGTCAAAGCGATCAGGCGGCGGACTGTTTCGAGTCCCCGACGGCGGAATTTGGGGCCACCGGTTCGCTGACAGCGTTTCGGCTTCCCACGCCATCGCGCCTCGCGGCCATCCGTTTGATAGGGAATCGAAAAAGGGCGGGGTTGCAAATGTGGCTTGGTTTTGTGCTGACCATGCGATAGCTTCAGGTTGTTCGAAGGGTAAAAGAGGAGAAACGGAAGATGAAACACAGCACAAAGCGCATTCTTACTACACATGCCGGCCGACTGGACGGGCCGCCCGAGTACCGCGAAGTGACGATGGCCATGATGTCGGGCCAGGAAGTGGATCTCGACGCGGCCCGGTCGAAAATCCGCAGCGGCATGGTCGATGTACTCCGAAAGCAGACGGAAGCCGGAATTGACATCATCAGCGACGGCGAACTCGGGAAGGTCGGATTCGGCAGGGCCTACTACGGACTCCGTCTCAGCGGGCTGAGTAGCCGGGAACGGAAACCCGATGAACCGGGGTTTATGACGTTGCAAACCGGTGAGCGCCTTGAATTCGCGGAGTTTTATAAGGAACTTTCATTCATGGCGTCCGGGCCGGAGCGCACGGTGTGCTCCGGCCCGATTCACTACATCGGTCAGGAGGAAGTGCGCAAGGATCTGGAACTGTTTCGCACCGCGCTGGCCGAATCCGGCGTTAAGCCTGAAGAAACATTTATGTGTGCTTTGGCGCCTGGCTGGCTGGAGCACTTCTTCCTGAACGAATACTATCCAACGGACGAAGAGTACATTTTCGCGCTTGCCGAGGCGATGAAGTACGAATACAAAGCCATCGTCGACGCTGGGTTTATCCTTCAAATTGATGATCCCGCTTTGCCCGATACCTATGACATGATCGTTCCGAACCCCAGTATCGAGGACTATCGCAAGTTTGCCGCGGTGCGCGTGGATGCATTGAACCAGGCGTTGCATGGTCTTCCCGAAGATCGCGTGCGTTATCACATTTGCTGGGGTAGCTGGCACGGACCGCATACTCACGATCTCCCTCTGCGCCACGTGGTCGATCTGATGCTGCGGATCACGGCCGGCGCCTATTCTTTGGAGGCCGCCAATCCCCGGCACGAGCACGAGTGGAAGATTTGGCGGGATGTGAAGCTGCCGGAAGGCAAGATCCTGATTCCCGGAGTAGTCACGCACCACACCAATGTTGTCGAGCATCCCGAACTGGTCGCCGATCGCATCATTCGGTACGCCAATCTGGTTGGCCGCGAGAATGTGATCGCCGGAACCGATTGTGGCATGGGCTTCCGCGTTCATCCGCAGATTGCGTGGGCAAAGCTCAACGCACTCGCGGAAGGCGCGCGCCTGGCGAGCCAACAGTTGTGGAGCAACTAAAGCGCCAGGACCTGGGGTCACAGCCGAGCTTGCGGCGTTTTGCGTGGATCCGATTCTCCATCCCAGGGGCTGGTCCGTTGCAAATGTCTTGTGCAAAATAAGGGCGTGATGTGAGGTCTCGTTCAGCCTTCGCAAGCGTGAAGCCCGGCTGATATCCGGGACGTCAGCAGGTATTCCGATTCGCGTGCATGAACCGTGCCCGCGACTTCAACGTGATCGGGCGTTTCCGCAATTGTGCCACTCGCACAGGGAAACCAGCCCCACTTCAACACGCCGTTCCAGGTGAAGCGCCCATTCTTGGCGCTCGCGACATACCGCGTTCGCCTCCGTAACCGGGGCACCGCGCCCGCCGCGACGATCATCTCCGCGAACCGGACATCCGGATAACTTCGATCGCGATGGGGATAATTCGTAGAATCGGAGTACGGAGTAACATCATGGAACGGGGTACGTGCAAGTTGTGCTTGAAAGAGGCGGACTTGTGTAACAGCCACTATCTCGGGAAAGCCTTTTATTCGCTCGCGACGGACGTGCACGGCCCGCCGGTCATCGTGACACCCACGGTGGCGATCCAGGGCGCCCGGCAAGTAAAAACGCCCCTCCTGTGCTATGACTGCGAACAGCGGTTCAGGAGAGATGGCGAGGACTATGCCATGACGATGGTGAACCGCAACAGCCATTTCAAGGCCCTCGAACTGGTCCGCGCCGCGAAGCGATTTCGCCCTGCCGGTGAGCTGAACGAATATTTCGGGGATGACATTGGCATCGACACGGCCACACTGGCGTACTTTGCCTTGAGCGTTGTTTGGCGCGGCTGCGTCCGCGCGTGGGACGCCGCGGGCCGCTGGAAGACGGGCGGCATGAGCTTAGGCATATATGCGGAGCCGGTGCGCCGGTATCTTCTGGACGAACT
>CAWHSB010000008.1:0-295318 GCA_963831795.1 Terriglobia bacterium | reverse complement strand
CCTCGATCGCGCTGGCGTCTGCGCGGAGGGGATCGCGGTATCAGTCGCAGCCGGCTTTTCGATCACGGCGGCGACCGCAGGCCGCCCCGGCGTCCCCGGCGCGGCGGCCGGGACGACCGCCGCCACGTCCATTCGCGAAGTGGACGTTCCTGCCGACGGCGGCATGCTTCGCGATCCGACACCGCCGCGCTCGATCAGAAACACCGCTGCCGCCACGGCGGCGGCCAGCGAAAGCCAGCGCAGGCGCTTGCCGTGTCCGACCGTCGGGCTCGGCACGCTTGGAACCACGGGCAGCGGGCATCGATGGTGACGTGCGTGAGGTGGCGCGAGCGTCGTCGTTCAGACGCTTGAGATGCTCGGCCAGGTACGCGCGATGTTGCTGGCGCTCGAGAGCGAAGTGCTGGTCTATGAAGTCGCTGACGGTGACCGACCCTTCTTCGGCGATGAGCGGCGCGAGGATGGCCTCCAAACGGCCGGCGATCTCCAGGGCCGTCGCAGGGCGGGCCTGGCGATCTTTGGCCAGCATCTCGAACAAAAGCTCGACCAACTCGGGCGGCACGTCGTTGCGCACCTCTCCGATGTCGGGCGGTGGCTCGCTCAGGATCCGCCGGGTGCCGTCGAACCCGTCGGTGTTCGGATAGAGGCGCGCGCCGCTCAAGAGCTCGTAGAGCGTCACGCCGAGCGAAAAGATGTCCGACCGGCGATCCGGCTCCTCGAACCGCAGCTGCTCCGGCGAGAGGTAGCCCATGTTCCCCTTCAAGACGCCGGCGTTGGTCTGGCTGGCGTTGCCGAGCGCCTTGGCGATCCCGAAGTCGGTGACGCGGACGCTTCCGTCGAAGCCGATGAGGACGTTCTGGGGCGAGACGTCCCGGTGAACGAGGCGCAGAACCGTGCCGTCCTCGGAACGCACCTCGTGCGGGCGGCGTGCAGGCCGAGCGCGACCTCGCGACAGACGCGGACGGCGACCTGCATGGGGATCTCGTGGCCCGAGCGGACAGTCTGGCGGATGGCGCGCGACAGCGACACGCCTTCCACGTAGTCCATGATGAAATACGGCCCGTCGTCGTCCTCCCCGACGTCGGATACGCCGACCACGTTCGGGTGCCGCACAAGGCCGGCCAACCGCGCCTCGTCCATGAACATCGAGCGGAACCGGAAATCTGACCGAAAGCTCTCGTGGATCCGTTTGCGCCCGCACCAGCGCAGGAACCGTCCCTCGCGGCGACAACAGAGCTCGACGTACCCCATTCCACCGCGCGCAATCGATGCGACGAAGGTGTATGGTGACGTCCGCGGCGGGCCGAGGGGGAGACCCACGCTCATTGCGCGAGTATACAGCTTGGCCCCCCGCCACTCATGGCCGGAGTCGACGGCGTACTAACAGCTGCTGCGCGAATCAGCTTCCAGTCGGCCGAGCACGGCGATCTGCGAGGCCTGGACACGCTGGTGTCGCAGCTGTCGGGAAGTGTCGCACCCGGCGAGCGCGCCTGGGGGATGGCGCTCGAGGCGGTGCGCTGGTCGTTCGACAACGCTCGAGGTTCGGTTCCCTCGGTCTCCGACGCTCGCCGACTCGCCGATTCAGCGCGAGAGGCCCGCGCGGGCGTGACACAGGCGTGCGTGGTGATGGAGCGAGTGGCGTTCGCCGCCCTGAATGGCCCGATGTTGGCCGAATGGACCGACCTGCACGCGTCGCTCGGTACGGCGGCGGGGAATCCAGACGGCTCCGGGGACGTCGCGGTCGCGGCCGCGCGCCTTTGGGAGCGGATCCTGTCCGGCGAAATCAGCGGGATCGACGCCGCTGCCCGGGACCTCGGCGACGAGGCCTCCCGGCAATCGGCTGCGGCGACTGTAATTGACGCCAACGTCATCCGCGCATTGGCGGCGCTGTCCAATGGCGCGCTGGACGAAGCGATCGATTCAGTCGCCGCGCCTCGCGCATGGCGCAGAGCGAGGCCCTGTCTCATCACGAGTACCTGGCCAACATCACGCTGGCGCGGGTCCGCCGCTACAGCGGCCGCCCGCACCTGGCGCTTCACATCCTGGCGGCCCTCGATCGCGTGGCGCCGCCGACCTGGTCCGGCTGGATCGGCTGGGGAGTGCCTGCTGGCCGGCGGCACGCGGCCGCCCCGCGACACGCTCGACTTCCCCTCGGCGCGCGCCGAGAGGCCGCTCCGCGAGCTCCTCGAGTCGGCGCGGAGCGGGGACCGGTCGAAGTTCGACGCGGCAGCGGAAGCGGCGCTGCGTGCGGCGAAGATCGGCCGGCGCTGGCGGTAGAGGCGGCGGGTGGCCGCGGCCCTTGACCGGTCGGCGCGGGAGATCCCCGGGTCGATGGCGGCGTGGATCCGAGGCGAGACGGCGACGATCCCGTTTGGTCTGCACGGCGTCGGGATCTCGCACGCCGGCGATCCCAAGGGCGAAGACGCGACCGCTTACGTCCTGGCGCGACCGGGCCAGCCGGGACGCCGCTTCCTGAGGCCGGGGCTCGCGCTCGCGCCGCCGGCGCTGATGCTGCGGTCACGACGCGGTCCGGTCAGGCGCGCGCACGGAGACGGGGATCGCGGCGCTGACGCTGGCCGGCGAGGCCGGCGACACGCGCCGACGTGGTCTTCCGGCGCGTCTACGGTTCACCTTCGTCCCTTATCGGCACCGCGCCGTGCTCGATACGCTCTGCCATCGTATGCGCGCTCTGCTCGGCAGCGCGGGCGACATTCGCCGCGACGAGGGCGAGACGATGGCCGCCACCGAGGCGGGGTCGATCTCGCTATCGCCACCCGCGACGACGCCTCGATCCGCGCTCGTCCTCCGGGAGGCTATCGTGGTCCGCGACATGCGCTGCGTCCTTCCCGTGGCGGATCGAGTGCTGCGCTCGCTCGCGTTGCTCGGCGCGACCAGCGCCAACTCCGCCGCCGAGTCCCTGCGCATGCCGCTGCGCACGGTGCAGGCCGTCCTCCAGCAGCTCGTCGCCGAGGGCGCCTGCACGATAGAGCGCGATGGGCGCCGGGTCGCCTACCGCATCGAGGACACCACCTTCACCGATCATCCGTGGCCTGAGGGCACCGGTTCGGCACCCGCGGCCGAGCGAAGGATCGGATCCGCGCAAGTGGGGTCAGGTCGCATCGCGCGCGGGCCGCCCTTACTCGGTCAATGAAACACTGTTCGACCGCGGACCGACGTGTCTACTGCCGGATGGTCGGTTTGTGCCTGTTCCTTCTGATCGGCTGCGCGCAGAGCGACCCGCTCACGTTCCTGGACGATATGACCGGGCCCGACGCGGGGACCGGGAGCGGCGGGAGTGACGGGACGGGCGGCATGCCGGTCGACGGCAGCGGTGGTTCCGGCTCGGGCGGGACGGGACGGGCGGAACGCTCGGCAGCGGCGGTTCCGGCTCGGGCGGGACAGGAACGGGCGGGACGATCGGCACGGGGGTACCGGCTCGGGCGGGACGGGGACTGGCGGCACCGGCCAGGCGGGACGGCTACCGGCGGATCGACCGGCAGCGGTGGCTCGGGTTCCGGCGGCAGCGGAACTGGCGGTTCCGGCTCGGGAGGGATGGGCACCGGGGGGACGACCGGCAGCGGCGGCCGCGGCTCCGGCGGCTCGACCGGCAGCGGTGGAAGCAGCGTCGGGACAGGCGGCTCCGGGTCGGGCGGCAACGCCGGCGGCCTCGGTGGGACCACTGGAACGGGCGGTACCTCGGGGCGCGGCGGGTCCGGCGGGCAGTCCGGCAACCAAGGGACGGGCGGCGCCGCCGGTGGCCCAGCGGCCACCTTCACGCAGGTATAGACGATGATTTTGGAATGCGCCGTCGTCATCGAAGTCGAGCTGCGCCGGCAGCGGCTGCCACATCCCCGCACCGGGCGCGGCGGGAATCTCGTTCGACACTCAGGCGCACGCTTACCAGACGTTGCTAAGCAACGCCGTGTCGCCCGGCAACACCGCCAAGTCGGTCCTCTACACGAACATCTCGAGCGGCGCGATGCCCCAAGGAAGAACCAAGCTTTCGGCCACGCTCATCGCGCTGGTCGCCTCCTGGATTAACGCGGGCGCGCTCAACAACTGAGGGTCAGTTGAACGGCGGCATCGGGTAGGGCGTCGTCGGCGAGCTGTCGTCCGCGCGGTGCATCTGCGTGACCAACGGCTCGTCCAGCCAGGCCTGGAGGGTCGCGACCTGGCACGACGTCAGCGGTGCTCGCAGCCCGCCACCGGTGGCGTTGGGCGGCGGCATCTGCCGCGACTTCGAGCAGGTGGGCGGGTCGGCTTGATCGATGACCGCGATGACGACCTGGAAGCGCAGCGGCGTCGGCTTCTCGGGACAGGACGACGCATGGGCGCCGGCGGTGATCCAGTCGTACGCGTGATCCCAGCCGCCGGACGACATCGTCGACGCGGCGTCGATGACATGACAGCCGTCGCTGCCCGTCGAGCCGCACGACTTGATCAGGAACGGCTGGACGTCTCGCTGGAAGCTGACGGTTGCGGGCAGCTCGCAACCGTTCGCGCCGCCTGCCGCCCCGCCCTTGCCCGTGGTCGGGGGAAATCCCCGCCGCCCCCGCCAGTTCCCACCGCGCCGCCGGAGCCTCCCAGGCCCGGGCGGCCGGCCGTGCCGGTCGATCCGGCTTCGCCGCCCGCCGCGCCGCCGCTTCCGCCGGACGCGCCGCCGACACCACCCGCCGCGCTGCCGGCCTGGCCGGATCCGCCGGCGACAGCGCCGCCAGCACCGGTGCCCGAGGCGCCGGCGACATCGCCCGCCGCGCCCGTGACTCCACCGGTGGCGGTTGAGGTCCCACCCGTTCCGACGGACGCTCCGCCATCGCCACCGCTCGCCGTTCCGCCCATGGCGCTACCGCCCGTCGAGGATCCACCGGAGGACGAGCCGCCGGCGCCGTCGCCGCCCGCGCCGGCGCTGCAGCCTTGCCCCGCGGCGAGCGCTGCCAGCAGAAGCGCGACGCGCACCTCCAGCTTCGATGGTGAGCTCATACGATGCCTTGGAGACCAGACTACGAGGCGTTTCGCGCGATCTCTGCTAACGGCGTCGGCGGACATCGATCGGGCGGACGGACGCTCAACGCTCATTCGCGCAGACGGCGTCAGCGGGCGCTCCTGCAGCGGCACGTTAGCGTTCGCGATCGTGATGCAAAGCCTGCGCACCTCGTCGGCGATCATGTTGGCGCTCATGCTGAGCGTGGCCTTTCCGGCATGCTCGTCGAGCGGCTCGGGTGACACCGACGGCGGCAAGATGACATCGACGGGGTCAACCGGCGGCACGTCGGGCGGCGGCTCGGGAGGCGCCACGGGCAGCGGCGGTACGGCCGGGCGGGGCGAGGGAATTGGTGGAGTGGCGGGCAGCCACGCCGGCTCCTCCGGCGGAGACACGGGTGGCGCTGGCGGCCACGCGGGCAGCGCCGGCGGCCACGCGGCAGCGCCGGTGGCCACGCGGGCAGCGCCGGTGGCCACGCGGGCAGCGCCGGGGGACATGGGGGCGGCGGCGGCGCAGTATCCGCTCTCACCAGGCCTGCACCTCGGCGTGCGCGATGCAGGCGGAGCTCTCCTGTCAGGACGCGAGCTGCCACGACGATTGCGTGGCGGGCGCGAGCGCCGGGGCCGGCCAGAGCTGCAAGTCGCAGTACACGGCTCTGCTCGAGTGCGAGGCGAAGGTGCCGGCCAGCGGCTGGATTCTGTTCCTCGGACGAGGACGTTCCCGAGGTCGCGGATGGTCAGTGCATGACCACGCTTTGCGCGTGGGCCTGCTGCGTTTCCAGTCTGATCACCACGTCGGACGTCTGGTCGCGCCGCCTGCCCGTCTGCGGCTGATCGGCGCGCGACTGACTTCGCGTCACGGTCGCAGGTATGGAGCCAGCCCGAGGTTCTGGGTCTTGAACGCGTTCGCCACGATGCTGGCGAGCATGGTCGCACCGGCCAGGTTGGTGTGCGTCGCATCGCTGCCGAGCGCGTGGAACTTCAGCGCGGCCGCCTTGGATCCGAGTGAGTTGTACCAGGCGGTGGAGAGGGACGTCAGGTCGATGTAGGGCACCTTCTTGGCGGCCGCGGCGCCCTTGGCCGAGGCGGCGTGCAAGCCCGACTGAGACGCCAGCGTGTTGCCGTTCCAGGTGCCAACGCGGGCTGGCGGAGAGATGACGATCGCGTTCACGCCGGCAGCCTGGGCGTCGGTGACGTACTTCTCGAGGTTCGTCTCGACCTGGGCGTCGGTCGCGGTCTTGTCGTTGTGGCCGAACTGGATGAGCACCCAGTCTCCTGCCTTCCAGTTGGCCTTGACCGCCCCCCACAGCCCGCTCGACCCGTAGAAGCTGGCCGAGCTCTCGCCACTGTCGGCGTAGTTGGAGATCTCCACGGCGGGACCGAAGAACTCGGGCAGCATCTGGCCCCAGCCCGCGTAGGCGGAGCTGGGCTGGTCGCACGCCGTCGAGTCGCTGGCGATGAAGATGTTCGTCGGCCGCGTTGCCGTGGTGGCGACCGCGTAGCCGATCGCCGACACTTCGGGATTGGTTCCGGAGAAGTAGAGATCGAGCCCCGGGTAACCCGCGTTCACATTGGACTCCGTCGGCTCGGATTCGCGCGCCCGGACGTCCACCGCAAACGCGTACTCGACCGATTTACCAGCGGCGGTCGTCACCGTGCCGAGGAGGCCACGGTTGGACTCGGCGCTCACGAACGTGTCGCCCGCCGCCGCTCCCCCGAGGGTCACGGTCACCAGATAATTTCCTGCCTCCGAGGTGGCCTGCGCGGTGGGCGCGAAGGCGTTGATGGCCGTCGGACCTCCGAAGAGGCACTCGATGCAGACCGGCCCGTTGCCGCCGCCCGGGCAGAGTGCCGCCCGACATCGGGACCGCCTGCGTGGGAACGGTCTTGCACGTCCCGACGTTAGTAGCCGTCGGGTTGGGTAGCCAGCGGGGACGTTGCCTGCCGGATTGCCGCCGCCTCCGGCCGCGGAGCCGCCGGCGCCCGTGCCAGCCGAGCCGCCGGTGGCCCGGCCGCCGGCGCCGCCGGTGCCCAGCTGACCACCGCTGCCCGTCGTGCCGCCCTTGCCCGTCGTGACGCCGCCACCGGCCGCGCCGCCGCTGGCGGTCGATTGACCACCGCCGCCGCTGCCGCGGCCGGCAGCTCCACTGGTCCCGCCGGTCGCGGCGGCGCCGCCCGAGCCAACGGCGCCGCCCGAGCCGACGGCGCCGCCGGAGCCAACGGTGCCGCCGGAGCCGACAGCGCCGCCGGAGCCGACAGCACCGCCCGAGCCGACAGCGCCCCCCGAGCCGACGGCACCGCCCGAGCCAACGGCGCCGCCGGTCGCGCTCATGCCCCCCGGGCCGGTCGTCGTTCCGGTGTCGTCAGTTCCAGCGCAGCCACCGCCCAGGGCCCAACCAGGAACCAGGCGAGCGGATACCACTGGGCCGACTGGCGGAGAACGGGACGGAGACGGGAACGGGGTGGACGCATGGGGGCACTCCTTTGCATCGATTGAGCGAGAGCGCGCAACGGAGGGAGGACGCTCGCGCGGCCTTGAGGGCTGCGGCCGAACCACCGCATGATCGGTCATCGCCACACTCCGGCCGGCCCATCACACTCGTCGGCCGCCGCGGCGAGTGCGCCCATCGGCTCGAAGTCCCCGCGCGACCGATACCTCAACAACCACGCCCGCGTTTCCTGCCTCTCATTTCGGTAAGTCATGGCTACGGATGGCAATTATGCGCCACGACCCGGGTCTTGCGGCAAGCCCCCCGGTACTTCATATACTGGAATCAGATCAAGTCCCGTTCGCAGCCGACGCCGCGACTCTGCAAACAATTGCGCCGATCCCGCCGATGAGACCTTTTTCAGTCACAGCGGATCCCACTTTTTTCACCGAATAAACACAACCACTTACAGACAAAACGGGTCGCAGCCTCAATCTCGTCTGTTATCTCTTAACCAGGAGAAAAGACACAGAACATGTCCCCGGCCCCACTAACTCAGCACCCGTCGAAGTCCACCGGCCCGCGCACGGAGGAAGGCAAACGCAAATCCGCATTGAACGCGACGCGCCACGGGCTCACCGGCCGTACTGTCGTCATGCCCTACGAAGATATGGAGGCTTACCATACCTTCTGCGAAGAACTCTTCGAGGACCTCGCGCCTGAAACGCCGCTCGAAAAGCAATACGCCCAGACCTTCTGCGACACCCAGTGGCGTCTGAACCGCGCCCGTTCCATCGAAGACTCCATGTACGCCCTCGGTCACTTCGAAGCGGCCGGCCAGATCGAGACCGAACATCCCCAAGTCCATGCCGCTCTCACGGCTGGACGCGTCTTCCGCGACGACTCGAAATCCTTCGCCAACCTCAGCCTCTACGAACAGCGCCTCGCAGCGCACCCTCGACAAATCGCTGAAACAGCTTCAAACGCTCCAGGCCGAGCGTCGTGCGGCTGCAGCACTGGCAAAAGACGCTGCAAGGGCCGAAGCGCCGCGCAATCAAAACAAAACACAGGACAAGCCCTCCGCTGCGGCCCCGGCATCAGCCACCGGACAGTTCGTTTTTTCGAGTACCGAATTCGAACCCGAAGCCGCCCGCGGACTCGAACTCGTCACGCCGAAAGACGCCTCAAAACACGAATCCGATCCGGAATATCCCGGCGATCTAATCCCTCTCGCGCCAGCCGCATAAGGAACATATAATGGAGAGGGTAACTATTGCCTGATTTTTTCCGTATCTTAGTGGTCCGATGTCTGTAAGGCTTCGTAAACCATTCGTGCGTTCCGTCGGTCCGATTTCGCAAAACCCGACTTCTGCGCGCAGAGCTCCCGCCAGCCCGCACACTCACTAGCTGCACTATATGTGGATTGTAAAAATAGCCCTCGCACGCCCGTACACGTTCATCGTGCTGGCGCTGCTGATCCTTCTGGTCAGCCCGATCGTCATCCTGCGGACTCCGACGGACGTCTTCCCGAACATCGACATTCCCGTTGTCGCCTCCATCTGGCAGTACACCGGAATGAACGCTCAGGAAATGGAAGGCCGCATCACTTCGAGCGTCGAGCGCAGCATCACGACGGTCGTCAGCAATATTGAACACACCGAATCGCTCACGCTCAACGGCCGCGCCATCATCAAGACCTTTCTTCAGCCAGGCGCAAGCGTCGATCTGGCGAACGCCCAGCTCACCAGCATTTCCCAGAGCCAGCTCAAGAGCATGCCGCCCGGCACAACAGCGCCGTTCATCCTTCTCTACAGCGCCTCGACCGTGCCCATCCTGCAGCTCGCGATCTCGAGCGACACCCTTTCCGAGGCGCAACTGAACGATTACGCCCAGAACTTCATTCGCCCCGATCTCGTCACTATCCCCGGCGCCGAGATGCCCTCGCCGTATGGCGGCAAGCAGCGGCAGGTGAATGTCAGCCTGAATACCGCCGTGTTGCAGGCCAAAGGCCTCTCGCCCGAAGACGTCGTCAACGCGATCGGCAATCAGAACATCATTCTCCCCGCCGGCACCGCCAAGATCGGCCAGTTCGAATATGATGTGCGGCTCAATTCCAGCCCGCTCACCGTCGCCGAGCTGAACGATCTCCCCATTAAGCTCTCCGCCAACAACACGCCGATCTATGTGCGCGATGTGGCAACGGTCTCCGATGGATTCTCGCCGCAGACAAACATCGTCCGTCTCAACGGTGAGCGCGGCGTTTTGATCTCGATTCTGAAGAACGGCGACGCCTCGACTCTGAGCATCGTCAAAGGCGTCCGCGACGCGCTCCCGAAGATCATGAAAACGATGCCGCCCTCGATCCGGATCGAGCCGCTGGCCGATCAATCCATCTTCGTTCGCGCCGCCATCAGCGGGGTGGTTCGGGAGGCCCTCATCGCCGCCTGCCTCACGGGCATCATGATCCTGATCTTTCTCGGAAGCTGGCGCAGCACGGTCATCATCGCCGTCTCGATTCCGCTCTCGATCCTGGTTTCCATCTGCGTGCTGAGCGCCATCGGGCAGACGATCAACATCATGACGCTGGGCGGTCTCGCGCTCGCCGTCGGCATCCTCGTCGACGACGCCACGGTCGAAATCGAGAACGTGAATCGCAATCTCGAAATGGGCAAGGAACTGCGCCAGGCGATCCTCGACGGCGCGCAGCAGATCGCCGTTCCCGCCCTCGTCGCCACTCTCTGTATCTGCATCGTGTTCCTCCCGATGTTTTTCCTGAGCGGTGTGGCCCGCTACCTGTTTGTGCCTCTGGCCGAAGCGGTCGTTTTCGCCATGCTTGCGTCCTACCTGCTTTCGCGCACGCTGGTGCCGACGCTCGCCATGTATCTCCTCAAACCGCACGATCACGTTCTGCGGCCCACCCGCAATCCTTTCGTGCTGATGCAGCGACTCTTCGAGCGGGCTTTCGAGCGCCTTCGCCTCGCGTACGAACTGCTGCTGACCGCTTTCGTCTATCGGCGCTATATCTTCGTTCCCGTCTTCCTCGGAATCTGCGTATTCACCGCCGTCGCGCTCTTCCCGTGGCTGGGGCAGGACTTTTTTCCTGCGAGCGACAACGGTCAGTTCCGTCTCCATATGCGCGCGCGAACCGGTACCCGTATCGAAGAGACGGCCCGCCTGAACGATCTAGTGGACCAGTCCATTCGGCGCGAAATCCCCTCTTCCGAACTCGAGAGCATCGTCGACAACATGGGGCTGCCTTACAGCGGCATCAATACCACGTACAACACCAGCGGCGTGATCGGATCCGCCGACGCCGATATTCTCGTGTCGCTCAAGGAAGGCCATCATCGGCGGACCTCCGAGTGGGTTCAGGAATTGCGGCCGAAATTGCTCCGCCAGTTTCCCGGCACCATGTTCTATTTCCTGCCGGCCGATATGATCACCCAGATCCTCAATTTCGGTCTTCCCGCGCCCATCGACATACAGATTGAAGGGGCCGACACGCAGGCCAACCGCCGCTTCGCCGACCAGCTCCTCAGCCAGATCCGCCAGGTGCCTGGCCTCGTCGATCTGCGCATCCAGCAGCCTTTCGATCAGCCCACTCTGAACATTACCGTCGATCGCACCAAAGCCGAGCAGGCCGGCTACAGGCAGAACGACATCGCGGGCGGAATGCTGGTTTCGCTCAGCGGCAGCTTTCAGACGACGCCCAGCTTTTACCTCAATCCACGCAACGGCGTAAGTTACAGCGTGGTTACCCAGACTCCGCAATACCGCATCAACTCGCTGCAGGATCTGCAGAACGTTCCGATTACCGCGCCTGGCGGCGCAAAGCAGGAGATCCTCGGCGATCTCAGCACCATCTCGCGCAGCGAGCAGGCGGCGGTGGTCAATCACTACAACATTCACCGCGTGATCGACATTTTCGGCTCGGTCGAAAATCGCGATCTGGGCGCTACCGGCAACGACATCACTCGCATCGTGGACGCCAGCCGTAAGAATCTCCCTCGCGGTTCTTCCCTCACCATCCGGGGGCAGTTGGAAACGATGCACTCTTCTTATATCGGACTTGTGCTTGGCCTCGGTGTCGCCATCGTTCTCGTCTACATGCTGATCGTGGTCAATTTCCAGTCCTGGCTGGATCCATTTATCATCATCAGCGCCTTGCCCGCGGCTTTGACGGGTATCGTGTTATTCCTGTTCCTCACCCGGACGCATCTGAGCGTTCCGGCATTAATGGGTTCGATTATGTGCATGGGCGTTGCCACGGCGAACAGTATTCTGGTTGTCGCGTTTGCCAAAGAGCGTCTGGAGCACCACGGAGACGCCCTGCAGGCGGCGATCGAAGCCGGGTTCACCCGGTTCCGTCCCGTCATCATGACGGCGCTTGCGATGATTATAGGTATGGTGCCGATGGCTCTGGGAATGGGCGAGGGCGGCGAACAGAACGCGCCCCTGGGCCGCGCCGTAATCGGCGGTTTGCTGTGCGCCACGCTGGCGACTTTGCTGTTCGTCCCGGCGGTATTCAGCCTTCTTCACAACCTCATGAAGAAATCCGGAGCGAGACCGGCAGCTCGCGAATCCTGGCAGCCGGCCCATCAATAGAAAATGAGAGTAGAAGAAAAAAACGAGCGCGTACATCCTCCCGAGATGGAACCGGACCCCCTTCCAAAGCTCGAAAAAGGCAGCGGCCTGGGCTTCGGGCTGATTTTTCTGGTACTCGTCGCCATGGCAGCGATCGGCTGGTTTGTCTACAAAGGCATTTCGTCCCGCGTCTCCGCGGAAAAGGCGCTCGTGGTCGAAACACATGATGCGTCGATCCTTACCGTTTCGGTCACTCATCCCAAAGTCGCCAGCGCCAGCCAGGAACTGGTGCTGCCCGGTAACACGCAGCCGCTGATCGACGCTCCCATCTATGCCCGCACCAGCGGATATCTGAAGAAGTGGTATGCCGATATCGGCACGCGCGTGAAAGCGGGTCAGGTCCTGGCCGACATCGAAACCCCGGAAGTGGATCACCAGCTTCAGCAGGCGAAGGCCGACGTCGAGACCGCTCAGGCGAATCTCAATCTCGCCAAAATCACGGCCGACCGAATGGTCACCCTGGAAAAGAAAGGCGCGGTCGCCCGGCAGGACACCGATAACGTCGTCGGCGACATGAACTCGAAGAAGGCCATCGTCGATTCCGCCACCGCCAACGTCAAGAGGCTCGAGGATCTTCAGTCCTATGAGAAGGTCTACGCTCCCTTCGACGGCGTCATCACCGCGCGCAATACCGATATCGGCGCTCTGATCGACGCCGGTTCCAACGCCACCGGCAAGGAACTGTTCCACATCTCCGCCATCAACCGTCTGCGCGTCTTTATCAGTGTGCCCGAAGACTACGAGCAGGCGGCGCGCAACGGCGCTACCGCGACGCTCACGCTGAACGAATTCCCGGGCCGCACCTTTAAGGGAACAATCGTTCGCAATGCCAACTCGATCGATCTCGCTTCGCGCACGCTGCTGGTCGAAGTGGATGTGGATAATTCCACCGGCGAGCTTCTCCCGGGCGCGTATGTTTCGGTCCACCTGAAGTACGTTGGGGCCTCGGCGGAAGCGCTCACCATTCCCGTCACCACAGTGCTGTTCCGCTCCGAAGGCATTCGCGCCGCCGTTGTTCGCGACGGCAAAGCGTTGCTCGTGCCTATCACCATCGGCCGCGATTTCGGCGAAACGCTCGAGGTTCTGGCCGGTCTCAAGGCCCGTGAAGACCTGATCGTTAATCCGCCCGATTCGCTGATTTCCGGGACACCGGTTAGAATCGAAGCTGCGAATCGATAATGCGAACAGCCATTGTGACCGGCGCCAGCCGTGGCATCGGCAACGCCATTGCGCGCCGACTGGCGCAGGACGGCGCGCGCGTGGTCCTCTGCGCGCGCGACGAAGAGTTATTGAAGGCCACCGCCTGGGATATCGGCGATAACGCTCTCACCGTGGCGCTCGATCTCCGGTTGCCCGAATCCCCCGCGAAAGTGGTCGAAGCGGCGGTCGCGAAGTTCGGCACGGTCGACATCGTCGTGAACAACGCCGGCGCAACCAAACGCGGCGAATTCGAATCGCTCACCGACGACGATTTCATCGACGGCTTCGCGCTGAAGTATTTCGGCGCGGTCCGCATGACGCGCGCCGCATGGCCCCATCTGAAGAAGCAATCCGGCTCGGTCGTCAACATCGTAGGCGTCGGCGGCCGCACACCCAGCGGGCAATTCACGATCGGCGGTTCGGTCAACGCCGCCGTTCTCGCGTTCACCAAGGCCATGTCCGAAGTGGGAATCCGCGAGGGCGTACAGGTCAATGCGATCAATCCGGGGCCGGTCCGCACGGACCGTCTGGCTCAACGGCTGAAGACCACTACCGAAGAGGCTTTCATGCGCGAGTCGAGGATTGCCCGCATCGGCGAGCCTGAAGATATCGCCGCCATGGTGGCGTTCATCCTGAGTCCGCACGGCCGGTTACTGCAGGGCTCGTTGATCGACATGGATGGCGGCCAGACCAAAACAATCTGAACGCGACAATAAAAGAAATGAGTCCAGGACAACACGCGGGCCAGTCCGCGCCGCCGAAGCTGCCCATCGCGGGGGTAAAGAATCTGATTGCCGTGGGAAGCGGTAAAGGCGGAGTCGGCAAGACCACCGTCGCGGTCAATCTCGCCATCTCGCTCGCGACGCTCGGCCACAAAACAGGATTGCTCGATGCCGACGTCTACGGCCCCAACGTGCCTCTCATGATGGGCACGAACCAGACGCCGCACGCCATCGGCGAGCGCATTCAGCCGCTCGAGAATTACGGCGTGAAGCTCATGTCGATGGGCTTTCTGAGTCCCGGCGACAAGCCGCTGGTATGGCGCGGACCGATGCTGCACAGCGTCATCCAGCAGTTCCTGCGCGGCGTCGATTGGGGCGAGCTCGACTACCTCGTCATCGACCTGCCGCCCGGCACCGGCGATGTACAGTTGTCGCTGATCCAGACGGCTCCGGTCACCGGCGCTATTGTGGTGACCACGCCTTCCGATGTCTCGCTTGAGGATGCGCGCAAAGCCGTCCACATGTTCGAACAGGTGAAAGTTCCGATCCTCGGGATGGTCGAGAACATGAGCTATCTGCAGTGCCCGCACTGCGACGAACGGATCGACGTGTTCAGCACGGGCGGCGGCCGCCGTACCGCCAAAGACATGGACGTCTACTTCCTCGGCGCCCTGCCTCTCGATCCGCACGTGCGGATCGGCGGCGACACGGGCCAGCCGATCGCAACGTTCGGACCCGAGGACAAACGAGCAAAGGGATATTACGATATCGCCGAGCTGGTCGTGTCGCGGGCGCGGGAAGCTTCAAGCATTCCCGGCCCGACGATCACGATTGCCGATTAGGCAGCCTTCGAGAGAGTAGCCGTTTCCGGTACGGTGATCGGCTCGAGTTGAGCCCGGATCTCGTCCCAGCGGTCCTTGAACCACGGCGGCAGGTGCAGAGCGGTGCCGAGCGTTTCCTTCGGTTCGTCTTTCTCGAAGCCGCCGGGAACGTTGCAGCAACTCTCGACCAGAATTCCTCCTGGGCTGCGGCAATACATGGAATGAAAGTAAAACCGGTCTTTTATTTCCGATGCATCGGTGTAGCCCAACTCTTCGTAGATCGCCTTCTGCTGGGCAAGAGCGTCATCGTCCGCGCCCCAGAGCGCGATGTGGTGCACTGTGCCGGCGCCGAAGCCCCAGCTGCCGGCAAGCTTGTCCGGTTCATGCAGCAGCGTGATGGTCTTGTTCGCGCCACCCTTGCCGGTTTCGAATCGGTGATACGGACCGTCGACACCCGTCTTCCGGAAACCCAGAGCTTCGGCGAAGAAGCGCTCTGTCTCGGCCACTTCGCGAACCGAGAGCACCGCTCCATGGAATCCATGGATCGCCTCGCTCGCAGCAACCTCCGGGGTCGTCCAGCCCTGCCGCTTGTCGGAGTCCTCTTCCATGACTTCGAAGCTCAAACCGGACGGATGGCGGAAACGGATGAACGACTGGCCGAACCGCTCCGCGACCGGATCCTGATCCACCTTGTGGCGTTTCAGATGATCCTTCCAGAACGGGAGGCTTCCGCGCGAAACTGTAAAACTTGTCGCCTGAACCTGACCCGATCCGGGGCGACCGCCCTTCCGGCCGTACGGGAACGTCGTCATCACCGAGCCGGGCTCGATGTTCGCGTTCGAGTAGTACAGGTGATAGATCGGGATCTTGCCGTCCATCAGCACCGTCTGTTTCGCCATGCGAAGGCCGACAGCTTGGGTGAAGAAGTTGACGTCTTCCTGAGCGCCCGCCGCGCAGGCGGTAATGTGGTGGTAGCCGGTTAAAGGATATTCCATAATGCATGCGCTATGCGCAAGCCCACGACTTTATCACCCGTCCCGTTCACCTGTCAAACCCGGGGCGCGGTTCACGGGAGAATACGAAGCGTGTAACCCCGGCCCCCTTGTTTGACATCTCAATTAGGACAGGTATAGACTAGTCCCATTCGAAAATGCATGCATTCCTCTGAATGCCGTGCGAGAGGTGTAATTTCTTTATGTTCAAAGCAGTTTTCCGTGCCGCCGCTCCGGTTTTCCTGATCGCGGCAATATGTTCAGGACCGCTTCTGGCCCAGGCGCCGGAGGGTGCCGGGCGAGCAGGACGCGGAGGCCGGGGAGGCCCGGGACGCGGCGACGGAGCTCCCACCGGGCCGGCGCCGAAAAACGCCGAGGGCAAGCCTGACATCCAAGGCGCTTGGGCGCCCAACGCAATCCGTCAGAACGTCGATCTCGTGGCTACCGGAGTCATGCCGCCCTTTCAGCCCTGGGCTGAGAAGGTCTATATGGAGCACAAGACAAATATTTCCAAAGAGGATCCCGAGGCCCGCTGCCTGCCTCCCGGCGTGCCGCGAATGAGCACCACTCCGTATCCTTTCCGGATCATGCAATCGCCAGGACTCACGCTGATCGTCTATGAGGGCGGCGCGCACATCTGGCGGCAGATTTTCACCGACGGGCGTCCCCACGAAAGTGATCCGAATCCGTCATGGCTGGGCGACTCGATCGGCAAATGGGACGGCGATACGTTCGTCATCGACACCATCGGCTTCAACGGCAAGAGCTGGATCGACGAATCGGGCCTGCCTACGACCGACAAGCTGCACGTGATCGAGCGGATTCGCCGCGTCGACTCCGGGCACCTCGAGATCGAACACACGGTTGACGATCCGGGCGCATACACAAAGCCGTGGACCTTCACGACTCATCCCATCGTCCTCAAGGGCGAACTGATGGAATACATCTGCCAGGAAAATAATAAGGACCTCGAGCATCTGGTCGGCAAGTGACGGCGTTAAAGAATCTCGATCTCAAACTGATCGAAATTATCGGCGACCTCTACACGAGCCGCAGCGTTTCGGCGACTGCGGCTAACCTCGATATCCGTCAATCGACTGTCAGCATGGCTTTGGCCAGGCTTCGGAAGCACTTCGACGACCCCTTGTTCGTAAGAACCTCCGTCGGCATGGAGCCAACTCCACGCGGATCTGAAATCATCGAGGTCTTCCGGAGCGCTGAGTTTTATATGCGTAAGGCGCTCGAAAGCCAGGAGGTCTTCGATCCCGCCAGGTCCAACAGAGTTTTCAGACTCTGCTCGACCGATCTCGCGCAGCTTACGGTTCTCCCTCCTTTGCTGAAGCGGCTGAAGTTGATTGCCCCCTCGGTGAAGGTGACTTTATCCCGGATTTCCGACCGCACGTCGGAACGTCTGGAATCGGGCGACGCGGATCTGGCGATCGGGTTCGTTCAGCCCACAGCCAGCGGCTTCTGCGGCCAAAGATTATTTCAGGACCGGTTTGTTTGCGTTTTTGGAAGCGATCATCCCCGTATCGGGAAGAACCTGTCTCTGGATCAGTTTGAGGCAGAATCGCATATCGCGATCGCGATAACCGGAACGGGTCACTCGGTAGTAGAGGACACGCTGGCATCGAGCGGGATTCGCCGTCAGATCGGTCTGCAGGTTCCGGGCTTCCTTGGCCTGGGCCCGATTCTGACGAACACGGACCTGATGGCAATTCTTCCCGAGCAACTCGGAACGTATCTGGCGCGGTCGGGCAAGATCAGGCTCGCGGAACTTCCCGTTTACATCCCTCCCTATTGCGTTTATCAGGTCTGGCATGAGAGGGTCACGCACGATGCCGCCAGCCGCTGGTTCAGGAAGGTGATCGCCGGCCTGTTCCTGCGTGCGACCGGCGATACCGTCCGACTAGCCTCGTAAGAGCGCGGGTTCTTATTGAGTGAGCCGCGCTGTTTGTATGCTGGAGGCACCGGAATTCCCCCAGGCGATCCAGGCTTCCTTCCCCATTTGCAGCAATCTCGGGTAACCAACGCTTGACCGCGAGCCCTGAGCAACCTGTGTAACAGGGCCGGCCACACCGGCGGCGGTTACCCGGCGGACCAGGAGCCGGACGCCATCGTCGCCTTTGCCCTCCTCGAGCCATGAGACGAGCGCTCCGCCCTGATCGTCCAATGCGACCGAAGTATGGCCGAAGGAGTTACCGGTGCTGATGCGGATCGGCTTCCCGAAGGTGGCGCCGCTGTCGTTTGACAGCATGAGTTGTGTCCGCGGCATGTCCTGCGCTTCCGTATACCACGCGATCGCGACACGATTGTCACGGGCTGCTACCGCCGCGCCATTGACCGGACAGGCGTTGATCTCCCACTTATCGGGGTTCAGGATCCGGGACGGCAGCCAGTGACCGCCCTCGAAACGGACCACGCCGATGTCACGAATATCCTGGGGAGTGTGATCTCTGTAGGCGACAATCAGGCCCTTCGCAGTTTTCGCGATGCTGGTCGGGCAACAGGTGCAGACATCGGAGTCCAACGTCTCTTCCTTTACAACCTTTCCATCGCTGCCAACAACGGTTCTCTTCAACGAGGAAGGCGCATCCTCTCCCTTTAACGCCTCGAGCCAGACAACGGACGCTTCCTTGTCGCCGCTGGCCACCATGGATGCCAGAGCGTGCTGGACGGGACTGCGGTCTTTGTGCGCGAGCGTGGGCGTGGTCCACTTGATTCCATCAGCGGACGCCGAGACAAACAGATTTTCCGCTTCGCCGTCGCCGGTTTCGACCCATTCCGCAAGTAATGACCCGCCGGGGAAGGCGATGACCGAAGGCGACTCCGCCGGCTGTCGGAAGAATTGACGATTGGCGACGATCGTGTGCGGCTCCGACCACTTATCGCCGCGGCGGATCGCATATTTGAGCGAGAGGGAGTCGCCGGACGATTTTTCGAGCCAGCTCAACAAAGCGCCTCCGTCGGGCGTTGAAGACCAGTGGGCCTGGAGGCTCCTGGCGCCGGATGGATTCGGAAGTGGCACTACTTTAACGGTTTGGCCGAAGGCTGTAAGGGCCACCGGGAGTAAAAACAGGATCGATTTAGATTGCATGATTCCTCATCTCCTTCTATTCTCGGCCAGGCGCTTGCGGTTCGACCGACGCGACCTTGATGGTTTCCGATTTCTCGTTGTAGACGCCGGTCACCTTGACCTTTTGAGCGGCGAACTTCGCCGGTGTCTTCTGGTCGCTGAGCTTCAGAACGCGTTGGCCGTCAAACAGAGCGTATTGCGCCGACCCTTTCACGCACATCTTCGCGCAATCCGCTTCCGAGTGACCCTTCATTGTGTGCATGGAGCCGCACTGAGTATCAGTGATAACTCCCGTGAAGGTTTGCGGGGACGCCGCGTTCAACATAGCCGTAAGCGTCAAAGCCAGATAAAGCCGTTTCATGATTCTCTCCTTTATTTCTCGGGCGGCCGGAGCCGGAAGCGGACAAAGATATTTCCTCCCACGGGATGATCGCCGTAATATGGCTTGATCGCGGCGGGAAGCGAATAAGCGCTGAAGTTCACGCCGATACCGGTTTCGACGAATCGAAACAGGTTAATATCGCGCGTGTAGCCGATGGTATAAGCGCCGATACGGAAGGTGCTGCCGTATTGCGCATCGAGATTTTGTTCGATGTCGGGGTGACCGTCGAAAAGCTCATCCTTATCGACCAGTTCGACGCGTCCGGTCAGGAAGTTTCCGCGCGTCACCGGCAGCACGGACTCCAGAAGATAAGAATTCAGATTTCGCAGTGTCGCGGTGCTGTGGTTTCGGCCCCATATCGCGCTTGTGGCCCAGCTGCCGCCGGACATCGGCTTGACGTATTGCACGGAGGCCGTCGCCCGGATCTGATCTCCTGGCTCCAGCGCCTCCGGATGGGCAATCCTTCCCGCGGAGACCTGGGCCGCCCAGTTCTTTGTGGGATAGAACCAGAGACGGGCGGACCAGGAGTTAATAGGTCCGGTTTCTATGGTCCAGCGATTTTCACCCGGCTCCGAGCCGTAAAAGCCGCTTGCTTCCAGTTTCGCTTTCTTATACCGAAAACCAACGGTCACAACCTCGTCCGAAATGTGGGTGGAATCCTGCCAGTGATGAGAGATGGGGGCTTCCGGCAGTTCCGCGGCGGAGGCGCGGTGCGGATAGGCCACAGGCCCGAGCGCCGGGTCTCCGACCGGGGCGAAGTACAGTTCCAGCATCGCGTCCTCGCCCAGCTCGTGCGCGTAATGAAAACCCAGACCCATGATCAGGTTGTGAGGATGCTGGCCATCCACGATCGGCTTTCCATAAGCGGTTTCGCCAGTCTGAAACAAGAGCGGATAACGCTCGCCGGTTATCGTGGCCGGTTCGAGACTGAGCATCAGATCGGCCTGGAATGCGCCGCCCGCTCCCACTCGATGTTCGGCTGAAGTCATGAACCAGTTCGGCGAATAGAATTTGTCACCGCCACGTGGTCCCGACTGTTGCGTCTCGACGATAAAGACGGCGCCCATGAACATCGTGTTCCAGGAGCCGAAGTGGGTCATGATCATCGGCATGCGCCAGGAGGCGGCATTGGTCGACGTTCCCGACGCCACCTGCATCAGGTACATACCGGCCTGAGTCATGTCGACCATGTTCATTCCTCCCATGGAGTGAGGAGGGGCGGCCGTCGGTTGGTCCTGGGCAGGGCTCGTACCGACAAATACTCCGGCCGCCAGGACGACGGTCGCTCTAAGCGCGGCTTTTCGGCCGCGGGGATACAACGTCTTCACGGATCATGATCCTCCCGGCGCCACAGGTTCGTAGCGCGTTGCAGTTAGTTACAGCTGCGGGTTAGTTACAAACGCCAGGGGCTAGTCCGGAACTTCAGATTCGCAGAACGACAGAAAGCTGGATACCGGGGTCACGTAACGGCGGAGGATCGTGGGGCGGTGAAAGAGTCATCGACGCCGGCCATTGCGGTACGGGCAAGGCGGACGGAAGCTCCATGGCCGGTACGCCGGAGACAACAGCGGCTTTCTCGAAGGACTGGGGAATACCGGTCTGAACCGCGCTGTGATTGCACGGCGCCGGGCCGCCCTTTCCCCGATCTCCGCTCTGATGATGATGGTGGCAGGGGGACTCACTCGAGGGGGCCTGGGTAGTCGAAACATCACTGCACTGGCTCGCGCACAGCACCGCGCAATCTGTGCTGGTCCAGGCCAGCAAACAGGCGAGCACGAATATGAACTTACCCTTACACAATCGAAGTAACCGCCAACATAATACCAGTTCATCTTCGCGCATCTGTGTTGCAAATCGATCATCGGAGCGGTCACCTGCGGTCAATTGACCTGATGTGACCGCCATACACGAGGCGAGGCGTAGAAATCCGTGCTAATTTACGGTGGCCGATATCCATTCGCCCGAAATGACCGCCCGTTTGTGGTTAAAAATAGTCCGCTGGATCTCCGTGATGGTTCTGTTGAACATCGGAGCGGGGCTCTACGGCTGTATGGGCGACGTTCCCGTTCCCACGAATCGCGCCGATTCACCGACTTTGGCAAAACCAAACCAGGCGGTTCCAAACCCAACGTGCGGCGATGACTGCGACTCCTGTGTGTGCTGCGCGTCCGTCGTAGTCGCGGAGCATTTCGTTTTCGAGTTTGTGCCGACGGTATCCGCCGCTGTCATTACTCCACTAACCTTCCTCTCCGACCCCGAACCCAACCGGATGAAGCGCCCTCCCCGATCCTGAATCTCCCCGTTTCAAACAGAGATTTCAGCTTCAGGAGAGTTAAAAATGACGTCACAGCCGGCGTGGCGCGGAGTTATGCCCCGCGTTTGCCGATGTCTGGCACTATGCTACGTTCTGCTTGCCGGACCGCGATGGTTGCAGGCGCAGGACCAGTTTGAAATTCACGTGCTTGAGTATGAGCAACTTGAGCCGGGCGAGTTCACGCTGGAAACCCACATGAACTATGTGGGCGAAGGAACGCGGACATTCGAAGGGCCGGTAGCGCCGACCCAGGATCAGTTTCACCTGACTTACGAACTGACGGGCGGAATTACGAGTTACGCGTCCCTCGGCATCATGCAGTTGAACGCGAAGCTTCCTGGTTCGAGCCTTCAGGCCGCGGGATGGAGACTGGTTCCTCATTTCTATATTCCGGCGCGATGGCACTGGCCGGTTGACGTTGGGCTCGTCGCAGAGTTCGGCTTTGAAAAGGCTGCCTGGAGCCCGGACTCCAGAACCATCGAGCTGGTGCCCATTCTGGAGAAACATCTCGGCCGAACGGAGATCGATGTGAATCCTGAAATGGCAAGAGCGTTGCACGGGCCGAACACAGGTCGAGGATGGGACTTCGGACTTGCCGCACGGGTCGGCTATCGGGCAACAAAGCGATTCACCCCCACTGTTGAATATTACGGCGACTACGGCGAGTTACCAGCCTTTCAGTCGTGGCAGAATCAATCTCACATGGTGCTTCCCGGCGGAGATTTTCGTATGGGGACCAAAGTTATCTGGAACGTCGGAGTGGGATTCGGCCTGACCTCGGCCGGCGATCAGCTTGTCTATAAGTCACGACTCGAGATTTCCTTCGGGGGACGGCCAGCCCATTAGCAGGGTGCTGTCACTCCCTGCCGGTCGTGGCTCGGCAAGTGTTTGCGGCCGGCGATCAGCTTGATACGCGATTACTGGGAACCTGCGCCATCAGGCGCGGAACCGGCCAATACCCGCCGACCGTCCGGGAGCCGAATATCCCGCGCATGCGCAAGGTGGGCGCCATCCTTAGCCAGATAGCCATCAACAGTAATCACGTCACCCACTCTAAGCGAGTTCCTTCGCCAGCCTCCCCGCTGAAGCACATTAGGGCTGGCCAGCTCGAGATCCCATCGCGAAATCCGGCCGTTCGCACTTTTGACGTCGATCTGAAAATGCGCATGAGGGTTCATCCACTCAACTTCAACTACGTTACCGGTAAGCGTTATTCGCTTACTTGCATCGTATTCGGCTGCGAACGCATGGTGCGCCCAGGCGACCTTCGCCGCACCCGCGAGCGAAACCATAACGACAAGTACCCGGCCCAGACTGCCTGCCATCATTTCCTTCCTCGTAACTCCCTCTTGCTCGCCCTACATACATCTGTCGGCAGGCGTCGTCTTTTCCCGATACTTATCGTGGCAATTGCCGCACGCCGTAGTCAGAGTATCGGCCGCGTCAAGGATCTTATCCTGATCTTTCGTTTGCGCCGCCTTATACGCTTTCATTCCCGCTTCCCGCACGCCCTGAACGAACACCGCCCAATTGGCATTTCCGATAGGAACCGGCTTGCCGTTGGAACACTTCCTGCCAGGAATCATCAGTAGGTTGGCAGCCTCCGCGATCGCGAGTGAGCTGTCTTCAACCGCTTCCCACTTTCCGTAGGAATTCTGGAGAGGGTCCGTCGCCGTGGATGGATCTTTAGCCGGGGGCACATCGGCAGGGTTCTGACCCTGGGCGGCGAAGATGACATTCGAAGCGGGAAAGAAAATGCCCTTCATCAACTGTGCCAGGGTCGCTTCCGCCTGAAACGCAGGCGCCGTACCGCGTCCGCGAGCCGGCGGCGATTGCGCCGACGAGCGGTTTACGGAAAACACGACCAGCACCAGAAGCGTCAGGAGTCCCGTGCGAGTCCACGTTCCGATTTTCTGTCGTTTCATGTTGTCTCTCCCATCCGATATCGATCAGAAGGTAATTTTCAATGCCAGCTGGACCAGCCTCGGCGAGGCCGCCTTCACTACCGTGCCGAACAGAGGGCTGTCGATATTGCCCTGCACGGCGGCGGGCCCGAAAAATTGCGTGTGGTTAAAAACATTGAACGTCTCCAGCCGGAATTGCGCCGATTTGGTTTCGCTGAAGTTGAAATTCTTCAGAAGCGCCAGATCCGTATTGAACGAGCCCGGCCCATAGAAAGACCTGCGCGAAGCGTTTCCCGGGGTTCCCAGCGCGTTAATGGTAAAAGCCCCGGTATTGAAGTAAGGTAATCCATTGCGGGGATTTCCGTTCAGTTGAAGGGGCGCGCCATCATAGTCCGCGGTATCCAGACTGTAATTATTGACGCCATTCGGGATGCTCCCCTGCAGGGAGTTATCGTTGTTGCTCTTGATGGTTACCGGGAAGCCCGAACTCAGACGGGTCACTCCAGTAAGGGACCAGCCTTGAACAAACAGCGGCGCTTTCTTCGTCAGCTTTTCCGTCGGAAGCAGGTATTCATAGCTCGCGACCAGGTTTTGCCGCAGATCCCAGGCCGAAATAGCGCGAGTCGCCTTGTAGTCAAACGGATTCGCCGTCTCTCCCAAATTCGAAGCCTGATCGATCGATTTGCTGTACGTATACCCCACCAGCGTGTTGAATCGGCGGCTGGAATGACGGAGCGTGATCTGGAGCGAGTTATATGATGAATTGCCGAAGGAGCCTTCAAAGCCGTCGTTGCTGAACGCCGAACCGAATGGTCCCCGTGTTCCATTGTAGATCTGCCCGGAAGCGCTCTGATACTGGGTATCTTCGCCGAAAGGTCCGCAAGTCGCCGACCCCGGGGCGACCTGGCTGGCAGAGTTAAGTGAAAGACAAAGAGCGGGATCACCGGGATTCAACGAGTACGTTAACAGCAGGTGATGCGCCTGGGAACCGACATAGGAAAGGTTAAGTACCGTGTCCTTGCCGAGTTGCCTTTCGATGGACAGGAAGTAGTTTTCATTGTAAGGATAATTGTTGTGCGGATAGGGGCCAGTCGCGCCCGCGATGGGTTCGAATACCGAGAAGTCATAGCTATTGTCCGGCTTCGAGATGCTCGTGTCTAATCGCGGAAAATTCAGAGGAAACGGATTTCCCGTAAACGAACCGTTGGCGGCGGTCATGAACGGCGTTGCGAACAGGGGCGGCCCGGGGCTGGTGTAGCTCAATCCGTAAGGGGGTTGCGGAAGATCGAAACCCAGCACCTGCCCCTGAATGACGGAATAATAAATCCCGTATCCGGCGCGGATGCTTGTGTTTCCGGGGCCTCCCACAAGCTTGCCGAGAAGGCCGGTGGAGTTGCCGGGCGACCAGGCGATACCCAGGCGAGGAGAAAATTTGTTTGCCTGCGGTACCAGCGTCGGAGGAACGCCCTTGTCGGTCGGATACACCAGACCTAAAGGCGCCGTCGTGAAAACCTGCGATTGCTGGCCGAGTGAAAACGTTGGTTCCTGATGGTATTTTTCGGACCAGTATTGCATCAGCTCCCAGCGGACGCCGTAATTCAGTGTCAGGTTCGGCCTGATCCGCCAGCTGTCCTGCCCGTAAGCTCCGCTGTACTTGTGGCGGAGATAGAAGGCTTGCGAGTCGGCCTGATTATAGTTGCTCGCGACGCCGATCAGGAAGTCCGCAAAGTCAAGGCCCGTTTCGGTACCGGCGAACAGAAACGATCCATTGTAAGTCGGATTCGAGTAGACGTTTACCTGCTCGTAACTTTCCTGAAATCCGGTTTTGAACGTATGGTTGCCCAGGACCTTCGAGAAGTTATCGTTCAACCCATAAGTAGTGTTTATCTGTTGCAGATTCGTAATCGGAGTGCCCATCACGAACGAGTTGAAGATCACATTCTCGATGCCTTCGATGTCGGGCGCGAGTGGCACAATTCCGGGAGTGCCCACCCCGGTCTGGAAGCCCTGCGATGCCAGAGTTGGGCCGACGCCGCCCTGGGGCTGACCGACGGTATTATTGCTTCGCATGACACTGAGCCGCAGGTCGTTTACGGCAGTCGAGCCGAATGTTTTGGTGTGGCCAAACGTGTACAGTTGTCCGCGGCCATAATTGAGAGCGTTGAAACCCGGAACGCTGGCGCCGCCCTGGCCGGTCGGATACGGATTGTTGAGAGTGAAATCGTCGATAAAGTAATAACCGGTAAAGGCTCCCCAGCGATCAGTGTTGCCGTCGATTCGGGCGCCCCCTTTGTTGTCTGAAACAATCTGCGCCTCATTGCCTGTGGAAAAAGACCCCGGACCGGAATTGGGCGTGGGAATATACTGAAGCAGATGTTGCGCGGGCGCGGACCATGCCCGCTGCGGGATTATGGCATTGGGAAACACGCATTGGGCGGAAGTGGTGCAGCCCTGCGTATAATACGGCTCATCGGTCACGACCCCGTAGCCGAGTTTCTGCGTTAACTGGCTCGCCAGATAGGGACCACTTACAAGACCTGAAAGCGCACTCGCCTGATCCGCAAGGTTACCCGTCCGGTCAGCCAGTGTGGGCACTGCGATCAGGCCGGAATCGATGCCCTGGGTGGTCTTCGTCCCCTGATAGTCGGCGAAAAAGAACACCTTGTTTTTACGGATTGGGCCGCCGATCGTGCCCCCATACTGATTCTGCCGGTACAAACCACGGTCGGCCGAATAGAAGTTGCGCGCGTCCAGATCCGTGTTGCGCAGAAATTCAAACGCCGTCCCGTGAAAACCGTTGCCCCCAGACTTGGTGACCGCGTTGACGATCCCGCCGCTGTAATTCCCGTACTGTGCGTCGAAATTGTTGGTTAACACCCGAAACTCCGCCAGAGAATCCAGATTGGGGACGATCAGCGTACCGCCGTTCATGAGTTCCTTCACGTCGGCGCCGTTCACCATAAAGCCGTTGGCGTCTTCACGCTGGCCGGAGATCGACTGGTTGCCGGGGTTGACCGTTCCCGACGGATTAATCGCGACCGTCGCGCCGGCCATAACGACCGAGTCCGGCTGTTGAGTCGACATGGGGACGATGCCCGGCTGCAGGGCCAGGAGATCCGTATAACTCCGACCGTTCAGCGCAATCCCTGTAATCTGGCGGCTGCTTACGACCTGCCCGACCTGCGTGCTCTCTGTTTCGACCTGAACGGCATCTTCGGTGACATTGACCTCCTGAACCTTTTCCGCCATTTCGAGCGCCAGATCGATATGAACAACCGCATCAAGATCGACGGCCACATCGTTGCGAGTTTGCGTCTTGAAGCCGGGCGCCTCCGCCTTGAGATCGTAACGACCCACCGGCAGGCTGGGGAAGGTATAGACTCCCTTTGCGTCGGTCGCGGCCCTGGTCTGAATACCCTGGGCTTTGTTCGTGGCGGTCACGGTAGCGCCAGGGATGACCGCGCCGCTCGGATCTTTCAGGGTTCCGTCGATTGAGCCGGTAGTCGCAGCCCAAACAACGGCCTGGGCGCCCAGAGTGAGCGACGTAAAGATGAGTACCGAGCGGATAAAAAGACGCTGCATGTTAAGTATTCGTTCTCCCGAAACAAACTTTTCACCCGCATCGGTTCAGAGCGGGGCACGCGCCTGCAATTCTGATGCGGGACACACCACCGATTCCAGATCCAAAAAGCTCGTTTACAAGTTCTTGACGTGTCGATCTTGTCGAGAACTGCGTGGCGGAAAGAATTCGGGTGAACCTGATTACGTCGCCGGACGGCATCCCAACCCGATCAGCCCGAAATCTTCACCCACAGGCTAACAGCGTTGGCGGGTCACGGACGGAAAGAACGAGTCACAAACGGTCTGTGACCTGTTTGTGACCGTATTAAGCCAATTATTTCTTATACTTGAGGCCTTCGAAACCGACCGTGCCAGGGCGTCTGGTAAACCAGCTTCCCGAAAAACCGTTGCGGCGGCCCGGACGAGATTCCAAAATCCTGCCAGGATGGTGTGGCGGGATTGGGCAGGCTTCCCGCAATCGCTTTTCGGAAAGTGCACCCGGCTAATTCGGCAGCGGGATCGAGACGGTGCGTTGGTTCAGCTCGTCCGAGAATGCATCCCGGCAGTTCTTCCTGGCCCGGCAATTGCTCGCGAGTCCGGCAGGCTTCCTCGCGAGGAGGGAAGTGCGGAGTATGGAATGAATGCCCTGGATTGCGGAGGCCAGGTTGGGCGTTGCAAAGTGATCGAAATCCGCTAAGCGTTACCGCGAAACCGGTCCGGGGGCGAACCCATTCCTCCACGAGCGCCATTGTCGAGCTGATGGCGCGATATCCCCACGTCCAGCTCGCGACACTCGTCGATGCGGTTCCCGAGGGCGAGAACTGGGTCCACGAGACGAAATTCGATGGATACCGCCTTCTCGGGTTTCGCGCGGGGCAGGCCGTCCGGTTGATCACGCGCAATGGGAAGGATTGGACCGGAAGCTTTCCCTCCCTGGCGGCGTCCCTTTCGGGGCTGGCTTCGGACGACGCGGTGTTGGACATGGAAGCTGTGGTTCTCGACAGCCGCGGAAAAACGGACTTCCAATCGCTGCAAAATGCGCTGGGCGAAGGCGGCGATCGCGGACGGATCCTCGCCTATGTCTTCGATCTTCTTTATTTCGACGGAGAAGATTTGACGAAACTGCCCCTGCTAAAGCGCAAGGAAAAGCTCAAAGCGCTTCTCGGAACATCAGACACCCTCCGATACAGCGCCCACGTGACGGGCCAGGGCGAAAAGATGTTCGTACGGGCTTGCAAAGCGGGTCTGGAGGGAATTATTTCAAAGCAGGCCGATGCCCCGTACCTTCCCGGCCGCGGCAAGAGCTGGCTCAAAATCAAATGCTCGTTACGCCAGGAATTCATTATCGTCGGATTCAGCGATCCCCGAAAAGGCGATCGCGCACTGGGCGCGCTCTACCTCGGCTATCGGAAGAACGGCGTGCTTCAGTACGCGGGGAAGGTCGGCACGGGATTCACGATGAAGAGCGCCCGTGAACTAGCGGATCGTCTGACGGAGATTTCAGCCGTGAATCCCGTGCTGAGCCGGGCAGAGACGGTCGGACTCGGCGCCGGAGAATGGCGAGCGGTTCATTGGGTGAAGCCAATCCTGCTGTGCGAAGTTTCGTTTACCGAATGGACCGCGGACGGACGCATTCGTCATCCCTCTTTTCAAGGTTTGCGGGAAGACAAGAATGCAGTCTCAAGTCAGGAAGGAGACCCCAGTGGCGCCAGTAAGCAAAGCGACAGCAAAGAAAGATACAAAGGCGGAGACCCTCGTTCTTCACGGAATCACCATTACTCATCCCGGCCGCGTCATCTCCGAGACCGGTCATATCACGAAGGGCGAACTTGCGGAATATTATGCCGAGGTCGCGCCGTTGATGTTGCCGCAGATCGTGCGCCATCCGCTCAGCCTTCTGCGCTGCCCGTCGGGAGTCGATAAGCAGTGCTTCTTCCAGAGGAATCCCGGGAAGGGCCTGGGCGCCGATGTCCGTACGTTTGAATTCCAGAACAAGGGCAAGACATACGAATATCTGTACATCGAGGACGAAAGAGGATTGCTGGAAGTCGTTCAAATGGGCGCCGTCGAACTTCATCCCTGGGGCGCCTCGATCGACGCGATCGATTTTCCCGATCGCATGATCTTCGATCTTGATCCGGCGCCCGAGGTCCCCTTTGAAGCGCTGAAACTCGCCGCACAGGATCTTCGACGACGCTTACGCGGGAAGGGCCTGGAATCTTCGCTCAAATGCACGGGAGGGAAAGGCCTGCATGTCACCGTTCCCCTGGCGGCCAAGGATTCCTGGGCAACCGTGAAAGGTTTTGCCGCGGCAGTAGCGGATGAGATGGTAGCCGCGGCGCCCGAGGATTATGTCGCGACGATGAGCAAAGCCAAACGCACGGGCAGGATCTTCATCGATTATTTCCGGAATGATTACACGGCGACGGCGATCGCCGACTATGCGGTTCGAGCACGTGCCGGAGCACCTGTTGCTTTGCCAATCGACTGGAAAGAACTGAAGGATCTGGAATCGGCCAGTCAATTTACTATGAAAGATGTTCTGGCGCGATTGAGGCGGACGAAAAAGGCGCTCCCGGCCCTTTCGCGCCACACCATTCCTCAGCAGTGAGAACTATGCCGCCCGCTCTGTCTGATTCGGGGCGTTGTTCTCGTCGTGGTCGGGCCGATGCATGACTAAACGCAAGCGGCAAATCATGCCATCGATCCGGACGTGGTGAGTGGGACAGTACACTGCCGTGTCGGGCCAGGTAGACGGAGCACAACTGCCGCGACCGCCAGGAAGCAGTATCGACTGCCGCCGGATCCTCGATCTAAAGAGTAGAGCCGGCCGGAGCGGGATGATGTCCGGCGTCAGCAGCTGGGCCGACTCCGTTCCCAAGAAACGTCGTGATGGGGAGACGAAGACGATGAGCAGTCACTAAAAACCCGATAATCCACGCCGGTGACATTGTCAGGGCCCCTGACCAGCGCTCAGGCGGCTCGACAGTTGTCCCCAGTCCTCTGCGTTCTTCGATGCGTCGCAGCTCCGATGCCCGGTTGCCATTACCGCCAATCTGACAAACTGGGAGGTTTCAAAGAATGATAATCGCGAATTCTCTCCCGGTCTTATGAATTCTCCGAATCGCCGCCTGATGGTGGTTTCCAATCGTCTTCCAGCAAATCTACGGCTGACCTCCTCCGGTTGGCGCGCCGAAAAGAGTTCCGGTGGACTGGCAAGCGCCATGCGTCCGATTCTGGCAAAGAGCGGGGGTGTGTGGATTGGCTGGCCGGGCGATTCCGAGCGCATTGGAGATCCCGGGCGACAACTTGTTATTGACCGGTGGAAGGCTGAAGACGGTTTGATCGCGGTGGAAATTCCCGCCGAGACGGCTCACCATTTCTACGAGGGTTATGCCAATCAGACTTTGTGGCCGCTATTCCACCACTTTCCCTCGCGACTGACATTCGACCCCAATGGCTGGGCGGCTTACAAGCACGCCAATCTGCTGTTTCGCGATGCAGTCCTGGGTCAATATCGCGAGGGAGATCAGATATGGGTACACGATTATCAGCTCATGTTGCTCCCGAGTCTGCTGCGCGAGGCGCTTCCGACCGCCGCCATCGGGTTCTTCCTGCATATCCCATTTCCTTCCTCAGAAGTTTTCCGAATCCTGCCGGAGCGGGCGGAGCTCCTGGATGGATTACTCGGCGCAGATCTCGTCGCCTTTCATACGTACTCGTATCTGCAGCATTTCCGCAGCAGCCTGCTTCGCGTGCATGGAAGAGAAAGCCGGCTGGATGAAGTTGACCTTGGTGGCCGAACCGTGAAGCTCGACGCTCTTCCTATCGGTATCGCTCCTGAGGAATTCACAAAGCTGTTGTGCCGGGCAGAGGGTAAGCGACGAGTTCAGGCGCTGAAACAGCGTTACCGCGGCCGGCAACTTTTACTCGCCGTCGACAGGATGGATTACACGAAAGGCATCCCGGAGCGGCTTCGGACTTATCGTCGCCTGCTCGATCAAACGCCCGAGCTGCGCGGCAAAGTCGTGCTGCTTCAGATCGCGGTCCCCTCTCGTGAACAGATTGCCAGCTATGACGCGCTCCGTCATGTGGTCAACGAACTCGTCGGCGAGATCAACGGCCAGTTCGCCACGCCCGACTGGACGCCTGTCGAATACATCCGGCGCGGAATATCCCGGGCCGAGCTCGTAGCTCTGTACGCGGTTGCCGACGCCGCATGGGTAAGCCCGCTTCGCGACGGAATGAATCTCGTGTCGAAAGAATACGTAGCCTGTCAGATACACGGCGAGGGTGTCCTCATATTGAGCGAGTTTGCCGGGGCCGCCGAGGAGATGGGCGAGGCAGTCATCGTCAATCCCAACGACGAAAAAAGGACCGGGATAACGGTCGCGGGCGTCTTAAGGATGCCTGTCGAAGAGCGATGCCGCAGAATGGCCGCGCTGCGGGAACGCGTTCACCGGAATAACGTATTTGCCTGGAGCGCGGGTTTCCTTGGAGCACTGTCGAATGCAGCCGGCAGCCGCGGAGATTCTCTCTCGGAACGGCCTCCGCACCTTGAAACGGAAAAGGTGCTTGCAGCATACCGGAGTTCCAGCAAACGCCTGTTCCTGCTCGACTATGACGGCACTCTAACACCTTACTTTAACCGCCCGGAAGAGGCCGCGCCATCCAGGGAACTGATGAAAGTCCTCGCCGATCTCGCTCTGGTCTCCGGGAATTCGGTGATGATCATTTCCGGGCGTGGGCGCGCCGACCTGGAACGGTGGTTTGGAGGCATGGATGAATTGTGGATGGCCGCCGAGCATGGCGCGTTACTGCGCCGCCGGGGTTCGATCGAATGGGAGCCGTACAGGATCGAGCATTCGCGCAGGTGGATGCAAAAAGTTCGTCCTGTATTGCAGCACTTTGTCGATCGCACACAGGGGAGCTTTATCGAGGAAAAGGAGTTTTCTCTCGTCTGGCACTACCGTATGTCGGAGGCGCGCTTCGGCGACTGGCTTGCCCAGGAGTTGGCGGCGATGCTGGATGACATGCTCGCCGAGACGGAATTACGCGCGATTCGGGGCAATAAGACGGTCGAGGTCCGGCCAGGGTGGTTACACAAAGGCGCAACGGCCGCGCGTTTTGTGAACTTGTGCGGACCGGCGGAATTTCAGTTTGCCGCCGGTGACGATCGCACGGATGAAGATATGTTTCAGGCGCTCGATGCATCCGTGTGGACCGTCCGGGTCGGCCCGGGGCGATCACGAGCCCGGTTCGCTTTATCCGGCCCGGCAGAGGTGGCTGCAATATTGAGGAATATGGCGGCTGAGCGTTAGAGTACCGCGCCCCGGTTGTGACACTCGCCTCCACACCAGCGGCGCTGTTCATTTTGGGAACTTTGTTCTCGCAATCAAGCAGGCTCGGCTTTGAATCGGCATCGTTTACGAAGCTGCTGAGTGATGGTAGGGCTGCTGAGCGGGAGACAGACGCTCCACCCGCTCCGGTGAGCCTTTCGCTAAGGTGCTCCCGCACGTCCGTGACGGAGAATTCGCCTTGATGGGCGCGGTTTCCATACGGCGCCGCTCAACTTCTTTGTCATGCGCTTCCGCGATGTGGAGACTTTTCGCAAGGGACCGGGTGTGCTCGCTGCTGGAAAAATCGGCTATCTGCCGCGCGAGGCTGAAATTGAGAACTTACATCTGGAGAGCGAGGCGCTTCAGTCGCCAGGGACATGCAGAGTTGGAAAGTGCAACGTCAAATTGTCATCGGGCATGATGGACCGCTGCGGGACATTCCGGATGGGCGGAACAGAACGTCTGGCGTGGACCATGCTTCCACGACTGCTGTTTAACTATCCCAGGCGGTACCAGGAGGACGGCACTGAGGCGATGATCGCCTATGGCGATTGGCTTCCGCGCACGGGAGGCATGGGCCGGTGGTTCATGCGGATCGTCGTGGCGTTCAGTCACGCGTTCCGTCGCGTCCAATTAACCGTTCCACTAGACTTGAGGCATGGAGCGAAAGATGTTTTGGCTGTCGTTCGCCGTGCTTGGCCTCGGAGCCGATCTCGTTCTGCCTATGTGGTGGGCGCTGGGCGCCACGATACCAATTTTCGTCCTGAGTTGGTGGTTCGCGTATCGCACAGGCTGGTTCTAGCGTTAGCGACCGGAGAGTCGGCGTTTCTCCAAAGTGCGTCAACGGCGTAAATGGCGTAACGCCGATGGAGTGAGACGAGTACGCGCGATTACTCATCGTCTTCGGCTCTGGCGCGTTGCGGCAATCAACAACGAAATGCCGGCCGCAACAGCGATCCCTCCGTAAACGGCCCATCGTATCTGCCCGGTCATGAAACTCCCCGGCAGCACATTGATGCCCTGCAAAAACCAGATCGCGCCGAAGAGCACGAGGACCGCGCCTGCGATGTTCAAGGTAACTTTCATGTTCCGTCCGCCCCCTTGTCTACAGATACGATCCTACTTGTCGGGAGAACGCCCGACGACGAATTCGAGCCGTCGGCCGAAGAAGACCCACGGCGCTTAGTCAACGCAGTTGTGTTCAGAGGGAAGCAGCTCGATGAACCCGTGGGATTGATCCAGTGCGCGGACATATTTCTCCTGGCGATGAGCGGACCGGTGAACTCTCGTCGCCTTGTTTGTCGCCAGCCAAGGACGAACTGCGGCGAATGCCGGAGGAACTACATTTTAATCTGGAGGTTCCCGATTGCTGACCGGAGTTCAATCTCGACCCACCGCTTTGCCCCTCTGAAACCGTGGGCAAAGAAATGTGCAAAGTGAAGCACTCTGTCTACCCTCCGCCACACCAGCCTGACGCGCTGGGCGGCATACACTTTTCTCGCCGGTCGCAGCGACTTTTCCACCACAAGGCGCTACGTCCATCCGCAGGAAGAAACCCTGCTGGCGGCGATGGATCGCGCCGGGAAGCGCGGGGTAGGCATAGTTTTAGCCATCGTGGCGAAAACTCCCTTAACGCCAATGGCGAGCCGGAAGAGAAAAGCTTTGGATTGAACGGGACGAAATGGTCGGGGCGAGAGGATTCGAACCTCCGGCCTCCTGGTCCCGAACCAGGCGCTCTACCAGGCTGAGCCACGCCCCGAAACTACTAGTTTAGCTCATTACGCGAGCCAAAACGCGTTTCAAGCCCGTTCCTGGTACGTACCCTCCGAAGTATTCACGCGAATCTTTTCGCCTTCACCGATGAAAGGGGGGACCTGAACCACAAGACCCGTTTCCATCTTCGCCGGCTTGGTGACGTTCGAGACCGTGGCGCCTTTAAGGCCGGGTTCCGTCTCGACCACCGTCATGTCCACCGTCGGGGGCAATTCGACGCTGATGGGCTTTCCTTCGTAAAACTCCACCGAAACTTTGAGTTGAGGGATCAGGAAATCCGTCGCATCGCCGAGCAGTTCCTTAGTCAGGTGCATCTGCTCGTAATTCTCGGTGTTCATGAAGTAGAAGTACTCGCCGTCGTCGTACAAATACTCCATCTCCTGCTCGTCGAGAATAGCCTTCTCAACTTTGTCTTCCGACGAGAACCGATGTTCGGTCATGGAACCCGTCCGGAGGCTGCGCATCTTGGCCTGCACGAAGCCCCGGAGATTGCCAGGCGTCCGGTGGGTCATGCTGAAGACCGAGTACAACTCATTGTTGAACTTGATCACCATTCCAGGACGCAATTGTGTTGCGGAAAGCATTCGTGTTTTGGGGCTCCAGATTTCAGGAAGTTGAAACTCCCAGTATATCAGCCTGTTACAGCGGTAAAGCGCTCGGTCGCGGGCGCCGGTTGGGGTTGGGGAAGCGTCGCATAGCCCAGGCACATGATGACGAGAAACATCGTAAGTACCTCCGTGTCCCCCAGATTTTTCTCAAACAGACCGCCGACCATCGTACCGATGAGACAGGCCATCGCGGACTGAAGAATGAATCGGCGTTCGGAGCGTCCCGGAGGCATTGCGCTCAGGCCGCGGCGGAAATCGATTAGAGCCATGATGAGCGCCGCTGTCAGGAAAACAGCGGCCGGCAGGCCGCACTCCGCAGCGTAATGGATGTAGATATTGTGCAGGTGCTGATAGTCGCCGGAGGGCAGCGGGCGCGGGATTTCGGGGGGCAGGTAAGCGTCGAAAACCTTCGTTTTGCGGATTTCCTCCGGGCCCACGCCGACGATCGGATGCGCCTTGATCATCTGCCATCCGGTGTGCCAGACGATGGTACGGAAAGCGTTGGAATCGGTCTGCCCGTGCGGCCGGAAGAGCGACAAGGCGCGTTCCTGTATCCCGGCGGGCGCGGCCACCAGACCCAGCGCCAATACGACCGGCATCACCGCAGCCGCCCATCTTTTCCATTCCCAAAGCAAATAGAAACCGGCGATCAGCGCCGCGACCCAGACCGTGCGGGTCTCACTGAGAACCAGGGCGATCCCGACGGCGAGAGCGCAGGGCACGCCCAGCCACAACCATTTCTTCACATGCGGATCGAACAAAAGAAACGCGGTCACAAGTAGCAGGACAAACAACTCCTGTCCGGAGAAGGTCATCCAGTGACCCATAAAGCCGGTGATACGGTCAGCGATGTAGTAGTTGTAGAAGTTCTGATGCGCGGCGCGCGCGCCCGCGACATCCCGGGCGTATTGCACGAGGCCCCGGCCCGCCGTGAAAGTGCCGACGGCGATCCAGGCGAGCATCAAATTCCGGGCCTCCGCCGCCGTGCGGATGGACGAATACGCGATCAGCAACATCAGGTAGACCACCATTTTCCGGACCGATGGAATGCCGAAAGCCGGGTCGGGCGAGAAAGCGAGAGCAATCAGCGTCCAGGCGAGAAATAACCCGAGAGGAATCGCGATTCGCGGCCACCGCAGAGGCAGGCCCGAAAGGAGCAGAAACGCCAACGCCAGCGCGAGCAGAATCTGCGAGACGGCGATCGAAAGGAGAATCGCCACCGCCGACGCGCACGTCAGCCAGAGGGTGAGCCGCTTAAGAAACGGAGGGGGAACCAAACTCTGAGTCCGCAAAATTGACTACTTTATGATTGCCACCACTTTGCGCCACGGTGTACCATGGATCATCGCATGAAAATGCTGAAAGCGCTCGCTCCGGGTGATCGGGATCGTGAGTTGGCGCTTGCGCTCGATCCTGCCAGGATCCCCGCACACATAGCCATTATCATGGATGGCAACGGTCGCTGGGCCAAACGGCGCGGTCTTCCACGGATTGCGGGCCATAAAGTCGGCGTAAGTACCGTGCGGTCCGTGGTCGAGGATTGCGCAAATCTGGGCGTGAAGGCCCTCACGTTATACGCATTCTCGGCGGAAAACTGGAAGCGCCCGCGCGCGGAGGTGGACATGCTCTGGCGTCTGCTCCGGTACTATCTGCGGCATGAACTCGAAGAACTGCAACGCAACAATATCCGGTTGCAGTCGAGCGGGCACGTGGAAGCCTTGCCCGAAGTGGCGTATGAAGAATTAATGGCTGTCGAGCGCGCCACTGCCCGGAATCAGGGCATGCGCCTCAACCTGGCGATCAATTACAGCGCCCGGATCGACATCGTTGACGCGGTGAACGCGGTTCTCGACGAAGCTCGCATTGCGGGGAGTCTCAACGATCTCGTGATCGATGAAAAGATGATCTCGCAGCGGCTTTCAACGGCCGACCTGCCCGAGCCAGACCTTTTGATCCGAACCTCCGGCGAGATGCGCATCAGCAACTTCCTGCTGTGGCAGATCGCTTATGCGGAGCTTTACGTTACCGATACTCTCTGGCCGGATTTCAATCGGGCCGAGTTGCTACGCGCGATTCTCGATTTTCAGCGCCGGGATCGCCGCTTCGGCGGACTTTCCGGTGATACGCAGTTCGAAGCTACCCGCGTCCCGAATGTGGAATCGCGCAATAATCTGACGCCGGTCGACGATTTAGGAGAAGATCAGGAGATAGCCGAGATCGCCGTCTCCTCGTAATGACCCGAGTCGTCACCGCACTTTTCCTCGTTCCCATCGCCGTTTATTCCGCTCTTTTCGCTCCCTGGTGGTTTTTTTTTGCCGTCATTACGATTGTGGCGGTTCTCTGTTTCCGCGAATACGCGCTGATCTCGAAAGCGTTCGCGCCGCTCGGATATGTGGCAGGGATCCTCATTCTCCTCGCGCCCGAACATCAACTGGTCCCGCTGATCGTGCTGAGCACGCTCGCGGCAATGTGCCTGTCGCTCTCCGCGGATAGTGCGGAAAAGGGGGTCGCCGAGGCCGCCTCCCTCGTTCTCGGCATCATATATGTCTTCGGTGCGTGGAAGATGGGTATATTGCTGCACGACAGCAACTCGGAACGTGGCGCGTTCGGGGTCAGCGCCGGGCATCACTGGCTGATGTTCGGCCTGATGGTGAACTGGGTGGGAGATACCGGCGCCTATTACGTGGGGAAAAAGTTCGGGAGGCACAAACTGGCGCCTTCGGTAAGTCCCGGCAAGAGTTGGGAGGGGGCGGCGGCATCGGCCCTGACCGGAGTGGCGTTCGGCATGATTTACCTGCCGCTTACGATCAAAGGCGCCTCCTTACCGGTTGCCGGAGGGCTGGCGCTGGCCGCCAATGTCGCCGGTCAGGTTGGCGATCTGGCGGAATCGGCCATCAAGCGCGGAGCCGGAGTGAAAGACAGCGGCGCGCTTCTTCCCGGCCATGGCGGTTTTCTGGACAGAGTTGACAGCACGATGTTCGCCCTGCCTGTGCTCTACGCGTTGCTCACATTCCGGCGCTGATTCCGCATTCTGATAGTCTGAAGGTTTGGACTTTTTGTCTTCGAGGTAGATAGAGTTGGCATTAGTTGAGGGTTGCAAGCACGAGCTGGAGATTCTTATCCCCGCCGAAGCGGTGGAAGAGGAAACCAGCAAAGTCACGAAAACGTTTCAGGGCAGGGCAAAGCTGCCGGGCTTCCGTCCCGGCAAGGCTCCCGCCTCGCTGATTCGCAGAAATTTTGGCGGCGATATCCGGCAGCAGGTGCTTGAGCATCTGGTTCCGAAGTTCTTCGACGCCAAGGCGAAAGAAGAAAATCTTCGCGTGGTGGGGACGCCGAGCATCTCCGACGTTCACTTCCATGACGGCGAACCGGTAAGATTCAAGGCGAAATTTGAAGTTTTTCCCGAAATCGATCTCGCAGAATACGCCGGCATCGAGGTCCCCTATGCCCAGCCGGAGGTGACCGACGAAGACGTCGAGAAGCGCCTCGAAGAACTGCGCGAGAGCAAAGCGACCTACGCGAATGAAGAACCGCGCCCGCTGCTGGACGGGGATTATGCGGTGATTTCGCTCGAGAGCATTTCGGGCGCGGCGGAACCGATTCGGTCAGACGAAGTGGTGGTCCTGATCGGCGGCCCGGAAACGCTTGCGGGCTTCACGGAGAATCTGCGCGACGCTTCTCCCGGTGACGAAAAGGAGTTCGAGGTTACGTATCCGGAAGACTATGGACAGGCCAAACTTTCGGGCAAAACGGTGAAGTTCAAGGTGGGCGTCAAGGGCTTGCGGCGGAAGGAACTGCCCGAGCTGAACGACGATTTCGCACAGGACCTGGGCGATTTCCGGACGATGGACGAGTTGAAAGAAGCGTTGCGGAAATCGATCATGGCGCAGCGCGAAGCCGAGGCGCAGCGGGTTGCGAAAGACAAGCTTGTCGAGAAGCTCGTGGATGCCAACGAATTCCCGGTGCCGGAAGGCTTCGTCGAACGGCAGATCGAGAATCGCGTGGAGCAGCGGCTGCGTTCTCTGTCGCAGCAGGGCGTGGATCCGAGTTCGTTCAATCTGGACTGGACGAGGATCAAAGAGGCGCAGCGCGATGCCGCGACCCGGGAAGTCAAAGCGTCATTGATTCTGGGCAAGGTTGCTGAACGCGAATCTATCGGGGTAACGAATGAAGAGGTAGACCGCGAGGTCACTCGTATCGCGGCGCAGAGCCGCGAACCTCTGCCCGCCGTGCGCAAGAAGCTGACCGAAGACGGAACGATGGACCGGATTGCGTCGCATATTCAAACCGAGAAGACTTTAAATTTTCTGTTTGACAAGGCTACGAAGACGGTTCCCGAGCCGGAAGAGGAACTCCCGATGGTTAATCCGAACGCCGAGGATGAAACGGCGGCCGAGGCGCAGCCAGAGTCATCGCTTGAATCAGGGTCGGAATAGCCGGAAGGACGCGCCGGCGGATCGCCGGCGCGCCCCCTCGGATACCTATTCGGTCGCGAACTTCTGCGGCAGCGTATAAAGATCAGACATTCTGAAGCTCCGATAAGCAAAGTTGCCATTCAACTGGAACTTGAATCCCAACGTCCCCTGGACGCTTGTCGGGCGCACCTCAGTGGATTGGTTGTAAGGGGCCGGGTTGGTCAGGTATCCTTCGTCAAAATGGTAATCGCCGTTGGAGAGGCGTTGCGCGCTACCTACCGCAAACGCATAAACCCCCATATCGGCCAGCAAAAGGGGCGTAGCCGTCATGTTCGTCTGGTTGATACTCAGCACATAACCCCGGCTGTCGCCGGATCCGAGACCGACGGGCGGCGGCGCCACGCGCGTATTGCCATTGTCGTGCAGCGAAAGGATGGTTGTCCCATCGAGCTCGAACCCTACGTCATGCTGGTGCGAGAACCACGGATAGGGATCGGTGGAGTTGATCGTGAAGTCGCCTCCGAGTCCCAGAGTCCAGAGAACGTTGCCCGTTCCGGCGCCGTTGTTGTAGTCGATCTTGTCGACCCAATCCTGGTGGCGCATGGACAAAAGAATGCTGCCGTCGGCTGCGTGGTAAAGCGAGTTGGCGTGGAGCCAGTCGTTCGCGATTCCCGTGGTCAGGAACAGGGGTTCGCATCCGGGCGCCCCGGCCGTGCATGTTTCGCCCAGGACGGCCGCCCGGTTCGCATCAAGATGCTCAAATGAACGCCAGTACCAGGATACCTGCCAGTTCGTATCGAGGTCGAGAATGATGTCGCCGATGATGTCGACTGGATTGGTTGGCGAGGATCCTTGTGTGCCGTCCGTGAAAATCTTTTCCTCGTCGCTGAGAACCAGGGTGTGTCCGTTCGACAGCCGAACCGCTTCGTGATGCATGGCGCCGACCATACAGTCGGTCGAACCAAGAGTGCAGGACGATGGCAGACCGGAGAGCAGGACTACCTCCTCCGACAAGCGGCTCGCGTTTGTTTCGCGGATCACGTTCCCCGCCAGATCGATTTCCCTCAAAACCTGATCGGCGCTGACCGTTCCGCCGATGGAGTTCGGCCCGTTTGTAATCATGAGCATCGTGCCGCCCGTCACTGGCTTGGTCAGCAAGGGGACGGCATTCGGGGTGGGATCTTTGTAATACCAAACCGGCGCGCCGCTTAAGTCGATGGCGTAAGGGAAACCCGGCGCGAGATTTGACAGCAGCAGGAACTGTTCCGTCAGAGAGTCCTGTGAGGTGGGCGGGGTCGGCAAACTGATCCCGGTAAAGCTGAAGGACGGAGTACCTGTCGTATATGAAACCAGAGATCCCATGGTGTCGACGCCGCCATTCACGGTCTCACTTTGCATGTAATAGAGCGAGGCTGCGCGCATGCCGGCAACCAGGAAATTCTCGCTCGCTCCGGTAAGGCATGCCTGCCAGTTTGTGTGAATCACATCGATCGTACCGCCCCTGACGAAATTAATGCGCATAAAGGCGCCCGTGGGGCATCCCGGCGAGCTGAACAGCGCGACGAGCGGATTCGCCGTGGGGGTGACGACAGGCTTTGATCCGGAAACCAGCGGGGTAAACTGATACGGAATAATCTTCGCAATCGAAGTTTGTCGGGTGGCATTATTTCGCGCAATCACCTCGAACTGATAATTTCCTTCTCGTTTGGTCGGCGTGTAAGTGAAGGTGGTGGCAACGCTGTAATCACGAACGATCGCCAGCTGGGTACTATTCGCAGCGCCGATCTCAAAGCGGTACGAGATCGTGCCGCCGGACGTATCAGTCGCGCTCGCGGTCAATGTGACGGTGGTTCCGAGAGGCTGAGGTGACGAAACCGAGGCGGTCAGTTGGACAACAGGCGTCGCCATTGCTGTGCTGCTCAGTAAAATGGCCGCCGCAAAAACACATGCCGGCAGAAACGATCTTTCGAGTAAACGAAACGTCATTCTTCTTCTCCAGTGTGAACTTCGGCAACCGTCGCAGCGCTTGAACCTGGCGGGTGCGACGCTGCGGCGACTGAGCCCTCGCAAATACTCCGATTCGGGAATCTTGTTGGACGCCGATGAATTATAACAGACTTTCTATTCGCCACACGAGATCGTCCGGTACTATCTACCGGGTACTATCCGCGCGAAGCCCTTTCCGCCGATATTTTCGACCGGCTAATATATTTCGGAGAAGTTACTATTACCCGGATAAATATGCCGTCATTTTAATAAGTTCGGATCTCTGCCCGCGTTGGAGAGTTCCTTGAATACATTTCTGCAAGCAGGACGAAGATAAGATCGTTTCTACCACTTATCCTGGGATTAAGTATTTACTTATTGAAGCAATTCCGTCATTTCACTCGATTAGAGTTATGTTTCCTCGATTTCGTGACTGGAAGCTTGAACTATATCAGGGAAGGTTCTAACTTTTAAAACCACGGTTTTCTTTCCCAGCCGGTTCATTGCCCGGTTTCATTCCGATGACATGACGGGAAATGGGGGGACTGAGATCCCCGGCTTTCGGCCGCTTCAGCGAAGCCGGAGCCGGTCCCTGCTATATACTCTTTGCCGAAGGAGTTCATCATGACCCTGGTATCCACAAGGCTGCTGACTCTGGCTCTGGCAAGCGCACCCGCTCTCGCGGCCGCATCCTGCGAGAGTCTTGCTTCCCTGAACTTGCCGCAAGCCACGATCACGAGCGCTCAGCCCGTCGCCGCCGGCGCTTTCACTCTTCCTGCCACTGGAAGGGGCCGAAGCGCGGGAAATCCCTACAAAGACCTGCCCGCATTCTGCCGGGTCATGGCGACTCTGAAACCGACGAGCGACTCCGACATCAAAATCGAGGTGTGGCTGCCATCCTCGGACTGGAACCACAAGTATCAGGCGGTGGGGAACGGCGGCTGGGCCGGCGTGATCAGCTACTCCGAACTGGCCGATGCGCTGCGCGGCGGGTATGCAAGCAGCTCCACGGACACCGGACACGTCGGGGGCAGCGGCAGTTTCGCCCTGGGACATCCGGAAAAGCTGATCGATTTCGGATGGCGGTCCGAGCATGAGATGACGGTGAAATCGAAGGCCATCATCCAGGCGTTCTACGGCGACGCCCCGCGCTTGTCTTACTGGAACGGCTGCTCGACGGGCGGCCGCCAGGGACTCAAGGAAGCACAGAAGTTTCCTGGGGATTACGACGGCATTATCGCGGGCGCCCCGGCCAATCGCACCGCCCTTGCTTTGTGGGTCGCGTCGGCAGAGCACAAAGAACCTGGAAGTTACATTCCTCCCCAGAAATATCCGGCGATCCATCAGGCTGCGATCGCAGCATGCGATGCGAATGACGGTTTAAAGGATGGTCTCATTCAGGACCCGGCAAAGTGTAAGTTCGATCCGAAGACCATCGAATGCAAAGGCGCCGACAGCCCGAGTTGCCTGACGGCTCCGCAAGTGGAAGCGGCGCGGAAGATCTACTCGAATGCCACGAATCCGCGCACCGGTCAGACGTTGTTCCCGTCGCTGGCACGAGGATCGGAGATGGGATGGGCGGTGCTGGGCGCGCCGGAACCGTCGCCTATTATCCTTGACCAGTACAAGTACGTCGTCTACAAAGACCCCGCGTGGGACTGGCGCACTTTTGATTTCGACAAGGACGTGGCGCGTTCCGATGAACCGGAATATGTTGTGATGAATGCGACCGATCCGAACCTGACGCAGTTCTTCGCGCATCACGGGAAGCTTCTTCTTTATCACGGGTGGGCCGATCCCAATATCTCGCCGTTTTCGACGATCCAGTATTACAAGAGCGTGCTCGACACGATGGGAGGCACGGCAAAGACCGCTGATTCGATCCGGCTGTTCCTCGAGCCAAGCATGGGCCATTGCGGCGGGGGCGAAGGCCCGAACCGGTTCGATAAAGTAAGCGCAATGGAAACGTGGGTCGAGAAGGGCAGTGCACCGGATCAGATGATCGCGTCGCACTCTACCGCTGGGAAGGTGGACCGCACTCGTCCGCTCTGCCCGTATCCACAGACCGCGAAGTACAAGGGATCGGGAAGTATTGACGATGCGGTGAATTTCGTCTGCAAATGAGGAGAGTATCTATGAGATCGAAATATGCACTTGTGATTGCATCGGGGGTATTCAGCGCTGCGACCGTGTTGAGTTGGGCGCAGGCTCCGGCGGCCGCCCCGCAGACCGGGCCGGGGGTGCAGTCCGCCGCGGATGCAAAAGAACCGGAAGTGCTGGCCACCTGCAAGAATCCTCCGCCAGCGCGTGGGCCGGCGCCGGCGGGCCGCGGAAGAGCCGGGGCGGCTCCACCGTCGACCGCGATGCGGGAGTACTCGGTCACCGAGATCCCCGGCGTGATCGCCGCGGGCCAGAAGTGGAAAGAAGTCTGGAAGGTAGATGGGAACAATGCCGACGGTATTATCGGCACGCTCGACGGCGGGATACTCATCGCCCAGAACAGCAACAGCGATGTAATAAAGCTGGATAAGAATGGCAAGGCTTCGGTGGCCTATTCGGGAACCAATACCGGGGGCGCACTGGCGATGAATACCAAAGGCGTCCTGTTTGTTAATAACCGCGGGCTGAATTCGGATATTGTCGAACTGGCGCCGAAGCACAGGGTCTTCGCGAATAAGTTCCAGGGCGATGCCTTCGATTGCGTAAGATCGGTTCTAAACGACCTGACGGCGGACAGCAAAGGCGGTGTCTACTTCACCATGGGCGGCCTCTTTTATGCCGACCCGAAAGGTGTAGTTACTAAGTACGGTGATAAGCTTCAGACCAACGGCATCATCCTTAGCCCGGACGAGAAGACCTTGTATGTCACGAATGGAAACACAGTCGCCGCGTTTGACGTGCAGCCGGATGGCGCACTTACGAACCAGCGCACTTTCGCGAAGCTCGAAGCGGGCGGCGCGGGTGACGGCAGCACGGTCGATTCGGCTGGACGCCTCTATGTGACCTCGGGCCCGGGAGTACAGGTCTTTGCGGCGGACGGCAAGTATCTCGGTCTGATCCCGACTCCGCAGAACGTGATCAGCACGGCGTTTAGCGGACCGGATAAAAAGACTCTCTATGCCGTGGTCAGCATCAGAGATGGGGCTAAGTTATCGGCGCAGATTATTACGATACCGATGATCGCTCAGGGTTTCAAAGGCCGGGCGAAGTGAGTTACTGCTGATAGCGCGGCGGCGCCTTCACATCTTTGATTACTTTTTCGCCGTCGCCAAGATCCAGGGTTTCCATCGCGGCCGGGGATTTGTCTTGCTCGCCGGCCGAGATCTTATAGATTCCCGGAGGCAGGTTAGGGAAGCTGTAAGCGCCGTCAGGCATACTTGTTGCAAATCGCCGGGAGAATCCGGTATCGGGGTCGCTTGCGGTGAGAGTTATCTGAACACGTGGCGCGCCGTCGCCGTTTTCACCCCGCACCTTTCCCGATATCGATCCGGTTGCGGCGGCGAAGAGCAGCGTCAAATCCACATCACCCCCTCCGCTCGTCAGATCGAGAAGCGAACCGTCGATGGTCTTCGAACCCAACCGCATAGATTTCACGTACGCGGACTGCCACGAGAGTTGGACGTGATATTTGCCCGCCTCAACCTGGGCCACATGAAACGTATAGCCGCGTTAACTGAAACCGGACTCGTCGCATGGAGCCCACCGTCCTCGTCCTCAAGGGAAACAGTAGCGTCGTCTTGCGGCATCTGCTTCGCGCGATCATCCTCGAATTCGAGCCGCCCCGATATATCAGAATTCGGAACTGCCCGCAGTTCGATATTGTCTATATCCGATCCGGCGACTTCAATATTGGCGGTCACCGTATGACCCTGCTGGCCGTCTGAGCCGTCCCACTGGCCGGTGAGCTTGTACTTGCCCGGATCGAGACGCCAGATCTCAAACGATCCGTCCGATTTAACGCCTATACCCTCGCCTCCGTTGTCCCGGACCACCATAACGATCGAATTTGCGGCGGACCGAGGTGCTCCGACGATCTTGCCGCTCACCCGCACAAAGGGAACGCGCACCAACTGGATATCGACGCCTGTTGTATCGGCGCCTGGCCTGACCTCGACCTTCCTGGCTTCAGTCTCTGCCAGAACTGACGGGTAATAAGTGACGGCGTTGTGAACCTCGACCGTTCCGTCGGTCCGAATTTCAGGGCGGCCACCCCACACGTCACTGGCGGAAGCTTTGACGCGATATCGGCCCGGCGCGAGTCCTCCGATCCGGAACTCTCCATTCTCGTCTGTGGAACGGCTTTCGTCATTCCGCGGGCTCCGCACCTCGACGCTCGCGCCCTCGACGGGCTCGCCGTTTGCGTCGGTGACCCTACCGGTGATTGTGCCGGTCGGCGCGAGTTTGAGATTCACGTCGATTTTGTGGTCGTCCGCTTTCAGGCTCAGGGGCTCCACATTGCCCCGTGCGGGGATTTCCACGAAGCCGACCCGTTGTCCCCCGAGCGAATATGAGCCGGGCGCGATTCCGGTGATTGAGAACTTTCCGTCCACCGCCGCCGTCGCGCCGTAGATGCCGGGCAGGCCATCAATTGAGCCGTTCAACATAACGTGAACGCGCGGTACGGGAGCGCCGGTCACGGAATCCGTCACAACGCCTTCGATACTTGCGGTCCTGCGGCCATCGGTTTGAGCGGCGAGCGGCAAGGCAAACCACAACAGCAGTGTCACTCGTGCGCTACGGCTTCGCACTAGCGGCCTCCGTTATCATGACCTTCACGTCTTTTTCAATGCGGTCGGCCTCACGAATTTCAATCTCCGGTGCTTTTGGAAAGAGCGCCTTCACGGCGGTCTGCCAGTCGCCGGGCTGTCCAGCATCAATGGCGATCAGACGATATTTTCCGGGATGAAGACCTGCGTAAACGAATCTCGCCCCGTTCTCGACCGGTTTGAGGCGGTTCCGCGTCACATCAGAGGGCGTTTCCGCCAGACAAACAAACGCCCGCGAACTGCGCAATGGACTGCCATCTTCACCGAGGACATTCCCTGTAAGTTGACCACCGTTCCGACTGACAGTAACCTTGAGTCTGGCACCGTTCACTCCCTGCGAGAAATCAAGCTCGCCATCACGCACTTCGACGTTGTCCAGTTTCACAGATTTGACATACGCATTCTCGGGCAACGAAAGGACTCGAAAGCGAAGCTTCTAGGGAAAGACCCGGTCAATTTGAAATGAGCCGTCCGGGCTCACATTCCCCGGCTGCGGCTGCTCGGCGCCATCCTCTACGGACTCTAGTCGGACGGTCATCTTTTCCGATGGCGCCGTTTTTGCCGGGTCTGCCTCAATCTTTATGACGCCCGTTAGCGTCTCCCCGGGAACCAGCGTCAGGCTGAGGCCGGTATGGTCGGCGTCATCGAGTTGAACCTCAACAATCCGGCTTCGAAGAGGGCTGGATTCCGACTGCAAGTATGCCGAAACCAGGTAGTGGCCCGGCGCCAGATTGGGAACGGCGAACCTTCCGTCGGAAGCGGCCTGGGCGAGCCGACGACCTTCGAACTGCTCCTTGCCCTGGCTCGTGGAGGTAACGAAAATCAATACGTTCTGAGACAGGCCGCCCGGCGCACCGGTCACAAGACCGCTGATTGTTAGATTGCGATGACGCGCGAGCCGAATCTCTACCGCGGCGACCTCATGCCCCGCGGTGGCCTCGACCACGTTTGCCTGTTCTTCTTTCTTAGCCGACGGGTAATAAGTGATTCCGTACAAGGGCGGACTGAGGCCATCGCTGCGAATCTCCCGCGCACTCTGCATCCCATGTTCGGGAGATGCCTTGATGTAATATTTTCCCGGCGGCCCAGTCATGCGAAACCGGCCGCGTTCATCAGGGCGTTCGTTCCGGCCCATTTCGATGCCTGCATTCCGAGAGTTACCGGCAGGCATCGCTTCCACTCTCACCCACTGAACGGGATCTCCATTTTCGTCGAGTACGCGCCCGGAAATGACGGCTTCCGGCTTTAGTTCTACGGTCAGGCTGGTCAGTTGTTGACCGGCCTTGAGGGTGATGCCTTCGTGTTTATCCGGCAGCTGGAGGTAACCGTTATGTTTGGCGCTCAGGGTGTAGATGGCCGGCGGCATGACCGTGATGGAGAAGTGGCCGTCTTTGCCGCTGATCGCGCCATAGGGTTGATCCGATGCGGACCGCATCGTAATGTGAACGCCCGCGAGGGGCTGCCGGGTGAGCGCGTCAATCGCGATTCCCTCTACGCCCGGCTGCTGCGCGATGAGGCAACGGCAAATGAGAAGAAGGAGCAAACTTCTCATAAGCCGAGTATCAGAGGTAATTGTCGATAATGCCCATATGGAATACAGACAACTTGGCCACTCCGGTTTGAAGGTACCTGTCCTCAGTTTCGGAGCCGGAACCTTCGGCGGCGGCAATGAATTTTTTCGCGCCTGGGGCGACACCGGCGTCGACGAAGCGAAGAAGCTGATCGATATCTGCATGGATAGCGGCGTCAATCTGTTTGACACCGCCGACATCTATTCATACGGGCTCTCCGAAGAGGTTGTTGGCAAAGCGGTCGCCGGCAAACGCGACAAGCTGCTGATTTCCACCAAAGCGACTTTTCGCTTTGGCGATGGTCCCAACGATGCCGGTTCGTCCCGCTACCACCTGGTGAAGTCGCTCGAAGGGAGCCTTCGGCGGCTGGGCACGGACTACGTCGATATCTATCACATGCACGGTTTCGACGCGACTACGCCTGTCGAGGAAACGCTCGAGACGCTCGACGGCTTCGTGCGGAGCGGTAAAGTCCGCTATATCGCCTGCTCTAATTTCTCCGGTTGGCATCTGATGAAATCGCTGTCCGTCTCGGAAAGATATGGCTGGGCCCGCTATGTCGGCCATCAGGTCTACTATTCACTGATAGGCCGCGATTATGAATGGGAACTGATGCCTCTCGCGCTTGACCAGAAAGTCGGCGCTCTCATCTGGAGCCCGCTTGGATGGGGCCGCCTCACAGGAAAGATTCGCCGCGGACAACCCTTACCGGAAGTCAGCCGCTTGCATAAGACCGCCGATATGGGTCCGCAACCCGCGGACGATTACCTTTACAAGGTCGTCGATGCTCTCGACGAAGTCGCGAAAGAGACCGGCAAAACCGTTCCGCAGATTGCCCTGAACTGGCTGCTGCAGAGGCCGACGGTCGCGACGGTGATCTTCGGAGCGCGCAACGAAGAACAACTGCGCCAGAATCTCGCCGCCACCGGCTGGAATCTGACGCGCGAACAGGTTGCGAAGCTCGACGCAGCGAGTCACGTGCAGCGCGCATATCCTTACTGGCACCAGGCCCAGTTTGTGGAGCGTAATCCTCTGCCAGTTCCGGAGGGCTGATCTACTTTCGGCCGGCGCGAGCTGTGTTCAGGACCTTGCGGCACCATGCCTGCAGCAACTGCTTGCGGCTGGCCGACATATCGCGGGTACGCGGCATATAACCGGTGGTCATCCACAGCGACTGGTCGGTCCGGTCGAGGATCGCCTGTGCGTACTTCGCGACAGCGGCTTCGGAATTGAGCGCGAAAACCTGGTTCATCGCGGGGTAAAGCAGGTAGTAGGTTCGCAGCACCTTTTCGTAAAGTACGCCGAAGGTGAGGAGGCTGTTTCCCACGGGCTCGCCTTCGCCGGGCGCATAGTATTTGCTGAAATCCTCGCTGTTGGGCAGTATACGCAGAGTTATGGACGGCGAATTGGTCAGGTACGGCGGAAACATGAATGTCGAATAGCTTGCCGGCGGCTGACCGTCCGTTCCCATCGAGAAGGTAAACAGAAAATTTCCTGGCTGCGAGGTATCGATCGTGACAGGTTCACCCGGCTTCAAACTGGTGGAAATGGCGACAGCATTCCCCGGAGCCTGCAGCGGAATCGATCGGTATTGCCATACGGTTATGGGCGGACAGTCGGCAGGGGTGAGTTTCGCGCCACCGCTAAAGGCCGATACTGTGAACGGCTCAGTGGTCCCCTGATTGAGGAACTGCGAGCCGCTGCCGAACTGCTCGGTATAGATCGCCTGCTGGTTCGTTACGAAATAGTAGTCAGTCTCCGCAAGCACATTGCCGTACTGCGCGCTCACAAGCTGAAACCTGGCCGTTGGGTCTTTGAGCGCCTGCTGAGCAGGTTCGTTCGACGCGAGATCGAAATCGAAAATCCAGCCGTTCGCGTCTCCCTGAGCAAGGTTCGTGTAATTCACCGGGCCAATCGGAGCAGTGACGGAGCCGGCGATTACGTTCAGCGACACGGCGCCGAAATCGTACTTCGGATCGGGCGCCTTGGGATTCCCCGCATAGTTTTCGGGAAACGTCCCGACGAAATCGGCTGAGACAGTGTTTCCGTTTTGGCGCAGCACCGCGGGGGCAAGCGCAATGTATCCGTTGTTGCCGTTGTTCTGCGAACCTGCCGGCGTCGGGATCGGCGTTGTATTACAAACCATGAGACGGCCCACGGGAGTCGTCGTGATTTCCTCATCGGCATAGAGGGGAGCGAAGGCGCCGGTGATGCCGAGAGTCGCCGCGTTCGTTTTGCCTTCTCTGTAAAGGGCCTCGATTTCCAGGTTGGAGCGAGTCTCGGGCAACGGGCGGTAGAGATAGTAGCGAAAGATTACGCCTGTGACTCTTGAGCCTTCGAAGCCGGGGATCGCGATCACGGTGCCCTTGCGCTTGCGAATTACGTGATAGACATATCCGCCCGCACCGGCGTCCTGGGTGAGATTCACATTGCGGTAAAAGTTGAGCCACTGGCAGGCGCCTTTCGACGGAACACCCTGGATGAAAGTCTGGTTGCCGTTCGCGAGGGTGAGAGAGTCCATGAAGAACTGAGTCGCGGGCGGCGAGCCTTCAGAGTTCACGTCGGTAATTCCGCCCGAGAAAGACAGAGTCGCGCCGATTAGACCGGCGGGCGGCGGGTTCTCAGATCCCGTCTGTACGCCAGTCACCGTTACCGAGAGCGTTTTCGACTCCATGCCGCCGTAGTAATTCCATTCGGCGGGAATGATCTCCTTCGGCGGGCCGGGTTTGCCCGAAACGTCGAACGGTTGGGCCTTCTGCGCCCACGCGAGGAACACCTCGTCGGACATCCCATATGTTTGCGCCTGAACGGTTTTGGAATCGATGAGAGCGAGAGTCTGACCCGCCCACGGCGGTCCCCACGATTGCGGCAGCACAACGGCGCCGGCATAGTCGTCGTTGTTCGCGGTGCCGGGGTTCAGCTGAATTGTGCCTTTGAAATTTATGCGTGGGAAATCGAAGATACTCATGCCTGCACCATCGCGATGGTCAATACGGGCACTTCATAGTTATTCTGAACCAGATAAATCCAGAGCTGCAAAGTAAGACGCTTTCCCGCAGACAGGTCACGCGTAATCGGCATCGCATAAGTGCTCTCCTGTTCCGCCGACGCTGAGATGGCGCTCAGGATATTGCTTGCATTCTTTTCGACCGCCTCCTGCGATCCCAGATCGACGTATTCCAGCATCACGCTGAACAGCATGTCGTAGACGTAGAGAATCTGGTTATAGATGAAATTCCACGCCTGCGTTGGATCGTGGGTGGTGTTCCAGAGATCGATAAACTCCGCCGGCACGACATTGTCGAAAGGAAGCACGCGAACGGTTGTATAAAACGTCGGCCCCGGAGGAAACAGGGCGGCGGGCGGCGACGGAAGTGTCTGGCCTGCAGCGAACGGGAAGAAACCAAGCGCGGGGAAGCCGGGACTCTCGGCCGCGATGGTTGCCGTCGCTACTCCGAGAGAATTTCCCCCAGAACCGGCGGTCAGTACGGTGACGCTGGTCGCCACTCCGCCGACCTCGATGGTCTGAATCTCGCCGTTCGTGAAGTTCACGAACTGAGTCGCCGACGCCGGGATGAGGTTCAGGTTGTTGTCGTATTTCACGACGAGCACCTGCGCGCCGGCCGCGGGCGAGCCGCTCAGAAGAACGCTGATCTGAAACGATTCCGTGTCCGCCTGGTCGAGGTAGATGCCGCGGGTGTCGGTTTGCGCGCTATACGCCTGTTCACCCAGAGCGACTACCGAGGGCAGGATCGCATCGGCGAACATTGCATGCCCGTGACCGTGATGCGCCGCTTTCAGCGCCGCCGGACTTTGGACCTGGATCGCAATCAGACCATTTTGCAACTGGCTGCCTGTCCCCGCGTTCGGGAAGGGGATGTCGATGATGCCGGCTGAGGCCTCGTACGCCGGTTTGTCGTATTGCGCGTACGGTATCCGGGTTATCGGCGTGAAAACACCTCCGGCTTGCGTACCAAGCACTAATGCGCCAAAGTTCGCTTTGCGGAGATCCGAATCGGAACTGTTGGGGAGCGCGACCTCCGGAATCGCGCTGCTGAAATCGAGCGAGATCAGTTGTTGTGTGTAATCGACGTTCGCCGCAACCGGGCCCAGCGTGGTTGCGGATGTTCCGTCGGAGGGCGTGACGGCGCTTACCGGGGAAAGGTAACGTCCGCCCGGCACGCTGACAAGTTCCGAGTCGTTCCAGACCCCGACCGCGCCCACTATATTGCTGTAGCAGGGCTGGGAAAAGAACTCCTCAGTGCTGCCGTTTTGGTTCCACGCATCCCACGCCGCCGCGAGCACCTTTGCCAACGCCCGATAGTCACGCGGCTGTTGCGTGATGTTATTGAAAATTCCGTTCTGGAAATAAAGGTTCGCGTAAGCGGTAAAGCGAATCATCACGCCCTGCGCGCCCGGCTGCGATGCGGCCTGCTGCAGGGCTGCAAGCAACTGCGACGTGGCGCCCGTCCCCGGATCGGGATTGTTCTGCCACTGAATATCGTTGTTCGAAATGCATGCCTGAAAGCAGCACGCAACCGCGGCCGCGGGTTCCGTGAGTTCCGGTGTGGCGCTGTAAAGCCGATTGAGATTGATCCAGCGCGAGTGCATGCGCTCGACGCGCGGACCCTTGACAAACTGATTCGCCCCGCCGATCTGCAGCATCCCGTAGTAGATCTGGCTCGACCAGAACGAGAAAGGGTTAGTGTCCACCAGACGCCCCGGGCCGTTTCCGCCATCTCCCGAAATGGCGATCGGCGTCCCGATGAGCGGATCGCCTCCGGCGGGCTGATTGTAGCCGAGAGCGCCGCCGGTCACGGTGGAAAGTTTGTCGCCGTACTGCACGAACGAAACGCCGTGCGAGCCGAACATGTTCCATTCCGCAGGGACGCGCGCGCCCGCCGGATTGTCCACGGTATCGTTTTGCAGCTTGATCGCCCACGGCCGGAAGGTGGTGGTGAAGTTTTCCGGAGTTATCGGCGGGTCCTGGGTCGCCAGAAACGACCAGTTCAGAGCCGCGTTCGCGCCGTCATAGGTCGGAAACGCCTGCCAGTCGTTGTTGTTGAATGTGCAGGGATCCCAGGCGGCGTAGCCTTTAAAGTAAATGCGAGGAAATGCGAGTACGCTCATAATTGCCGGTGTCCAGTTTCCTTTTCAAATGTCATTGGGGTAAAGTCGCGATGCGTTTCATGAGGGAGAGTTCTTCCGCAAGCCCGATTTCGCCCTCTTTGTTCCAGGCGATTCCGACAACCGCGCGCACTTCCCCTTCCCGGTCCAGCACGGGCGCGGCGACGGCTGCCAGAGCGTTAACGGCCTTCGCTCCCGGCTTGATGTCACCGCTGGAATCGGTTTGCAGATTGCAGGTTTGAACCGGGACCTTCCTCGTCTGCGCCGCTCCGGCCATTCCCTTTCCGTGAGGCACGTGCGCAACCGCCACCACTACCTGAGGGGGTATGTTGTGCGCCGCGGTCAGATAAAGATCGCGATCGCGCTGGACGTGCACGGTACCTGCGACGCCTTCGAGTTCCCGGATGAGCGACTCCAGCCACGTCTGCTGGTCTTCGCGTTTCTCGTACATTCTTTACGCTCGGCTTTCGGGAGTATCATCCCTTCTCCGGAGCGAAAATGCAATGGATTTCCGATTAATTAATTCAGAAAATGCCGATTAATTAAAACGTCAATTGTCGTTGGAGGATTTAACCGAAAGCGCGTGTGGGACGGCGTTAAATCGGCCAGCCGTCGAGCATGCCCGCGTCGATCATCGCCTGAAAAGACGATTCAAAGTGGACTCGGATGGCGCCTGGTATCCCGACGTTCGTCGCAGTGCTGCTGGTACAGAGTTTTTGCGGAACTACCGGATTTGCGGTCGGCAATACGGGCGCGGGTTTCGGGGGGCTGGTCAGATCGATCACGTCCAGGAAGTTGCCGATGAGGCTCGAAGTCTCGCGAGCCGCGAGCGCCGGAACATCGAACACGGATTCAATAAGCTTCAGCACGGAAGTGTGATCGAAAACTTTACTCGTGACAGCCGGGTTCAGGGGATTGCCGACAGTCCAGGGCGAGACGATAGCGCCAGGCACTCGCATTCCAAGCAGAGCTTTGCCGTTGACCAGGTCCGTATCGACATTGTTTGGCGCCAGCACTCGCGGCGGCGGGACATGTTCGAAGAAACCACCCCACTCGTCCCGGGTGAAAATTACGACCGTGCTCTCCCATGCCGGACTCGTTGAGATCGCCTGGTAAACCTGCGACAGAAAAGCCTCTCCGTTCCGAACGTCGGAGAAAGGATGATCGTCGTTGGCCGTATTGACTGTCAGGGTGAGCGAGGGATCGAGATAGGAAACGGCCGGCAAGGTGTCGTTCGCGCAGTCCGACAGAAAGACCGAAAACTTCTCGCAGATGTTGAGATATTTCAGACCCCAAAGCGCAAGGAATGGGATGTTGCCGTAGTAATACTTGTGGCTGACGCCGGCGGCCTTCAGGTTGTCCCAGATCGTCGGCAGGGTGGAAAATGTCAGGCTGTTGTCCAGACGGTCGGTCTGCCCCGAATTGGCGAAGATCCGATTCGGGAAAGTAGGCGCCAGGATGGAGGCGAAATAGCGGTCGCAGGTCGTGAAGTTGCGATGCAAAGCCGCCAGGACCGGCAGGTCCTTTTCCACGTAAAAGCCTGTGCAGTATGCGTCGTTGCCGGTGGACGCCTGCAGAAATCCATCCATCTTTCCGTTGTCGTACTCGGTACGGCCGCCGTCGTAGCTATGATCGGGATCCGGGTGCCCGCATCCGGTCCAGTCAGGAGCGAGATGGTAAGTCGGATGGCTCACGCCGTTGGAGTCGAGGTAGTGCAGTCCCTTCTGCTTGCCGTCCGCGTTTGGGAACCAGCCGAGCATGTGGTCGAAGCTGCGGTTCTCCGACATCACGAAGATAATGTGCTTGATCGGGTTGTTGGCCCCGCGAACCAGCTGGCTACTGACGACGCCGGCTGCGCCTGTCAAAAAGGTACGACGATTCACTCCCGAAAACCCCATATGAGAAGTAAGAAACTCCTCGATTGTAGGCTCTCTTTGTTACAGCGAACCTACAATGCCGGCAAGCTTTCGAGACTTTCAGTACTGAACCTCAGCTACTGGGCGTCAGGTACTACGCTTTTTCTGAGACTGCGCTCAGAAAAAGTGGCCCCTTCGGGGCAGCTGGGAGGGAGGTTTTGGTGTTTGCCCGCAACATTGCAGCCAGCGACGTAAGCTGCGGTCTGAGGCGCTAATGTCAGACCAGTTCACCAGCCGATACGCGGAGTTTCTCGAAGGGCAGTACGACTGTGTGGATCGGGTTGTAATCAACGCCTTTTTGCCCGGCGTTGGCGGAGGGGGAGGGTTCCGGAATTGGTGGCGTTCATTATACGGGTCCGATGAGAACCTCGACGACGAGCACCTGATGCGCATGGCGGGACGCTTCAGCCGCCGGCTGCGAGCCTGGGCCGAAGCCAATGGCGTGCCGGTCGTCGACTGTGGGCGCGGCGAGAGGAAGCACCAGACGGCCGAAGAATTCCTCACGGACCATACACCCAAACCCGGCCTGTTCCTGATTCTGGTGGGTCGCGCGCCAGGAGTCGTGTGGCATGTGCCGAAAACGAAAGCGGGAAAGATCGGCAATATTGCGCGAAAAGAACCGTGGCCGTATGTCAACCATTACTATTTTCACATCATGGACCCGGACTGGGGACATATTACGATCCGCATGTGCGGCCATCCGCCATTCAATGCCCAGATCATCCTGAATGGTCACGAGTACGTAGCCTGCCAGGCGCGGGCGGCAAAGATCGAGCCCATCGAATTCGTCAAAGAAGGGAATTGTTTCGTTCATACCACCAACCCCGAAGGTTTGCAGAAGGTGGCGGATGCCTTGCGTTCCGACGACGCTACAGGGCTGCTGAAGCAAATCTGCGAGAGTTGGATTTATACCGCCTGTCTCTGCTTTGCACTCGACATGAGCGAGCAAAAACGGAGCGGGTTTCGTTACGAATATTCATCGTTTCAGCTCGAGTACAGCCGCAACCTGCAGTTTTCTGCGGGTGGACAGATGGAACAGGTCTTTCAGTCCCTGATCGACCGGACGCGTGCATCCCTGGATCTGGACAAGGTGAAAACCATCCTGGGATACCTGAGGCGGCCCTGGAAGAAGAAGTTTCGCAAGGGCCGCTATGAAGTCATTGTCGAGAAACCTGAGTATGGGTTAACGGTGTTCAAGGTTCACTACGGCCGCCTGACGCTGAAAATCTATACCAAAGGCGAACGCGTTCTGCGCATTGAGGCCATCGTTCACAACACCAAAGAACTGCCCCGCTGCCGGCCGATTGCGAGATTTCCCCGGGTCGTCGAGCCACTGCGGGGGATGGTGGACCGGTTTGTGGAAGCTCTCCACAGTATTGATGCCTGTTACATCGCCGACGACAAACTGGAACAGTTGCCGGAGCCCGGGCAAGTCGGGCTGACGAAGGTGGGCGGAATCGACTGCAACAAACTGCGCACGCGGACTGTAATGCATGCCGTCGTGGCTCTCTCGACCTCCCCCCAAGGATTCACGGCTTCCGATCTGGCCCGAAAAGTATGCGCGCTGAACAGCCCGCAGGCAGCACCGTACACGGCAAGACAGGCAGCATACGATCTGAGGAAACTACGCGGCAAGGATCTCGTGGGCAAAATCGGCAACAGCCGCCGCTACCAACCCACACCAAATGGACTTCGGGCAATGGCTGCCCTGGCGGTTCTGCGCGATAAAGTAATCAAACCCCTGCTTGCCGCCAGTTGCAATCCATCTCTCCGTCTGGAGCCTCAGGATCCAGCCCGCATCGACGAACACTATGCCAACCTCTGCTCCGGCATGCGAGGACTGTTCGGTGCTCTGGGGATCGCCGCATGAAACATCGACAATTCTTTTACGATCTTTGTTTCACAGCGCCTAATCTAAGGGCTCGTCACGAAATAGCAGTGGCGACGCTCTGTCGAAGACGCGGTTCGTGTGAGGGCCGGCGGTAAAGCTGTGTGCCGAGCGGAAGCTCGGCGGCAGGGCCTTAAGCCCTGGCCACACACCGGCAGCGTGTCTTCATCCGCTCTGGCGGCCCGCCGCGGGCTGGAACGCTCCCTCCCGTCGCGGCTCGGACTACCTGTTCCAAGCCGCGCACGTCCGCAAGCAAGCAATAAGCTTCGGTTACTTCCGGTCGGGCAAAGCGAACACGTAAAGCGCGTTTCCGTAGGACGGATAATGCACTTCCGGAGCCAGCACCGTCGGCACCATGCGCGGGCTTCCGCCGCCCAGTCCGGTCGACACCGCGACGTACTGCTTTCCGCCGACGCTGAACGTCAGCGGAAAACCCTGCACCGAAGTGCCGAGCCGCGTCTCCCACAGCGTCTTTCCGGTTTTTAGGTCGATCGCGCGGAACTTCCGATCCATGTCGCCGACAAACGACACGCCGCCCGCGGTCGACAGCACGGCGGTCATAAACGGCGCGCGCTGCCGAATCTGCCACAGTTCTTTGAGCGTTCGGACGTCATACGCAGCCAGTTTGCCGACGTTGCCGTTCGATCCCGGCGCCTCGAAGAATCGCCGGGTGGCTCCGCCGGCGCTGCCGCCGCCTTCCACCAGATCGATCTTCTGCGCGTTCATCTCCTGGCAGCTTTCCGTGACCGGAATAATCAACTCGTTCCCCGGCTGGTAATAGCTCATCGCATGCCAGTTGTGGCCGCCTTCGGAAGTGGGGCAGCTCTGCACCCACTGGCCGACCTGCTGCTCGACGATGTCGTTGCGGTAGTGCGGTTCGCCGGTCTTCGGATCGTAGGAGTCGTAAATATTCTGGAAGACCGTTTCCTTGTGGCCCAGATATTTGCCCGTCACGCGATCGAGCTTCCAGAGAACGCCGGCTTTGCCCGCGCTGAAGACCAGCTTCTGGCCGTTGTCGTCGACCAGCACGCGCTCGAAGACTTCATCCAGATCGAACGTCTCGCCCGGAGCGTGCGAGTAGTACCATGCCAGCTTTCCCGTATCGGCATTGAGCGCCACGGTGGAGTTCGCAAATAACGTTGCGCCGTTACCCGACTGGCGGCTCGCGCGCATCCACGGTTTGGACTGCGCCACTCCCCAATAAGTCAGATTCAGATCGGGATCGTAGCTGCCCGTGATCCACGTGTCGCCGCCCGCGCGGAAGAGGCTGGAAAGCTTGCCCCAGGAGTCGCCGCCCGGCTCGCCCTGCTTCGCGATCGTATAGAACTTCCAGACCAGCTTTCCGGTCTCGGCGTCGTAGGCGCTGATGAAGCACTTCTCATCCCGGTACTGATCGCAAAGCGATCCGCCGAGCCCCTGAACCAGCTTGCCCTTGATCACAATCGGGCCGCTGCTGGTGCTGTAGCTGCCGTTCGTGCGATCGCCGATCACGGTATCCCATACGTTCTTTCCGGTGCGCGCGTCGAGAGCGTAGATGTGCGCTTCGCTGGTGGTGACGTAGACCTTGTCGTCGTAAATCGCAATCCCGCGCTGCGAGTTGCCCGTAGCCGATTTGCCGATGCGGTTCTCCCAGATCAGTTCGCCGGTCTTCGCATCCAGCGCCTGCACGATGTTGCCCGGGTTGTTGACGAACATGATGCCGTCGTGCACCAGCGGCGCCGCCTGATTCGTTCCTTCGTTCATCGCCCACACCCACTCCAGTTGCAGATCCTTCACGTTCTGCGCGTTGATCTGGTTCAGGGGGCTGTAATTGTTGGCGTGATAGTCGTGGCGAATCATCAGCCAGTCGTTCGGATCGGGATTACGCAGCATCGCGTCGGTGACCGGCGTGTAACTCTTGACTTCTCCAGGAATGGTCAAGCCTCTGGGCGTCGCCGGAACCGGCGCTTCGGCTCGTCCACCAAGCGGCTCACCGGGAGCTCCGCCGCGTCCTCCCCGGCCTGCGCGGCCGGGCGCAGCTTGCGCGAGCGGCCGACCCGTCGCGATCGAGCGAACGCCGACGCTGGTTGTAGCCGACATCGGCAGCGGGCCCGGCGTGGCGCCATTCGACTCGAGAACGAACGCCGCGATATCGAGATACGTCGCTTCGCTCAAGCTGCCGGCGTTTCCCGGTGGCATCGATCCCTGCATGAAACCCACGAGGTCGCTCGTCGTGCGGGCGCCCCAGCTACCCATGAACAGGCTGCCCGCCAGTTGCGACGCATCGTTGCGGCCTCCGAGATCGGCGCCATGGCATCCGGCGCAGTTCGCCTGGTACGCGGTGCGGCCCGCATCCGCCTGGGCCTGAGTAAAAGGACCCGCGGCGGCTGTCGCCTGCTGGCCGGTCGCTCTTTGACCCGCAAGAAAGCAGGCGATCGCGACAATGCCGCAACCGGTAATTACCGATAAATTCCGTTTTCGAATCGAAAATCTCGTGACCGGCATGAGCCGCAGTCTCCTATCGCGTTAACCAGCCCCACAGAACGCCGTCCGGGGCCTTGTCGCTGTCAATAATGATGTAAAGTCCGCCTTTGTGCAGGTTCTCGATTTGCTCCGGCGTGAGAGTGATTGACCCCGTGATGGTTCCGTCCATGGCCTTCGAGATCGTCAGGTCGGTGACAGCAGGCCCGCGAACCCCGGCGGCAACGGCGCTGTGCAGACTGGCTTTGGTGGCCGGAGCGAGCAAGCCCTTGAAGGATCCCGTGATCTCGAGTTTCGAACCTTCGAGTACCGCCGAGGCGGTACCGGAGCCGGCAAGGGAGGCGCGTGTCCTGGCATCGGCCGGGGTTGCGGAGAGCCATGCCTTAAATGTTTCCTTTTTCTGCGCCTGCGCGCCCTGCACCATAAACGAAAGCGCCGCGAGTGCCAGCGCCATCGCCGGAACTTTGAAATACCGCCTGAATGCCATCCTTGTAAACTCTCCGCTCAAGATTCTACATGGTCTTATGCGATATGCGCGCCAGTGGTCAGGACGTATACCGTATAAAGGGACTGACTCGCCGCCATAAACAACCTGTTCCGCTTCGTCCCTCCGAAGCAGATATTCGCGCAGTTTTCCGGCAATCGGATCATGCCGATGCGCTCGCCCGTCGCCGCGATCACCTGCACTCCGGGGCTTGCCCCGGCCCAGACATTGCCGTCGGCGTCGCAGCGTATTCCGTCGGCGGCCGCGGGCCCTCCGGTCCCAGGCACGTCCAGTTGCACGAAGCGCTTGCCATTGCTGACCGTCGTCCCTTCGACGTCCCAGACGCGAATCTCGCGTCCCGTCCCTGTATCCGCCACATAGACCTTCTTGTAGTCCGGCGAAAAACAGATTCCGTTCGGACCTGTCATGCCATCATCGATCTTGTCGATCTGGCCGGATTGGGGATCTACTCGATAAACGGCCTCTTTCAGCTCCTTCGGGGCGGGAAATCCTTCGTAATTTCCGGCGATGCCGTAAGGCGGGTCGGTGAACCAGATGCCGCCGTCCGGGTGCACCACGATGTCGTTGGGCGAGTTCAACCGCTTGCCTTCGAACTTGTCGGCGATCACTGTGACTGTGCCGTTGTATTCGTAGCGGACTACGCGCCGGCCCCCGTGTTCGCAGGAGAGCTGCCGGCCTTCGAAATCGAAGGTGTTGCCGTTGCTGTAGCCCGAAGGATTCCGGAACGTGGTGATGTGGCCATCCTCCTCGATCCACCGCATCTGGACATTATTCGGAATGTCGCTCCAGACAAGATACCGGCCGACTCCGTTCCATGCCGGACCCTCGGCCCAAAGCGTTCCCGTGTACAGCCGCTTGATGCTGGTATTCGAAACGATGTAGCTGCGAAAGCGATTGTCGAGCACCACGATGTCCGGATCGGGATAACGAATGGGCTGCTCACCGGACCAGTCGCGGGGTGGTGATGCGGAAGAAACTGGTGGAGGAGGGGGCGCCGGAGAAGGTCGAGGGGCGGCAGCAGGTCTCTGCGCGAGAAGCGGGGCAGCGGCCACACCACCGAGCGCGGCGCCCAGAAACGACCGTCGCGCTAGAGAGCTGGAGTCAGGATCGGGTTTTCCCGCCGCATTCATATCTGAACACTCTACACCCGCGCGGCGCCCGTTGCCTTGAAATATCGGACGACCGCGCGGGCCGGAGGTTCACTGAAGTGAGATCACGACACCCGAGGGCGTTTGCGCTCCCCCCACAGAGGCTGAAAGCGCCAGATCGCCTGTACCGAGACCCGCCGGAACAGTCAGATTGATCTGGTAAAGACCCGCGCCGGACAACCCCACAAAGTCTGGCGTGACGCTGACGTTGTTGATGACAAGGTTCAGCGGCGTGGTGGCCGTCGCGGCGCCCGAGAACGGTTGTCCGGACTGAACCATGGGGCTGGTCGGTCCCAGCCCTACGGCGAAGAGCTCGACAAGGTCGCCCGGCTTCGCGGCAACGGTGGGATAACCGAGCGAGTTTCCGGTCGGACCGATCACGTCGTATGTTCCTCCACCCTGGGTTCCGGACCCATCGAACCGCAGAATGATTCCCGTGATGTGGGAGCCATCGAGCAAGCTGAATGACGGTGCAGCGGGGGCAAGAGTCACGGTCGAGGTCGCTGAGCCGACGGCAGTCGTAACGACTACGGAAACAGAACCGGTCTTGTCGTCGTCGGGGGCCTGCACGTTGATCTGATTCGGGCTTGCATACCAGATGTAGGCGGGCTTCCCGTCAATCATCACGCTTGTGCCGCCCAGAGAGAGAGGAAAATCTCCGTTCCAGACGCTGGGCGAGGTCGCCAGGTTATTCCCGTAGATCGACACCCATTCTCCCGGCTGGATGGTCGTGACTTTGCTGTACAGCGGCACCACGCCGCCGGGGGAAATCGAGGGCGCGCCGGAAACCGGCGGGGAAGAAATTGTGGTGAAGGACCACACCGGGGAGACTGTGGCGCCCGCGAGGTTCCTGGCTCCGATTGCCCAGTAGAAGGTGGTTCCCGCGGCGAGGCTCAATTTGGGACCAACGGAGAAGCTTGTTGTTGTTGAATTGGCCACCAGCGGAGGGGTGGGCGAGGTGCCCAGATAAACGTCATAAGAAGTCGCTCCACTGACCGCATTCCAGCTCAGTTGGGCCCCGGACGCCACGCCGGTCGCTCCATTGGCAGGCGAGGTCAGCACGGGAGCCGCCGGCAAGGTAGTGTAGGGCGCGACGGCCTTTACGAAGGACTTCAGCAGGTTCGAAGCGTTCACGCTGCCGATTCCCGTAGCAAAGTCCCACCCGGGAACTGCCGCATAAGCCGGAGCGTATGACGTGTTCGATGTCGACAGGACGCCGAGCGCCTCGCCGTCGAGGTAGCAATTGAAGGCGCCCGCGCACGGGAGCGCGTTGTCTCCCTCAACGATGTCGTTGAAGCTGCACGTTGACGCGGGGCCGGCGGTAGAACTGCAGGCAGCCTGGCCTTGCAGGCGTGCTGAATTCGTTCTGGCCGATCCGCGTAATACACGGGATTCGGGTTGCCAACGTTGGTTATACCCGCCGCCTGATTGATCAGCGCTTGAATCCCCGCCATGATCGGAGCCGAAACCGATGTCCCTCCGTATCCGGGCCACTCCGAGGGCGTCGTTCCGTGCAATCGACCGACGACGAAAGGCAGACGACATAATAGTGGCCCCAGAAACCGTTCGACGCGAAGAGCGCGACATCCGGGATGTCGCGAACGCCATCGGCGGGGTTTCCGGAAATCGACTGCCATGCCGGTTTGGGGTAGCCGGCACAGGTCCCGCTCACCGCAAAATCCATACTTCGAGCCCCGGTGGCGCAACCGCTCGGGCCGCCGCTGCCGCCGATCGTATTCGAAAAGCTCGGGAACGCGTTGCAATAGCCCTGGGGACCGAAGCCCGAGGTGAATCCCTTGAAATTGGCCGCAATCACGCCGCCACAGGAATCGTTCCACGGAATCTCGGGAACATAGGATTTCGCCGAATCGAAATAAATGCTGTTGGTGAGATTCCAGAATGTCGTAGTGGTTCCGGCCGCGTAATCGGCGAAGTCAGTGCCGCCCACCGCCACGTCCCAGGCCGTCGAGGCGAAGCTGCTGACGCCGATTCCGTAGATGGCGGCGACTCCATCGCGATCGGACGCGGCCGCCGCACTGTCCCCCGACGAAACAAAGATCGATACGCCCGCCGCCGCGGCCGTCTGATACAGGATATTGATGAAGGTGTTCTGCGTCGCGCCGGTTTGCGTTTCCGACTCACCATAGCTGATGCTGACGATGCCAGGAAGCGTTCCGCCATTCGTCAGCATATTCTGGAGGGCGATGAAGCCGCCGAAGTTGGTCGTACTCCTGCAGGAGGCCATGAGAACGGCGGCATCCGGGGCGCCGGCGCTGGCCCATTCCACGTCGATGGCCGCTTCGCTCTGGTCGCCGTTGATCCCGGGATCCAGGCAGGAATTGCTGGATGCGCCGATGGGGTGAACCTGCGCGAGGCTGCCGTGAGGGTACCGATTCAACCCGAAGGTCTCGCGGAAAGCTTTCCAGTCGTCCGTATCGTTATAGAGGTCCGTATCTTCGACAACCACGATTGTCTGCCCCTGTCCCGTATACCCGCTGGTGAACACGGGATTCAGGTTGTAGATGGTCGCCAGATCGCCGGGAACAACCGCCTGGGTCCTGGTGCTGATCGTGTATTGCGTCTGCGGCACAAGCATCGGATGCGGCATAACATTGCTCAATGAGACGACCCCGGCCACCGCGGGTGTAAGCGCGGCGGGGATTTGCGGATCGCTCATGTTGGCGAAATAGCTTTTGCCCGCAATATTGAGATTGTGAATTTCGGTATGGAGTGCTTCGCGCACCTGTGCCGCGGTACCCGAGAAGTCGATCACCATCTGGTTTGCCGAGACGCCATTGACCGTGAAGCCGTGCGCCTTCAGCCAGCGCGAGACGGTGGCAACGTCCGCGGGGGCCGCGCCAAAGCGCCGTCCATACTCGGCCGCGGTAATCCATTTGTGGAAGTTCGGGGAGGCCGGGTCGGTCAGCGAATCCACGAATTGGGCGGCCGCGGCATCCAGTTCCGGAGAACGCTTCAACTGAAGATACATATCCAGATGCAAGTCGTTCCGGGCCAGGCCGGAATCGTTCTGGCGCGTCGCCTCGGGGCGGGTGTCACCCTTCAGCGTCACCATCCTGGTTTCATCAATTGCCTGTGTGATCAAAGCGCGAGGACCGGCTGTCTGTGCCCGGTCGTTCGCCGCGAATATCAGCAGCACACCGGCAAGAGCCAGCACCTGCGAATAGGGTCTAATCAGCATTCAAGTACTAGTTCTCCTATGATCTTCTTTTGAGTCTGTAACGATTACGGCATCAGTCTGGAGCCCTCAGCGGCAAAGACGCCGACGACGTTAAGTCTCCAGGTCCACTTAGCGTAAAACATCCGGAGATCGGGACATCCTGGCCCGCTTTAGAGGAGGGTTATATCAGCGAGCCTTTCCTGCAGCTTCTCGCGATAACCGCGGCTCACCTTTACCTTCGCCCTGCCGTCGAGCGAGACTTCGTATTCTCCGTTTGAGTCAAGCCTTATCTCCCGCACGCGACCGACATTTACGATAGCCGAACGCTGTGGCCGGCAAAACGTCCCCGGGTCCAGTACGCGTTCGAGATCGGTTATGCTCCGGCGCAGGTGCGTCTTCGCGCTTGCGTGGAAGCAGGCATAATAATCGGTGGCTTCGACAGGACAAGCACGCTCGCCATCAAAGCGCATCCACCCAGAAACAACATGCCGCTTCGATACGAGTCCGTGCCATTACTCAGGAATCCAACCATATAAGGTCCAAGAAAACCGCCGAGATTACCGAAGCAGTTGATCACGCCGATCCCGGCGGCCGCGCCGGTCCCTTTCAGAAACAATGTCGGCAACGTCCAGAAACTGGCGCGATAACCATGCAGTCCGGCAGCCGCAATCGAGAACAGAACCATTGTCAGAGCCACGTTCGCTCCTATCCGCTCGCTCGATGCAAAGACCGCGAACGCCAACGCCCCGATTCCGACCGGCACAGCCACATGCCATCGCCGCTCGCCCGTCTTATCCGAGTGCCACGCGAGGAACAACAGCACGGGTATTTCGATGACAAAAGGAATGCCGCTGATCAGCGAGACCTCAAACGATCCCAGACCCGACAACCGCTGCACGATCTTCGGCAGCCACAGAGTAAATCCCCAGTTCGCGCTCAGAATACAGAAGTAAGCCAGTGCCAGCAGGATCACGCTCGGGTTCAACAGCACAGCGATAACTCCAGGGGACGATGGCTTGCTCCGCCGCTCCCGCTCCAGTTCCCGGCCGATCCACGCGCGTTGCTGCGGAGTAAGCCAGCGTGCCTGCTCTGGCCGGTCCGTCAGATAGAAAAGCGTAGCGATCCCAAGCAGAATCGCGGGCGCGCCTTCGAGAAAAAACAACCATCGCCATCCATCGATACCCAGCCAGTGCACCTGCAGCAAGAGCCCCGAAACCGGCGCGCCGATAATCTCCGAAAACGGAATACCCACCATAAAGAATGCCACCGCCTTCGCCCGGTCCTCCTGCCGATACCAGTGGGAAACATAAACCAGAATCCCCGGAAAGAAACCGGCCTCGGCGAGCCCCAGCAGGAAACGCGCGCCATAGAACTGGCCAGCGGTATGAATCAGACCCGTAAGCGTCGCGAACACGCCCCACGAGATCATGATCCGTGCGATCCACTTACGCGCGCTCCAGCGCTCGACGAGAATTGCGCCGGGAATCTCCAGCAACAGATAGCCCAGAAAGAAAATTCCCGAACCCGTACCGAACACAAGATTCGAGAAATGAAGATGACGGGTCATCTCGAGGCTCGCATAACTCACGTTGACCCGGTCGAGATACGAAGTAAGATACAGCAGAAACAGAAACGGCATCAGCCGCAAAGTAATGCGGCGTCGCGTCTCGGCGGCTATGTCTTCAGAACCTGACTTGTCCCTCATAACCGGTCATTTCCAGATACCCTGCGCCTGTCTGGCTCCCCGAGTAATCCACCGCGCCTTCCCAGTAGTTTGACCCGCCCGTCTTCGTCCGCAGCTCCTGATCCGGCAAAACGGCCTTGCACACCAGGTCGATGTTCAACGATGGCACGCGAAGCCGCCAGGCCACCGGATACTTATGCCACAGGTTCAAAGGCTGCAGCGAAAAATCCTCCCGCCGCAAATGCTTCGCCATACCCTTTTCATCGATGAACGTCCCCGAGGAATAAGGATCAATCGAACCGTCCTTCCGCCGCAATTCGAACAGCATCAGTTCGGTATTGTTATCGAGCTGTATGCTGAACCAGTCCCACCCCACCTGATCCGAGGCCAGTTGCTCGGTAAACCATTCGTGGTCCATCCACGCCCGGCCCTTCACCGACACGGAATTAATCGTCCCCGCGACCTCCAGCAAAGGAAACGAAACGTAATACGAAGCCCGACCTTTCCCCTCCGCCTTCTGGCTGACCCCGTTCTCGCCGTGGATCACAAACGGCTTCGCTGGCGTGAGCTGAAGGTGAAAGCGGAAATGCTCCGTCACCGCGTCGAGAGTCTGCTTCTCCCCTTCCCAACGCGAAGACCAGTTCCCGTTCCAGATCCGCCGCCGGTCGAAACTCGCGCCCGCCACCCCCGGACCCGCCCGGTTCAGCCGTTCGTCATACGAGAATCGTTTCCCTTTCGCATCCGTCAAAGCCGCGTGCGCAAGATACAGATCCTGCACCGCCCACGCCGACTGATCCTCCGTCGCATGCCGCTCGCCCACCCGGAAAAATACCAGCTCGAAACCGAACCGTTCGCCCCTCGGCCCGGTCACGTTACCCGTGTAATACCACCATTCCGTGCGAAAATCTTCGTGTTCGAAATGGTCTCGGGGAAACTGATAATGATATCCCGGCAGCGCTTCACGATACTGAAAATCGCTGCCCATCAGGGGGAGAATGCCGAGTGAAAGTACTACAAACCGCAACGTCCTGAACGGTCGCGGCATCCTGTTACCATGTGTTTGCACCCCCTCGCTGAAATACGATGATTGTAGAATCCCAGTGCGCCCGTTTTGAAAGCATCGCATTGGAAGGCGGGACCACCCTTTTCCCGGTCGAAGTCGCATACGAGACCTATGGTCGTCTGAATTCGGACGGCTCGAACGCGATCCTGATTACCCACGCCTTCACGGGTGACGCGCACGCCGCGGGCATCCACTCGGCCGGCGGCGAAAACGCGGGCAAGCCGGGCTGGTGGGATAACATGATCGGTCCCGGTAAAGCGTTCGACACTGACCGCTATTTTGTCATCTGCTCCAACGTGCTCGGCGGCTGCCAGGGAACCACGGGCCCGGCTTCCGTCAATATCGTTACTGGCCGGCCTTACGGCATGTCCTTTCCGGTCATCACCATTCGCGACATGGTGCGGCTGCAGAAGATGCTGATCGATTCGCTCGGCATCGGCCGGCTGCTCTGCGTCTGTGGCGGTTCCATGGGAGGCATGCAGGCGCTCGAATGGGCCGTCAGCTATCCGGAATCGGTCCGCTGCGTCATTCCGATCGCCACCACCTGGCGTCACAGCGCGCAGCAGATCGCGTTCAATGAAGTCGGCCGCCAGGCCATCATGGCTGACCCCGACTGGTGCGACGGCGAATACTACGAAAAGAAGCCGCCCGCGCGCGGACTTTCGGTGGCCCGCATGGTCGGCCACATCACATATATGAGCGATGAGTCCATGCGCGAAAAGTTCGGCCGCAAGCTTCGCGAGAAAGAGAAATTCGGTTTCGATTTCGGCGTGGATTTCGAAGTGGAGAGTTATCTGCGCTATCGGGGCAATCAGTTTGTCTCGCGCTTCGACGCCAATTCATACCTCTACATCACCAAGGCCGAAGACTACTTCGACCTCACCAATGGCACAGGCAAACTGACCGACGCTTTCCGGACCGTCGACACCCGTTTCCTTGTCATCAGTTTCACCTCCGACTGGCTCTATCCGAGTTACCAGTCACAGGAAATCGTACGCGTGCTTCGCCGCCTCAACGGCGACGTCGCTTACTGCGACCTGCAATCGAACTACGGCCACGATGCGTTTCTCGTCGATATCGCCGAGCAGTCTGAAATCGTGCGTGGCTTCCTCGACAGCACCGCGCGTCTGGCGCGAGCCGCTTAGCGACTAATGGGGCAGGCTGTCACAGTGCTGCATCATCATCCCGTGACGCTCGCCGAGCGCACTGATTTTCACGTCATCGGCGAGATCATCGAGCCCGGCAGCCGCGTGCTGGATCTCGGCTGCGGCGAAGGCGAGCTACTCGCCTGGCTGGTGGAACATAAGCAAGTGCTGGCCCGAGGTGTCGAGATTTCACCTGCGCAGGTGCGCCGCGCCATCTCTCGCGGGGTCTCCGTCTATCAGGGAGACATCGATGAAGGCCTGGCCGACTATCCGGACAAGGCTTTCGATTACGTTATCCTGAGCCAGACGCTGCAGGAGACTCGCTCACCGCTGCAGGTGCTCAAGGAAATGCTGCGCGTCGGACGCCGCGCGATTATCTCGTTCCCGAACTTTGGCCACTGGAGCGTGCGCGTCGCCATGCTCATGAACGGCCAGGCGCCGAAGACGAAGCTGTTTCCTCATAACTGGTACAACTCGCCCAATATCCACTTTCTATCGATCAACGACTTCGAAGACCTTTGCCGCGACCAGCACTTTCCGATCGAACGCCGCTACTTCCTGGCGGGAGCCCGTCACGTCAAGGCCTTGCCGAATCTTGTGGCCCGGACCGCGGTCTTTCTTTTGGGTTAAATTTCTGAACCCGCGTGGGGATCTCCGCGATCTCAAGAGCGTGACACCAGAAGAACTCTTGACTTCAAGCGCCGTAAGTTCGTGGAAGCTCGTGATGGACCGCGTCAATGAAGGGGTTGCAAAACTCAGCGACGAAGACCTTCAGCGTCAGGTAGCGCCCGGCAGAAATCGGCTCATGTATCTTGTCGGACACCTTACGGCCGTCAACGACCGTATGTTCCCGATGCTGGGGTTGGGCGAGCGGCTTCATCCCGAGTTGGATGATGCCTATATCACCAATCCTGACCGCACGCTGCCGGATCCGCTGCCGCCGGTGGAACTTAAGAAAGCCTGGAGCGAGGTAAGCGGCAAACTCACCGCGGCTTTTGAAGAACTTACTCCCGAACAGTGGCTCCGGAAACACGCGGCTGTCTCGGAAGAGGACTTCTCCAAAAATCCTCTCCGGAATCGCCTCGCCGTCCTGATGAGCCGCACCAATCACGTCTCATTCCACGCCGGGCAGATGGTCATCGCGCCTAAATCGTAGTGCTCAGATCGTAGTACTGAGGTGCAGGCCGCAATCGAGCTCGATGATCTTGCCGGTCATTAGCGGAGCGCCGGTGGCCACCCAGAAGACCGTCTCGGCTACTTCCGCCGGCTGACCGACACGCTTCAACGGCGAACGCTCGACCTGAACCGCTTTGTGCTGTTCGAATCGCACCGGGTCGAGGCGATGCACAAAGCCCTGTTCCACAAGCGCGGGGCAAATCGAGTTGACCCTGATGGCCGGACCCAGCACGCGGGCCAGCGACAGCGTAAGCGTATTCAGCGCGCCTTTCGACGCCGCGTAAGCAATGGACGATCCGCTGCCGTTCACGCCGGCGATCGAGGCGATGTTCACCACGGCGGCGTCGCCGGTAGCGGTCAGATGAGGCGCACAGGCGCGGATCATCTGAAAAGGTCCGATGGTGTTCACTGCATAGAGGCTGTGAAAATCCTCGGCGGTCAGTGCCTCCAGATCCGCATGGGGCACGATCCGCGTGTTTCCCGCGCAGTTGATCAGAGCGTCGATGCGACCCAGATCTTCCACCGCCTCCGCGGCGATGCGCCGGCAGTCCGCGTCGATGGTGACATCGCCATCGACCAGAACCGTCCGGATGCCGCGAACCTCCGCCTCTGAGGCGAGCGCTTCCGCGGCCGGCCGAAGCGCTTCGCCGAAGTAATTCAGGACGACGTTCCAGCCCCCCTCAATGAATCGCCGCGCGCACGCCGCTCCGATTCCGGAACCCGCGCCGGTTACCACCGCCGTTTTCGTTATCGATTTGCTCATGGAATTTTAGTTGTAGCGCAAAGCCGGAGACGCATGTCTTCTCGCTGCGACCTGGGATAAGTTGCAAACTGACCTCGAGTCTGGCCGTCAAATCGGATGCGACTTCGCAAGCTTTTCGTTCAGCTGAATTCCGAAGCCTGGACGGGCGGGCACACGAATAGATCCGTTCTGGAAGTGTTCCTCGGGAACTACAAGTTCCGAACGCCAGCCGACCTCGCCCCACTGCAGCTCCAGCAGCCGAAAGTTTGCCATCCCGGCACAGACCTGTAGATTAGCCGCCGTGGATATCGGGCCGCTCGGATTGTGCGGCGCCACCGAAACTCCATCCGTTTGCGCCATGGCGGCAATTCGCGTCATTTCCAGCAGCCCGCCGCAGTGCTTGACATCCGGCATGATGACATTCACTGCCCGGCTCCGGCAAAGCGGTGCGAATCCCTGGGTTCGGAATAGCAGTTCACCGCCCGCCATCGGTTGCCGGATCGACCGCTGGATTTCCAGAGTCTCCTCGGTGCGTTCGGGAGCCACGGGTTCTTCGTACCAGGCGAGGTTGTATCGTTCCAGCCTCCGCGCGACGCTTTGGGCAAGAGGCACGTCGAAAAAACTATGGCAGTCCACCATCAGCTCGACATTCGACCCTACGGCCTCCCGCATAGCAGCGACACAGGCGATTCCCTGGTCGACTGCCGAGCGGATTTCGGCGGCGGGCGATCCCGGTTTCGGAAACCCGTCGAACGGCGCCCCTTTTACGGCGCGGAAGCCATCCTCGACAGCCTTCCTGGCCGTCGCAGCGAAGCCCTCGGGCGTGCGTGGTTTGGTTACGCGGTTGATGTTGGCGTAAACGGTCAGCTCGTCTCTGACCTTCCCGCCGAACAGGTCATATGTTGGAATCTCCAGAGCCTGCCCGGCAAGATCCCAGAGTCCCTGCTCGATTGCGCTATAAGCAGTTGCTGAAACCAACCCGCCGGCAGCCGCTGCGGGTGCGCCTTTCTGCCGGTACGCTTCGATGTCGAGGGGCGACTTTCCCTGGATCAGCGCGAAGAAGTTCCTCAACTCGGATTCCATTCGAAGGGCATCCTGTTTTGTGGTATTCGCGAAGCCGAAAGCGTCGGATGCCTCGCCCAGCCCGACAAGGCCGCGGTCTGTCCTGAGCCGAACCACAAGCCACACGGTCCGCTCAGTCGCACGCACGGGCAGCAACTCGATCGCGGTGACATGAATATCGGGCGCGGCCCGCAAGCGGACGAGGAACGCAGAGGGGAGGCACGCCGCCAGGAAAGCCCTGCGGCCCGCCCTCGCGGGGTTCATCTGGAACCCGGGCTGTGAAGTGACATGAGCTGAAGATACTTCATGCACATCCCTGACGGCAAGCGGGAACGCGTGAGGAAAGCCGACCGCTCACTCTTCTTTATGTCGAAACCGCGCGGCGGCCGAGTGGGCGCTCCGAAACCGCGCCGCACGTCATCAAATCGGAATCACGATTGCGAAACCGCCGGCTCGTCGTTCAGCCTGTCGCCGCTATGCGACTCCAGGTGATCGAGGTACAGGCTCAAGGCCTCGCGGATCAGTGCGGAAAGCGCCTGGTTCGGCTCGCCCTTGATCTTCCGGCGCGCCGATTCCTGGATGAGTCTTTCGTAAACAGGCGGTGGAAGAGTTACCGTTAGTTTTCGGTAGCCACCCTTTTCACCGTATGGAGGATTGGGTTCCCATTGATCGTGGCTCATACAGCCTCATCCCATTCGCAGAACCTCCTCGCCCGCGATGGCGCCTCCGGACAGCAGCTTCCGGTAAGCAATCTTGATCAGCGGCGGGGAGAGGATCGTTGTAGCAACCGACATAAAAACCACGACACCGTAAGAACTGCGCGACAGAATTCCGTATCCGAGCCCGAGTTGCGCGACGATCATACCGACTTCGCCGCGTGGAATCATTCCGACTCCGATACGAAAGGCCTCCGTCCTGCCCAGTCCGAGTGCGCCCAGACCGCAGCCGATGAACTTGGAAACGACAGCGGCCGCCAGGATCACAATGGCCAGGATCGCGGTTGAAAGCTGGCCGAAAGCGGACAGGTCGACGTGAAGACCGATTCCGGCGAGGAAAAACGGTACGAGGAACTCGGAAACGCCCTGAGCCAGGTCGCGCTCGCGCGGCCCTGTGCTTTCGGCCAGAGCGAGTCCTGCCAGGAAAGCGCCGACGATGGCCGCCACGCCGGTGGAAGTCGCCATCACCGCAAGCGCGAACAGCAGGCTCAGCGACATGATGAAATGCGACTCCGCGATTTTCAACGTGCGCTCGATGTGAGGTTTCACCTTACTTACCGCTTGCGTTCCCCATTTCGCCACAATGACAGTAAACGCGGAGGCAAGCAGCGCCGTGGCGGAGAGTTGAAGGACATCGACTTTTCCGTGGGTCAGACTGCTGACAATGGCGAGGACGATCAATCCCAGAACGTCGTCGATGACCGCCGCCGCCAGAATTACCTTGCTCGATACTTCACTGAGAAGGCCTTTGGCCGAGAGCACCTGGGCGGTTATGCCGACGCTCGTGGCAACCATGGAAGCGCCCACGAAGATCGCCTCATTGACGCCCGCGCCCCAAATGCGCAGGATGGCAACGCCCATGATAAAGGGAACGACGACCCCGCAGCAGGCCACCAGCAACGCAGTTCCGCCGACACGCATCAGCTCCGAGGATTTAACCTCAAGCCCCACGCGAAACAGCAGGAACATCGCGCCGAGATCGGACATGGCCGAGAGGAACTCGCCGGGCGCAAGCCAGCCGAGTACGCTGGGCCCGATCAGAACACCCGCGAGGATCTCGCCGACGATACCCGGCTGCCCCACCCGTTCCGCGATCTCCGCCATCAGCTTGGCCGATACGAACAGGATCAGCATGGCCATCGGAATTCCGACAGGCCCGCTGTGGCCGAAGATCAGGAGGGCAGGCATGTCACAGGAGGCGGGAAGATCGCCGCCGCATGAACATAGCTACTCCGGCAACTCCCGCCGCAACCGCGAGGGGCGGCGCTCCGTGACTGATCATCAGGTAACCGATAATCAGCGCCGCGCCGATGTAATAACGCCATCTCCACATCATTTCCAGTACACCGCCAGACAGAGAATCAAAGTCATTCCGATAAGGACAAGAAGCGGAAACCGCAGCGGCTTCTTCCACTCCGGCTTCTGGGTTCCGGCGCGCATCAACGCCCGGATCTCCTGCAATTGTTTCCGCGCGAGACCATACTCCCACGAGTTTTGAGCCAGTTCGAGAGCTTTGCTCGTCTCGGTCTCCGCCTTGATGAGAGCGCGAAGGCGGTAGTGCAATTCCGCGTACTTGAGCTGCGCGAAGAAGTGATCGGGTTCCAGCTCGACCGCCTTTTCGAGCGCGTCCATCGACTTATACACGTCGAAGTTCATGGCATAAGCCATGCCGAGACAGGTGCGCAGGGAAGCCGACTGCCGGCTCCAGCTCACACTTCGATTCAAGATCCCGGATGTATTCGGCGAGAAGTGCCGGAGGGACCGTGTGAGGGTCCCTCCAGGGCACGGGCGGCAGCCGCCGCAAAGGCGCGGGAACTGCCGGTTGTTGAAGTGGCCGAATTACCGCTCTGTCGAACACGCGGTTCGTATTGAGGCCGGCGACAAGATCGCCGGCGCTACCGGCGCTGAGATGAAGCTCAGCGCCGAGCGGAAGGAGGTCGCGGCTCGGAAGCTCGCTTTCATTACCGATTCCTGACGGCTGCGGATCGGTAACTGCTTCTGATTCCACGCACACGCTCTTCGGCATCCGGCTAGACCCCGACCGTTCCCGGCTTCAGTTCGAACTCGGGATAGCCAAGAGCGCCCATTTCCGGGATGTCCAGGCCTTCGAGTTCCACTTTGGCGCCAACGCGCTGGCCGACGACCGCGTCCACGATCATGTTGACGATGAAGCTGAAGGAGAATACGAATCCGACGAGCGTCACGACGCCTATCAATTGAGCGACCAACTGGCTCGCGTCGCCGTAAAACAGGCCCGTTACCGAGCCGGTTACGCCATTCCACGAACCGCCGTAATTGCTCTTGCCATCGGCGAAGAGGCCGACCGAAATCACGCCCCACAGGCCGCAGGTTCCGTGGACCGAGATTGCGCCCACCGGATCGTCGACTCGCATCACGCGATCGATGAATTCGACCGAGAGACAGACGAGGACGCCGGCAATCAAGCCAATAATGGTGGCCCCGACGGTGTTGACAAATCCGCTGGGAGCGGTGATGGCGACCAGACCGGCAAGCAGCCCGTTGCCGGACATCGATGCGTCGGGCTTGCCGTAGCGCATCCACATGTAAAGCATCGCTCCAAAGCTTCCCGTCATGCCGGCAAGCATGGTATTGACCGCGATGGAGCTGATGCGAAGGTTGCCGTTAGCCGATGCGCCCAGGGTTGACCCCGGGTTGAAGCCGAACCAGCCGAAGGCCAGAATGAAGCAGCCGGTCAGCACGATTACGATGTCGTGTCCGACGAGCGCATTGGCCTTTCCCTGGCGAGTATATTTGCCGATCCGCGGGCCGATAATAATTCCCATCGCCAGGGCGGTAATGCCTCCGACGGCGTGCACGACACCGGAACCGGCGAAGTCGCAATAGCCTTTGCCCAGCCCGAAATTGGCGCCGAGGTTGGCCAGCCAGCCGTTGCCCCATGCCCAGTTAGCGAAGAGCGGATAAGTAAACGCGCCCATGAAGAACGACGAAATCATGAAGGCGGCGTACTTCCAGCGCTCAGCGGCCGCGCCGGTGACGATGGTCAACGCGGTATCCATGAAGACCATCTGGAAGAGGAACATCACCATCACGCCGACGTCATAGGTGCCGCCCTGCGTGAGGAAGATTCCATGCTGTCCGAACAGCCCGAAGGATTTGCCGAAGAGCATGATGCCCCATTCGGCGTTGAGCGGAGCAAGACCGCCCAGGTTACCGTTGCCGCCCAGTCCGCCTTCCTGAATCGTGAAGCCGATCAGGTAATAAGCCAGCATGCCGACGCCATAAACCATGAAATTCATCATCATGGTGTGGTTGGCGTTTTTGGCACGGCACAATCCGGTTTCGACAATCGCAAAGCCGGCCTGCATGAACATGACCAGGAAACCCGTGATCAGCGTCCACACGAAGTTGATCGCGATCTTGTTCTGCCCGATCTGGTTCAGGGTATCGGCCATTGTCAGGCCTTTTTTGGCATCGCTGACGGGTATGTCGGAGACGTTGCCGGTCAGCCCTCCATCCGGATCGCCCTTGATGCGAACCGCGGACGTGGGCGTTGAAACGTTCTTGAGATCGTCGGTCATGACCGGCGCGTTCGCAGCCGCGGGCGCTGCGGGCGCCTGGCCGAATGCGGCCGCCGAAGCGATGGCGAGCATCGCTGTCAAAAGGAGCGATCTCGTAGGCAATACGCGCAAGTTCCTGCCTATCACGGCTTCCTCCACACGGCGTTCTTCTGATAAGCGGGATTGATCATGCCGATGATGCCGAACAGACACACGGCGAGTCCGATCAGCACCATAACGAGACGCCCACCGACGCTCTGAGTTACTTCCAGGCTGAACACTGCGATTACGAAGCCGAGAAGCGTTACCAGGATTCCAACTAAGCCCATATCCGTTCGTTCTCCTTTTATCCCTTCCCGATTAGTCTTCCCTGTGCTCCCAGGGCTTACATTTAAGAAACAGAGCCGCGGAACCCCCGAGAAGCGCGAGGCCGATCAGCAGCCATAAATAACTGATATCGGCGGCGAGTCCGCCTACGATGCAAACGAAGGCGATCAGAAATATCGCGATGGCCTGCGCTTGTGTGGAATTAGCTCCCATGATTCACCTCAAGATGATTTAAGACACTGTTTATAAAGCCGTTTCGCCACGTTCATCGTTGCGAATTCGAATGGCGTCGGCCACGTCGTAAACAAAGATTTTGCCGTCGCCGATTTTACCGGTGCGAGCGGCGGCGGACAGTGCGGATATCACCTCGTCGGACCGGCTGGAGGGGACGACCACTTCGAGCTTTACTTTCGGCAGAAGATCGACGTTATATTCCTGACCACGATAGACCTCCTTATGACCTTTCTGCCTGCCATGTCCGCGCACTTCGCTGATTGTCATGCCGTTCACTCCGATGTCGAGCAGGGCCTGCTTGACTTCGTCGAGCTTGAACGGCTGTATGAGCGCCTCGATTTTCTTCATCGCTTCCTTCCATCGCGGCACACTTCGAGAGCATGCGCCGACGAATATGCAGAACTCGAAACGGTTCGGCGGGAACCGGTTCGGATACGACTATTCCGGGCGATTCGAGCCGCCCGGATCGGAACTGTCTACCTTTTCAGGGCGGTTGATAACACGACGTGGTGATCGACTTTCGCAGGCGCGTGGATGCCGCCCCGAAAGCCGTTCTTGATTATGCAATGTGATTTATCACCAGGGGAAACGGGAAAAATCTATTTCGAAAATACGAAAATTCTATTTAGGCCTAAAGATATCGGACACCTATCCCAAAGAGAGCCCGGGTCATTGGGCTAAGTTGAAGACAATACGAAGTCATAGGGGTTGATCTGTCAAAGCACAGTGCGCCAACGTTCCAACAGGCTGTTTTCTTTAGATACGCGTGATGTATCCTGCGATTTTAAGGGTTCTGTCTTTCAGCGTAGCCGTCCGATTTATCGTGGAAGAGTGGTGGGCGTAATTTTAAAAGCGGGACGTGTCCGGACCCTCGCGGGCATCGGCGGATTGGTTGCCCTGATCGCGGCCGCGGACTGGTATGTGGGCATCAGCGCGTCGCTCGGCGTCTTCTATATCGTGCCCATGGTGATCGGAGCGACCGTGCTGCGGTGGCCGGGATTAGCGCTGCTGGCGGTTATCTGTTCCTGTTTTCGATCCTGGTTTGATGTCCCCGCTCCGCTCTACGAGCAATTGCTTCGTTTTTCGTTTGCGACGCTGGCCTACGTCGCCTCGGGCCTTCTGGTAGCCGCGCTGATTCGGAATCGGGAGATGACGATCGATCACCTGGCGAATATCCGGCACGAACAGGAGCTCCGGCGCGAGGCCGAAGAGCAGTTGAGGATTCTGGTAGAAAGCAGTCCGGCGGCCGTTCTGACCGTCGACGCCAGCGGCACGGTGCTGGCGGCGAACGGCGCCACGAACTCCCTATTCATGATTCCGGAAGGCGAGACGATGAAGGGCCGCGCGATCGGCGAATACCTGCCAGTGCTGCTGGACGCCTTGCAGTTCAATCCGGGTCCGGAAGGTCTGCGCACGGCGGCTCAGTCCCAGGGACGGCGCGAGAATGATGAACTCTTTCTCGCAAACGCATGGTTCTCGTCTTATATGGCAGCGGAAGGCAAGCGGCTGGCCGCGATTGTCGTGGACTCGTCCGAGGAGATGCGCGACCGCGAGGAGGAGAGTCTTCACCATTTGTCCGAAGGCAATCGGATTGCGATCTCCGCGGTGTTTCATGAAGTGCGAAATCTTTCGGGGGCGATCTCTGTCGTTTCGGCGAACCTCAAAAAGCGGCATGGCATCGGCGAGGATGAGGACTTTCGGACCCTGCTGTCCCTCGCGGGCGGACTCGAGCGAGTCGCGTCCGTTGAATTACGTTCACGCGCGGAGGGGCGGCTGGATACTGTGGATTTGCAGGGCGTTCTCAACGACCTCCGCATTGTGATCGAGCAGGACTGGCGCGATATCGGTGGATCGGTTCGCTGGCAGATACCGCGGGATACGCCGCCGGTCCTTGGCGTTCGCTATGGTTTGTTTCAGGCATTCCTGAATCTGGCTCACAACGCTCATCGCGCAGTGCGGGATTGCGACGTTCGCGAGTTGTCAGTGATAGTCTTTGCGGAGGAGAATAAAGTTAGTATCCGGTTTCTGGATTCGGGGTCTGGGCGTTTCCAGGCCGGAGCGTCTTTTCGCGCCGTTCCAATCGGCGTCGAACGGGACGGGACTGGGGTTGTACGTTTCCCGCGCCGTTCTGAGAAGTTATGGGGGTGATTTGCGGTTCGAGCCGCGGACACCGGGTTGCTGCTTTGCCGTGGAGGTTCAGATCGCCTGAAAGCAAATCATGATTGAGACAGATCAGGTTGAAACAGATCGGGAGTTGGCTGTGAGCAATCAATCGCTGGATGAGGTTCGGATTCTGCTGGTCGACGATCACGCCATGATCCGCGACGGCATCGCGCGAATGCTGGATCAGGAAGCCGACTTTGTGGTGGTGGGGCAAGTGGGCTCGGTTGCGGATGGGATCGCGGAGTTGCGGAATTCCAGTCCCGGCATTGTGCTGCTGGATGTGGACCTTGGATCCGAGCGGGCGATCGATTTCGTGAAAATGGCCCGAGCGGAGAACTTTGAGGGCCGGATTCTGATCGTCACCGCGGGGATGAGCGATCAGGAGGCCATTCAACTGGTGCAGGCGGGAGTTTCGGGAATTCTGCACAAGCACCATCCGATGGACGTTCTCTGCGATACGATCCGGAAGATTGCGCGCGGCGACGCTTGTCTGGAACAGACCTATCTGGAACCTTTGTTCCGGGCGATGGACCGGACGCGTGCGCCGAAACGCGCGACGCTGACGGAGCGCGACAGGACCGTACTGCGGGGCATTCTTCAGGGCTGGACCAACCGGCAAATCGCGGGGAAGCTGGAGATTTCCGAGGGCGCGGTCAAGGCTTCGGTACGGCATGTGTGCGAGAAGCTGAATGTGCGGACGCGAAGCCAGCTGGTGAAGGTTGCGCTGGAACAGTATAAAGATCAGTTGTGAATTTCCGGTTCGCAATGCGGTGTGGCTTACTCGCGCTCGCTTGCGGCTCGTGCGTTGCGGCGCAGTTCGAGGCTGCGTCGGTGAAGCCGCACCTTAGTTCTGGGGCGGTGGACGAGCGGGCCGGAATCGACGAACAGGACCTGGCGCTCGTAAAGATTGAGAACCTCTCATTGCGGGTTTTGATCGGGATTGCCTGGAGGGTACATGCTTTTCAGATTGACGGGCCCGCCTGGCTGGATGCCGATACTTTCGACATTGTGGCTCAGCCTCCGTCGGGATACCAGCGCGAGCAACTGCCGGGGCTGCTGCAAGCACTATTGATGGATCGGTTCAAGCTGGCCGTGCATCGTGAGTCCCGATCAGCCACGGCTTATGCTCTGGTGGCTTCGAAAGGCGGCAATAAGCTGCGGGAAACGACGGGGCCGCGAACTTATCTCACTGGTCGTGCGGGGCTGATCGAGGGAAACCAGCGGTCAATTACGGAATTGAAGGATCTGCTCGCTCGGATACTCGAGCGTTCGGTTGAAGACCGTACCGGACTTACCGGAAGGTACGATCTGAAATTAGAGTGGAATCCGGCGGAGTTGGTCAGCGGCGATTCACAAGCGAATGACCGCCCGTCATTGTTCAGCGCCATTCAGGAACAAATGGGTCTGAAACTCGAACGAATTATGGCCCCGGAGGATTTCGTCGTCGTGGATCACGCGCAACGGATTCCGGTTGCGAATTAGAGGCGTTTCGTAAGAAACGTGTTCGTTCGGGAGGGCAGTGCGCGTGGGTCGGAAATACAGTGGAATGAACTAAACCGCGGATTCGCCCCGGTCTCCGTTCCGTATGCGGACGGCCTCGGCCAGATCGTAGACGAAAATCTTGCCGTCGCCGATCTTTCCTGTGCGCGCGGCGTTCGCGATGCACTCGACCACTTCGTCGCCACGCGCGTCCTGAACCACGAGTTCGAACTTGATCTTGGGGAGGAGGTCGACGATGTATTCCTGGCCGCGGTAAACCTCTTTATGGCCGCGCTGGCGGCCGTGACCGCGGACCTCGCTGATCGTCATGCCCTCGATCCCGAGATTCTTCAACGCCTCTTTGACTTCTTCCATCTTGAATGGCTGCACTATGGCTTCGATCTTTTTCATGATTTGCCTTAACGATCTACGTTATACCCTGACGCCGATCTTCCAGAGACCGTAGGCTACGGCCTGGCGGAAATACTGCCACCACTCTCTCGGTACGGTCGTGTCGCCCTGAACACGCGGCGAGCCGTAGGCTGCAAAGCCTTTCTGCTGGAGGATCCGTTTCACGCGGAACAGGTGGTAACCATCGCTTACGATGATGCAGGAGTGCAAGCCCATGCGTCGGAGAATTTCGGACGCGGCGGCCAGCGAGTAAGCGGTCGATTCTCCCTCGTCCTCGACGACGATCGATTCGGGGGGGATGCCGCGGTCGATGAGATAGGAGCGGCCGACTCCGGCTTCGGTGAAATTGGGATCGCCGCCCGGTCCGCCGGTGGTCATGATGTAAGGCGCGAGCTGGCGTTCGTAGAGGTCCGCGGCGTGGTCCAGCCGCAGTTTGAAAACGGGGGACGGGTGGCCGCGGTACTCGGCCGCGCCCATCACGATGATTACGTCGGCGCGCCGGGCTTCGTCCTGTCTGCTCTGGCGTCCAATCCGGGCAGAAAGCGCGATCAGATAGCCGAACGTGAACACCACTACGGCCAGAGCCAGAAGACCGGCCGCGCGCTTGAGATGCGTTATTCTTATCTCAACATTGTAATCAGAGGGGGAGCGAATCGAATCGGTTACCAGTACTGCGAACCCGCTGGTCAAAGACGTACGGCGCGCGATCGCGCGCGGTAGCTTGACGGACGAGGGGTACTGCGTCGCCGAGGGCTTCCACCTGCTGGAAGAAGCGCAGCGCAGCGGATGTGAGATTGCGGTGGTGCTGGTGGCTGAGGCTGTGGGTTCGGTGAGCGGATGCGCCGGAACCCGCGTGGTAGTGCTGCCCGATCGCTTGTTTCTGACGCTTTCGAGCACGGTCACCAGCCAGGGAGTGATCGCGCTGGTGCGGCTACCGGGGTGGGACATGGAGGATCTGTTCCGGGGGCAAAGTCTGGTGGTGGTCCTCGACGGTTTGCAGGATCCGGGGAATGTGGGCGCGATCGCTCGTGCCGCTGAGGCGTTCGGGGCTACCGGTTTGATGTTTCTGAGAGGGACGGTCAGCCCGTTTCATCCCGAAGACTTTGAGAGCGGCGGCTGGGTCGTTGTTTCGGGTTCCGTTTGTCAGCGGAACGCTGAAAGACGCCTTTTCGCTACCGCTTGCTGACGCGCGCAGCTCGGTACATGCTTTCGGATTCACGGTCGATCAAAATGTACGCGGCGATGCCGTTCACGGGTTCGGAACGTATGGCCGCGGAGGCGGATTTCGGCAATCCTTGCGCGATTGTCATCGGCAGCGAGGGGCGCGGCGTGAGTACGGAGTTGGCCGCGATCGCCGAGCCGGTGGCGATCCCGACGGTTGCGGTTGAGTCTTTGAACGCGGCGGTTGCGGCGGCGATCCTGCTGTACGAAGCGAGGAAGCAGCGGTTATGAGCCTGTTCGATGCCAGTCCGCTCGCTCATCTGGCGGAGCAGGGCAAGCGTCCGCTGGCCGATCGGATGCGCCCCGAGACCCTCGACGATTACGCGGGCCAGGAGCATATTCTCGGCCCGGGCAAGCCGCTGCGGACGCAGATCGAGCGCGATCAGCTAACGTCGATCATTCTGTGGGGACCGCCGGGCGTGGGCAAGACTACGCTTGCGCGGATCATCGCGCGGATGACGAAGAGCGAGTTCCTGCCTTTCAGCGCGGTGCTGGCCGGAATCAAAGAGATCAAAGCGGTGATGGCCGATGCCGAGCGACTGCGAAAGCTGGGGCGCCGGACGATTCTGTTCATCGATGAAATTCACCGATTCAACAAGGCGCAGCAGGACGCGTTCCTGCCTTATGTGGAACGCGGCGACATCATTCTGATCGGCGCAACCACGGAAAACCCTTCGTTCGAGGTGAATGCGGCGCTGCTGTCGCGGTCGAAGGTTTACATGCTGCGGGCTTTGGCGACGGAAGAGATCGTTGAGCTGCTGCGGCGGGCGTTGCCGGTGCTTGGGACGACGGCTACGGATGAGGTTCTGGAGCAGATCGCGACGGCGGCGAACGGCGATGCGCGGTCGGCTTACAACACGCTCGAGGTCGCGGCCGGTTCGGGCGACGTGACGGAGCAGGCGGTCACGGATGCTCTGGGGCGCAAGGTTCTGCTCTACGACAAGACCGGCGAAGAGCATTACAACCTGATCTCGGCGCTGCACAAGTCGGTGCGGTCGAGCGATCCGGATGCGGCGCTGTACTGGCTGGCGCGGATGCTGGAATCGGGCGAGGACCGCATGTATATTGCGCGGCGGGTGGTGCGGATGGCGATCGAGGACATCGGGCTGGCCGATCCGCGGGCGCTCGAGCAGTGCGATGGCGATGCAGCAGTGCGTGCAGTTTCTGGGCATGCCGGAGGGTGACCTGGCGATCGCGCAGGCGGTGATTTATTTGAGCGTGGCGCCGAAGTCCGATGCGGCTTACAAGGCTCTGGGCGAGGTCACGCGGGAGGTGCAGTCGGGGCGCGCGGAGCCGGTTCCGATGCATTTGCGGAATGCGCCGACGCGGGCGATGAAGTCATGGGGCTATGGCGCCGGTTATCAGCACGCGCATCAGTTTGACGACGCGGTCAATCAGATGGAATGCCTGCCGGAATCGCTTGCGGGCCGGCGCTGGTATCACCCGACCGGGCGCGGCGTGGAGAAGCGGATTCAGGAGCGGCTGGAAGAGATTCGGAATTTGCGCGGCAAGCAGTAATTGTCATTCGAAAGCCTTGCCTTCTTTTGCGAGGCGCTTGAGTAACGGCGCCGGCTGCCAGCCGAAGGCTTCGATTCGGTCGCTGACCTTTTTCAAACCTACGGTGTTGGCGTGCCACATCGGTCCGCCGCGGTACGCGGGGAAGCCGTAGCCGGAGAAGTAGATGGCGTCGATGTCGGAGGCGCGTGAGGCGATGCCTTCATCGAGAATGTGTGCGCCTTCGTTGACCATTACGTAAATGCAGCGCTCGATGATTTCTTCGTCGGAGATCGGTCGGCGTTTGATGCCTGCTTCTTTTGCGGTCTGCTCGATCAGGGCTTCGACTTCGGGATCGGGCGTGGCTTTGCGGTTTTCGTCGTAGAGATACCAGCCGCGTCCGGTCTTCTGGCCGTAGCGGCCCATTTCATAGAGCTTTTGCAGCATCAGGGGGCGGCGTTCGCCAGGTTTGATGAGATGCGCGTTCTGCTGCTGGACACGCCAGTTCAGATCGATGCCGCCCATGTCGTCGACCGCGAAGATGCCCATGGCCATGCCGAAATCGGTGAGGGCACGGTCGACCTGCGCGGGCGTTGCGCCTTCTTCGATGAGGAACTGGGCTTCGCGCATGTAGGGGAACATCATGCGGTTGCCGACGAAACCCATGGCGTTGCCTACCAGCACCCCGACTTTGCGCAGCTTCTTTGCGAGCGCCATCGCGGTGGCGATTACGCGGTCGCTGCTGGCTTTGCCGCGGACGATTTCGACGAGACGCATGACGTGCGCGGGGCTGAAGAAGTGCGTCCCGATCACCATTTCCGGGCGCGAGGTGGCGGATGCGATTTCGTCGATGTCGAGGGTTGAGGTGTTGGTGGCGAGCACGCAATCGGGCTTTGCGACTTGGTCGATCTCGCCGAAGAGCTGCTTCTTGACGTCCATGCTTTCAAAGGCAGCTTCGATGACGATGTCGGCTTCTTCGAATCCGGCGTAATCGAGCTGTGGGTGGATGAGGGCCATGCGTTCGTCCATGACGGATTGCGGGAAGCGGCCTTTGTTCACGGAGTTCTGGTAATTCTTGCGTACCGTGGCGAGCCCCCGGTCGAGGGCTTCCTGCGTGGTGTCTTTGATGCGCACGTCCATGCCGGCGTTGGCTAGCGCCATCGCGATTCCGCCGCCCATGATGCCCGCTCCTATGATTGCCGCTTTGTTGAGTGGGTACGGCTGCGTGTCCTTCGGGAGGCCGGGCACTTTGGAGACTGCGCGTTCCGCCAGAAAGGCATGAATGAGGGCGGCTGCCTGTGGTGTGGTCAGGGATTTTGTGGAGAGCTCGCGCTCTTTCTTACAGCCCTCCTCGAATGAAAGGGTGGCGGCGGCTTCGAGCGCTTCGAGGGCCAGGAGTGGGGCCGTTTGGTTTCGGCGGATCTTCTTCGCGAGTTCGCGAGCGGCGGGGAGTGCCGCTGGGTCCGGTTCGACAGGGCGTGCGCTGGCCTTCGGCATAGGCCGGGTCTGTGCAATGCTTTCAGCGAACATGAGGGCGCCGGCAATGAAGTCGCTGACGATGACACCGTCGATCAAGCCGAGAGTCATGGCCTCCGGTGCTTTGATGATCCGCCCCGATACGATGAGCTCGGCAGCTTTCGCCAGCCCGATGAGACGTGGCAGGCGCTGGGTTCCTTCGGCTCCGGGGACGATGCCGAGATTGGCCTCGGGCAATCCGAGGTTGGCGCTGGAGACGGCGATGCGGTAGTGGGCCGCCATGGCGACTTCGAGTCCACCGCCGAGGGCCGCGCCTTCGATGGCGACGACGACGGGCTTGGGCGAGTCTTCAATGGCGGCGAGGAGGTTGTGGATGCCGGGGCCTCCCGCTTTGCCGGCAGCGATGTTCTTCGCGAACTCGTTGATATCCGCGCCGGCGACGAAGGTGTGGCTGCCGCCGATGATCACGATGGCCTGGGTCGTGGGGTCGGCCTGGGCAGCTTCGAGTGCGGCTCCGAGACGTTCGGGAACGCCGGGGCTCAGAGCATTCACAGGCGGGTTGTCTATAGTGATCAGGGCCACGGGGCCGTGATTGAAGAGGGTTATCAGTTCGGTCATTGGGTGTTCCGGCGTAGTCTGGCGCTTACTTCTTCGGACGAAGGCGGTTCGGGACAGTCCTTGCAGTCGGCTAGTCTGCGGTAGATTTCGGCGTTGGCCAGGAAGCCGGACGGAAGGTTGGCGGCGTCGAAGCTGGCCGCAATTTCTTCCATCTCACCCACCCAGCGCCAGGCTTTGAAGGCGCGCGTGGCGATCTGGTCGGAGCGCCTGCCGACGCCGGGCTGCGTGTCGTTCCATTCTTTCAGGAGCGGTCCGTCGACGCCTTCGTAGCGGGCAAGAGAACGGATGATGCCGAGGAGGGCGGTTTCGCCTTTGCTCCAGGCGGCGTAGCAAACCTTGAGGGCTGACGCGGCTCCGGGCGCGCCTTCCATCGGGATGGCTTCGGTCTGGCTGCCTTTGAATAGGGCCGCTATGGCGGGGGCTTGCGGCCCGCTCAGGTAGAGCCGCACGGTGCGGGTGGGGGTGGGTGGGAGTCCGAGGATACCTCCATCAACGAAGGTGGCTCCGGATTGTTCGACCAGACGGCCGATCTCGCGGGCGTGGTCCGGTGAGATAGCGTTTGCGTCGATGTATGTGCCGCGGAAATTGCGAGAGGCGACTTCGCGCGCGAGGTCGCGGGCTCCGCTGGGGACGCAGATCGAGAGGACCACGTCCGATTCCGCGAGGGCGCGGTCGAGGGTTTCACAGTCTTCGACGCCGGCTTCGCAGGCTCGTCTGCGGGATGCCGCGCTGCGGCCCTGGGAGGCCCAGACCACGCGGATTCCACGTGAGACGAGACAGGCTCCGACTGACGCGCCCATCTCGCCGGGATGGAGGAGAGCTACGGTCATATTATCGACATCATCGGTCATACATTACCGCATGCCGCATCGGCGCTTGTCGTAGTGCTTCACGGCGTCGCTGCATCCTGATACACTCCACATCCGGAACCACGAGTTTCACGGAGGTGGTTATGCGTTCGATCAAACTGCTGTTTTGTGGTTTGCTCCTGTTGGTACTTTGTTATTGGTACGCCGCCGCGCAGCCGTCGGGAACGACGTTGTTCGAGGGCGCGCGCCTCATCGTTGGGGATGGCAGCGCGCCGATTGAGAACTCGGCATTTCTGGTGGAGAATAACCGGTTCGTGAGGATCGGAAGGAAGGGTCAGGTTCAGCCGCCGCCGGGCGCGGTTCGGGTCGACCTCACCGGCAAGACGGTCATGCCGGCGATTGTCAATGCGCACAACCATCTCGGATGGGCCATCATCAAGACCGGTGAAATCGGGAAAGACACCTACTCGAAGGAAAACCTGATTGACCATCTTCGCCGGTCTGCGTACTACGGGATCGGCGCGGTCATGAACTTCGGCACCGACCCAGGCGATGTGGCGTTTCAGGTTCGTGCCGAGACGATACCCGATGCCGCGCTGCTTCGTACCGCAGGCCGCGGGATGGCCCTGCCGAACGCGGGACCGGGAGCAGATTACTGGAAACCTGTAGCTTACGGGGTGACGACCGAAGCGGAAGCGAGAAAGGCGGTGCAGGAGCTGGCTGCAAAAAAAGTGGACATCGTCAAGATCTGGGTCGATGACAGAAACGGTACGGTGAAGAAACTACCGCCGCCCCTGTACCGGGCAATCATCGATGAAGCGCACAAGCATAATCTGCGCGCGGCCGCGCACATCTTCTATCTGGAGGATGCCAAGGACTTGCTGCGGGCGGGCATAGACGGGTTCACACATGGCGTGCGGGATCGGGACGTCGACGCCGAATTCATCCGGTTGATTCAAGGGCGGCGGAATGTGTTTGTCACGCCGAACCTGCCGGACCGGGGCGCGACCGCTGAGGATTTCGCGCTCATGAGTGAGACATTGCCCGCGAGTGAGGTGAAGCGGTTACGTGACGCTCTGAAGAAGCGAAGCCCGGAAGACCAGAAGCGGGCGCGCGCGTTCTTTGACTTGCAATCGCGGAATCTCGCTAAATTGAACGCCGCCGGTGTCCGGATCGCGCTTGGCACCGACTCCGGGACCAGTGTCGGTTGGGATACCCATCAGGAACTCACGGATATGGCGGCGTCCGGCATGACTCCTGCCCAGGTTATCGTTGCCGCTACGAAAACAGCGGCGGAAGTCCTGAAGCTGGATCAGCTCGGAACCGTCGCTGCCGGCAAAAGCGCCGACTTCATCGTGCTTGACGCCAACCCTCTGGACAACATCAACAACACTCGGAAGATCGCGAAAGTGTACCTCCGGGGAAAGGAACTGAATCGCGAGGCTATGCGGGCCAGGTGGACCGCCCAATAGGTGGATCAAATGGAGTCGAGAATCCGCACGTTCCAGAGCACGGCATCGGTCGCTACGTTATATATACCTGGAACGAGCCGGATGTAGGTGCGCTTCGAATGGAACGAGAGTAAGAACCGGGTGAATATTGTTAAGCGTGGCGTGGGTTTCGACGAGGCGAGAGGGGTTTTCGGCGATCCGCACGTCATTATTCGTGAAGACCGTGTGGCTGAGGGAGTAGAACGGCTGCAGGCGGTCGGTTATGTTTGACCGCCTCTTGCTGGTTGTGCATACGGTCAGGGAAGAGGGGTGGAGGCCATGCGAGCAGAACCATTGAGCAGATCGAAAACCGCAAAATTACACAAGCGGAACGTCGGGGTTTGAAGCATGTCGCGGCGTTGCCGGACGATCAGATCGACACGAGCGATATTCGGGGAGTGACGGACCGCGCCGGATTGGCTCCGGGTCCATGAACATCCGGAACATCCTCTTCATCGTGTGCTGTCGCGGTTGTTGTCAATCCGATTGCCGGAACCAGACATTGCACTCGCGGAAGTCAGGGGACTGCCGTACCAGACTTACATTAAGTCGCTGCTGCACGAAGCCCTTGAGCGCGAACACGTTCAGGGTGAGCGCAGGTAAGTGACTTATTCCGCCCTGACGGGCTCCAGGCCGCTCTTCTTATTGCCACCGCAAGCGGCGGGCGACGCGAGCCATCGGATGAATTCCCTGGCGGTCTTTGGATCCTTTGATGTCGCTGGGATGCCTGCCGCAAACACTGTGACTCGCTGCGCTCCCGGCGGCAGTTCTCCCACGATGTCGATGCCCTTAACGGGACGCAGTTCGCTGATCTGCTGGAAGCCAATCTCGGCATCCCCCTTCGCGACCACTCCACCGACAGGGTCGGCCTCGATCTTTCGCGCTTTGCCCTTGATCTGATCGGCGATTCCAAGCTTCGGAAACAACTCCGTGGAGAGATAGACGCCGCTGGCGCTATCGGAATACGCAATCGATTTTGCCGCCAGCAGCGTTCGCCTGAGCGCTTCCAGTGAGCTGATGTCCGGCCTGGGCGCGCCGGCCCTGACGGCCATGCCGATGCTGGATCGGACCAGGTCGACACGGCTGCCCGTCCGAACCATGCCGCTGCTGACGAGATCGTCAAGCGCCGGGCCGGCCATGATCACGACATCGATCGCCTCACCGCGTTCGAGGCGGACCGGAATCGCATTGCGGGTGGTTCCCATGGAAGGTCCCATTTCCGACACAAGATTGTTATGCGTGGCGCGTTCCCAGGCGGGAGCCAGTTTCAGGTACGCGGCCGTGAAAGCGCCGGAAGTCACCACCGTAATCTCGGCCGCGCTCGCCGCAACATTGGCAAACAGGGCGCAGGTCAATGCCACGGCCGCGGTCCCGGCGAAACTTCTTCGGGAAATCGTTTTCATGTGCTCCCTGTCCTTCCAATTAATCTTCGTCCTTTTTCAGGGTCGGAGCATTGAATTCGATTGGAGTGACGGATGAGGTTCCATGCCCTAGAATTGTCCGCAGGGGCGAACAGCGTCTGGATTGCGGCAGACGTGTTGGAGTGACGCGGGACTGAATGGAATATTTATATCCAAAATCTGGATTAGCATTTGCCGGGCTTCTCTTGCTTCTGGGTTATTCATCAATCGCGCAAGCAAGCGATCTGAGCATCTCGTCGGCGGTCGTAAATCCCGGCGGAACCGCGATCCTGAGCGTTGGTTTGACTGTTTCGGGCACGGCGCCGGCAGGCCTCCAATGGAGGATTTCTTATTTCCACACTCAGATTTCAGAGATTTCAATTACGCGCGGTCCCGCTACGTCGGCTGCGGTAAAGGCGCTTTCCTGCGCGACCGGCTCGGGCGTGGCTACGTGCATCGTGACGGGGCTGAACACGAACCCTCTCGCATCGGGCGTAGTCGCCTATATAACCGCGACACTTGCACCGGATATAACCTTCGCTCCCATTCAGATATCGAACCAGATAGGCACTGACTCGCATGGAAATGGTCTGAGCATTACCTCTGCGAGCAGCGCGTCGATTAAAGTGCCGTCTCTTCTGCCTGTGACCTGTACGCCGCCGGCATTGAACGCAAGCGCGGTCAGCACGTGCACGGTGACATTGACCCAGAGCGCCCCCACTGTTGGTACCCGTATCACGCTTGCCAGCAACAACCTTCGCCTCACCGTGCCGGACGCCGTCTCCGTACCCGCCGGGGCCACCACCGCGGCATTCAGGGCCACGGCGGCAGCTTCTGTCGCCATCAATCAGAACGCAACCGTGACCGCGACGCTCGGCGGCAGCACGCAGACCGCCGTTATCGGACTAGTGGTCCCGGCGCCGCTCTCGGGGGTGGCCTGCAGTCCTGCCATTCTCGGACAGGGCGGTATCAGCACGTGCACGGTAACGCTTACCCAGAGCGCTCCGACGGGCGGATTGAGCGTGATGCTCGCCAGCGACAACGCTTCGCTTACGGTACCGGCGTCGGTCACGGTTGCGGCCCGCGCCACCATCGCTACCTTCAGCGCCACCGCGGCAGCCGGCCTCGCGACCAATCAGAGCGCGATCGTGACCGCGACCCTCGGCAGCAGTTCGAAGACGTCCACCATTGTTCTGCTGGCGCCGGTGCTGGTTTCGAGCGTCGCCTGCAGTCCTGCCATTCTCGGACCGAGTGGCGTCAGCACGTGCACGGTGACCCTGAACCAGAGCGCTCCGAAAGGCGGATCAACGGTCAGCCTGGCGAGCAATAGCGCGGTGCTTGCGGTACCGGCGTCGGTCAAAGTCGCGGCCGGCGCCTCCACCGCCACCTTCAGCGCCACCGCCGTCGCCTTCGCGAGCAATGAGACTGCGACCGTAACCGCGACCCTGAGCGGCAGCTCGGAGACGGCTACCATCATTCTGCTGGCGCCCGTGCTGGTATCGGATGTTGCCTGCAGCCCTGCCATTCTCGGGCCTGGCGATGCAGGCACGTGCACAGTGACGCTGACCCAGAGCGCCCCCAAAGGCGGATCGATCGTGACGCTGGCGAGCAATAGCGCTTCGCTCGCGGTACCGGCCTCGGTCAAGGTGTCGGCTGGATCTGCCACCGCCACCTTCAACGCGACCGCCGCCACCTTCACGAGCAATCAGACTGCGATCGTGACCGCAACTCTCGGCAGCAGTTCGAAATCTTCCACAATAATCCTCATAGCGCCAGTTCTCGTCTCGGCCCTCACCTGTCCCACCAGTATCAGCCCAGGCTCCGCTGGCACGTGCAAGGTGACTCTTACCCAGAGCGCTCCCATTGGGGGATCGACGGTCACCCTGGCGAGCAACAACGTCCTTCTCACCGTACCGGCATCGGTCAAAGTCACTTCCGGCGCCGCCACCGCCGGCTTCAGCGCCACCGCCGCCGTCACCTTGCCCGGCAATCAGAGTGCGACCGTGACCGCGACTCTTGGCAGCAGTTCGAAAACTTCCACCATCACCGGCGCCGCACCCTGGTTTATTCAGGAGAAGGACAATCGAGAAACCTCAGGAACGACGAGCAGCGCGACATTTTCTTCTCCCGCGACTGCCGGTAATCTCATCGTGGTGTATCTCATCTGGGACAACACGGGCCCTGTGGCTGTTTCCGATTCGCCTGGGAATCTGTATAAAGCCGCCGTCGGATCGACGCTGTGGAACAACGGTCAATACAGCGTTCAGACTTTTTACACGATCAATCGCATCGGCGGAGCCAACACGGTGACAGCGACGTTCGGCACCGCGGTGAATTCGTTTGGGATCATTTACGCACTCGAATACTCCGGGGTGGCTCAAATAGGACCGGTCGATGTGACGGCGGCGGCAGCCGGAGTGTCGGGATCTTTGGAAAGTGGCACGGTCACCACCACCAGCAACGTCGACTTGCTCTTCGCTGGAGGCGCATCGGCGAATACTGTGACGAGTCCGGGCGCTGGCTACACGGCACGTTCGACATTCGAAGGGAACATGACGGAGGACGAGGTGGCCTCCGCGAAAGGGTCCTGGAGCGCGTCCGCAAGCAATAGCGGTGGTGCGTGGGCGATGCAGATGGTCGCATTCAGGGGGGCGGCGGCGCGAGGAACGGCCACCGCGGACCTCGTTTCCTCGCGCGGGCGAACCCGTCCGTCCGATGTTGCCGTAGCGTCGACGTCCGCGCCGGCCGGTGGAGACTCGGCCTCCGCCAATGCTGCTTCTTCCTTACACTGTTCACCAGGCGCAATAACCGCCGGCGAAGCGGTGACGTGTGAATTGATTGTCGCCGCGAGATCTCAATCCGTGCGGATCCCACTGACCAGCAGCAGTGAGCAGGTATTGATTCCGGCGGTTGTCACCACACGCCCGAATCAATCCAGTCTGACCTTTCGGGCCGAAACTGGCCCCGCTCTTAAGCAGCAGTCAGTCACGATCACAGCGACGCTTGATACTGGCGAAGTCCAGGATGGGATTCGGCTGATGGCATCGGCCGGTCCAGTCCTGCGAACTCCCAGGAGACAAGCGGCAAGGGCCGGGGCGCCGCTCTCTTTTAAGGTGAGCGCCACCGACCCTTACGACCTGCCTCTGCAACTGGAAGGCGCGAATATTCCTGCCGGCGCCTCCTTTGATCCGCTGACAGGAGTCTTCGAATGGACTCCGCAGCCATCTCAAGCCGGGAAGTACCTGATTGCGTTCACTGCGACCAACTCGGCTCGCCAGTCGTCGATGGAGCAGGTCGAACTCGAAGCCGACTCGGGCCTTCCTGTAGTGGACACACCTGCATCGTCATGCAGTCCGGCTGCGATTGGCACACTGCGCGGAAAATGGCTGGCTGCGCCGGACTCGCAACTTTCGGATCCCTCCGGTACATCGCTCGATCTCGGCGGCGCCGGCGTGGCTGTTAACGGTCGCCCTGTCCCGGTGCTCTACAGCGCCGCGGATCGGGTGGACTTCCTTTGCCCGGCCCCGGGAACGGGAACTCAGCTATCGGTGGAAGTTACGTCGCCTTTTGGTGTGAGCCAACCGGTGAAGGTCGGGATGGTTGACGCCTCCCCCACAATCCTGTCGATGGATGACTCGGAACGGAATCAGGGATTGATTTCGTTCTATGGGACGAATGATCTGGTGATGGAGAGGAATTACAGGGAGCCTGCGCACCCTGCCCAGCCGGGCGATCAGATTGTGATCTTTGCAACGGGGTTGGGCTTCGCTGCCGAGTCTTTGTCGGCGAAAATGCTGGTGAAGCTCAGCGACGTTTATGTAGGAGTTGATTCGCTGCAAGCTGTTCCGGGTTACGTAGGAATATACGCGATTCAGGTCCGCGTTCCGGCGGCGATAGCGTTCGGCGTCGTGTCCGTGCAGCTGGAGATGATGACCCCCGATACTCGCCAACTCAGGAGCAACAGTGTGACGGCTGTGTTTGAGGCGGTTCGCCAATAGTTCCTCCGATGAGCCTTGAACTCCGTGTCGAAAAACTGATCTACGGCGGCGAAGGCCTGAGCCGCCAGGGGGGAGAGGTCATTTTTACACCTTTTGTTCTGCCCGGCGAAAGGGTCGAAGCCGAACGGCTCGACGCCCGGCAACATGTGCAGCGAACCCGGCTGCTGCGGGTGGCCGAAGCTTCGCCGGATCGCGTGGACCCGCCTTGTCCGGTGTTCGGGAGGTGCGGCGGCTGCCAATATCAGCACGCAAGCTATGACGCGCAGTTGCGCCTCAAGCGCGAGATCCTGGCCGAAACGCTTCGTCGCACAGGCAAAATCGATTTCGAGGCGAACCGAATTCTCATCCAGGCCGGGGAACCGTTTGGATATCGCAATCGGGCGCAGTTTCATTTCGACGGGAACCGGATCGGATATCGCGAAATGAATTCGCGCCTCCTCGTTCCGATCGAACAGTGTCCGATCTGCTCGCCGAAAATCAACGAAGCCATCGCCGGTTTGAACCGAATGGTTCGCGACCGGCGGTGGCCCGATTTCATCGGCTCGCTCGAGGTGTTTACGGACGAACGGCAGGTGCAGTGGAACGTGCGCGAAACCTCGCGGCCTGTCGGCAGACGATTCTTCGAATGGCTCGCCGAGGAGATACCGGGGACGGTTCCGGGACCCTTGAATTACCGAGTCAACAAAGACGATTTCGAGGTCAGCGGCGCATCATTTTTTCAGGTGAACCGTTTTCTGCTGCCGCGGTTGGCGGCGCTCGCGGCGGGCGATATTCGCGGGGAAACCGCGTGGGATCTTTACGCAGGCGCGGGACTGTTCTCGCTCAGATTGGCCCGCCGGTTTGAAAGTGTGATCGCCGTCGAGGCCGGCCGGAGCGCCGCCGATCTGCGGGTGAACGCGGAGCGAGCCGCGCTGAAAATTAAAGTCTCGACCGAACAGACCGAGGCTTTTCTGGCGCGAGCCGAGACCGCGCCGGAGTTTGTGCTGGCAGACCCGCCGCGCGCAGGTCTGGGAAAAATGGTCACGGCGCGATTGCGCGAGTTACGTCCGGCCCATCTGGTAATAGTGGCTTGCGATCCGGCGACTCTGGCTCGCGATCTGGCGGAACTGGTTCCGGCATATGCGATCGATGAGGTCACGATGGTGGATCTGTTTCCGCAAACGTTTCATCTGGAGACGATTGTCAAATTGAGACTAAAGTCCTGAACCCGCGGCTGCAATACCGCTGGCCTTATCCCCGGATAACTGGACCTGTGGCGCCGCGCTTCAGGTGTGCTTGTGAAGGAGGAAAGGACCGGTGGTTGACGAAACCAGTCGGAAAGCCGGATGCGGAAATCCGCGCGTCCGGTTTGATGAGCGGGGCTGGGAAACGGGACGGTCCGCAGAGAATACACCCGCGCCCGGACTCGACTCTACCGCCGGCCCTCACACGACGGCGTCTTCGACAGAGTCACCATGGCCCTGCGGGCCGCCAAAGGCGATGAAGACGCGGAACGGCATTCACGCAGAATCAACAATTTGAACCGCGTCTTCAACGGAGCGATGTTCGAATGGCTTTTTGGCGCTGAGCCAGGGCGGCATCGACTTGTCAGGACTTCGGCAAGACAACCCACGAGACGATATAAGCGATCAGCCCGATATGCGGCGGGATCAGGAGCAGGGCCACCCAGATCACCCGCATCAACGTGATGTCGGTGTCGAAGTACTCCGCGAATCCCGCGCACACCCCTGCGATTTTTTTGTGTGCAAGGATGCGGCGGAGTCTTTTGGGGGACGCGGTGGCCGACGCCGCGCCGGGCTCTGACGATGCCGCGCCAGTCTGGCTCTTGCCGGTCGAAGAACCCACCCCTGTGGGTTTGCCGCACGAGATACAGTACCGGGCGGAATCGTCAAGATGCGCGCCACATTGCGTACAGTACATGTTGCCGATTCAATTAAATCACGGGTCGATTGCCGTTTCGTCGGATGGACTGTTGATCTACGCGGGAAACATTGAGTCGGGTATCTTTGACGTCGCCTCACCGTTCGTCGTACGAATAAAGCCGACACTGGAGCATTTGTCCTCAAGTGGGCGCCGAGTGCGCCTTTTCGTTAACGCTCCGTCGATTCCCGCCAGTTCGTCGCCGCCAGTTCCTCGCCGGGCGGTCAGAGCCGCCGCAAAGAGCCGCTGAGATGCGCCAGCGAGCGAACCGCCGCCGGTTCGCCGACAGCTTTCGCACCCGAGTCGAGCCAGTTGTACAAAAGCGTTCGCTGGCCCGCGCTCATATCCCGCACGACCGGCATGAACAGAAAATTCTCAAAGAAGTCCGGACCGGTCAATCGCTTCACAAGATCTTTGAAGGATTTGATCTGCTCCGGGTCGGCCAGATTGAGCCAGTTATCCATGCATGGCGCCATCGCGTTCCAGTTCGCGAGTACGTTGACATAGACGTTTTCCCACGTAGGCTTCAATTGTGAAATTGCAGCGTCCGCCGGGCGAACGCGAACGTACATGTAAGTGTTCACGGGAGGATTGATTCCCCGTGCCGGCGCATCAGCGGAACTGAACGACGGTACATACCCGGTTACCGTTCCCCCTGTGCCGGATATCGGGATTGTAAGAACGCCATTCGCATCCGTGCTGACCGTGGTCGAGCCGGTCGGATTGCCTGCGTTGTCGGTCTGATAAAGGGTGAAAGTAACGCTGCCGGTCGCGGGAATGCCGCGTTCGAACACCTGGAATGTCGCATCCTGCAGTTCGCCTTCATCGAGGTACAGGTTCGGTGTGGACGGAATCGCCCGCAGAGGCAATTCCTTGAGCAGGGAATTCCCCTCCGAGTCCTGCAATTGGAGATTCCAGGCGGCGATCGTGCTGCCTGTAACTCCCTCAGCCAGTGGAGTCGTTACAATGCCCGCTGACCCTTCATAGGCCGCCCGATCGTACTGACTGCCCGCGATCGAAGCAACCTGTGTGGGCGCCTGTGTCGAAGGATCGATCGCCACCACGTTGAGCGTCCCGTAATCCTGCTTCTTTAAAGAGTTGTCCACCTCCGGGATGCTATTGGAAAGATCCAGCGTCAGCGAATTCGAATCCACTCGAGCATAAGCGGTTCCCGGAGCCGCCGCGAACTGGATCAGCGGACGCTCCGCCGGTTCCTGGACGGGCTCTCCTTTGCGCCAAAGCCCTATGACGCCAACCATCCGGCTGCGAGCCGGATTTGGCTGAAAACCGCCCTTTTTCAGAGTCTCGATAAAAGGCAAGGCGCCCTGGTTGTAGGCGGGGTTAGTGAGCTGGGGATTGTTGAAATAAACCGTTCGATACACGTTGAATCGTATGGTGATTCCGAGGACGTCATCATCTTCGAGCGCCGCGGCGAGGCTCTTCAGTGCCGGCGAGTCATACGCGTCGATGCGCAGCCCGTCCGATTTCGCGAAGGATGTCTGCCAGATTACGGAAGCGCCGCCGGCGATCATTTGAGTAACGTTCGGCCCCACGCGGTTGAAATTGATGTACCTGGCGATGAACCGGTGAGACCTCGGCGCAAGTATCCGATAGCCGCCGTCGACTCCAAAACAAATCGAGTTGAAAAAGAGCTGCGAAGACATCGACCCATAAGGCTCCAGATCGACAAGCATTGCGTTCAGACCCGCGCCGGCGTTCATGAATGGATCGCTGGTCTGGTCGCCCGAGCCTGTATTGAAACCGCAAATTCCCGCCTGATAGAAGGCCACCCTGTGAGTGCCGTGCGGGTTCCAGTTGCCACCGATGGGGCGCTCCTTTGTCTGCGCCGCCACTTCTTCAATCGACTGCTTGCGAAATGCCTGGACCTTATCCATAACCGCGGGAAAAATGGTCTCGCCGGTGAACTCGTCGTAGGTCTGGCTGTAATTATTGGTTGTAATCGGATCCCACGATACCTGACCCTTGAAATAAATACGGGGAGTTTCCAGAACACTCATGATTTCTCCTTGTCGGCGGGGATTATGGCTTGTAGACGAATGCCGGTCCCGCCACACGACCGTCTTTCAACGGGACGGTCAAAGCGTGTAGCGCGGCCAGCCTGAGTTCAAACATGGCTCGAACCGCCTCTCCCAGCGCTCCGTTCCCGCCGGTGAGCGCCTGCTGCAGCTGGTCGACCAGATTCCTGTAGACCGAGTCGCATCGCATTTGAGCGTCCTGTGCGGCGGGAGGCTCCTGAGAAAAATCATGCAACGCGGGATCGTCGATGGCCGGATACTTGCCGTCCCAGTTCACGCCGAGTTTTTCCGGACCCCACTGATACCCCTCAGGCGAGTCGGTTTTGGTGAGAACCCGATCATGGAATACCTCCCCAAAGCGGAAATAATGGGCGAGCTGATGCTGGAAATCGAGAGGATTGTACTTTGTGCCGTCTGTGCTGCCTTCGCCTTCGGAGACGATTTCCTTTATCGCTTTGCTCGCGCTCGGATAATCGACAACGGCAAACAGCTGACCGGGAAAGAACTGAGCGTCGACGATCTGGTTGCGTCCTGCGTACCAGGAACTCGCGGGAAGCGTCGACAGATATTGGTCCAGTTCCGTATAAAACTCTCCGATCGTTACGGCTCTGGGAACTTCGGCGACCGCCAGAGCCGGTTTGACCGGAAAGTCCGGGGGAGCCGCCGGTTCCTCGATCGCCATTCCCTGTGCGGCAGCTGTCCGGGAAAACGCATAAATGTGGACTTTGAGCGGCTCGCCGCCCTCCGGACCGATGTCGCCCGGCAGCGCGTCCGGATACCTCAGAGGATTCAGGATCGGCGTGCCACCGAGTGCGTTCAGAATGTTGGACGCCAGGCACATGTGAATCATTTCCTGGAGGGCCACCGATTTGAAAAGCCGGGAGGCTTCCGGATTCATCTCAGGCTTGATGGAATAGAGCGCATACAGATACGGCGGCAGCGTTCCAAATTCCACGCCGATTGCCGTTTGCAGCATATTGCAAGCGTCCTGAATGGAAGCTGGACGCCTGACTGCCAGACGAATCATAACCGCCTTCCGCCGGGTTCACCGGTACACGGGAAATTGGGGTTTCGAAGTTCGGCGAGCGACTAAATCTTTCGCCATTATTCAGAGAGCCAGGAGCCATTTATTCGCTGAATAGCGCCGAGGCCGTTTCGAAAGGTATCCTATTTCGCTGGTGTGGTCAAGGAAAATCCAGGGAAAATCCTGGGAATCGACCGTTAAAAAAAGTCTGGCGGCGATAACCGAACTTCAGCGACGCCTTTTTCCGGCCCAGGTGGGGCGCTCGGCGGCGGCATCCGTATTTTCCGATGACGAGAACAGATTGCAGGCGGGAAGAATCTGCTTTCCTCCCGAAAACTTCGCCACCAGATCCCAGGTCTTCGCGGGATCGGGCCTGCTCATGTCGAACTCGGTGTAGTTCTGGCTGACAATCGGAGCGTCCGGCGGATTCCGGGGGTAGCCCGAAAAATAGAAGGACTGGGGGTGGCGGTAAGGAAGAGCGGAAGGATCGGCGGCATCCTGTGTCCATTCGCTGTAAAAAGCATAGCCGAAGAGAATAGCGCCGTCCGCTGTTCGGTCCGGACTGGCGCCCACCTGAATTGGGGGCTTGCCGGGGTCCGGATTGGTCCAGAAAGAATAGCCCTGCACCCTGCGATCGAGCCGCTCGCTATCGCCCGGACTGTATGGCAGGTGTTTGATGAAGTCGCGCTTCGGTGGATGATTCAGGTCTGAGAAAAGACAGATGGGAGGCATACCCTTCGGCCTGTCCTTGTCGTAAGTCAGAAAATATGCCTTCTCGCCAAGGGAGATGAATGACGAAGTGAAGTGATTCTCCATCGGAAAGATGGGAAGACTCCATTCTTCGTAGTGCTCCATCATCGCACCTTCCTCTCCATCAGGCCCCCGCCATGTACTGTCGTAGTACGTTGCGCCATAAGAGACCTGATAATCAACCCCCTCTTTCAGCGCGTCCGGTGGCTTGCCGTCATAAGGCGGCGGATAATCCGCATATTTGTTGAAGACGCGGTACATGGTCCACTTCGCCGAAAAGTACAGCGGATAAATCGGGTCGGACGGTTCATTCGGCTTCCTCGCGTACAGGCAGTCCGGTGAGGCGCAGGGGCTGTATTGCGGGGGATTATGAACCCCGTACGTTGGATATACGACTTTGTTTTGAGACATTTCCTGAAGGTACGCGCACAGAATATCGCAGGGTTCGGAAAATCGCAATTTAATTCGGTGCTGTCTTACATCAGGTTGGCCGCGCCGACATTGCCCTTTCCTCGGTTTTCTAATAGTCTGGACTGAGCCAGGAGGCGACCCTATGCGGATCGGCTTTACCCTCTTCCTAACCGCCGCCCTCACATCCGTGGTATTGCCCGCGCAAGTCAGTAAAGACGCCGGAACCGATTGGCCCGTCTACACCCACGATTTGGCCGGCTCGCATTATTCGCCGCTCAAGCAAATTAACGCCGCGAATGCAGGCAAGCTTGTGCTCGTGTGGTCCTATAAGCTGCGGGCTGACACTGTCATCGTCACGGCAGGGCGAGGAGGAGGGCGCGGCGGCGCCAACTCGGAAGCCACGCCGATCGTGGTGAATGGCGTGATGTACCTGCCGGCAGCGAATCGAATCGTGGCGCTCGAACCCGAAACGGGCAGAGAAATCTGGAGCTATCCGGTCGCCGGCCCGGGGCTCTCCCGGCGCGGTGTCGCGTATTGGCCTGGAGATCGGACCAATCCGCCGCGCATCATCTTCACGGCGGGCAGTAAATTGATCGGGCTCAACGCCAATACGGGAAAGATCGACCCTGGCTTTGGAAAAGAAGGCGCAGTGGAGATGACGGTGGCGTACAGCTCCGTTCCGACCATATTCAAAAACGTCGTTATGGTGGGAGCGAATCCAGGCGGACAGCCCACTGGCCCTCCCGGCGACGGTCGCGCTTTCGATGCCCGCAGTGGCGCAAAACTGTGGGATTTTCACTCGGTGCCGCAACCCGGTGAAGTCGGCCATGATACCTGGGGAGGCGACAGTTGGAAAGGCCGGTCAGGCACGAACGTCTGGGGATTCTATCTGACCGTCGATGAAGAACGCGGAATAGCCTATCTGCCGGTGGCTTCCCCGGCCGCTAACTTTTACGGCGGCGATCGTAAGGGCGCGAATTTGTTCGGAAATTCCATCGTCGCGGTGGATGCGGCTACCGGCAAATACAAATGGCACTTTCAAACCATCCATCACGATCTCTGGGATGCGGACCCGCCCGCCGCGCCGGGCCTGTTTGACATCACGGTGAACGGAAAGAAGGTCCATGCTCTGGCGGAAGTAACCAAGTCGGGCTGGATGTTCATTCTCGATCGCGTGACCGGAAAACCGGTGTTCGGTGTCGAGGAGCGTCCGGTTCCGAAATCCGAGGTGCCAAGCGAAGAAAGCTGGCCTACACAACCTTTCCCATTGAAGCCTCCGGCGCTGGCCCGAGTCAGCTTCACGGCCAATGATCTGGTGACAGCCGCCGATACGACCGCCGAGCACGCTGAGGCCTGCCGCGAATTAGTGGCGAAAAACGGCGGCGTATCCGGTGTAATCAACGCGGGCCCATATACGCCCTGGCCTTTCCGAATGGAAGGAGGTCCTGTTAAGAGCGCCGTGGTGTTTCCGGGCGGGACTGGCGGAGGCAACTGGGGCGGCACAGCCTCCGACCCGGCTACCGGGTACGTTTTCGTCCACACGATGGACGATGGGCTGCTCGGCTGGGTGGAAAAGACCAAAGAGGGTTCTCCGCTCCCTTACGACAAGACCAGTCTGGACGGCTCCGGCCCCGGCCGGGGTAATTTCGAGGTTCGCATGGGCGCCGCTGGGGCCTGGCCATGTCAGAAACCGCCGTGGGGCCTGTTGAGCGCCGTTAATGCTAATACGGGAGATATCGCGTGGCAGATTCCACTCGGGATTACCGAGCAACTGCCCGAGGGTAAGCAGAATACGGGCCGCGGCGGCGTGGCTGGCCCCATCGCGACAGCGGGCGGACTCGTCTTTATCGGAGCCACAAGCGACAACCGGTTCCGCGCCATCGATTCGAAGACCGGCAGAGAGTTGTGGGTAACGAGGCTGGAGCGCGCAGCCAACGCTAATCCCATGACGTATCGGGGCAAGGACGGCAAACAGTACGTGGGTGTGGTGGCCACCGATACGCTCCTCGTGTTCGCGCTGCCTTGACAGGCGGACCGGGCGGCAGTTGCGATGGCGACGCCATCAACGACTCATCGAGCGCCGGGCGAGATCAATTCTTCCCAACCCAGCGCATATCCGATGGCTCGTTTGAGATCGGGCATGCGCCGCGAGGAAAGCCTCGCAACTTTCTGCACGAGGTGCACTCTGGAAATGGTTCGCAGGTTATCGCAATTGATCACGCAATTCCGGGGCATTCCTTCCGTCCGAGTCAATGGAACCTCGACCGGAATGTTTCTGATGGTTGTCGTGATTTCGGCGGCGATGAATTTATTCAGCACGTCGTAGGCGTCGTCCCGGCTGAGGAGCAGAACAGGCCTTCGTCCGGCCGGACCCGGCAACTCTGCCCACCAGATCTCATACTGTTTCAAGGCTTCCACTCCTCTGCATTGGACCAGTCGTCGGCGTCAGTGGCAGCGTCCGGCTGTTTTCGATAAGCCTCGCGCATTTGTTCATATTCCCGGCGACGGATCGCCTCGCGAACCGCACTGCGGATAAAATCCGCCCGTTTTCTGGTGCTGGTCGGCGCCACCTTATTCAGCGCCTGAAGGAGGGGCTCATCGAGATGAATCAATATCGATGGCATATATATAAAAAGTATATATATGCAGCTGGCCAAAAACGCGGCGGTCCCGTAGATCCTTTCGATGTTGCTGAGAACCACTGCCGTTACGCTCCTGGTCTCGGAGCTGCTATTGTTCGAGCGTGCGCTCCCAAATCAAGCTCGGAAAGATATTCGGCATCGAAATCGGTTTGCACTACAGCTGGTTTCTGATCGCTTTGCTGATCGTCGCTTCGCTCGATTCGCAATTTCATCAGAAGAATCCGGAGTGGGGAGACGGCGCCATTCTCGCGATGTCGATTGCTACGGGCGTGCTGTTTTTCGTCTCGCTGCTGCTGCATGAGCTCTCTCATTCGATCTTTGCCCGATCGCGAGGCTTGCCGGTGAAGGAGATCACGCTCTTCGCTCTCGGTGGCGTCTCGCAGATCGAGAAGGAGCCTGCGAGCGCCAAAACGGAATTCTGGATGGCATTCGCCGGTCCCCTGATGAGCCTGGCAATTGGGTGCATCTGCGTCGGAGCGAGTTTCCTCGCGGGCCCCATGACGACGCCGCTGAAGGCTATGCTTTCGTGGCTCGGCTACATCAATCTTGCGCTGGCAGGTTTCAATCTGATTCCAGGGTATCCGCTGGATGGCGGCCGCATTCTGCGTTCCCTCATCTGGTGGAAGACCGGCGATGTTGACAAGGCGACGCGGCTGGCGGCGAAAACGGGGAAGGCAGCGGGGTTTCTGTTTATCGCGTGGGGGATACTGCAGTTCGTCGGCGGAGCGGGGTTCGGCGGATTATGGATCTCATTCATCGGCTGGTTCCTGTTGCAAGCCGCGGGCGAGAGCTACGTGCAAGTCGGGCTCAAGCATGCGCTCGAAGGGGTAACGGCGGGGGATATCATGACGCGGGATTGCCCGTCTCTCGACGGCAACCTGAACATTCAGCACTTCGTCGACGAGGAACTTCTCAAGACGGGGAAGAGATGCTTTCTGATCCTGCAGAATCGCGAGGTCGCCGGCCTCATAACGCCGCACGAGGTTAAGACCATCGAGCGGGCGCGCTGGCCGTACACAACGCTTTCCGACGTGATGCGACCGCTTGAAGATCTGCATACAGTGCCACCCGAGACACCATTGAAGAATGTTCTGGAGATCATGGGCCGCGAGAACCTGAACCAGCTTCCCGTAATGACAAATGGACATCTCGACGGGATACTGTCGCGCGCGAATTTACTGGAGTATCTGCGAACCCGGGCGGATCTGAAAGTCTGATAGCGAACGCCGGGCGGAATTGCCAAAACCGCCCGGCGTTCACGAAGAACCGTGGCGCTATGCCGCAGCCGCGGCCTTGACCAGTTCCACGTCGATTTCAATCTTCAGATCATCGCCGATCATGAACCCGCCCGTTTCCAGAGCGGCATTGAACGTCAGCCCAAACTCGCTCCGCTTGATTTTTGTGGTGGCGGATGCGCCGATCCTGACATTGCCCCAGGGATCTTTGCCTTCGGCCGTCGGGCCTTCCACCTTGAGAGTTACGGGCTGTGTGACGCCATGAATCGTCAAGTCGCCGGTCACGGTCGCCTCACCATCACCAGCCAGCGTGATCTTTTTGCTCTTGAAAGTGATCGAAGGAAATTTCTCAACGTCCAGAAAATCGGCGCTCTTCAAATGTCCGTCGCGCTGATCGTCAAGCGTCCTGATCGTACTGGCGTCGATCGCAGCTTCGATTGTCGCGCTCGTTGGATCATCCGGGTCGTATTCGACCGTACCATCTACTTTGCTGAATCCTCCCCGGACGTTGCTGATCATCAGGTGACGGATGCTGAAGTTCGCGCTCGAATGCGCGGGATCGATTTTGTAGGTTGCTTTCATAGTCTCCTTTTCCGACGTGGCAGACATTCTTTCATACCACCGACTCTGATGAATCGGCGGCGGCATTGCGCTTCACTTTTAATGCGGATTTCGGCTCGCACGCGCCACCGCGGGCAAGGGCCGCGGATAATAGTGAATACCAGAATGAATCGAATTGATTTTCACATGCTCGGCATGCTGCTGGCGTGTGCAGCCGTTTCTCTCGCAGGTTGCTCCAGTCAGAAAGCCGAACCGGAGACCCGGGTTTCCAGTGCGCCGAATCCGAGTGTAGTCGCGGCTGCGACTGCGTCCACTCTTCCGGGAATGCCTCCGATCGAAAACCCTTCCGATATTTATGCCGCGGACCACGCGGGGAATCTCAGCGCTGTAGTCCGCGATTTTCCATCGAGAGTGTACGTGCCGAACAGCGGCAGCGACACGGTTGACGTCATCGACCCTAAGACTTTTAAGATCATTAACCATTTCAAAGTCGGACATCAGCCGCAGCACGTTGTCCCGTCGTACGATTTGAAACGTCTCTGGGTGTTGAACGATCTTGGCGACAGTCTCACCGAGGTCGACCCAGTCACCGGCCAGAAGGGCAAGACGGTTCCCGTTGAAGATCCCTACAATATGTACTACACGCCCGACGGCAAGTTTGCCATCGTCGTCGCGGAAGCGAGACAGAAGCTGGACTTCCGCGATCCGCAAACGATGAAGCTGGTGGATTCGGTACCCGTCTCCTGCAAGGGCGTCGACCATATGGATTTCACGGCGGACGGGCGCTTCCTCATCGCCAGCTGCGAGTTTGCCGCGAAGGTCATTAAAGTTGACGTTGCGAGCCACAAGGTTGTCGGCGAGGTCACGCTGGAAAAGGGTGGCATGCCGCAGGATGTGAAGACTTCGCCCGACGGAAAGGTCTTCTACATCGCGGATATGGAGGCCGACGGCATCTACCTCATTGAACCGGACTCGTTCAAGCGCATCGGCTTCATCCCGACCGGCAAGGGCACGCACGGCCTGTACGTCAGCCGTGATTCGAAGGTCCTTTACATCTCGAACCGCGGGGAAGGCAGCATATCGATCCTCGATCTCGCCACGCGCAAGCTGATCGCGAAGTGGAAAATTCCGAACGGCGGGAGCCCCGACATGGGGGGCGTCTCCGCCGACGGCAAGGTGCTCTGGCTCTCGGGCCGCTACAACGCGGAGGTGTACGCGTTCGATACCGGCAATGGGCATCTGCTGGCCCGGATCAAGGTCGGCAAGGGCCCGCACGGGTTGTGCGTGTATCCGCAGCCCGGCAGGTACTCGCTGGGCCACACCGGCGTCTTCAGGTAAGAGTTTTATATAAGATGGATGTCGCGTGAAACGACATCTACTGATACCACTGACCGGCCTCGCGTTTGGGGCACTGGCATCGCTCGCTGCCCAGGATCTGACCATCGCAAATGCCCGCATCATAACCCCAGGCGGCGCTGTGATTGAGCGCGGATCGATCGTCGTACGCGGCGGCAAAATTGTTTCGGTAGCGGCTGGCGCGCCATCCGCTGCGAGCGGCAAGACCATCGATGCCAAAGGTATGACCGCAATGCCGGGGTTCATCGATGGGCACCGGCATATTAATACGGGGCCGAACGAGAAGGCGCAGATGCAGGCGCTGCTCGAAGCCGGTTACACCACTGTACTCTCCGGAGGTGGTCCCGCGGACGGAAACATCACGCTGCGGGATCACATCGATAAGGGCCTGATCAATGGCCCCCGCATCATTCCTTCCGGCTCCTTAAGGCTGGCGAATAATACGCCGGACTCCGCTCGGGCTGAAGTACGCAAAATGGCGGGAATGGGAATCAAATTCACCGGTGAGATCGCACTCACGCCGGTTCCTGGGCCTTCGGAAAAGGAACTGGAGACGCTCAGAGCCATTGTGGATGAGGCGAAGAAGGTCGGCGTCATGGTGCAGGTTCACGCAGTGAGTTCCAGTGCGATGATTGCCGCTGTGGATGCCGGCGTGCCTCTGCTGGTACACCTTCCGAACAAAGACTGGGTCAGCGCCGCGGACGCGAAGAAGGTGGCTGCGGCGGGCGTGAAGGTGCTGGGTACGGTCAGTTTTGGCTCGCCCGTCTTCGGGGTATTCGCGGACGACAATAAGCCACGATTCCGTGACGGCAAGCCATGGCCAGATTCCATTGTTGACGGGGATGTTCTCGATGGCGCGCGCATCGGTCAGGAAGCCGGCTTTATGCCGGTGAATGCGCGCACGGTCTGGGACGCGGGCGTCACTCTCGGCTACTGCACGGACACAACCTACGACCCGAAGGCCGGCCTCGATCATGAGCTGAAAATGCTCAATGTGATGTTTTCCATGAAGGACCTGATCAAAATGATCGGGCCGAATACGGCTTCCTATATCCAGATGGGCGACCAGCTCGGGACCCTGGAGCCCGGCAAACTGGCCGATATTGTTCTTCTGGACGGCGATCCGCTTGAAGGTTACTGGAACTGGCTGAAAACTAAAGTGGTGGTCAAGGGCGGAGTCGTCGTGGTGGATAAGCGATAAGACGCATGTGCCGATCGCGGCGTCTGGGTAGTGATGGTTGGTGTTTGCCGAGGCCATCGAAGATGCCGACATCATCGTCATGCAGGATTGCAGTGGAGCCACAAGGCGAAAGTAAAGATCCCGACCGTTTGAAAGCGCCTGATCTGCGATGTATCGACACCTTTGCGATGCTGAGAAAATCAGGAGCATGCTTTTGAAGCCAAAGCCCAGACTGCACCAGACTGACGCCAAGCCCGCTCTCATTCGACAAACCGTTGGGACATCCTGAAGATCAAGCGGGAGCCGAAGCCAGGGAAACAAATGCCGACGACGAAAGTGCGGACTGAACGGACGGCGAAATGAGGTTCAGGGTCTGTGCGGGTTGTGCGCTTCTCCTGGCGATTTCAACCTCAAGCGCGCAACAGCGTCCGCATGTCACTGGCTTCTTCACTGACATGGAATACATTCGAGAAGCTGGAGACGTGGTGGGGACCGAGGTGTGGATTGTATACGCGCGTGGCGCGTATTGGGCCACGGTGCAGATGGCTGAGGGATCGCCCGGTCCTCCCGTCGTTGTGCCAGTAGATGTGTCCGGCTCAAAAGTGAAGTTCACTGTCAGGGAGCCGCTGATCGATCAGGACGGAAAACCAGCCCCCGACGCAGTGATTCAATTCGAAGGTACGGTTACGCGCTCCGGACTCTCCGGCGCTGTCAACTCCCAAGCGTTCAACCTTAAACGCAGAAACTCCTACTGGCAGTAACAATCTCTCAAACCGGGGTACGGATTCGGGAATTGATGTGTTGTCAATATCAGGTTTGCGAAGCGTGCAACTCCGCGCGCTCCGATCCGTTACAGCAACTGCATTCCCGAGTCGACAAACAAAATATTCCCCGTGACGCCGCGGCTTAAATCGCTGGCAAGAAACACTGCAGCATCTCCCACCTCTCCCGGTTCCGTCGTGTGGCGCAGCGGTGAGCGTTCTTTTGTGGCTTCCAGCATGACCGACAGATCCTTCACCGCGCGCGCCGAGGCCGTCTTCACCGCGCCCGCGGAAATGGCGTTCACGCGGATCTTCCTCGGTCCGAGGTCGCGCGCCAGATACCGCATGGATGCCTCAAGCGAGGCCTTCGCCACGCCCATCACGTTGTAGCTCGGCATCGCGCGCGTCGATCCGATATAGGTCAGCGTCATAATCGACCCGCCGTTCGTCATCAAAGGAGCGACAGCGCGCGACAACGCGACGAGTGAATACGCGCTCACATTCTGCGCCAGCAGGAACCCGTCGCGTCCGGTGTCCAGAAACAGACCTTCCAGATCCGCCCGATTCGCAAACGCCAGGCTGTGAACCAGCACGTCGACCGGGTCGCCCGATTCGCGCAGGCTCGCCGTGAGAGCCTCAAGGTCCTCATCTTTCGTGACATCGCACGGCAGCATCCGCGCAATCGGAATCCCCGCTGTTATGCCTTCAACGGTTTCCCTCTGCTTCTCATTCAGGTACGTCAGAACAATCCTGGCGCCTTCGCGCGCGAATGACTCCGTAATTGCGAACGCCAGACTCCACTTGTTCGCCACTCCGGCGATGACCGCCGTCTTTCCTTCGAGCAGTTTCGACATGAACCTATCAGCCTAACGCAGGCGGGGTGTCATTCTGGGGGTGTAACTCTGTAAGCAGCGAGCGACCTCTGCGCCGGATACTCCTTCTCGTCGTTATCCTGATCGTCTACGGATCGCTTTATCCGTGGCATTTCGCCCCGCATCACCTTGCGGAAAATCCGCTTCGGATCCTGCTTCATTCGTGGCCCCACGAGGCGCCTCATTATTTCTTTGAGGACGCGGCGGTCAATATCGCCCTCTATATCCCGCTCGGTTTCGCGGCGTATCTGGCCTTCCGTAAATCCGTTCTCGCGCCCGTGCTGCTCGGTCTTCTGCTTTCGAGCGCGATAGAAATAACGCAGCTTTTTACGCCGACGCGGATCACGAGCATGATGGACGTGATCAGCAACGTGGCGGGTTCGGCTCTCGGCGTTGCTGTGGCGATCGCGTTCCGAGGGGCGATCCGGCTGAAGCCTTCGCACTCCCACCTGCTGTTGCGCGATCGCGGCGCTCTGGCGCTGATCCTTTGTTGGGCTACGTCGCTTCTTCTCCCCTTCTTTCCCGTGCTGGGTCTTTATTTGCCGGATCGTAAGCTGGCGATCTTTCTGAGTTCGCCGCCGTTTACGGTTTTGCCGTTCGTCTCCGCCGCGGCGGTATGGTTCGCTCTCGGTCTGCTGATCGAAGCCACCGGAGTGCGCTTTCCGCGCGAATTAACCGCTATCGCGGTTCTGGCGATACCCGCGCAGGTCCTTGTCGCCAGCCGTCAGCCCGTTCTTTCTGAACTGACGGGAGCAATCGCGGGCGCTCTGCTATTCGGGATCCGGGCTCGTGCACGAAAGGTGACTTTATCGGAGGCGTGTACCTTCACGGGGGTCGTTCTTTTTCGTGGCCTCTGGCCGTTTCACTTCGTATCTGCGGCGGCTGCGTTCGTCTGGATACCGTTTACAGGCGCTCTGACGGCGGCGTGGCTGCCAGCCTTGCTCGTCCTGAGCGAGAAGGTGTTCTACTATGGCGCGGCGATCTGGTTACTCCACACTGCCGGCATTCGGTTGGTGCGGTCCGCGGCTGCCATTGCGATGGTTCTCGCCGTCATCGAGATGGTGCAAACCCATTTACCAGGCCGAACGCCCGAAATCACCGATCCGCTTATGGCAATTCTAATCGGCTTCGTGCTGGGCGCTCTCAATTCGGCGGAACATCTCCCAGATCTTCAGCCCGATTTTCAAATTTCGTCATCGAATGGATGAATACCAGATCGATCTTTCCGATCGGCCCGTTGCGCTGCTTGGCCAGAATCAGTTCCGCCACGCCTCGCAGATCTTCGCGGTCCCGTTTGTAAACTTCCTCGCGAAAGATGAAGCCCACCAGATCGGCGTCCTGTTCGATGGATCCGGATTCGCGCAGATCGCTCAATTGCGGACGGTGATCGCCCACCCGGGTTTCCGTTGCGCGGCTTAACTGCGAAAGCACCAGAAACGGGCACCCAAGTTCCTTCGACAACAGCTTCATGCCGCGTGAAAGCTGGCTCACTTCCTGATTCCGGTTCTCGGTGCGCCCGCGAACACTCATGAGCTGCAGATAATCCACAACTACCAGTCCGAGTTTCTGCCCCGATTGCTGCAGCCGGCGCAGCTTGGCGTGCATGTCCATCAGATTAATGCCCGCCGTGTCGTCGATGTAGATCGGCGCTTCGACCATCTGATTCGCCGCGGCGCGGAGCTTCTGCCGTTCCGATTCGTTCAGATATCCCGCGCGGAACCGGTGACTGTCCACCCGCGCCGCTGCGCACAACATCCGGGTCAGCAGCGACTCCTGGGACATTTCAAGCGAAAAAATCGCGACAGGCTGGAACAGCCGCGCGGCCACGTGCCAGCAGATGTTCAGCGCCAGAGCCGTTTTACCCATGGAGGGACGGGCCGCGAGAATGATCAGTTCGCCCGCATGCAGTCCGCCGGTCATTTCGTCCAGCTTCGTAAAGCCGGTACTGATTCCCTTAATCCGTTTGCTGGGGTCGAGAAAGGCATTGAGGCCGCCCTCGTAGCTTTGGATCACCTGCAGCGGGGTCTGGAGGCCCTTTTCCGAGCGCGATTCGCCCAGACGCAGCAGAGTCTCTTCCGCGCCGGCCAGGATCGCCTCCGGTTCATCCTCCGCCATCAACGCACGATTCATCAGTTGCTGCGATGCAACGGCTATGCGGCGCAGCGTGGCCTTATCGCGGACGATCTTGACATAGCTGTCAAGATTCGAAATGTGCGGCAGCCCATCGTCAAGCGAAACGAGGTAGCTCAGGCCGTCTACGGATTCGAGCTCGTTGTAACGCAGCAGTTCGTTCGCTACGGTAACCCGGTCGATCTTTTCGCCGCGCTCGTGCAATTCGCACATGCGCGCAAAAATGCGGCGATGCTTTTCGAGCGCAAAGTCGTCGTTCGTTACAATTCCGGCAATGTCGATAAAACGCGAATGGTCCAGCAGAACCGACCCGAGGATGAACCTTTCAGCGTCGATGTTGGTGGGAAGACCCTTCTGAAGCGCGGCGGCTGCGGACGACATGGCTGCGGAACTCAAGGTAACCGCCTTTGCCTGTGTATTACAACTGTGAATAAGCAACTTGCTTCGGGGACCATCCGAAGCGCGTTTCGGCGGAGGGTAGCGGCCGTGAAATCCACAGCGCCGGAAACGATATCCACAAGAACATCTTACCGCTGAAATGTTGCGAAGTTCGGGGCATTCGCCCGCTCGCCATCGACTTGTCCGGGTTGGCAAAAAAAAATGAGATATTTCCGTGCGGAGACGCACTAAGCCTTCGTAGCGTCTCAGCCGATGTATTTCATGGAGGTCAAACGAGAGATGAACGATCCCGCAGTAAGGCAAATTCTGGTCTGTGATACCCAGCCCGTCGTGATCGAGGGGGTCCGGGGATTGCTGGGCCGGTGTGACGACCTCCGGTTTGCAGGCTCCGTGTCCAGCCTCGACGCGGCTTTCGAACTCATCCGAGGCCTGAATCCGGCCGCTGTGGTGATCGATAAGTTGATGGGGATGCCCGCCATTTCAGAGTGGCTGCGCCGCGTCGCCGCTGTAGGCGCGAAAACCGCGCCCGTGGTCTGGGGCAGTGCGGTCACCGAATCGGAAGCCTTGCGGTTGCTGCAGGCGGGAGCGCGCGGCGTGCTGCGCCGCACCTCGGAGCCGCAAACGCTGCTCATGTGTCTGCGGTCTGTAACCATGGGGCAGACATGGCTGGAGGATGGCATTTTCGGCGACGCGGAGAAGTTGAGCGGTCCGCGACACTCACACCTCACCCCGCGCGAACAGGAAGTGGCCGAACTCGTTGAAAAGGGGCTGCGCAATCGGGATATCGCGCGCAATCTCGGCATTCAGACGGGTACAGTCAAGATCCACCTGAAGCATATTTTCGAGAAGACAGGCGTTCGGGGGCGTTACGGACTTGCTCTGAGCGGTTTGCGCGAAAAAGGCACGCTTTCGCTGCCGCCCGCATTTTAAACCTGCCTCTCGTCGGCCGCTGCCCATGCTTTCCAGCCGACGGCGGCGATAACGGCCTGCACGGCGACAACCAGCGCGACGCAACCCGGCCAGCCGGACGCCTGCCACAACCATCCCGGAGCCGACCCGCCGAGGGTGCCGCCGATGTAGTAGAAGGTGGCGTACAGCCCAAGAGCGAGTGCGCGGTTCCGCTTCGCAGCCATGCCTGTAAAACTGGTTGCCGAGGATTGCGAAATAAAGACGCCCGAACAGCAGATTCCCAGCCCGGCGATAACCACCGTCAGCTGCGGCGCAAGCGTCATCACCGCTCCCGCGACTGTCAGCATCGCGGCGTAAAGCAGGATCCGGCGATGGCCTTCCCTGTTCACTCGTTGTCCCGCCAGCGGCGTCATGACGACCCCCGCGAGATACACGACAAAGATGAACCCAAGAGGGCCTGGGCCAAGCGAGAACGGAGGAGCCGCCAGGTGAAATGTCACGTACGTGAACATCGCGACCTGCGAAAAAAGCACACAAAAGCCGACTCCATAAGCGCCTAGCAGTCGGGAATTGCGAAGGTGCTCAAGAATTGAGGAACTCATCGAGTCTGATCGGGAGTTTCCCGATGCGGCGTGCATGAATCCCGATTCCGCAGGCAGACGCGCTGCCAGGTACGTTGCGATGCACAGATCAATCGCGGCGAGGAAAACAAACGACCGCTGCCACCCCCAATGCTCGGTGGCAAATCCCGTAATGACGCGCCCGCCGAATCCGCCCGCGATGGTGCCGCTGATATACGCCGAGATCGCGACCGCGGAGCGATGCGGCGGCCACTCATCGTGTATGTATGCGCTCGTGACAGAGAAGACGCCCGGCGTCGCGACTCCCTGCAGAAAGCGCCAGAAAAGCAGAGAATCGAGACTCGTGGACGTGGCCGCGAGTAAAGTTGTAAGCCCAAGGACCAGAGTCGACAGAACGATGACGCGTTTGCGCCCCACGCGGTCCGCAATGCGCCCGATGAATGGCGCCGCGAGCGCCACTCCCATCGTTGAAACTGTCACCACGAGACTGATCCGCACGCGGCTCGCGCGAAACAGATCGGCAAGCAGCGGCAGAATCGGTTGGGGCGCGTAGAGCGTCAGAAAAGCGCAAATGCCCGCAAGGACCACGGGGAAGATCGACGGTGTCGTGACCTCCACCGCGCGGGCAGACTGGTTCACGCGGGATTAGCTTCGAGCCGGGCGGCGTCTTTCGAGATGCGAGCGACCGGATCGCCGTCGCCGAGCCTGTAATAGCCGCGAATACGGCCCTTCTGATCGATCAGAACGAACCGCGTGCTGTGATCCATCCCGGCGTCGAGCGTCCCCAGCTTGAACGCATCGCGATCCAGCATATTCAAAGTCCCGGGATTCCCGGTCAAAAATGTCCAGCGGGAGTCGTCCGCCGAAAATTTCCTGCCATACGCGGCGAGCGCCTGTGGAGTGTCGCGCTCCGGATCCACGGTGAAACGAGACCAGTTTCACGCCCGGTCTCGTGGATTTCTGGATCTCATGCATGTGCGACGTCATGCGCGGGCAGGGCCCCTCGCAATTGGTAAATATAAAATCGGCAACCCACACATGGCCGTCGAGATCGGAGCGCTGAAACTTCTGGCCCTCCTGATCGAACAGTTGGAACTGAGGAACCTGACCGAGCACGGGAAGCGGCTTTCCGCGCCCGCAAGCGCCAAGAACAATGGATAAAAGAAGAAGTGAACCAGTCTTGAAATAAAGTTTCATTTGACTACAAAGGAGGACGATCGAAAACCATCAGCCCGTAGATCATCGGTAAATAGATGATCGATGCGAGCAGCACACGCCGCGCCCGAACATTCGTGCGGTCGAACGCGACCCGAACTCCGGTGTAAAGGAACCATCCGCCCAGAATCAGGGCGCCCACAAGATAAACCCTGCCCGACATCCCGAGCAGCACCGGAAAAAGACTGACCGGAATCAGCGTTGAGGCGTAAAGAATAATCTGACGCCCGGTCGACATGCCATCGGGCTCAACCACAGGCAGCATCAGGATGCCGGCGCGCGCGTAGTCTTCGCGATACATCCATGCGATGGCAAGAAAATGGGGGAACTGCCAGATGAAGAGAATCGCGAACAAAGTCCACGCTTCGGGGGTGAGCGACCCGTGCGATGCGGCATAGCCCATCAGCGGGGGCATGGCCCCGGGGAGTGCGCCGATAACAGTGGAAAGATGCGAACGCTGCTTGAGCGGTGTGTAAATAAACAGGTAACTGCCAAGCGTAAATGCCCCCAGGAGGGCGGCCAGAATGTTCACGCCGAGCGCCAGTTCCGCGAAGCCCGCAACCGCGAGCGCGACCCCGAATCTGAGGGCATTGAGAGCGGTCATCTTGCCTGAAGGAAGCGGCCGCGCCGAGGTGCGGCGCATCAGCAGGTCCGCATCGCGCTCATACCATTGATTGAGCGCGGCGGTGCCCGAGGCAATGAGTCCGGTACCAATCAGGGTGTGAATCAGCAGCGGCCAGTGCAGCACTCCCGACGCGCCGAAGAAATAACCGACCCCGGTGCTCATAAGGATGAGCCAGGTGATGCGCGGCTTCGTAAGTGCAATGTAATCCCGCATGATGTAATCCCGCATGGTGGTGTGCCGCTCAGGAAGTTATGGCAATCCCTCCCTGCTGGGAGTGCGCCGCAGCGAGCGCCGTTTCAGGCGCCATCACGTTTCGTCGCACGAGGATGGCGAGCGCAGCGCTGGCGGCCATGGTAAGCGCTCCCACCGCCACGTGCAGCACCGTAAATGTCACCATCAATGGCATCGGCTGCACCGCGTCGGCCGACGCAATCCGGCTCAAGTAAGCGGCGATTCCGAGGAAAACCTGGCAGAAAGTAACGACCAGCAACGCCGTCGATGCCAGACGCAACTCACGATTCCCGGAGTAATGCAGCAGAATGCGCAACGCAACCCAAAGTATCACGCCAGTCACGACTGGAGCCGCTGAGATATGGTAAATCGAGCCGATGGCCTTATGGCGCGCCGCCGCTCCCAGCGCAAGTTGGCCGAGCACGAAAGCCGGCGCCAGCAGGGATAAATTGCGGATCGGAAACTGCTGATCCTCGTCGACCGGAATCGGGCCGCGCAACCACCAGTCCGAAGTAAACAGCGCCATCGCAACCGTCGTCGAGAAGAACAATTGCGCCAGACACGCATGGGAAGTCGAAATCCGCCAGGGAATCAGGTAGATCACCGTGAGTCCCCCCAGGACCCCTGCAGGATCACCGCAAGCAGCGCAACCACGCCCAGCCGGCGGAGCCATCTCCGGCGTTCGGCGCGAAAGAGCCAGACCATCGACACGATGGTAAAGATGCCCACCGTGGTGGCGACCATCCGGTGGCCATGCTCATAAAGGATGCCGCCCTCCATTGGCGGCATCAACTGTCCATAGGACAAGGGCAAGTCGGGCACCGAAAGCCCGGCATCACGGTTCGTTACCAGCCCGCCCGCCACCACCAGAAGCAGAGTGCAGAATGCGAGTAAAACTGACCACCGGTACAGGCCCGGGTGGTAATCGCGCGGCGTTCCGGAACTAACTGCCATAACTAAAATCCAGCGTGGCGCTGCCGGTTGGCGCGACCGTCACTTTGCCTTCCTTGCGGCCGTACTTTTCGTGCACGGCTTCGACGGTATAGGTGCCCGGGGGCACTCCTCTCAAGATGAAGGTCCCGTCGTTGCCCGTCACTGAAAAGAACGGATGGGGCGAAACTCCGATATAGCTGCGCATCCAGGGATGGACGCTGCAGGTTACGGGGAAAAGAACTTCCTGCGAATCGAACCGCTTGTATTTGTGCTCGGCGCGAGGCGGCTCGGATTCGTTCCAGGGCGGATTGATCGCGCTCTCCGCGTGAACGTTGTGGTTGACCGGATCGCTGTTCAGAATTTCAAGCTGCTGGCCTTCCATAATTCCCAGGACGTGCGGCGAATAGACGCACCCCTTCTGATCGAGCTTCGCCGATTCCGTCGGCGGTGTCCATCGGGCGGGCGGCAGGCCGTCCTTGATCCAGACGAATACGTTTCTTAGCGTTCCGTTCGAATTAACCACGACCACCTCAGCCTTCTGCGGAGTGTGGTGCTGCCGTTCGCATTGGGGATTGGACGACATGTCGATCACAGGCATCACAGGCGCTTCGCCATGGAACAGGACGCGACCGGAGATGACTCCCGCGGTTAACGGGTCGACATGGGCGGGAGGGAGGCTGACGTCTTCTGTTTTGGGTTGGGTAACCCCACCGCAGGCCGCCAGAAAAAGCAGCGAGACGGCGAATATACATCTCAAAGATCATTCTGGCATACGGGTGAATTCGCGTTCTGACCCGGATTTCGATGAGACAGGCGTTCGGCGCATCGCGGGGCGTTCCGCTCTGCGATCAACCGTGAGAACCCGGTCGCGCGGAACGTGGTTCCTTCGAAGCGCAAGAGGCGCCGGACGCGGCGCCAAAAAGTGGAGGAACCCACCCATCCAGCCGCGATTCGGCGGCCATAACTTGCGCGTGGTTCCTTCGAAGCGCAAGGGCCGCCGGACGCGGCGCCAAAAGTGGAGGAACCCACCCATCCAGCCGCGATTCGGCGGCCATAACTTGCGCGTGTTCCTCAAGGAGCGTTGTCCCATCGTGGGTCCGGGCGGCGGTGACGTCAGCGACAAGCTCGCCCGTGATTTTCGCACCCGCCGCAAAGTGCATGATGAAACCGCCGCCGGCGATTCTGAGTTGACTGATGAGTACCGAAAAAATGGTAAAGAAAATCATCCCAGGCATTCCGCTAAAAGCCGCGGAATTTCATTCGGAATGTCCGGCGCTGTGAGCCGCATCCATCGGCGAAAGTCATGCCGGATTGGCGTCTGGCTATGGGCCGATTTGCCACTGCCATCAACGTGTTCAAAATGCCATTTTCCTCAACAGGTTCGGAATTTGACCGTTTTTGCACAGCGCAGGTTAATAAATCTCGCCAACCGTTCGCGCATCTGGCTGTTAATAGAGAGGCGCCGAATGCATCTGGAACGAATGACATGGCGAGGGATGTTAATCATTCTGTTGAGCTTAGCTGCCTGTTCGGCATCTCCGGCGTCGGCTCGCGAAAAAACCGACGTAATCGTAATGAAAAATGGGGACCGCATCACGGGCGAAATCAAGAGGCTCGAGAACGCCGTGCTTATCGTCGACCTCGATTGGGTGGATGGTTCGATCTCCATCGACTGGTTTAAGGTGGCGCGCATGGAAAGCAAGTTTTTGTTTATCGTCAAGCTGGAGGATGGCTCTGTCTATTCCGCTCGGGTCATCACTCCGGAAGGGCCCGCTCCCGCCAGTCTGGAGATTCAGGAGGAGGGAGCGGAGACGTTGACCGTCGAGAAGTCACAGGTTGCGGCCATGACTCAGACATCCGAAGGAATTCTGGATCGGTTCAGTGGCAAAATCACACTGGGCGCAACATACTCCAAAGGCAACAGCGCGACACAGTTCAACATCACATCTGAAGTCGACTATACCGAGACTCGCTGGGCTGGAAGCTTGAATTACGCGGGCAACTTAACGTCCAGCACTGGTGCTTCCGCCGCGACGAGAAATCAGCTGGATCTGGCCGCGTACCATTTCCTGCGTAAAAACTATTTCTTTGGGGGCACGGTTGGATTCCTCCAGAGCTCGACACAGGGTATTAATCGGCAAGCCAGCTTTGGCGGGGGCGTCGGTCGCTTTTTCAAAAACACCAATCGTGTCCGCTTTTCCGTCCTTGGGGGGGCCGGATGGCAGAGGACTGACTATGAGCCGACGACTGTATCCGAGGAGGCGCCGCAAAAAATCATCGTCGGGTTGATCTCATCCAATTTGCAGATATTCACGTTCAAGAAAACTACTCTTAATGTGCTGGGTACCCTGGCGCCCGCGATGAGCGATCCAGGCCGGCTGTTTGCCAAGGCCAATGCTACTTACTACCTGAAAGTATTTGGAAAAATCGACTGGAATTTTTCGTTTTACGGAAGCTGGGACACACAGCCACCGCAGCATCTGGCGAGTAGCGACTATGGCACTTCCACCGGGCTGAGCTATAGTTTTGGAAACAAGTGACGGCGGCCGGCATGGAGCAACAACAAATGAACGAATGGTCGAGATATCCCGTGATCTATGAAATCAACACATGGGTCTGGTTGGGTGATCTCGGCCGCAAACACCAGAGGCCGGTAAATCTGGCCACCGTGCCGGAGGAAGAGTGGAACGCCATTGCCGCTCAAGGTTTCGACGCGGTATGGTTCATGGGGGTTTGGGAGAGAAGCCCCGCGGGAATCTCCATCTCCATGGGAAATGCGGGCCTGCTCGAGGATTTCAGCAGAGCGCTTCCGGACTTTGGGGCGCGGGACAATGTGGGATCGCCTTATTGTGTGCGCGGCTATGTTGTCGATGAGCACCTCGGCGGCCGTGCCGGTCTCGCCGCCGCGCGCCGCATGCTCAGCCAACGCGGCCTGCGGCTGATTCTCGACTTCGTTCCAAACCATGTGGCGCCGGACCATCCGTGGGTCACTGCGCATCCCGAGTATTTTGTGCAGGGCAGCGCTGAGGATGCGGGAAAAGATCCGGCATCTTTCGTCGTGGCAAATGGCAAAGTGTTTGCCTGTGGCCGGGACCCCTATTTCCCTGCCTGGCCAGACGTCCTTCAGCTCAACGCCTTTCAGCCGGCGCTGCGGCAAGCGGTAATCGAGACGGTCGTCGACATCGCCGGGCAGTGTGACGGTATCCGGTGCGACATGGCGATGCTGATGTTGAACGACATTTTTGCGCGTACCTGGGGCGCTTGTGCCGGCGCAATCCCCGCCGACGAATACTGGACAACCGTCATCTCGGCTGTAAAGGCAAAGCATCCCCAGTTCCGATTCATCGCCGAGGCCTACTGGGATCTCGAGTGGGAACTGCAACAAAAGGGTTTTGATTTCTGCTACGACAAGAAACTCTATGACCGGATGGAGCATGACAGCCCCGAGAGCGTCCGCCTGCATCTGCTCGCGGATTCTTCTTATCAGGACAAAATGATCCGGTTCATCGAGAACCATGACGAGCCTCGGGCCGCTGCCACGTTTCCGGATGGTAAAGGCCGGGCGGCAGCCGTGGCGTTGCTCACCCTGACCGGCGCCAGGCTGCTGCACGAGGGCCAGTTCGAAGGTCGGAAGGTGAGATTGCCGGTGTTTCTGGGGCGTCGACCGGAAGAGCCTGTCGACCGCGAGCTTGTCGCCTTTTATGCGAATCTGCTGAAAGCGACCCATCGGAATGTCTTCCGCAACGGTGACTGGCGCCTCTGCGAACGGAGTGGCTGGGCTGACAATCAGAGCTGCCGGAACATTCTCGCCTGGTGCTGGGCGCTGGGCGACGAGCGCTGGCTCGCGGTTATCAATTACCGGCAGGAAGCCTCGCAGGCTTCCGTCCGCGTGCCGTGGGATGAGCTGCGGGGCAAACAGTGGCGCCTCAAAGACGCTCTGTCGGATGAGTCGTACGAGCGAAGCGGCAGCGACATGCGCGACGCCGGCCTCTACGTCGACCTGGGACCGTGGAAATGCAATCTGTTCCAGCTCCAGGCCCTGTGAATTCAGGTCTGGGGCCGGCTAATTCAGTAGGCCGCCATGTCCGAGGCAGGCAACTTCCCAGGTCGAAACCCGGTACCTCGCCACCATCGGCGGCAGCATCAGGTCGATTACGTTGGGCTTCAGGGAACGGAAGCATCCCGGCGCGGACATGATGGGCACCTCGTCCCGGTATCCCATCAGGAACAGGTGTCCGGGCTCGACCGGCGCCAGAAAACGTTCGATCTGACAGCCGATTTTCTCCATGGCCTGGCCGACAGCGTCGGATGGGCCGGCGGGGGCCGTAGTTGACGCGACGAGAATCACAGACGGCTTTGCCCGCAGCAAGTGCTGCATGCCGCGAGAAACATGCTCCTCATTCTCGAGAACGGCGAGACTGGCATGCGAGCGGATCCCGAAACGCTCCAGCTTCTGACGCAGAACGGATTCGAAGAGAACTTTTGCCCGATCGCCGTTAACCGGATCGCTGTACAGTACCGCGACGCTGCCGCCCTGGGTAGGACGCGCCTGCATGATCGGACCGCGTTCGCGCAGCATGGAAATTAATCCATCGAAATCCGACTTGGAAACCGCGAAAGGCGCGCTCTTTATCGTGGCAATTCGCTGTCCCGCAGTCGCAAAACTGAAATTCAAAGTCGTTGCTATAACCACTCCGGACGTGCAGTTCACCTGCCGCAGCAGATCGTCGTCGATCAGCACACAGCAGTTTTCCGTTGCGATGAGGTTCGCGCGTCCCCCGGGGGCCAGCTGTATTTCGCACGATCCGCATGCCATTTCGGATGCGACCGCGCATACGGCCACGTCCTCCGAAACCTCGCCCTCCTCCAGTTCGGTGACCCAGATACGTTCCATTCCTTCCATCTGAAGAACGCGTATGTCTTCTTCGCGAAGGATATGGCCTTTGGCCAGTAGTTTCTTTCCGCCCGGCCGGAATATGGGGGAACAAAGAATGCGGCCTGTCGATTCTCCAATCTCGATCGTCTGCGCTTTCATCGTGAACAGTCGCTCCATCAGCCGCGGCTTTAATGCGCGGCTTAATTAAAGTAAATTACAGAACTATGGTTATAAAATACCTCATATTTCTCAAAAAGTATTAGAGAATACTTTTTAAGAAGATTACGGATGAATATGAGATCGGCCCGGCGATGGGGAAACCGGGCTTTTTCGGTGGGAAATCGAGAAGGAATCAGCTGGCGATCGGCTCGGCGGCGGCGGGCATTTCCCGTTTATATTTGCACCCGCTGGCCGGGCATTGAAGAAATGCGCCGGCCTTGAGATATTTCTCAACCAGATATGAATTGCCGCAATCCGGGCACTTTTCGGCCACCGGCCGGGCCCACGCCACGAAATCGCAATCGGGATAGCGGTTGCAGCCGTAGAAAGTCTTGCCCCGCTTCGAGCGCCGTTCGACTACTTCGCCTTCCGAGCATTCCGGGCACTTCACCCCGATGGTTTTTTGCTTTACGTATTTGCAGGCGGGATAATTACTGCAGGCGGTGAATTCTCCGAATCGGCCATATTTCTGGACCAGATTATTTCCGCATTGCGGGCATTTTTCATCCAGCTGCACGTCCGCTTTCTTCTGCGCGCCGCCGATCTGCTTCGTGGTCTTGCAGTCGGGGTAGCCCGTGCAGGCGTAAAATGTCCCGAACCGGCCCTTCTTTAACACCATGGGCCGGCCGCAATTCTGGCAATATTCCTCTTCGCCCTGCTCGCCCAGGTCGCCTTTTTCGACATCCGGCAAGTCCACCGTGAGCTCACGGGTATACGTGCACTCCGGATAGCCCGTGCACGCCAGAAAACTGCCATGCTTGCCCCACTTGATAACCAGGGGCTTGCCGCACTTGTCGCAGGTCAAGTCGGTGGGTTTTTCCATCCGCTTGATGTTGGTCATGTGCTCTTCGGCGTTCCCGAGATCCTTCATGAAGCGCTCGTAAAAGTCGCCCATGGCCTCGCGCCAGTCCATCTTGCCTTCTTCGATTTCGTCGAGATCCTGCTCCATGCGCGCTGTGTAGCGCACATCGAAGATATCGTTGAAGCTTTCGAGCAGCAGGTCGGTCACGACCATGCCCAGCTCGGTAGGCCGGAACTTTCCGCCTTCCTTCGTGACGTACTCGCGTTCCTGGATCGTCGAAAGAATTGAAGCGTAGGTCGAGGGCCGCCCCACGCCGTCCGATTCCAGCTTTTTCACCAGCGTGGCTTCCGTATAACGCGGCGGCGGCTCGGTAAAATGCTGCTCCGGTTTGATCGCGCGCAGCTTCAACTCTTCCCCGGCAGTCACCGCCGGCAGCTTGTGCTTCAGCTCGTCGTCTTCCTCGTCCTTCTGATCTTTGCCTTCCTCATAAGCCACAAGAAAACCGTCGAACTTCTCGACCGAACCGGTGGCCCGAAACGTATATTCGGTTCCGTTCACGCCTCTGGTATTCACGTCGATCGTGGTCTGATCGAACAGCGCCGGATTCATCTGAGACGCGATAAAACGCATCCAGATCAGCCGGTACAGCTTGAGCTGGTCTTCGGCGAGGAACTTCGCCATCTCGTCGGGCGTGCGCATCGCCGAGGTGGGACGAACCGCCTCATGCGCGTCCTGGGCGTCCTTCTTCGATTTGTAAGTATTCGGGGCCGCGGGTACGTATTGCGGCCCGAACTTGCTTCCAATGAGCTCGCGCGCTTCGGTAATTGCATCGTCGGATACACGGGTGGAGTCCGTCCGCATATAAGTGATCAGGCCAACCGCGCCCTCCGAGCCCAGTTCCACGCCTTCGTAAAGCTGCTGCGCCAGCATCATCGTGCGCTTCACACTGAAACGCAGTTTCCGAGACGATTCCTGCTGCAGAGTTGAGGTGATGAACGGAGCGACCGGATTACGCCGCTTCTCCTTGGTCCCGACCGACTTGACGATGTACTTCGCCCCGTCGAGGTCCGCGACCAGGGCATCCGCCACCTCCTGATTCGGGATCTCAGGCGCCTCTTCGCCCTTCCGGAACAAACGGGCGTCGAAATAAGGAGTCTTCTTTGCCGCAAGGTTGACGTCGAGCGTCCAGTATTCCTGCTTTACGAACGCCCTGATTTCGCGCTCGCGCTCCACAATGACGCGGACCGCCACCGTCTGAACGCGTCCTGCCGAAAGACCGCGCCGGACTTTATCCCAGAGCAGCGGCGAAATCTTGTAACCGACAAGGCGGTCGAGCACCCGGCGCGCCTGCTGCGCATCTACCAGATTGATGTTGACCTGCGCGGGTTTCTCGAATGCCTTCTCGATCGACTTCTTCGTAATCTCGTTGAACATCACCCGGAAGAACTTCGGGCTTTCGCTGCCGTCTTCCGTCTTGCGCTTGTCGCTCTTCTTCGCCTTGAGTTCTTCCTGCAGATGCCAGCAGATAGCTTCGCCTTCGCGATCCGGGTCGGCCGCGAGGTAGACGTTTTCCACCTTCTTCGCGGCGTCGCGAAGCTCCTGCATCAGTTTCTTCTTGCCTTCGATTACCTCGTACTGCGGACGGAACCCGTTGTCCACGTCAACCGCGAGATCGCGCTTCGGAAGGTCTTTGACGTGCCCCAGCGACGCTTTCACGACATATTGTTTGCCGAGGTACTTGTTGATTGTCTTCGCCTTCGCCGGTGACTCGACGATTACTAAAGATTTGGCCATATCCCCACTAGTTCTTCAGAATAGACTACCCGCTACGCGGCTTTGATAAACGACGTGCCCGCCGGACTGGGCGATCCGCTACCACACCTTAACAAAGTTCCGCCCGGGGAGTTGCCGGACCAGTCCGAGGATCTCCAGTTCGAACAACGCGGCGATGATCTCCGAAGGCGATGCTCCTTCAAATGTATCCACCAGGAAATCGAGCTGAACCGCCTCGTCTGTTTTCAATCTCCCCAGAACCTTCCGGGCAACCTGCTGATGCGGCTCGTTCAGGGTCGCATCGGTTTGTTCAGATGCCGGTTTTCCGCCGGAAGTTTCAGAGCCCCGCTCTCCGGGAGTCCCGGAACCTGCCGTAAGTCCTTGATCCAGAATCCTTTGCCGTCCCTGATCGATGAGCCGCCGCTGCGCCGTCTGAGGCAGGTCGACCACCACGTCATTCCAGTCCTGCACCAGCTTTGCACCCTGCTTGATCAGCAGATTCGGCCCCCAGCTCATCTTCGAGGTGATGTTCCCCGGGACAGCGAATACCTCGCGGCCCTGGTCGATTGCCAGTCGGGCTGTAATCGATGAACCACTATACTGCGCTCCCTCGATCACCAGAATTCCGCAGCTCAACCCGCTGATGATCCGGTTCCGGATCGGAAAATTCTGGGGAAACGCTGTCGTCCCCATCGGGAATTCGGAAATGATCAGGCCGCGAGCTGCGATCTCCGCCGCGAGTTTGCGATTTTCCGAAGGATAAACGACATCGACCCCGCACCCCAGGACCGCGATCGTGAGTACGTCCGGCGAAATGGCCGCCGCCACCGCGGCTTTATGCGCGGCCGTGTCGATCCCGCGCGCCATCCCCGAGGTGATCGTCATTCCGGCCCGCGCGAGATCTCCCGACAAGCGCTCGGCGGCGGCAATTCCATAAGGAGTAGGATGGCGGGTTCCCACCACGCCGATGCAGACGGAAGACAGCAACTCCACTCGTCCGCGCGCAAAGATCACCGGCGGCGGATCGTAAATCTTCCGCAGCGCCTCGGGATAGCGCGGGTCGCCCAAAGTAATGATTTGCGCCCCGGCTTCGCGCATTTTCTGCTGCTGGCTCGCCGCTTCGTCGAAGCTGGAGCCGCCGGCGACGGTGCGGGCAAGTCCGCCGTTCAGCCCGGCCGCCTCCAGCTCGCTGACTGACGCGCGAAAGACCGCCTGAGGCGTGTTCATACGCTCCAGAAGCTGGACGACACGGCGTGTCCCGAGGCCCGGAACCATCCGCAATGCCAGCCAGCAAAGCTCGTCTTCCTCGGACATTTGCTCCGAAAAATCTCCGGACCGGTGGGACGGAAACGCATGCCTGGGCTGATTCATCGATTGTTATAGTTATCTCGCCGGCAAATATTTCTCATGAAAAGGGACGCCGATTACTTCGAAGGCATCGAACCGGAGTTGATTTTCGTCGCCAAACGTCTCAAAGACGCGATCAGCCTCGAGTCGATTTTCACCGCGGCGGGCATCGATTACGCCGTGGAAGCCGACGAGTATATGGGCGGAATGATTTTCCGTTCGAAGCGCGTGGGGGCGTTCTTCTATGTGCGTCCGGACGTTCGGGATGCGGCGCTCGGTTTGATGCTGGAAAACGGCTACGTACCGGCGGCGACCTGATTCTCAGTCGCCCGGATTCACGACCGGAATCAGCGCCGGATAGCTGCTGCGCCCGTTGAGATACACCACCAGTTGCTCCGACTGCCCGACCTGGTCATTCGGATTCAACTGGAACGTGACCTGGGTGTATTCCCCAATCTGATTGATCTGAGTCGCCTGATGACTGACCCCTCCGACCCCGACCTGCACCGCGCTCGCGGCAACCGTTGCTCCAGGCTGCCCGAAACCGGTGAGCGTCACGATCAGGGTGTCTCCCGAATGGGCCGGACTCGCGCTGTAAATGTAAGCGCCGCTGGAGTTTTGAACCGCTGCGATATCCGCGGGCGGCGTGTCGATATTGACGGTGATCGGCAATCCGGGAAGAAGCCCGTTATCTATCAGGAGAGTAGTCGGCCCGGGCGCGAGGCCGGCGGGAATCTGGAGGTTAATCTGCGACGGTGAGGCATAAAGAATCGTCGCCGCCTGACCGCCAATCAGAATCGATGGAGTTCCGTTCGGCGCCGCGAGGTTATAGCCGTACAGGCTGACAATCGCCCCGGCATACGAGCCGGTAAGACCGCTCAACCCATTCACCAGAAGCGGATAAGGAGCGGCCAATCCCGCCACAGAGGGAGTGATCTGGAAAGCCGATGGCGCCGTTGCGACCTGAAATCCTGAAATCGCGGTCACATCCGGATTCGACAGCGCTGCATTGGGCGAAACGTAAACGTCCGCCTGGATGTGATCCGGTGAGAGGGCAAAAATCCGTTGCACAAAGATGTCGCTGGTTCCAAATCCAACCGTTGTCGCGCCTGGCGTGAAGGTGAAACCGCTGGCAGTAATATCGACGACTGCCTCCGCCCCCGCGGGCAGCGAAGACGGACTGATCGAAATCGACGGCGTCGGCGCGCTGCCATACGCAAACGTGACCGGCGAGGCCGATTGCAGCAACTGCGAATTCTGTCCGTCCACGTTATACGCCGTGATAGTGGCCTGCTGATTACTCGCGCCCTGCGGCGGTATGACCACCGCGGCGCCGGCCTTCGGATCGAGGGACACGATAGTCGCCGGAAGGCTGTCGAAGTAGAGTAGCGTGGTCGAAGTCCAGTTCGTTCCCGTAATGGCCAGGGTGCCGTCGCCGTTCACGTTTACCGCAGTCACTGTGGGTGGATCGCTCTGCGTCAGATTGATCCCCGAGGGCAATATATATAGGTAGCCGGGAATCTCGAAAATCAGATGCTGGGGACCGGGTTGTCCCTGGGGATTGAAGCTGAGATTCAACGCGTAATACGTAAACCCGTTTCCGGTATAGGGCTGGATCCCCGTTATTGCGGCCGCGTCCCCAATTACCTGAGCGCCGAGACCGGGCGCCAATCCATTTGCGGCGGTAACGATCGACGCCGCCACGGTCGTCGGGCCGCTTGTCAGCATGTTGACGTCAGCCGGTGTGATCTCAATCGCATCGTTGTCGAAAAACCCGTAGACCTGCCCGTCATAAAGCGGCACATCCCCGCGCGAAGCCGTTGCGATGTTGATTGCACCAGTGACCATTCCCGCCTGAACCGCGACTCCGGACGTCGTGGGATAAAAGACCGTATCGACGGGGCCGCTTGCCGCCGCAACGGTTCCATCGGCGTTCCAGGGTCCGGAGATATCCGCGTCCGGCGGCATCGTGTGCGCATAAACGGAATACTGTCCAGGCGGAACGCCATCAATCCGGAAAGTCCCGTCAGGATTCGTCACCGCGCTGACCGCATCTGCTCCCGCCCGAATAGCCACGACTGACGCCAAATGGACCGGCTGGCCGCCCGCCGTGACCTGCCCCGTGATGCTTCCGAACTGCGTCAGACCCGCATTCGGATAGAGCGCCGATATTCCGGCGATATCATCGGCGCCAAGAGGGTGGGTCAGAGTGGTCGCGCGCGTGGTGGCCTGCGACATCGTCGCCGAGGTGAACGTATGCTGCAGGCCAAGCGCATGCCCCATCTCGTGCAACACCGTCATGAAAAAACTTTGGCTGTAACTCGGCCCCGGCGCGAGCGTCAGGTTCCGGTTCAGGTGTATGACTGAGCGTGTGATCGGTACAAACGGAGATCCATCGGGCACGGTTACCGTGGATGTGGGTCCGCCGTAGCCTTCGACCCCAGGCGGCAGGTCTTCGAAAATGACATCGCCACCCGGGGCGTTCTGCTGAGTCGCGGCGTTTTCGAACCCTCCGAAAGACACGCGCAAAGTGGATGACGTTACCCCATTCCATACCGTGGCGGCGTGCCGGATCTGACCCAGCACGGAGTTGAACGTGTCGGTCTGCGTATATGTCGTCGGACCCCCTTCGGAAACGAAGAACGTCACCGTACGGGCCGGCACTGCCGAAAGGTCGAACTTCTCCGGCGCATTTCCTCCGTTCAGGTAATGAACGAAGTAATAATAGCCCTGAGACGGCGCCGCGGCAGCCAGAAGACCGCAAAACAGCCCGACCGGCAACCGGCGGCTCATTTCGGAAGTCCCGCCGCAGTTCCGCGGACGCGCGTTTTCATCGCGCTGAAGTTCATCCGCACCGCGTGGTCTTTAACCTCGCGCCCGTTTAGATCGAGAATTGTCTCCCCGATCCGGGGCCGGCTTACCAGAATCGATCCGTCCGCTTGCGTCGTGACGTCAAACAGCCCCTGAGTCAGCCCGACCAGATGCGTGATCCCGGTCGAACCCGACATCCATAGAAAGAGCACGTACTCCGCTCCTGTTTTAAGAGCAGGCACGCCGGGGAACGACTGGCGATACCCGCCCGCGACCCCTCCGGGCAGCATAACTTCGGCCGCGCCCGACCCCTTCCACACCTCCGAAACCTGAAGCTTGTAATGCGTGTAAATGGTAGCGCCAGTAAAGCTTGCCGACGACCCCGTAACGCGGGCCCGGACAATCGCCGTAGCATCGCGCGTCATCTGATCGAGGCTCAACTGCTGAAGCGTCGCCGCGCGGGCGGGGACGCAAGCGCACAGCAAAACAAAGCCAAAAACTCTGAACATTATGGAACGGTGCTGTGGGAAAGCAAGTGGAATACCTGCTTGAATTATTGCAAACAAATATCTTAGCGACGATGCCTGGTGCGCGGGCGTTTCCGTCCGACACAGCCTTGAGACAAAATGGGAGTGGGCTTATTTCGGCAGCGAACACGCGGGCCAATTGATCGATCGATGACGGCCTAGCCGGTTATGCTGGCCAGTTCGGCCGCGTCGGATGCGATCGCATCCAGCAAACCGAATTGCGCAGCCTGGTTCGCCTCGCCCGCGGAGAGAAAGCGGAAAAACGCCCGCGCTTCATCAATAGCCGTATACTGGGGCGGCGACCACCGCCAGAAATCCGCCAGAATTTTGCGCGCGCCCGCACTGCCGCATTCCTGAAGCAGCAGCCGCGTAGTTCGTGGAGCGCCCGAAAGCACCGCGCTCGCCCGCCCTTCGCCTGCAAGCATGCGATATAGATCGAGAGCGGGCTTCGCAGATCGCCACCACTCGGCGGTCGAATCGTCGATCATTGGTTCCGGCAGCCCGTTAATGGCGCATCCGAGTAACCTCTCCCAGCCTTCGGGGTCGCCGCCGCACTGCGAGCTTATTGTCGGTCGAATATGCGAAGGTCGTACATCCCACCTTCCGGAATCAAGCCGTGTGTTCCATAAATCTTTGATCTGTCCAAGCTGTTTCGCGATCGCGGTAAGCCCCGTTTCCGCCACTCGGTCCGGCATGATCTCGAAGGTGATGGCCTGGAGACAAGGAAGGCGAGGGACCAGCGCCGCGGCGATCTCCATCAGCTCGGGTTCTACCAGTCCTGAGTGCGCGTCCACATAAAAGCCGCGCTCATTTTCGCCACCCGCCAGATGCAACTCCCAGACGCGGTCCAGCGGAATCGCGTCGCAAAACGCCGCCACGCTCTGGCGCCCGTTGCGCGCATTGCACAGCACGTTATGCAGATCCAGCAGAATGCCGCAATCGGCGCGTTCCGCCACGGCGGCCACAAAAACGCCATCCGGCCATTCACCGGGCGCGGGCGGAAGATAACTCACCGTGGTCTCGACCGCCAGCGGCGTGCCAAGCGCGACCTTATGTTCCCGAATGTTGGCGCTTGCCAGTTCGGCTCCCAAAAACGATTGCGCGGAAGGGAGCATAAAACCTGCGGATACCGATGCGCCTTCCCGCTCCGGCCGGAAGCGCGTGACGCTGAGATGCTCGCTGACATATCGCGGTCTCAGCTCCGCGATATCGTTCGCCAGCGCCTCCGAATGGCCTTTCGGAGCCCGGCATGTTCCCCCCACCGCCGCGCCCACGCTGTGCAGCAGCTTCGGATGCGGCAAATGCTTTAACGCTTCGCCGACAAAAGAACGAAAGCCGGAGCCGTCGGGCTTGGGTACCCAGAACGCTTCCGGCTCGGTTTCAATCACATCCACCAGCCCCTCGCTTTCGCGGCAAAGGACGTCGAGTGGCGGCCACCACACAACGCCCACGCCGAGGCCGGCCCTTTTGTTTCGCCTGTCCAAGATTGTCTACCCGACCGAGAATTCGCCTTCTTCGTGCTGAAAGAAAATCTGGATGCCGGAACAACAGCTGGGACAGCCGAGACGCCCCAGGATGCTTTTCTGCATGTGCTGCATTGACTCCAGATTGTAGAGCGTTTCAGCACTTACCTGAACGTTGACCGCGCCGGTCGGTGCTATAACCACGCGCGCTTTTGGATTTGTTGCCATAAGAATTGTCCTTTCGATTCACGAACCCGTTACGATCCGCTGCGATTAAGTGAGCCTTTTTCTGAAAAGGTTTCACTTCAGCGTGTTGCAACAAAGAAGAGTCGCGGAAAGGGCAACAGAACAGGGCCGTCGGGCGTTGCAGGATAAGCCCGCGCCACCAACTCCTCGTACCGGGCGAGGTATCCGCGAGCCTCATCCTCGTCAAGCGGCTGGAGCAAAGGGCGCAGACCGGTTCCTTTGAACCACTCGATAATTGCCGCCGCGCCTCCGGGCAGAAGGTGGTAGTAAGTCGTTCGCCAGATATCGACACTTACGCCGCAGCCGCGAAGGAGGCTGTAATACCAGTCGGCCTCGCGCCGCGCGGCCCGCGCGCTCGACGCATCCGCGAGTTTTGAGGCCCATGGTCCCTCGGCGGCGACCTCACGCATGATGCAGTGCGCCGGTTCTTCCAGATTGTCGGGAACCTGCACCGCGATGCTGCCTCCTGGCGCGAGCTTCGCGAGGAGTTCGGGTACCAGCGACTCATGACCGGGTATCCACTGCAGTACGGCGTTGGCAAGGATTACATCGAAAGGCCCTCGATTGCGCCATCTCGGGATGTCGTCGATCTCGAACTGAATCGCGGGTGCCCGCTTCCGCGCCGCTTCGATCATGTCGGCGGAACTATCTATCGCGGTAATGACGGCTTCCGGAAAACGGGCTTGAAGAAGTTCCGTCGAATTGCCCGGACCACAACCAATATCCGCCGCATTCATCACGCGTGTTGTCGGAATGCGGGCAAGAAGATCGCGGATCGGCCGGTTCCGTTCGTCCTCGAATTTGGTGTATTGGCTAGCCGACCAGCTCATTAAGACAGCGTTATTGTCAAACCCGCCGGCAGTGAATTCTTGAAGTTATCCACCCTTAGGTTATCCACCAATGCTCAAAGGTCAGCCACGGCCAATCGGTCAACCCTCTTGAAATCGTTATCCCGGCTCACAAGGGTCGCGCCGATCGCGAGTGCGGTCAAGGCGATCCAAAGGTCGTTTTCGTCGAGCGATAGTCCGCGACGCTCCTGATCGAGCTTTACACCTGCATAGATGGGTGCGGCAGAAACGGGGACTGGCTCGCATGGAACAGCGCGAAACAGCGCCTCAGCCTGGCTCTCGAGTTCGGTGCGCCTGCGCCCTTCATCCAACTTTCCGATCCCGTAGAGTATTTCGCCCCGAACCACGGCACAACTGACAACTCGATCAGTCTCTGCCAGAGCGGCCATCCAGCCGATCATGCGCGCATCGGCTTTCATCAAATCGCTAACCGCATTCGTATCGAGCAGCCAGATCAAGATCTGGACCGATCGGAAAACGGATTTGGTTTGGAAGCGGGCAACCGGCCGGATGTAATTGCCGACTCGAGTGCCTCGATGTCCTCAGCGCTGAGTCGCGGCTGGGAATTGATCGTCCTGAGTATTGACGCTGGCGACCCCGGCACGCTTAGAGACGAACGCAAAGTCTCGATGACCACTTGCTGAGCGGACTTTCGCTCGACCGCAGCCAACTCTGCAACACGTCGCGAGAGATCCTCGGGAATTTCGATGATGAGATTCGACATCCTCGGCCTCACCCCATTTTTACTCATCCTCGTTCCGGACTCACCAACAGAATGCCTCAACCCCCCGCCCGCACCACCAGAATCGGAATATTCAATTTATGCCTCACCGGATTGATCGTATTGCCGAAAATCATGTCCTTAATCCCGCCATGACCATGCGCCCCCATAACAAGCAGGTCCGGGTGCACCTCGCGCGCATACTTCACGATCTCCCGGCGAGGATTGCTCCCATGCCGGATCGCCGTCTCCACCACGATCCTCATCTCCCCCAGCGAATCCACCAGACTATCCAGGTATTCGCGTCCCGCCTCAACCTCGGCCGTCGAGGCATCCGATCCATAAACCTGACTGGTAACGCCCTCCTCCACATGCAGCAGAAGGATCGTGCCGTGATTCGCCGCCGCCAGACCCGCGGCATGGCTCAGCGCGATGCGATCGAGCGGCGAGTGGTCGAGCGGCACCAGAATCCGTCGATACACCGGAGCCGAAATCAGTTCCGCGGAACGCTCTTCGAGTCCAAGTGTCGGAACCGCGGCATAAGCCCGCCGGTAGGGCTGCAAAGTAATCCAGAGAAGCAGTCCCAGCAGACACGAGCACAACAGGCCCGACGCTGTCCAGACCATCGGCGCCCAACTCCCGGCTCCGCGCGCCCAGTCCGCCACCACCTGCCACGCCAGCCAGAGATTGAGGCAAAGTACGATCCCAGCCGTGACCCATCCCGCGATCTGCAGCTTGATTCCGCTCGCGAACGGTCCCATACGTTGCGGGTCGCTCGTGAACTGGATCAAAGGCAGAATCGCAAACGGCAACTGAAGGCTAAGCACTACCTGGCTCAGGATCAAAAGCTGAAACGTACCCTGGTTTCCGGCCAGCCAGATCACGACGAACGCGGGCACGATGGCAAGCGATCGCGTTACCAGCCGCCGCAGCCACGGCCGTACCCGGATGTTGAGAAATCCTTCCATCACAATCTGCCCGGCCAGCGTTCCCGTCAGCGTTGAAGACTGCCCCGAAGCCAACAGCGCGACACCGAACAGCTTCGATGCAACGATGGTGCCCATCAGCGGAGCAAGCAGCAGATAGGCCTGCTGAATCTGCGTGACCTCCCTGCCTGCGCGAAAGAACACCGCCGCGGCCAGAATAAGAATGGAGCAGTTCACGAACATCGCGCCGTTCAGCGCTATCGTGCAATCCACCAGATTCCATTTGCACGCCGCCCGCTTCTCCTCAGTAGTACGGCCGAAATCACGCGTCTGTACCAGCGCCGAGTGAAGATAAAGGTTGTGGGGCATCACGGTCGCGCCCAGAATGCCGATCGCGGTGTAAAGGCTTCGGTTATCGATTCGCGGAATCAACCCCGCCAGCACACCCGCCGCATCCGGCCGCGCCATGAACAGTTCAATCGCAAAGCAGACCGCAATCACGCCGATCAACGCCAGAATGAACGCTTCCAGATACCTGATCCCCAGCTTTTGCATCCAGAGCACCAGCAAGGTGTCGAGCGCCGTGAGCGCCACCGCGGCCAGCAGCGGAATGTGGAACAGCAGATTCAGCGCGATCGCGGCTCCCAGCACCTCCGCCAGATCGCAGGCCACAATCGCGACCTCGCAAAGAAACCATAGGGCGAGGTTTACACCTCGGGGATAGGTCTCGCGGCAGGCCTGTGCCAGATCTCTTCCGGTCACAATCCCGAGCCGGGCGCCGAGCGTCTGCAGCAGAATGGCCATGGCGTTCGACATGACCAGCACCCACAGCAGCCGATAACCGAAATGCGCCCCACCGTCGAGATCCGTGGCCCAGTTTCCCGGGTCCATGTAGCCGACGCTCACCAGATAAGCGGGACCTGAGAAAGCAAGCACGCGCCGCCACAGCGATTTGTGGTCTGTCCGCACGCTTTCATGAACATCCGAAAGGGAACGGCTCGGCGCTGTCTGATCCGGCGTCATAAAATTAGTCCCGCCTAATCTCTAAATGTACCGCGGCCGATGTTGCGGCCCGCCTTTCGGTGCGAGGGTTTCAGGAATCCATTCCGCAGCCTCCGTGGTAAGTTCGGGTTGGGAAGGAGCATCGGGCTCGAATGGGTAAGTTTCTGCTGGGCGTGCTGACCGGAGGCATCCTTATTGTGCTGGTCGCGGTCATCGGCATCTTCGCGATTGCGTCGTTTCGTTCCCGGCCGCCGGCTGTCGAGGACGCCTCCACGCTGATTCTCCACATCGCCGGAGACGTCCCGGAGACACCGCCTGTTGACCTCTCCATTCCCTTTCTCCAGCCCCGAACCCCCGTAACCGTGGAAAACGTCTGGGCTATGTTGCGTCGCGCGGCGGCGGATTCACGCATTAAGGCCGTCGTTTTCGAACCTCGCGGAACCTCCATCGGCTGGGCCAAAATGCAGGAGATCCGCTCCGATCTCGAACAATTTCGCAAGTCCGGCAAACCGCTCATCGCGTACCTCCAGGCTCCTTCCGCGCGCGAATACTACATGGCCACCGCGTGCTCGAAAATCTATATGTCACCGGTCGACCTCCTTGACCTCAAAGGCGTCGCCTTCGAGTTGCTGTACTTCAAAAACACGCTGGACAAGCTCGGCGTTCATGTCGACGTGGAGCATGCGGGGAAATACAAGGATTACGGCGACCAGTTCACCAAAACCTCGATGAGCCCCGAAACCAGCGAGGTAATGTCCAGTCTTGCCGATGAGATTTACGGCGACCTTGTCAATACAGTCGCCAAAGGCCGGGGCAAAGATCCCGCCGCGGTCCGCGCCATCATCGATAATGGACCGTTTCTCGCCAAACAGGCGAAAGCGAACGGCCTTGTCGACGAACTGCGCTACGAGGACGAGGCCTTCGGCGAACTCGCTGCCACGCTTCACCAGAAGGATATTGAGAAGGTTACCGAGCAGACCTACGTGGATGTTCCGGACGCCGCCGCCGGGCTTACCGCGAAAGACCGCATCGCGTTCGTTGTGGGCGAGGGAAGCATTAGCCGCGAGGCTGGTCTCACGAACAGCACAGGGCTTTTTTCCGAAACCTTCGACAAGACATTAACGCGTGTCGCAAATGACAGCTCCATTAAAGGGGTGATCGTCCGCATCGATTCACCCGGCGGGGAGGTCGCCGCATCCGACGACATGTGGCGCGCCATGAACCAGCTCCACCGGAAAAAGCCCGTCGTCATTTCGATGTCCGACGATGCCGCCTCGGGCGGCTATTACATGGCCATGTCGGGCGACCCGCTCATCGCCGAACCCGCGACCATCACCGGGTCGATCGGGGTTGTTTTCGGCAAACCCGATCTCCACGGGCTCTACGACAAGATCGGCATCACGAAGGACTTCGTCAGCCGTGGCAGATTCGCCCTCATCGAATCGGACTATCAACCGCTCTCGGAAGCCGAGCGCGCCAAGCTTCGGGAGGGAATCGACTCCGATTACGAGGACTTCCTCAGTAAGGTCGCCGCGGCGCGCCGGAAGCCGGTATCCGCCATCGAGCCTGTGGCGCAGGGCCGCGTCTGGCTGGGAGATCAGGCGAAGGCCCACGGTCTGGTGGACGAACTCGGCGGCCTGGATCGAGCCGTCGAAATGATCAAGGCGAAGGCTGGCATCGCTGCCGGCGGTCGCGTCGGTCTGGTTCTTTACCCGCCGAAGCGCACTCTCTTCGAAATGCTCTTTCGGCCGAACCCCGATGCCGAGGTGGATTCCCTCCTTTCGGGCGTCGGCCTGCAGCCCTTGCGGAACGCGTGGCATGATGCCAGTCTGCGCGTCTGGATGCGCGGCGGCATGTTACAGATGCTCCCATTTTCGATTCAATTCAGGTGACGCACTACAGACGTGTTTCCCCTCTTGCCTGAGGGGACCAAGGTGCGGCATAGTGAGAGCAGACGCTTTCTGGATGGTTGGGTCTGCGGAAAGGACGCGCGCGGTTCGGGAAATCGTTCCGACTCGATGCGCACCATTCCGACTCGATGAGCACCGTTCCGACTCGATGCGCACCGTTCCGAACCGCGACCGGAAGGGAGCGATAATTTTGCGCGGCTTGCGGAGAGCGCAGAGTTTTTGAAACGCGGTTTTGATGAGAACGCGGTTTTAATACGTAAGATATGCCGGATGCGATGAATTGGCGGGGAAATAGTCCCCGGGGTCGAGACGATGGCGGAAACTTTCCTTTACTTCACGGAACTCCTGGGCCTTGCCGTCTACGATCTCAAACATCGTCTGATTGGCCGCGTTAAAGACGCTGCCATTGTCCCTGTAATTCACCCGGCGCGTATTGATCGTTACCTCGTAGGCGCCGGCACTTCCTGGCTCTCGATCCGTTACGACCAGATCTCCAGCATCTCGCTCGACGGCATCCAGCTCAGCAACGAACGGCTCTATCCGTATCATTCCGACGAATACATGCTGCGGATCCAGCGCGATTTGCTCGATCAGCAGATTATCGACGTCAATGGACGGAAAGTCGTGCGCGTAACCGACGTAAGCCTCGAACTCCGACGGGACGAACGAGAGTCGCTGATGATCCTCGAAGTCGATGTCGGCATCCGGAGCATTCTGCGGCGCTTGCTGCAGGGGGTCGCGCCAAGACGCCTGATCAGGCTCCTGCAGCGTCCCATCTCGCCCAATTCCATACGGTGGGAGTTTTGTAACATCGTCGAAGCCGACCCTCTGCGCCGCCTTCGCCTGAATATCTCAAACGAAAAGCTGGAGCGCCTGCACCCCGCCGATCTGGCGGACATCTTTGAGGAACTTGGCCCGGCCGAGCGCGAGGCGATTCTCGGAACCATCGACAGTGAGGTCGCCGCCGAGGCTCTGTCGGAGATCGATCCCAAAATGCAGGCCAGCATTCTCGAGGCGCTCGAACCCGAAGTCGCCGCCGATATTGTCGAGGAGATGGCGCCGGACGAGGCCGCTCACGCGCTCTCCGAACTCGAGGACGAAACCACCGCCGAGATCCTTGATGAGATGGAGACCGAGCCTTTGTCGGAGGTGAAAGAACTTCTTGAATACGACGAAGGCACAGCCGGCGGCATGATGAACACCGAGGCCATTGTCCTGCCGGAGGACACGTCGCTTTCCGAGGCCATGCTGAGCCTTCGCGAGCACGAAAATCTGCTGGAGAATACTCACGTCCTCTTTCTCGCCAATCTCGCCGGACAGGTTACCGCGGCGGTTCCCCTGGCGCGTCTGTTTCTCGCCGACGGAGCCACCCGTCTGCGTGACCTCGCGACCGACCCGCTCATTTCGACGACGGCCGACGAAAAGCGCAACCGCGTCACCGAACTTTTCGATAAATACAACCTGCTGGCGCTGCCCGTGGTGGAAGAGGACGGGTCTCTTGCGGGCGTAATCACGGCGGACGATGTCATTTCCGTACTGCGGCAGCGATAAACTGTAGGAATAAATCGATAACGTGAACGGAGAACCAAATGCGTCCGCAAAACATTTTTTCACGAGAATGTAGTGCGGGCGGACTATAATAAAAGTGGACGTATTATGCCCAGAAAGCCAGCAATTGCCAAAGAAACTGCGGCGTCGGCCAAGCCGGCCCGCATCGCAAAATCGAGCACTCCGCGGGTAAAAGCCGCCCAACATAGTAAAGTCGTTCCCGCCGAACCTGTTATTGCCGCCGCTCCTGTGGCTACCCCTGTTGAGAAGCCCATCGAAAAAATAGAACAGCCGGTTCTGAGCGCTCCCGAAAACGCTCACGAGATCATCGCAAAAATCGCCTATGGCTATTGGGAATCTCGCGGTTGCCAGGGCGGAACGGAAATCGAAGACTGGGTTCGAGCCGAGCAGGAATACCGGCAACGTAGCGCAGTCCCCGAGTCGCGCGCGGCAGCGAGCGGCGCCGGCGCTTAGTACTTCCGCAGAACCGCCAGCAGGCGGCCCTGCACCTCCACGTCCTGCGCGGGAACCCGGATCGGACTCATCGTCGAATTCGCCGGTTGCAGCCGGATCATGTTTCCCGGTTCGCGATAAAACCGCTTGAGCGTGGTTTCCGCTCCGCCTACGAGCGCGACCACAATCTCGCCATCCCGTGCCTGGGCCGTGTCTTCCACGAGGATCATGTCTCCCTCGCAGATGTGATCCTCGATCATCGAATCGCCGCGCACTCGCAGTGCGTACGTATCCTTATGTCCCACGAAATCGGCGAAGCTGACCGACGTGGGATCGTCGAACGTCTCCACTGGCTTGCCCGCGGCGATCGTGCCCAGCACCGGAACTTCGAGCGAAGCCTGCTGCCGGTTCCGCCGCTGCTCCTGCAGGTAACGCGGCGCGACTTCGATCGAACGGCTCTGGTTGTGGCTGCGCTGAAGATAATTCTTCTTGTCCAGCGCCGAAATATGCTTGTGAACCGTCGCGATGGACGCGAGCTTCAGCCCGCGCGCGATTTCTTCGTAGCTCGGGCTATACCCGTTCTCAACCTGATACGCCGCAATGAAGTCCAGGACTTCCTTCTGCCTGCGAGTAAGAGCCATTACTGGCTATCGTAGGCGAATAAAAGGTGAAATGCAACAGGTGCGTCACGGTTAGAACCGGAGAAGCCCAGCATAACCAGGTCGTCGCGGCGAGGCTGCGAGTTATTGACGGCATGCGAATAGTAAAAGATGCTCTCGGTTTCCTGATGGGCTTCCCCGCTCGAATTCGCTTGACACGAAGTATCGCCGCGAGTACTCTCTTTATTAGAGTACTCTACAATAAGGAGCTGAAATGGATGAACCGAACCTCCTGAATGATGTTCGTTTTTTGCGCGACATCGTGGCTAGAACACAACCGCCGACGGTAAACCGATTTTGGTCTGTAACGCTCATGTGGGGATGCGTCGTAACCGTCGGTTTCCTTGTATGCGCCGTGCTGGGAATCGCCGGCAAAACTACGCTTCTCCCTTGGGTGATGCCTGTCCTGATTTTCGGAGTCGCCTGGCCGCTTCATTGGTATCTCCAACGCAAGGTGCGATTGAGCATCGAGGAAAGTGGCTTGCGGCCGCAGTTGCGCAAGGATCTGATGTGGTGTTGGATCAGCATCTCCGCGATGGGTATGCTTTGGACCGCGGGCCTGATCGTTTCTGGCCTGATAACCAGCCACGGGTATCTGCTCGTCTTTGCCTGGTGCTCCTTGCTTTGCGTTGGCTACGTCATGAATGGCGTTCTGCTCTCCAGAGAATGGCTTTGGGCCGCCGCAGTCCTGTTGGCCTCACTCATCGCGGCCTTCCTCGCCGGATTCCTCAAGGGGCAACCCGACTTTTACTGGTTTGCGGGTTATGGCGTCCCGGTGACGTTTCTTCTTGCGGGTATACTGGGCCGTCGAAATGCCCGCCGTCCGGTCGTCAGGGCGTGAACGTGCACAGATGACGGATTTGCCACTGGAACTCGACGACGCCGTTCTTTCACGGCCCCGGCTGTCTATTCTCGCGGCTCTCCTCGCAGGCGATGCTCTGGACTTCACCTTCCTTCAGAAGAATCTTGGGATATCGGACGGCAACCTTGGGGCGCACCTGCGGAAGCTGGAAACCGAGAATTACATCCGATCGAAGAAGGTGTTCTTCAAGCGCAAGCCGAAGACGTGGTTTCAGATCACGCCGCAAGGCCGCAGTGCATTGGAGCGGCTGTTCCGGCAACTGGAGGAAATGCTCGCGCAATCGAAGGTCCCGGCCTGACGCCGGCCCTCTTCGGACTCAGTAAGAATAGGATCGCCAGACCCGCCACGTCCAGGTAGCCGCCGCTTATTGGAATGAGCAGAAATCCTCACTCCGGTGTGTCAGAGAAGCAAGATGGGCTGCAATCCGCGCAGTCAGGCGATATCCGACCCCTTGAATGCATCCCGCGCTCCATGGCGGATGTGAAGCACCTCCACCCTCTTGTCCTTTTCCCCGACGCGGTATATCGCGCGGCGGTATATCGTGCGATCGATGTGCGGCTTGTTGCCAAAGAGCAGGTGGCGGAGCTTGCTGTTTTCAGGAGTTATCGGGCATCGGTTCGGTAGCTCTTCCAGATTGAGAATCCGCGATACCATTTCAATGCCGCATCCGAATCGTCGGCGTCAATCTGCCGGTAGATCTGAGCCAAATCGCGCTGAGCGCGGTCGGACAGACTAACGAGGTAAGCCATGCTCGGCTTCGAAGTCCGCGAAAAACTCTCGTGCCGGTCGAACCTTCCCTTTCCTGATATCCTCGATCCCCTGACGGATTCCTTCCTCGGCGTTGGCGCCGGCAGCGATATCGAGCAGCCGCTGATAGGCTTCGGCGTCCTGCACGATCGCCGCCGCTTTCCCCTTCACCGTGAGCACCACGGGGCGCCGTGTCTTTTTGAGCTGCTTCATGAAGTCGCCGGACCGGCGGCGGAAGGTCGTCAGCGATTGGATGTCGCTCGTGATGTCAAGCATGTCGAACTCCTGTTTTTGGCGACACCTTTTAAGGTGCTACGAGAATAGCGCGCCTGTGGGGTGGCGTCGGCAGGTTAATTAACGCAAATGGCTTCACGAAACACAAGTTGACGATTCGGTGGTGATCAGACGGCCACGGCTTCCACGATGCTTACCGGCGAAGCCGTCGGCGTCACCCGCGTCAGCCGGAAGCCCGCTTTGTCCAGCAACGCCGCGTATTCAGTTTCGGTCCGCTCCCGGCCTCCCGGAACCATCAGCATCACCATGTCGAGCATCTTCCCGGGATGCGGCGTGTCCCCAGCGGGCAGCACCATCTCGATCAACAGCAAGCGCCCGTGCGGGCTCATCGCGCGCCTGCAGTTGCCCAGGATAACCAGGCACTGCTCCTCGCTCCAGTCATGAATGATGTGCGACAGGATATATGCGTCCGCTCCGGCCGGAACGTTTTCGAAGAAACTGCCGGCTTCGACGCGGACGCGACCCATCATGCCGCGTTGTTGAAGCAGCGCCGGCGCATCGCGCGCCACATGCGGCATATCGAATAAGATCCCGTGCGGCCCGGGATGCCGATCAAGAATGGTGGTCAACAGATTGCCCGTGGATCCTCCCACGTCGGCGATCGTCTGGAAGCCGGAGAAGTCGTAAGCGGCGGCGACTGCGGCGGGCTCCGCTCCGTGGATCCCAACCATGGTCTGGTTAAACAGCGACGCTTCCGTCGGATGGTTCGCCAGCCATTCGAAAAGAGACGCGCCGAATGCTTTCCCGAACCCCGTTTCCCCCGTCCGGATCGAATGTTCGATATGGTCCAGTGAGCGCACGACCATTTCGCCTCCCATCATTAACGCCGCGGCATGGGATGCCGAACCGGACTTCAGCGTTTCGCCCAGCGGCTTCAGCGAAAACCGATGGTCGGTGTCTTCGGTAAAGAACCCCACGCTGGAAAGCGTTCGCAGGACACGGTAGAGCGTCGGCGCATGGCTCGAGGTCAGCAGCGCGATCTCATCCGCCGTTTTCGACCCCTCGCTCAGATAGTCGGCCACTTTCAATTTGGCCGTCAGGTGCGTCAGGCGCGATAGAAATTGCGCCATTAAGATGGATAACAACTCAGCTTCCGGCGGCAGGGATTCGGCTTTGGCGAACGCGGCTTCAGGCACGTCCACAGATTCTATCGAACCCCGACTTTCGTAGCAGTTATTACTTTCGTAGCAAAAGGCCCGCCTTGCTGGCGACGCTTTCGGCCCGCGCGCTGCTAGGATGAGACAGGTGCGGAGCCGTTATGCCAGGAGCATTTCAACCGTTTGCCTCCTGAGCTTCGGACTTGTGCTGCAGGTCTCTGCTCAGGACGCGTCCGCGCAGGCGGGTTCCGGCGCGGAGATCGCTTCTTTTGAAGGGCAACGGATCGTCAACATAGTTTTCGACCCTGTCGTTCAGCCCCTCGAAGGCAGCCAGCTTAATGCAATTCTTCCCGTGAAGCGTGGTGAGAACTACACCGCCGATAACATACGTTCCGCGATTCAACGCCTTTATGGCACAGGCCGGTATCTCGGATATTCAGGTCGATGTCAGCCCTTCCGCGGGCGGCCTCGTCGTACGCTTTATTACAAAGAACAGCTGGTTCATCGGCAATGTAGCGGCGGAGATCGATCTTGCCGAGCCCCCCAACGCGGGCCAGATCGTTAACGCTTCGCGTCTGCAACTCGGCGACCCCTTTAATCAGGACCAGGTGCCAGTCGCCGTCGAGAACATCCGAAAAGTGCTGGTACAGAACGGTTACTTCGATCCCGTCGTCGAGCCCCGACTCGAATATGACGACATTTATCAGCAGGTAAACATCACGTTCGCGATCGACACCAGGAAACGGGCGCACTATGACGATCCGCAGATTACCGGCGACACCTCCGTTCTCAGCGCAAAGACCATCGTAAAGGCCACCCGCTGGCACCGTTTCCTGCTTCCCGGATATGACGGCATCACCGCGAGCCGGACTCGTAACGGGATCGACAAAATCCGGTTGAAGTATGAAAATGCCAACCGGCTCATGGCAACCGTCACGCTGGTTCAAATCGAGCCGGAAGGCAAGAAAGGCATACCCGAGATCAATGTCGTTCCGGGGCCCACGGTCACCATTACGGCGCCGGGTTCCGGGATTTCAAAGAAGGCCTTACGACAGAACGTCCCCGTTTTCGAGGAACACGCAGTCGATCCGGACCTGCTCGCCGAGGGAATCACCAATCTCCGCGACTATTTTCAGGCGAAGGGCTATTTCGATGTCGAGGTGCGGTATCGCGAGAGGAATGTAAGCGAAGGCGCCACGTCCATTATTTATGAGATCGAATTGGGAAAGCGGCACCGCTTCGTTTATCTGGATATCAGCGGAAACAAATACTTCGACGATGCAACGATCCGGGAACGAATGTTCCTGGCTCCGAAATCGTTCGAGCTGCGGAACGGGCGCTACAGCGAAGCGTACGTTCGCCGGGATATCCAGACCATCAAGGATCTTTATGAATCAAATGGATTCCGCGACGTGGTGGTCACCTCCCGCAGCGAAGACAACTACAAAGGCCGCTCCGGCGATATGGCGGAGTTTTTCACAATCGACGAGGGCGCACAATATCGCGTCTCGTCGCTGGTTATAAAAGGAAACGAAAAGCTCGATCTGAAAACGACCATTCCTTCTCTGAGTTCGCAGGAGGGACAGGTATTCAGCGATTTCAATATCGCTACCGACCGCCAGACGATCATTCAGGAATACGGGCGCAACGGATTTCCCGACGCGACGCTCGAGTGGAACTCCAAGCCGGGTCCGCGCCCGCACACGGTTGACGTCGAATTTGTCATTAATGAGGGTGAGCAGCAGTTTGTCAGGCAGGTCGTAGTCAGCGGCCTGCGTACAACTCTTCCGGCGCTGGTCAATAAGCAGCTGGATTTGAATCCCGGCGACCCTTTATCTCCGAGCGCGATGACGGATACTCAACGGAAGCTCTACGATCTCGGCATCTTTTCCCAGGTCAATATGGCGATCCAGAATCCGGACGGCGACGAGGACAGAAAGTATGTTCTATACGATCTCGACGAAGCGCGGCGATATTCGCTCACTGTCGGCGGCGGCTTGCAGTTCGCGCGCATCGGGGGAAGCAACGCGGTCACGGATCTTTCCGATCCCGGTGGCGCTCCCGGCGTGACTCCGCGGTTTTCCTTCGGCCTGAGCCGCCTCAATCTTTTCGGCCGCGCGCAAACGCTGACGCTGTCGGGAGTGCTCTCCACCCTGCAAAAGCGCGCTGTCCTCAGCTACAACGTGCCGAAAATTTTCAACCATCCAAAGCTTGACGCCACGTTTTCGCTTCTGTATGACAACACGTATGACGTGAGAACGTTCCAGTCGAAACGCGAGGAAGCGACGGTCCGGCTTGCGCACCACGTAACGAAGCCTCTGACGGTCTTTTACAACTTTTCGTACCGCAACGTGGACGCTTCGAACCTGAAAATCGATCCCCTTCTGGTGCCCCTCCTCGCGCAGTCCGTCCGAGTCGGTATCGCTGAAGTCAATCTCATCCAGGATCGCAGGGATGACCCGCTCGATCCGCACAAGGGAATCTACAACACGGTCGATGTCGGTCTCGCCTCGAAGATCTTCGGATCGCAGACCGACTTTGTTCGGATTCTGGCAAGAAATGCGACCTATACCCGGCTCGGAAAAAAGCTTGTGTTGGCCCGACAGACGCAGATCGGTCTGCAGCCTGCGTTCAACGTTTCCGCCACCACGGCGCAAAACGACGATGGCGACCCGATACCGCTGGCGGAGCGTTTCTACGGCGGCGGCGGCAACACGCATCGCGGATTTCCAGAGAATCAGGCCGGCCCGCGTGACTTGTTGACCGGCTTTCCGCTCGGGGGGTCGGCGCTTTTTTTCAACAACACCGAACTGAGATTTCCCCTCTACGGTTCCAATATCAACGGCGTATTGTTTGAAGACATGGGCAACGTATACACGAATCTCAGCTCGATTTCCTTCCGCGTGGACCAGCGTAATCAAAGCGATTTCGACTACATGGTTCATGCGGCGGGCTTTGGCGTGAGATATAAGACGCCGATCGGGCCGCTAAGGTTCGACCTTGCGTACAGCATCAATCCGCCGAAGTATAACGGCTTCCCCGGTAGCTATCCGCAACTCGTGCAGTGTTCGATAAGCAACACCTGCCAGGCATCGCCTCAGCAGATTAACCATTTTCAATTCTTCTTTTCGATCGGACAGGCCTTCTGATGCGCGTTCCGTACCCGCAAACCGTTCTTCTTCTGTTGACGGGTCTTCTTCTGGCGGTTCGGGCGCCCGCCGTACTCGTCGACGGTGTTGCGATCACGGTCGGAACCAGTGTCATCACCCGCAGCGAGATTGATTTGCGAATTCGTCTGATGGCGTTCCAGAACGGCGAAAAAACGGACTTCAGCCTGGCTTCGCGGCAGCATGCGGCGCAGCGCCTGATCGATCAGAAACTGGTTGAGCACGAGATGGAGGTCGGCCGTTATCCACACGTGGATGCGAAGGCGAAGGAAATCCTGCTCGCCGATTATGCGAAGACGAATTACAAGGCGGACACGGGCGCAATGGCCGTAGCGCTCAAGGCCTATGGGCTAACCGTTCAGAATCTGGAAGACGAACTGGGTCTTCAGACGGATCTCCTGACCTTCCTGAATCTGCGATTTCGGCCCGCGGTGCAAGTGACCGACCAGGACGTCCGGAAGTACTTCACCGAACACTATAACCAGGGTCCGGAGAAGACGAAGCAGCAGGCGCAGGTGGGTGCACTGAGGGAAGTGCGGGCGCAGATCGAACAACAGCTCACGATGGAACGCTCGAACAAAGAACTGGACTCCTGGTTGCAGGAGCAGCGAAAGACAGTCGGGATCGTATACGTGGAAAAGGATCTGGCTCCGGACAAACAGGGCGAAGCAGACCAGGCGGGTAATAAGAAGTGAACCGTGGTTTACGATTTACGCTTCGACTGACCGGCGCTGTCGCTCTGGTCCTGGTGCTTCTGGCGATCACCGCCTTTTTCGTGGCGCGCAGCAGCTGGCTGCGCGAGGAATTCCGGAAACGAATTGTCGCCGAGGCTGAGCGCGCAACGGGGGGTACGGTCGAAATCGGCGCGTTCAAACTGGACTGGCGCACACTGACCGCTGAGCTGGATGGTGTCGTGATCCATGGCTCCGAACACTCTGGCAGCGCCCCACTGCTGGCGGTGAAGCGCGTCGTCGTGGGATTCAGGATTATCTCGCTGTTTAAGAAGGAATTTGACATCGCGAGCGTGTCCGCGGATACTCCCCAGGCGCACCTGATCATTCATGCGGACGGGTCGACGAACATTCCGAGCCCGAAAACGCCGGGCAACGGAAAGCCGGCGCCGGAAACGATTCTTGCCTTGAAAATCGGGACCTTTGACCTGACAAACGGCCTGGTGATCGCGGATCGCGAGGGAGCCGGGAAACAAACTACTCCGTGGAATGCGCGCGGAGAAAATCTGGCGGCGCACGTAACGTACAACATGGCCGGCCCGCGCTATGACGGCACGATTTCCGTCGCCCCGTTGCACTTTGCGATGAAGGGGCTCGGTCCGGTTGATGCCGGGATTACGGCGAATGCATCGATGGAGAAAAACCGGCTTACGGTCTCAACAGCCGCGCTTACGTCCGCCGACTCGAGAGTTGATCTGAGCAACGTGGTGCTCGTCGACTTCACCCATCCGGTGACGACGGCGCAATACCGCGCGCGGATTTCGCTCGCGGACGCGGACAGGATCCTGAGGCTCGCTAACCTCCATCACACCGGAACCGTAAACATGACGGGCGACATCCGCTACGCGTCACTCGACGACTATAACGTTTCGGGCGCAGTGCAGGGAAGCGGCATCGGTTATGGAAAGGTTCGCGGAGTGAGCATTCGCGGGGACCTTCTGGCGACGCCAGACAACATCCGCTTGCGCAGCCTGGCCATCAGCGCTCTCGGCGGGAGAATGACGGGAGACGCCGAGATCCGTAAACTGGACAACATTCAGGCGAAAGGCCGTCTGGAACACTTCGATGCGAACTCGCTTGTGACCCTTGCGGGCGAGGCGGCGCTGCCTTACGACGGTATCCTCTCCGGTCAGTTCTCCGTAAGCGGAAGGCTCACCACACCGGGCCTGCGCGGTCTCAGCGGCAGCACGACCCTGAAGATTTCGCCGGCTCGCACCGGAGTGCCTGTAAACGGCGAGCTTGAGGCGAAGTATGACGGCACGGGCGGAACGCTCGAACTGGGTCACTCATGGGTCGAGCTCCCCGCAACGCGCGTTGACGTAACCGGGGTACTCGGGCGGCAACTGGACATCAAGGCTCAGTCTCAGGATCTGAACGACCTGACGCCGGTGTTGAAAGGCGTGGCTCTGCCGGTTAGTCTGATGAACGGTTCGGCGGCATTTGACGGAACCGTAACCGGTCCGCTCGAGAATCCGCGGATCGCCGGGCATGCGTCGGTACAAAACGCGATCTACGAGGGGCAGCGGATCGATTCGCTGACCGGCGATTTCACCGCCGTTAGCACCGGCGCGATAGTCAGCAGCGCTGCGCTCTCATGGGGAGGGTTCCAGGCGCGCGTCAGCGGTTCCGTCGGACTCGTGGAATGGAAGACGACCAACACCTCGCCGGTGAATGCAAATGTCCAGCTCACGAACGCGGATCTTCCGAAGCTTCTCGCGCTGGCGCAGCGGAAAGACATAGAGGCGACCGGAACCCTGAATACAACCGCTCAGATCAGCGGCACGATCGGCGACCCGCATGTAGCCGCGAACTTCACCCTCTCCAAAGGGCAGATCTACGGCGAGCCTTTCGATTCGATTACGGGACGCGCGCAATACCTCAACGCCGGTCCGCAGATGCTGACTGCCGCGGTGTCCGCGGGGCGGAAGCGCGTGAACCTTACGGCGCAGTTTGCGGCGGACAGGCTGACATTCAATGTGACCAGCAACGCCATGGCGCTCGATCAGATCGTTATCGCTCATAAGATAGAGCCCGGCCTGACGGGGACAGCTCAGGTGCGAGCAGACGGAGTTCTCCAGATTCGTGGAAAACAGGTCATGGTCGAGGCGCTGAACGGAGATTTGAATGCGACCGGTCTCGCCCTCGGCTCGCGGAGCCTCGGCAACGCGCATGTGACCGCGCAGACGACGAACGGCACTCTGACGGCGCATCTCGACTCGAATGCGGCCCAGGCGTCAATCCACGGGCAGGGCACCCTCGGGCTGGGCGGAAAGTATCCGGTCAATGCGACAGTGACATTTTCAAACGTTACGTTCGGCGCCGTCATGCCTCTGATTCGGGCACAGACCGGAAAAAACGAACCCAATTTCGACGGGTCGATGGCAGGCGAAGTCACGGTCAGCGGTCAGGCGGAGACGCCGGACGCACTGAGGGCGACGCTCAATGTCTCCCAGTTTGAGGTGCATCCCCTGTCAGTGAGCGGCGCCGCCCGCAACATCCCAAATCTTTCGTTGAAAAACGACGGGCCCATCAGGGCCACACTTGCGAATTCGATCATTCGGGTGAACAGCGCCCGGTTTCAGGCTCCGAGTTCACAGTTCGAGATTTCGGGCGGGATCAATCTGAAGGACCAGTCGCCGCTCAATCTGCGGGTGCAGGGAAACGTGAACCTGGCGCTTGCGGATACGTTCGACTCGGATCTCGATTCATCCGGCAATCTTGCGGTCAACTCGACGGTGCGAGGCACTTTCGCCGATCCGGATGTCGAGGGCCGGGCCGAAGTGGTGAAAGGCGACTTTCACTACGCCGATTTCTCGAACGGCCTGACAAATACGAACGGCGTGATTCTCTTCAGCGGGTCCCGCGCCACGATTGAATCGTTGACGGCCGAGTCGGGCGGCGGCAAGGTCAACGCCACGGGGTTTGCGGCGATCACCGGGGGCCTTGTTACATTCCGCCTCGAGGCCAAAACCCGCGACGTCCGGGTTCGCTATCCTCCCGGCGTAAGCACGGTTTCGGACGCGGACCTGACGCTGGCCGGCACATCCGACCGCAGCCAGGCTTCGGGAACGGTCACCCTGCGCCGCATCTCGATCAATCCGAAATCGGATATATCGAGCATCCTTGCGAGCGCGGCAGCGCCGCCGCAGACGCCGGAGGCGAGACCGGGTCCACTGGGAAATATGAACCTCGACATCGATCTGCAAACGGCCCCGGATGTCGCCTTTCAGACCAGCCTGGCCCAGAGTCTCGAGGCCGATGCGAATCTCCGGATTCGCGGCACAGTTCTCAATCCCGCGGTACTCGGCAGAATCAACCTCACGCAGGGTGAACTCGTCTTTTTCGGGAAGCAAGTACACGCTCAACCAGGGTTCCATCTCGTTCTTCAACCCGGCGAGTATCGAGCCGATTCTGAACATCGATCTGGAAACGAAGGCCCGCGGCGTGGATGTGACTTTGAAGATAACCGGGCCGGCCAACAAGCCGAACCTCAGCGTCCAGTCCGACCCTCCGTTTCAGTTCGGCGACATCGTGGCGCTTCTGGCCACGGGCCGGACTCCAAACGATCCAACTCTGGCTCTCCAGAATACAGGACAGTCACAGTCTTTGAAAAACATCGGGGCGTCGGCCCTGATCGGCCAGGCTATCGCGAATCCGGTCGCGGGAAATCTGCAGCGGTTTTTCGGAGTCAGCCGAATCAAAATCGATCCGCAACTCGTGGGCATCACGGGCAGCCCCGAGGCGCGTTTGACCATCGAGCAGCAGATTACGCCGGATCTGCTCTTTACCTACATCTCCAATGTGTCGAGCACAAGCACGCAGCTGATTCAGGTGCGGTGGGATTTCAACCCCAAGTGGTCTGCAATCCTGACGCGCGAAGAGAATGGATACGTGGGAATCGATTTTACCTACAAGAAGCGATTTAAGTAGGCAATGAAGCCCCGGCGACCAGATCGCCGGCGCGACCGGTTCGGCTCGGAATGCTAAACGAAGACCGAGGAAATGTCTACCGGCGAGCGGTTTCCTTCTACCACTACAATGCCGGTTTCGGTGACGTGATAGAGCCGCGCGTCCTGCTCGGCATCGTAACCGATGGTGGAATCGGGCGGGACGCGGACGTTCTTGTCGAGGATTGCGCGGCGGATCTTTGAGCGGCGGCCGATGTCGCAGTTATCGAGGATCACGCTGTCTTCGATCGACGCTCCGGCGTGCACCTTGACGCCGCGCCCCAGAACCGAGTTCCGAACACGTCCGCCGGAAAGGATACATCCGCCGGAGACGACCGAATCGATGGCTTCGCCGCGCCGGTTTTCGTCGTCGAAGGTGAACTTCGCGGGCGGATCGGGGTAGCTGTTGGTACGCAGTGGCCACTGCCGGTTGTACAGGTTCAGCGCCGGTCTCACTGAGCGCATGTCCATGTTGGCTTCCCAATAAGCCTCGATCGTGCCGACGTCCCGCCAGTACGGCTCCATTTCCGCGGGTTCGCCGGGGATCTTGTTCGTCTGGTAGTCGTAGGCAAATATCGCGTGGTGGCTGGCGACCAGTTTCGGCAGAATGTCGCGGCCGAAATCGTGTGTGCTGTTCTCGTCCCCCGCGTCTTCATGCAGCGCCTTCAGGAGGGTTCCCGTCGCGAAAAGGTAATTCCCCATGGATGCGAAGACGCGATCGGAATCGCCCGGGATGGTGGGAGATTCGGGGTTTTTTTCGTGGAACGCGAGTATGCGGTTGTCGGGAGCGGTCTCGATCACGCCGAATTCGCTCGCGTGGCGTTTCGGCACCGGAATCGCGGCGACGGTACAAGCCGCGCCGGTGTGCTGGTGCTCGGCGATCATGTGGGCAATGTTCATCCGATAGATGTGATCGGCTCCGAAAATGGCAACGGTGTGGGGCGCCGCCTGTTCGACCAGGTTGATGTTCTGATAGATGGCGTCCGACGTTCCCTGGTACCAGGTTTCGTCCTGAGACCGCATCTGCGCGGGTACGGGAATGATGAACTGATTCTTTACAATTCCGCCAATCTGCCAGCCCTCGCTGAGATGCTGCAGCAGGCTCTGGCTGCGGAACTGAGTCAGCACATAGATTGAGTGGATGCCGGAGTTAATGAAGTTACTAAGAACGAAGTCGACGATACGATACTTCCCTCCAAATGGGACCGCAGGCTTCGCGCGTTCCTTAGTCAGCGGATAAAGGCGGGTCCCCTTGCCCCCAGCCAGGACGATTCCGAGCACCCTTAGTTGCATGGCAAGGCTATTGTGGCAGCAAGGGGGAGGTTCCGCAAGCCATTATGAATTCCGGGCACAATTCACCTTGTCCAGGTGTCAAGGCGATGTCCTGCGAGTCACAAATCAGTTTCGTTCGAGCCCCGACCTTCTTCGGGCCGGGGCTCTTGCAACGTTTTAAATTGGGGCGCCCCATATCCGATATCGTTCGGACCAACGCCGTTTTTGGTGTTGACGTTGAGCGCAGACGCGCTGGTGAACTTGTCCTTCGATAAGTTGACCGTACGACTTCGCCACTGGCCACGATACCGGGAGCGCATGTTACCGGCTTACGCCTGCCGGCCCATTATTTCGACGTTATGCCACACGGAGCCTCGAGGAATCGTGTGGTTTAGTGCCCCCGTACGCCAATGAGTGCGACGAGGTTCTTTCGATTTGCAAGGTACCACGCGTTTGTCGCGATGCGTGCACGGCTGCCGGGGCGACGGCTGCAAATTATTGATTTAAAGCAGTCGATTTTCGCAAATTTTTCTTCGTAGCTTGTGACCGACGATTCGGCGAACGCGATCTTTTGCCAGGCATCTTATACAACCACCCGCCTGAAAGATCGCGGCTCGACGCCGCTCCGGAAGGTCCCTGGAAGAATCCGTCACCGGGCTCTTTCTTATATGAGTACTCGGACTCGGCGATCGGCACGAAAAGGAACGGCGCGGCGCGAAGAAGGTGCGGTAAAGGAGAGGAGCCGGTGAAGGCGCGCAGGCGCCCACTCACTTCGCCTCCGTCACGATTCCGATCCTTCGGATCGACTGCCGCTTCGGTGGCCTGTATCATTGGCGAGAGCCGCTTGCGGGTCTCCAATGTCGACCGGCGCTGTCTTTCCGGATGATGGAATGCCCCCCAATTCCCTACAACCTCCTCGGTCTGAGGCGGAGCCTCGCGTGAATAGATTGGAGTCAACACGCCGCCCTGTCAAGATATTTTGCGCTAAGGGGATGGGATGGAGATTGTCGGCGCATTGGACGATAAGATTCGTCCCGGAGAGATTCGTTTTGCGATATGATCCCGTCAGTTCAACAGGCGAAGGAGAAGAAGCCCTGTGTCGAGATTCCATGCGCTCTTTATTCTGCCGTTCGCGGCGACGATTGCGGTTGCTCAGACGCCGTGCGATCAATTGAAGCTTTCGCTTCCCGATACAACGATCAAGTCGATCGAATCTGTGCCAGCCGGCCCCTTTCAGGCCCCTGCGGCTGAGCCGGATCTCGCTGCTCCCGCGCCAGTGGCTCCGGGTCGCGGGCGTGGCGGGGCCGGGGGACGAGGCGGCGCGCCGCCTGCTGCCGTGCCGGCTTACTGCCGGGTCCAGATGGTGCTGACGCCGTCGTCGGACTCTCATATTGAAGCCGCGGTATTCCTGCCGATCGAAAACTGGAACGGCAAGCTGCAGGTGGTGGGAAACGGCGGATGGGCGGGCACCGTCAGCTATCCGCAAATGGCGGCGGCTTTGCGCGAGGGCTACGCCACTGCTTCCAATGACACCGGTCACCGCGCCAATGACGGAGGCGGGGGCGGCATGTTCGGTCTCGACCATCCCGAAAAAATTACCGACTTCGCGTGGCGCGCCATGCACGACACCGTGGTGAAGGCGAAACTGATTACCGTTGCATTCTACGGCAAAGCGCCGAAGTATTCCTATTACAACGGCTGCTCCACCGGGGGGCGGCAGGGACTCATTGAAGCTACGCGTTTCCCGGAGGACTTCGACGCTGTTGCCGCGGGCGCTCCGGCCAATCCGCACGTTCACCTGCATGCCGCCGGAGTGGAGCGCGCGCTCGAGCTGATGAAAAATAACGCGCCGCTTACGCAAGCCAAGGTCGAAACCCTGCACAGCGCAGTGATGGCTGCGTGCGACGGGCTCGATGGGGTGAAGGACGGGATTATCGGCAATCCGGCGAAGTGTCATTACGATCCGGCCACTTTGTTATGCAAGGGCGCGGACGGACCGGGCTGCCTGACCGCGGGGGAAGTCGAGACCGTGCGAATCGTTTTCGGCGACGTCAAGACGAAGAAAGGCGAAATCATATGGACGGGGTATCCGGCCGGAACGGAACTGCAGGTCGGCTCACTGCGTAATGTCCCGACGGGGCCGGGGGGCGTCTGGGACGTGATTCGGATTTTGGGGCATCAGGACAAGAACTACGACTGGCACAATTTCGATCTGGACAAGGAAGTGGCGCAGGCGGACAAGGCCGGCATCGACGTCCTCACATACGATCTCTCGGCGTTCAAAGCCCACGGCGGAAAGCTGCTGCTCTACCATGGCCTCGCCGATTCGACAATCCCGCCTGGTCACACGATCCTCTATTACGACGCCGTGCTGGCGAAGATGGGCAAGAAGCAGGACGACTGGCTTCGTCTCTATCTGGAACCGGGGATGGCGCATTGCGGAAACGGCCCCGGTCCCGATCAATTCAACAAAATGGGAGTGATCGAACGCTGGCGCGAGGCCGGTGAGGCTCCGCAGGCAATTCTGGCTTCTCACGTAACCGGCGGCGCTGTGGATATGACTCGCCCGCTGTGCCCTTATCCGCAGGTTGCGGTATATAAGGGCGCCGGGAGTACGAACGACGCGGCTAATTTTTCGTGCAAGGCGCAGTAGCGGCGGCCCGACTCGAACCACGACTCCGCGCACGTATTCGACGCCGGTTGGGGGCCTGGCGCTCCGTTGAAGACTCGGATTGTAAGAGGCCAGCGCTGACGTAGAACTCCGGCCGGGCGTCTTCCTCCCGTTTGGCGGCTCGGAGTTGTGTTTGGGCGGACCCATGCGTGACATCGAAGGATGCCTTCGCTCACGCGCACAGGGCCATCGGCACTCTGACGAACGGGAACCTGTTGGAGGAGATCGCCGATCCTTACGTCGAGAAGCTTCGGACTACGCGGCTCGATGCGGCGGGGATCCTCCTCTCACATACCTGGGATCACTACGGGCAAATGGTGGAGTACCTGCGAATGAACAGCCTGACACCTCCCGGTCACCAGTGACAAGAGGGCGGCATGAAGACGACCGGCTTCGTCTTCGCATGGGAGTGATCGAACGCGCGAACGTCGCGAGTTCTTTGTTCGTCGAAGACCGACTCTCAATTTTCCGAGGGTTTCTCGGCATGATCGATCACCAGAATGTCCGCAGACCCTTTCTGCGATTCGAGTTTAAACCCCAGCTGATCCTGAATTGCGGTGAATATCGAAGGCCCCGACGTGTCAAATCCTGGGGGCAGGCCGCCGGGCATGCCTGGAAAGCCTCCAGCGAATGCCGTCCCTTCCGGAGAGAATTGGAGATGCACATCGAACGTACCGGTGAGTGCCGTCTTGTCGATCACCGGCCGTCCCAGGATATTGGCAAGTCCGTCAACAGACTGCATCATGGAGATTTTTCCTTCCACCAGGGTGTTTGGACCCATGAAGAAGCCTCCGCACGGAGCCGGTGGAAGCTGCTCCCTTGGGGGGAAGCGCTATACTCAAAGACGTATCGATTGGTTGCTCGCAGCCCGTCCCGGTTCCAGTCCGGGGATTGATGCCATCGCGGAAGCGATGAAACTTTAATTTGTCCGATTAAGGAGAAGACAATGGCCACAAAACCGGCCCCGCTACAAATTCCGCTCACCGAAAAAATACAAACTACTTTTAAGCAGCTTTCTCACGCTGCCGTTGACCTTAACACGGCGTCCGATGAGCTGAGTAAACCTATATACGTATGTGAAGCCGCGCTCAAAAAACTGAATCTGGGTATACCAGCATGGGCAGAACTTAGCGGCCATGACTCCGGCGGCTACTGGTGGGACCGGGGTGTCGGTTACACACAATTGAAGGACCGCTGGGGTATAGCGCTCAGGACGAGAGAAGGTAACGCTAATGCAGACCCCGCCAACGATAAAGAGGAACTTTGGGCCTTCAATGACGCTCCCCGTTGGATGCGGCTCGAAGCTGTGGCAAAGCTGCCTGAACTCCTCGAAGCGCTTCTGAAGCAAGCCGAAGATACAACCCAGAAGATCAGAAAAAAACTTTCTCAGGCTAATGAACTGGTAGATGCAATCAGCAAGGTTGCTGCTGACTCCACAACGCCGGAGCAGAAGTGAACCATGCTCGCCTTTCTGAAAGAACTTCCTGAGGTCATCAACGGAATTTTCAATGTTCTCGATTTACTTATCTTCCGTCTGATGCTGTTGGGCTTGGCTGGCGTTGGTGCGTACGCTCTTATTCGCGGCCACCTGCATTAAGCGGCAAGCGCCCGGTAAAGCGTTGTGCGGTCCACGTTCAGGAGTGTGGCCACATCCTCGCGGCGCTCGCCGCCGTCGATCAGCTTCCGGGCGTGGTCGATCTGCTGCGGCGTCAGTTTCGGCTTGCGCCCGAATTTCACGCCCCGGCGTTTCGCGGCCTTCACTCCGGCGCGTGTCCGTTCGCTGATAAGGCTGCGTTCCAGTTCCGCCAGTACGCCAATCATCTGCCACATGGCGCGGCCTGTCGGCGTCTCGGTGTCGATTGCCTCCGTGAGCGAACGAAATTTCACGCCCGCGCTGTTTCAGGTCGTCGAGCATGGTTATCAGGTCGCGCAAGCTGCGGCCCAGTCGGTCAAGCTTCCACACGATGAGCGTGTCGCCGTGTTCGAGTTTCTTCAAAGCAACGGAGAAGGGCAGGGCGCTTCGTCGTGGCTCCCGATAAACCGTCGTCTTTGAAAATGGTTTTGCATCCGGCCTTCTTCAGGGCCGCGAGTTGCAGGGCAGGGGTCTGGTCGTCCGTCGAGACGCGGGCATAGCCGTATTTCATCGCTTCATTTTGCACTAGACATTTGCAACATGCCAAGCCCTTTGTTTATGAGCCTCCCGGCAATGATGCAAAACTTATCAGTTTTGCGACACCGGGAAATGTTTCCTCCCTAGTAGGGGAGTTCGGAACGGGATGCGGTTATCCTTGTGGTCAAGTGCCAGCCGTTGATCCTCCGTTGTTCGCGCCTACCGATGACGACGGGCCGTCGTTCGTCGCTTTCTTACTACAACAACTCTTCGTACCGCTCACCTCGTTTTTGATACTTCTCGTTGTTCCGGAAGTCCCGTGGAAATTCGTTGAGGCCGGAATGGCCGGACAGCTTACCGAGGTTGCGCGTTCCATGATCGTGTCTGCCGTGGCGGGGCTTTTGCTCGGGTTGGCTGTGCGAAGGATGTTTCCGAAAGCGCGGTCGAGCGGGAAGTGGATTTGCGCGTTGCCCGTAATATTGATGGCTTGGGGACTGCTGAGTGACACATTCACGTTCTCGTTCGGCACGGCACTCGCTGAACTTTTTTTCCCCGGCCCTGATGGGGAGGCTTGGTGGGCTTTTGCCCTCCTGACTTGCCCGACGATTTCGACCCTATCCTACTCGGCGGCGATGGCCTGGCCACTGTTCGCGCACAGGTCAGCCACTCTGCACTGATGCTCTTTTCGGTATGGGACGAATGTATGGCCCGGAAACGCTAATGTAGGTTTTTGTCGTGTTGCACAAACGACCCTTTTTGAGACGTTCTCCAGCGTTTCAACCGGTGCAAATGCAAGACGCGGCTTTCAGCGTCAACGCAATCCCGTTAAACTGTCGCGTGCAAGAATGCCCGCCTACACATCGTGCCCAATCGAGTGTTTCACAAAGGGTCCGTTGTGCGATGACGCCGCGCGCTTCCCTGCCCCACAGCGGTATCGTATCTGCCCCGCGAGTGTTCCACAAATGACCCTTCGTGCGACTGCGAAACGTGGTTGCATGCTCGGCGGGTTTACCCTACATTTCGAGCGTCGGAGATTTTTCATGAAAAAACGAAAAGCGCCGAAGGAAAAAAGAGGTAGGGCAAAACCCGCGCCGCCGCAAATTTTCGTGCTCACTTCCGAAGAAGCGCCGCCGCGATACGCACGCGCCAGCATCCGCGTAAAAGCTGGTCAATATTGCTATCTGATGTGGCGGGATGGTGAGCGCGTGCGCAATTTCTACTTGGGAAAACGGCGCGAGGCTTAGCCTACAGATTTCGCTCGGTCGATCGCGCCGGCACGAGCTGAGCTGGCCGGCGGCCGACAAAAAGCTGTACGTATACCGGCACCTCGTTGGTTTCATGATGAAGCATTAATTGGAATCGATCTTCGAGCAGCGTCCGTGTCATCAACTGCAATTGATTCCGACCGCTGGCGCCGTCTTCCGCTTTGGCGGTGACATCATACCTCTCGGAATCCATCCACCCCGGACCTCCGGCAAGCTCGAAATTCCTGATTTTGTATGCGTACGTGATGAGCTGTCTCAAGCTTACGTTTCTCGCCGTAAGCCTGCCCCCATTCGGAGGAGCCATGATGCTGACCATGTTGGTTCCGGAGATATTCGGCTTGATCGAGGCTACCTCGAATGCCGACCGCATTGCGGGCGATTGCGGGCGAGCTTGACGCGCACTAACGAGACCCGTCAGAACAAGGGCCGAGGTAATTGCGAGAACGCGAGAGAAGCCTGATACCGAGCGACAAGTCACGATTTTCCCCGATCCTTTCAGAGTCTGCGCTACGAGTAATTTTGACGCAGGAAGCCTCGATTCGGTTTTGCAATCCTCGGCCGGTAGCTCGAAACCGGCCTTCAAGCAGTGTATGTTTGAACCAGTGTCCGACAGGCTCAGAGGCAAAATTGCGATCGTCGCCGGGGCCAGCAGAGGCTGCGGACGCGGCGTCGCCGTGGCGCTTGGCGAACAGGGCGCGACAGTTTATGTTACCGGCCGTTCCATTCGTGGCGGCGCGTTACCAATCGACGGAATTTCCGGCACAATCGAAGACACGGCGGAGGAAGTCACGCGTCGCGGTGGCGTCGGCATACCGGTCCAGATCGATCACACCGACGCGGGACAGAGTAAGATCCTTTTCGATCGCGTGCAGGCCGAAGAGGGCCGCCTCGACGTTCTCGTCTGCGCCGTATGGGGCGGCAATCAGCGCTTCGTGGATCCAATATGGAAGCAGCCTTTCTGGAACCTGCCGGCGGAATTCTGGGACGACTTCATGGGCGCGGGACCGCAGGCGTTCTGGATTGCGGCCCGGGAAGCCGCACGGCTGATGTCAGAGCAGGGTTCCGGTCTGATCGCGGCGATCAGCGAACCGATGATCGAAGCGGACAAGCTCAGCGGCAACCTGCAGTGGGACCTCTTCGAACACCTTCCGCACTACGCGCTGAACCGTCTGGTGTTTACCATGGCTCCCGAGGCGGCCAGAGCCGGCGTCACGCTGTTGGGTCTGTTGCCGGGATTCATGAGAACCGAGCGCGTGCAGGTCCATATGCGGGACGAAAGGCTGCGAAAGCTTTACCGGTACGATCTGGCCGAATCGCCGGAATATACGGGACGCGCGGTTGTAGCGCTGGCCTGCGATGGCAATGTGCAGGCAAAGTCGGGGCAGTTGATCTTCGTGGGAGACGCGGCAAAGGAATACGGGTTTACCGATATCGATGGCCGACGCATCGATAATTTCTACCGCGCTACCGGGCGCCTTTGATCGGTACGGCTCACGAGGTGGAGGTGGCGCAAACGGAGCGGGCCGGCATCGATCGGTCGGAACGCGATACCCTCGGGGACAATAGTAGGGCATTTTCGTAAATACTGTTGTTCGTTCGGGGAGATAGGTAGAATTCGCTCCCTTCCGGTCGCGGCTCGGAACGAAGAGTTTGAGCATTTCGAGCTGTTCTGTAACGCTTATCGAATCGGCCCGATGCAAGGAGAACATCGAAGACCAGATCGACAAGCTTGCGGGATATATCGATCGTCTGTACGCTTTGCGCAACAGCGACGCCGTCAACCGGCTCGCGGTCATCGACGTTATTCTCGGCATCGGAGCGCTGGTCACCGGTTATTACGGAATGAACATCCCGATTCTCGGAGACGTTCTGAAAAGCGACACTCTTTCGCTCACGTCCATGGTGCTGACCTCGCTGATGACGATTGCCTCTGTGGGTTTTATCGTGTATATCGTTGCCTTCAACTGGGTCGATTATCGGGCCAGCATCCTGCCGCATCGGTATCGGAAGCCGCTTGGGACGAACAGCCTCCGGCAGCCCGGCGGGATCGAAGGCGAAAGAGAAAAGCGGCTGGACGCGTGACGGCATTACGCTATCTCGCAGGGTGATGAAAAGGGCCGAAAGACGCTTGCTTCCGCGCGCGGCTCGGAACTGTGCGTTGAATCGGAACTGTGCGGGTTGAATCGGAACTGTGCGGGTTGAATCGGAACTGTGCGTTGAATCGGAACTGTGCGGGTTGAATCGGGAGCGGTTGGCGAGTCACTGGCGTCGGCCAGTAATAAGACACTATTTCACGGGCGCGGTTTCCCAGGGTTTGTTGTGAAGCCCGCGATCGCGGCCTTCGACGCGGTCGTAAAGATACAGATTCGAGACGGTTCCGAGCGACTCGTTGTAGAGGCTTTCAAGACCCAGCGCTTCCCTTAGATCTTCCTGGAAGTTCTGGATTTCCTTCAGTTCTTCCGCGAGCGCGGGTTTGCGCTTACCGCTCGGGGTGGTGAAGAACTTCTGGAACCCGCCATCGGTCAGAGTTCCGATCTCCTTGCCGATCACGACGCCGGCGCGCTCGACCGCCCGGGGAACATTGTCGGCGCCTGGCTCGAACACCGCGGCGACGCCATTGCGCTCGATGCGGGTCTTGCCGCCGCCGACAGATTCGGTCTTAAAGCCCGCTGCTCGCGCGGCGCTCATGTGGTCTTCGAACGTCAGTTTCTTCGGGCGATCGCGGCGAAAGAACATAGGGTTTCTTCATTATAATGGGCGGCCATTATAATGGGCGGCAATGCCCAAGCGCGTGCTTTCGATCGATGAAGGGACCACCAGCGCCCGCGCAGCGCTGTATGACGAAGAGGGCCGGCGTCTGGCGATGTACTCGGTTCCGTTCGAGTCGCATTATCCGCATCCGGGCTGGGTGGAACAGGACGCGACCGAAATCTGGCGCGCGCAGCTCTCCGCCGTTCGCGCGGTGCTGGAAACGCCGGATGCGGCTTCGGAGGGAATCGCCGCGTGCGGGATCACGAACCAGCGCGAGACCACCGTCATGTGGGACCGGCGCACGGGTGAACCAATCGCTCCCGCGATCGTGTGGCAGTGCCGCCGAACGGCCGACATGTGCGCGGAACTTGCGCGGTCCGGGCACGCGGCAACGATCGAGGCGAAGACGGGCCTCGTGATCGACGCCTATTTCTCCGCCAGCAAGATTCGCTGGATTCTCGAAAACGTCACCGACGCGAAGGCCAAGGCTGAGGACGGCGAGATCCTCTTTGGAACCATCGACAGCTGGCTGATCTGGAACCTGACGCACGGCAGCACCCATGTTACGGATGTAACGAACGCATCGCGCACGATGCTGATGGACCTGGAGACGGGAGCGTGGGACGACGAACTGCTCGGCATCTTCGAAATCCCGCGCGCGGTGCTGCCGGAGATCGTCCCCTCCGCGGCCCGGCTGGGAACGATCAAGGTGAAAGAAATACTCGCCGGTTCGCGAATTCCGATCAGCGGGGTGGCCGGCGATCAGCAGGCTGCGCTCGCGGGCCAGGCATGTTTTCGAGCGGGACTGTCGAAGAACACCTATGGCACGGGATGTTTTGCGCTGACGCATGCAGGCGGTGTCCGCCCGCATTCGAAGAATCGTCTTCTCGGCACAAGGGCGGCAGCCGCGGGAGACGGCCCACCCGAGTTCGCCGTCGAGGGCAGCGTGTTCGTGGCGGGCGCGGCGGTCCAGTGGCTGCGCGATGAACTCGGTCTGATCCGTACCGCGGCGGAATCGGAGGCCCTGGCGGCCAGCGTGCCCGATTCGGCCGGCGTTCATGTGGTTCCGGCGTTCGTCGGACTGGGCGCGCCGCATTGGGACTCGGCGGCGCGCGGGGTGATCAGCGGCCTGACACGGGCCAGCGGCAAAGCGCATGTGGTACGGGCGGCGCTCGAAAGCATCGCGTTCCAGAGCCGGGAACTGATCGATGCAATGGAAGCGGATTCCGGACAGCCGATTCAGGAGCTGCGAGTAGACGGGGGGGCCGCTGTAAACGACTTCCTGATGCAGTTCCAGGCCGATATTCTTGGGAAAACAGTGGTGCGTCCCGCCGACGTGGAGACGACAGCTCTCGGGGCGGCGTACCTGGCGGGAATCGCCGAAGGTGTCTGGGCGGGGGTGGAAGAGGTGGAGAGCTTCTGGGCGATCGAACGGCGCTTCGATCCAAAGATCCCGGAAGATTATCGAACGGAACTGATGGAAGGATGGCGCAGAGCCGTATCCCGCGCGCGGTCTGACTTACAATAAAGGTTTGTGAGCATGCGAACTCTGTTTTTGAACCCGCCTTCTTTTCAGGGCTTTGACGGGGGGGCGAGTTCCCGCTGGCCGGCCTCACGGGAGATTGAGTCTTACTGGTATCCGGTTTGGCTTTGCTATCCGGCCGGCATGCTGCCCGACAGCAAAGTTGTCGACGCGCCTCCGCACCGGATTTCGATCGAAAACACAGTCGAAATGGCGCGTGATTTCGAGTTATTGGTTCTTTTTACTTCCACGCCCGGCTTCGAAGTCGACTGCCGCATTGCTCAGATGATGAAGGAGTCGAATCCGAAGCTGAAGGTTTGCTTCGTCGGGCCGCCGGTGACCATGGAGCCGGACAAATCGCTGAACGCATCGACTGCAATCGATTTCATCATTCGCCGCGAGTTCGATTATCAGATCGTCGATTACGCCAACGGCAAACCGCTCGAGGAGATTCCCGGCGCGAGCTTCCGCAAAGACGGCACGATCGTCAACAATCCCGAAGCGCCGATGGTCGAGAACCTCGATGCGCTGCCGTGGGTTACGAAGGTCTACAAACGCGATCTCGACATCACGAATTACAACGTTCCCTTTCTGCTGAATCCCTTCATTTCGATGTATACGTCGCGGGGCTGCCCGGCGATGTGCACCTTCTGCCTCTGGCCGCAGACGCATTCGGGACACCGCTGGCGGCTGCGTTCGAGCGACGACATTCGCGACGAAGTAAAGTATGCGCTCGAAGCATTTCCGCAGATGAAGGAGATCTTCTTCGACGACGATACGTTCAATTACCGCAAGGAACGAACGATCGAGTTGTGCGCGAAGCTGAAGCCGCTGAATTTTACGTGGTCCTGCACGTCGCGCGTCACGACCGATTACGACACGCTGAAGGCGATGAAGGATGCGGGATGCCGGCTGCTGATCGTCGGCTATGAATCGGGCGACGCGCAGATTCTGAAGAACATCAAAAAGGGCGCGACGATCGATATGGCGGAGCGCTTCACGGCCAATTGCAAGAAGCTGGGTCTGGTGATTCACGGCGACTTCATTGTGGGTCTGCCCGGTGAGACGCGGGAGAGCATTCGCAAGACGATCGACTTCGCGAAGAAACTGGACAACGAGACCATTCAGGTTTCGATCGCGCATCCTTATCCGGGCACCGAGTTCTATGAGTATGCGAAGAAGAACGATCTGATCTCGATCGGCAACATTGTGGATGAGCGCGGCAATCAGCTTCCGAAGGTGGTTTATGAGAACCTCAACGAAGCCGAGCTGATGGACTGGGTGGAGCGCTTCTACAGCGAATACTACTTCCGGACGCGCGTGATCTGGCGGATGGTGCGCAAGGTGATCTTCAACTCGCACGACCGGAAGCGGCTGACGAAGGAAGCGCGGGAGTATATGGCGCTGCGCTCCCGCCGGAAGAAGTTCATTTCCCAGCAACGGCAGCAAACGACCGTGTCGGCGAATGCCGGAGACTAGGGAACTGTCGCGCGTTTCGCCTGGCGCGCGCGATTCACAGGATGATCTTCGCGCCCGAACGCGATTGTTCGCGGTGCTCACGATCCTCAGCAACGTTGCCGGCAATTCCGCTCTGACCAAAGGGATGCAGGAACTGGGCCCGATCGGCAATTCGCCCGCGGCTTTGATCGGAGCGCTGTTCCATCCCTGGGTGGCGGTGGGTGTGGCTTTGCTGATCGTCTGGACGCTGACCCACATGGCGCTGCTGAGCTGGGCGGATCTTAGTTATGTGATGCCCGTCACGGCGATCAGTTATGTGGTGACGGCGTTCGCGGCGCGCTTGTTCCTCGGGGAGTATGTGTCGGTCTACCGCTGGACCGGGATCGTGCTCATCACCGCCGGCGTCACTCTCGTGGGAAGAACTGTGGCATCGTCTGTTCCCACAGGCGGTGCGCGATGAAGTGGGTTCTGGTGCTGATGCTGATCTGCTTCACTACGGTGGGCGACGTGTTTCGTTCGCTGGGAATGCGCCAGCACGGCGCGATTCACGATTTCCGGCCGGGCGCAATTGGGAGCGCATTCGGCGCCGTGGCCCGCAATTTCTACGTCATCGTTTCGACCTGCGCGATGGCCGTATCGTTTTTCTCTTTCATGAAGCTGGTCTCGATCGCGCCGATGAGCTTTGCGGTGCCGATGTCGGCAGCCAGTTTCATTCCCGAGACTTTGCTGGCGAAGGTGGTGCTGAAAGAGGCGGTGGACTGGCGGCGCTGGGCGGGCGTGGGGTTGATCCTGGCCGGCGTGGTGTTCATCTCGCAGTGAGCTTCGCCTGATGATTTGGGCCGGGCTCGCGGCCGCCGTCCTGGTCTGCTGCGGCATTGCTTATCATCTGCTGGTTATTGCGGGGGCTTTGCGCTTCAGGCGCAAGAACAGGGTTCCGGAGTTTCGACCGCCGGTGTCGATCCTGAAGCCGGTGCGCGGACTTGATGCGCAGTTCTATGAGTCCATCCGGTCGCACGCTCTCCAGAAGTATCCTGAGTTCGAACTGATCTTCGGGACGCCGGATATTCACGACCCGGCGCTGGTTGAAATCGAGCGGCTTCGCGTTGAGTTTCCGGCCCTTTCGATTCGCGTGGCGTGTACGCGCGAACGACGCGCCGAACGGAAAAGTGGGCTCGCTCGAGATTCTGGCGCGCGAGGCGCGGCATGAGGTGCTCCTGGTGAATGACGGCGACATTCTGGTTGCGCCGGATTATCTGGAACGTGTTGCAGGTCTGCTGGCGGATGAGCACGTCGGAGCTGGTGACCTGCCTGTATCGCGCGCGTGCTTCGTCTGTTGCGTCCTGGGCAGAAGCGCTCGGGATTGCGACTGAATTTGCGCCGAGCGTGCTGGTGGCGAGGCTGCTTTCCGCGAGCGGCTTCGCGCTTGGGGCGACCATGGCTTTTCGGGCTTCGGATCTGAAGGCTATCGGCGGGTTCGCCGCGATTCGCGAATATCTCGCCGACGATTACCAGCTCGGAGCTCGCATTTCGGGATTGGGGAAGCGCGTCGCTTTGTCGGATTCGGTAGTCGTTACCAATCTGGGCGCGGGCTCGTGGAAGGATGTGTGGAAGCATCAGGTTCGGTGGTCGCGGACGATTCGCGTATCGCGGCCGGGCGGATATTTCGGTTATCTCGTCACGCAGGCTACGTTCTGGTGTTTGGTGGCCGCTGGTTTGGGGCACTGGCGCATTGCGCTGGCGGGTTTGATTGTGCGGCTGCTTGCGGCGGCGGCGGGGATGGTGGCGTTGGGTATCAGAAATCTGTCTGGTGTTGCGGCCGTTCCGTTCCGGGATCTCTTCGGATTCGCCGTATGGGCGGCTGGGATCGCGGGCCGGGAGGTTGAGTGGCGCGGCATTCGCTTCAGGCTGCTTTCGGATGGGCGGATCAGGCCGGTCTAGCGGCGTAGCGGCCTCGAACCGGGGTTTCCGGGCCATCCGGCTCCAGAACAGCTATCGAAGTGTTGAAATGGTCAGGCATCTCGAACGGGCGGTCAAAGACGATATCCGCGAAGAGATACCGCGCCTCCGTCCGGACCTGCGATTCATTTCGTACTTCCAATTACACGAATACGAGGCCATTCTGTTCAGCGATCCAGCTGCCCTCGCAAGAGGAATAAACCGTCGCGATGTGCAACTCCAATTCCAGCGCATCCGAGATGGATTCGCGTCGCCGGAAACAACAATAACCGTCCCGAGACCGCTTCGTCAGAACCTATTCTCGCGGTGCGTCCGGGCTAGCGAAAAGTCATCGAATGCCCGCGGTTTCGCGAGTGGATCGAATCACTCGAAGCACTGACGAACGTTTAGCCAGGGCGCGTAAGGTCTCAACAAAAGTCGGACCGAAACTGTGAGCCCCATTTCGTCGATAAATCGGGAAATTTCTCTCACTTTTCAGCGAAAACCATTAAAGGTCTCTTGACTCGTAACTGATACCTGTTATAGACTCGCGTCCGTTCGTGTTGCGAAGGTTTATTCCCAAGGGGTCGACGATGCGCTCTGTGTGTTTATCGGCTGTTTTCCTGCTGTCCGCTTTAACCGCCTTTGCCCAAAGCGACCGCGGCACCATCACCGGCACGGTCACGGATGCCACTGGAGCGGTCATTCCGAGCGCTCCGATTCAGGTCCGAAACATTGAGACAGGCGCCGTCTACCAGGCCGGCACATCCGCCACCGGTAATTACACCCTGGCCCAACTTCCCGCGGGTCAGTATGAGATGACTGTCGCGGTACCTGGCTTCAAGACATATGTCCGGCAGGGCCTCACGGTCGACGTCGCGCAAACCTACCGGGTGGATGTCAGCCTTGAGGTGGGCACGAAAGCGGAGTCGGTAACCGTCACTGAAGCGGCTCCATTACTCAAGACCGACAGCGGAGAACTTAGCCACAACGTATCGATGGGCACAGTAGACGACCTGCCGGTCCTCCCGACGGGATCGGCCGCCGGGGCTTCCGGCATTCGCAACCCCTACTCCGTGGTCACGATGCTTCCGGGAGGAACCTTTTTTCCCTCTTCCGCCGGACCTGGCACAGCGGGCGCCGATATGACGATTCGCATCAACGGCAGCCCCGCCAACACGCAGGCGATGCTGATTGAAGGTCAGGATGCAACCAACGGCTGGTACGGGACGCAGTCTCAGACCCAACCAAGCATAGAAGCCATTCAGGAATTTGCCATTCAAACGAGCAATTTCGCGGCTGAGTTCGGGCAGGTAGGCGGCGGCCTCTTCAACACCACCATGAAATCCGGCACGAATCAGTTCCACGGAAGCGCATACGACTATTATGTGAATGAATTTCTTAACGCCGGCCAGCCCTTTACCAATAACGGCAAGGGAGAACTCCTGCGGCCTCGCCAGAGAAGGAACGATTACGGCTTCACTGTGGGCGGTCCGGTAATAATCCCGAAATTGTTCAACGGCCGCAACAAGCTTTTCTTCTTTTTCAACTGGGAACAGTTTCGCCAGACGACCATTACCAACAACGTCTCCACCACGGTGCCCACGCTGGCATATCGCAGCGGTAATTTTCAGCAGGCCCTGACTGGCAAGACTCTGGGTACCGACGCGCTAGGGCGCCCGATCCTGGAAAACACCATTTACGATCCCAGCACCACTTTTACGATGAACGGTCTTCAGGAACGGAATCCTTTCCCCAATAACATGATTCCGATGAGCGATATGGGATCCGGTTGCGCTTAAAATCCAGGCGCTGATCCCTTTGCCAACGAGTAACGGTCTGGTAAACAACTACCTTCCCACTTACAAGAATCCTATAGCCACGACCATTCCCTCTCTTAAGATGGATTACCAGATCAGCGCGAATTCCAAACTCGCCGTCTTCTGGTCGCTCAACCGGCAGGATAACCCGAACAACACGGTTATGCCGCCTCCCCTCACGGGCAGCCAGCCGAGGGCCATCAACTCGAATACATATCGCGTGAACTTCGATCATACCCTTTCACCGACCCTGTTGTTGCACTTTGGCGCAGGGCTGCTCGATACCAGAATTAACGATCACAGCCCCGCGTTCGACCCGGAAGCGCAACTCGGCCTGACCGGAACCAACTCGGATCTCTTCCCTGTGCTGGGCGGACTGAGCGGGGCGCAGGGTGGCCAGGCGGCCGGTATCGGCCCGGGGAATCAAATCCATGTAACCATTCGCAAGCCGACTTTCAATAGCAGTCTGACCTGGGTTCGCAACAACCACACCATCAAATTCGGCGCTCAAGCGTATGTTAACGGCTACCAGATGTATAACGAGACTTACACCATGGGCTGGTTCGAATTCAGTCCCAATGAGACCGGTCTGCCGTCATTGAACGGAGTGCCTCTCTCCGGCACTGTGGGATTCTCGTATGCCAGCTTCCTTCTGGGCGCGGTCGACAATGGCTATGACGCCGTTCCCGGAGCCACGCACATGGGCGCCCATTCTCTGGCCTTTTTCGCGCAGGACACCTGGAAAGTAAACCGAAAACTCACTATCGACTACGGCCTGCGCTACGATTTCTCAACGTATCTGAAAGACGGAAATGGCTACTATGGGATCTTTTCGCCGAGTACGCCTAATCCGGCAGCCGGCAACCGCCTCGGAGCGATCATCTATGAGGGCTACGGCGGCGGCCGCTGTAACTGCGAGTTCGCTCACAACTATCCCTTCGCGTTCGGGCCGCGGCTGGGCGTAGCTTATCAGATGACGCCGAAGACGGTTCTGCGGATCGGAGCGGGCGTCGCTTACTACAAGACCGACGACGACCAGGTGGGCTTCTCCACCGGCTCCGAATATCTCTACAGCACGAGCGCCTACGGAACGCCCTGCATTCCATCTGCAGGGGCGGTCTTCCGTATGACATCACTTTTCCCAACTTCTATGCCGGCCAATATCTCTTTCCGGGCTCGCTGGGTTCCGCGCCGCAGGAAATGGACCAGAACGCGGGTAAACCGGCGCGCCAGCTTCAATGGAGCGCCGGCATTCAGCGCGAAGTTTTTCCGAATCTCCTGGTCGAAGCGACCTATGTCGGCAATGTCGGAGTATGGTGGAATGCGGGCAATATGATCAATCCGAATGCCATCTCCGACCAGACTCTGGCGGCGCACGGCCTGAGCCTGAGTAATCCCAACGATCTGAAAATACTGGCCGCTCCCCTCAATTCTCCGATCGCCATCGCGGCGGGTTTTGGCACGCCGCCCTATGCCGGCTTTCCGCTGACAGCTACCGTGGCCCAGTCGCTGCGCCCCTTCCCCCAATATGGCGCTGTAACGAACTGGCACTGGGTGCCGGACGGAAACACCTGGTACGAGGCACTTCAACTGAAGGGGACGAAGCGTTTCTCCCACGGTCTGCAGGCCAACTCCTCCTTCACATGGTCGAAGCAACTCGATAGCGGGGTCGAGGACGATTACGGACGCGGCGACGGAGTCTTCATCAACAATGTCTTCAACCGGCCCAACCAGAAGACCCTCTCGGCTTATGATCAGCCGTTCCTGTTCGTCTTCTCGGGTTCTTACACCACGCCCAGGCTGACGTGGCAATAAGTTCGTATCACTGCTGGCGCGCGACTGGCAAATCGGCGCTCTTCTGCGCTACGGCAGCGGGCTACCCATCCTGTCGCCTCAGTCCACCACCAATCTGTCCGCTTACACCTTCCAGAACACGCTGATGGACCGGGTTCCTGGAGTGCCGCTTTTCACGCAGAATCTCAACTGCCACTGCTTCGATCCGAACAAGACGTTTGTGCTGAACCCCGCGGCATGGGTCAATCCGCCGGCCGGTCAGTACGGCACGGCCGCCGCTTACTACAGCGATTATCGTTATCAGCGGCGTCCTGCGGAGAATATGAGTCTGGCTCGAAACTTCAGATTCAAGGAGAGCATGAACCTCCAGATCAGGGCGGAGTTCACCAACATCTTCAACCGGACGGAACCGAACAATCCGACTTCGACGAATGCGGTCGCAACGCAAACCGTTTCGAACGGCCAGACTACCGCCGGATTTGGCTACATCAACACCGGAACCGTGTATGGCGCTCCGCGGTCTGGTCAGATCGTCGTGCGATTCCAGTTTTGATCGTGGACATCATGCAGTCTGTGATGTTAGCTTCATGGCGTGCGTATTACTCTTTCTCTGGATGATGACGTAGCCGGTCTCCTGAAAGAGGAGATGCGGCGTTCGGGAGCGTCCCTCAAAGAGACCGTGAATGACTTGCTCCGGCTGGGTTTGATGGCTTCCGGCAAACGAACCCACAAGCCCTTTGTGGTGACACGGGAGCCTTTGCGCGCTTCCCGGGATTGCGCTGGTTGAATCCTCTGGCTTAGTCTGGAGTTTCGCAAATACAGGCACGTTTTCTGTGGCGTTACGGCAAACGCTCCCTTCCCGGTCGCGGCTCGGAACAGAGGTTCTGAGCCGCGCGTTTAATCCGCAACCATCAACTCACCAGGAAGAATCGGGCGCGTCCGCGGCAGTAATCCGAATCGTGCGCACAAACCCAGCGCCACGAGCGCGACCACGTACACTGCCAGTTTCAGAACATCTCCGGCATGGCTCCGCGGCAGCGTCTTCCAGAGAATCATCAACACCGTCTGCGCAAGCGTCACCGCCCATACCGATCCGTAGAAGTATCGCCGCTCTGTCCCCTCGCCTTTGGTCGAAGGGCGTACGCGGGGCAGAATTCCGAAAGCGCCCAGCAGCAATATTGTGAGGTACAGCGGAAAGTAAGCGTAAGCGTAAATCTGCTTGAGATACCAGCCGCCGGTAGCCACCGCAATCACCAGCCCCGCCAGGTTCAGCAGCGCAAAACTAATTACATCGCTCCACGCGAATGTATAGCAGATCCGGCGATAAAGAGGATTCGGTTTGTCTTCGGTGAAACGCAGAATGTAAGGCCGTGGTTCAACGCCCGGAAGCTGGCCGTAAATTCCCGCGATTCCCGTTCCCGCCAGGACCACGAGCAACCAGACCATGTTCCGAATGCTCGGGCCATGCTCAAAGAGATCGAATGTCAGCGGGCCTGGCGCAAGAAAGAAGACCCAGATCCAGATCGGCCAGTGCGCCACGCGATAGATCTTCTTGTTTCGCTCGCGTATTCGCCGCTGGCTGGCATACTCGTATCGCATCAGGCTCCGGAACGGCCCTCCACGCTTCCAAACGCAAGACCGTGGCGCTCGCGGCCCATACCGGCGGCAATCGCGCCACCCAGAAGCACAACCGCGGCGCTCAATGCCATCGTTGCCGCATAGGAGAAGTGCTCGGCAAACAACGCCTGGATATAGACGATCGAAGCGGATATCAGAACGCCGCACTGATAGGCGAAACCCGGCAGAAAGCCGCGCACGGAATCGGGGGAGAGCTCGGAAAGATGCGCCGGGATTACGCCCCAGGCGCCCTGCACCATGAATTGCATGAGAAACGCGCCGGCTACCAGCAACGCAGTGTTGGGCGATAGAGCCCACAGCGGGATGAGCGCGATGGCGAGCAGTAGCGCGGTGACAATTGCGCGCCGCCTGCCGCGCACGTCCGAGTACCAGCCGAAGAATGTGCCTCCGCAGATGGCGCCGACGCTCGCGATGGCGGAGATGATCGACCGCTTCGACGCGTCGAAGTTCCAGTAGCGTTGCAGAAATGTTGGATACAGATCCTGCGTGCCGTGGGAGGTAAAGTTCATGAACGTCATCAGCAGCATCAGGTAGAAGAAAAGCTTCCAGTTGGAAAGGATCGACCGGCGCAACTGGCCCCAGTCGGCCGTGCGCGTTTTCTCCCAGACTTCCGATTCTTTCACACGCATTCGCACGAAGATCGCGAGCAGCGCCGGCAGGCCGCCGAGGAAGAACATCGGGCGCCAGCCCCACCGGTTGAACAGAAAGAAAAAGCAGAGCGCGGCGAGAAGATTGCCCAGCGCATAGCCCTGTTGCAAGACCCCGGAGATCAGTCCACGCAGCTTCGCCGGCACCTTTTCCATCGCGAGCGAAGCTCCTACGCCCCATTCGCCGCCCATCCCGATACCGAAAAGTGCCCGCAGCATCAGAAACGACCAGTAGCCCGGCGCAAACGCGGTAGCGACCTCAATGACCGAGTAAAAAACCAGATCGATCATCAGAGGAAGGCGCCTGCCGTAGCGGTCCGCCAGAAGGCCGAAGAAAAATGCGCCGACCGGGCGGAAAACGAGCGTCACCGTAATGGCCAGCGCCATCTCCTTGTCGGAGCGATGAAATTCCCGCGCGATGGCGGTCAGGCAGTAGACGACAAGGAAGTAATCAAAGGCGTCGAGAGTCCATCCGAGAAAGCCCGCGAGGACCGCCGCATTCTGATCTGACGAGGATTGCCTGCTAACCGCGGCATCGGCCGGTTTCACTCGCATGATTGTATCGTTATGCCTGCTGTCCGAATTGCCACATCGGCGGTTCGCCGTCTGGCCCCGTTGATTCTCCGAAGATGAGAAAATTCAGGTATGAAGCCCGTTAACAAGACGCCGAGGAAAGAGAAGGAATCCGCCGAATCGAAAGACGATCTGCGGCCTGAGTGGGCGGAAGAAGATCGTCAGGAAGAGGGCCGGAAGCCAGACCTCGAGGAAATCGAAGAAGACCCGTCCGGCTTCGAATAGACGTTCCGCCGTCACGCCCGCGAGCCGTCAGCTAAAAGTAAATGCCAAACCCAAGAATCGGGCCGTGGAACGTCTGGGCATATTTCCACGGATAAGTTATCGTCTGGTTGAGAATCTGCTGATTTACCGTACCCGTAAGCTTGTCGTATAGCACCTGATAACCAATTAGTGTGCCGAAGTGCTTGAAGAAACGCCATTCCAGCCGGAATTGCGCATCAAGATCGACGCTTGATCCAGCCCCAAATCCCCCAATATCGAATCGGCCCTGCACATTGAGCTTGTGTTTCAATTGTTTGCGATATTCGACTCCAATCAGCGGATCCCACACGCCCGGTTTGCGCGTGAATGTCGGCGAGTCCAGAACCATGGCGCTGATATCGACGGCTATTCGACGGACTCCGATCGTCGGATAGATGCCCTTCCACACGTTCCAGCCGAGGAAGATGTCGCCGTAATCCAGGTGGGTAGACACGGTCGCATGAGGCGTCGTGCGATTTCCTGAAACGTTCGCGAACATCCCTTCCCCTTCGAACAGAAACTTTTTGTATAAAACGTCCGCGGCGAACACCGCCGCCCCGCTGATCTTCACGTTTGTGCTTCCGCCGAGGCTCTCGCCGCCGCCCCCGCTCGGGAGGGGCGGGACCGTGAAGTTGGAACTGAAAAAGGGCAGCCATCCAAAAATCGGATAGATATCGACATGAAGTTTGTCCGGGTCCGGCGCCGCGGCGGCTGCCGAAGCATCCGCCGGGGCCGCAAGCGATTCATCGATCGCAACCGCCTCCCCGTCCGCGAAAGCAAAGGCTGAGAACATCATTGCCAAAATTACATACTGCGCCGGTCGTTTGAATCGTCTCTTGTTCACTTTGCAGGTTGTCCTTAATATCGAAGGCCGACAGGCTCACATGCGCTGATAATTGGAATTCCGAATAGTGATGTTCAGCTGCTTGCCGATACAGTCGATTACGGTATTTGAGATCTGATTGGATCCGCCCGCCAGCTGGCTGAACTGCACCGTCAAATTCATTGCACCTTTCAGGCCGTCCAGACAAGTGGCTACCTGAACGCTCAGCAGTTGCTTATGAGCTTTGTCGATGACGAGAGTCATAGAATCGTTGGGTTCCAGATGATCAGGCCCAGGGGTGCCTGAAAGTGTTCTTGTTTTTCTATTCGCCTTTCAGGCTTATCGTTAGTTGTTCCGCTCAGGTGAACGGGAGTGAGCGCCTGTTTGTTCTTTGCGGCCGCTTTTATCATTTCCTGAACCCGTGCCCGCAATTCAGGAATCTGTGCGCTTAAAGGGCGATGGGATATCAGAGCGACGGCAACGAACAGAATTCGGAGGACGGCATCAACGGTGTACAGCGCTTTGTTTCGCATGTATTTCCTCCTGCCGCTTCTGAAACTTTCATGATTATCGTTCCGCGCGAGCGCGACCCCTTCATCGATAATCGCGCTCACAGCCAATGATCGGGAACCGCGGTGGTCACGCTCCGCGCGCGTATGCGACTTGCGGCCGGGTGGCCTTATGAGTCAGAGTCCCGCCGCCCTTTTTTCCGTAATGCTTTGCCAGCCGCCGGCGGAGCTCAATGCGCGAACGCATTAACCTGGACTTGGCGGCTGGTATGCTGAGCCCTAAATCCCCGGCAATGTCTCTCATCGCGACATCGGCGACGTCTCGCAGAACAAGCACCTCGCGCAGCACCGGCGGAACTCCACGAATCTCTTTGGTCAACACGCGCGAAACCTCGTCGCGTCCCACGATGTCCTCCGGCAGATCCCGCTGATCGACCAAATCCATCCGGAAAGAGCCTTCGACGTCGAATACCTGGTCGATCGACATCACCGGCGTCAACTTCCTCTTGCGGAGCCGCATCAGACATTGATTGAACAGGATTCGGCTAAGCCATGCGCTGAAGGCCCCGCGGACCTGATAGGACCCGAGATGAGTCCATGCCTGCAACCATGCGTTCTGTACTTCATCTTCAGCGTCGCCGCGATTTCGCAGAACCGAATACGCCTTCGACAAACAAAATCCGCTGTAGCGATCCATCAGCTGGGCGAACGCATCCGCATCTCCCTTCTTCGCTGATTGAACAAGAACGTCGTCTGAGATCCACTGCGGGACGGTCGCGCACGCTGCCATAGTTTTCTCCAGAGGCGGCCCTCGCGGTCCCGCCGTGGCTACACCTTTGGCAATCCATCGGCCTTTGGTCGAAGCTCCCGCCACTGATGAAACTGAACCACTTAAGTCCGGGCCGATGACTTTTGAACCCTGGAAACTGCCCTGGACAGGGCATCTGAAAAGAATCGCTATGCCCTTTTCGGGCACTCGCCATCAAAAGGCATCCGGCTCCAGAAAATAATCGTCGGGAATTATTCTCCCGCAGCCAAAAATAATGGGGCGAATAAGGAAAAACAAGGGAAATTGACGACCAGGAGCCTGCGCGAAGTGTACGCAATATTGAGGATTAATTTATCCCGAGTGTCACTCCAGGGTAAGCGCCCGCAATAAACGGGACCGCCGACACGCGCCCGCGCATTGGACGCAGGCAGGGCAGGAGTCCGCATCATTTTATTTTTATTAGCCTTATTGGGGAGGAACAGAGCAGTTTCCGGCTTTCGGGAGGGCGAATCGACGGAGCGCATTCCGTGGAGTCCGCCAATTCACCAGACGCAAATATACAATTGAACCGCCGCGACTAACGCCAGCGGCCCGCGACGAAAACGTAACCTCCGTTGCGAACCCATCGCGGCGCGACCGGGACCGCGCCGGGCGGTAGCGGCACTGTCCCCTGGCCCGGTACCCAAACGTAACGACTGTAATTCGATCGATGATGTCCGTCAATCCACCGCCTTCGGGCCAGGGCGCGCGACACACTTACAGCTACCGGCCGGGGTGCCCGGGGCGGAACTCTCACCACAACTTCGGCGCCGAAAACCGGGGATGGGAATTGAAGCAGCCTCGCAAACGCCAGCCCCTCGGGAAATACGCAAAAATTTTGAGTCCAGCCTCAGGAAAACGCATTCTCCTCAACAGTCGAAAGAGGACGTCGGCGCCAGAAGATCTGGCCGCCTCGACGGATCTCAAAATTTAGAGGAAAAAAATATGAAACTCAGACGTATCGCGTTTACCTGTGTTCCGCTGCTGCTTGTAACTGCAACCGCGGCGCTGGCCCAAAGTGACGAGAAGTTCGATCTCTACGGAGATTACTCCTACATTCAGTTCAACCCGTCATTGACGGGTCTGCAATCGCGCGCCTTCAATGGAGGCGGTGGCGGCATTCAGTACAATTTTCTGCCCTTCCTCGGCATAAGGGCCGATCTGCAGGGGTACGGCAGCACCTCGTGGACGGTAAACTACTCAGGGCCGGTAGTGACACCCCACGGCACGATTCCGGCGGGATCATACACCTCCAATGGAAACATGTTCACTTACGGGTTCGGACCTGCGATAAGAGTGCCGCTGCACAGGGTTACAGTGTTCGGAGATCTCTTATTCGGCCAGTCCAACACAAACGGGTACGCTAACCTGACGAAGGCGATTGTCGCGGGCGGGGGCACCATCCAGGCTACCGCTACGCAGCATCCCTTTAGCATGATGGTCGGCGGCGGCCTCGACTTGAATATCAACAGAAGAATTGCTCTGCGCCTGGGCGAGATCGATTACATGCTCACCCGCTATACCAATCCGATTACCAGCACCAACAATCAGAACAATTTTCGGTATCTGGGCGGAATCGTGTTTAAGTTCGGCGGCGGCAAGTAACCGATAGTTCGTCGTTGCGGGGGCCTCTCCGTCTTTGCCGCGCGAGCGAGCGCGGCAAAGACGGGAATGAGGCTGTATCGACGCCTCCGGCCGCATCAAAAAAGCGGCCGGAGTTTTTGGGCCACGACCTGAGCAAGCTACTGCGCTTCGGCGTAAACCCTTTTGACGATATTGGCAACCGAGCCAATATTCCACTCCGGATATTTCGTTTTCATCTCGGCGGTAACCTGCTTGCCCGCTTCGTCGACCGGCGTGCCTTTGCGCTTCAGTGCGAGACTCTTTGTCTCGACGTCAACAAGGAAGGCGCGTTCCTGAGCGATCAGCGAACCATCACCCAGCGCTCCGTGGTCCGGCACGACAAAACGAGGCTTTAGCGGCGCCAGCTGATCGAGAATGGCGATCCAGTTCTTCGGGCTGGCATCGTCATTGGGCATGTTGGGTACGAGTTTGGATTGCACGATATCGCCGGGTATGAGAACGCTGTCCTGCTCGACGAAAATCATCTCGTCCCCGCGGGTGTGCGCGGGGCCCAGCCAGAAGAGGCGGGCGGTGACGCCCCCCAGGTCGAGCTTCACCTCACGATCAAAGAGCAGGTCGGGCGTGCGCAGCTTGAGGCCGGTCAGCAATTCCTTGTTTTGCGCGGACATTTTGCTGAACATCTGAATGAATTCGTCTTTGCGCTGGTCCATTTCCTGCTGCTGAACGGTTGGCCGGATCAGAATTGTGCCGGCGGGAAAGGCGTCCTCGCCCATTGCGTGTTCGGGGTGAAAATGCGTAGTGGTCAGAAAGAGCTTCGGGTTTTTGGAGAGCTTTTCGGCCTCGCGTAAGACGGTGGCTCCATTGCGCGTTCCCATACCGGTATCGATGACCAGGGTAGCGCGGTCTCCGACTACGATCGCGATGTTCGGGAACCCGATCATCGCGTAGACATGCGGAGATACCTGCATGGTTGAGTCCGCGGACAGGAGCGGCATGGAGGACTGAGCTTTGGCTTGCGACACCAGGGCTTGCGAAACCATGGCCAGTCCGGATACAAAGAGCAACGCGGTGAACAGTTTCATGTCCCGTTCCCTCTGCGGCTATGATAGACGACATTGGTGCAAGCCGCCGCATTCAGCGCCGCGTCCGTGCGCGCAATCCTTTGGGCCGTGCTGGCCTTCAGTCTGGCCCCGCCCGCGCCTGCCCAGGATATCCGGCTCTACTCCGAATTTGAGCGTTTCGATCCGTTAGGCTATCCGGTAACGGCCGACCGCGACCTGAATCCCCGTGAGATCCTCTCGCCGGCGATGGCGCGCAACGGTCACCTCTCCCTGCATGTGGTGATCACCGCGCCGGCCGGAACGAATTACCTCCTTTATACCGGCTCAAACCCACCAGGTATTCTGCAGGTTCGACTTTACCGGGAGCACTTCAGCCGCTGTGGCGCGGATGGCTACTGCCCGGACTGGCTCATGCCCCAGAATACGCCCGCTTTCGGCGCAATTCCCGAATACGATTCGGATCTCACGCCCGACGTGCGGCCCAGCCAGACAACACGCTGCTATTTGCTCGACATCTGGGCGCCGCCGGACACGCCGCCGCGCAGGGTCCGGGTCGAGGCATTGCTCAAGGTGGGAACCTGGTATGTGGCGCCGCTGGAGGTTCGGATCGTTGAAGCCCTCGTACCCGATGTCACCCCGAACACAGAGGCGGAGGCTCCGAATGCGGAGAACGTGGCGCCGATTGACGCGCCCTCGAGCGCCACGGCGCAACGCCAACTGCTTCGCTATCTGGCCGGTTTACCGGCGCAGGCGCCGCCGCAACTTCTGCGAGTACGCGACTTTATTCAGCGTAACGCCGCCGAAGACATGCTGGTCGCGCGTTCTCTTGAGCGGCGGGAAGACGTGCCGGGTCCGCGATTTCCCGGGCTGAACCTGCTGTCATGGTCGCCGCTTGCATATCCCTGGTTGGGCGCCGAATGGTACCTCAAGGTTCGAGATTTCCTGTACCAGTCCGGCATTTGAGACCCGGGCAGGCCGGGCTCAGGCTCGTTTTTCGCCCTGGAAGTGCCAGAATTCACGCAGAGTTGCGAAATGGACACTGTACAAGGGGAACATTCCATGGTAAGAATGGGGTGTAACACAGCGGGAGCCGAAATTCTGTAGGTTCGCTTCTCCGGGCAACCGCACGTTTTTCCAAGAGAAAAATCCAGATTCGAAGATAGCCCAGGACTCCCCGTCTGTTAACCGGGCACATATCGAAATTGAACACAGGGGTTTTAGATCCGCATGGACTCCGACCGCAAGTACCGTCAACACGGTTACTTTGACAGTAGCAGCGCTCCATCCAACGGGAACAATGGGGCATCACGACCGAAGCCTTCCGGGCCGCGTCCCCCGCTCGACGTTACCGGCCCTCGCCTTCCACGGCTCGTCCAGGCCGTTACGGCGTCGCGCTGTTACAATTGCTCGACAACGCTGCCTCCGGGAACCGCTTTCGACGGACCGTGCCCGAAATGCGGGGCACAATTGCATTGTTGCAAGCAATGCTCGCACTTCGAGCCTTCAACGCGCTTTCAATGCACGAAGCCGATACCGGTTCGAATCCCCGTTAAAGATCAGGCGAACACGTGCGGCTTGTTCTCGCCGCGAGTTACGGTCGCCCGCGAGGCTTCGTCGACTCAACTGCCTGGGGGCGCCACGAAAATACCCGCCGCCGGTTTAAATACGCCTCCTCCGAAGAACGCCAGCGACGCCCGCGACGCATTTGACCGTCTTTTTAAGAAATAACGCTGGCGCATTAAGAAGCAACGCAGGCGGGGCCGGGAAGTAGTATTCCTGCACTAGTAACATCTTCCTTCACAATTGTTTCGCCGGTAAATCATTATTCTGTAATGACCCGGGGTTTACAACGGGTGCATGAGGTGCGATCTCCACGTCCATACCGTGCATTCCGGCATGTGTACCGTGCCCGGACTCACCCGTTTTTGCAAGGAATCCTACAACGAGCCTTACGCGCTGTATGAACGGTTGAAACAGCGCGGAATGGATCTGGTCACTGTTACGGACCACGATTCCATCGATGCAGTGGAAGAACTGCGGAGCCATCCCGACTTCTTTTTAAGCGAGGAAGTCACCTGCACCATGCCCAGCGGCACTGAAATGCACGCGGGCGTATACGGAATCGAAGAGCGGGATCATACAGAGCTGCAGCGCCGTCGCCACGACGTTGAGAGCCTTCTCGCTTACGCCGTGGAGCGCAAGCTGTTCGTGACAGTGAATCACCTCTATTCGAGCCTCACCGGCCCGCGCAATGAAGACGATTTCGCGATTTTTGCACGCGATTTTCACGGAGTAGAAACAGTTAACGGCCAGATGCTGGCCTGGTCGAACAAATTGGCGCAGGAGTTCGCGCGGCGCTTTTGCCGCCCGGTGGTCGGCGGGAGCGATTCGCATACTCTGGCCGGGGTCGCACGGACGTTTACCGAAGTGCCAGGAGCCCGCACCATTGAGGAGTTTCTGGCGGGAATGCGCCGCGGGCAGAGCGTCGCCATCGGAGAGTCCGGCGATTATTTCAAGTTAACTTCAGCCGTATGTTCGATCGGCGGATCGTTTCTGAAAGAGAAGCCGTGGGCGCGGCTTTGCGCGGGATTGTTTGTTCTTGCGCCGGCCATCACGCTGGGTAATTACTTCCGCGAACTGGCATTTGCCTGGTATTGGGGTCAGAAGAACCGGTCGCAGGATCCGGTCGGGGTTGCTCCCGGGGTCGCTCCCGAGGTCGCATTGTGACGCTTTCGCGGGCCAAATCCACGCTCTTCGCGCCTGATAATAATCTGATGCGGCGCTTTAACCGCTGGCGCGCTCCGCGATGGGTGCGGTGGTGGATGCTGCTGGCGACAAGAGCGGGCGACGGCTGGCTCTGGGGAATGATCGGGATTGCGGTTCTGTTGTCGTCGGACCCCGAAAGGTTTCGGGCAATTGAAGCCGCGGGCTTTGCCGTCGCTACCGGGATCATCCTGTTTCACAAGCTTAAGCGCATTGTCGGGCGCGTCCGGCCGCGCGACATTGAACCGCATTGCTGGGCACACATAGTGACTCGCGATAAGTTTTCGTTTCCTTCCGGCCACTCGACGACGGCGTTTGCCGTTGCATTCTCGTTGGGTTCGTTTTATCCCGAGATCATGCCGATACTGCTGGTTCTGGCAGCCAATGTGGCGGTGTCACGAATTGTCATTGGAATGCACTATCTGAGTGACGTAGTGGTCGGCTCCGGTATGGGAGTCCTGCTCGGCTACGCCGCTTTCCGTTTCGCGGCCTGAAAGACTCCAGGCATATGTCCTGGGTAGTTCAGGCGCGTGCTTCAAGGGCGGGAGTTCCGCGAGGAACTCCCCTGCTCCTGGGCGCTTGCCGACCCCAGTTCACGGCGAAATTCACCGGCCCGTCCGGGCTGGTTCAAGGCGCCATAAAGTTCGGCGAGATCCTCGCGCGCTTCACGCAGACGAGTCGGTGTGCGCGCGGGCTCTTTTGAGAAGACGGCATAGCCCGCGATGAGGTATGGTTCGGCCTCCCGGTAACGCTTCTGCCGGACCAGCGCGCTGCCGAGCGATACCTGCCCAATAGCGAGGCTGACATTACCCGAGGCGGGCTGGGTGGACAAAAACCTGACGGCGGGCTGCAGGATCGATTCCGCCTGCGAATAACGCTTCTCTTTTAAAAATACGTTACCAAGGTCTTCCATCGTAATCGCCGTTTGATAGTTATTCTCGCCATAAGAGGCTTTGTTAATGGATACGGCGCGGCTGAGATCCGCTTCGGCGGCGGCAAAATCTCCTCGCTTCAGCGCGAGATTGCCCATTCTGGAGAGAATGAAAGCGATTGTCGGGTGGCTCGCACCCCGTGCACGTTCCTCAATCGCAAGTACCTGTTGCAGTATAGGTTCGGCTTCCGCGTTCTTACCCTCCCTCGATAACGTCATTGCAAGGAAGGACGAGATTTCCGCGGTCTCGGGATGATCCGGACCATACCACGCTTTCATGATTCGGACAGCCTGCCGATAGGATTTTTCGGCTTCCGCCTCTCTGCCAACTGTAACCTCGACGCTTCCGAGGTTTGCGAGGTCGGAAGCAACCCGCGGATGCGCCGGACCGAACAACGAATTGTCCATAGCCAGGCCCCGGCGATAGAACGATTCCGCAGCCCCGTAATGTTGAGTGTTCTGGTTCGCGTAGCCCAGCGCCGTAGAAACGTCGGCAAGGGTGACGGCCTCCTCTTCCCCTGAGGGTTTGAGGGGGACGAGGGGTTCGAGAACCGCGATGGCCTTATCGTAAGCGCCGCTTTGAGCTAAAACCTGCCCAAGTGCCCATTGGGCATCGACAACGATCGGGTCGCCGGTCCGCAGGCTCCGACTGGCAATTGTGAGGCCTTGCCGCGTCAACTGCTCCGCGTCCTTGAAGCGGGCTTCATCTCCACGTAGAAGGCCGAGTCGGGTCAACATGCCCCCGTATCCCGGATCGGCGGGTCCGCGCGCGGCTCTCATTCGCTCGGCAGCAGGCTGCAGCATTCCGTCGGCCTTCTGGAACTTGCCGAGCCGTTGGTACATAGTGCCGATTGTCTTGTAAAGTTCGGCCTGCGTTTCGGGGTCGGCCCTTAGAGTAGCGGCCTCCTGGGCGCCGCGATCCAGCAGGGATGAGACCCGCAGTTCGTTCGAAGGACCCGCTTCCTGATCTCCATCGTCAAGCAGATTCACCATGAATCGCTGAATACGTTTCGTTCGCGCCGCTTCGGCCACCGCCGCATCGCGCGCTCTGGCGAGGCGAACGGTAAAGAAGATGAGTTGTCCGGCAATCAGAATGAACGCAAGAGACGCCGCGATCACTGCGCGCCTGTTGCGTCTGACGAATTTGGCGGCGCGGTATCCCCACGTGTCCGGCTTTGCTTCAAGAGGCTCGTCTTTCAGATAGTGGTCGATGTCGCGAAGCAGAGCTTCCACCGATTGATACCGCTGTGCCGGGTCCTGGCGGATAGCCTTGAGGCACAGAGTATCCAGATCGTTCCATTCCGCGCGGGAGAGCTGCGCGGGCGCCGTGGTTTGGCCGTTGACGCCCGATTCCCCGTTCGCCGCGATTGACGGCTTCTCGGGATTTACGCGTTCGGCATCGAGCTTCGAACGATCGAACGGCAGGCGGCCCGCGAGCATCCTGTAGAGGGTCACGCCAAGCGAATACACGTCGGTATAAGGTCCGACGATTCCGTCGCGCGCCCACTCAGGCGCCGCATAGTCCGGAGAGATAAATCGCAGGCCGGGCCTGGTTTGTTCCTCGGGGCCGTCTGTCTGCTGCAATTGTCTTGCAATGCCGAAATCGAGCAGTTTGGGCGTTCCGTCCGCTTCGACGAGGATGTTGGAAGGTTTCAGATCCCGATGGATAATTTCCTGGCCGTGGGCGTATTGCACCGCCTCGCAGACGGAACGAAAGAGCTCCAACTTTTCCCGCATCGGGATGGCCGTCTGGCGGCAGTACTCCGTGAAGCGAAGGCCATCTACGTATTCCATCGCAAACCAGGGCGTTCCGTCCGGGAGCGAGCCCGCGTCGTAGAGCCGTGCTATGAACTGATGTCTTAGCTTTGCGAGAGTTTTGATTTCGATCGCAAAGCGCTCCCTGCGGGCAGGCGATAGCGCGGCATGCGGCAGGAACTTGATCGCCACGGGATTACCGGTATCGACGCGCTCGGCGAGCCAGACGACGCCCATACCTCCCTCGCCGAGAACCTCCTGAAGCCGGTACGGGCCAAATTCCCGCAAGAGGATCGATTCGCTCGGCGCACCGACGATTTCATAAGCGATATCGGGAAGGCCGGAGTCGAGCAATGACGATCCGGCGGCGTCCGCCTGGAGCATCGCCAGGATTTCGGCCATCATTTGCCGGTCTGCGCCGCAGGCGGATTCCACGAACGAAAGGCGGCCGGCTTCGGGGCGCGTCAGAGCGTCGTGAAATATGGATTTGATCTGTTCCCAGCGGCCGCTGTCCATGCGGGCTCACTCCGCGGCGGGTCGCATTGTACTCGCCAGCCATGCCTTCGCTGAGCGCCAGTCGCGCTCGACCGCCGATTCCGAAATTTCGAGCAATTCAGCCGTTTCCGGTACGCTCAATCCTCCAAAGAATCGGCATTCGACGACTTGCGACTGCCGGGCATCCAGGGCCTCAAGCTTTTCAAGTGCCGCGTCCAGTGCCAGGAGTTCCACGTCGCTCGATGCCGCGACCGATACCGCGGCTTCGGGCGTGAGGGGGACGATCTCTCCGCCGTCTCTCTTGTGAGCGTTCCGCCGACGGGCCGAATCGACAAGGACCTGACGCATTGCTTTCGCGGCGATTGCCTTGAAGTGCGAGACGGAGGTGTCCGCCAGCTTCGGCGATCCTTTCAGTTTCAGCCATGCTTCATGAACCAGGGCGGTGGAGTTGAGAGTAGGGTTGTCGTCGCCTCGCCGAATAAACGAAGCGAGCCGGCGCAGTTCCTCGTACACCAGACTGAACACATCATCCAGGGGACCCCGCTGCTGAAGTGCCGGGATCGAATCGTCGTACCCGCGAGAAACATATTTAGCAGGTCGGGGAGACATGACGGGTTTTATCCCTGATTTGCGTAGTTATGAGTAAGGAGGCGGGACAGGGCATAAGAGGTTGGGGAAATTTTACCAACCCGCGCGTGCCATTGCAAAGGTAAAGCCCCTTCTCTATACGCGCCGACACACTTAGGATCTAACATTAAGGAGAATTTAAAAGATGAATTTCAATGTGAATTCAAACTTATGGCGCCGCGCCACGCGGACGGCGGTTTCCCTCACAGCTCTCACGGTATGCGCCTTTGTTGCAAATGCGCAAACAGCGCCAACACCTCCCTACGCATCGTTCCAGTACTCTACTCTCACGGGCTCGGGGGATACGATTGTCGCGACCTGGGTTCCCGTGGTCACGACCAGCGGAACGGTCTATAAGAATATCGTGTTGCAGTTCAGCTTTGATGCCGACGGAAATCTGATCCTTGCGCCGGGTTATCCCCAGGTTTCTAAAGCTCCGGCGATCATCGTGTCCGATTTCAAAGCGGGGACTTACGTGGGACCGAGTACCCTCTTCAGTGGAATGGCGTTTATTAACGTTAGCGGTCCGGGCGTAACGACGGGTGGTGCTACGGAATGGTCGCTCAGTGCGGCCTCTGGCGCCAACGCTTGCACTTATCCCTCTTCCGCCATATGGTATGTCGGGCCAATCGCGAGCAGTCCTTATGCCACGCGACTCAAGAGCGCCGGAATCACCTCAACAGCGTGGAGCTACGGCGTCGCCAGCGCTCCCTGCGGCGGTTACCCGAACTGGCAAAGTAATGTGTTAATCGGTGTCAGCCAGGTCGGAAACACGCTCACAATCGCCAGTTTCAGCTACGGTTCGACCGACTTCGCTACCCCGCAAGCCCAGATAGTCTACACGTTCAAGCCGTAGGCTCCAGCGTTTCCGGGCGAATAGCGGAGGCGGATGCCGCTGGACAGGCGACAGGCGCCTCCTCTTGAAAATCACCACAATCACAACCGGTGAGATGATGATGTCAGTCCCCTATGACTTCCATTCACAGGCGGGACGCGCTATCACTTCTGGGAGCGGCGGCTGCGTCCGGGCTCACCTCGCGGACCGGGTTGCTCGCCGCGCAGGATGCCCGGAAGGCCGATATCGTGCTGACCATCGGACCTGTATCGGTTGAACTCGCGCCAAAGCGAGTGGTGAAGACGGTGGGATACAACGGCTCCGCGCCAGGCCCGTTGCTTCGGGTCCAGGAAGGCCGGGAGATTGTAATCGATGTTCGGAATCAGTCGAACCTGCCGGAGCTGGTGCATTGGCACGGACTGAAGATTCCCTCGAACGTGGACGGCTCAATGGAAGAGGGAACGCCGATGATTCAGCCGCGCGGGCAGGCACGCTATGTGTTTACGCCGGCGCCCAGCGGTACGCGGTGGTATCACACGCACACACAGGCGCAGCGTCACCTGGATCGCGCCACGTACACGGGCCAGTTCGGATTTTTTTACGTTCAGCCCAAAAGCGATCCCGGCGGGTACGATCAGGAAGTCTTCCTTGCACTTCGCGAATGGGATCCCTATTTTGCGACCACTGGCGACGAGGGAGAGGAAGTAGCCTGGAAGGCATTTTCGATCAACGATCGGGCGCTCGGGCATGGCGAACCCATCCGGGTCAAAGAGGGCCAGCGTGTGATGCTGCGTATCCTCAACGCAAGCGCCACGATCCAGCGACGCATAGCCTTCGCCGGCCATGCTTTCGAGGTGAGAGCCCTTGACGGCAATTCGGTGGCGAATCCCGCAAAGGTTCAGTTTCTCGAACTCGGTCCGGCGGAGAGAGTCGACGCGATTGTGGAGATGAACAACCCGGGCGTGTGGATTCTCGGCGCCACGGACGATCATGACCGCGCGGCCGGTATGGGAATCGTCGTCGAGTATTCGCAAAAGAGCGGCGAGCCGCAATGGACCGAGCCGGCGAAAGACGTTTGGGATTACACTGTCTTCGGCACGGCGGCCGCGGCGACAGCGGAAGCAGAGCGTGTGAATCTGGTTTTTGAAAAGAAATTCGCCGGAAGCCGCTGGATCGACAAGTGGACCATTAACGGGAAATCCTTCCCGAAAACGGACGATATCCTCGTGAAAGCAAACCGGAGATACCGGCTCGTGTTCGATAACCGCAGCGATGAAGCGCACCCTGTGCATCTGCACCGGCACACATTTGAACTGACGAAGGTGGGCGGAGTGAGCACCTCAGGCGTGTTCAAAGATGTCGTCGTCGTGCAACCGAAATCGAGCGTCGAGGCGGATCTGCTCGCCGACAATCCGGGTTTGACTCTGTTCCACTGTCATCAGCAGATGCATATGGATTACGGGTTTATGGCCCTCATGCGGTACATAAGTTGAGGGCCCTGTAACCGGCCATCGTGTAGTATAACCAGCGGGAAGAATGCGTCGACAACTCGTCTTGCTCGCCGTGCTGGCGACGATCCCCTTTGCGGGAATTCTGAGAGCTCAGGGAAGCTATGAAATTCAGGTGTACGGGTCCGATCTCGTGGACCCCGGCGCCACCATGTTCGAGCTTCACAGCAATTTTACGGTTGAGGGGTCGAAGACGACTACCGACGGCACGTATCCGACCGAGCACCAGTTGCACGAGACCGTGGAGATCACGCATGGCTTCAGCAACTGGTTCGAGACCGGTTTTTACATCTTCACGAGCGCGGACAGCCGCGTCGGATGGCAGTGGGTCGGCGATCATATCCGCCCCAGAGTCCGGGTGCCGGAGTCATGGAAATGGCCTGTCGGCGTGAGCCTCTCGCTGGAGATCGGATATCAGCGGGCGGTCTATTCACCGGATACGTGGACGATGGAGATCCGGCCGATCGTCGACAAGAGTCTCGGCAAGTGGTACCTGTGCTTCAATCCGACACTGGACCGGTCGTTTCACGGACCCTCGGTATCGGAGGGCCTGGTATTTTCGCCAAACGTGAAGGTCGGTTACGACGTAACGAAGGTCGTCAATGCGGGATTCGAATATTACGGCTCGGTCGGTCCGGTTACCGATTTCGACCCGCTCAGAAACCAGCAACAGCAGATTTTCGCCGTTACCGATCTGAACCTCAGCCCGTCCTGGGAGTTTAATTTTGGCGTGGGCGTCGGACTGACCGGCAGCACCGATCATCTGCTCATCAAAATGATTATCGGCAGACGCGTCGGTGGCAAAAAACACTAGAGCGTTTGCACGTTTCTGTACAGCGGTTCCAGCGTTTCCGGAGGCGGTAGCGCCGGCGATCTTGTGTGTGCCCCAAGTGGGCTGAATACCAGTGGGGGAAGGACCCACTCGAATAATTGATGGTTAGGTTCGATAGCTGGCGGGCGGTTGGTTCGGGTAACCGGGCGGACCGAAACCTCGCGACAAAGTCCACGATAGGTGGGCGAGCAATCCGGCAGGCCGTAACATGCGTGAAGCTTGAGCAGGCCTCGAAAGCGGCAATGTGGACGCCGACCCGCCGCAAGATCGGGGAAGGCAGAACGGACGGGGAAGAACCCGGCGCGGGAGCGCGCCATGACGATAACCATCGTGCACCTGTTCGGTCCACCGGGGGGTAGTCTTGACCACGAACGAAGCCGCACAGTGCAACTTATCCTGGATAAGTGGACCGGGGGTCTGCGCCACTGGTCAAGCATGCCGGAAAGGCAATCAGCGCCAGTGGGGGAGGCCCGGAGTAGTCGCGGGGTTGCGAACCGCGAACGTTGCCCGAAAGGGCGGCGGATCACTTGGGCGTCGGAGAGGGTCAGAGGTACCGATGAAGCCGGGTAATGCCGGTGGAGGGAAGGACCCTTGCTTCTGGTGTGCTTGTGAAGGAGGAAAAGACCGGTGATTGACGCAAGTCTGGAAATACCGGATAAAGTTCGGGACCTGCAGAGCAAGCTTTATCGAAAGGCGAAGAACGAAGGCACATGTTCGTGAGCCTGCGACGAAACCAGTCGGAAAGCCGGATGCGGGAAATCCGCACGTCCGGTTTGATGAGCGGGGCTGGGAAAAGGGACGGTCTGCGAAGATCAGCACCCGCGCCCGGCCTCGACTCTACCGCCGGTTTCCGCCTGGATATCATCCGCCGCTTCCTCGGGGTCGCGCTGCGGAAACTCTTCAGAACCTGGCGCATCGGCAAGCGCTGGACCTCGTTAGATGTGAAACTGCTCTGATTCCGATTCAACGCTCAGTAGCTGCCCCACATATACGCCGAAAAGCGCCGGACGTCGGAAAATCCGCAGCGCTCGTAAAGCCGTATGGCTTCCGTGTTCGCGCAGGTCACCGTCAAACTGATCCGTTTCGCTCCGTGAAGCCGTAAAGCGCCCGCGGCCTGGCGCAGCAACTCGTAGCCGAGCCCCCGTCCTCGCAATCCGGGCGTTACGCAGAGTTGAGTAATGTGACCGACTTCGTCGCCGACAAAACTGGCCAGCGCAATACCTGCCATGCCGCCGCTTTCCGGATCGAAAGCAACGAACGACGCCGCCTTGAAGAACGTCCCGCAGCCCGGAAACTGCACGATGTTGTAGATAAAACGCCGGGCCCCCGCAAGTGTGCGGTACTGATCGTTGATTTGACTGTCGACATGGTTGCCATATGCGAGCGCGATGACCCCGGCGGCGGATTCGTGGTGATAGTCGGCCCAGGGCTCGATATGGTACCGCTCTGAAGCCGCGCCGGGCGGCATCGGCGGCGCCTCGGCGATATCGAGCGACATCAGCATGCGTTCCTGGGTCCTGATGAACCGGTCTTTCTGCAGCGCCCGCGCGACCGAAGGATCCACCAGCATCAGCTGGCTCTCGATTCGGCGTACCCGCGGTGTTGCGATCAGATTGTCCAGCAACGACCGAAAGAGCCGCGATTCGTAGTCCCCATTGCGCCAGGCGGAGCGGATGTATAAATCGCCGATCAGGCCCTTGTGATCTTCGAGCACCGAATAGCCGTAACCGGCGACCTCGCCGCGGTCGAGGAGTGCGTATCCCGTCAGCGCGTGGACGTCGGTAAACTGGCGAACCAGATCCGCCGGCCGGGCAAAATCCCAGTCCAGCTCCCGCTGCCATTCCACGGTTTCTTCGAGCAGCAGCGGATCGAGTTCCCAGCCGGCGAGGTGGCGCAGTTCGACAATCTCCGGCCCTCTTGCCATCGGATCGATGAGCGCTGCCATGGCCAAAGTATATAACTATTTCGTCAATGCGGCGTCATCCAGGTTGGGTTGAAAATAAATGACTTAATGGGTACCGCACCGCGATTTTATAAAATTGCTAAAGACACTTGACAAGAAGACACTCATATTTCATAATTGACTTTAGCTAATGCCGGGCGATGGGAACCGGCGGCACGGCACGAGTTGCCACGTTTCTTCATTAAGGAGGTCCTGGAAAAGGACAATGGGCAAAATTATTGGAATCGACCTCGGCACAACGAATTCGGTCGTCGCGGTTATGGAGGCGGGACAGCCTACGGTGATCGCGAATCAGGAAGGCGCGCGGACGACGCCTTCGGTCGTGGCCTTCACTAAATCCGGCGAGCGGCTGGTGGGTCAGGTGGCGAAACGCCAGTCGATCACGAATCCGGAAAACACGATTTTCTCGATCAAGCGTTTCATGGGGCGGCGGCTGGACGAGGTGAACGAAGAGCAGAAGATGGTCCCGTACAAGGTGGTACGGGGTGAGAACGGCGACGCGCGGGTCGAAATTCAGGGCAAGAAGTACACCCCGCCAGAGATTTCAGCGATGATCCTGACCAAGCTGAAAGAAGCGGCGGAGGCCTATCTGGGCCAGAAGGTGACGGAAGCCGTCATCACGGTTCCGGCGTACTTCAACGACGCCCAGCGCCAGGCGACCAAGGACGCCGGCAAGATTGCGGGTCTCGACGTCAAGCGCATCATCAATGAGCCGACGGCGGCGGCGCTCGCTTATGGCCTCGACAAGAAGAAGAACGAAACCATCGCGGTTTACGACTTCGGCGGCGGTACGTTCGACGTTTCGATCCTCGAAGTAGGCGACGGCGTGGTCGAAGTCAAATCGACCAACGGCGACACGCACCTGGGCGGCGACAACATCGACCAGCGCGTGATGGACTGGATCATCTCCGAGTTCAAGAAAGAACAGGGAATCGATCTCTCGAAAGACCAGATGGCGCTGCAGCGGCTGAAGGAAGTCGCGGAGAAGGCCAAGATGGAGCTCTCGACGCTGCTCGAGACCGAAATCAACCTGCCGTTCATCACGGCCGACGCCAGCGGTCCGAAGCACCTTGCGATGAAGCTCACCCGCTCGCGTTTCGAGCAGATGTGCGAAGACATCTTCCAGCGGTCGGTGGGACCCTGCAAGCAGGCGATGCAGGACGCCGGCGTTACGCCGGACAAGATCGACGAAGTGGTGCTGGTGGGCGGACAGACCCGTACGCCTCGCATCCAGGCGATCGTGAAGCAGCTCTTCAACAAAGAGCCGAACAAGAGCGTGAACCCGGACGAAGTGGTCGCGGTCGGCGCGGCGGTTCAGGGCGGCGTTCTGGGCGGCGAAGTAAAGGATGTGCTGCTGCTCGACGTCACGCCACTCACGCTCGGAATCGAGACGCTGGGCGGTGTTTTCACCAAGCTGATCGACCGCAATACGACGATCCCGACGCGCAAGAGCGAAACGTTCTCCACGGCCGCGGATAGCCAGACCTCGGTCGAAATCAAGGTCTTCCAGGGCGAGCGTTCGATGGCGAAGGACAACCGGCAGCTGGGTGTGTTCCAGCTGATCGGAATTCCTCCGGCGCCGCGCGGAGTGCCGCAGATCGAAGTCACCTTCGACATCGATGCGAACGGCATTCTGAACGTGGTCGCGAAGGATAAGGCCACGAACAACGAGCAGAAGATCACGATCACTTCCTCGTCCGGCTTGTCGAAAGACGAAGTCGAGAAGATGGCGAAGGACGCGGAATCGCACGCGGCCGACGACCGGAAGGCGAAGGACCAGATCGAGGCTCGCAACCGCGCCGACGCGATGGTCTACAACGTCGAAAAGACGTTGAAAGAACACCGCGACAAGGTCAGCGCCGAAGATGCGAAGAGCATCGAGGACGCGCTTGAGGACGTGAAGAAGCAGATCAACGAAAACGATCCGGAGAAGCTCAACGCGGCGACGGATCGGCTCACTCAGGCCAGCCACAAACTGGCGGAGGCGATGTACAAAGCGTCGTCTCAACCAGGTGGGCAGCCGGGAGGTCCCGGGGCAGACGGAGCCGCGCCGGGCAGCAATGGCCAGGGCGGCGGCGAAAAGCCGAAGGAAGACGTGGTCGACGCCGAATTTGTGGATGTGGACGACAAAAAGTAGGCACTTGACTTTGAGTTGAGGGAGGCGAGGGCAGGCCGTGATTTTCACTGCCTGCCCTGTCTGATTTTAAATGCCATCAGCGCCAAAACACGATTACTACGAAACGCTGGGCGTCGCACGCGGCGCTTCGGAAGACGACGTCCGGAAGGCTTACCGGAAGCTCGCGCGGAAGTTTCATCCGGACCTGAATCCGGGCGATAAATCGGCGGAGGACCGCTTCAAGAACGTCCAGGAAGCTTACGACATTCTGAGCGACTCGAAGAAGCGCCAGATGTACGACCAGGTGGGTTTTTACTCCGAAAACGGAGCCGCGGCTGGGGGCGGTTATCCGGGCGGCGCCAGCCAAAGAACTCATCCGAACATGGATTTTAATGGGTTCGATTTTTCGGAGGCGTTCCGCGGCTCGCAGGGCGAAACGGAGTCCCGGCGGCGCAGTGGGGGGAACGGGTTCGTTCAAGGATATTTTCAGCCAGTTCTTCCATGGAGGCGGGGGAGAAGAGGCCGAGCAGGAAGCGGAACGGGGAGCCGATCTCGAATACGGGCTCAATATCAGCTTCTGGCAGGCGATCCGGGGAACTCAGGCAAAGATCGACATCACCCGTTACGACCAGTGCCCCACGTGTCACGGCACGGGAGGCAACGACGCGGGTTCCATCGCATGCCCGCAGTGCAACGGCACCGGCAACGTCAGTCAGATGGCCGGAAACATGAAGTTCAACCTGACTTGCCCGCGCTGCAACGGAAAGGGCCGGCTGAAAAACGCCTGCCCGACTTGCCACGGCGAGGGCCGGCTCGCGCACACGGAGACGGTCGAAGTTCGCATTCCGGCGGGCGCGCAGAACGGCTCCCGGTTGCGGGTCGCGGGTAAGGGAAATGCCGGCACAATGGGAGCGCCTCCGGGCGACCTCTACATCACGACCCATGTGGAAGAGCATCCATTATTCCGCCGCGAAGGCGACAACATCCTTCTGAAGGTTCCGATCACGGTTGCGGAAGCGGGTTTGGGCGGCAAGATTGAGGTGCCGACGATAGACGGCAAGACCCTGTTAAAGATTCCGCCGGGCACCCAGAACGACCAGAAGTTCCGGCTGCGCGAAAGGGGGATCTTCAACTCGCGCAAGAACACGCGCGGCGATCAGATCGTGCAGGTGACGCTCAAAGCCCCGGTCGTGCAGGACGAGCGCACCAAGGAACTGCTGCGGGAACTCGCGGAGCTTCATCCGGAAGACCCCCGCAAGCAGCTGTGGGAACAGGATCATGAGGCTTAGAACCTATGCGTGAAAAATCCAAAGCCGCATACATGATTTCCTCCGTCGCGGAGCAGTACGGCCTGCATCCCCAGACGCTTCGGCTCTATGAGCGGGAAGGCCTGCTCAAGCCGAGCCGCAGCGATGGGAACACCAGGCTCTATACCGATGAAGACCTGGAACGGCTTGAGGTCATCCTCCACTTGACGCGCGATCTGGGAGTCAATCTCGCCGGCGTCGAGATCATTCTCAACATGCGCGCCAAGATGGAGGCGATGCAGGGGCAGATCGAAGAGTTCGTGCAAAGTCTCAATCACGAACTGGCGAACCGTCCCCGCTCCGAGCGCCCCGGCGGCGAGAAGAACTCCCTGATCCCCGTGATTCAGTTCGTGTCGCGTAACCGCCGCGGCTGAGCGAACTCTTCAGTTGTTGCCGAGCTGTGCGGCCGCGGTACCGAGCGACAGGAATCCGTATCCGACGGTAAGCACCTCGATAACCCCGAAAAATGCCGCTGCGACTTTCGCGTCACCGATGATCTTTTCCTCCGATCCGACGGTAATGCCTCCTCCCAGGTCGAAAAGCATGTTGCCGGCGAATGAGAGGAAGTCGCTGGTCTTCGGGCTGCTGACCGCGGTGATGATTCCGGCAGCGGGAACAAGCCAGACCAGATTAATCAGCGATTCCGCGAAGGGCGAAATGTATTGCGACCAGAGGCCCGGCGCCGAAAGCACATCCACATTGTCGGCAAACGTCTTTCCGATCGCCACCACAGTCACGAAGTCGTTCAGGATGGTGCCCCAGCCGGCGGGATTGCTGAACGCCCCGATCAGATCGGGAGCGACATACGGCAGGTAGAGCGACGCCGCGAGGTAGCGCAATGGCGCGGGCGGAGGCAGTCCCACTTTTGTCTCCGTCTTCTTAAGTCCGCCGACCAGGGCAACTCCGAAGGCTCCGAACATCCCGGCGAAGCCCGCCGCGATGGTCAGCGTGCTCAGCAGGGCGGACCAGTCGATGTCCTGGGCCGCGGCCAGTGACCGCCGGGCAGTCCGCGCCTTCGGGCAGGTCAGGCGCGTCTTGAGCGATTTATAGTCGGGAATCGCTTCCAGCTGGTCGGCCTCGTTCTGCGAGAAAGGCGCCCGATTCGCGGCGATTTTGTAGATCAGAGTCACAGGTATCGCCGTTATGAGGCATACGAGATCGAGGAAGCTGAGATCGTCTTTCGTAATGTCCTTATAGATCTTCGAAAGAATCGGGATCTCGATAGGAGCGTCGAGCAGATCGATAATGCCCTCGATCGCGATCTTGACGATGTCCAGTGAAGTGACGATCACGTTCCGGGCGGTCGTCAGAACTGCGTCCACGATGATCGCGGCCACGCGCTTCATGGCCTCGGCCGCGGTCAGCGTCGCGATGGGTTCGATTACCTCGGTGCGCAGACGCGTGATGGCGGTCTTGAAATCGTCGATCTCTTCATCGAACAATTCCTTGAGATCGTCGAAAATCTTCTCGAACGTGCTGGTGTCGGGATTGGGCGAGGAGTATTTAGTCGTCGCCGCAGACGCATTGCTTTTGGTGTGGTGCAGCGCCCAGTTGGACTGCGGACTCCCGAACCCTGGCGCGCGCGACGCCGACGCCTGGTAGCTGCCTACAGTATCCGCAGCGCTCGGGATTCCAGCCCATGCGTCGATGCGTTTTTCGATGCCCTGGAAGGCGCCCTTCACCTCATCCTCAAGCGTGACGATCTGATCGACGGCGTTCGTGGCGCACAGCTTGAGAACCTTCTTGAGCACCTTGTGCGTAATCAGAATGTCGTTCCACTCGAAGAGGAAGCCCAGCCACTTGATCAGGTCTTCGAAGAACACCTTGATCTTGTTAAAGACGAACTCCACGGCGTGGACCACGGCGCTGACGCAATCGAGCAGCACATCATAGATCTCGCCCGCGATTTTGGCGAAGAAGTGATAGATTCCCTCGGCCTCCTGCACGATGAAGCTTTCCACTTCCTCAAAAGCGTGCTTTAACCAGGCGAAGAAGTCCCCGGCGGCGACCTGGATATCGGAACCGACATCCCTCGGTAACGCCGCGGCCATCAGACCGTGAGCCATCATCGCCTGCCTTCCTTCGTGATAACGGACTTGCCCGTTTGCGAAGGTCATGCCCCATGCCTCAGGGCCTCGAGCCGCGCTCGCTCGAAGCCCGCGCGTCTGGCTCTGCCGCGAACCGTCTCCCGGCAGCCCGGCGGAGATCTTCACGAAATTCACAAGGGATTTCGCCGCCGCATCCTTGTCGCCCGGCGCCACGCTGTCGGGTACAAGTGATTTCCGAGTACCGTCCGAATTCGTGACCTGGACATTGCCCAGGCTCGGACCGTCCGACACGGAACCAAGAATCCCCAATGCCTTGCTCATGGGGTTCACATCGGCCACAACGCCCACCGACCCGGTCAGCGACACCTTAAAGCAAACAGCCGAGAGCGACTGAGTTTCCTGCACGACGGTCAGAACCCCGGTGGCATCCGCTACGACATTCACAGGTACGGTGGAGGAAAGCAGGTAATAGACGTCGTTCACGTAGACGCTCACCGGACTGGTAGCGGTAAGCGCAGCCGCGGCATTCGGCAATCCCACGCCGTTGCCGTCGGTGATCTGAATATGGGTCGTGAAGCTCTGGTACACGGCAATGTCGTCGGTGCTGGTAGCCGGCAGCAGCAGGCTGCGCTGCAGCCAGTCCGTGGTGACGGAGTCCTGCGTGAGCTGAACCAGATTCTGCCCGTCCACATGGGCGAAGAGTACACTGTTGCCCGCATTCAGGTTGAGGTAAAACGCGAAGCCTTCCGCCTTCGGCAGCAGCGGAACCGGCTTCGACCATGCCAGGGAGGTCGCCTCGCTGCCTGCTGCGCAGGTCACGTAAAACAGGTTCCCCTGCGGGTCGAGGCCCCACACCGCCGTTCGCTTCGCGTCCGTGGCGGCCGCGAGAGACGAAGCGCCGGCCACGACCGGGTTCGTCACGATCTTCACAGGCACAGCTCCGTCATGCTGATTGTCCGGCGTAAAAACGAAGAGCCCCGCGGTCCCCGCCACGAAGAGATTGGTAACTCCCGAAGCGTTGAGCGCGGAAGCGATCGCGCTCGCTCCGGCGGGAACGCTCAGCCGAGCCGGATCTGGAGGCGTATTCGGCCGGAAGTAGTTGTACTGAGGCGAGAACAGGAGTTCCGGCTCGTCGTCTATGGTTCCGAAAGTGTAGATACCGGGAATCGGATCGTTCGCGCGATTGCCCGGACAACTCGAAATGCTTCCGGCGGCAAGATCGGCGGCCAGTACATGAAGGTTCCACTTTGGTGAGGCGCCCGGCGTAATGTAGTAGCGGTCCAGAAGCTTCAAGGGATCGCCAGGCTTCCGATAGATGTCGGCGAAGATATTCTCCGAACCGGCTATGTTCATCAGGTAGACGTCGGCGATCGTGAGTGGCGCCGGCGCCTTTCCTGCGTCGAAGGGGATCGCTTTCCACGTGACACCGTTCGCCCACGACGCGTCCGTGTTCGAGTTGCCGAGCGAGAGATACAGGTAATCCACGCCGGTGACCGTCACCACGAGCGCCAGGTCGATCGCGCGCGTCTGAACGTTCTGCGTTACCGCGAACGTTTTGGCGGCGACCTTCGCGCCGCTGTGTTGCGACGCGAGCCCGCTGCTCAGGTCGATTTTGTTCCATCCGGTCGAGGTCATCGTCACCTCGCGCGTCAGATAGAAAACGTTGTCCGTGCCAATTGAAAAGAAGAGAGAATCGCCGTCCTGGGATTGCAGGACCTCGAAAGCGCGGTCAGGCGCGGCTACTACGGCGTGCTTCTGATTCTCCATCAACTCAGATTCGAAAGTGATTTTCATGTGAGACCTCGATTGCGAAAAAACGTGATGGTGGGCGGGCTACCGGGAAACGTCCGCGTACGTGATGTGCGAGACGAGATCCTGGTTATCGGAGAAAGATACGTCGGCGAACGAAAACGTATCGCCGCCCGGAAACACGAAATTCTGCGCCGCGGAAACCGGGATGTCCGTGAGCCGCGTGGCATAGAAGCTCTGCGCCCACTGCGTCACGCTGTCGGCGAGTCCCTGAACGTTGGCCCAGAAATTCAGGAAGCCGTTCGCGCTGGGGGACTGGGAGTTGTCGACTGTCACGGACGTCGGGGGATTCGCCGAGGCCGACGGCGTCGAGACCACGATCCGGCCATGATCGTCAACCCCGAACGAGTACGTATCGGTTATCTGCTTGTCGATAATGTTGCCGCCGGCGCCAGTCGCAAGATACCTGACGTAGGTCCAGACGACGAGATGCTGCACAATCGTCATCGTGTTCCCGGAAACGCTGACCGACATGCTGAAGCTCGAGGCGAGATCCATCTTGCCCGCATCGCCGTTGAGTCCCGCCTGGTCTTCCGCCGTGGGTGAATTCCAGGAGTAGCTCAGGATCGTGTTGCCGGAGGGCGTTGGATTGACGGTCGGAGATTGTCCCGGCGTCATGTTCCACTCGTACCTGACTTCGAGCTCAATGCCGCCGATATAGGTCACCCGTACCCAGGGCGCGTAACAGTTCCGGATCACGTAGGGGAACAGAACGCTGTTGAGATATGTGGCGAATGTATTCCGGTTGAGCGCCGCCACGCCGTCATATTGCGCGGCCTCGTTGGGCTCGATCCAGTTCCAGCCGAACCCCGCGCTCGTCGTGGCGGGCAGCGGCTTGTTGTTCATGGCGCAGAGGTAGTTCAACGTAAGCGGCGCGCCTTCATTGCCCGCAGCCGAGGGCGTAAAGAAGTTCAGATTGGTCACCGCAAGGCTGGATGGCGACACGCCCGCAACCTGCTTCGCGCCATACCCCAGGACCTCACTGCCCCCGAGTGTCTTCCAGTAAGTATTGACGAAATCCGCGGTCATGAACGTATTGAGCGCACTGTTCGAAGGGACGTTGTTGAACTGAAACCCCTGCTCGAGGTCTGAACTGTTCAGATCGTAATAAAGCTGCTGAACGCCGAACTCGTAAGGCTGTCCGATGCCTTTGAGCTTGTTCTGCACTTTCGGGGGAAGATTGCCGAAGCTGGCGTCCTGAAAGTTCAGATCGACCGCGCCCGAGAAACTCCAGCTCGTGCCGGAAGGCTGCGATTCGTTGAACCATGTAATCGATCCCCGCGGCCCGAAAATGAGTTCCGTCGCGACGAATTCCGCGAACATCAGCGTGTAAGTCACGTTGGATTGCCCCGGCTTCAGCGCCACGATCAGCGGCAGTTTCGACGGCGCAACGCCCGGAGGCAACCCCAGCTTCGCCTTGATTGCGAAAGCGAATGCGGCATTATTGAGATTTTGTACCCGCTTGTCTGTCGAGGGTGTGGCGTTCGGCACCGAGAAAGGATCGGTGTTGCACGCATTCTTCACCAGAGTTTTGTAATCGATGGGAACGGGATTGTTGTTGGAATCGTAGGCGTAACACAGAATGACTTCGGGCAAGCCATTGTAGAGGTACTCCTCAAGCGTGCCGTTGATGCTGTCCTGAGTTACCGCGACGACATAGTCGAAGCCGGTAGAAGCGAGATTGGATTGGTTTTTGCTCATCGAGATCGTCCTTGCTGTCCGGCGCGACACAGATCGTAACGCCGGTATTTTCGGGATTTATTCTGTTTCCACTCCTGTTAACGACATTTGCGGAGGAATACCCTCAAAAATCCAGGTTCGACTTTCAAAACACGATGATGCTTGCGAGCAGGTTGTGTTTGATTGCGTTGCGGGACGGGAAAGCGTTCAGGCGAAATTGGAGGGGGATTTGTCTATCTCAGAGGAAATACCAAAGTTTGGCCGCGTGACACCGGTCAAGTGGAAAACTCAAACACTTCTCGCGCGAAGCCGCAAGAAGAACTATGGCTTCCCGAGGGTGATGGATTCCGGGGGCCGATCAGGGATGACGGTCACCGCGAGATTCTCGATGTTGCGTCAGACCGTGATCACCCTCGAAGCGAATGAGAGCCTGGCAGCTCCGGCATTTCAATCGGGAGCGCGTTCGAGTCTGCTGCGCATTACTTGCAGAGCCGTAAAACTCTTTCAGGGCTTATCGCTTTGCTGCGGCTGCAGCAATCGGCGAAGAGGAAGGCGAGCAGTTCCTCAAGCTCTTCCGGGTTGGCCGTATACCAGAGGAACTTCTTGTCACGACGGACTGTCAGCAACCCTTCGTTCTTCAATTTTTCGAGGTGGTGGGAGAGCGTAGACGGGGCGATATCGAGTTCGGACTGAATGTCGCCGACCACCATGCCATCCGGGTGGGCAGTCAGGAGCAACTGCATAATTCGCAGCCTCGGCTCGGTACCCATCGCAGTCAGCATATCCGCGAAGCGAACCAGACGTTTCTGGTCTTTCTTCGATCTCTTTCGCGCTTTCGACGACGGCTTGCCGGCGCACTCCGGATCGGGACAAGTTTCAACGGAAAGCGCCTGCACTTCCTCAATTCTACCCATGCCGGTATTGTCGAAGTCGCGGCCGCTGGCCGGAATCGCGGCAGCCTTTCGCTTGACATGATTCTACAATTCTACTAATCTCGAACTGAAATGAATCTGAATCGCGTCCTTCTCCTCGCGCCGATCCTGACGACCGCTGATCGCGGCGGGGGCGGACCACAAGCCAGTCATCCTGTTCGGCGCCGGGTCGACCTTTATCTACCCCATCCTGTCGCGGTGGAATCTGGAGTATCGCAAGCTCCATCCGGAGTTTCAGATGTCCTACGATCCCGTCGGCTCGGGCCACGGCATATCGCGAACGCTTGCGGGCCGGGTGGACTTCGGCGCTTCCGACGGTCCCATGAGCGACCTTCAGATTCAGCATGCCGAGAAAAAGATCCTGCATCTTCCGGTTGTCCTCGGCGGGGTCGTTCCCGCCTACAATCTGCCCGGCGTGACACAGGAGGTTCGTTTCACGGCAGCGGCGCTTGCCGGGATCTTCCTCGGGACGATCACCCGATGGAACGATCCCGAGCTTGTCCGCGCCAATCCCGGCGTTCATCTTCCCGCGCATGAACTGACGGTTCTGTTCCGCATCGACGGCAGTGGAACAACCTATGTGTGGAGCGATTACCTGTCGAAGGTCAGTGAGGCCTGGAAAAAGCGTGTGGGCACGGGCACTTCAGTGAGGTTTCCGGTTGGAGGCGGCGCTCAATTCAACGAAGGCATCCGCGATCTGATCAAACAACGGCCGTATTCGATCGGCTATTTGCAAGTCACCTACGCGGTGGAGGGGCACGTCCAGTTCGGGCCAGTGCAGAATTCGACCGGCAATTTTGTCAGAGCGGACAGCCGCGGTCTCAGCGCCGCAGCCGCGTCCACGGCTCTGAATATGCCGTCTGACTTCCGCGTTTCGATCACGAACTCCGCAGACGACGACGCTTACCCGATTTCCAGCTATACGTGGATTCTTGTACCCGAACATATCGAAGATCCTGAAAAGAGACGGGCTCTCACAGCATTCCTGAAATGGACGCTGACGGACGGTCAGAAGCTTGCCGCGCCGCTGCACTACGCGCCGCTGCCGGGGGCGGTCGCGAATCGGGTTTTGAGGGCCGTCGATCGCATTCAATAAGCCGTGGCGACGACTGTCGGGAGGATCCGGTGTACGAACGGCAAAAACAATACGACGCCATCGATTCCCCGAAACGCCGGGACCTCGCCAATATTTTGATCTGGATTCTGATCGGCGTTTTGTTCGTGGCGACCGGCGTCTGGATGATCTGGGCCTCGCGGCAACCGAAAATTCATTCATTTTTCACACCGGACGAATAATCCTCTGCTTGACACAATCCGATACTTCTAATAATATCGAAATGTGTCCGTTGCCATTCCGGCGGAAAAAGACGTAACTCGATACGCGGAGATGTTTTCCGCCATTGGAACCGAACCGCGCTTGCGGATCATGCGTCTCCTGCTGGCCGCTCATCCGGATGGAATGGTGGTGGGGGAGCTTCTTTCGGAGATGGGAATCGGAGCGTCCACACTTTCGCATCATCTCGACAAGCTTCGTAACGAAGGACTGGTCAAAGTGCACCGCGAGGGAACCTTCCTCCGGTACCTGGTAGACACGGAAGCCCTGCGGGAACTACTCGGCTTTCTCTATGCGGAGTGTTGTACGCGGAATCGAGCGGTAAAACCCGAAGCGGTCGTACGACTCACGAAATAGCTGGGGGAAATTAAATGTCTGAAAGCGCAACATCCATTAAAGAGGCGGTCAGGGAAAGGTACGCTCGCGCGGCCCAACAGGTCGCGAGCGGCAAGCCCGCGGCGTCCTGCTGCGGTTCATCGTGCTGCGACGCGGCGACTGACCCGATCACGTCGAATCTCTACGAAGCGGTACAAACGGATTCGCTGCCGGAAGAAGCAGTTCTGGCTTCCCTCGGATGCGGAAATCCGACAGCGCTGGCCGATCTTCGTCCAGGGGAAATTGTTCTCGATCTTGGCTCGGGCGGCGGCATTGATGTTCTGGTATCGGCCAGACGAGTCGGCCCGACAGGGCGGGTGTTCGGACTTGACATGACCGACGAAATGCTCGCTCTTGCCCGCGAAAACCAGCGCAAGTCCGGCCTGGAAAATGTGGAGTTCATGAAGGGTGAAATCGAAAACATACCCTTGCCGGACAACTCAGTGGATGTCGTGGTTTCGAATTGCGTAATCAACCTGGCAGCGGATAAGGAACGTGTCCTGCGGGAGGCCTTTCGGGTCCTGAGGCCAGGCGGCCGGTTCGCCGTGTCGGATGTAGTGGTTCGGGGGCAAGTGCCCGCGGAAGTCAGACGGAGCATGGAGTTGTGGGTCGGATGCATTGCGGGCGCTCTCGACGAGACCGAATATTCCGACAAGCTTGCGCGCTCGGGCTTCGAGCAGGTCTCCATCGAACGGACGCGCATCTATCAGGTGAAGGACGCAAGATCCTTCCTCTCCGCCCAGGGAGTCGATGTGGAAAAAATGGCTTCTGAGGTCGACGGCAAATTCATGAGCGCTTTTGTTCGCGCGGTGAAACCTTCAACCTCCGCGCCCTGTTGCGGACCCGGCTGTTGCTCATGACGGCGTCCCGCAGACTCATGGCGGAGGCCGTCGGCACGGCTCTGTTGCTTGCGACGGTGGTGGGCTCCGGCATCATGGGCGACCGCCTCTCGCAGGGCAATGTCGCAATCGCGTTGCTGGCCAATACGCTGGCCACCGGGGCCGCGCTCGCGGCGCTGATCCTGACTTTCGGACCGATCTCCGGAGCGCACTTCAATCCCGCGGTAACACTCTGCGATGCAGCCATGGGAGGAATCTCGTGGCGGTTGGTTCCGGGTTACATTCTCGCCCAGGCCGCGGGCGCTTTTGCGGGCGTCGCCGCGGCCGACACCATGTTTGATCTGCCGGCCTTTTCTATTTCGCGGCACGTTCGCTCCGGGCCTTCGCAGCAATTCAGTGAATTTGTCGCGACATTCGGGCTACTGGCTGTCATTTGGGGATGCGTTCGATTCCGTTCTTCGGCAGTGCCGTTCGCGGTCGCCGCGTACATTACGGCCGCCTATTGGTTCACCGCTTCCACATCGTTCGCAAACCCCGCGGTCACACTCGCGCGCTCCGTCACGGATACGTTCGCCGGCATTCGTCCTGCGGATGTCCCCGGTTTCATCCTCGCGCAATTACTCGGCGCGGCGACAGCAACCCTTCTCTTCCGATGGCTCGCTCCGCCAATTTCCCGGGCGGCGGCGGACGTTGTGATGGCGCATGGTGAGGAGGCAGCGATTTGAGAATAGCCATCATCGGCGGAAGCGACGCGGGGATCAGCGCCGCCCTTCGCGCCCGCGAAGTCGACGCGAGCGCTGCTGTCAGCGTCTATCTCGCCGACGACTTTCCCAACTACAGCATTTGCGGCCTGCCGTTCTTTCTGAGCGGCGAGACGCCGGACTGGCACAGTCTTGCGCATCGCACCCGGTTCGGCGGGATCGGTATCAGGACAAGATGCCCTGTGAAACACATCGACCTGCCGGAGAAGAAGATTTCCGTCGAGGCGCCCGGCGGCAGCCTTGAATCCGCCTCATACGACAAGCTGGTCATTGCAACGGGCGCCTTGCCAGTCCGCCCCAGGATCGAAGGGATCGATCTCCCGGGCGTTTACGAACTTCACACCATGGAAGACTCGTTTCGCGTGAAAGAGCATCTGGAACGCGCAAGCGCAAAGTCGGCCGTGATTGTCGGCGCGGGGTTCATCGGCGTCGAAATGGCCGATGCGCTTACTCATCGCGGTATGAAGGTCACTCTGGTTGGGCTTGAAACCGTGGTGTTCCCGAGTGTCGATCCGGAGTTCGGGTCCATGATCCAGGACAACCTCCGGGCGCACGGCGTTGCGATCGCCAACGAAACGCAAGTAACTAAAATCGAGCAGAGCGCTTCGGAACTCGTAGTAACCGCCCGGAACGGATGGCGGGAGAGTGCCGATGTGGTCCTTGTAGTCGTGGGTGTCAGACCGGCTTCCGATCTGGCCCGAGACGCGGGCATCCCACTTGGGGATCGGGGCGCGATCCGGGTCAACTCTCGCATGGAAACTGCCGTACCCGGCGTCTACGCGGCCGGCGATTGCGCAGAAACGTGGCATCGGCTTCTCCAGCGGTACACTTACCTGCCTCTCGGGACTACGTCACACAAGCAGGGCCGGGTCGCGGGCGAGAATGCCGCCGGGGGCGAGAGGGAATTCGCCGGGTCGGTGGGTACTCAGGTGGTAAAGATCTTCGACATGGTTGTCGCCCGGACCGGATTTCGCCAGACGGAAACCAGCGATGCAGGTTTCCCCGCCGCCGTCACCACGCAATCGAAATTCAACGATCACAAAGCCTACTATCCGGGCTCCACAGAGATGCAGTTCCGGGTTACGGGAGACGCGATCTCAGGAAGACTGCTGGGAGCGCAGATCGTCGGCCACTGGAAATCGGAAGTATCGAAGCGGATCGATATCTTCGCAACGGCCCTGTTTCACGGAATGACCGTGGACGGGCTGAACGATCTGGATTTGAGCTACACGCCGCCTCTGAGCAGTCCCTGGGATCCCGTTCAGATGAGCGCCCAGGCGTGGCACCGCGAAAACAGGAACAGGGAGAAAAGAAGTGAAGAAAGAGAGAGTACTCGTCTTGTGTACGGGAAATTCGGCGCGGAGCCAGATGGCGGAGGGGCTGCTGCGCCACGATTTCGGAGAACGCTTTGAGGTCTTCAGCGCAGGCACGAAGCCGAGCCGGGTGCGCCCGGAAGCGATAACTGTGATGCGTGAACTGGACATCGATTTGAGCGGGCATCGATCGAAGCACGTCAGCGAGTTTGACGGCCAGCCATTCGAGTATGTGATCACGGTGTGCGACAACGCCAAAGAGAGTTGTCCCGTATTTCCCGGTTCCGTCAAGAGAATTCACTGGAGTTTTGAGGATCCGGCGGCGGTGGAAGGGACCGAGGAAGAGCGGCTGGCCGCGTTTCGAAAGGTTCGTGACCAGATTCGGACGACGTTTCAGGAGTTCGGAGCATGAGCGAGAAGGCGGCTTTAGTGCAGGTTTTCGATCCGGCGATGTGCTGCTCGACCGGAATTTGCGGTCCGTCGATCGATCCGTCCCTGGCTCGATTTGCCGCGGATCTGGCCTGGCTGGCGCGAGAGGGCGCGCAGGTTGAGCGATTCAATCTTTCGCAGCAGCCTTCCGCATTCGCCGTGAACACGATCGTCCGGACCACTCTGCACGAGCAAGGTCCCGATTGTTTGCCGATGGTTCTGATCAATGGCGCCGTCGCGTGTCAGGGAGCGTATCCTTCGCGCGCAACGCTGGCAAAGCTCACCGGTATCGAACTGCCGTCGGCGCTCCCCCAATTGACAGTCCTCAACGACTCAGGCTGCTGCTGATGACACCATGTGGTGTCGTTGGGGAACGCCCGACTCGCATCCTTCTGTTTACAGGTAAGGGCGGCGTGGGCAAGACCACTCTGGCTTGCGCGACGGCGGTCCAACTTGCCGATCGAGGAAAAGCGGTGTTGCTGGTCAGCACCGACCCAGCGTCGAATCTTGACGAAGTCCTCGAAACCGAGCTGGTCGGCTCGGAAGGGCCGGGCACGTGTCCGGTGCCTGTAAAGGATGTGTCGAACCTGTGGGCCTTGAACATCGATCCCGACACGGCAGTTCACGGTTACAAGGAACGAGCGGTCGGGCCGTATCGAGACCTCCTTCCGGCGAGCGCGATCGCGAGCATGGAGGAACAACTCGCCGGGGCCTGCACCCTGGAGATCGCGGTCTTCGATGAATTCACGCGTCTGCTGGGCGATCCATCCGCAACCAGACGGTTCGCTCACATTATCTTCGACACCGCACCGACCGGGCACACTCTCCGGCTCCTGAAACTTCCGTCGGCATGGACTGATTTCATCGCGAACAACTCTACCGGAACCTCCTGTCTGGGCGCGTTGGCAGGTCTTGCCGGCCAAAAGCAATCGTACGAGGCGAGCGTTCTTGCCTTGCAGGATGCCGGCGTCTCGACAGTGGTCCTCGTGAGCCGCCCGGAAGTATCCGCACTTCGAGAGGCTGAGCGCACTCGGGCGGAACTGGACGATTGCGGGATCGGAAATATTCGACTGGCGCTGAACGGAGTTTTTCGAGCCTCGAATCGCGGTGACGCCGCGGCGCTTGCCCTCGAAAGCCGCGGACTGCGTGCGCTGAAGGAAATCCCGCGCGGTCTTCAAAGCCTGGAACGATCCGATGTCCCCACGCTGGCGTTCGCGCCACTGGGCGCTAAGAACTTGCGCCGGGTGTTCGGGGCCGGCGACGCCGCCCCTGAAAAGGTCGTCCCCAGCGGGTCGGAAATAAAGACCACAGCAACTTTAACCAGCCTTCTGGATGGTCTGCAAGCTCCGGGCAAAGGAGTCATACTCGTCATGGGCAAAGGCGGCGTCGGCAAGACGACGCTCGCCGCCGCCATCGCTCTTGAACTCGCAACGCGAGGATGCCGGGTTCACCTGACGACTACAGATCCCGCCGCCCATGTTGCCAACACGATTCCAGAGTCGATTCAAGGCCTGACTCTGGGCCGCATTGACCCCGCCGAGGAGATTCGGCGCTATTCCGAAGAGGTTGTCGCGACCGCGGGCGCGGCGCTGGACCCCGCCGGCCGGGCGCTGCTGGAGGAGGATCTGCGCTCGCCCTGTACCGAAGAGATCGCGGTTTTCCGCGCCTTTGCGGAACAAGTGTCTCGGGGAGAGGACGGGTTCGTGGTGCTCGATACAGCGCCCACCGGTCACACCCTTTTGCTGCTCGATGCGGCGCAGGCGTACCATCGGGAAGTTCAGCGAAACTCCAGCGGAACGCCGCAGTCGATCGGGAATCTTCTCGCCAGACTTCGCGATCCGAATTTCACGCGCGTCATCATCGTCACAATTCCGGAAGCCACTCCGGTTCATGAAGCGGGCAGGCTTCAGGCCGATCTCCGGCGAGCCGGGATCGAACCCTGCGCGTGGATCGTGAATCAGTCGCACTTCGGTTCCACCAGTCAGGACCCGTTACTCGCCGCCAGGGGCGAGCGGGAAATGTCGTTCATTGGTGAGGTACTTCGGTGTTACAGCTCACGTACGGTTGTCGTTCCCTGGACCATGACTGAACCAACCGGAGAAGCCGGCATCCGGGGTTTGTTCGCCCGCTCATAAATCAACTACCCGAAGCCGTCGGTTCACCGGCCCCGCCCCAACTTTGATATATTAGGCCTGATTTCGTTGCTGACCCTGCCCCGTCGAGAAGCCATGAGAGCGAGATTTGAAAAAACCCTGCGCCACCGCCCTGCCCTCAGCCGAGTCGGCGCCCGGCCATCGCTCACCCGCCGGATGGCAAGCGGCAACTGACACAAAGGAACCTACCAGATGAAAGTGTACATTGTTCTCTTCGCAGCCACCGCCGGTCTCATGCTGGCCCAGCAGCCTCCGGCCGGGGATGCGAAAAATCCCGGCGCCACCGTGCAGGCGGCCGTTGCCCCCGCAACCGGAGGCCCCAGGCGCCAGCAGCCGCGCATAACGGGACCAACGCCTCATTTCAAGGATGGCACCGTGGATCTCTCAGGCGTGTGGAACGGCGGCGGGCCGATCGGCGATATCAAGCAGGGCCTGCCCAAGGGCGAAGAGGTTCCGATGCTGCCTTCGGCGGAAAAAATCTTTAAGTCACGCGAGTCGAAGGACGACCCCGAAGCGAATTGCCTTCCCACCGGCGTACCCCGGATCGCCCCCTATCCCTGGCGGATCGTGCAGACGCCGACCCATGTTTTTATCCTCTTTGAAGGAAACATCCACAGCTACCGTCAAATCTTCGTGGACGGGCGCAAACATCAGGCCGACCCGAACCCGACGTGGTATGGCGACTCGATCGGCCATTACGAGGGCGACACGCTGGTTGTAGACACGATCGGTTACAACGACAAGTTCTGGTTTGATTTCGCCGGTCACCCGCACACCGAACAGCTTCACACCATCGAACGGTACACGCGCAAGGATCTCGGAACCCTGAACGTCCAGACCGAAATCATCGATCCCGGCGCATATTCGAAGCCCTTTACGCTGAACTTCACGGCTAACCTGCGTCCGAAGGAAGAAATCATGGAATACATCTGTCAGGAAGACCAGAAGGACGCAAAACACCTGATCGGATTCGCGGGCCTGAATTAACCAGCCAAACCCGGAACACCGCCGGCGGTCTTAGCGGCTCGGACCGCGCGAATGACCGCCGTTGCCATTGCGTCAGCCGCCGCAACGCCGACTTCATCGACCGACGCCCGCTCCTTCCCAAGAGAAATCGCAAAGGTGATGTCGCCATCGTTCATGGTATTCGCGGGCGATATTGTCCGGGCCACGCCGAGGCTCGCCAGAGCCGCCAGTTTGTTCGTTTGAACGCGATCGAGCCGGGCGTTCGTGGCCACAACGGCCAAAACGGTATTTCCTCCCGCCGGTCGCCGCGCCCCTTGTCGAATGACTGCGGCCGAGTTGGCGAACTCCCCGCTCGTTGGGGACTTGCGCGCTCCCGCGACGATATGTCCGCTCGACGGATCGATTACATCGCCGAGCGCATTGACGGCAATCAACGCGGCCACCACGACGCCGGAACCAAGCCTGACGGACGAAGTCCCGATCCCGCTCTTCATGGCCTGCTTCATCCCGAAAATCTTACCGACCGTGGCCCCGGTTCCCGCGCCGATGTTTCCTTCGGTCACCGGCCCGTCGTTCGCGGCCAAAGCGGCCTTCTCGCCCATCTCGCGGGTCGGGCGAACGCGCGGATTGCCGATACCGAGGTCAAACAGGATTGCCCCCGGGACGATCGGAACTCGCACCACGCCGGCGTTGTACCCGATCCCGCGTTTCTCGAGAACATTTCGCACGCCGCACGTTGTCTCAAGCCCGAAAGCGCTTCCGCCCGACAGCACGATGGCGTGAACGTTGGGCGCCACATGGCCCGGGTGCAGCGTATCGAGCTCGCAGGAACCGGTCGCCGAGCCACGGATGTCGACGCCGCCGACCGCGTCCGTCCCGCACAGAATCGCCGTGCATCCGGTAAGCGCAACCGCGTCGGTGGCGTGCCCTACCAGGATACCGGGAACGTCCGTCAACCCCTTCATATCCTGTTCATTAAGAACCCCTTGTATGCTAGCATCGACTTCGTAGGCGTCAGGAAGCAAACAACGGCATCAGCGCCGATTTAAAACCGTGCTCGACATCCTCAAGGGCCCCATCCTGGCGATACAGGAGTTCTATGAACTCACCGGCCGGGCTCTCCGGGACGTCTTCAGAAAACCTCATTATTTCGACGATATTATGCTGCAGATGGACTCGATCGGAGTCGGCAGCATTCCGATCGTGCTCCTCACCGGTTTCTTCTCGGGCGCGGTGATGGCCATGCAAATGGGCCGAAGCCTCCAGACTTACGGCCAGACCAGCCGCACCGGCCAGTTTGTTTCCATCATTCTGGTGCGCGAACTGGGGCCTGTGCTGGCGTCAGTCATGGTCGCGGGGCGCAACGCCTCGGGGATCGCGAGCGAACTAGGGTCGATGAAGGTCACCGAGCAGATCGATGCGATGCGCGCCCTGGGCACCGACCCGGTGCAGAAGCTCGTCATTCCCCGAGTGATTGCCACTGCCGTCATGCTGCCCGCTCTGACGGTGATCGACGACTTTGTGGGGATAGTTGGCGGATGGGTGATGGCGGCAGTCCTTTTCGGTCTGCCCGCGCGGCAATACTGGACCTCGACCTGGCAAGCGCTGGTCTGGAACGATGTCGGTCAGGGTCTCCTCAAGCCGTTTGTCTTCTCTTTCGCCATCTCTTTGATCGGCTGCTTCTATGGACTGCGCGCTTCGGGTGGAACCCAGGGCGTAGGCCGCGCCACTACGCAGGCGATGGTTTGGGCGTCGGTTCTGATCTTCATTCTCGATCTCTTCATCGGAAAGATTTTCGTCAGCAGCCAGGGTTCATAATGGCCGGCGAAAAGGAAAGTCTGCTGCGCTTCGAGAACGTCACCGTTGTTTTCAGCGACGGCACGAAAGCTCTCGACGATGTTTCCTTCGACTTGCGGGAGGGCGAAACCCGGATTTTGCTTGGCGCCGCCGGCAGCGGCAAGACGGTCTTGTTGAAGGCCGCCATGGGGCTGGTGCCTGCCACCGCGGGCAAGGTCTATCTCTTCGATGAAGATGCGACCAACAAACCCGAAGTCCAGCTTTTCGACCTCCGCAGTAAGATCGGCATGCTGTTCCAGGAGAGCGCGCTGTTCGACTCAATGACGGTTGCCCAGAACGTGGCCTATCCGCTCCTGAATCAGAAGGCGATCAAAATGCCGCGCGACAAGATGGAGCCGGCGGTCCGCGATTCCCTCCGGTTCGTGGAGCTCGAGCAGACGATGGACAAGTATCCGAGCGAGCTCTCCGGCGGCATGAGGAGACGAGTGGCAATCGCTCGCGCCGTGGTGAATAAACCGCCTCTGCTCCTGTACGATTCGCCGACGGCGGGTCTCGACCCGATGACGGCCCACACCATCATGGCCCTTATCATCAAAGAGCGCGACGTGGACAACACGACCGCTGTAGTGGTGACTCACCGCTACCAGGACGGAAATCTGGTAGCGAACTTCCGGTACAATCCGGACACCGGAAGACTCGATCCGGCCGGGAAAACCGGGACCGTGTACATGGTGCTTCAGGAAGGCCGCCTGGTCTTTGAAGGGGATCAGACGAAGCTTGAATCTTCCAGCGATCCGTATATATCGAAATTTGTAAAGCGTCCGGAAAAGGACGCGGCTTAACTTATGGCTTCTCAGAAGAGAGTACGTTGGGCGGAGTTGAGGTCAGGCATCCTGGCGGTCGTCGCCATGACTATCGCCGCCGTTCTTATCTTTCTTCTGACCTCGCAGAGCAACTTCTTCGGCGGCGATTTTCATCTCCGGACCTATATTCAGGACTCGGAAGGTCTGAACGCCAACGATCCGGTTCGCGTAAACGGCATCCTGACCGGCTATATCGGAGCTATCAGACTTTCGGGGTCGCGGGATCCGAAAAGAACCGTCGAGATCGATATGGTGATCCGGCAGCGGTTTCTCGATCAGATTCCCGAAGACTCGAAAGCGGCGATCAGTTCCGCGAATCTTCTGGGCTCCAAGTATCTGAACATCAGCAAGGGCGTAAGCCCCAAACACGTGGCGGCCGGGGGCGAGATTGCGAGTCTCGCTAACCAGGGCATCCCCGAGATCATGGCCCAAAGCTCGAATCTGCTGGCGCAGTTCCAGACCATTCTGGGGCGAGTCGATGGGCTGCTGGCGATCGTCGAAAACGGTCAGGGCAACGTCGGAAAGCTGATCAAGGATGAGTCTCTGTACGATCGTCTGAACGCCACGGCGGGCGAGCTCAACCAGCTGGTCAGCGACATACGAACAAGCAACGGCACCATCAGCCATTTGCTCTACGACGATACGCTCTATAACGACATTCGCAAGCCGATCCAGCGGCTCGACGACATGCTCGCGCAGGTGCAGCAGGCGAAAGGAACGATCGGGAAGGCGCTCTACGACCCGCAGCTCTACGACGAGGCGAGGGCCTCGATAACGGACGCGAAGCAACTGCTCGAGAACCTCAAAGCGGGCAAAGGCACCGCCGGGAAGCTGTTGAACGACGATGAGATTGCCAATCAGCTCACGCTCATTACGCAGAAGGTGAATACGGCAATCGACAAGATCAATTCGGGCCAGGGAACCATCGGACAGCTGGTGGTCAACCCACAACTCTATGACTCGCTCGACGGCGCCACGCGCGAACTGCATTCTCTTCTCACCGACATCCGAACGAATCCGAAGAAGTTTTTGCGGATCAAGCTCACGCTTTTCTGAAATATCCTTGACGCACGTGCGGAGATTGATTGTGAATGCGGACGATTTCGGCTTCACGCGCGACGTGAACGAAGGAATCGTCGAAGCCCACACGAATGGAATCCTCACGGCGACGACGTTGATGGCGAACGGCGACGCTTTCGATCACGCCGTGGCGCTTGCGCGCGACAATCCTTCGCTCGATGTAGGGTGCCATCTCGTGCTGGTGCAGGGGCGAAGCGTTGCCGATCCCTCGCGCGACTTGCCCGCGAGCATGGCGGAACTGATCCGGGCTCTCATGCAGGGGCGGCTGGCCATCTATGAGGAGCTTTCCGCCCAGGTCCGGAAGATCGCGCGGGCGGGTATTCGGCCCACCCACATCGATACGCATAAACACACGCATCTTCTGCCGCCGGTGCTTTCGGCGATCGCCCGCGTGGCGCGCGAATTCCGGATTCCGTGGGTGAGGCGGCCTTTCGACTTCGGGATTGATAGCGGCGCGCGGATCACCAGGAGCGCGGTGGCCCTGGGGCTGCGAGTCACGCGCCCGGGTTTTGCGGCGGCGCTCGGCGGCCTCAAGACAACCGACCACTTCACCGGTTTTCAGATCACCGGGACTCTGCGTGAGCGGAACCTGATCGAGACGCTGGAAAAACTGCCCGAAGGTCTTGACGGAGTTCATGTGCCATCCGGGGCGGCTCGGGCCGGAACTGAAAGCGGCGGCGACGAGACTGAAGGAGAGCCGCGAGATCGAATTGGCGGCGCTGGTATCGGGAGAAGTGAGGCGGGTCGTCGAACGACGCGGCATTGAACTGGCGAACTACCGGGAAGCCCCAAAATGCGGCGTCTGCTGATCTTCACGTTTTTGATCCTGGTCACCACCACGTTCGGCCAGGGCGCGATTCGTGTGCAACAAATCCAACAGATCCCTTCGGAACCGCAGCAGACGCTCACCGCGCTGACCGCCGATTCGAGCGGCAATCTGATCGCAACGGGAAACGACCCCGACGGCGCCTTTGTACTGAAACTGGACAATTCGGGAAACCTGATCTTTACACGGAGCGAGATCGGCTCTTATCCTTTCGGAGTCGCTGCGGACGCCAGTGGCGACGTCTACTGGATTGGCGCCGCGGGAACACCGGCGTTTCCGTTTCCTTTCACAAACAGCGTGCTGGGAACTCCGCCCTCCGGCTCGCTCCCTGGTTTTGTCGTCAAGCTCCGCGGCATGGACGGTTCGATCATGTGGGCCACAGCTATAGGCGCGATGACGCCGAGTACGATAGCGATTGCCTCCGACGGCAGTGTGGTCGTTACCGGCGTCGCCAACTCGACGTCGGGTTCAACCAGCCAGGGGGCATGGGTGGTCTCTACCGTGGCGCCGGCAAGGCCTGTCGAGATTGTCAAATTGTCGCCCGGCGGCGCCCTCACTTTCGCCGCAACATATGGAGGCAACACTACGGAGGGACCCGCTCCGATACTTCCCTGCGACACCGCCCAATTTCCTGAATCTGGCGTGTCCACGCACGCAGGCTACAGCGGTACTCATCGATTCCCAAAGCCATATCTGGATCACGGGGTACACCAACACCACCGATCTTCCGCTTACGTCCACCGCGCTCAAGACGACGTGCGCCTGCGCCAATGACTCTGTCGATGCCTGGCTTGCGGAGTTCAGTGCCGACGGCTCTCAGCTGCTTTACGGCAGCTACTTGCAAACCAACACGACGGAACCGGATACCGGCGGCAGCATCAGCGCCGCCGCAATAGACGCATCCGGACGCATCTGGCTCGGGGGAAGCACCTCTGTGACCCCTGCGGCCGGTGGCGCCCAGGCGAACGCCGTCGGCTTCGTCATGCAATACGACCCGTCCGCTAATCAAACCAGGGACGAACTCCTCGCCGGCAACAACGCGTACGTCGGCAACATTGTCACGGGAACCGATGCAACGGTAATCTTTACCGTCGTTCCGGTTTCCATCCTCGCTGGCGGCGCCCCGAACCAGTCGTCTGCCTCGATCGAGGTGTGGGACGGATCTCGGTCCCCGGACTCGATATCGCTCCCCGCCAACGCCGTCGGCACAGGCCTGGCGATCAGTTCTTCGGGGTCTTTCGTGGTGGCTGGCGGCGCCAGCGTGGCGACCGTGCTGCAATCTTCGGTCGAAGCTCCGCCGAATGTAATGCCGCCGAATATCGTAGCCGTCACCGGAAGCGCAACAACCGGCGTCGCGAGTGGACAGATCAGCCCCGGCGAGATCGTTACGATCTGGGGCGCCCACCTTGGGCCACCGGCTCCGGTTGTGGCGAACCCTTCAGGCCAGCCTGCCGCCTTCCCGATGACGCTCGGAGGAGTGCAGGTTCTCGTGGGAGGAGTTGCGGCTCCCCTGCTTTATGTGTCAGACGAGCAGATCAACGCGATCATCCCGTTCGGCGTCGCTCAAAATACCACCACTCTCATCGTCACCAGTAACGGCAGCCCCTCGAATTCAGCTCGCCTGGGAGTTGTCGAGGCTACGCCGGGCGTGTTTACATCCGGGAGCGCCTGGCAGAACTATCCCATAGCAGCGGCATTGAATCAGGATGGCAGCATCAACAGCGCGAGCAACCCCGCGGCCGCCGGCAGTATTGTTTCGATCTTCGCCACAGGTTTAGGCGCGCTGACAACTCAGCCCACCGATGGCAGCCTGATGGTCGGACCTGTGCTGCCATCGCTGGGCACTCAGGTACTCGTCGGATCCGGAGCGCAATTCCTCGACATTCTGTACGCGGGTCCGGCGCCCGGCGAAGTCGCAGGCGTAATGCAGGTCAATTTTCGTCTGCCATCGACGGTGACGGGCGCGCCTTCCATCATCATGTTTGTCGGCAACTGGCTCAGCGAGCCCTTCACTGTATGGGCCACCGGAACTTAACCGGTTTACGCTTGCTGCCGCGCGCGGCTCAGAACGTGTATTCCGAGCCGCGACCGGCAGGGAGTGCTCCATGGCCCGCCGCGGGCCGCCAAAGGGAATGAAGACACCGCGCAGCCGGTGTGGGGCAGGCCTTCGGGGCTGCCGCCGGGCTTCCGCCCGGCGCGGAACTTTACGTCAGTTTGTAGCGCCGGCGATCTTGTCGCCGGTAACCCTGCCAACCGCGTCTTCGACAGAGCGTTTGCCACTGTGATTGGGACAATATCCGCGGCCTATTTGCTCTTGCGCATGGATTGCCGATTCAGAGTCGCCTCCAGCGTGGCCGCCGCTGCCGGCGTCTTGACACTTCCCGTCAGGATCTCGCGGTTCCCCGGATAGGTTCCGTAGAGTTCGTGGTTCGCGGATTCATCCGGGCGAAGCGTGGATCCGTCGAGAACGATGCCCGCGAAAATACCCCGAGCACGGGAATAGGAAAGCATCTCAGCACGCATGGTGGCGTCCGTCTGTGCGGTCGCGGCGCGGCCCACAGGACCCGCCGCCACGGTCGCATCAGCGCCCAGGGTGAATTTGCTGCTGATCAGGTGCTTCATGCCGGTCTCGTTCATGACGAGCAACACGGCATCCTGCTCTGTGCCCCCAATTTGCAGCCCGAAACTCCCGCCTTCGATGCGGATGCCGGCAGGCGACGACCATCCATGCCCGCTCGGACGGCGGCACATCGCAAACCCGCGGCCATATTTAGCGCCGAAAATAAACCCTGCCTTTTTCATGTTGGGCACGATGATCACGCATGTCGCCTTGTCCATCAAATCCTGAGGAATGCCCTTGTCGTTGGCGTGCATCATGTCCGTTAAAACGTCTGTTGAAGCGTCGATCCTCTCAGCCGCATTACTTTCCTTCTGTCCCTGAGCGGCCATGGGGACAAGCGCCGCTATGATTGCCATGCTGGCGAGCGTAAAATGCATATTCGTTATGTTCATTGTGCGGGAACGGCTTTGCGTCTGAAGGGCCGAAGTATGAAACTGAACACTTGCCGGGAAGGCGGATTCAGGCCGTACGATGCCCTTTACGTCGATCTCGCCATGCGGAAGAGGTGTCCTGCGGCCGTTCTGGGTCAACATTTGCGCGGCGCTGCCAGGCGCTCGGCGGTGAATGCCAAAAGGACTATTTTGCGCGGGGACCATCACGCTATTACACGCCAGACCGGCGTCAAGCCCGCTTCGGCAGAATCTTCGCCAGATCGCGGTGAGCGTGCAGAATGGCAACGACGTGCAAGGGCTTCGTTTTGGGGCGGTAGACAATCAGGTAGGAATAGACGGCGAGAAACCTGACTTCAGCGTCGGTCAGGTCGGGCCGCCTGTGTCCTCCCAGCGGAAAATCCGCAAAATAAACAAACTTGCTACGGATGACGGATTCCACTCGGTCGGCGGTTTGCTGGCTGCTTTCCTTCTTGATGTACCGCCAGATTTGTACGAGTTCGCGGGCAGCTTGGGGCGCTGGAATATAGCGTCGCTTCATTCCGGCTTAGCTTTCAGCCGTGCAAGCCAGGCGTCCAGCTCGTCTTCGGGAATACACTCACCGCGTTCCAGTTGTTCAATCCCAGTGCGAATCTTCGCGTCGTTCGCCTCGCGGTTGGCCATCAACCATTCGTCCTGCTCGTGCAGCACTTCGAGGGCGCGGTCAATCACATCATCGGAACTCCTGTAGGCGCCGGAGCGGAGTGCCTCCGTTATGCGGTGTTGCTGCTCAGGTTTCAGTTGAATGGTCATGATCGGCCTGCTCCTCAATTATCCCCCCATCACAGATCTGCCATCAGAACCGAAAGCCATTGGATCGTTCCCGAGGCCGCTCCAAAGCGTTATCCTTGGGCCAGAACACAATGGAGGTTAGTCTGAGACCAGACATGACACGCTTTTTCGCCGTGAGTGGAATTCTTCTGTTCGGTCTACTGGCGGCGTCCTCTTCGAATGGCCAGACCGCTGCGTCTCCAGTAGCCTTCGAAGCCGCTTCAGTGAAGGTAGCAGCAAGCGGACCGAATGGCGTCAAAGGCGGATGTCGCGGGATCGATTCCGTTTATAGCCTCAGCCGGCAGGCCGAGGCGTCGCCGCTGGGACGGTGCGTCATCACGGATGCGCGCCTCAGCCATCTGATCGGAATCGCCTGGGGCGTCTCGATGCTTAACCTCAAGACCGGGCCGGATTGGATTCAGCGCGGAGATCTGCGCTTTAACATCGAAGCCAAGGCCGAGAACCCGGCCGGGGTTACCGAAAAGCAGCTCCTCACCATGTTGCAGAACCTCCTGGTAGAACGGTTCCAGCTCAAATTCCACTACGAATCTCGCGAAACACCCGGGTTTGCCCTGGCCGTTGCGAAAGACGGGCCGAAGCTTGCGATATCACACAGCGACGAACCGCGGCTCTCGTTTACAGGCCCCGGAAACCAACAGTTGTTAAAGCCTGTTCCTGGTCAGCCGACTTCCATAACAGCGCGCAAATGTTCCATGCCCATGCTGATCAATCTGCTTTCCGGAATTGGTGGCCACGGCCCCGGAATCGACAAAACCGGCCTTAGTGGCGAGTACGATTTTCATCTCTCCTGGGACGAGGATGCGGGTCCAGCTCTCTCCACCGCATTGCGGGAACAATTAGGGCTGCGTTTGGACGCCGAAAAGATCCCGGTGTCCACTTTCATCGTAGACTCGGCTCAAAAACCGGACGCGAATTGAGAAGTTCACATCGCGCCGTTGCTGTATACTTACTCCGCGCGACGGGGGCCGGGTTGACCCTGCGGTCATCCCTTGACCGTATAACGCGCAACCACAGTGGAGGGCACATATGAACAGACGGTTATTGACTGCGGGAGCGGTTCTTCTCGCTGGCATCTTTGCCGCGCCGAGCCGCGCGAACGCTCAGACGTTCAAAGTTGAAAAATTTGATATCAAGGGTGACGGCGGCACTGACTACGTCGCTGTCGAAGCTGCCACAGGTCGCGTATTTGTTTCGCGTGGTACCCACATGATGGTCGTCGAGGGCGCTACCGGCAAAGTGCTCGGCGACATTCCGAACACCCCCGGCGTACACGGCGCGGGGATCGCGACCAAAGCCGGTCACGGCTTCACTACAAACGGCGGCGACCAGACTGTGACCATGTTTGATCTGAAGACGCTGGCGGTGATCAAACAAATCATGGTCGGCCCCGGCCTCGACGGCATCATGTACGATGAGCCCGACAACAAGATCATTCTGACCCGGCACAGCCGTCCCATCGGCACTCTCACCGCGCTCGATCCGGTGAGTGGTGAAATCGTCGCTACCGTGGAACTGGAAGACACGGCGCCAGAAGGCGCTGCCGCGGACGGCAAAGGGCACATCTTTGTCAACAATGAGGGCAAGAGTACGATCCAGGTGATCGATGTCAAGACGTGGAAGGCCACTGCTTCGTGGCCGCTCGATCCGTGCAAAGGGCCGACTGGCATCGCCTATGACAAAAAGTCGGACCGCATTTTCGCAGGTTGCAGCAACACGTCCGTGGTCGTGGATCCGAACACGGGCAAGATCGTAGCGACGATCATGAACGGCACGCGGGTTGACGCTTTAGGCTGGGATCCGTCGAAAAAACTGATTTTCATTCCGAACGGCGGCCAGGGAAACGTCACCGTCGTCCATCAGGATTCACCCGACAAATACACGACGGTCGCCACGGTCGACACCTTCCCGGGGGCGAAAACAATCGCAGTCGATCCCAGGACCCACAACGCATACCTCTTCCAGCCTGAGCGTGGCCCGGCCCCGGCAGCGCCCGCGAATGCGCCGCCGCCCGCTGCGGGAGGGCGTGGCCGCGGGCCGCAGGGCCCAATCGTCGCTTCGTGGTTTATCGTGATCAAGCAGTAGAGCCCGGAAAATCGCCAGTCACAAGCCAGGGAAAAATAGTACGCTCTTTTTTGCGAGCAAACTCAACGACTTGCAGCCGGACATCCGTCCCGACTGCACGCATCGCCAAAAACGCATGGTACCTTGCAAATCGAAAGAACCTCGTCGCACCCATTGGCGTACGGGGGCACTAAACCACGCGATTCCTCGAGGCTCCGTGTGGCATAACGTCGAAATAATGGGCCTGTAGGCGTAAGCAGGTACTATGCGCTCCCGGTTCCGTCCGGCGACAACAAAACGGCGTTTGGGTCTGAACGATATCAGGCCATCGTCCGGACGATTATTAAAATAATGGGGCGCCCCAAAACTTCTCTGGTCCCTGGCGTTCGATCTGGCAAATCGGCCGCCAGGATCGGAGAGGTGTGTTTCTATTCCAGATAATTTCACTGTCCCAGAGTGAAGTTCACGTCGATCTCCGTCACCACTTCCACCGGCTCGTTGTTCAGTAGCGTGGGGCGATAACGCCACTGCTGAACGGCTTCAATCGCAGCCGCGAGCAGCAACGGAGGGCCGCTCAGCACCTGAAGATTTCTGATGAGTCCATCGCGCCCGATCAGCGCCTGGATTCTGACCGTCCCCTGCGTGCGAGCGGCGAGAGCGAGCCGGGGATAAGCGGGCTTCGGACCGAAAACCAGCTTGGCCGATTGTACGCCGCTGCCGACCCGAACAGGCGCAGCCGGTGAAGCGGGCGCGGCTGGCTTCGGCTTTATCGCCGGAATCGCGGCTGCCGGAGGCGGTATCGCGATGCCCGGTATCAATCCCATGACTTGAGAGACGCCCGCGTCAGGCGTGGTATATCCGGTCGCAAGCTCCGGAGCGTCGGCGGTCATGTTCACGTGTTTCGGAATTGCGATCGGAGCCTGCAGAACGGGACTGTGAAACACCGGCCGCGCGGCCGCTGTTTGTTGCACGGCACTGGCAGGCGGTTGCGGCGGCTGGCGCAATGGTTGTAGAGACAGCACAAGGGGCAGTCTTTCCGGCGGCTGCAGCGCCGCGATGTGCTGCAGAGGCGACAGCAGCAGAATCGCTACAAGAGCGGTCTGAATGGTAAGCGAAGCCGCGAGGCTCCACGGTCTTCGCGTTTGGGCGCGCGTATCCACGAATGTTTGATCGAACAAAGGATTTCCCTTTCTTCGCAGTCTGATTTTCGAGGTGACCGGTCGAATCGAGTGAGCAGCTTGCGTGTGTTTCGCTGGGGTAGACTCCGCGAATGCGGGAGAAGTTCCGACCCTGTGTGCAGGCCTCAGCCCCCGATGGAGTACATCGGCCGCGGAGGCGGAACAAACTGCGTGGAGTTGATCTGGTGGCCCAGCCACTTTGCCGAAATGTTGCGCTTCAGGGTATCCGCAATCTCGCAATCGGTGCCGCCCGAACGAAGCAGACCCTTCACGTCGGTCTCATCAATCGCGAACAGGCAGTAGCGTATCTTGCCATCGGCCGTGAGCCGGATCCGATTACAGTTCAGGCAGAACGGCTTGCTGACCGACGCGACAAAGCCCACCCGGCCGCCGCCGTCGCTATATGCGAAGTCGGTGGCGGGAGCGCGCAAATCGCGGTCCGGCACTTCGGTCAGCGGAGAAATCTCGCGCGACAGGATCGCCGCGATATCGTCGGCCAGAAGCACCTTGCCGCGGTCCCAGAGAGATTGCGAATCGAGCGGCATGAACTCGATGAAACGCGGCTCGAATCCGCGTTCGCGGCAGTAGAGCGCCATGGGAACGATATCCGGTTCAATCAGTCCCTTGACGGCGACGATATTGAGCTTTATCTGTTTGAATCCGGCGGCCACAGCGGCGTCGATTCCAGCCAGCACCCGTGGAAGATCGTCGCGCCGCGTGATCTGTTTGAAGCGCTCGCGATCGAGCGTGTCGAGGTGAATGTTGAGCCGGTGCAGACCGGCATCGTGAAGCGGCTTCGCGTAACGTTCCAGCAGTACGGCATTCGTGGTGAGCGCGATATCGTGAATGCCCGGGATGGCGGCAAGGCGTTCGATCAGTTGCGGCAGGTCCCGGCGCAGCAGCGGCTCCCCGCCCGTGAGACGCAGTTTATTGACGCCCATCGTCGCCGCGACCCGCACGAAACGTTCGATCTCTTCGAAGGTAAGGATCTCCCGGCGCTCTGCATACTGCGCGTCTTCTTCCGGCATGCAGTAGAAGCAGCGGATGTTGCAGCGGTCGGTGACACTGATCCGCAGGCTGTCGTGGATCCGTCCGAAACCGTCGATGAGAGAGGCAGACACGTGCTCTATTAGCGTACCGCCAGCATACGCTCAATCGGGACCAGCGCCCGGCGCATGATTTCTTCGGACAATTCGACGCGCGGTTCCAGGTTCAGCAGCGCGTCCCGCAGCTTTTCCAGCGTGTTGAGCCGCATGTAAGGGCACTCGCTGCAATTGCAGTTTTCGTTCTTGACGTAGTGAAACTTCTTTCCGGGCGCGACGCGTTCCAGCGAAAAATTGACGCCGCTCTCGGTCATCACGATGAACTCGGGCGCCGGACTCGCGGCGCAGTATTCAATGATCGCCGAGGTGGACCCGATGAAATCCGCGTGCCGGAGCACTGCTTCGGGACATTCGGGATGGGCGACAACAACAGCCGCCGGGAACGCGGCTTTCGCGTCGAGCAGGCGCCGCACGGGGAACGTCTCGTGCACGACACATGCGCCCTGCCAGATCTTCATGTTTTCGCGGCCGGTCTGCTGCTTCACGTAATTGCCCAGGTTGCGGTCGGGCAGAAACAGGATGGGCTTGTCGGCGGGAATCGAATTGACGATTTTGACCGCGTTTCGCGATGTGCAGAGGATGTCGGACTCCGCCTTTACTTCGACCGAAGTATTGATGTAGCTGACGATCACATGATCGGGATTGCGGCGCCTGAATTCGCGAATCGGCTCGACAGGACAGCCTTCCACAAGGCTGCAACTCGCATTCTTGTCCGGGACGACGACGGTGCGCGTCGGGTTGAGAACTTTGGCGGTCTCCGCCATAAACCAGACGCCGCAGAATGCGATGACATCGCTGTCCGCTTCGCGGGCTTTGCGCGCCAGTTCGAGGCTGTCGCCGACGGCGTCCGCGAGTTCCTGAATCTCGGCTTCCTGGTAGTGGTGCGCGAGCACAATCGCGCGCCGGTCGCGCTTAAGGTCAAGAATCTCTTCGGCTAAAGTTGCAACGGGGGCCATCATAGTGGGGGAAAGACCTGTAACTCCATCGTATCAATCATAATGAGAGGACATTGCAAATCGTCCTGCTCTCTACTTACGATCTCGGGCGGCAACCATTCGGCCTTGCTTCACCAGCCGCCTGGCTTCGGGCGGAGAATCACGATGTGGTCACCGTGGATCTCTCGCGCGAACCGCTCCCCTCGGAGGCCATCCGAACCGCGGACTGGATCGCCTTCCATCTGCCCATGCACACGGCCACCCGGATGGCGATCCCGCAGATCGAGATAACGCGCCAGCTTAACCCTGGGGCGCAGATTTGCTGCTATGGTCTGTACGCACCAGTCAATAATGAGATGCTCCGGACGCTCGGCGTGACTCACGTCATCGGCGGGGAGTTCGAGCGGGCGCTCGCGGACCTGATTTCGGGGCGGGCCACCTCCACTCTTCCGGTGATTCTGGACCGGCTGCCTTTCCGCACGCCGGACCGCTCGGGGCTGCCTTCTTTGGGCGAATATGCGCGGCTGATAGACGGAGATCAGCAGAAAATCGTCGGCTATACCGAGGCCAGCAGGGGATGCAAACACCTGTGCCGGCATTGCCCCATCGTGCCTGTGTATGAGGGACGGTTCCGCATCGTGCAGCGGGAGGTGGTGCTCGCCGATATCCGGCAGCAGGTCGCTGCAGGCGCACAGCACATTACGTTTGGCGATCCCGATTTTCTGAACGGTCCGGGACACGCGCGCGCCGTCATTGGGGCGTTTCACGCCGAGTTCCCGGCGGTGACGTACGACGTCACGATCAAGATCGAGCACCTGCTGAAGCATCGCGACATCCTGCCGGAACTCGTGCGAACGGGCTGTCTGTTCATCACGAGCGCTGTGGAATCTCTCGACGACGGGGTGCTTGACCGTCTCGCAAAGGGCCACACGCGGGCGGATTTTGTCGCCGCGCTTGAACTCACAAGGGCGCACGGATTGCTTCTTTCTCCCACGTTCGTGGCATTTACGCCGTGGACGACGCGGGAGGCATATCTGGATTTGTTGCGGACCATCCGCGATCTCGATCTGATCGGAAGTGTGGCTCCGATCCAGCTCGCGATCCGGCTCCTGATTCCTTCAGGCTCGAAGCTTCTCGAACTGCCAGACATGAGGGTAGAGGAGTTCGATCCGGCAGCGCTTTCCTGGCGATGGCGGCATCCCGATCCCGAGATGGATACGCTCTGTTCCGATTTGCAGAAGCTGGTGGGACTCGGCGATCGCATGGGCGCATCACGCGCTCAGATTTTCGGCATGATCTGGGAACGCGCATTTGGCGAGCCAGCTTCCGAGCCGCGACCGGGAGGGAGCGCCATAAGTGGGATCAGTACGCCGGTCCCCCGCCTGACCGAAGCCTGGTATTGTTGCGCCGAGCCTGCGGAAGACCCCTTCACCGTGGTCTGACAGTGGGTTCGCATGAACAACGCCCTGTTCTCCGCCGCGCTCTTCGCCGGTTCGCTGGGGGCCGGCTTCATTGGCTCTTTGACGGGACTGGGCGGCGGAGTGGTGATCGTCCCGCTCCTGACGCTCGTCTTTCATGTAGACATCCGATATGCGATCGGGGCTTCGCTGATTTCTGTGATCGCCACCTCTTCGGGCGCCGCCGCGGCTTACGTGAGGGAGGGATTCTCGAATGTGCGCGTCGGTATGCTGCTCGAGATCGCCACGAGCCTGGGGGCTTTAGCAGGCGCGGCCGTGGCGGCATATGTGCCCGCGGCGGGTCTCGCGATCCTGCTGGGTGTGGTGCTGCTGGGATCCGCCTTCGCTCCTTCCCACAAAGGCCCGAAGACGGCAGCGACTCCGGATCCGGACTCTCTCGGGGCGCGGCTGAAGCTGAACTCTTCGTATCCAGGACCAAAGGGCGAGACGCCGTACAGCGGTCCAGCAGGGTTCCGCTCGGGTTCGGACTGATGGGCATCGCGGGGCTGCTCTCCGGGCTGCTCGGGATCGGGTCGGGCGCGGTGAAAGTGCTCGCGCTCGACCTGGCGATGGGACTTCCGTTCAAGGTCTCGACCACGACCAGCAACTTCATGATCGGGGTCACGGCGGCGGCCAGCGCCGGGGTTTATCTGCATCGGGGTTACATCGATCCCAGCCTGGCCATGCCGGTGACTCTGGGCGTAGTTGCGGGCTCGCTGGCGGGGGCAAAGCTGCTGGTCCGCGCGGCGAGCAAACAACTGCGAACTCTGTTTCGCATCGTAATCGTGGTGCTGGCATTCGAAATGATCTATAACGGCTGGACCGGGCGAGTCTGAAAATGCTGACCGATCAGGAGATGGACCGCGAAATGGGTTCGTTTTTGCGAGCCGGGGTGATTACGGCCTGCGGCATCATGCTCCTGGGCGCAGTGCTCTATCTGATACGGCATGGCGGGGAACACGCGTCTTACCGTGTGTTTCACGGGCAGCCGGCGCCGCTCGAAAGTGTCAGGGGCATTGTGGGCCAGGTACGCGCGGGCAGCGCTCGCGGAATCATCCAACTGGGCGCGGTGGCGATGATTGCCACGCCGGTGATGCGGGTGGCCTTCGCCGTTTACGGCTTCGCGAGGCAGAAAGACCGAATGTTCGTCGGGATCAGCCTGACGGTTCTGGGCGTGCTGGCTTGCGGTTTGTTCCTCCTCAAATAGGCCGCGCTCAGAGCACCGGAGAATCGTTCCCCAGCATCGCCCGTCGCACGATCTTTATCGGCGGAAAACCCTGTTTCAGGAAGTTGTCATGGAACTCCTGAAGGCTGAAAGCAGACCCGCGCATCTTCCGGTAATCCTCTCTCAGCTTGAGGATCTCCAGTTTCCCCAGCGTGTAGTAAAGATACGTGGGATCGGAAGTGCCCCGCTTCGTTTCGACCAGGGCCGTGCTCGGGGTCTGCATACCCTCCTTCACGAAAAAGTCGACGCCCTGCTCGAACGTCATCTTACCGGTGTGCATTTCTATGCCGACGATATAGCGCGCATCGCGCAGCAGCGCGTCCTGCAACTGGCCGAGACGCAGCTTGAGATCGCCGCCGCCGTAGCCCTCGTCGATCATCATCTGTTCGCAGTAGTGCGCCCAGCCCTCGGCGTTCGAACTCGCGCCGAGAAGTTTGCGCACCTTCGACGGCGCGCTCGGCACCCAAAGAAACTGCACGTAATGGCCCGGGTACGTCTCGTGAATCGCCGTGCTGGTGATCACTCCCCGGTTGAACATCTCCAGATGCTGCCGGACGTGTTCCGGAGTCCAGTTTTTCTCGGGCAGAGTGACGTTGAAAAAGGCCTCCTTCGCCACCTTCTCGTAAGGCCCGGGCGTATCCATCGACGCTGTCGTCAGAGCGCGCATGAACGGCGGCGTCTCTTCGACGATGGGCGGCACGGGTGAGGGAATGGTGACGATGTGGTGCTGAACGATATACTCGCGCAGGCCGCTCAGAGTATTGCGGAAAGCATCGAGCAGCTTGTCGGCAGAGGGGTGATCCTTCTCAGCCGCGTCCAGAATCTGTTGCGGAGTCTTCGAGGGGTCGATCTTCTTTGCGGTGTCCCGGAAGAACTGCTGGTTCTGCCGGAGGTTCGTCGTAGCCGATCTGGAGCAGCCGATCGAGCGGAATATCGACCATCTCGTCGTACAGCAGCTTTTTGCGGTAATTCTCCGCGCCGATGCGGAAATCGCCTTTCGATCGCGGCAGCAGATCGTTCTTCAGGAATGTCTGGTATGACTGCAGTTCGCGAATCACCGCCGCGTTCGCCTGATGAAACTGATCGAGCAGAGCGCGGTCCTTCACCGCATTGAACGCGAGCGGCACATCCTTCTCGAAGAAACTGACGATCCCCGGCAATTGCTCGATCGCGACTTCCGTATAAATGCGCGGAGGGTTCTTGAGATTCGCGCGCGCGTCGGCGAACATCTTCGGCATCTGCCGCTCACGCGCGATCACCGATTTCAGGCGCTCCTCCGGAGGCGCAAACTTGCGGCTCATGATCACGAAGACGGCGTTGGTGGCGGCGCTCGAATAATGGTCCGGATTCGTCTCCCAGGTGCGAATCGATTCGAGATCCAGCAGGGAGGAACGTATCGTGCCGAGCACCAGCTCGCGGTCGGCAGCCTGCTCCTGGTTCAGGTTCGACGCGGGAAAATCCTGGACCTCGCGCTCATACTGGCGCAACACGGCAACCTGCTGCTCGATCGCCGATCGCGAGTAGTCTTCGAGCCGCGCGTCGTACTGATGAAACCCGGCCGAGGTTCCGGCACTCGGATTGAACCGGAAATCGGCCTCATCGAAGAAGCGATCGACCAGCGAATCCCAGTTCTGCGGAGGCGTCCGCGCAGGCGACCATACCGGCAACCATGCAGACATACACAGAACGAAGCGTTTCACGCAGTGCTTTTCTCACCGAGGCTGTCTTAATCTCCCAGCCAGCAGCGCCAGCAGTTCCTCTTCGCCAATGACGGGAATGCCGAGCGTCGCGGCCTTGTTCAGCTTGGACGCCGGCATCCGTCACCCGCCACGACAAAAGTGGTCTTCCCGCTCACTGCCGCCGCGACCTTTCCGCCGGCCGCCTCGATCTTCTGTTTAGCCTCCTCCCGGTTTAAACGGGATAAGGTCCCGGTAAGCACGAAGGTCATGCCCGTCAGTGGACCGCCTTTTTTCCGCCGGACCGTGTGCTCGAACGAAAGATTCGCGCTCTTCAGCTTTTCCAGTAACTGCTGGTTATGGGGCTCACGGAAAAACTGGAAGATACTTTCGGCGACCTTTGGTCCGACCTCCGGCGCCTCCTGCAACTCCCCGATACTGGCGCCGGCGATTTTTTCCATAGAGCCGAAATGCTCCGCGAGAAGTTCCGCCGTTCGCTCTCCGACGAAGCGGATGCCGAGCGCTGAAATCACGCGCGGCATCGGGAGGAAGCGCGAGCGGTCGATATTCTTCAGGACATTGGCGGCCGACTTCGGTCCCATGCGTTCCAGCCCCGCGACTGTGTCGCAGGCTGAGGTCGTAGAGATCCGCCACGCTTTGAACCAGGCCGTTGTCGACCAGTTGATCGATCAGGGCGTCCCCCAGTCCGTCGATATTCATGACCCCGCGGGAAGCGAAATGCCGGATGGATTCCTTCAATCGCGCCGGACAGTTGAGGTTGATGCAGCGGCTGGCGGCTTCGCCCTCCTCACGCACAATGCGGCCGCCGCAAACCGGGCACGTTTTCGGCATGCGAAAAAGCTTGCGGTGCGTCCCCTGCATCTTGACCCGTACGACTTTCGGGATGACGTCGCCGCTTCGTTCCACGACAACCGTGTCGCCGATCTGCAGCCCGAGCCGCGCGATCTCGTCTTCGTTATGGAGCGTGGCGCGCGAGACGGTAACGCCGCTGACCACTTTCGGGGCGAGGTGCGCGACCGGCGTGAGAGTGCCGGTGCGGCCCACCTGCACGGTGATGTCGAGGATCTCGGTCTCGACCTGCCTTGCCGCGTATTTGAAAGCGATCGCCCATCGCGGCGCTTTGGCAGTGAACCCGAGCCGCTGCTGCTGAGCGATGCTGTCCACCTTCAGAACGACGCCGTCGATTTCATAGGGCAAAGATTCGCGCTGCGGCTCCCATTCGCGGCAGAACGCAAGCGCCTCATCGATATCCGTACACAGCCGCCGCCGTACATTGACCTTGAAGTGGTGGTGAGTCAGCCATTCGAGCGACTCCCAGTGGCTCTCGAAGATGTTGCGGCCCTGGTCGTCGAACATGAAATAAGCGTAGAAATCGAGCCGCCGCGAGGCCGTAATGCTCGGTTCCAGTAGTCGCAAAGATCCCGCCGCGGCATTCCTCGGGTTGGCGAAGCGGGTCAGCTGACTCAATTCCCGGTCGGCGTTCAGCCGCTCGAACGCACGGCGGTTCATGACAATTTCGCCGCGTACCTCGAACGGCTCCGGACGCTCGACACGCAACGGCATGGACCGGATGGTGCGGGCATTCTCGGTAACGTCTTCGCCGGTGGCGCCGTCGCCGCGGGTAATTGCCTGGCGAAAAAAGCCGTCCTGGTAGCGGGCAGCCATGGATAAGCCATCCATCTTGAGTTCGGCGGTGTAACGGAACGGCTCGCCGCCAAGCAGATCCCGCACGCGGGCATCGAAGGCCCGGAGTTCCGCCTCGTCGAGCGCGTTATCCAGACTGAGCATGGGTGAGCTGTGACGGACTTTCTGAAATCCTTCGCGCGGTTTGCCACCCACGCGCACCGTCGGAGAATCGGCAGTGACAAGATCGGGATGCTCCCGTTCGATGGCCTGAAGACGGCGCATCAGGCCATCGTATTCACTGTCGCTGATCTCGGGTTTATCCAGCACGTAATACTGGTATTCGTGATGGCGAATCGCCTCGCGGAGCTGGTCGGCCTCTTCGCGGGGATCGCTGAGGGAAGTCTTTGCGGACATTTCGCTATAATCGGTAATCGGTTCGTTCCGACGGTCTTAAGATCATTTCCCGCCTACCTCATCGTATCGGACTCATTTACAACCCTTTTGCCGGTGGACTGAAAGGGAACGGCCGCGTGCGTCTGGACAGGGCCGTCAAGACTTTGCGCAACTCCGGATCAAGTGTGGAACTCTTTCCCACGCACGCTCCCCAACATGCGGGTGAACTGGCCCGCCGCGCATTGGAGTCCGGCTGCGACCTGATCCTTGCGGCCGGAGGCGACGGCACCATCAACGAGGCCGTAAACGGGATCGCCGGATCGCCGGTTGTGTTCGGCGCTCTGCCCGCGGGTACGGCGAACGTGCTCGCCAATGAGATTGGTCTTTCGAACCGGCCCGATCAAGCTGCGGAGCAAATCCTCGACGCGGTGCCAGTTCGGATTGCGCTTGGAGCGCTGGACAGACCGGGGCACCAGCGGCGGTTTTTCGTTCTGATGGCCGGCGTGGGGCTGGACGCCCGCATCGTCTACGAACTCGATCTGGACCTCAAGGGGAAACTGGGCAAACTCGCCTACTGGCACGGCGGGCTGCGCCAGTTCGGCCGGCCCGTGCCGCGATTCCACCTCACCGTGAACGGCTCCACTTATTGCGCGAGCTTCGCCCTGATTACGCGCGTTCGCAACTACGGCGGCGACTTCGAGATTGCGCGGAAGGTTCTCCTGACCCACGACGATTTCGAAGTTGTCGTGTTTCAGAATCACTTGTGGCAGGATTATCTGCGGTTCTTTGCCTCTGTGATCACGAACCGGCTTTACAATACGCAGGGCGTGGCGGTGACGCGCGCGACGAGCGTGGAAGTGAACGCCCCGGAAGACCAGCGGATTTACGTCCAGGCCGATGGCGAGGCGCTGGGCGTTCTGCCGGCGACGATTTCCATCGTGCCCGACTCGCTTACATTGCTGATGCCAAAGCGCTACGCTGAACTTTAGCGTCTGCATCCGCAATGCGAGACGCTCCCGCGATCGCGCTTATACTGGCGGCCGTCTGGCCTGGCGCACACCCGCACAAACCGTTCGCCAGCTCCGACTGCGCGGCTGACGGAAGCGTCGTGAATTCCGTGACCGGCGAACCGATCCCTCGCGCAAAAGTAAATCTGATCTCGGGCGGAATGAACTATGCGGCGGCGACCGACACCTCGGGCCGATGGAGCTTCGCCAACGTGCCCTGCGGGCAGGCGAATTTCATGACCACGCGCGTCGGATTTCTCGGACGGGCCGCTCGCTTAATGAACCCCGTAACGGTTGCGACGCTCATCTCCGGATCTCCAGCGCACGACGTGAAACTGGAACTTACCCCCCAGTCGGTTGTGTACGGCAAGGTCGTCGACGATCAGGGCGACCCGGTGCAAAACGTCCAGGTGACGGCTCTCGCCTCGGTGGTTGTCGAAGGGAAGGGCACGTTTCAACAAGGGTCGAACGCCACAACCAACGACCTCGGGGAGTATCGCATTCCCGGCGTGACGCGGGGAAAATACATCGTGTGCGCTCGCATGGCCGCGCAGGGGTCAGTGGTGAGTACCGGGTCGCAAACAATGGCGGCCGAGGTCTGCTATCCCGGCCCGTCGAGGGCGGAAGCGCCAGCGCGATGGACGTTCCGGCGGGCCGCGAAAGCAAAGTCGATTTCAACCTGAACCAGGTCCCGGCAGTTCACGTTCGGGGAACGGTTTCCGGGCTGCCGGAAGGGCGTGGAATCGGGTATCAGCCTGACGAGGCGGGACGGAATCCAGGCGGCGGGCGTAGCACTACCGGGCATGGTTCGGGACGGCAAATTCGATATCGTCGCTCCTCCCGGGTCCTACCTGCTGGTTGCGGATTATTTCGAGACGGGCAAACGCCTGTCGGCGCGTGTGCCGGTCGAGGTCGGCACATCGGACGTCGATAACGTCGCGGTTCATCTCGACACCACGTTCACCGTTACGGGCTCGGTTCGAATCGAATCGCAATCCGGCGGGACGGAAAAAACGAAGCCATTTGCGATTAACCTCCGCGCCTCGGAACCACTCAATTCGGGAGGGCAACTGCGCTGGGATCCGGCCAACGGGAATTCCTTCACCTTCGCCGACCTGCTTCCGGGCACTTACCGGCTGGACTTCTTTCCCCCGCCGCCCTATTACATCAAGAGCGCGACGCTCGCGGGTCAGGACCTGCTGAATGGCGAATTCTCCCTGTCCGCGGGGGCGGGGCCGATCGCGATCGTCCTGCGCGACGACGGCGGCTCGATCGAAGGCGATGTGACCAACGCGGACGGGCAGCCGGTTGCCGGCGCGGTCATGGTGTTGCGAAACGGGCGCGCGACGGTGATCACGTCCTCCGGCCACTTTAAACTGCAGAACCTCGCGCCCGGGGATTACACGGCTTATGCCTGGGACGATTCGTCCGCTGTGGAATATGCGAACCCCGAGTGGATGCGCCGCTTCAGCGGCACGTCCGTTACGGTGACGGCAGGCCAGAATTCGCAGATAAAACTGACACAGCAGACCGTTCCCGAGTAGCCGTTTTCCATTTGATATGCTCAATTCTCGCGTGATAATCTTGCGGGAGTCATAAGCCAATGAAGGTGTCGAGACGATTAAAGATTACGGGTGTAGTCGCCTGGATGGGCACTGCCGTACCGTTCGGAAATATGGTTCTGGGGCAGGCCCCGGTCAATTCGCCGACGGAGATGTCCGACAAATACTTCAAGAACGTTACGGTCCTGAAGGGCATTCCGGTCGACGAATTCATGGGAACGATGGGCCTTTTCTCGGCCGCTCTCAGCTACTGCTGCGGCGACTGCCACACGGGCGCCGGCGGCGATAACCCCAACTGGGCGGCGGACCCTCCCCGGAAGATCATGGCTCGCCGCATGGCGGCCATGGTGCAGCAGATCAACAAGACGAACTTCGGCGGATCGGAAGCGGTTACCTGCTGGACCTGCCATCGCGGCAGCCCCGATCCCGCAGTGACGCCTTCCCTCGACACGATTTACGGCGAGCCCCTCGCGTTTCCGCCCGACGTGATCAAAGCGGCTCCCGCAGGCTCCGGGGCGCTCTCTCAGGCGGAGATTTTCGATAAGTATCTCGCAGCTCTCGGGACTCCAGACAAACTCGCAGCGCTGACCAGCTACACGGCGAATGGAACCAGCCATTTGTTCGGCGAGACGCGCGAGGATCCCTTCGAGATCTATGCGAAGGCCCCGGACATGCTTGACACAATCGTTCATCAACGCGGCGGCGATCTGTCGAGGACCTTCGACGGTACTAACGGGTGGGTGATGCTTCCGCTTACGGTGGTCCAGGAATATCCTTTGAGCGCCAGCGCGCGGGAAGGCGGCAAGCTCGATGCGGAACTGGCTTTCCCCTGGCGGATCAAGGATTTCTTCACTACCTGGCGCGTCGGCTTCCCCGCCAATATTGACGGTAAACCGGTCCAGGTGATTCAGGGTAGTGCGCCCGGAATCCTCGCCACCTTCTCGTTCGACAAACAGACGGGCCTGCTTACGCGCGTGCAGCGCTACGCCAATTCGGCGATGGGCCGTGTTCCGACGCAGATCGATTATTCCGATTACCGGCCTGTGGATGGTGTCATGATGCCGTTCAAGTGGACCTATGGCTGGGTTAGCGGCCGCGAGGAGTATGCAGTCACCGCGTATCAGCCGAATGCGGCGGTGGACGCGGCTAAGTTCCGCCGGCCCGTGCAGCGGGCGAAGTAAGCGGCGTCTGTGACGCTCCCTTCCGTGCCAGCACCCCTAAAGGGGATGCTGGGTCGCGGCTCGGAAAAGCATTGCGGCTCGGAATGGTGCACTTGAGTTCAGCAGTTTGACATGAGTCTGGTTCATCTTCATCTGCTGCTGAATCACTTTCCGACGGTCGGCATGGTCATCGGCCTGGGTCTGTTCGTCATGGCCCTGCTGATGAGAAGCGACCATCTGGAACGCGCCAGTCTGCTGATCTTCTTCGGAATTGCCGTTCTGACGATTCCTACCTACATAAGCGGGAACAACGCCCAGATGATGATCTGCGTCGTTAAAAAGGGCGCTCAGGATTGCACCGATCCGTCCATCTCGAAAGCCATGATCGAGGCTCACGAGGGCGCGGCCTTGCCGGCCTTTGCGGTGATGATTCTGAACGGCGCGTTCGCGTGGCTGGGGCTCTGGCAGTACCGGCGCTTTTCCCGTGTAGCGCGATGGAATCTTGCGGTCATCCTTCTGCTGTCGGTCATTACTTTCGGGCTTATGGCGCGCGCTGCGGATCTCGGCGGCGAGATCCGTCACCCGGAGATTCGCGAGGTTGTTCAAGCAACTACCGGCAGCGAGCCGCTCGGGCGCGCCTACGGCGATTTCGTGCAGGGCAACAAGTCGGAGAGCCGGTGGGTGTGGGCGACCCTCCAGAATCTTCATTTCCTCGGGTTGACTTTGATGTTTGGGGTTGCGGCCATTGTCGATCTGCGCATGCTCGGGATGATGAAGCGCATCCCGTTCAGCGCGCTGCATCGGCTGATTCCCTGGGCGATCCTTGGGTTCGGCATCAATCTCATCACGGGCATGTCGTACTTCGTGGGCGCCCCGCAGCAGTACGCGACGTCGATTCTCTTTCAGGTCAAGATCTCGTTCATCGTTCTCGCGAGCCTGAACGTTCTCTACTTCACTCTGTTTGATGGAGCATGGTCGGTGGGAGCGGGAGACGACGCGCCGATAACGGCGAAAGCGGTGGCCGCGTCGTCGTTTGCCCTGGTAATCGGGATTTTGTACTGCGGTCACATGCTGCCTTTCCTTGGCAAGGCTTTCTGATGCGGCTGGGGTTGACGGTCGCTTTTGCCGCTTTTTGCGTGATTGCCGTGGTGGCGATTACCGGGTGGCTGATTGACAGGAGCGCGAATCGCAAATGAAAGAGTTTTGCGCGTGGCTGGAGCAGTCGCAGTTCAGCCAGTGGGTGCAATCGAGTCCGTCAATCTGGGCTTATCCCACGATTCTCTTTATGCATTCCGTGGGGATGATCCTCGTCGCCGGGATCTGCGCGGCTGTGGATATTCGCCTTCTGGGTGTCGCGCGGCAGATACCGGTGAAGCCGCTTGAGCGACTCTACCCGGTGATGTGGCTGGGGTTCGCGATCAGCGCACTAACGGGCACGATCCTGACCGTTATCGACGCTACCACCAAGCTCTATAACCCCGACTTCTGGCTTAAGATGGTTTTCGTTTTTAGCGCGGTGGGGATTCTCTATTTCATGCGGAAGTCTGTTTTTGCCGATCCCCAACTGGATAATGAGCCATTGCCCGGGTCGGCGAAGCGGCTGGCTCTGATTTCGTTGTTTTGCTGGTTTGGGGCCATTACCGCCGGAAGGCTGCTGGCTTATGTCGGGCCGGTTTCCGGGGGTTTTGGGGCTAATAATCATTAGAACGTTTTCGCAATCGACGTAGAACGCTCCCTTCCGGTCGCGGCTCCCAAGCAACTCTCGAGTTGCTTGGCTTTTTGGCCCGGCCCTGCCGGGTCCGTCGCTCGGAAGGAGTTCGGAAGGGTGTGCGTTGAGTTCGGAGGAGTTACGTGCCATACCTTTGGTGAGGCGCCATATCCTGGGTCTTCCAGACGAGGCCGAAGCCCGGTCTGGAGAGATCGGGCCGCAACATGCCGCCCTTTGCTTCAATCGCGCCGTCGAAGGCCATTTTCTCGATTCTAACGTGATCGAAGAAGTATTCGGTATTGATGGCCCGCTGCGCCGCGCAACAGGCGTGGGCGTGAACGGAGGGCGCAGTATGAGCCGAGAGAGGCATCGAGTATCCGCTGCACAGCGCGTCGGCCTGCAGGAAGCCGGTGATGCCGGCGCAGCGTGTGGCATCCGCCTGCTGCACATCAACGGCTTCGGCGTAGAACATTCGCCGGAAGTACAGGGGTCGTAACCGTACTCGCCCGCCGCGATCGTCATTCCCGCCGGGGCCGAGTCCCGAATGAGGCGCAAGCCTTCGAGGTCGTCGGAAGAAACCGGTTCCTCAAACCACGTCACTCCGCATTCGGCAAAGCGCTGCGCCTGACCAAGCGCCTGCTTCCGCGAGTATGCGCCGTTTGCGTCGACGAACAAGGCGACATCGGGACCGATCGCTTCGCGAACTAGTTTCACGCGCTTCACATCCGCGCCGGCATCGCGGCCGATTTTCATCTTCACGGCGTGCAGACCGCTTTCCGCCCATCCGGTCATCTGGTCCAGCAGTTCCTGATCCGTGTAAGAGGTGAACCCTCCGCTGCCGTATGCCATTACCTCCGCGTGAACCATCGGGAGCAGCGCGGCGACCGAAACATTCAGCACTGGGCTTTCAGATCCCAGAGAGCGTTGTCGACCGCGGCGATGGCCATGGAAGAAATTCCGGGCCGGCCCAGATTGCGAATCGCCTGAATCATGATTTGCCATGCGTTTCCGATTGCAAAGGCGTCACATCCGAGGATCTTCGGCGCGAGCGTTTGCTCGATCAGATGCGCCGTCGCTACGTCCGCATAGGAGTAACCAATGCCTTCTTCCCGCCCGCCTTGACGTTCACAACCACGATCGTCGTCGAGTCCCACTCAAGAGTGCCGTCCGATTCCGGAGATTTCGTGGGAACCGTGAAGGCCGGACTGAGACTTTTCCATTGTGACCTGTTTGCATGCTCATAGCGTGGGCACTCCGTGTCCCCACGTATCCGGCGGCGAAAGATCGCACCGGATTCTCGGCGCCATCGCGGCGCGCCGGTCGCTGTTGAAGATCGTCGCGCCCTGGGCGATCAGGTAATCGGCGGTTCGCGCGGCGATCGCCATGATCGTCAGGCCTGGATTCGCGGACCCCTGCGTCGGCATCACGCTGCCGTCACAAACGAACAGATTGGCGATGTCATGGGTACGTCCGAAGCCGTCGATCACCGAGGTTTCGGGATCGATGCCCATGCGGCATGCGCCCACCAGGTGCGCGTAACGCGCTTCCTGCACGACTTCCTGGGCGCCGGCCGCCCACATCACATCCATCGTCTTCTTCTTCGCGAACTCGATCAGCTTTTTGTCGTTGTCATAGAGGTTGAAGGTCACTTTCGCGACTGGAATTCCCCACTGGTCTTTTTCCGCGGCCAACTCGACACGATTGTCCTTATTCGGCAGAATCTCGCCCAGAAGCCCGAATGCGGCCCAGTGGTTGTAGTCCATCATGATGCGGCGCAAGCCCCATCCCCACGCGCCTTTCGCCATCATCATCTGTTTGGCGAAGGCGATGGGCAACGGTCCCACCGTCTGAATGGCGAAGCCGCGGGCGAAATCGCGCTTCGGATCCGTTTCGTAGAACTCCTCGGTCAGCGCGTGGGCGGGCGGCGCTTTGTACATTCGCACCAGTTCTTCGAATCGCCCGAGCACCACATTGCCGGCCTGCGCCATCAGATAACGCCCGACGCAATCGCTCGAGTTCGCCAGGCCGTTTTCGAAGCCCGGGCAAGCGGAATTCAGCAGCAGCCGTGGGCGTCTCGATCGCGTAGCCCGCAACCACCACCGCTTTCGCCTTCTGAAAGTGCTCGCGGCCGTCGTGATCGAAGTAACTGACGCCGGTGACGCGGCGGTTTTGTCCCAGATGAATTCGCGAAACCATGCAGTTGGCCGCGAATCTCGGCGCCGTTCGCGATCGCATCGGGAACATGCGTAATCAGCGTGCTGGCCTTGGCCCCGACCTTGCAGCCCTGAATGCAGAACCCGCGATAGATGCAATGAGGCCGGTCGGCGCGCGAGCCGCTCAGGATCGCAACGGGACCTCCGGCGCTGACTCCGATTCCGAGTTTTGTACAGCCGGAAATCAGGGCGTCGCCGACGCCGCCCATGGGATGCGGACCGTAAGGATAACCGTGCGGATCGCCCCACGGATAGTAAGAGGGTCCGGCGACCGGCAACTCCCGCTCCATCAGTTCGTAGTAGGGTTTGAGATCCCAGTAAGAGATCGGCCAGTCGGCGCCCACTCCGTCCCGCGAGTAAACGCGGAAATCGGAGGGATGAAATCGCGGCGTGAAGGACGCCCAATGGACCGTGCTTCCGCCAACGCCCTTGCCGCTGTTGTTTGCGCCCAACGCGAGCGGGTTTTCGCCGCCCGTGATTCTTTTGTCGTTCCAGTAAAGATTGTGCGAGCCCTTTTCGTCGCTCACCCAATCGCGCTTCGGTATCCCAGAAAGGGCCCGCATCGAACCCGACCACGCGAAAACCCGCGCGCGCCAGCCGCTGCAGCAGCACGCCGCCGCCCGCGCCTACGCCGACGATCGCGTAATCCACCTCTTCGTCCGGACTGAACCGGCGCATCGGAGTGTCGATCGTCTGCATTGCGCCGAGGCGGTGCGGGCGAGCGTTCAATGCGTACCTCCCTGCGGGCCGCCGTGATGCTCGTCTTTGCCTCCGACGGGCGTGAAGCGGTCCGAGACGGAAGTTTCGGGAGCTGTCCACTCGTAACGCTGCTCTTCAACTTCCCAGGGCTCCGCTTCGCCTCTTTCGAGACGCATGTACCCGCGCGGATAGGCGGGGCCGCCGAAACCGATTTCGTCCCATGCGAAGGGATGCGAGTAGTAGGCCTCGACGCAATCCTGCACCAGGAGCATCCAGAATCGCTCGACGGGCATGCGCTTCCAGATTTCCTTCCCGGCGGGCGGATCGCCATCGTGCAGCGATTCGAGCAGTTCATCCTGCGCCTTGTCGTCAATCTCGAGGAAACGCGGCCGTGGAGATGGCGCGAGATTTCGTCGATGGCCTGCATGCCGAGACGGTATGCTTCGCGATCGGGCGGCATGTCTTCGAAACGATAGCCATCGTGGGAGTCGTCGAAGAGCCGTTTGTCGATCCACGGCACAATCGGAATGCGAGTGCTGCTCGTCGCGGTCGTCCTGAGGGATGATGTGGCGGCAGATGGCCTCCATGAGGCGCGCCTCGCCTTCGCTGAAGAAGCGAATCGGAGGCACGTTGTTGACGCGATCGAGAATGACCTCCCGCGTTTTTGCATCCCAGAATTTCCGCTGATCGAGAGTGCGAAAACCGGGATAATAACCTGGTTGAGCGCGGGTCATGACTTCTTCTCTCTGCGCAGCACGCTCGCGAGTAAACCGAGAAAACCGCAAGCGGCAAACAGGAGCGGCGCAAATAGGGGCGGGCCGTAGATTACGTTGTAAACCGGCTTTTGCAATCCGCCGGGACGACGAGCAATCCCTCGCGCATGATAAAAGGCGCCGACGGCTCCATCGGCCAGCGCCAATGCGGACACGGCCGGAAGCAGGGTGTGCGCCGTTTTCTTATTCCTCGCCCCTCCGATTGCGGCTGCCATCAGGAGCGGCGCAATGATGACCGGAGTCCATTGCGCCTTATAGCGGAAGTTGTTCTTGTAATGCGAGTACCACGCTTCGAACCCGCTGAAGAATGCGGAGGCGGCGGTAGCGACGGCCAGATGTCTCTGGAATCGCCCTTCGCGCAGATCCTGTTCCCATGTGATGCGTTCGGGAGCGTGGCCGGCGCGAGCCAGCCAATGAGAGGCGTGCGCCGGTTTTGGAAGCAGCAGATCGTCGCGATCTTCATCGCGCCGAAGAAAAGACGCAATCAGACCGAGATAAGCCGAAACGCCGAACAGGAGCGGCGCGAAGATGGGTGGCCCCATCACGATATTCGTTCAGGGGAAGCCGCCATCCGCCGGGTTTGCGTTCGACACCGCGCACGTGGAAATAAAACCCGATGAGGCTGTCGGCGAGGGTCACGAGGGACGTACCGCGCAACACGGTAACCGCGGCCTTGCGGCTGGCAAAGCCCGCAAGGCCCGCGCCAGTCAGAGTCGCGCTCAGGATCACCGGCGTATACATAATCCGACGGCTATAGCTTCCCTTGTAGTGCTCATAGGCTACTTCAAGGCCGCTCAGCGCGCTCGACAGACCGGCTATCAGAGACAGCCAGCGTTGAAATCGTCCCTCGCGCAGCTTGACGTCGGCAGTCAGAATTGCGGGAACGAGGGACTTCATGCCGCAGGATTGCCTTTCGCGCTACGGACCAGCAGTGTCCCGGCGATCGCAATGGCGGCGGCTCCCAGACCTACGATGCCGCGATGCAGATCCATCCAGCTGAACGGACTGATACTGCTGGCGCGCCTATCGAAGATCCCGTGTGCGCCATAGTCTCCGGCCGCCGGTTTGAACAGGTCGTCCGGTCGGTCCGGCATCACGGGCTGATCCGTTTCCTGACCGTCCCAGGCAAATTTTGCCAGATACCTGTCGGCATACCCGGGCGCGATCATCTGCCCGTAAATCGCTTTGACGGTTGGCCACGCAACGTAAACTTCACGCCGCTTATGCTTCGAGGCCCACACAATGGCGCGCGCGGCCACCTCGGGCTGAAAAATGGGAGGAACCGGCTGCGGATGGCGCGGGAGCCTCGTCCGGCACCAGCTGAACTGCGGCGTATTCATCGCCGGGAGATGCACCACCGTAATGTGAATTTCGCTCTTCCGGTGGATCAGTTCGGAACGTATGGAATCCGTGAATCCGACGATCGCATGCTTCGCCCCACAATAGGCGGATTGCAGCGGAATCGAACGGTACGCGAGCGCGGAACCCACCTGCACGATGGTTCCGCGATCGCGCTTTTGCATGTGTTTCAGCGCCGCCATCGTGCCATATACGCACCCGAGATACGTAACGTCGGTGGCGCGCTTGAACTCGGCCGGAGTGATCTGGTGGAACGGCGCGAAGATCGTGGTCATCGCGTTGTTCACCCACACATCAATCGGGCCGAATTCGCGCTCCACCTGCGCTGCCGCATTTGCAACCTCGTCCGCGTTGGAGACATCCGCCTGCAAGACGATTGCGCCGCCGCCTGCCCGCTCGACGTCCTGTCTGGCCGCTTCGAGCCGATCGCGCCCGCGCGCAATCAGTCCGATTCTGGCGCCTTCGCGCGCAAACTGCTGTACGACCGCTCGTCCCACGCCGGCGGACGCGCCCGTAACAACGACTACCTTCGACTCCGCCGCATTATTCATCTTTCGCCTTCACCTCATAATTCCTTCCCTCCCATCGATCACGCGCTTTCCAGAAGAAGGTGAACTCGACACCGTCTTTGGCGGCGGATGCGGGGAGATCCACAAACTCGGCTCCGATACCACTCGCGGTTGACGCATCGTTCCTCGAGGAGACCCAGTTATCGCTGGTCCAGCGCAGCGAGAAGGCTTCCGGCGCGCAGATGCGGACGACGCAATCCGGTTTTACTTCCGAGAGTGGATGCTGCGACAACCAGAACTCGATCCGGCTCTCCAGCGGTTTCTTCCCGTATCGCCGGGCGACTTCCGGAATCAGGTCGAAAACCTTTCCGTCGTCGCGAGATCGCAGCAACCGCAGGTATTCGGAGTGAGCCCAGCAAAGAGGCGCGGCGGAGCCGGTGGGGCCGCCGCAACGCATGCCGGCCTGAGGCAGATCCGCCTCGTCCCAGATCTGCTCGGGCAGCAGGTGCGTGGGCCCGGAGAACGCTTCCATAGCCTGGACCAGCGCTTCGCAGTCTTTGCCCGCGGCGAGCTCATAATGAGCCCGCTCGCCCGCGAGTAAGGGCCACGACCGACCCTTTCCCCACTTGTCGTAGGCTCCTCCGTCGGGGCGTTGTCCGTAGCCGTCATGGTTGTAGCGGCGCCAGCACGGCCCGGCGGGGGTTGTCATCCTGAGCTTTTCGTCTACCTCTCGAAGGCTCCTCAGAATGAGCGGGTCATCGGGCGCCAGGATTCCGTACCGGACAAGCTGAAGAAATCCCGCATCCACAATTTCCGCAGCCCGAAACACGCCGGAATGGCCCGGCGGCTGACTTGTCAACGTGATGCTGGCCCGATCCACCGCGCCCGGTGAGGCCACTTCACCCGGTCTGGCGGGATTGAGGCGTGCAAAATATCCCTTTGAAGTAACGGTCCATTCTTTGAGATGAGCGGCCAGGAAGTCGGCGTAACTTTCCAGGAAAGCGGCGGTGTTCGATTGCCCCTGCTCTCCCTCGAAAGCGGCGGCGCAGACACATGCCGCAATAATCGCCGCAAGGGTTGAGGGCGAGTAGCCGCCGGCCTCTTCCCATCTTTCCTCGCCAGTCACGGGGCCACTCAACAGAAGACAGTTGATTGCGCGCCGGACCATCGTTCCGGCGTCGAAGTTGGCGAGCAGACCCTCCCGACGCAGCCGGCCGGCCAATATGACCGGGAAAGCGATCTCATCCAGTTGGGCGCCATGGCGAAAGGACTTCCCATCAACCTGAAAATTCTGGGTAAAGCCACCGTCTTCCTGCTGGCGCGCCGCCAGGTAAATTAATACGCGGACGGGCGCGTCGGTGTTACCGGCCGCCAGCAGACCCATGGCGGTCTGGACCATGTCGCGCGTCCATACCAGGTGATAACCACCCTTGCCTTCCTCGTCGTTGCGGACCTCGCCCCAGGGAATGGTCAGCGATGCGACAAATGCGCCCTGATAGATCTTGTCTTCGTGAGTAAGGAGAACGTTGTAACTGGAACGATAGAGCCGGCCGCCATCGCAGCTTGCCGTTTCGAGAGGCCTGCGGTTCTGAACGAGATCCCGCCAGAGTTCGACGAACAGGCGGCGCTGCGTAAGGAAGTCGCGTCCCAGGCTCTGCAGAAAAGTGGATGTGGCGCTGGCCATGGTCTCGCCGAATGAGATCGAAACCGTGAAGGTCCGTGAGACGGTGAGATCCAGTTCTCCGATGAGAGCGACATTTCCGTTCTTCGCTTCGTCGAAATCGAAGGTCATCTTATGATTGGCCTTCAGGTCTGTGTATCCATCGCTTTTCCCGACGTAACCGCAGGAGAGCGTTTTGAAAGGGCAGGACGCGCCCACGACCATCCAGCGATCTTTCTTTTGGGCAGCGAGAAGTTGGCGGCCGCTGACCTCAATCACGAACGCGTTGTTGGCTTCGCCGCCTACTTCGAGATGCGGAGCGCACAGCAGGTATAAGCGAAGGTCTTTGAGGAGCGAATCGTCCCCTTGCACTTCCGTCCGCATCAGAATGGATGCGTTGCGGGGATCGGCGATGATTTCCTTCGCGCAAGTGAAGCGGCCAGCCGGGTCACTGGAGGTGATTCGATAGCCTTGAGAAGGTCCGATTCGTTCAACCTCGTGCTCCAGATCGCGTTTCTCTTCAAGGAGATCGTCTCCTGTGACGAATAAGAACTCGACATCCCGCACCTGGGGTTGATCGACATTGGGATAGTAGATTTCCGTCAGTGTTCCGTTCCAGAGCGTGAACCAGACCCGGCTCTCCAGAGCCGACGATGTTCCGATTCCCTGCTTTGCGGCGGGACTCCAGCGCGGATCGGCCCCCGGTGCGCCAAAGGCGCTCCTGGTTCCTCGAAATTTTGGCATTTATTTTCCCTTGAGAGCTCGGCTACGGGCTCGTCACGAAATAACACGGGCCACGCTCCCCTGCTGAAGAACACCGGCGACAAAGATCGCCGGTGCTACCGGCTCTGACATAAAGCTCCGCGCCGAGCGGAAGCCCTGGCCCCACACTGGTTGGGGTTTGCATCAAACGACTTCTCTGATCTTGTCTTCGAGAACGGTCTTGACAATCTTCCACCGGTCTTTCTCGCCTTTGGTTAAAGCTTCGGCAAAGTGCAAGGTCTGCTCGGCGCTTATATTGCCAGGCAGCGGCGGTTCGTTCGGATCCACCACGGCTTCGACGATCGCGGGTCCGGGGTGGGCGAGAGCCTGGCGCAGAATACTTTCGGCATCTTCCGGGCGTTCAATAGTGAAGCCAGCCGCACCGCAACATCGGGCGACGCCGGCGAAATCGATGGGTTCAAGCTCGACGCCGTATTCCGGTTCGGCTTCCATGACAAGCTGTTCCCATTTGATCTCTCCCAGAACGTTGTTCTTAATGACGATGACTTTGACGGGAAGTTTGTATTTGACCAGCGTTGCGATTTCACCCATGAGCATTGTCAGGCCGCCGTCGCCAACGACGCAGACAACCTGACGGCCGGGGAAGGCTATCGAGGCTCCGATGGCGTAAGGAAGACCATTGGCCATGGTTGCGAGCAGCCCCGACAACGAGAACTTCATCTCCCCGCGCATTTCGATGTAGCGGGCAGTCCAGGTTGCTATGGTGCCGCTGTCCGAGGTTACAATCGCATCGTCGTTCAGCAGCTTGTTGAGGTGGTAAGTAACAACCTGCGGCTTCATCGGCATATCGGGCCGAGTGCCGCGTTCTTCCATCAACTTGTTCCAGACTTCCATGCGCTTCTGGGACTTCTCGAGAAACTCCCGGTCCGTCTTGCGCTGAATGAGAGGAATCAAAGCCCGAAGCACGCTTCGGCAATCGCCCACCAGACCCACATCCGCCGGATGCCGCAGGCCAATCCGCTCGGGGTCGATATCGATCTGAATCGACTTCGCTTTGCCGGGCTTCGGGAGAAATTCCATATAGGGGAAGCTGGTGCCGGCCATGATGAACGTGTCACATTCCTGCAATGCATCCTGTGAGGGCGCCGTTCCCAGAAGGCCGATTCCACCGGTCGAGTACGGACTCCGATCCGGTATGACTGCCTTTCCCAGAAGCGCCTTCGCCACAGGCGCGGCGGCAAGGTCGGCTAATTCCAGAACCTCTTCACGCGCGTTCAGGCAGCCGCGGCCAACCAGCATCGCAACCTTCTTGCCGCCATTGATGAAGTCGGCAGCCTGTTGCAGGGCGGCGGATGTCTGGACCGGACGCGCATATGCATACAGGTCACCGCTGTGATCCGGAATGTTCGCCGAAGAGCGCGTATTTTTCGACTCGGGCCAGTCCTGGATGTCCTTCGGAATCAGGATGTGCGCGACGGTGCGCCGCGCCATGGCGGTCTTTACTGCTTCGTCGACGACATTAACGACATGCGCCGGTCCCATGACGCGCTGGTTATAGGCCGCGACATCCATGAACACTTTGTCGAGATCGACGTCCTGCTGGTAGTGAGTACCGATCAGATCATGAAACGTGTGGCCGGTAATAGCGAGAACCGGCTGCCCGTCGCATTTCGCGTCGTAAAGGCCGTTGAGAAGGTGGATTCCGCCCGGGCCTGACGTCGCGATGCACACGCCCAACCGTCCGGTGAACTTCGCATAACCGCAGGCGGCGAAGGCCGCGGCCTCCTCATGACGGACTTGAATAAAGCGTATCTTGTCTTTACAGGTTCGAAGGGCGCCAAATATTCCGTTCACGCCGTCGCCGGGGAAACCGAAGATCACTTCCACTTTCCAGTCAATCAGTCGTTCCACGAGCAAATCCGCAACAGTCTTTGCCATTCAGGAATTCTCCAGTCGTTTTTTCACTGTCGGAAGTAAGTGCAGCAAGTGAATGTCCAGAGGTGGATCGACCATGGCGAGGGTCAATCGGAACAGGAGTTTTGACACAGATGAAATCCCTGAATTGCTGCCGGTTACGGACTTCCAATGCGAGAATAGGCAGGATCGATGAGAAAACTACTTCCGGGGAAGCCGTATCCGCAGGGCGCTACCTGGGACGGAATTGGCGTCAATTTTTCCATTTACTCAGAGGGCGCTACGGGCGTCGAACTCTGCCTGTTTGAAGAGAACAACGGCGAGGCGTCTGAGACGTACAGCCTGAGGGAATCTACCGGGAGTGTCTGGCATTGCTATCTGCCGGGTATCAAGCCCGGGCAGCTTTACGGTTATCGTCTGTGCGGCGCCTACGATCCCGATCAGGGCAAGCGCTTCAACTGCAGAAAGCTGCTGATCGATCCGTATGCGCGGGCTCTTTCCGGGCAAGTGAACTGGGACGCTCCGGTGTTTGCTTACAAAAAGGGCTCCGACGACAGCGTGATCGATCAGGAGGACAGCGCATGGGGGGTTCCGAAATCGGTCGTCACAGCGTCACACTTCGATTGGGAAAACGACCGTCCTCCGGGTACGCCGTTTCACGACACCGTAATTTACGAAACCCACGTAAAGGGAATTACCGCACAACATCCCGAGGTCCCCGAGAGTTTGCGCGGGACTTACGCCGGACTTGCATTTCCGACCGTTATCGAGTACCTGAAGAAACTCGGTGTGACCGCGGTCGAGTTGATGCCTGTCCATGCGTTTCTCGACGACGAATATCTGGTTCGAAAGGGTCTGAGGAATTACTGGGGTTACAACACGATTAACTTCTTCTCGCCCGAAGCGCGTTACTCAAGCTTCGGCGATCGGCGGCGAGCAGGTGGGCGAGTTCAAGTCGATGGTGAAGAACCTGCACCGGGCGGGAATCGAAGTCATTCTCGACGTTGTCTACAACCACACCGCCGAAGGCAACCACCTGGGTCCGACACTGAGTTTCAGCGGCATCGATAATCCCATTTACTACCGGCTTACGGAGAATCCGCGATACTACATGGATTACACCGGCACCGGCAACACCCTGAACGTCCGGCATCCTCAGGTTCTGAAGCTGGTGATGGACAGCCTGCGTTACTGGGTGCTCGAAATGCACGTCGACGGCTTCCGCTTCGATCTCGCCTCGGCGCTGGCGCGCGAGTTGCACGACGTGGATCGCCTGTCGGCCTTCTTCGACATCATCAATCAGGATCCCGTGATTTCGCAGGTGAAGCTGATCGCGGAGCCGTGGGATGTGGGCGACGGCGGCTATCAGGTGGGCAAGTTTCCGGCGTTGTGGGCGGAATGGAACGGCAAGTATCGCGACACGGTGCGCCGCTACTGGAAAGGCGACGGCGGCCAACTCGCGGAGCTGGGCTATCGGCTCACCGGTTCGAGCGATCTGTACCAGCGCGACGGCCGGCATCCGTCGGCGAGTATCAACTTCATCACGGCGCACGACGGGTTCACGCTGCTCGACCTGGTGAGCTACGACGCGAAACACAACGAGGCCAACGGCGAGGAGAATCGCGACGGCACCAATGATAATCACTCGTGGAATCACGGCGCCGAAGGGCCGAGCGACGACCCCAGGGTGAACGATTTACGCCAGCGCCAGATACGCAATTTTCTGGTGACGCTGCTGCTTTCGCAGGGTGTTCCGATGATCTGCGGCGGCGACGAGATGGGCCGCACGCAACAGGGAAACAATAACGGCTACGCGCAGGACAACGAGATTTCCTGGTACGACTGGAACCTCGACGACTGGCGCAAGGAGCTGGTGCAGTTCACGCAGCGCCTGATCTGTTTTCGGCGCGAGCATCCCAACCTCCATCGCCGGAAGTTCTTTCAGGACCGGCCGATCGACCCTGCGCGCGTACCCGGCGTCGAGATCGCGGGCGGGAAGGTTCAGGACATCACCTGGCTTCGTCCCGACGGCGAGCAGATGACCGAGGACGAGTGGAATGCCGGCTGGATTCGAGCGCTCGGGGTGCGCCTCTCGGGCGAGGTCCTCGATGATGTCAACGGCGCGGGAGAACCGATTCGGGACGATACATTTCTGATCCTGATCAACGCGCATCATGAAGACGTGTGCTTCCGCCTGCCCCAGGTGAGCCATCGCGAGATCATCTGGGAACTGTGTTTTGACACGCGCGAAAGCGGCCCCTCCGAAACTCTGATGCGCGATCCTGGATTCGACTTCGATCTGATGTCGCGTTCGGTCGCGGTGTGGAAGCAGGTGTTGCGCGAGGAAAGCCTGGCGGGGTGCTGAAGAAGCTCCTTGCGTTACCGCCTGGTGAGACCCGCGGCTCGGTAAGTCTTTCGGGTCTGACGCATATCCTTCTGAGCCGCTAGAGAGAACGATGCGTGAAAACGATGCCTGAGATCGGCGCAACCTACCGCCTGCAGCTCCACGCCGGATTCGGATTCGACGATGCCGCCGAAGTGTGCGGCTATCTCAAGTCGCTCGGAATCACTCACGTTTATTGCTCGCCCTATTTGCAGGCGGCGCCCGGGAGCACGCACGGCTACGATGTCGTCGATCCGGGGCGAGTGAACGACGAACTGGGAGGCGCGGCAGCTCATGCGCGATTCCTTGCCCGCCTGAAAGAAACCGGGCTGGGGCAGGTATTGGATATCGTTCCCAACCACATGGCGATCGCCCGCGGGAACTCGTGGTGGTGGGATGTTCTCGAAAACGGCCCTTCGAGCGCCTACGCGTCTTACTTTGATATTGGCTGGCAATCGCCGGAGGAGAAGCTTCGCAACAAGATTCTTGCGCCTGTGCTCGGCGATCACTACGGCCGAATCCTTTCAGCCGGAAAAATCCGGCTGCAGCGGGAGGCAGGCCGCTTCGTGATTCGCTATGAGAATCACGTTTTCCCGCCGGCGCCGCGGGCGATGGCGCCGCTTCTCGCCGCGGCCGCGAGCGACATTCACCACGATTATCTGGCATTTCTGGCGGATTCGCTCTCCCGTCTTCCCCACGCCGACGACACGGACGTCGCGCGCGCCGCGGAGCGTCATCGCGACAAGGAGGTGATCCGCAGCCTGCTGAACCGCCTTTACGCCGAGTCCGCGGAAGTTGCGTCCGCGATCGACCGCCGGGTCGAGCTTCTCAACCGGATCCGGACGCGCTTGACGAATTACTGGAAAGGCAGAATTACCGGCTTTCCTTCTGGAAGACCGCGTCGCGGGATCTGGGTTATCGGAGATTCTTCGACGTGAACAGCCTGGTCGGGCTGCGGATGGAGCGGCAGCATGTCTTCGACGAGACTCACCGCCTGCCGCTCGAGTGGGTGCGCGACGGCGTGCTGGACGGGCTCCGTGTGGATCATCCCGACGGCCTGCGCGATCCCGAAGCTTATTTCGAGCGGCTGCACAACGCGGCTCCGCGCGCGTGGATCGTGGCGGAGAAGATTCTGGAGCCAGGCGAGACCCTGAGGAACACGTGGAAGGTCTCGGGCACTACGGGCTACGACTTTCTCAATATCGCCGCGGGCCTGTTCGTGGACCCGCGGGGCGAAGAGCCGCTGACTCGTTTTTACCAGGAGTTCACCGGAGAGACCGATTCGTGGCAGGAGGTCGTTCTCAAATCGAAAGAGCGCGTGCTTCGCGACATTCTCGGCAGCGACCTGAATCGATTGACGGCGATCTTTGTCGATATCTGCGAGCGCCATCGCGACAACCGCGATTTTACGCGGCATGAGATTCACCATGCGTTGCGCGAAGCCGTCTGCTGCTTCCCTGTTTATCGGACTTATGTCAGAGCGGAACAAGGGCAATGTTCGGAACAGGATGTGATTTATATCGACCAGGCGCTGGCGCTGGTGAAGTCGCGGCGTCCCGATCTCGATCCCGGGCTGATCGACTTTCTGCGGTCCATTCTGGTGCTCGAGACGCGCGGGGAACTGGAGTCGGAATTCGTGATGCAGTTTCAGCAGTTCACGGGACCGGCGATGGCCAAGGGGGTCGAGGACACCGCGTTTTACAACTTCAACCGCCTGATCTCGCTGAATGAAGTCGGTGGCGACCCCGGACGATTCGGGGTTTCAACGGCGGAGTTCCATGCGTGGTGTCACCGCATCGAACGCGACTGGCCGCAAACGATGCTGGCTTCTTCCACGCACGATACGAAGCGTGGCGAAGACGTGCGCACCCGAATCAGCCTGCTTTCCGCGAATGCCCGGACTCTGGTCCGAAACCGTGCTGCGATGGGCCGTTCGGAATGAGCCATTGAAGACCGGAGGACTGCCTGACCGTAACACCGAATACCTTCTCTATCAAACGCTGGTCGGAGCGTGGCCGATCGATGCGGATCGCCTGAAGGCATACATGCTCAAAGCCGCTCGCGAGGCGAAGAGGCGAACGTCGCTGGACGAACCCGGACGCCGAATTCGAAAAGGCTCTGGAGCGCTTCGTCGAGGGCATCATGGCCAATTGCGAGTTTCTGGCGGACGCGCGCGCATTCATCGAACCGCTGGTGTTTCCCGGGCGTGTAACATCGCTCGCGCAGACGCTCTTGAAACTTACCGCGCCGGGCATTCCGGATACATACCAGGGGAGCGAGATCTGGGACTTGAGTCTGGTGGATCCGGATAACCGGCGTCCGGTGGATTTCGACTTGCGCCGGCGACTGAGCAACGAGCTGGCCGGAGCGTTAAAGCCGATGAGCGTGGAAGAAATCATGGAACGGATGGACGAAGGGCTTCCCAAGTTGTGGGTTTTGAAGCAGGCGTTAAGCGTTCGAGACAGACTCGGATCCTATGCGCCGCTGCCTGTTACAGGCGAAGCGCAGGACGATGTAGTCGCCTTTTCACGCGGCGAAGTTGCCGTTATTGTTCCGCGATCCGCAAGGGACATCTGCGGATGGGGCGAAACCGCCGTCGATTTGCCTTCCGGAGACACATGGCGAAACGTATTGACCGGCGATGAGATTGCCGATAGCCCGGCGTTATTGTCGAGCTTGTTCCGCAGGTTCCCGGTCGCTTTGCTTGTGCGCTGAGTTGGAAGTTCGTCAGCTTTTTTCTGCCGGTCGCGAAGCCGGACCATGGGTCCGGCGCAGACGAGGGCGTCTGCCCCACTTGCGTCAGTACTGGCTGGTTACTGAGAGTTTTGCTAAGCCATGACTCGATAGTTACTCAGGAGTTTCGATAACTCAGGACTGGTTGGTTCCTGACAGTTTGACAAAGCAGCGCACCACTTCCGCCACGCTCCACGCCTGCGCGATGCAGGCACGGGGCGTGTGCGGCTGCTCGGCGTCGAAGATCTCGCTGATGGATCCGACGCACGCCTGATCGAGGTGCGCGGCAAACCCGCTCAGCAAGTCCGTGCCGCAACGCTCCGGATGAACCCGCGCCAGCGCGTCGATATACGGTCCGATCAGCCAGCCCCAGACCGAGCCCTGGTGATAAGCGGCATCGCGCGATCGCAGATCGCCGTCGTAGCGCTGCTTATAGTCCGGTTCGCCGGGCGCAAGCGAGCGTAATCCGACCGGTGTAAGCAGAAACCTGGTTGCCGCATCGACCACAGGCCGCCCAGCGCGACTGCATCGAGCACCGGATTTTCGAGCGAGATCGCGAAAAGCTGATTCGGCCGGCACGCGGGGTCGTTGCCGGGCGGCCCGCCGCCCGATGCGCCGTCGACAACATCGAACAGGAATTGCCGGTCCGGGTTCCAGAACTTTGCGTTGAACGATTCGCGCGCGCGCTGCGCATGGTCCCGGTAGAGTTCCGCACGTGATGCGGACCCCTCCTCGCCGGTCCATTTACTCAAGAGGCAAAGTGCGTTGTACCAGAGCGCGTTGATCTCAACCGCCTTGCCGCGCCGCGGAGTTACCACCCAGTCATCCACCTTGGCATCCATCCAGGTGAGCTGATAGCCTTCCTGCCCCTGAGCCAGGAGACCGTCCTTCGGATCGACATGGATACCGAACCGGGTCCCTTCGATATGAGCATCGGCGATTTCGTACAGCTTGGGCAGGATGATCTGAAGCGTAATCCTGTCGCCCGTTGCGTCGAGGTAACGCGAGACCGCATGGAAAAACCACAGGCTCGCGTCCGCGGTATGATACAGGCCCTGCTTCTCACCTTCGGGAAACATATTCGGGATCAGACCATCGCGGACGTAGTGCGCAAAAGTGCGCAGGATCCAGCGGGCCTCCTCATGGCGGCCGGTAACCAGCGTCAGCCCTTCGAGGCTGATCATGGTGTCCCGGCCCCAGTCGGTGAACCAGTGATAACCGGCAATCACAGTCAGAGGTTCGTCGCCCGAGGCGCGCGCGCGGGCGGCGTCTTCGCTACGGCCCGCGGGGGTGATCAGGAACTGATCGGCGGCAAGTACGAGTTCCGGAAAAATTCCCCCGCAAACCTGACAGGGAGCCTTAAGAACCAGCGAGCGGCGCCGGGACAATTCGGCCGCGCGCACTTCTTCATAGGGAAGCGCCTCGATAATTTCCCAGGGTTCGGTGGAAGCCGTCAGCGTGATAACCGAGCCCGGCTCCAGGTCGGCGCGAAAGTATCCGGGACTCCACAATGCGCCTTCGAAGGCATAGCCACGATGCTTCTCGAAAAGATAGTCGATTTCAACAGTCTTCGGGTCGTACGTGAACCCGGTCGTCGGCGTAGTCCTCATTCGGAGCATCGGCAGATCGGAGCTGGCCGACATCTCGAAACGGTAGTCGACGGCGTTCAGGACATAACGCATTCCGGCCGCGGAATCGACGCGAGCATCGTGATTGCGTAGTTGCAGCCCGGGCCGGAGGCCGAGCCGCATGGCGCCCGAGCCCCGTACGTAGTGGTATTCGACGTGGACGGTATTTTGCTTGTAGGGCAGCAGAACGCGCTTCTCGATCCGGCAGCCCCAAAGGTCGTAGACCCAAACCGGGAGCCCGCATTCCAGCCGGAACTCGACGGGCGTGAGTAAGGTCCCGCCGCTCGTGCCGACGAAATCGCGCGGACCCGCGAAAGCGACCCCGTTGCCGGGCATCCGGAAACGCTCCGAAAGCCCGTGCAGCATCATGAACCGCCCGAAAGGGTTGGGCAACGCCGCGATCAGCAGTCCGTGATAGCGCCGCGTGATGGGTCCGAGAACGGTTCCGGAGGCATAACCGCCGAGGCCGTTTGTGACCAGCCACTCCTGGCTGAGATGCGGATCCATCGAGCCATCGGTGGCGGAGAGAACGGTCAGGATACGTTTCGGCTCCGCGGCCGCGTCAGTCACGCGGCGGCTCCGAGCTGAACGCGACGGCCGAATTGCCGGGAATTCGCCAGTTGTCATCGGTGTCCGGTGGAAACGTTCCGAGGCCGCCGTATTTCGGATCTTCGCTGGACCAGATTACGTGCCACGATTTTCCGGAAAGAGGCGCAAGCAAGGGCTCGGGACCGGGGCTGAGGTAGAGATCCGTTCCCAGGTTGACCACCAGCAAACGGTGCCCGTTCCACTCCGAAAAATAGCGCAGAACGAATGCGTCCGCGGACAGCACCGCGCCGTCGAGTGCCCGATACCTCGGATCCGAAAAAACGGCGTCATCCCGGCGCAGCGCGATCAGATCCTTATGCAACTGGTACGCTTCGGCGTTCTTGTCTCTTTCGGAGAAATCGAGCTTCGACATTTCGAAAGTGTGCGGATTTCCGGGATCGGCAAAGACGGGCTGCATCTCCGGAAGAGAGAGACTGCGGAACTGCGAGAGAAATTTCGCCCGGCCTTCGCGCACCTGTTTGCTGATTTCCGCCCGGTGGTCGCAGAAGTAGAGAAAGGGTGTGGTAGCGCCGAATTCCTGACCCTGAAATAACATCGGCGTGCCGGGCGCGAGCAGCAGCAAAGCCGTGAGGGCCCGGTATTTTCCGCGCGTGGCAATTGAATTGGGCCGTTCGCCCCGCGCCGTGTTGGCCACCTGATCGTGATTCTGGATAAAGTTGACGAAGGCCGACGGAGGCAAATCGAGAGCCGGCGTGCCCCGCCGCTGGCCCTGCCACTTGTACCACTGGCCCTGATAAAGATAACCGTACTTCGCAGCTGAGATGAACTCCTGCGGGTTACCCAGATAATCGGAATAATAAGCTTCGTTCCGGCCCGTGAGCGCCACGAGCGCGCTGTGATGAAAATCGTCGTTCCACAGGGCATCGAGACCATAGCCACCCGCCTTCTCGGGCCGGGCCAGAATGGCTCGTTGCGATTCGTTCTCGGCAATCAGCACGATATCTCGATTTCCCGCCGCCCTGCGCGCGGCTCGCCCGATATCCGCCAGAATGTGTCTCGGCGAATCGTCGTGAATCTCCTGGGTGGCGTCGAGACGCAGGCCGTCGAGATGGAACTCGCTGATCCAGTATTTCGCATTCGCCAGGAAGAACTCACGGACAGGCTCCGAATGTTCACCGTCGAAGTTGATGCTGTCGCCCCAGTCGTTCCTGTGCCTGTCACTGATATACCAGGGCGAAAATGCGGCGGTGTAATTGCCGTCAGGCCCGAAATGGTTGTAAACGACATCGAGAATTACGGCGATGCCCTGCCCGTGCGCTTCGTTGACGAAAGAGCGCATATCGTCCGGTTCGCCGTAGAGCCACGTTGGCGCGAAGAGGTCGACACCGTCGTAGCCCCAACCGAAGCGCCCCGGGAAATCGGCGACCGGCATCAACTCGATCATCGTGATGCCGGCTTTGGCCAACTCCGCCAGTTCGTGCCGCGCGCCCTGCCACGTGCCCTCCCGCGAGAACGTGCCAATGTGCATTTCATAAATAATCTGGCCCTCACGCCTGGCGCCGCGCCACGAAGCGTCGGTCCATGCAAACAGGCCCGGATCCACCACCTGCGAGGGCCCGTGGGGGCCATCGGGCTGGAATCGGGACGCGGGATCCGGATAGCGGGAGATTTCGTTGTCGAGTTCGAAGCGGTAGAGGGTTCCCGCGCCCGCCCGCGGGCAGAAAGCGGAGTGATACCCGCCGGCTTCCGGCTCCAGCGTTGTCGTGCCAGCGGACCCCGGACCCGATTCCAGGACGACGCGTACCTGTTTTCGCGTCGGAGCCCATACGCGAAAGTGAACGCCGCCGTCCCGTTCCGTTTCGGCTCCGATCGGCAAGCTGCGATCGCGCTTTTGCGATTTCCGGATCGGCTCCTCTGTTATTTCCATCAGCTTGCCCAAAGCGGGTCGAAAACCGGCAGCGGACAGGCGCGATCCTGTTGCTTTATATCGGCGATTCTCCTGATTATGGCGAGTTTCCTGGATTTCGACCGGTCCTTCATCCATTGGCGCACGTCGCATAGAGTCAGCAATCGACTTGCCAGCCTCCGAACTTAAGAGAGTTGCTGGAAAAGGAGAACCGGCATTTGCCGGATTGTGATATTTTTTACAATAATGCTACATCTATTCCATCGAAAGGTATGCTTAAATACGACTGGAATGTCAGTCGGGCGTTCACGGTCTTGCGCGCAATTAACCTTGCTTCAATAATGACCTCAGATGGCACAGCTGCTCTTTCTCAGATCCATCCAGTTTCGGCTCGCCTTTTGCTCGCACGAAAGTCTGCGGACCATCGTCCTTCGTCCTGCGCCATTCGTCTCTCGCCGGCACGATTAGAATCGTCGCATCCTTATCGAATCACCCCGCAGATCGGATTGGGATAAACCATGCAGTTCATAGTATTTACCAGTTCTATAGTTCCAGATGGCAGTCAGGACAACGGGCAGTTTTTTCGAGGTATCGCCAGCGATCTCATCCGGCGACGCCACCAGGTGAAAATCGTCGCGGCGCCCGCCGGAGGGCAAGATGCAGGCCGGTTGCAGGGTTCCGGCCAGCAGTCGACCGCGGACTTCCGACATGCATATCCGCTCCTCGACGGTGCTTTTTTCCGCCGATCAGTCATGGGTCTTGATGGCGTTCTGGACACCGCCGACATCGTCATCGTCCACGAAGGTAATTCACGCGATCTCGTGCGGCGGATCGGCAATCATCATGCGGGGCATCGTGACTATCGCCTGTATTTTCATGACACACACCAGCGCGAGGTAATCAACCCGCGGAACGACGCTTGCGATCTGTTTCATTACGATGCCGTTCTGACCTGTGGTGACAAGCTCCGCGATCTCTACCTCGGCAACGGCTGGGCCGGGGAGGCGGTTACGTGGCATCAGGCGGTGGATACGGCCGTGTTTCGCCCGCTTGACCGGGGAAAAAAAGAGGGCGACCTGGTCCTGATTGACAATTGGGTCGGCAACGAGCGGATTGACCAGCTTCGCGAATTTTTTATCGAGCCGGTGAAAGCGCTCGGCCTCAAGGCGTGCGTTTATGGTTGCGGTTATCCCGTCGCCGTTCTCGATGAGCTTCGCGGCGCGGGAATTCAATACGGCGGCCGGCTACCCGATTACAAAGTGCCGGAAGTATTCGCGCGTTATACCGCGACTATTTACCTGCCGCACCGTCCCCGTCTGGCGGGGCAGGACGCCGTCCCGACAATCCATCCTTTCGAGGCCCTGGCTTGCGGCATACCGCTGATCTCGGCGCCCTGGCGGGATTTCGAGCACCTGTTCCGTCCCGGCCGCGATTTCCTGTTCGCCTTCGACGGCCTGGAGATGACTTCGCAGCTTAAGCTCCTGCTGGCGAGGCCGGACTTACGCGCGGCGCTTGTCCGCGATGGCCTCGAAACGATTCAGACGCGCCACACCTGTGCGCATCGCGCGGGTGAATTGCTCTCCCTGGCAGCGCCCCGGCACGTTGCGACAACGCGGGCGGCGCTCTGCTGATCGGCGCGGCTGGTGACCAATCGCTCGGTCACTGCAGTGGGGCGGTCCCCCGGGACCGCGGCTGACGCCCCCGTCAGCCCTTTTCGCGCCCGTCGCGAAGCCGGACCAAAGGGTCCGGCGCGGACGAAGGCGTCCGCCCCACTCAACTCACGACGCTACCCGTATACCGCTTTCTCGAAATCGCTGAGCAGACCCACAGCTTGCGTATCGACAAACGGAAAGAACTGCATCATGACGACAGCGCACAATGAGCGCTTCGGGTCGATCCAGTAAAACGTGTTTTCGATACCCGCCCACGCCAGACTGCCAGCCGAACGTCCGCCCTTGTAACCGGTCTTGTTGATCAGAAATCCGTAGGTGAAGCCATCGGTCTCACCCGGATGAAAATCGACGTCGCTCGATATCGTGGGCCGTGCGGTTTTCAACTTGCCGGCGCTCACGCGCCCGATCTGATTGGCGGTCATCATCGCGACGGTCTTCGCCTGGAGAATCCGCACGCCGCCCGGGCCGGCGCCATGATTCAGAATCATCTGCATGAAGCGAACATAATCGGGCGCCGTCGAACTCAGGCCTCCGCCGCCGTTGAATTCTTTTGGCACGGCGGGCAGGGTTCTCGGATCTTCCTTGAGCGAACCATCCGGCTGGCGCCGGTAATCGCTCACGACACGGTCGAACTTATCGGCCGTAACGATGAAACTCGTGTCATTCATTCCGAGCGGTTGGAGGATATTGCGCTGGAAATACTGCTCCAGGGTGAGGCCGCTGACGGTTTCAACCAGGCGTCCGGTCCAGTCGAGCCCCGTGCCATATTGCCAGCGCGTGCCGGGCTCAAAAATCAGCGGCGTGAGGGGCGCCACAGTAGCGCCCGACGCACCGCCGTTGAGCATGTTGTAACGCAGCATATTGGCATCCCAGGTGTCGTATGCGAACCCGGACGTGTGAGTCATGAGGTGATGCAGCGTAACCGGTTTCCTACAGGGCCGGAGAATCGGTTTGCCCGCGCTGTCGAAGCCGGCAAGTACGTCGAGTTTCGCCAGCTGCGGCAGGTATTTCGAGACGGGCTCGTGCAGTTTCACCTTGCCCTGCTCGACGAGTTGCATCGCCGCTGTCGTCGTAACGGCTTTGGTCATGGACGCGATGAAGAAGATCGAGTCGGGTTTAACATCAATGTCCGAGGCGGAGTCGCGTTTGCCGAAGGCGCCGGTGTAAGTAATCTTGTCGGGCGTGGCAACCATGGCGACGACGCATGGGATCTTGCGGCTCGCCATGCTGCCGCGAATCGTTTGATCGAGACCGGGGTGATCGGACGCGGCGAAAAGCTTTCTCGCCGGCGTCGCCAGCACAGCCGCGAGCGAACCGAACTGCCTTCTGGTGATGGATGCCACTAGTCCTCCTTCGTACCAGATGATTTTGTCACGTTGGCAGCCGCTTGAGTCGTTGGCGCGGCCAAAAGGACGCAAACCAGGTGTCCGCTGGCGCGCAAAATCCGGTTGGGAAGCTTTGAAGCCACGTAATCCCGGTACGCATCGCGATCCATAATGAAGATCCGCGTCCGTGGGTTACGGAGCGATTCCTGCAGCATTTCCCGATCGAACAGGAAGATGACCAGGCGATCGCCATACCAGAGCATCTGATTCAATTCATCGATACGCGGTTGACCCTGGTCATAAAACGTAACCTCCTCGCCCTTGGCGGTGGCAGCGTTTGCGGTTGAGATGATTGGGCGGATTTCGTCGGCATGCAGGATCACAGGCGGTTTGAACGCAATCCACAGCACCACGAGCGCGAGCAGCGGCGTTAAAATGCGCAGCCCGGTGCGAAGATATTTTGCGCCGATCAGCTGCGAAAGTCCCAGCGCCGCGCATGCCGCAAATGCCGGATACGCGGGGAGCATATAGCGCAGCACGCGGCTCTTCGTAATCGAGCAGAGCACGAACACGACCCCGATCCAGACGGCGAGAATCATCAATCCGCGGTCGCGCCGGCGAATCACCAGAATCAGGCCCGTGAGCATGAATGGAAGCCATGGCCAATAGGATTTCGCGACCATCCACAGGTATTCGGGCGCCCCGGTGTACCGGCGCCACGAAGGAGACAACTGGCCGTAAACTTCGTTGTTCAGAAAAGTGGCATGCACGTCAAAGAAGTGGCGGCCATACAGGAGAATCCAGTGACCGTACCAGAGGACAACGGGGAGCAACGCCATAGCGAGGGCCGTCGAGATGTAACCCGCCGGCAGCCTGCGGCGCGTAACCAGCCAGTCGAAAAAGAAAATTGCAAGCAGCGCGAAGCCCATCATCTCGCGGGTCATGAGCGCCATTGCCGTGAACAGGCCCACAACCAGATACCAGACCGGCTTTTCTTCCGCCAGCACCCACGCGCAGACCGCGCAAAGCGTGAATAGCGTAAATGGCACGTCGGTCATCGCTCGCGCGGAATACTTCAGAAAATAAAGGGTGCCGGCCATGACGAACATCGCGAGTAGCGCGATAAAAGAATCGCTGGTAAGCCTCCGAACCAGCCAGTACACCAGCAGAATCACCCCGATCCCGGCCAACGCGGCCGGAAGACGGGCAATCGGGTCGGAGAGGCCGAATGCGAGGAAAAACACGGTTTGAATCCAGGTGAACAGCGGGGGATGCTCCAATGCCGGCGCCCCGTTGCTGCGGATCTCGAACCAGTTATGGGTCTGAACCAGGTCTTTGGCCATAAGCGACCAGTGCGCATCGTCATAACCCGGGAGGTCGCCCAGACGCAGGGGCGCCAGCATGAGGATCGCGGCGAGAATTGCCAACGCCCAGAAGTAGCGGCGCACGGGGAAGTCTGTCATACGGTATCGAGAGTTTCTTCCATCGCGCGTCTCCGTGTGACGTAATTGTCCGGACCGCCGTTGCGATTCAAAGGGCGAGACAATTTATTTGTGTAACCTTTCCCGGGAGCGTCGGTTTTCCTCAATGAAGGATGAGCCCGGCAAGGCAGGCGGTTTTGAATCAGCCCTTTCTCACGCAGACAACCGATCACGAACGGATGTCCGCGGTCGCGCGCGGGGACCTTGCTGTCATGAGTGAAATTTATCAGAACCGGCATCGCGCGCTCTTTCACTTCTTCTACCGGCTCACGGGGAAGCAGGCGACGTCGGAGGATCTGGTTCACGAAGTCTTCCTGCGAATGATTCGGTATCGGCATACCTACCGGGAAGAACAGGCGGATGGAGGTTTCGAATCCTGGATGTACAGGATCGCGCGCAACGCTCTGACCGACCACGCCAGAAAGCGCCGCCATGAAACGGCATCGGTGGAGGACGAACTGGAGAAGATCGACAGCGGCCGCCCCACGCCGTTCGAGACCACGGCGAAGCGGCAGGATGTGGCGCGCCTTCGCCGGGCGCTCAGTGCGTTGCCGGACGATAAACGGGAACTGCTCGTGCTGGCTCGCTTTCACGAACTTTCGTACGATCAGATCGGCTCCATTCTCGGCTGCGGGGCCGGCGCAATCAAAGGGCGCGTATTTCGCGCCATGAAACAGCTGGGCGATATTTATTCGGAACTTTGCGGGGAGAAAGCATCATGACGTGCGAACAGGCGAAAGAACTCATGGCGGCAGCCTGGTTTGCATCGGGCGAGACTGCATCGGGCGAGACTGCATCGGGCGAGACTGCATCGGGCGAGACTGCATCGGGCGACGGCGCTGTCAAGCTTGATCGCGACTTAGCGGCGGAACTCCGGCGGCACCTTGTGGGTTGCGAGCAATGCGGGGCGGAACTGCCGGCTCTGAGCGATCTCTGGAGCCGCCTCGGCGAAATGCCTGTGCCCGAACCGAGCCAGGCGCTCCATCAACGCTGGCAGGCGACGCTCGAGGGCTTTCTCCCGAAACCAGTCCCGCAACGGTTCGTCCCGAATCAAAAACGTTGGCCACCTCTGTCGCTGGCCGGCTTCTGGCCGCGCACCCCCGTCTGGCAGGCGGCAATCGCGCTGGCGTGTCTGCTTGTTGGCCTTTTTGCCGGGGCTCTGGCATCCAACAGTCTGCTGCCGCGCCACGATAACGAAATCGCTAAACTCCACGACGAGATAGCGAGTACCCGTGCGATGGTGGCGCTCTCGCTGCTGCAGCAGCAGTCCGCCACCGAGCGGCTTCGCGGCGTGGACTACACCGACCGCATGCAGACCATGGAGCCGCAGGTGATCTCGGCGCTGGTGGAGGCGGTCTCGCGCGATCCCAGCGTGAACGTTCGGCTGGCCGCGATCGATGCGCTGGCCAGGGCAGCGGATTACCCCGGCGTCCTGCAGTCGCTCAGGCGGTCCTTGCCGCAACAGGATTCGCCGATGGTCCAGGCTACGCTCGTCGACTTTCTCGTCGATGCGCACGATCGGCAGGCTGTGGGTACGCTGAGGCAGCTGGCCTCTCAGCCCGATCTGAACCCCGCGGTACTGGAGCGAACACATGTCGCTCTGCAACAACTCAGTCGCTGAAACACCTTTCAGGAGAACAAAATGTTTTACGAGAAGATAGCTGTCGCCATAAGTGCGTTCGCGCTCGCCGCGGGCGTCGTGAATGCCGCGCGCAACTGGACGAGTGAAACCCATGAACCCGTCCACCACATTTTCACGAACACCAGCGATCGGACGCTTGACGTTGACGATGTCAACGGAACCGTCGAAGTAACAGGCGACGGCGGCAATACGATCCGGGTGGACGGCGAGAAAGTCATGCGCGCCGCGGATACGCAGGCGCTGGATCGGGCAAAAAAAGAGGTCACGCTCGATATCAATGAGAAGGACGGCATCGCCCAACTCTACGTGAACGGCCCGTTTCGCAACAACGGCCATTCGAGCGAAAACCATGGGTTTCATAGTCACTCGGACGACCATGACTACGAAGTGACTTACAACCTCACAATCCACGTGCCGCGCGCGACAGAGCTTCGCCTCCGTGACACGAACGGCGAGATCAAAACCGGCGATACCAGCGGAAAGTTTGATCTCCGCGGCGTGAACGGCCCCCTGACGATGACCGGAGCGGCCGGCTTTGGAACGGCATCGACGGTCAATGGACGGTTGTCGGTGGCTTTCAAAGAGAGCCCGAAAGCCGCGAGCGAGTTCCACTCGGTCAATGGCGCGATTGACGCGTCGTTCCCCGCGGGCTTGTCGGCCGATCTTCGTTTCAAGACCTTAAACGGTCAGGTGTACACGGATTTCGACGCAAAAGCGCTGGCGGATTCGCCCGGATCGACCGAGCGCAGAAATGGAAAGTTCGTGTATGCCTCGAACCGATCGAGCAGCGTGCGAATTGGCTCCGGCGGCCCGGAGCTGAGCTTTGAGACCGTCAATGGCGATATCAGGATTCGCAAAGAACAGCGGTAGTCGCTCCCTGCCGGTCGCGGCTCGGAACAGTTTCCGCCGAGTACGAACCGTTTCCGCCACGTGCGAACCGTTTCCGAGCCGCGACCGGAAGGGAGCGACAACGAACCGTTTCCGAGCCGCGCGCGGCGGCAAGCGTCAACGGACAGGTGCTCTTCAACAACAACAGAGGCTTATTAAAATGAATCGGGAAATGAATCGAATTACGACCCTGGTGCTCGCCTGCGCGGCGGCATCCGCGGCGTTCGCGCAGGACAAGGTGACCGTACCGCTCTCCAGTCCTTCTCAACCCGCGACTGTCAAAGCGCGTTTGATTTCCGGCAGTATCACGGTAACCGCCGGGAGCGGGTCGGAGGTCGTTGTGGAAACCCAGGCCTCGGGCCGGCCCGCACGCGAACGGGTAAGTCCGCCGCCGCCTCCCGGTATGCATCAGATCGATGTCGGGGGCCGCGGTTTCAGTGTAGAGGAAGATCACAACGTGGTCACCGTCATCCCGGATATGCGCGGCGGCCGCAACGGCGACAATCTGACGATTCAGGTTCCCGTCAATACCTCCCTTGAACTGAAAACCGTCAATGGCGGAAATGTCGACGTTACCGGAATCAGCGGAGATCTTGACGTCGAAAACACGAACGGCTCGATCACGCTCAAGAACGTGTCCGGCGCGGTCGTGGCGCACACGGTGAACGGCGCCGTAACCGTAAGTCTCGACCGGCTCGCGGCGGGGAAGCCGATGTCGTTTACCTCGCTCAACGGCCGGGTTGACGTGACCCTGCCCGCCGACGCCAAAGCCCGCCTGCGTCTGAAAACCACCAATGGGGCCGTTTACAGCGATTTTGACGTGAAGATGGACGCCGACAACAGTAAGCCCGTGGTCGAGGATAATCGCGACAGGGGCGGCCGATACCGCATCCGAATGGACCACGGCGTCTCCGGCACGATCAATGGAGGCGGGCCCGATTACACTTTCCAGACGATGAACGGAGACATCCTGATCCACAAGAAGTAGGGCTGCGGCGCCCGTGAAACCGTGGTTCCAGGTTCTCGGGCGCAATCCGCAATTCCGGTCTATCGTACCGGCAAGGGAACCGGATTCGAAATCGCCGAGCTCACCACCGCATCCGTGGTTCGAGTGAGTCGCTGGCTTCCTGCCTTTGCTCCGTTTACCTGCAGAACGTACGCGGTGATGTCGACGATGCTCTCATCGTCGGTGAGCCCGGCCTCCTCAAGCGAGAATTTTGCCTCTTGAAAACGTGCCACAAGTTGGGCTGCAGTCTTCGATCCCCAGCGCTGAAGAAACACCCCACCAGCGAGCGGCGGGACGCGCCCGCCATGGTTGTTGATCAATTGCTGATCGGCGCTAGAGAGAACTGACCCCATCAATGTAAGAGTGTGGCATCTGCCGCAAGTCTTTTCGTACGCCACGTGACCCGCCGTAGCCTGCGCCGAGGTAAAGATTCCATCCCCATCGGGCTGCTGCCCGAAAACTACCATCCCGACTGCACACAGCATGGCGGTCGTCCTGAACTCTGCTTCCTTATTACGCGCGCGGCTCCGAGCCAGTGTTCTGAGCCGCGACCGGAAGGGAGCGTTTGCCCGTGGCAAGGTAAAATCTTGATGACGTCGCGGAAATCCTTCGTTTTTAGCGCGACCCCTCAGCAGCGCGTATCGGCTCCGGCGTCGCCCTAAAGATTCCACCAGGAAACACCGATCCATTTCACGAGTAATGACGATGAAATGGATCCGAACCGCAACTCCCTTCATGATTCTCGGCCTGTTCTCCGGCGCGATTGCGCACGGGGGAATAAATCCGTCGCCGCCGGCGAGCGCGTCGCCCAAAATCCCCCTCACTTTCGCTGCCAACCGCGGACAGGCGGACCCACGCGTCAGGTATATCGGCACAGGTCCTGAATTCAAAACCTGGTTTGAGGATCGCGGCGTCACCCTTCAAAAGGGCAGGGCCGTCGTGAAGCTTACATTCGAAGGAAGCAGCGGCCCGCAAGAGATCGCAGCCGACAGCCCGATCGGCGCCAGAGCGAACTACCTTTACGGCAACGATCCGGCCCGCTGGCAGAGGGATCTTCCCCTCTTCGGCGCCGTCCACTACAAAGGCCTGTGGCCCGGGATCGACCTGACTTACAAGGCCGAACAAAGCCGCCTGAAGGCCGAATACATCGTGGCGCCGGGCGCGAGCGCCGACTCCATCCTGCTGCGCTTCGACGGCGACCCGCACATTGAGAGCGACGGTACTCTCCGGATCCACGGCCGGGGCGGCGACCTTGTTGAAGATAAGCCGTTCCTTTATCAGTCGATCGCGGGAAAGCGCCTGGAGGTTGCCGGGAAATTCCGGAAGACTGCCGCCGGCCTGATCGGCTTCGAGGTATCGAACTACGATCGCCGTCAGCCGCTCGTCATCGACCCCTCGATCCTGTTCAGCGGTTACTTCGGCGGCAGTTCGGAGGATACGATCACCGCCGTCGGCATCGATTCCCTCAGCAACATCGTCGTCGCCGGCTGGACCATCTCGACCAACCTGCCCGCGAATGGCTTCAAGACGCGTTACGGCGGCGGCGTTGACGCATTCGTCGCAAGTTTTCAGCCCAACGGGGGCGGATTGATCTACTGCACCTACATCGGAGGCTCGGGAGACGATCGCGCATTCGGGCTTGCGCTCGACGCCGGCCGAAACGTTTACCTGACCGGCTGGACTTCTTCGACGAATTTCCCCGTCTCTGGCGCAATCCGGACTCACCTCACCGGCACCCGAGACGCATTTGTCGCCAAGTTGAACGCCGCGGGTAACGCTCTCGTTTACAGCACGTATCTGGGTGGATCGGGCGTGGATGTCGGGTATGCCATCGGTATCGACTCCACAAACTCGGCGGTCATCATCGGCGACACTAACTCATCCAATCTGCCGGTCAGTTCCACCGCATTTCAGAAGACCCTCGCCGGGGGACAGGATGTATTTCTTGCCAAACTGACTCCTGCCGGAAACAGCCTGGCATTCCTGACCTATCTGGGCGGAAGCGGAACGGACCACGGCGCGGCGCTGAACGTTGGCTCAGGCGGGGCCTTCTACTTCGGAGGCTATACGATGTCGACAAACTTTCCCACGGCAATTCCTTTTCAATCGAAATCGGGCGGTGGCCAGGACGGATTTTTCGGCAAAATGGCGGCTGACGGAAGCAAGATCACCTATTGTTCCTATCTCGGCGGACGCGGCGGGTCCGTGGGCGCTCCCGAAGAGGTGAATGGCATTTATCGGGATACCAATGGGTACGTGGTGGTTGCCGGGATCACGAGTTCGCCGAACTTCCCTGTGACGGCCAACGCGTTTCAGACCACCTTCGGCGGCCAGACCGACGGCTTCATTACGCGCTTCTCGACGTCGTGGGGACTCTTGTCATCGACTTTCGTGGGGGGCTCGCTGAGCGACGGCATCACCGCGCTGGCGCAGGATTTCCACGGTAATCCTTACGTCATCGGTTACACGGATTCGCCGGACTTCCCGGTACAGCACCCTTCGCAGAACGTAAACGGCGGCGCCATGGACGCCTTCGTGGCGAAATTCAACACCAGCCTTTCCCCTTTGTTCGGCACATATCTCGGCGGAATGGGCAACGACCAGGGCAACGCGATCGCGGTCGATTTCGAAACATCGATCATCGTCGCGGGGCAGACGGGGTCGGGAGATTTCCCCGTGGCCGGCAGCCTGCAGAATTCCGTACCCTCAATGCTGTCATCGTTTATCACCAAAATCGCGCCCAACTTTATGACCGTTGCGGCATATGGGTCTTCAGGGCAACTTGCGGTTACCTCCGATCCGTGGCACGTCTCCTCTTATGTGCAAACGATAAATTACGGCCTCCCGGCCGATCTTCCGGTCGCCGGGGACTGGAACGCGACGGGTACGAAGCAAATCGGCATCTTCCGGAACGGAACCTGGATTCTCGACACCAACGGAAACGGCGTTCTTGATTCAGGGGACAAGACCGTCGTGTTCGGCCAGGCCGGTGATATTCCGGTCGTGGGCGATTGGCTGGGTACCGGCCGCGTCGCCCTCGGGCTTTTCCGGCAAGGGACTTTTATCCTCGACCAGAGCGGTCACCTCACGGGCGTGCCGACCGGCAACAGCGACGCTACGTTTGCGTTCGGCCAGGGTGGCGACGTGCCGGTCGCCGCGGACTGGAACGGATCGGGCGCAACCAAGGTCGGCATCTTCCGCAACGGGCTTTGGATCGTCGACTACACCGGCGGCCGCCTCTATAATGCCCAGAATCATAGCTACACCTACGGTCAGGCGGGTGATATCCCGGTGGTGGGCGATTGGGACAGTTCCGGGAATCCACCAAAGATCGGCGTCTACCGGAACGGAATCTGGTACCTCGACTACGACGGCGATAACGCGTGGACCGTGCCTTACGTGAACGAGATGGTGATCGGGTACGGGACGGCCGGCTATACGCCTCTGGTCTTTTAGTTGTGGGGCCGGGGGCTTCGGCCCCTGGCACATTTCCGGTACGCGTCAGATCGGCAAGCCGCTCCCGCTTCAGAGGCTCAACCAGGTTGCCGTTCAAATCGAGAAACACGCCCCGGAGGTGCAAACCATGTCCTGCGGGCTATGCTCGCGATCGCAGGCAATCCGGCCGCTGTTGTGCCTTTCGGGGCGATCCTAAGCGCAATGGCAAAGGCCGAACACTTCAAATTCCCAATATTGTAGCCACGGTTGCAGGACGCATCGAAACGGACCCTCGAACGGCCGGGGAGTCTGGCGCAGCGGGATGCGGCGTCTGTCCACACATCAATGTCAATCCGTCCAAACTTTGACAACGATCCGGTACTCTGCCGGCCAAATCTGATTTTGACGAGAACGTTATCCGGCGCGTAAGGTCTCGGCGGTAGAAACTCTCCGTGTTTTTCCCAGAACCCGAGATCCCAGTGGGAATGATGATCAAAATACAAGATTTAACGCCGCAAATCAGCTTCCGCCCCTCGTGAGTTAACTATTGGCAATATTGTCGCGGCTTCTTTTCAGCTGTACCTTCAGTACTTTACCCACGCGATTCAGAACATAGTTTTTGCCATTGATATTTGCCTGGACGCCTCCCAGCCCGGGACGGCATCGTCTTCCCGCGAGGTCGGGCGGAACCGGATTCGGAAGCGTCATAAGTGGCCTTACGATTCCTCAATTAAAGAGTTCGCAGAGTTTTTTCCGGAGAGTTCTATGTTCAGAGATAAGAAAAATTTTTCAATTGTTATTTTAGGCGTCCGGGTTATGTTGGCAACCGGCCTTCTAGTGGCCGGCGATGCGTCCGCTGCCAATCTGCTGACCAACGGATCATTCGAATCAGGTCTGTCGCCCTGGACTTTTTCATTGGCAAGCGGCGTCCAGGGCATACAATACCAGGACGGTAGTACCCATGATGACGGCAGTTGGTCGGAGGCAGTCCAGGCCTGGTCGCCGGCATCGACCGCTCCTTGGGGCGCGATACTTAGCCAGCGTGGGATTTCTCTTTCTGCGGGCCAGGTTGTAACTGTTTCATTCGCTGCGATGGCATCGAACACCCACCCCCTTACCGCGGGGATCCAGCAAACTTCCGGTGCGTGGTCCTGGTACGGCCTGAAAGCCTTCTCGCTGACCCCGTATTGGACTAACTACTCATTGAGTTTCACGATGCCCGCCAATGACTCCAATACCGCCCTGAACTTTGAGATGGGAAACATGGCGGGAAACGTCTGGATAGACAAGGTTTCGGTGACAGTGGGCGGGACGGGGTCCGTCGCCCCGGCGTCCATTGCCCTGGGGGACTCTCCTAATTTCAATTACGGAAATACGCTTCAGGATCCTAATCTCACCTCGCTCACGCATGACTCGAATGAAATAAACAGAAAATTCGCATTCATAGTCGGTTTCTCCGCATGGACCAACAATGGCTCCCCTGTCCTTTTCAGCGCGACGCAGCCAACCATGGATGCTCTTACCCGTGCGGGATATCAGATCGTTCTGACCTGGGCCGCGCAGGACGCCCACGTCGCCGGCAGCATCGATCCAAACTACAATTACGCCTCCATTATCAGCGGGGCGCATGATGCTTACATCCGTCAATGGGCCCAGAGCGCCGCTGCCTGGGGTACCGTATTTTACCTGCGTCTTTTCCATGAAATGAACGGGAACTGGTATCCCTGGGGACTCAATGTAAACGGCAACACCCCGGCCCTTGCAATCCAGGCCTGGCAACATGTATACAACATCTTCCAAAGCGCGGGGGCAACAAACGTGAAGTTCATGTGGTGCCCGAATGTGCGCGCTCCTATCTGGTTTGACTCGAATCCTCTTGCCAGCTTTTATCCTGGAGATGCTTATGTAAGCTGGCTGGGGCTGGATGGATACAATTGGGGGCTTTACGGAGAACAAAACTGGCAGGTCCCGTGGCACACATTCACGCAGGCATTTCAGCCGACCTATAACGAAATGGTTTCTACCGTCTCAAGCTCCAAGCCATTGATGGTCGCGGAAACGGCCAGTGATCCCGGAGCAGGCTCGACCGACAAGGCCAACTGGATCACTCAAATGCAAAATGACGTGCCGACACTTTTCCCGAATATCAAAGCGGTGGCTTATTACAACACCCCTTACGTTCCCGGAGGCACCTGGCCGTACGACGCTGATCCGTTCAGCCTGGACTCATTCATGGCGCTTGGCGCCGACAGCAGATGGAAAGGCGCCCTGCATTAGTAGTGCGCCAGGGGGTAGCCAACTCCCGGACTCCGCTCCGCGCGGCTCAGAAAGCGTATTCCGAGCCGCGACCGGAAGGGAGCGTCTGCCACTGTTACGTGACGAGCCGAAACGACAAGTGGCGCATTTCGTCCGCAGTCGCAGCGGAATACTTTCCTGAGTAAGTATCGGACAAGTGTCCCCGGAATCTGAACCGACGTTTCAAGAGGGGCGTGACTCCTCGTTCGATAACAATCCGCCGGAAGCCAATTTCCTCCGAACTAACGACTTAACGTCCACGGGTTCCCCGCCCAGACTTTATTTCGAGGGGTCCGATCTTTCCGCTGTAATAGAAGAAGAGTGAAAGGTTATGGCGCCCTTAATCGTCCTGATCGTTGCAAGCGCTGTGTTCTGGTTCGCGGGCCGGCTGGGCGTGACGATATTTCAGCACACGAGCACCGTTCTTCGAACGGCATTGGGGCTGATGTTTTTTCTTACAGCGTCTGCTCACTGGGGCAAGAGACGGCGCGATCTGATCCGGATGGTGCCGCCGATTTTTCCGCGGCCTGACCTGTTGGTGACGCTTACGGGACTGCTGGAGATATTAGGGGCGATTGGGCTGTTCATACCGAGCACCGCCGAGACAGCTGCCATTTGCCTCGCCCTGCTCCTTATAGCCCTCTTCCCCGCCAATGTACACGCGGCCCGCGAGAAGTTGACAATCGCAGGTCGGCCGGTTCCCGGCGTACCGGTGCGAACAGGCATACAAATCGTGTTTGTCGCCGCCCTGGTAAGCGCCGCGTTTGCAAAATAACTACGAGCGCCGGAAGCGGGGGTCATTTCAAAAGCGCAAGGGCCGCCGGACGCGGCGCCAAAAAGTGGAGGAACCCGCCCGTCCAGTCATGACGACTCGCGGCAGGCTCCCGATATTTCAACATCGCGGAAACAAAATGATGAAAAGATGCACATATCGGCGATATGAGACGAGCGAGCATATTGTGCACTTTTTCAGCGGGCCTTTTCCTGGCGCCAGGATCTTTTGCCCAGGACGCCCGTGTGCCGGCAACGTTTTCGCGATACGGGACTTCTGCCGGGCACATCTTCCTGGGGGCTTTCGCTCAGGAGACCTCCGATGGAGGGTATTTCGCAGGCGGGACCGAACAGTATAACAGCGGCGCGCCTGAGGGCGCTCTGGCTATCCGCCTGGACGCGAGCGGAAACAAGCTCTGGGCGAAACGATTCCTTCTTACGCCGAGTGCCCTGAGTCAGGGCCTTGCGGGGGGGCAGACTGCCGATGGCGGCTATTTCATTGCTGGAAGCGGCATTGTCCAGCCGCCGTTTGTGATGCGGCTGGACTCTTCGGGTGAAGTGATTTGGGCAAACGTATACGCGGTGCCTGGAACCAACCGGATTCAGGGAATTGGTGAAACCGCAGTGGCCCGTCAAACGAGCGACGGAGGATTTGTATTGATGGCCGAAACACTGAGTTTCACCTCGTCCGGCAGCCTTTGGATCCTGAAACTCCACAGCGACGGCAGCATCCAGTGGCAGAAATCCTATCGCACAGCCAACAGCAACTATCTTAGCCAGTTGGCCCCTGTGTTTCTCGCTGAGACGCCCGATGGAGGTTACATAGCGACCACATCAGACGGTTTTCCGCCAAAGGGATTTCCCGCGTGGGTGCTCAAGCTGAATTTCGCCGGCGATGTGATTTGGTCGAAGACTTATTCGGCCGGCGCCGGCGCTATTTCTTATTCCGTCCGTCCGGCTCCCAACGGGTACATCCTTGACGGCGGTTACGGCTACCTGATCAATAATGGCGCTTACACGCAAACCGCCGGGCTTATATTGATGCTGGACCCGTTGGGTAATATCCTCTGGCAGAACTCGATCCAGGACACAAACCCTGATTGCGCCACCTATGTTCGCGATCTGATTCCCACCTTAAGCGGCTTTATTGGTTTCGGAAATGCCTGTGAATTCTTTACGGGAGCGTTCGACTTGAGCGGAAAGCTCGTGTCAGGAACGTCCTATGGCTCTTCGTCGGAAATCCTGGACTTCGCGGCCATCGACCGGAGCGGTGGCGGAGGGCTGATTGCGGCGGGAACTTTCAACTTGCTCGATTTGATGGTCACGAGGACAAACGCGCTTGGTGAGCTGGTCCGGTGCGGGTCGGTCCAAACGCCGCTGGAGGCCCGGCCTGCGTCATCGCCCACGGCAAGCGTGGCGGACGCGCCTTTCAAAGTTTGGAACACGCATGCCGAGCCGGTTCCACAGACCGTCGATGCGGCAGACATACCTTTCTCTCTCCGCAATGCCTGTCTGCCATAGCGGGTCCTTTCTTATGCGCGCGGCTCCCAGGCAACTCTCGCGTTGCTTGCCTGTTTGACCCCGGCCGCCGGGTCCGTCGCTTTCGGAAGGAAGTGTCTCCGATTCAGACGCACTTGCTGAGTAACTTTCCCGGCAAGGTTGCCAGCGGTGGTGATTTGACTTCGCCGCACCTCTTTCAAATCACGTTTGCCACGAAGGACTGCCATGATGCGGATCGGCCGCACATCCGGCTGATAAACAACCAGGAATGAGTACAGAGGGAAAAACAATACAGATCGGGAGGTCAGCTCCCGACGGGTATGCCCCTGCCCCGGCATCCGCCCTCCCGCTGGCTCTTCTGCCGCGGCGATGCCCGGTCTGCCGCGACAACACGACCATCGGCAACGGACGGCGACTCCGTCAGTGCCACGACGACCATCACGGGTACATCTGGGTGAGGCGCGGGGTCTGCGAGCCGTGCCGGAAGACGTTCACGATCTTGCCCGATTGGCTGGCGCCATCCGGCCATTACAATCTTCACTGCCGGGAAGGCAACCCCAATTGCTCCCCAGCTTTTCGATGATGGAGTGTTGGCTCATGATCACGATAATAGCCGGCCGAAACATTCGGAGAAGCCGGCGGTTTATGAGGAAAGAGCGGGAAGTCGGCTCCGCAACGCCGATCCAGCAGATGGCCGCGTTGCTCTCTTGTGCCGACGCCTGGAACCGGAGACGGCGGCCAATTTACGGAACGCCGGCTATACGTTTCATGTGGTTTGCTGCTGCCGCGGAGCCTGCGCGCCGTGGTGCAGTCCCATCCATGCCGCGATGAAGCTGCATCATGGATGGGGCGCCTGCAATTGCCATGGTGCTGCCTAAGAAAAAGCAGGGGTGGGCCACCCACCCCAGCGTGTTCTTCATATCGACCACCTGTTTGCCCGCATGCAGCGTCTTAATACATACGAAGCAAAGACGAACGCCATAACGAGAATCGGATCAAATTTATCCGAAGTGCTGCCACCGCTATTCAGATGTGAATAGAACGCAAGTGAAAGATCGATCGCGAGACCGGCATAAGCCCCTCAGTCAATCGAGGAACATTGGGAATCAGAAGGCCCACGCCCCCAAGGATGTGGGTCACGCCAATCAGAGGAATGATATAGAGTGGGTATCCGAGCTGCTGATTGGCGATCCTCCATTCGCCGGGATCGCGAACCAGATATAACCCTCCGAAGTACACCCAAATAAAGGCGACAAGGCCGGTTATTACCATCGCGGCTATTTGAGTTGCCCGACCTGCCCGCGCGGGTTTATCTATTGTGTTTTCAGCTTTCATAATGCTTGCCCCGGGCTTATGCCCTGGCGGCGTTCTGTGCAGCCGCAAACACATCGCGGGCGGACGTCGTACCCGCTACGTGCTCCGTACCCGTGATTCCGAGGTCCATCCATCCCGCGTTAACGCTCTCAAACATTTCTTCGGCAGCTCCAGTGTGGCCCTTCGGAATGCCGAACTGCTCGAACGCTTCCGCCCACCCTGCACGCGGGACTGCAAAGGCTTTTACGTCGAGTGTCAGGACTTCACCCAATTGTCTGGCCACTTCATCCGCGCTTACCATCGAACCCAGCTCGATGACGCGATGCCCTGACCACGCCGGACCGGTCAGAAGCGCTGCCACCTCTGTGCCGATGTCGTCTGACGCGACCATTGTCGATTTCCTGCTTGTAGGACTGTAGAAGACCGGCAGTGTTCCGCCCTGGGCGGCCTGTAAGCCGAAAAGAAAGTTTTCGAAAAAGCCGCCTGCGCGCACAAATGCGACCGGAGACGGCAGGCTGCGAAGACCTTGCTCCAGGAGCGATAAGGCCGTGATCATCCCCACCCCGCTTGTTCTATTCGCGCCCATCGACGAGAGCGCTACCACCCGCGGTGGCACTACCTTGCTCAGCGCCTCGAAATAGTTCGCAATCACGCCCTTCGCTTCTCTGTAATCAGGCGAGGGTGCCCATACAGCCGGCAACATAACAAACGCGCCCTCAACACCTTTGAGCGCCGCCGCTATGGCTGTCGCATCGTTCCAGTCTCCATCCACCAACTCCACTCCCTGGTCTGCCCACCTCGTCGCTTTCTCGCGATTGCGCACAAGTGCTCGCACCTGTTTGCCTTGCTTCAGCAGATGCCGCGCGGTGGCGCCCCCAACTTTTCCGGTGATGCCCATAACTAAATACATGCTCGTTTTCTCCTTGTTAAGAACTTTCATTGCCTTCTCCTTCTTGTTTGGCCGCCCAATCCAAACGTGCGACCTGACGATTTAGATGCCGGCACTAACCATTGGTTACAAATTATTCAGTGGTTACAAATTATCCATTGGCTGCAATATTGCCGTATTCGCGGCGCATCACCGTGGGAGTCTGCAAGGCCCGCAATGCGAAGGACTTCGTCGTCGCCGCCCGGGCCTTCAACGTTGCTCCCGCATATCGCGGCAAACCATAGATTGCATTTCAACCGATGGTTATAATTGGACGATTGGTCGAAAAACGGCCAGAAAGAGAGTACGCTGGTGAAGTGACTTCCACATCACCAAGTCGCCGGCTGGAACGTAAGGAGAGGCTGCGGGGCGAAATCCTTGCGGCTGCAAGCAAAATGTTTGCCGATCGCGGTTACGAAGCCGTGACGCTTCGTGCGATCGCTAAAGAGATCGGCTATACGCACGCCGTGATCTACCAGTATTTCCCTGACAAATCGCATATTCTTGCCGAGCTGAGCAGCGAGACGATCGGGCTGCTGATTCAGAACTTCGACGCCATTGCCGCTAAACATCCTGCACCGAAAGAGCGTCTTTTCGCGACTTCACGCGGCTTGATTCAATTCTGTACTGCCCATCCACAGCAGTTCCGCAACGTCTTCTTCGGGCCGGAGAACCGCAACGGCATCCGCGCCGGACAATATATCAACGACATTGGCGCACCTTTGTTCCAACGTTTCGTGCAGCTCTTTTTCGATGTTGCCAGGGATGAAGGATTGCCAGGCAGGGATGACATAGTAGTAGCCCACACCTGGTGGTACACGATCTTCGGCCTCGCCACGCTCATGGTCATACAAGGGGTGGTGCCTGACTTGCCTGACCAGACTCTCGTGGTGGAGCAAACAATCGCGACGCTTTGGGCGGGTGTTCAGGTTGTTCCGCGATTGCCGAAAAGGACGGCCTCTACGCGATCCGGCCGATCCAGTGCCGCAAAGCAATAACAGCTCCGTCTGCTTCGGAGTCGTTGGAGGTATGCTCGTGGCGTACCGGCTGTCAACCATCTTTCCAGGAAGGAGCCCTTCTGATGACACGACAGACCGGTAAGGGTGGAGAACTTTGGGAGAGAGCCACCTGATCGGATAGATGTCGAACCATACCCTTCCGTCTTAGTCCTTGAGCGCAGAGAAGAAACTCCTCACGGTTTAAGCTGCGGACTCTCCGACCTTGCGACTTCACTTGGTGCGTAGATAAATCCGCGCATTTGGGGTCGCGAAACTCGCTTACATCCAGCGATGAACACTCCCGTTTTCCCCATGAATTGTTATTCCACTTGGCCGTAAAACGCCCATCGCTGATATCTGGCCTTCATCCCGCCCGATGAGCCCGGTTACCGGAACCTGAACCGACGTTTCAAGACCCGCGGACCTCCTGGTTCGACAGCAATCGGGCCGGAAGCCAGTTCTGCGTAACCCGACAACTTACCGCCCCACGGGCTCCCCGCCCTGACGTTACATCTGTCCAGAAGGGTGTTTCCAAGGGTCCGATTTTCCCGTTCACAAGCCAGACGCTTTTTTTGCACCCGGCTAAATTGCTTTTTTGCAATGAGATGCGCGATTCGAGCCCTCCGGAAATGCATCCAGGAGCATTTTACGATGCTTTAATCGGACCGGACAGATACCGTGCCCGAACGCATCTATAAACTACAACCCGACCGAACGCTTTATCTCCGAGGATTCGACAGCTTCGCTGCCGCTGCGTCGATCCATTCCGCGACGCCGGCTGGCTTCGAGATCAGCGGCGTCTTCCGCGATCCGGCCGACTTCGCTGTGGCCGTTCTCTACGACGCCGATAATCTGTTCGAGCACCCGTCGATCCGCTACCTTCCCGACTTCAACTTCTCGGGAATGACGCTGAGCTTCGATCTGCTCTATCAGGATCCCGTTCAGCCCATCGATTCGCCCAAATACAACTGGATCGACTGGGCCACGCTCGACTGCATTCGGCCAGACGGCAGCACCGCGAACATCCCGCTCTGGGATCACGCGATGCTGGTGGATCAGGCCTTCCCGGCTGCCTCCGCCACTGTCAACGTTGTCACCACGGGGGGCATCCAGCCCGACAACCGTCTGACGCTCTGGTATCAGAATCTGGCCTTCGACTACAACGTGCCCGCCGGTGCGCTCACATTGGGTTTGAATTTCTTCTCGGGCGCGACGGGTACGTTTCACTCGATCACGATCGACAGCAGGGTTTATTCCCACACCGAAAGCGCCGGAGAAACGAGCGCCAGTCTGGCGACCGCGCTGGCTGCCGCCATAGACGCGAGCGACCCGGAGGTCCACGCTACGGCCTCGTCAAATACGGTGATTCTCAGCGTTTTGGCCGCGGCTGCCGGTAAGAACATCGAAGTCAGCGCCACCGATGGCAATCAATCCGCCACCATGTATGCGGCGACTCCCGCCGTCGTCGCCGTGCAGCTGGCAAACATCATTAATGGAACGAACTGGGTGAGGGCCAACACGACCCACGGGCTTCTCGCCACATCGAGCGGCGCCGCGCTCACCGTAACCGCGGCGCGCTACGGCACTGTCAGCGTGAGCGGAACCTCGGTCACCTGGATTTCCGGAACGAAATTCTCGGGCATCACCCCCGGATCGACGATTCTGATTGCGGGAACCGCGTTCCAGGTCGCGGCGGTGCAGTCGCCGCTTCAACTCACTCTCGCGACCGCGCCGGCGGCGGCGGCCAGCGTCCAGTATGTCGCGCCCCGCGGGGGCCGTGACGGCAACATGATCCAGCTGTACGCACTGGCCAGCTCCCCCGCCACCCTGGCTTTCGATCAATCGCAGATTCAGCTCAGCGGCGGCAGTTCGGCAGTCACCTGGAACTGTTCCCTCGACTTTACGGCGCTGGGGATCGATCAACTGCGCCAGTGCTGGCTCACGTTCGCCCCATCCTTGACAGACGGGTCCGCATTCACGCCCGTGGAATGGCAGGCCACTTTTTCCAACTGGCAGCTCACCGACCCGAACAATGTATCGGCCCTGCAGATCGCCGGGCCCGGCAGCGTTCGCATCGAAGAGAGCAGCGGCGCCTGCGCCTTCAACGGCAGTTGGATTGCGCAGGCCGGTTACTACTCGCAATACTTCGCGAATGCGTCCAGCACGCTGAACGATTCGGTCACGGTCACCTACACCTGCCAGTTCACCCACAACCTTTATCTCGGGACCTCTCTCTATGGCGCAACAACGCCGAACCCCGCCAATTCCAAATGGATCCTGGTCAACGACACGCAATACAATTCATCGCTCAACGGCCAGTTCTACAGCGACCGGGGTGTCGCCGGCATTCGCCTGGACGGCGACACCGAAACCATGCTCGACTGCCGGATGAACACCGGTTCCGAGCTGGTCACCAGACGGCTCCTGCGCTCCGGCGTAGCCGCGGGCAAGCACACCGTTACCATCCGCGTCGCCGAACCGAATTTCGTTTACTTCGATTTCCTTGAGGCCGCAGTCCTCTCCGACGTGACCGACGCGCTGGCGCCGAGAACCAGCATCTCCCCGGCGCTCGACTTCGATACGGATCAAACCTATAAGGTCTCGCCGGCGCGCCTGATGTGGATGATGGACCAGCTCGGCTACGCCGGCCCGATGAACGAATATCTGGGAGTTTTCTGGTGGAATGAGCGGGTGGCCGTGGGCGGATCCATGTCGACCGCCCAGGTGGCCTTCACCGGAACCTTTTGCAGGCGGCGATTCCGTGTTTCTGGAATTCAATCCGCCGAACGGAACCACGCTCGGCAAATCCGTCTTCCCCAACGACACGCCGGACACCATCGCGGCGCACTTTGCGGCTTACATTAACAGTTCGCTCACCGGAGCCTGGGCGTCGGCGGCGGGCGGCGTTCTGACGATCACCGGGCGGTCGCCAGGATCGCCTTACAATCTCGTGCTTACGACGACCGTCAGCTCTGCGGCGGGAGTCGCGACGATAACGCCCGCCCAGCCGGCGGCAGGCGTGTATCCGTCCTGGGTCATCGACGACAGCGTCAGTCCGCCCATCAACCGCGCGGTCCGGGACTGGCACGCGGATCTGTACAGCCAGTGCTTCATCCGCGGCCGCGAGATCGTGACCGCCTGTTCCATGGAGCTGGTTAATCCGCCCTCGAGTTACGCCGCCTTATTTCCCGACGCGGCGCGCACTCCGGTCGCCACCGCGACCGGTTTCGGCACTCTCAACTCCACTCAATGCGCCGTCGGATCTTCGAAAATGCTCGCCTACCAGAAAGCGGTGTACCGGAACATCGCCCAGATGCAGATGGCGGCCGGTCTGACCCCGATCGTGCAATACGGCGAGTTCCTCTGGTGGTACTTTTCGGGCCCGGGCGGCATGGCTTACTACGACGACGAAACGATGGCCGCGGCACAGGCCGCCCTGGGCCGTCCCTTACACACATTTCTCACTCCCAACGACGATCCGACCGTAAACTCGAGCGCCGACGCGATCTTCCTGCGCAATCGTCTGCGGGACCATGTGGCGGCGCTGGTAACCGACATCCGGTCGGCGTACCCCGCGGTAAAGTGCGAAGTCCTCTGGCCATACGACGTGAATTACCCGACCCCGGTGCCCGTGGGTAACCCGATCGTCGGCGGCCGTCTGAACCGGTTCGTCAATCTTCCGGTCGAGTGGCAGCAGCAGCCCTCCAGCGGCCTGGACCGGATGAAAGTCGAAGCGCTCGCCTTCGGGACCAGCATGAGGAATCTCGATCTCGCGGAACAGGCGATCAAGCTGTTTCCGTCTTTCGGCTGGCCGCTCTCGGCGCTTCGATACCTCGTTCCGGTCTTCGGCTCGGCCACGCCCTGGGAACGCGAACTGGCTCTGGTGTGGTCGGCGGGACTTGCGGCGGCCAATCTCTGGGCGCTCGATCACGTTTGCCTTTACAACCTGGAGGTGCCGGAGAAGGCGCTCGACCGCCGCTCCGTCGTTAAAGCGTCATAAAGCATACACAAGCGTCGGCCTCGGCCATTCTGACTCCTGACTCCTGACTTCTGTCTCCTGACGAGCCCCGTTGAGTATCCTGTTTAGTGATGGAATCACCGGCGGATACTGGCGGAGGCGAGTCGGAGAAAACTCCCTGGCAGCGCGTCCAGAACGCCCGTCACCCCAAGCGGCCGCACACGCTTGACTACGTCCAGCGGATTCTGACCGATTTTCAGGAGATCCATGGCGACCGGCTTTTCGGCGACGATCCTGCGATGGTATGCGGGATGGGCCGTATCGACGGCAAGCCCGTGCTCCTGATCGGCGAACAGAAAGGTCGCGATACCAAACAGAAGCTTTATCGAAACTTCGGCATGCCCAAACCCGAAGGCTACCGCAAGGCGCTGCGCGTGATGCAGATCGCCGCAAAGTTCGGGCGGCCCATTATCACGTTCCTTGATACTCCGGGCGCATATCCCGGAATCGATGCGGAGGAGCGTGGTCAGGCGGAAGCCATCGCGCGAAACCTGCGCGAGATGTCCCGCTTGCCGGTGCCCGTGATCGCCGTCTGCATCGGCGAGGGCGGAAGCGGCGGCGCGCTGGCGCTCGGCGTGGCCAATCAGGTCTTCATGCTGGAAAATTCCGTTTACAGCGTGATCACTCCGGAAAGCTGCGCGTCTATCATTTATCGGGACTCGGGCAAAGCCGAACAGGCCGCCGCGGCCTTGAAGCTGGCCGCGCCCGACATGCTGAAACTGGGTTTGATCGACGGAATCATTCCCGAACCGCTGGTCGGTGCCCACGAGGATCACGACGAGGCGGCCCGGCTCGTAAAAAAGCAGCTCGTCGAGTCGCTTCAGGAAATGTCCACTCTGACTGCCGATGAAGCGGTGCAGAAACGCTATCGAAAGTTCCGTGAGATGGGAAATTTCTTTACGGGAATCTGATCTGTGGCGAAATCGAGAACCAAATGGCCCGTCATCGCCGGTATCGCCTTCATCGTGATCTTCGTCGCGCTGATGGTTTATTCCACGGGAGGCAACGCAAAGTATAGTTGCCAGGTCTGCATCACCTTCAATGGCCAGACTCTGTGCAGGAACGGCGCGGGTCCCTCGAAGGATGACGCCGAGCGTGGGGCGCGCGACAGCATCTGCACAGATCTCAGCTCTGGCATGACTCAACTCATGCAATGCCAGAACAACGCGCCTCGTCAGGTTACGTGGAAATAACGCCAGCACGTAGTTTGCGATAAGCTTGAGTTTCCCAGAACAAAGCGGCCACAGGTTACGTCTAATACACTTGGCCCCAGCCAGCCGGCTCATTTAGCCAGACAGCGGAGTACTGCATATCGTGAAACGCAAGTGGAAAATTGTTATCGGAGTGGTGGTATTACTCCTGATTGCCGTCGGCGTTGTGGCCAGCGTGAAATACAATCGGCGCGGGGTCGTGACGGTGCAAACGAGCAAGGTCATCACGGAAGATCTCGCCAGTGTCGTGACTTCATCCGGTGAGATCAAGCCCCGCAATTACATCAACATAGGCGCGGAATTCGCCGGCCAGCTGACGGACATCCTGGTGAAGGAAGGCGATCACGTAGCGAAAGGTCAGTTGCTCGCCCGGATCGACGAAACCCAGTCCGCCGCCGATGTCGCGGCGCAGGTTGCAGCCCTGAACTCGGCCGAGGCTGATGCCGCGGCGAGTGAGGCGGGCTATACGGCCGGCAACGATAACATTAATGCCCTGCAGGCCAGCGTGGAGCATGCGAAGGCCGACCTCGACCACGACGAGGCCGATTTCAAACGAGGGGAGGATCTCTTCAAACAGGGCCTCATCGCCCGCCAGGATTTTGATCAGCGCAAGGCGACGCTTGAAGGGCAGAAGGCCGCGGTCGTCGAAGCGAATTCGCGGGTCGTCCAGGCTCGGGCGCAGTTGGCCCAGTTGAAGGCGCAACAAGCCAGTGCGCAACGGAAGATCGCGCAGAACCAGGCGAGCCTGAATCGCGTGAACGACATTCTCCGGAAGCACAACGTTGTGGCGCCGATTACCGGCCTTGTGACCTACCTGCCCGTCCGGGTGGGAGAGACCGTCGTGCCGGGCATCCAGAATTCCGAAGGCAGCACGATCATGACGATCGCCGACATGTCGATCGTCACCGCCGAAGTGAGTGTCGATGAAAGTGACATCGTCAACGTGGCGCTTGACCAGCCGGCCGAGATCTCGGTCGATGCCATTCCCAACAAGACTTTCACGGGACACGTAATCCAGATCGGGAATACGGCCATTCTTCGGTCAACCGGGCTTGCGGCCTCGCAGAGCAACACCTCCAGTCAGGAGGCGAAGGATTTCAAGGTGACGATCGCCATGGACAATCCGCCGGACGAGACTCGACCCGGCCTGTCCGCGACCGCCAAGATAACCACCGCCACACGAAAGAATGTGCTCGGTATCCCGATACAGGCTCTTACCGTCCGCACCGTGGGCGAGCTCGATACCAGTCCGAACAAGCCGCTGAATCCGGACCCGGCGACCGTCAAGAAGAATAAAGAAGAGCTGACGGGCGTCTTTGTTGTCGGTCCGCAGAACAAAGCCACGTTCCGCAAAACGGAGACGGGCATCACCGGAGCCACGGACACCGAAGTTCTCGGCGGCCTGAAGTTGGGCGACCAGATCATTACCGGGCCTTATCAGGTAATCCGCACGATCAAGAACGGCGCGACAGTGAAGATCGATAACAAGGTTACAGCCACGCCTCCGCCGACGACGACTTAGGGGACCTTTCAGTCATGACAGCAGAGGCATTGGAGCGGGAAGCGATCGAGAAGGGCGAGCGTCTCAAGAGCGAGGGAATCGTCATTCGAACCTTCGATCTCTGGAAGACGTACGTCATGGGCGATCAGACGATCAATGCCGTTTCGGGCGTGGACATACGAAATTCATCGGGGCGAATACGTCGCCATCATGGGACCTTCCGGCTCGGGCAAATCCACGCTCATGAACCTCATCGGGTGTCTTGACTCGCCGACTAAGGGCGAGTATTTCATCAACGGCCGTCTGGTGAGTTCGATGACGGACGACGAACTGGCGCGCATCCGGAACAAGGAAATTGGGTTTGTTTTTCAAACTTTCAATCTGCTGCCTCGCGCGACCTCGCTCCATAACGTCGAACTGCCCCTGATCTACAACGGGACGCCTCCGGCCCAGCGAATCGAAAAAGCGAAAGCAGCCCTTAAACAGGTCGATCTGGCGGACCGGATGAACCACAAGCCGAACGAGCTGTCCGGCGGACAGCGGCAGCGCGTGGCTGTGGCGCGCGCGCTCGTGAATAGTCCGTCGATTCTTCTGGCGGACGAGCCGACTGGAAACCTGGATACCGCAACGGGAAATGAGATCATGGCGCTCTTCCAGCGCCTTCACGATGAGGGAAACACCATCATCCTGGTCACGCACGAGCACGACATCGCGCTTCATGCCCATCGCATAATTCACATTCGCGACGGTAAGATAGAGCGCGACGAACCAGTTGCCCATTAATCCGGAGCCCCGTTTTTCTCCGAAACGTTTTATCGCCCGTCTCGGCCCGGGCCTGATCACAGGCGCCGCGGACGACGACCCCTCCGGCATTTCGACCTATTCGGTAGCCGGAGCCGCCTATGGATATTCGGTCCTCTGGACCGCGCTCCTTACCTTCCCTTTGATGGCTGTCGTCCAGTTGATGTGCGCCCGGCTCGGTCTGGTTACCGGCCGGGGTCTCGGCGGCGTAATCCGTAAACGCTATCCGCATCCCGTTCTCTGGATGGCATGCCTCCTGCTGATTGTCGCGAACGTTTTTAATATCGGCGCCGATCTGGGGGGGATGGGCGACGCGATGCAGATGGTGACCGGCGTCAGCAAATACGCGTGGACGCCATTTTTCGCTGTCCTGATCACATCGCTGCTTGTCCTCACTTCGTACAAATCGATGGTTCGGACCTTCAAATGGCTGACCCTCGTGCTGTTCGCTTACATAATTGCCGCGTTTCTCGCCCGGCCCAACTGGGGCGCGGCATTTCACGCCACCTTCATCCCTCATGTGGAATGGACCTCCGGTTATATGTCCGTGCTGGTCGGACTGCTCGGAACCACGATTTCGCCCTATTTGTTCTTCTGGCAGGCCTCGGAGGAGGTTGAGGAAGAGCGCGCAAAAGGCAGATCGACCGTTCGCAAGAGGCGCGGCGCAACCCCGGAAGAAGTCGCTGAAGCCGGGACCGACGTCTGGACGGGGATGTTTTACTCGAACCTCATCATGTACTTCATCCTCCTGACGACCGCCGCTACGCTGAATGCGCACGGAAAGCGGGACATCGAGACGGCTCACCAGGCAGCCGAAGCGCTGCTTCCCCTCGCCGGTAAAGGCGCCTACTGGCTCTTTACGCTCGGCCTTGTCGGAACCGGTCTGCTGGCCGTGCCGGTGCTGGCGGGATCCTGCGCCTACGCGATTGCCGAAGCAGCAGTCTGGCGTGGAGCCTCTCTGAATGACCGGCCGTGGCGGGCTCCGCAGTTCTACGCCGTCATCGCGGCGGCCATGGTGGTCGGTCTTACGCTCGATTTCGCCAAACTGGACGCGGTCAAGATGCTGTTCTGGTCCGCGATCCTGAATGGAGTGCTGGCGCCCCCGCTCGTCGTACTGGTCGTCCTTCTGACGAGTGACCGCAAGGTCATGGGAGATCGCGTCAACTCACGCACCGCCAATACGCTGGGGTGGATCTGCGCGGTTCTGATGACCGCGGCCGCATTGGCTTTGTTTTTCCTCTGAATCAGGCGTCCGCGGCGGTTCGAATCGCAGACGTGAGCGATGCCGTTTCCAGTTCGTCGCCCAGCAGCGCGCGGTGCGGAATCCAGAAGGCGTCGGTAATTCGCGCTTCGGCGTTTGGGCAGGGCATCACCCGGCAGTTGTGGCGTTCCTGGTACAACGGATTTTCGTACAGAGTGTGGGGATAAAAAGGCGTGCAGGGGAATCCGGCGGCCGTGAGGTTGCGGTGGAACGCACCCCGGTCGCCATCTACCCACCCGAGCAGAAGATAATTCGTGTGCACGCGCGCCTCGACCGGGACGCGCTGGAAGTGGAGACCTCCGACATCCGCCAGTTCCTCCCGGATCGCCGTCACGTTCCGCATCCGGCGGCAGTTCTGCTCCGGCAGCCGTTCGAGCTGGGCGATCAGGACTGCGCACTGCAGCGCCGTAATCCGGTAATTCGAACCCAATGTGTAGTGAGAGAACCAGCCCTCGCCTTTGCGCCGGCCGATATCGAGAATCTCGTGCGCCCGATCAATCAGGGCTTCGTTGTTCGAAAGCAGAATTCCGCCTTCCCCGGCAGTCATGACCTTGCCGTTCTGAAAGCTGAACGAACCGAAAACGCCGAAGCTTCCGGCTCGCTGGCCGTTCCATTCCGAACCGTGTGCGTGCGCGGCGTCTTCGACCAGCGGGATGCCGGTTTCGTCCGCGATTTGCAAAAACGAACCCATATCGGCCATCGGGCCGCCGAAGTGGACCGGCATGATCGCGCGCGTTTTCGGGCCGATCGCTTCCCGCACCCGCCCGGGATCGATGTTAAACGTGTCGGGCTCGATATCGACAAAGACCGGCGTCGCGCCGACGCGCGAAACGGCGGTCGCGCTGGCGATAAAGGAGATAGCGGGCACGATGACTTCGTCGCCTGCGCCGATCCCCAGGGCTTCGAGAGCCATTTCCAGGGTCAAAGTGCCGTTCATGGCGGCCAGGCCGTAACGGCAGTGCTGGAAAGCGGCGAACTCCTTTTCGAAGCGTTCGACGATCGGGTGATAGCCGCCCCAGCGGTCGCTCGAGAGAACTTCATCCAGCAGTTCGTGTTCGCGCGCTCCGGAAACTGGCCAGGTTGGGATGCCCATATCGTTAGAATAAGGGACGTGAGTGTTTACGAAGAGCGTCGCGAGGAACTCGAAAAGCACGAGTTCATGATGGGTGTACCGCGTGGGCGGCTCGCCGTTACCCTCGACGTACTCACCGACGCTCTGGTGCTGGTCGGCCAGCACGGCGTTTATTGCCAGAGCATGCGCCAGCCCGGCAAACCAGCCATGGACATCCAGATCATCACAAAGTCGATTACCGACGCGAAGGATCTGATCAGCGGGGTGATGGCGGAGCTTAAGGCCAGCCGCGCGGTTTGACAAAACAAAGCCAGTATATTAAACTAAACCAAGTAGACTTAGTTTATGGAGACTATTAATATCCATGAGGCGAAGACTCAACTCTCCCGGCTGGTTGAGCATGCGTCCAAAGGCGAGCCGTTCATTATCGCCAAGGCGGGCAAGCCGCTGGTAAAGGTTTCGGCCCTGGATGCGCCGCTCGCGGGCCAGATTCGTCGCCTGGGTTTCATGGCTGGTCAGATCTCGGTACCCGACGATTTCGACCAGATGGGCTCCACCGAAATTGAGCACCTGTTCGGGGGAGAGGCCTGAAGTTCCTCCTCGATACGCACGTCCTGCTATGGGCCGCCGGACAACCCGATCGCTTGTCGGCTGACGCGCGGACGCTGCTCGACGATCCGTACAACGAGCCGATCTTCAGCGCGGCCAGCATGTGGGAAATCGCGATCAAGAACTCGCTCGGGCGGCCCGATTTCCACGTGGATGCTCGCTTGCTGCGCCGGGGACTTCTGGACAACGGGTATACCGAGCTTGCGATCACCAGCGAGCATGCTGTCGCAATCGACGGTTTGCCTCAGATTCACAAGGACCCTTTCGACCGCCTTCTCATCGCACAATCGATGGTCGAGGGCATTACATTACTCACGAGCGATCCGGTCGTGAGTCGATATCCCGCGCCGATTCGCCTGGCCTGAATCAGGCTCGGACGAAAGGGTTCGTGCGCTTCTCGACGCCGATCGAAGTTGTGCTCCCGTGCCCCGGGTACACGATCGTGTTCTCCGGAAGGGTATAGAGCTTGCCGCGAATGGAGCGCGCGATCCGTTCCTGGTCGCCACCGGGCAAATCCGTTCGTCCGATGCTGTTCCTGAAAAGCGTGTCTCCCGCGATCAGCTTGCTTTCGAGCGGAAGGTACAAAGAGATGCTTCCGGGAGTATGTCCTGGCGTGTGCAGCACGAGCGCCTCGATCGAGCCCACCCGCAAGACGTCGCCTTCATTCGCCGGCGTATCGATGCCGGGATCGTCCGGAGTTTCCATGTTGATCCAGGCCGCCTGGAGGTCCAGATGGTCGCTGAGAACCTTATCCTCCTGGTGCATGTAGACGGGCGCTCCCGTGGAGGCGCGCAGTTTCGCGGCGCCGCCGATGTGATCGATATGCGCATGAGTGATCACGATCATCTTTACCGTCAGGCCGTGGCGCTTCAGAATCGCTTCGATGCGCGAAACATCGTCGCCAGGGTCGACGACAATCGCTTCCCTGCTGACTTCGTCGCCGATGACTGAACAGTTGCAGCCCAACATCCCGACTGGAAGGATCTCGTGAATCATTGGTATTCGATAATGGTGACACGATGGCAATGGCCGACACGACTGGCACCGACAAGACTCGGGAATACACGGCCGGTCACGAGGCGCTTCTGGCGAGCGCGGGGCTGGTGGATCTTTCGAGCCGGGGTCGGATTCGCGTCACCGGCGAGGATCGCGCCCGCCTGCTTCACGCAATGACAACCAATCACGTCCAGCAGATGAAGCCCGGCGATGGAATCTACGCCTTTTTCCTCAACGCCCAGGGGCGCATCCTTGCCGATGCGTACGTGCTTTGTTTCGATGACCATTTCCTGCTCGACACCGGCGCGGAGACGCGCAAGCTGGTTTATGAGCATCTCGATCGCTATATCATCGCCGACGACGTCGCTCTTGAAGACATCACCGAGGAGACATTCTGTTTCGGCCTGGAGGGACCGAAGGCAACCGAGGTCGCAGCAAAATGTGGACTGGCCGCACCGCACCATCGATTCGCCCACGTTCGGGCCGGGGACTTTCGCGTAGCCGCGATTTCGGCCACCGGCACTCATGGCGTGCGAATTTACGGCGCCGGAGGAAGCAGAGATGAAGCCGTGACCACGATCGAAGCCGGGGGCGCGATCGCCGCCTCGGCAGACGACGCTGAAGCGGCGCGGATCGAGCACTTCGTTCCCCGGTATGGCTGTGACATCACGGAACATACGCTGCCGCAGGAGACGCAGCAAATGCATGCGCTGCATTTCCAGAAAGGATGCTATCTCGGTCAGGAGATTGTGGAGCGCATCCGGTCGCGGGGTCATGTCAACCGCCTTCTGATGGGCTTCCGGATCGAGTCGCAAACCGAAGCGCCCCCACCGGGAACGAAGCTGATGCTGGAGGGGAAGGGCGCCGGCGAAGTCACGTCGTCCACGGTTTCCGGGAACGCGGTTTTCGGACTGGCTTATGTCAGGGCGCCTGGCGCGCAATCGGGCGCAATGGCGGAAATCGGAGGGAACGCCGTGGAATTGTTCGCGCCTCGCATGTAAGGCGGCTCAGACCTTGTAATAGGACACAAGATCGGCATGCTTGCGGAAGCCCTCGTTTGCCGCGAAGCGTCCGGCAAATCTCTCCTCCCACACTTCCGTATAAAGGGCTCGCGTCCGCTCGATCATCTCACCCGCGCGAAAAAACTGTTCGAACCTTTTTCGGCCGGCCTGGCCCATGGCAACCCTCATTGCCTTATCGGCGAGCAGTCTGGTCAGCGCCGCAGTCATCTCGTCCACCGAGCCCGGGCTAACCAGTATCCCCGTCTCGCCGTCGAGCACTTCTTCTGAAACTCCCCCAACATCCGAGGCGATCACCGGAAGTCCCGCCCGCATGGCTTCCAGAATACTGATGGGCAGCGTTTCCGTTCTGGAGGCAAGAACGAAGATGTCGGATTGGGCGAGGATTTCCGGTACGTCCCCACGCGCGCCGTCGAATTGCACCCGGCCGCGAATGCCCAGGTCGTCCGCCAGTTTCCGGGCGGTCGCAAGAGTATCTCCATCTCCGGCAAGTCTCAGAGTCACATCGCCCGGGACTCGCGCGAAGGCCCGCAAAAGTAACTCGTGATCTTTGAACTGAGTGAACCGCGCCACCATGGTGCAGGTTAACGGTTTGACATGACCGGGCTTGTCGTGATCAAGGCTTGCGCGCTTCGGATGGTCGAAAATACCGTTCAAAATGGAAACCACCTGGGAGCGCTCGCCGATTCCATACTGGGCCGCGTTTTCGGCCGCCAGCGCCGAGACGCTGATGATCCGGTCGCACCAATGCGCCGCCTGCCGCTCGCAAACCGGAGCCACCAGACGCCAGGCGATCGGAACAGCCCCGCCGAACGGCCACATATGCGACGTGTAAATGGCCGGTATGTTCAACCGATTCGCAACGAATCTGCCCAGAAATCCGGCTTTGAAGGTATGCGCGTGTACCAGGTCCGGTTCGATTCTGCGCATCAACCGGCTGAGTTCCCAGACCGCCTTCAAATCATCGAGCGGTCTGATCTCCCGCTCAAGGTGAGGTATCAGGTGAACGGCTATCCCGTTCTCCCGACACGCCTGGGTGAGAAACCCTTCTTCACCGGTCGCCAGATGCAGCTCAAATTTCCTGCCCATCCCTACCGCCAGATCGAGGAGGTGCATCTGGGCTCCCCCACGCTCGGCGCGAGTAATCACGTAGAGAACACGCGGTTTCCGCATCGCGTGTTTGTCATGAGCCGCCGGCGAAGGGGCGTCGAGTTGGTGTCTCATACGCATCAGTTGGTTTTCCCGTTAAGTTGAGCGGCTGCGGAGTCTTCGCTCATCCGGCCCACGTCCCCCATGGAAAGAGACGCCATGCCATCCTCCCTGCGGCATTTATCGAAGGCATTCAATACCTGGCGAAGAAAGTCGATGTTGCGATCCTGACAGGCGGCGAAGTCTTCCGGATGCCACCACAGGTGAAAGATTCGCCTCTCCCGTGCGGCGCTTTTCATGGCAGTCGCAATTCTCCGCAGGCGGACACTTTCGAGCGAACCCAAAGCGGGCGAAAACGGCCGCAGATAGCGGCTCGCGGCAACGCGCGCGAGACGCCGCCCTTTGGGAAACGCCACGGTCTGAGGGCCGTTCAAATCCCAATACGCATCCGCCAGGCGCAATGCCCGCAACCAGGGCTTGCGCTGTTCGTGATAGGTCACGGGAGCCTTCGATGCGGCCGGTTCGGTACCACGATATGAATGGAATCCGGCCTGTTGCAGGATCGGCAGGTAAAGACGACGCACTTGATTCCGCGGAAACACATAGGACTGCAACTGGTATCCCGAGTTTTCCGCGATGCGTACGGCGCTGGCAATATCCGCGCTGAACTCCTGCTCGCTCTGTCCCGCTTCGAGCGAGTAGTAATGCGAATAGGAATGGGAGCCGATCTCCTGACCCGCAACTTGTTCAATCTCCCGAATCAGAGAAGGCGCAAAGCGGAAGGGATCCTCCGACTCATCCCGCCCCATCTGGTCGATATAAGGATCAAGCGCGGCCTGCCGATAATTCGGCAGATGCTCCGGGCGGCAGGCGAGAGCTTCGTCGCGAGACCGCGCAAACAGGAAGCCGACCGTAGCCCATGTCGCTCGAATCTCGTGATCCCGAAATGCGGCAAGGATCTTTGGCACTACGCTGCGCGCGGCCAGTAAACGCTTGCGTTCCGGCAAATCCAGCCTGCGATGATCCCGTACGCCCCAATACAATTCGAAGTCGAGCGATACGACGAAGCCGCCCCGCATGTCGCCGGTCATTTAGTACACCCGCACTCCGTTCCGGAGATCGTCGGCATCATATCAGCGCTGTCTTCAATCCTGTTGGATGGCCGGTAACCGACTGGTCTGCGCACATTCCCTCGCTCGTTTCCGTCGAAGTTGTGGAGTCGGATTCGCGGGCCCGGTTGCACAAACTCCCCCGTAGTGTCCTTACCGTGTCAGCTCACACGCCGATAACACTGCGATTGCGTCTTGCAACCGATTTAAATCCTGAAGTCTGCCAAATCGCGCCCACGAACCTTATGCAGGAACGCCGGCACAAACTTAGTATAGGGCGAAAATCCCCCAAATCCCGGCTTGCCTGGCCGGGCCAGTACTGGGACTTCCCCCTCGCCCGGTCAGTGGCAAACGCTCTGTTGAAGACGCGGTTCGGATGGCTGAAGAACACCGGCGACAGAAGATCGCCGGTGCTACCGGTTTCGTGCTTTCCCGCTCCAGCGTCTTCATTGCCTTTGGCGACCCGCAGGGCCATGGTGACTCTGTCGAAGACGCGGTTCGGATGGCTGAAGAACACCGGCGACAAGATCGCCGGCGCTACCGGTTTCGTGCTTTCCCGCTCCAGCGTCTTTGGCGGCCCGCAGGGCCATGGTGACTCTGTCGAAGACGCGCCTCGTACGAACACCGGCGACAAGGATCGCCGGCGCTACCGGCAGGACGTAAAGCTCCGCGCCGAGCGGAAGCTCGGCGGCAGGGCGGAAGCCCTGGCCCCACATCGGCAGCGCGGCTCGGAATACCCGTTGTGAGCCGCAACCCGACTACAGGGTTTCCGCGGCGCCTTCCGGCGGTGTTCGCGCAGACCATTCCGCTCCGGCCAGCACCACCAGCGCCGTCGAAACGCTGAAAATAACGATCGACACCGAATAGTTAAACGGACCGTATTCGTTCTGAAACTTCTTGTCCAGCCAGGGCCACGCGAACAGAAAGAGATACTTCAGGACCTCGAGCGCCAACCCCACCAGCACCGCTACCGGCAAGACCCGGCGCGGCGGCACGCGGCGGTTCGGAAGCAGCCAGTAAACGAGAAAGAGGGCAACGATCGTAAACGGAATCGCTCCCGCTTTAAAGACGGCAAGCGACATCCATGCCGGGAATGCGCGGCCTTCGGCGAGGCTCGCCACGTACTGCGTGTCCACCGCCGTGAGAAGAACCGACCCGAGCGTCAGTCCTCCACACACAAGAATAAGAGCCAGACTGAGGATCTGATTTCGAATGTAACTGCGGTTCTTGCTCACTCCCCACGCCCGGTTCAGCGCCACCTCGAGGGGTTCGAAGATTCCGTTCGCCGTGATCAGGAGAAGCAACACCGAGGTAACCTGGAACCGGCCGTGGTTGACCTTGGTCAGATTCCGAACGATAAAACCACCGAGATCCCCGGGAAATAGTCCCGCAGCGCAAGCACCAGCGCCCTTTCGGCCGCCGGAAAATGGAGCACGTTGCGCACAATCGCCAGCATCACAATCAGGAACGGAAAAAAACTCAGCAGCACGCTGGCGCCAATCGACAGGGCGTAGACGTGGACTTCCGTTTGCGACAGATAGACGACCGACGATCGCCAGCGGTTGCGTTCGCCCGCGGCCGGCACTTCCAAAGCGGGATCGGGATTGTCAACGACTATCTGCACGGCGAGGCTTGATTAGTTATATGGTAGCCGCACGCGGCGCGTTACTTTAAAGATTGTCCGGGTCCGCATCGCCGATATCGAAAAACCGGATCCTCCTCTTCGCGGCTGCGTTTTTGTTCTCCACCGGAGGCGCGGCAATCAAGGCCTGCGCGCTCTCGAACTGGCAGGTCGCAAGCTTCCGTTCGGGAATCGCGGCGGCGGTTCTGTATCTGCTTCTGCCAGGGGCGCGCAAGAGGTGGACCTGGCCTGTCCTGGCGATTGGCCTCGCTTATGCCGCAACGATGATCCTTTATGTGCTCGCCAACAAATCGACCACTTCGGCGAACGCAATCTTCCTTCAGTCCACCGCCCCGTTCTACCTGCTTCTGCTCGGGCCATTGGCGTTGCGCGAACCGATCGCGAAGATCGACCTCGCTGTAGTGCCGGCAATCGCCGCGGGCGCCCTTCTTCTGCTGTTCGGTTCGCCGCCGGCCGCGGCGACAGCGCCGCATCCCGGCCAGGGAAACCTGATCGCGGCCGCCTCCGGCGCCACCTGGGCACTGACCATCGCCGGACTGCGCTGGATGGGAAAACGTTCGCCCTCGACGGATGCCGCGGCGGGAACCGTAATCGTGGGTAATCTGATCGCTTTTGCCGTATGCCTGCCACTGGCGCTGCCTGTCAGCCACGCGTCGCGGATGGATTTCGCGATTTTGTTATATATCGGCGTGTTTCAGGTGGCCCTCGCCTATGTCTTCCTGACGCGGTCGCTGCGCGAGGTTCCGGCGCTCGAAGCGGCTATTCTGCTTCTCGTCGAACCCGTCTTTAATCCTCTTTGGACGTGGCTGGTGCACGGCGAGCGGCCCGGCGCGCTTGCGATCGCGGGCGGCGCGATCATCGTGATCGCTGCGTTTGCGGAGAGCGTGTGGCAGGCGGCCCCGGGGCAGGTTCCCGCTGACAGGTAGACGATACGCTCCGATCCAGCGGAACGATGACGCTGTTATGGTATCGTTCCCGGCTGCGCCCGGTAGCCGGACACATTACAACATCTCAAATTCCGCCCTCCGATTCACCTCTGCCACCACGCCAAATCGCTGCCAGCCAGGTCCCAGGCGGTGAGCATTCCCAGTAGCGCCTGTGATTGATTTCCGCTCTCAGTGATGAACACAGCACCCAGGCGATCTCGATGATCGAGTGCTTTGACAAACATTTGGGCAACTCCGACTAAAGACGAGCCCCGCGAAACGAATCGGAAAGTCTCGGAGGTGTGGGCCTCCAGCGGCAAGAAGTCACGGAACAGTTCAATTGTCGCCGTCGAATCCAAAAGGGCGTCGCTGTGATGCCCGAGATAGGAGAAGACAACATTCTCGCTGAATACGCCAATGACGCTCCCTTCTTGAAGTACCGGCGCATGAGTGTATACGCTTGAATTCATTTGTTTAATAACATGGAACACATTGTCGCTGTAACTTACGGAAAAGATGCGATCTGAGGGTATCCCTTTGGAGAGAGCCGTCGGCGGATCCAGGATTCCCTTGACGATACGCTCAAATTTCTCAACCTCCTCCACGTGAGGTTCAGCGATCGGCTCATCGATGCCTCGTTCGCTGTGTGTAATCGCGTTCCTTAAGTGGCCGTAAACTCGGAGTCTTGACTTCTGGCTGGCCGGAATCTTCGTTGAGTCCTCGATCAACGCGGAATAGGAAAGCCGTGGATCATTCCGACCTTTCCTCAGATACTGATCCAGCGTGTTATAAGCCGCGAGAAATCGTTTCGCAAGTGTGAGGTCTGGGGCGGCCACGCGGACATTCTATACCGCAGCCAGCGTGACGTCCGCTGGTGATTACTGAACTAATTGAGTTAACGATAGTGCCTGGTCGCGACCGGTACCCTCTGGCGCTCCTCGTCGGCGGTTTTCTGTCGCTTGGCGATCTCGTCAAGGGCGCGCCGCTTCGCCTCCATCCGCACATGGGAGTAGCGCGAAAGCATGGCGCGCGAGACGTGCCCGGCGATGCTCATGATCACCTCATCGCCCGGCGCCCGATTCCGCCAGTTCCGTGACCAGCGTGTGGCGGTTGTCGTGCCAGCACCCCGCGGCTGCGATCCAGAAAAGCGGTAATATCGCCGAGCTTGTATCTGATCGTCGTGCCGTTGATCCCGCGAAAACCACAGCCGATGTTCAAACTTCGTTCGCGTTGCAGCACTTTCACGCCGCACCCACGGATGGCTGCATAAACGTGTTCGTCCACCCACGCCCTGGCACGTTTGGGATCAGTGTCAGATCGACCGGGCGACGCGTGTCGCCGGTCTGCTGTAACGCTTTCGATCAACCATTTCAGCGTGTTGGCTGTTACCCGACAGGCTTTCGCACCTCGTTGGGATAGAATCGGCAGGGAACGCACGGAGGTATCGGGAAGATGTTCCGGTCGAGTTCACTCGCCGCGGCAGTGTTGGCCTTTCTGCCGATGCTCATCGCACAGACGAAAAATTCGCCAATCGAATCGCGGGTGCGACGTCTGGAAGACACCGAAGAAATCCGAAAGGTTCTGACCGATTACGGCCGCTTTCTTGACGCGCGCGATTTTGCGGCCTACGCCCGTTTGTTCGCAAAAGACGGGGAGTGGGTGGGCGGCTTCGGTACAGTGAAGGGCCCAGCTGCGATTCAAGCGTTCATGGAGAAGAACATTCCCGGCCCCAATACCGCGCATAATTATCATCTGCTGTCCAATTTCGAAATCGACGTCCATGGCGACACTGCAACAGCCTGGTCGCGTTGGGCATTTATCGTTCCCGGCCCGGATCAGAAACCAACAATGGCTCAAGGTGGGCGCTATGATGACCTGCTAATCCGCGAGGATGGCCACTGGAAGTTCAAGCGACGGACTGCTTCGAACGATCTTCCTTCTTCCGGTCCCGTACAAACGAAATGAGCCTGAGCGGGTGTGATCAGACCATGAGCGAAGAGGAACTGGAAAAGTTCATCGCAGGTTTTCCGATCAGGACCGCATCGGGTGTGGGCACATGACCGGCCGCGTTACGGCGGTGATAATGCGGGGTGTGCTGCTCTGCTCCAGCTGACTTTCCGCGGTGACCGCGCTTTTCGCGCAACTCCGCTGGGGCTGTGCGGCCGGTCGCCACGGGCGAAAGCGGTTCAGGAATTTGCGGCACCGTGAAAGCAATTGTGGGAAGCGGAGACGGAAACGATCGCCGAACAGGGATCAATGGAGCGGTCTAATCAGTCGGATCTCACTGCCGATTTGTGATATTGTGCGCTCAAAGGAGCCAGCAATGTTGAATTGGCTGCTTCGTTTGTGGCGCAAGGTTGGCGGCTGGATACATCCGCGACCGGATCCGAAGACTTATCAGCCTTCGAACCTTCACGCCCGTCGTCGCTAGTATCGGAGACCAACAAGAGACTGCTATCGCCCCTCGCCCCAATCCGGCGTGCGCACCGTCAAGTGATGCCTCGCGCCCGACAGTTCGGAAAACGAGACGGTTACCGCGCCCTGCAACGAGACAGGAGGATCTTTCGGCATCTGTGGACACGCCTCGGCGATTCCTTTGTGGAGTCTGACGAAACGTGTCAGGCTGTGCGAAAAACCTCAACCCAATCATCATGCAATCGCATTGAAATCGCAAGACTTTCGCGATCCTATCAGGGCGCACCAAAACCCTGTCTTATTGGATCAATGTGTCCTGGAAATCCGGCTGCGGCCGGTTTGAGGTCCTTTTCGAAGGCGCAACATCTCTTTTTCTTCTGCCGGGTCCACTGACATGTCCACATGCACCTGAATAGGGCGTGCGGGATTGGCTGTATGAGCGACGCGAGCCAGTGCCGCGGATGTCAGAGTTGTCAGCCAGGTTCTTCGTTTCAAAGCGGATCATACCCTCTTTCAGGTCGTAATTCCATGCGAGCCGGTGAACAGGTGCAAATGCGCAGGTTCGTATACAATTCTTAGCGGTACGCAAAGGTTCGTTGCCGGCCCGCAGCCAGTTCAACGAAGAGGAAATGCATGAATCAAAGAGCGCTCAGACTCCCGGCAATTATTTTCGCTATTCAGCTTTTATCGGCCATTTCGCCGGTAGCGGCGCAGACCGGAGCGAAGAACGGCGAGTGGCGCACCTACGGAGGGGACCTCGGAAACACGAAATACTCGCCGCTGGATCAGATCAACGCGTCGAATTTCAACACGCTGAAACTTGCCTGGCGTTTCCATACCGAGAATCTGGGACCGAGGCCGGAATACAACATGGAGGATACGCCGCTGATGGTCAACGGCGTTGTCTACACAACTGCCGGGGCGCGGCGCGACGTCGTGGCTCTTGATGCGGCCACCGGTGAACTGCTCTGGGTGCACAGCGAGAAGGAAGGACCACGCGGCGCGGCCGCCCCTCGCCAGCTCTCGGGCCGCGGGCTCGCCTAGTGGACGGACGGAAGTGAAGAGCGGATACTCTACGTTACGCCCGGCTACCGCCTGATCGCGCTGGATGCAAAGACCGGCGTGCCTGTCCCCACCTTCGGTAAGGCTGGTGTGGTCGACCTGAAGCTGGATGACGATCAGCAGATCGACCTGGTCACGGGCGAAGTCGGTCTGCACGCCACGCCGCTGGTCGCGGGCAACACGGTGATCGTGGGCGCCGCGCACCTCGCGGGCGGTGAGCCGAAGAGCAAGAGCCAACGTCAAGGGCTACGTGCGCGGCTTCGACGTGAAGACGGGCAAGCGCCTCTGGATCTTCCACACGATCCCGAAGCCCGGCGAGTTCGGCTACAACACCTGGGAAAAGGATTCCGCCGAGTACACCGGCAACACCGGCGTCTGGGCGCAGATCAGCGTCGATGAAGATCTCGGCATGGCGTACCTGCCGGTGGAACTTGCCGACCGGCGATTACTACGGCGGCCATCGCCCCGGCAACGGTCTGTTCGGCGAAAGTATCGTGGCGGTGGATCTGAAGACCGGCCAGCGCAAGTGGCACTACCAGCTGGTGCATCACGGCCTTTGGGACATGGACATCCCGTGCGCGCCGATGCTGGTCGATATCACGGTGAACGGCCAGCCGGTGAAGGCGCTGGCGCAGCCGACCAAGCAGTCGATCCTCTATGTCTTCAACCGCGTGACGGGCGAGCCCATCTGGCCGATCGAAGAGAAGCCGGTGCCGCAGGGCGACGTGCCGGGCGAGTGGTACTCGCCCACGCAGCCGATTCCGACCAAACCTCCGCCTTATGGACGCAACGGGTTTTCGGTGGATGACGTGATCGATTTCACGCCCGAGCTGAAGGCTCAGGCGCTGCAGCTGATTTCGAAATACAAGATCGGACCGCTTTTTACGCCTCCGGTGGTGAGCAAGGCAGGGGGACCGCTGGGCACGCTGGATATCGGTTGCTGCCAGGGAGGCACCAACTGGCCGGGCGGATCGTACGATCCGCAGACGCACCTCTTATACGTCTATGGCAAGTCCGAGGTGACCAGCCTGGGTCTGGTTCCGCCGACAGGGGGCCGGTCGGATATGAATTTCGTCCGGGGAGTGGCAGCTTTCGATATCGCGCCGCCACCGGCCGCCGACGGAGCGGCCGCCGCCAACGGTGCGCTGACTGTGCAGGGTCTGCCTCTGTTCAAGCCGCCCTACGGAGCCATTACCGCGATCGATATGGACAAAGGCGAGATTGTCTGGCAGGTCGCGCACGGCGAGACGCCCGATAACGTTCGCAACAATCCCGCTCTCAAGGGTGTCAACATCCCGCGCACGGGCCGCGCCGGAAACATCGGAATCGTCACCACGTCGACGCTGGTCATTGCGGGTGAAGCCGGGTTCGTCACCAATCCCCAGGGCCAGCGCGGCGCGTACCTCCGCGCCTACGACAAAGCCACCGGCAAAGACGCCGGCGCCGTGTTCATGCCCGCAGGACAGACCGGCTCGCCGATGACCTACATGGTGAACGGCAAGCAGTACATCGTCGTTGCGGTCGGCGGCCAGGGATTCCCGGCTGAACTGCTGGCGTACAAACTGCCGGATTAATACCGTGACTTGCTGGAATACCGCGACCTCACTGTCACGACCGTCAGGAGGCTATCTGCGCTTCAATTGCCTCCGGCTGAAATCGCGGTGCGTTTCCACCACCGGCTGGTCGCGATCCACCCGTTTCCGAACGGCAACGGCCGCCACGCCCGCCTGATGTTGGATCTCCTCGTGATGCGGTTGGGGCAAGTGCGGTTTTCATGGGGGCGGGAAAGCCTGCGAGACGCCGGCGCGATGCGCAAGCGCTACATCGCGGCCCTCAAGGCCGCCGACAATCACGATATCGGCCCGCTGCTCGTCTTCGCGCGATCATAGAGTCGCCATGGCCATCGTCTTCCAATACGGCTCCAACAGCCTGAACAGCGAGATCAACAGCCCGCGCCGGCTATGTGACGACGCGCGGTTCCTCGACATCGCCGAGACCCTGGAGGAGTTCGAACTGGCCTTCGACGTTTGGTCCAAAAGACGCGAGTGCGCGACGGCGGACATCGTCCGCAAGCCTGGCGGTAAAGTCTGGGGCGTTCTTTATGAAGTTCCCGACTATCTGATTGCCCGCGACACAGCCAAACTGCAAGACCGAAAATCGTTCGACGCCATTGAAGGCGAGGGGACCAAACTACAAACGCGAAATGATGGATGTGCGACGCCCCGGAGGACAGGTGGTCAGGGCCCTTACCTATACAGTTATAGAGCCCATTGCCGACAAACGAACCAATGAAACGTATGTCGGCTATATCGTGGCCGGGCTGCGCGAGCGTGGCGTAAACGAGGTCTATATTGCGCAGGTCAAAGCCATCGCAATAGCGAATAACCCGGATATTGCAGCCCTTGTTGAGGCGATGTGACGGCGCAGACGCCCGGCCTGCTCTCCGGCGCTGCGCACTCGTGCGCGCCGGCGTCAAAAACCGACCCTCCCAATAACGTCAAAACCGGCGCCTCTGCGGTTGTTGTATATCGGCGCTAACAGCTCGCATCGGTACACGCAAAAGAGACGACGGGGATATGATATTCAAGGATTCGATGAGGCCCGCCTTTCCCTACGAGGTGTAGCACATGAGGCAATGCAGCCGCCGAATATTTCTGAAATGCGGATTGGGCGCTTGCTCCGCAAGCGCCTTGATCCCCCCGCTCTCCGCTCGCCCCGTCATGCCGTACTATAAGGCGGTCTTCGACGAGCGCTTCGAAGAGGCTCGTGCGTTTGCCACCCAGGCAACTGCGCTCGCCACACCAACGGTGGCAATTCGCGGGGACGTCACGAACTTGTTCTTTAACGACCTTGACCTGCGGTGGAAAGTGGGGCCCGTTTGGTTGATCGGGTTCACGACGTCGGCCTCACTGTTCTGCCTCCACCTGCTTGCACGCGACCGAGGCATGCGTTTGCGCTTTTACCGCACGAAGCCCAACATGAAAGCGGTTCTGTGCGTTCTCGACGGCGCGTTGCCACGCGACCGAATGAGGATGCACTTACCGTCGAGCGACCCCTCCGATCTCGTCTTATGGATCATTGCGCCGAGTGCCCGCGCCTCAGCAAAGAAGATCGCTAATGCCTAGTCTTCCGCCAGGCGTAAACCGCAAGGACTTTCAGGACGCGATCGCCCAGTTTCAAGCGGCTGTCGGCAAGGAATGGGTCTTTACCAGCGACGAGGATGTCGATCTCTATCGCGACTCCTATTCGCCATTCTGGAACGAGCCGGAAGATCCGGTGCCTTCGGCGGCGTTGGCGCCGGATGGCGTCGAACAGGTCCAGCAGATTGTCCGGATTGCGAACAAATACAAGATCCCGCTGTGGACGGTCTCAACCGGCAAGAATCTGGCGTATGGCGGCTCCGCGCCGCGCCTTTCGGGCTCGGTGGTGCTCGACTTAAAGCGCATGAACCGCATTCTGGAGGTGAATGACCGCAACCACTACGCGCTCGTCGAACCCGGCGTGAGTTACTTCGACCTGTACCGGTACACGCAGGAAAAAGGGCTCAATGTGTTCATCGATGCTCCCGATCCGGGCTGGGGGAGCCCCGTGGGGAATACGCTCGACCGCGGGGGCGGGCACACCCCGCTGCGCGATCACTTCTCCACGCTGTGCGGCATGGAGGTGGTGCTGGCCAATGGCGACGTGGTGCGGACCGGAATGGGCGCGCTTCCCAACTCGCGCACCTGGCAGCAGTACAAGTATGGTTTCGGGCCGTACGTGGATGGGATTTTCACGCAGTCGAACTACGGAATCGTCACCAAAATGGGCGTGTGGCTTTACCCCATGCCGGAGATGCGCTTCACCGGCATCGTCAGCGTGCCCAAACATGACGATCTGATTCCCATGGTGGATACGCTGTCGTACCTGATGAATTCGAACATTGTGCAAGGTACGACGAGCGTCGCCAGTTCGCTAAGAGGGCGTGCGCGAGACCCGGAACTGATCGCGCTGCGCTCGAAAGCGGGCGGAGCCAGCATACCGGAGCTGGAAGAATATCTGCGGGCGCAAGAACCTTCCCTACTGGAGCATCGAGCTGCCGTTTTACGGTCCCACCGAAGTAGTGCCCGCGCAGTGGGCGTTTGCGAAGAGGAAGTTTTCCGCGATTCCGGGCGTGCAATTTCGCGATGGCGCATCGAACAAGCTGCCGCCTGGTCCGGAAGACCTGGCGAAGGTGGCGAATCCAGTTCCGCTCGGCGTGCCCAGCCTGGCTATCTTTTCGGCTCTCGGGACGAATGGCGGGGCCATATCGATGTGTCGCCGATCACGCCGATGACCGGTGAAGCCGTGTTCGAAATGATGGACGTGTTCGACAAGGTTTTGAACGAAATGGGCGTCGACAATGTACCCTCGGTTATCGCCGGCACATACTATCCGCGCTCGTTCTTCTTCCTGTTCACGTTCCCGATCGTGCACGACGTGGAAAAGAACCGCAAGACGCGCGCCGCGTTCAAGCGCCTGGTGCAGGTGGGAGCCGAGCACGGCTGGGGCGAATATCGCACCCACCTGGCGTTCATGGACGACGTGGCCAGCGCCTATTCGTTCAACAATCACGCGCTGCTGCGGCTGCACGAAACACTGAAAGACGCTCTCGATCCCAACGGCATTCTGGCGCCGGGCAAGAGCGGCATATGGCCGAAACATATGAGAAAGCGGCGCGTATGACCAGAACGTGCCTGCTGATCGCTCTGCTCTTGCCGACATCCGGCCGTGCATTTGCGGCGGAGTCGCAGGCGGACCGGGGTCGTGAGGTTTATCAAAAGTGGTGCACTCCATGCCATGGAACCGGACTGGGAAAGCCGGGCACGAGCGCCGCCGCCGCTCATGGGGTGAAGCCCGCGGTGCTGGAACAGCGCACGGATCTGACCCCTAAGATGATTGAAACGGCCGTCCGCAAAGGAGTGTATTTCATGCCGCGATTCCGCAAGACCGAAATCTCGAATGCGGATCTCGCCGCGATCATCGGCTATCTGGTGCACAAGTAATTCAACAAGGAGAAGAACCCATGGAGATTCGATTTCCGGACATTCCGCTCTACAAAGGCTGGGGCCACCCTTACCGTGTTGAGGCCACCATTCGTGGCCTGGAGCTGGTGGAGGGCCATCTGCCTCCGGAAATCGAAGGAACGCTGCTGCGCTGCGGGCCGGACCGCCAGTATCCGCCGCGCGATGGTTCTGACGTTTTCATCGATGGCGAAGGCATGGTGCACACCTTTCGTTTCTCGGGCGGACAGGTGGATTACATGAGCCGATGGGTGCGGACCGAGCGGTTCGTGCTCCAGGAGGAGTCCCGGCGCGCGCTGTTTGGACGGTATCGGAATCGCTTCACCAATGCCCCCGAGGCAGGCGGCGCTCGCATGGGCACCGCCAACACCAACCTGGTGTTTCATGCGGGCAAGCTGCTGGCTCTCAAAGAGGACGACTTGCCGTACGAGCTCGATCCGCAGACCCTGGAAACGCGGGGACATTGCGACTTCGCCGGAGCAATCACCAGCGTGAGCTTGAGCGCGCATCCCAAGCTCGACCTGGTTCACGACGAAATGCTCACCTTCTCGTATCAGGCAAAAGGCGATGGCACGAAGGACATCGTCTTCTACGCGCTCAATCGCGACGGCCGGGTGGTCGATGAAATCTGGTTCGAAATGCCCTGGCCGGGAATGGTCCACGATTTTGCCGTGACGCCAAATTACGCGGTGTTCCCGTTCTTCCCCTTCATCACCGATATGGAAGTGGTCAAGCGTGGCGGCCCGTTCTATCAGTGGCATCCGGATGAGGAAACCCGGGTCGCCATTGTCCCGCGACACGGCACGGCGCGAGACGTCCGCTGGTTCCGTGGTCCCACTATGAGCGCGGGCCACATGATGAATGCGTATGAGGATGGTTCGAAGCTTCATCTCGACGTCTGTCTCTATGACGGTCCGTGCTTCGACTTTTTCCCCACCCCTTCCGGCGAGTCTTTTCCGACGCCTCCGCCCATCCTCACGAAATTCACCTTCGACCTCTCGGATGGCGACGGATACAAGCTGCGGCCGCTGGCGCGCATTCCCGGAGAACTGCCGCGAACAGACGATCGCTACCAGGGACATGGCTACCAGCACGGCTACATGGTGGCGGGGCGCGGCGCCGACGGCAGTTCTTCCGTCGGCCACGTAGATCACAACACAGGAAAGATGGAGTGCTGGAGTCCCGGACCTGCGAGCGCCGTTCAGGAATCGCAGTTTGTTCCGCGCCGGCCGGATTCCAAAGAAGGCGACGGCTACCTGCTGACCGTTGTCAATCGCCTTGCGGAGAATCATAGCGACCTTGCCGTGCTCGATGCGCGCAACGTGAGCGCCGGCCCGGTGGCGCTCTTCCGCATGCCCGTCCGCGTCCGGATGGCCTTCCATGGAACCTGGGTTCCCGCCGAGACATTCCGTACCCGCAGCTACGCCATGGAGATCGCCCGATGAGCGCTCCGGCGCTGCACGATCCATGGCCGCAGCTTCGGAGTCTCGGCTTCGAGCTGACGCCCGATCAAATCCAGGCCACGATCGCGCTGATGGCGCCGCACGCTCCCCGGCCCGGTCCAGACGTCGAAGTGCATCGCGATGTGGCCTACGGACCGGATCCACGGCATCGTCTGGACGTATTCGTCCCGGCCGCCGGAGCCAATCGCGCCCCCGTGGTCGTCTTTGTTCACGGTGGTGGATTCGTTATGGGCGACAAGGGCGCCCCCGACGCGCCGTTCTACAACAATGTGGGGCTGTGGGCAGCCCGCTCCGGTTGTCTTGGCGTCACCATGACGTACCGCCTGGCCCCCGCCGCACCTTGGCCGGCCGGCAGTGAAGACGTAGGCGCCGCCGTTCAGTTTCTTCATGAAGCTGTTGAGCGGTGGGGCGGCGACCCGAAAAGCGTCTTTCTGATGGGCCAGTCCGCGGGTGCAGTCCACGTGGCAGGATATGTTGCGGAACCGCGGTTGCATGTCGTGCCCAAAAGTGGCATTGCGGGAGCCATGATGATTTCGGGCCTTTTCGATGTGGCTCGCGCCGAGCGTAACCCGTTTCAGGCGGCGTACTACGGCGAAGATCCAACGCGCTGGCCCGAGCAGTCCACGTTGGAAAGACTGGCGGAGACTTCGCTTCGCTGCTTCTACAGCGTTTCCGAATTCGATCCGCCCGACTTTCAACGCCAGGCCGCATGGCTGGTGGAGGCGTATGCCGCCCGCCAGGGACGGTGGCCTCGACTGTTACAGTTAACGGGCCATAACCATATTTCGAGCGTGCTCCAGATCGGAAGCGGCATGGACACGCTGGGGCCCGAATTGCTGCGCTTTATCCACGGAGCTTGAAACGGACGCGCCGCACGATGCCATCCGGAACTGGGGCGTACCGCGTCCGCCGCGACCCGTTATCAGTCCAAACCGCCGGGACAGACAAAATCGCCGCGTTGGGGCAGCGACGACGTGAAAGTGGGGCGGCTTTGATGCCAGCGGCTTGCTTACGTTCTACCTCACCGGATCGCTGATTTGGGGCTCCCCGACGATCCTCTCTCCGGCCTGCAGATCAATGATGCAAACTCGCAGTGGTGCGCAGGCTACGGTCCATGCCAGCGGCGTATGAGGAGCGCTCTCCGCTCATTGAGGCGTCACATTTTTTTCATTGAACACTCGTGGACCAAACTCGGTGAAGAACTGGCGGAACCAGATCTCAACGGGGATCGGCCGGGCGCCGGTCGTCC
>CAWHSB010000007.1:0-37065 GCA_963831795.1 Terriglobia bacterium | reverse complement strand
CGAGCCCACCTACTACGGCGACCCGGTGGGGCACTGGGAAGGCGACACGCTGGTGATCGAAAGGACCAACTTCAAGCGCTGGTCGCTCGACGATTATTTCTACACGAATCCGAAGGAATACCGGATGCACAGCGACGCGCTTCGCCCAGATCGAGCGCCTGAGCTGGAAAGACAGAAGACGCTCTCGTACGAGCTGACGATCGACGATCCGAAGATCTTCACCACGGCGTGGTCGCAGGACTTCACCATGACGCTGCACCCCGACTGGGACAGATGGGAATCTTCGAATACGTCTGCGAAGAGAACAATCGCTGCCCCGGCGGCAAGTGCCCGCAAATAGAGCCGCTACAAGGCTTTGCAGCTACCGTCCGCTTCGCAACCGGACCGATATCCTTAAGGAAGGCAATGCGCAAACGATTCTGCGTCTTCTGCGGCTCCAGTTCCGGAGCTCACCCCGCCTACGCCGCGGCCGCTGCCTCGCTCGCGTCCCAACTTGCGGCTAAGAACATTTCGGTGCGTTTACGGCGGAAGCAACGTAGGCCTGATGGGAATCCTCGCCGACACCGTTCTCGCGGCAGGAGGCGAAGTGATCGGCGTCATCCCCCGAGCGCTCGTCGAAAAGGAAGTCGCGCACTCGCACCTCTCCGAGCTTCGAGTAGTCTCTTCCATGCACCAGCGCAAGGCCCTCATGGCGGAGCTGTCCGATGGCTTCATCGCCCTCCCCGGGGGCTACGGGACACTGGACGAATTTTGCGAGATCCTGACATGGGCGCAGCTGGGTTTGGAGCGTAAGCCATGCGGCATTTTGAATGTCCGAGGCTATTACGACCACCTGCTCAATCTGTTCGATCACGCGGTGGAAGAGCGCTTCCTGCAACCGGAGCACCGCTGCATGCTGCTCTGCGATACCACTCCGGAGTCGCTGATCGAACGAATGCTTCGCTACGAGCCGCCGCTGGTTAATAAATGGATCGGGCGCAAGGAAACGTGAGCGCACCGCCAGATGACTGTGCGCGCAACCCCTTGTCACGGCCGTCTCCCCCGAGATCTACCGCCGGAATCACGCGCCAGCCAATCCGTTTTTCTGTTGTATCGTGAGAGGGTTTGGTTTTTCTACCCGAATTTCAGGCCATACCGCCTCTTTCAACAACTTTGTTTCTCGTTTCAGTTCCATTACTTACGCGGGATTTATGTGGGAAGTCTGTTGGAGACGTGTGAATAAACCGGCGCAATGACGATCTGTTCGGGAGTCGATGCCACAACGGGCGAATTCGTTGCGATCGGCTTCGACGAGACGATTCGCTCGATTCGAAAGATCGAACCGGCGGAAGCCCGCGAAACCTTGTTTCTCGCGCCGGGCTTTGTCGACCTTCAGGTCAACGGCTTTGCCGGCGTCGACTTCAACAACCCGGAGGCTTCACCGACGGAGATCGGCCGCGCTCTGGAAGCGATTGTCGCCACCGGCGTTACGCGCTGCCTGCCGACCATAATCACCGGATCGCCCGAGGCGATGCTCGCCAGCCTCACCAATCTCTATCGAGCGAAGAAAAGTCTGCCACTGGGCCGTGCCATCGCCGGATTTCACGTGGAAGGCCCGCACATCGGCGCGGAGGACGGGCCGCGCGGCGCCCATCCGGCCCGCTGGGTCCGGCCGCCCGATCTCGACGAATTTGCGCGATGGCAGGACGCGACGGACGGCAATATTCGCCTCGTAACGCTCTCGCCACACTGGCCGGAGGCCCCCCGCTATAGCGCAGAGCTCGCGAAGTCCGGGGTCGTCGTCAGCATCGGCCACACTGGGGCGAGCACTGATCAAATCGCCGCCGCCGTCGATGCAGGCGCCACCCTTTCCACCCACCTTGGTAATGCCGCGCGCGGGCTGATGCCGAAATTTCCGAACTGCCTCTGGGATCAGCTTGCGGAAGATCGCCTCAGCGCGAGTTTTATCGTCGATGGGATTCATCTGGACAGCGCGTTCCTGCGCGCGGCCCTGCGCGCCAAGGGCATCGATCGAACGATTCTCGTTACAGACGCCGCTGCGCCCGCGGGAGCCGCTCCGGGCCGGTACCTGCTCGGCGAACTCGATGTCGATCTTACGGCGGACGACCGCGTGGTTCTCGCCGGAACGCAAAAGCTCGCGGGATCCGCTCTGCGTATGAATCGCGCCATCACGAACACCATCCTCACGGGTGATCTGAGTCTGGCCGACGCTTTGCAGGCCGCGAGCACCAACCCCGCGCGCCTGATCCACCTCGAAGGGCGAACCAAAGGCATCGAGACCGGCGACCGCGGCGATCTCGTGCTTTTCCGGAAAACCCCGGAAATTGTGGTTGAAGCGGTTTATCTCGATGGCATTCGGGTTGCGTAGTCCATAATCGGATCAGCGACCGTGGAGTTCGACTACACCCCAGAACAAGTTCAGTTGCGCCGGGCAGTGCGTGATTTTGCCGCGGCCGAGATCGCTCCGCACGTCATGGAGTGGGATGAAAATCAGACGTTCCCGCTCGAAGTCATCAAAAAACTCGGCGAGCTCGGCTATATGGGCGCCATCTTCCCGGAGGAATACGGCGGCGCCGGACTCGGTTATGTGGAATACGCAATTATCATCGAGGAACTGTCGCGCGTGGATGGCTCAGTTGGAATTATCGTCGCCGCCCACACGTCCCTGTGCTCGAATCACATTTACAAAGCCGGTAGCGAAGAGCAGAAGCAGAAATATCTTACGAAACTGAGTTCGGGCGAATGGATCGGCTGCTGGTCGCTGACCGAGCCGGAAGCTGGTTCGGACGCTGCCGGTACCCGGAGTACTGCGGTTCGCGAGGGGGACTGCTGGGTGCTGAACGGGTCGAAGACTTTCACCACGAATGCGCACTACGCGGACGTATGCGTCGGCATGGCCATGTCGAATCGAGCGGGCGCGCAGCACGGGATCTCCGCATTCATCCTTGAGAAAGACACGCCAGGCTTTCGCGCCGGAAAGAAGGAAAACAAACTCGGCCTTAGAGCCAGCGCGACGGGCGAAGTGATCTTCTCCAACTGTCGTCTGCCGGAATCGCAGCTTCTCGGCAAGCAAGGCGAAGGCTTTGTCGACAGCCTGCGGATTCTGGATGGCGGACGCGTTTCCATCGCGGCGTTGTCGATCGGCATGGCGCAGGGCGCTTACGACGCGGCGCTTAAGTATTCGAAATTGCGCAAGCAGTTCGGACGCCCGATCTCGGAATTTCAGGCCATCCAGCACAAGCTGGTCGACATGGCGACGAAGATCGATGCCTCCCGGCTGCTTACTTACCGGGCGGCTACGATGCTCGATGCGGGCAAGCGTGTGACCCGCGAATCCGCGATGGCCAAATTGTTTTCATCCGAAGCCGCGGTCTGGATCGCGAATGAAGCAGTGCAGATTCACGGCGGCTACGGGTTCATCAAAGACTATCCCGTCGAAAAGTTCTATCGCGACGTCAAACTTTGCACCATTGGCGAAGGTACCAGCGAGATTCAACGTCTCGTGATCGCCCGCCAGCTGTTGAAGGATTGATGTCCCCCCGCGAACTCGCGCGCGTTGCCACGCTGGTGGAAAACGGCGCTTCGCTATCGGATAAAGACGCCGCGGCCCACGGCGAAGGCCTGATCGTCGGCGTCACGGGGCCTCCCGGAGCGGGAAAAAGCTCTCTCGTCGACGCGCTTACAGCCGAAATGCGCAGCCGCGGTAAAACGGTTGCCATCATCGCCGTCGACCCTTCCAGCCGCGCTTCCGGAGGTGCTATCCTCGGCGATCGCGTCCGCATGCAGCGGCACCACGCCGATCCTGGCGTCTTCATCCGCTCCATGGCTACCCGAGGCGCCACCGGCGGACTGGCCCGCACCAGCGGGGCGCTCTCGCAACTCTTCCGCTCCGCTGGATTCGACTTCATCATCGTGGAAACGGTCGGCGTGGGTCAGGATGAAATCGATGTCGCGGCGCTCGCCGATGTCACGGTCGTCGTGCTGGTGCCCGGCATGGGCGACGATATTCAGGCGATCAAAGCCGGGCTCATGGAGATCGCCGACATCTTCGTGATCAATAAGGCTGACCACCCGGGCGCCGCGCAGACGCAACGCGAAATCGAGGCAATGCTCTCGCTGGGACACGGTGCGGCTGTCCCCACTGCAACCCCAACCATATTCCAGACCGTGGCTACCGAAGGTACAGGCATTCCCGAACTGCTGGCAGATCTCGAAACGCGGCAGCGCAAACTGCGAGACCCCAAAGTCCAGACATGGGAAATCGATCACCTCGGCATCGCGGTGCGGTCACTCGACGCAACACTCCCGTTTTACACTGCTAATCTCGGCCTGTCCGTCCTTTCTCGCGAGACAGTCGAACACGAAAAAGTGAACGTCGTCATGCTACCCGCCGGGACGTCCCGCATAGAGTTATTGGAACCGCTCGATAGCGATTCCACTATTGCGAAATTTCTCGAAAAACGCGGCCCCGGCATCCACCACATTGCCATGCGAGTGCCCGACCTGAACGCGACGATTCGGCGCCTCGAAAGCGCCGGAGTACGTCTGCTCGGCGCACCCAGGCGCGGCGCGGGCGGCCACGTTTACGTGTTCGTTCATCCTTCAAGTGCGGGTGGCGTACTATGGGAACTTATCCAGCAATAACAGTCTTTTCACAGGAGTTTCTTTGGCCAGAATCGGTATCATCGGCGGCAGCGGTTTGTACCACATGCCGGGTTTTCATGCCGAAAAGGAGGTCTCGATTTCCACCCCTTTCGGACCGCCGTCGGACAACTACATCGTAGGTGAGCTGGAAGGCCGCGAAGTCGCATTTCTCTCGCGCCATGCGCGCGGACACAGGCTCTCCCCGTCGGAGTTGAATTTCCGGGCGAATATCTACGGTTTTAAGACGCTCGGAGTCGATCGCATTCTCTCTTTAAGCGCGGTCGGCTCGCTCAAGGAAGAGCATCGCCCGCTCGATTTCGTGATTCCCGATCAGTTTTTCGACCGCACTCGCGGCCGTATCTCGACCTTCTTCGGTGACGGACTGGTGGCGCATGTGAGCTTCGCCGACCCGGTATGCCCGCAGCTTTCCGAGGTGGCCGAAGCCGCGTGCCGCGAGGCGTCGGTCAACGTGAAACGCGGGGGGACCTACATCTGCATGGAAGGCCCGGCCTTTTCCACGAAGGCTGAATCAAACCTGTACCGCACCTGGAATATGGACGTAATCGGCATGACGAATCTGCAGGAGGCCAAGCTCGCTCGAGAGGCCGAGCTCTGCTACGTCACCATCGCGATGGTGACCGACTACGACTGCTGGCATCAGGATCACGACGCCGTCGAGGTGACCGACATTCTCCGCGTGCTGCAGCAGAATGCGTCCAATGCCTGCCATGTCGTGGCCAACGCGGTGCGGAACATGCCCGCCGAACACACGTGCAAATGCGGCTCCGCGCTGGCTCATGCGTTGATCACGGATAAAGCGCTCGTGCCCGAGCACACTCTTCAGAAGCTGGAACCGATTGTCGGCAAGTATTTCGTGTAGTGAGGCGCTGGCGGCGATCCGGCGCGGAGAACGGCTTCCGCCCGACGTTGTTCGAGCCCTGGGCGAAAACGACCCCGATTTTTTCCGAGTCATAATCGAATCGCTCGCGGATTCCTTCGATCCCGCGCAGGTCGCCGCATATGAAGATCTGATGCGGGTGTGGGTGGCTGATTCGCCACGGACGCGGCCCCGCTTACCGGAACGCCTCGATACGATCTACGTCTTGTCGCGAGTTACTCTCGGCGCGGATATCAAAATCGCCAGCCTCATCTTCGATGCGATGAAGCGTCGGTTTCCCGAAGCGCAAATTGTATTCGTGGCGAATCGGAAATCGGCGGAGCTTTACGCAGCCGATTCCCGCATCTCGATCTGCGAAGCGGATTACCCGCGTTCGGGCCCCGTGTCAGTGCGTCTGGCTTTTGCGGAGGAGCTTCGACACCGGCTCGAAGGCGGAAACCGCATCGTCATCGATCCCGATTCGCGAATGACGCAGCTTGGCCTCGCACCGGTTTGCGAACCCGAGCATTATTTCCACTTTCCCAGCCGCACCGCAAACACGTCGGCAAATCTAACCTGTCTGACCAATGACTGGCTCGTCGAAACATTCGGACAGGCCGGGCACGCGTACATTGCCCCTGATCCGCTGAAACTGGAAGGCGCCTCGCCTCGCGCCGCGCTAAGCCTCGGCGTGGGTGGAAACGAGAACAAGCGGATCGGCGGCGATTTCGAAACCCGACTGGTCCGTCTTCTGGCCGAAAAGTTCCGCAGCGTCTGGCTCGACCGCGGCGCCGGCGGCGAGGAGGCCCGCCGCGTCAGCGCCGCCGCCGCGGCATCGGGTTTTTCAGACCGCATTCACTTCTGGGAGGGATCCTTCGCCGGCTTCGCCTCTGTGATCGCCCAGTCCGATCTGTACGCCGGCTACGACTCCGCCGGCCAGCATGCCGCCGCCGCTTCGGGCACGCCGCTAATCTCGATCTTCGCCGGAGCGCCGTCCGATCGCTTCCTTCAGCGCTGGGGCCCGCAAGGTCCGGGGCGAATCGACATCATTGATGGCGATTTATTCACTCCCGTTGAATGTATCGAGAAATGTAAGGCTCTATGTGGTCCCCGAAAGGTTTGAGGCGCCAGACCACTCCACCACAAACGCGTCCGGATCCGGCCGCTCAGGCGCCTTCGAGTTCTCCAGCGGCGTTCCAACGTGGATGAACCCGATCAATTGATCATTGGGATCCAGACCGAAGTCGCTGCGGAAATCCGGGTCGTAGCAATTCGCCCCCGTAACCCACTTCGCCCCGAAACCGAGTGCATGAGCCGCGTTCAGAATGTTCATCGCGGCAGCTCCCGCGGATAGCGCCTGCTCGAACGGTGGAACCTTGTGGCCGATCACGGTCTTCGCCACCACGACGATGGTCAACGGCGCCCGCAATGGCTTTTCGCGCTCTTTCGAGATCTGGTCTTCGGTAGCATTCGACTCGCGCCGCCGCGCCGCCTGCGCAAACATTTCGCTCAGTCTGCCACGCGCGTCTCCACGAATCACAAAGAACTTCCACGGACGCAGCTTGCCGTGGTCAGGCGCACGCACAGCCGCCTCGAAGATCAGCCGGAGGTCGGCATCGCTCGGGCCGGGCTCTCCCACCGTCTTGATCGACGCGCGGGACAGAAGGGTTTCGGTCACATGCTCATTGTAGGAAAGTATGGTTCGCCGCGGCCCGGCGCCGGCCTCGATTCTCACGAGAGCCGACCCTCTTCGACAATGTTTTGCAGCGCCTCTTGCGCAGAAGTTTTCAGCGACGGCGGATCGTCTTCCACCACGAACCAGATACGATCCCCTTCCAACCGGTCGTATTCATGTCGCAGGAAGTTTCCGAGTCCGCGTATGAGACAGCGCTCTCCAGCATCGCGGGTCTTATGATCTGCCAAAACGTGGGCAAATCCATGCCAGCCGCCTATTGCTCTATCGGCGAGATGTTGTCCAGAATATCCCGAAAATCGTTGTTCGGGGTCGCTGGAAGGCACGCACAACCTCAGCCTCTACGCTCTTTTGTACATGTGGCCTGAGACGGCCCTCCTCGGCCAGATCGACCGGACAGCCCAGCAACTCGGCGAGTTGGCCTTCGATGCCGACCAGATCAAGCAGCGACAAACGGCGATTTTCATCGAACGCGGCAAGCAGATCGATATCAATTCCCGTTCGTGAGCGCGAAGCCTCGTTATGACGTAATCGCGATCCATGGTCTATTCTTGACCTTCCCTTTGGGCAGGGTCAAGCGCGCTGAAGTCGGTACGGGACGGCGGCCAGAGTGCTCCTGATAGCATCGAAGACATGACGATCGGCAGCATCGGCAAGGCCCTCGCAAGCCAGGCGATCGAGAGCACCAAAAGCACGGTGATGGACGCCGTCCGCCAGCCCGACGCGGCAAAACCGGCCGAAACCAAACCCGCAATTCCGCAAGACACAGGGACCGTCATCCTGGGACAGATCCAGGCAATGCAGCGGCCGCTCAAAGACGATCAGGAACTGATCGTAACCTTTCGCGCCGGCGATGAAATGCTCCGAGTCACGGAGATTTTCGTGCCGAATCCGCAGGTCCTCGTCTTCGCCGGTGTCGACAAAGAGGGCCACGTGACCCGCGTCATTTCACCGGTCGACTCAAGCCAGGTGATCTGCAAAGTAATGCCCGTAGCACCGGGATTTAACGCCATCCGGGTCAACGTGCTTACGCCGAAACCTCAGCCGAAACCGGCTGCGTAACCCCGACCGCCTCTTTCACCATCGGGTTCACCAGAATCACGGCCATCGCGCAAAGATACAAGCCGCCGCCGATAAGCAGCGTCTCCACGAGCCCCAGGTAAAGCGCCAGCACCAGCGCACCGACCGAACCCAGCACACTCGCCGCGGCATTGAGCGACCATGCCCATCGCACCGAAGCCGGATGCTGTTTTTCCAGCAGCCGCAGCCCTGTTGGGAACGGAACTCCCATCACGAACCCGGCAGGCGCGATCAGCAGAACCGTGGCAATCATCTTCAACGGCAGCGGCATACCGACGCCCGCAGTCAGCACCGGCTGCACAACTGCAGCCAGTACGCCAACGAGAGCGGCCGCAATCGCAAGGATCGCTACCAGACGGCCATTCCGCTCACCCGTAAGCTTGCCGCTGAAAGAACTGCCCACGCCGCTCGAGACCAGCATCGAGAAAATCACAACCGTCAGCGCGTATGTCGGGTGCCCGAGGAACAGCACAAATTTCTGAATCAGAGCAACTTCGATCAGAATATACCCCGCCCCGATTGCCAGAAAGTAGATCAGGAACGATTGCACCGAGCGTTCGCGCGGTAGCCTGGTTCCGAGCACCAACGGCGGCAGCAGCAGGATCACCATGACCGCCACGATGCTCACGATGAGCGCCGAAAAGAGCTTCGGCAAAGCGACGTTGACCTTAACGTCCGCCGCCGCGCCTCCGTGCCCGTTGTTTAACAGATAGGCCGTGATATCGCGCGGCTGCACCGTATAGAAGAAAAACGGCCGGTTATCCGAAACCGGAGTGATATCGAACTGATAGTTGCTTTCGTATTCCAACGGATCTTTCGCCAGCAGCAGCTTTCCGAATTCGTTTCTCGGCGGATCGCCCGGAACGTACACCGCCGTCATGTGCGCCGCCGCAAACGCCGCGCGCGCCGCGGCCGTGTCCGCGTCCGAAAGCGGCTTGCGCGAGATGATCACGGTGTCCTGAGCGCCCCAGCCCGCCAGATCCGTCTTCGTCCCGGCGCGTCCGGCGAGGACGTGCCGCGCGGGATCATGCTCGCCCAGTTCCGCCAGCGCCGCAATCGCCAGCGATACCAGCCGCAGCGATTCCCGTGGGGGATCGAATCCCCACCGCGTAAACGTTAGCAGTCCGTCGTCCGTCAGGTGCGACAGATAGTCGTGGAAGGCCTCGGTCGTGTACAGGTTGTTCTCCGACAGCGCGAACGCTCCCGCCGCCGTGGAAGCCCAGGTGTCCACCAGCGTCGCCTGAATGACCTGATATTTTTCCGGACTGCTGCGCACGAAGCTGCGGCCGTCTTCGATATGGATACGAACATCCGGTCGCAGATAAAGACCCTTGCTCAAGTGCGGGTACTTTTTACGCATGATCGTGGTGCCAATGATCGGATTGATTTCGACGCCGGTCACATCGTGACTGCCCGAAGCAAGCGCGCGTGAAACATCCCAGCCGCCTCCGGGCCCGATCACCAGCGTCTTCGCGCCCGGACGCAGGTTATACGGAATGCCAGGTCCCTGATGCAACAGATATTCGAGATCGCGAGCTGACAGATGGTTGAAATCGAAATTCGCGACGGCGGTCGACGCGTCCGCGTCGATATAGATCATTTCGCCGCCCGTTTCCGGGTCGCGAGCCATACCGATACGCGAAAGGCTGTTCCATCTGGTGAACTCTTCTTTGTGCAACTTCTGCCCCTTCGCGTAGCGGACCTCGATGAAATGGAATTTCATGTTGGCGATCACTACCATGGCAAACAGCAGGCCCACGAAAACGCTCGCAATCCGGCCCAATTTAACGCCCGCGAGGCTGAACCAGACCGCGGCTGCGGCAGCGAAAAGGACTGAGACGGCAATCACGGTATTTGGGCCGCCAAAATAATTGAGCAACAGGACTAAAGCCAGGCAGCCCGCCGCCGCGCCGAGAAGATCGAAGAAATAGACCCGCTCCACCCGCTCGATCGTCTCCGAAATGACCAGAGACACAATGATCCCCGAACCCAGAAAGGGCAGCGCCGTGATGAAGTAGATCAGCCCCAGATCGAAGGTTCCGACATCCGTCCCCCTCGTCAGGACGAACATCACGGCCGCGATCACCAGCCCCGCGTTGGCCAGACTCACGACGCCGAGCTTCCGGTAAAGCGACCCGCGCCAGCCTGCGATCACATACGAAAACACGCCTCCCACGCCGAGGCCGAAAAGCGCGATCGAAATCGCCAGAAACGCAAAGTGATAGTAAAAAACGACCGAAAAAATTCGCGTCAGCGAAAGCTCAAGCAGCAGCGTCGCAAGTGTGGTCAGCGAAACCGCGGTGTAAAGCAGCGGCCAGTTAGGGGGCCTGGAGGCCTGGCTGTGGGGCAACATCTTAAGTTTAAATGACGTATGTCAGAGTACGTCATAAGAGAGACGCGCCCCACCCGCTTTGGGTTAATTAAGCCTCCGCGATTGCCAGACGCACGCATACCGCGACGCCTTCCACCGCTTCCGCAACTTCGGACAATTCCGGGAAAGTCGGCGCGATTCGAATCGTCGAGTCATTCGGATCATTCCCGTAGGGATGGGTCGACCCGGCGGGCGTCAGTTGCACTCCGGCTTCCTTCGCCAGAGCGATCACCTTGCGGGCGTGGCTTTTCGGAACATCGAGACTGATGAAGTAACCACCCTTCGGAGTGGTCCAGGTCACCCCCGGGGTGTTCGCGAACCTTTGAGCGAAGACATCGAGCACTTTGCGGAACTTCGGCGCGATCAGCGCCCTGTGGCGGTCCATCAGCTCCATAATCCCCGCTTCGCTCTTCAGAAAACGAACGTGTCGAAGCTGATTGATCTTGTCGGGGCCTATCGTCCGCGGAGTGAGCCGGGCAAGGAGCCACCTCACGTTGTCCTTCGAAGCCGCAAGCATGGCAAGACCGGATCCCGAAAAAGTGATCTTCGACGTCGACGCAAACACCAGCGGGCGATTCGGATGCCCATGCCGTCCAGCCAGATCAAGAATACTTGCGATCTCGATCCGCTGGTCCGTCAAGTGATGCACGCTGTAAGCGTTGTCCCAATACACGCGAAAGTCCGGAGCGGCGGTCTTCATGGCCGCCAGCCGTTCGATTACCTCATCCGAATAGACCGCCCCGGTCGGATTGCTGTATTTCGGCACGCACCAGATGCCCTTGATCGACGCATCGCGCGCCACCAGGCTCTCGACCTCATCCATATCCGGGCCGTCTTCCTTCATCGCCACTGGAATCATTTTGATCCCATACTCGGCGCAGACCGCGAAGTGCCGGTCGTAACCGGGCACCGGACAGAGAAACGAGATCTCCCCCTGTTTCGACCAGGGCGCCGAACTGTCGCAGGCGCCTTTAAGCAGCGCGTAAACAATCGTGTCGTGCATCAGCGAAAGGCTGGAGTTATTGGCAACTACTACCTGGTCGGGCGGCGCGCCCAGGATCCCGGAGAACAGACGACGCGCTTCGGGAATCCCCTGCAATCCGCCGTAATTGCGCGTATCGTTATTGCCTTCGCCAAGGTAATCCGTCCGCCCGGGAAGCGTCAGCAGCTCTGCGCTCAAATCGAGCTGTGCGGGAGAAGGTTTGCCGCGCGTCAGGTCGAGCTTGAGCCCTTTCGCTTTGAAAGACTCGTACTCTTCCCGGCACTGCCGGGCGGCCTGGCGCAGGTCTGTGATAGTGGGGGAACTCATGATCACCTACTATAATGACGCGTCCCCCTGCACACGCGGGCCGGCCCGGCGACGCTTCTGAGCCGCGACCGGAAGGGAGTCGCCATGGCCCGCAGCGGGCCGCCAAATCGGATGAAGACGCTGCGCAGGATATGTGGGGCCAGCGCTTCGCCGCTGCCGCCGAGCTTCCGCTCGGCGCGGAGCGTTACGTCAGTGCCGGTAGCGCCGGCGATCTCGTCGCCGGTGTTCTTACGAAACCGCGTCTTCGACAGAGCGACAAGCGCTACTTTCGAGCAGCCTGTCAAATAAGCGCGAGATCGAGATGCGTCAGGTCCCTCAGCAGCAGGTCCGGCCTGCTGGCTTCGAGATCGGCCGGCGGTGTGATGCCGGTTCGCACCGCGATCGCCCGGATACCGTTTTCACGCGCCGCCAACACGTCCTGCGTGGCGTCTCCGATCAGCGAGATCCGGCCAACCGGCCCCTCGCGCCGCGCCTGCTCGATCGCCAGCCGTGCCAGGCCGCCGCGCGTTAGCGCCATTTCGCCGAACGCGCCGAAACGAAAATAATGCTGCAGACCCGCGCGTTCCAGCTTCCGCCAGCCGATGCGCGTCAGGTTGCCCGTCACCAGCGCAAGCGTAGTCCCCCGCCCTGTCAGATGATCGAGCAAGCTCCACCACGCCCGGACATTGCTTGTCCTGCAGATCCGGCACGCTGTCCTGATAGAAGTCCTGTGCCGCCTCAACGGTGGCCGGCATCGCCGCGCGAATTCTCGCATCGTCGAGCCCCGCGGCGCGCATCATAAGCGTGAGAATGTCCGGATCGAGCATCCCGTGCACCGGTATACCCTCGGTCGTCGTCTCCAGGCCGCTGACCTGCCGAACGGCGTCAACCAGCGCTTGCCGGTGATGCGGCCCGGTGCGGCGCACAAGTGTTCCATCGATGTCGAAAAGGATTAAGTCTCGCAAAAGTAACTTCGATTTTACGTACCGCCGCTAAGATAAAGACGTGACCCCCGAAAAGTTCCGGATCGGATTGATCCAGATGCCCTGTGGACTGGATCCGCAGGCAAATCTCGACCACGCCGTCGAGAAAATTCGTGAAGCCGCCAAAACGGGCGCGCAGATCATTTGTCTGCAGGAATTGTTTCGATCGCAGTACTTCTGCCGCGAGGAAGACGCGCGCCTCTTCGATCTCGCCGAAACCATTCCCGGCCCGTCCACCGATCGGCTATGCCCGCTCGCGGCCGAATTGGGCGTGGTCATCATCGCATCGCTGTTCGAAAAGCGCGCCACCGGGCTCTATCACAATACTGCTGCGATCATCGATGCCGACGGCGCCCTGCTCGGCCTCTACCGCAAGATGCACATTCCGGACGACCCGCTCTTCTTCGAAAAGTTCTACTTCACCCCCGGCGATCTTGGTTTCCGCGCTTTCGACACGAAGTTCGGCCGCATCGCGACGCTGGTCTGCTGGGACCAGTGGTATCCCGAAGCTGCACGCCTCGCCTCGCTTACCGGCGCGAACGTGCTCTTCTATCCGACCGCTATCGGATGGCACCCCGCGGAGAAAGCCCAATACGGCGCGGCGCAACACGACGCCTGGCGCACCGCCCAGCGCGCGCACGCAATCGCCAACGGCATCTACGTCGCGGCGGTAAACCGGGTGGGATTCGAAGGGCCGCCGGATAAAGGTCTGGAATTTTGGGGCGCGTCATTCGTCAGCGACCCGTTCGGACGCGTGCTTGCGGAAGCTTCCCATAACAACGAAGAGATCCTGATCGTCGAGTGCGACACGAAGCAGATGGAAGAAGTGCGGCGCAACTGGCCCTTCCTGCGCGACCGCCGGATCGATGCCTACGGCCCCATCACGAACCGGTTCCTCGCGTGATCCCGGACATTGACGACACGACCGGCGAAACGATCGGCTCAACACCGCGCCAACTCGGCTTTCGCATGCCCGCCGAGTGGGAACCGCACGAAGCCACCTGGATAGCCTGGCCGCACAACCACGATGACTGGCCGGGCCGTTTCGAACCGATCCCCTGGGTCTACGGCGAAATCGTTCGCAAGCTCTCGCAGGTCGAGCGGGTGCGAATTCTCATTCAGAACGACGACGTCGAGCATAACGCCCGCACCGTGCTCGACAAAGTCGGCGCTCAATGGGAAGCGATCGAGTTTTATGCGCTGCAGACCGATCGGGTCTGGGCGCGGGATTTTGCGCCGCTATTTGTAAAGAACGCCGAGGCGGAGGTCGCCGCCGTGAAGTGGCGCTTCAACGGATGGGCGAAATACGAAAACCACCTGCGCGACGAGAGCGCGGGCATCGTCATCCCCGAGTTGCTCGGAGTCGGCGCATGGCGCCCGGACATGGTGCTCGAAGGCGGTAGCGTCGATCCAAACGGCGCAGGTCTCCTGCTGACCACCGAAGAGTGCCTGCTCAGCCCCATTCAGGCGCGCAATCCGAACCTGTCGCGCGAGGAAATCGAAACTGCAATCGGCGAATACCTGGGCATCGACCGCATTCTCTGGCTTCGCAACGGCATTGCCGGCGACGATACGCACGGCCACATCGACGATCTTGCGCGTTTCACCGACCCGGAATCGGTAGTGATTGTTTCCGAAGATGACCGCGCCGACCCGAATTACGGCCCGCTGCGCGAAAACTGGGAGATCCTCAAAAAATATCCGGTGCGCGCGCGCAAATTACCGATGCCAGCGCCCTTATATTTCGAGGGCCAGCGTCTCCCGGCAAGCTATGCGAATTTCTACGTAGCGAACAGCCTGGTTCTGGTTCCGACCTTCAACGACCCAAACGACCGGATCGCCCTCAATATCCTGGCCGAGTGCTTTCCCGGCAGAAGAGTCATCGGAATCAACTGCGTCGACCTTGTATGGGGTTTGGGCACCATCCACTGTATGACCCAGCAACAGCCGGCCTCCATATCGGTCAGGCTTGACGGATTGAGTTCGTGAAACACGTATCGCTCGAGTGCTGACGTTCGGGTGTTCACGCTATTACCGAAGAGCAGTACGCCCGGATCAAAGCGGTGCACGATACCAGCATTTTGCCGCGAGAACGCAGCCGCGATATGCGTATCATCGCCGTAAAACATAACTGAGCAGCGCGGCGACCTGCTTGGTCGGTTCCAGTCCGCGAATCTCTGCCAAAGACTCCTCGACTGACGCGAGAGCTCCTGACTAATTCTTCGATAGTCCTTCAGCGCGCTGCCGAACCTCTCTCTCCTCCACTGCCAGCTTATAAGCGACATAGTACTTGTAGATATTTCCAACGTAGGTGACTGTCTCCTGCCCTATATCTTTCGCCGCAACCAGTTCCACGTTGCTGAACCAGACGTTCGGATCAAGGCCCATGGTCGCGGCCTCTTTGCGCAGCTTCGCGATACGATTCGGCCCGGCGTTGTAACTGGCGAAGACGAACAGTGTTTTGTTGAGACGATCGATTTTGGGGTCGTTGAAATAGTTATCGTTTATGTTGCGCAACATCTTGACACCAGCATGAATATTGGTATCGGCCGTCCGCACGCTCGGGATATCGATGGGAGAAGCCGCCGCGTTCCTCGGAATCACCTGCATAATGCCGACAGCGCCGCTTGGGTTTCTCTTGCTCTGGTCCAGCAGAGATTCCTGATAACCCTGGGCGGCGATCATCAGATAATCGAAGTCATACTCCGCGCCGTACTTCTGGAAAAGCGCCAGGTTCGTCTCAAACTTCTTCATCTGTTCCGCGGAGGTCGAATTCATCACCCATTTGGTGTTTTGCAGGTAACGTCGGAGCAGGGTGTTGCCGAAGGATGTTCCCGCTGCGTGCGATCCGACAAACTCATCCACCAGCTGCTTCAATTGAGGGTTGTTCTTCCGCATGACCCATGCCAGTTGCTCTCCACCCGCGATGACCAGCTCAGGATGAGGCTGAACATGGTCGAGCACCTTCGACCAAAGGTCGGCTCGTTCTCTGGTCGTGACCGTCGCCGGAATCAGTCCGGCGTTTACCATCTGCACCAGATCGTCGTCCATTAAATTTTTGTCCGCGGCTTTGATCACGATGGGCATTTTGCCGGCCTTCTGAAGCTGCTGGTTCGCCTCCTGCAGATTTTGGTAATAGGTTGTAAGCGGATTAGCGTAGACCTCTTTTCCGCCCAGATCCGCGAGCGTGGAGACCGGCCCGAGGCGGGGCCCGGTTACGACGATTTGGGTTACGTCTGTCTGTAGCGGCGTCGAGAAAGCAACTCGCTTTTCGCGTTCGGGCGTGACGACGACCCCATAGGCAATCACGTCTCCCAACCCTTCGGTCAGGGCCGCTTCAAGCTGGTCGATTCGCACGGGAAGGAACGTTACCTTCGCCTGCAGGTTGCCGGTCTTCAGCTTCTCGTTAACAAACTTCTGGAATTCCTGCAGCGCCTCGTACATCACGCCTTTTGGATGCCCCTCGTCGTAGAAGAAAGCGATGGGATTGAGAATAACCAGAGCACGGATGTTGCGACGTTTCACCATATCGCCAAGGTCGCCGGTGTCACGCCCGAAACCGATGGGGAGCACGACATCGTTTGACGGAGCGGGCGGCTGCTCAACCGAAACTGCCGGCGTTCTCGTAGCGGTCTGCTTCGCCTGGTCCGTACTGGCGGGGGGCGCAGGGTTCTTGCCACAGGCAAACAGCAATAGCAGAGCGCACAAGGACGACATGACCGGCAGGGCTTTGGGGAGCGAAACCGACGTTGTGAACATGGATCTTCTCCTCTAACGATCTTATTCTCCCGGCGGGATGACTGGCAGGAAGGAGACGCAGTACGCTACTTCAGCTGCAGGATCATGTGATCTTCGTCGATGTATTCCAAACCCACCTTCAGGGCCTTCGGCTCTCGTCCGAAAATTTCAAATCCGAAGTCCAGGTACAGTTGTTTCGCGGCATGCTGACTTGTCGCAACAGCGAGCAGAAGTTGCTCCAGAGATGCATCCGTTCTCACCGTTTCCAGAATCGCCGACAACAGACCTCGCGCAACGCCCTGTCTCCTGAAGGCCGCGGTCACATAGACGCCATAGATTCGGCCCTTATGACGTTCCTTCAGTCCCGTTTCCCGCTTGAAGGTCGCCATACCCACGAGGTTGCCGCCGATAAAAGCGCCTGACGTAAAGTTATCCGGCCCGGCGGCGCGAAAGCGGCTGGCTATAGCCTCAACCGGGGTCGCCCGATGTTCTTCCACGGCTTTGCCAAACCCGAACGGCTCGGCGTCAAGCGACTCTTCTCGAAGGCGCCACCAGGCGGCGGCGTCGCCTTCGAGCAGGGTGCGTATTTCAAAGGTTTGCCTCACTCCGCGATGAACTTGAGGATATCCGACATAAAGCGTTCGCGGTGTGTCAGGACGATCGCGTGCGGGGCATTCTCATAAACGATGAAGCGGCAGTTGCCGATAAGGCGCGCTGTCCGAGCGCCGGTTATCGAAATCGGCGCGCTCGCATCCTTGTCGCCGTGAACGATGAGGGTAGGGCGCGCAATCCTCCCGAGGTCTGCCCGCAGATCGGCTGAGGCGATTGTCCGACGGCATGCCAGCGCAGCCGGCAGCGGAACCTCGAGCATCATGGCTTTGATCCAGTTACGCGTCTCGGCAACCGTATCGGGCGTGAAGAACGGAGCTTCATTCTCCGCAATCCATTTTGGATAATCCTTCGCGATGGCGTCGTAATCGGCCTGAATCATCTCGGCCGGGATACCTTCGGGATTGTCCGCCGTCCTGGTCAGATAAGGGGTGGTGGGCGCCGCGAGCACAAGTCGGTCCACGCGATCCATGCCGTGCCTCGCGCAGTAACGAACGGCCTCGACCGATCCCATGGAATGAGCCACGCAGCACGACCTTGCCGGAGATCCAGTTGCTCCATAACCTCTGCGAGATCGTCGGCCAGCGTGTCGAGGTCATAGCCGGTTCCGGGGAATATCCGAACGGCCGTGGCCACGCCGATCGAGCGCGACGCAGCGAAATCCCAGGCCGGTCAACGCTGCGATATGGCTGCCCCACACATTGGAATTGAAAGCCCAGGCAGCCACAAATACGACGGGGCGGCCGGATCCCCAGTCCTGCACGAAGAGCCTGGTTCCGTCTTTCGCGGTCACGCTGTATTGGGTTGAAGCCGGGGCGGTCTCGATAATTTGACTATGGTTCATTTTGCTGAAGTCTCCTTTTTGTGTTCCTTCAGCTCGATCGTGCGCTTATCGTCGGAGCGGCGCAATTAACTCAGAGGTAATTGATCTGAGGGCGCTGGGACCGCTTAGTATCGGCACATGAGCGCAACCGTTGCACCTGTCGGCAACATGGTCAGATCATGGCGGGAACTGCGTCGTCTGAGCCAGCTGGATCTGGCCCTTGAGGCGGAAATTTCCCAGAAACATCTGAGCTTCATCGAGAGCGGCCGTTCGGCTCCATCCCGCGAGATGGTCTTACATCTGGCGGAACACCTTGACGTGCCCCTGCGGGAGCGAAACACGATGCTTCTCGCAGCGGGCTTCGCGCCTGTCTTTCGCGATCGCCCCTGGGACGATCCCGCCCTCGCCCGAGCGAGAGCCTCTGTCGAAAGGGTACTCGCTGCCCATGAACCATACCCGGCCCTTACGTTCGACCGGCATTGGAATCTCCTGAGCGCCAATCAGGCGGTCTGGCCATTGCTCGGAACGGTCGACCCCGCTCTGTTGAAACCGCCCGCGAACATCCTTCGCATCAGCCTCCACCCGGACGGCCTGGCGCCGCAAATCGTAAACATCGGGGAATGGCGCGGGCACCTTCTGGACCGGCTGAGACGCCAGTTGCGGATCACGCGCGATCCCGCCCTCCAGGATTTGCTGAAGGAATTGACGAGTTACCCAACCGATCCCGCCGGCGGGCCATATCAGAGTCCCGTTGATGAAATTGCCATCCCGCTGGTCCTGAACACCGCGGCTGGAGTGCTTTCTCTCCTGAGCACGGTTACCGTGTTCGGAACCGCCGCTCGAGATTACGCTGTCCGAATTTAGCCTCGAAGCCTTCTATCCGGCGGATTCGGAAACCGCGACCTTACTTTCGCGGGAGAGACCGGCTACAATCAGCCGGTGAACTTCCGTAAATCGACCGCCACCTACGAAGACTGGCTTTCCCACCAGCTCGAGATCGTACCTGAGGATCTCGCGCATAAGCACGAGACAATGAAGGCGGCGATTTTCCCCTTCTTTCGGGCCACCTTTTACCGCTTCGCCCAACTGTGGCCGGATGTCTGTTCCGAATGCGCCGAAGCCCCGAAGGTCCTCGCCGTAGGCGATCTTCACCTCGAGAATTTCGGCACATGGCGCGATGTCGAAGGCCGCCTCGTCTGGGGAATCAACGACTTTGACGAGGTTGGTCGAATGCCCTATACGATCGATCTCATTCGGCTCGCGGCGAGCGCTCACATTGCGATCGACGCCGGGGAGCTGCACATCGCGCGCAGTAACGCATGCAGTGAGCTCCTCACCGGATACAAAGCTTGTCTCGAAGCCGGCGGCCGTCCCTGGGTGCTTAACGGCATGCACCAGTGGCTGCACGACATGGTGAATCCCAGCCTGCGCGATCCCGTTGGCTTCTGGAAAAAAATGGAATCCCTTCCGGACTATAAGAGCAAGGTGCCCGGCAACGCACGGCGCGGCCTTGAAACCATGATGCCCGGCGGTGGATTGAAATCGGACAAGATCTCGGGATACAAAATCGCCCATCGCGTCGCCGGAATGGGCAGTTTGGGACGGCAGCGCTTCGTCGCCATCGCCCGATTCGATGGCGCTCCCATCTCGCGTGAGGCAAAGGCCCTGGCGCCGTCCGCCTGGGATTGGGCACGTGGCGCCGACACACAGTCGGTCCGCTACCAGAAGGCACTCGACACCGCGGTCCGGGCCAAAGATCCTTTTGTGCGGCTTGAAGGCAGCTGGATCGTCAGACGGCTCGCCCCGGACTGCTCCAAAATCAACATCGCCGCGTTCCCGCGGGAGAAGGACGAAACGCGGTTGCTGCAGGCCATGGGCTGGGAGACCGCGAATCTGCATCTGGGATCCCGGCAAACCACCGAAGTCCTGGCCGATCTCAGCAAACGCGAGGTTAACTGGCTCCACAAAGCCGCTGTGAAGATGGTGGAAGCCACGACCGCCGACTGGAAGGAATGGCAGGGCCCGCGTCGCGCCGCCGCAAAGGCCTGACAATGCTCGCGCGATAGCATGGGGTTGTGCCTTCTGTTTCTCACGGACCTGCTTCTCATCGAGCAGCGCAGGCCGTGAAAAAATCGCCCCTGCTTCCCATTTTTCTTATCGTTCTGGTTGACGTTCTTGGCCTGACGATTATTCTGCCTTTGCTTCCGTTCTACGCCGAGCATCTGGGCGCTTCGGCATCGGTCGTGGGCCTGCTCATTTCGTCTTACGCGCTCTGTCAGCTGATCGCGGGACCGATTCTCGGCCGCCTGTCGGATCAGATGGGGCGCAAGCCGCTCCTGATCGTCAGCCAGATGGGCACGCTCGTCGGTTTCCTCATCCTGGCGTTCTCGAACACTCTGTGGCTGGTGTTTCTTTCGCGCATCATCGATGGCGCGACCGCCGGGAACCTTTCCCTCGCGCAGGCCTATATCGCCGACGTCACGGAACCGGAGAACCGGGCAAAATCGTTTGGCGTGATCGGCATCGCATTCGGAATCGGCTTTCTCATCGGCCCTGCGACCTCGGGATATCTGTCGCAGTTCGGCCTCGTCTGGCCGATTCTGGCCGCGGCGTTCCTGTCGGCGTCGAGTATCGTCTGCACCGCGACCCTGCTTCCCAAAGCTGAGCCGCATACAGGCGATGTCGAATCCGGACCGGGCGGAAAGCGGCTCAACGTTCTTGAGTGGAGAGCTTACGCGCAGTACTTTGAGCGGCCGGGGCTGGGTAATCTCCTGTGGCAGTTCGCCTTCTTCGCCTTCTCTTTCGCGCTCTTCATTTCAGGCTTCGCTCTCTATGCCCAGCGGAGATATACATGGCAGGGACACCAGTTCGGCGCAAAAGAAGTGGGTTATATCTTCGCCTATGTCGGATTCCTGGGACTGATCCTGCAGGGCGGCCTCATCGGCCGCCTGGTGAAGTGGCTGGGAGAAAAGACTCTCGTGTGGACCGGCTTCGGCGTCAGCGCGGTCGGTTATGGTTTGCTTGCCTGGACCGATACGGTGGGCGGCCTCCTTGCCGCCAGCACGGTCAATTCTTACAGCGGCGTTCTTCGGCCGGCTGTTACTTCGTTAATCACGCAGCATGCCGGCAAGCGAGAGCAGGGCGTGGTCCTGGGACTGACGCAATCCATTACTTCGATCTCGCAAATTATAGCGCCCGTAATCGCAGGCGCACTGATCGACGCGCATCAACTCGGCGCCTGGGCCCTTACCACAGGCGGGGTTGCATTCGTCGGAATGATTGTCAGCTTCCCGCGCAACAAACACGCTTAAGCTTGTACCCCGCTTAACATTGCTTTGCACTGCGAGCGAAACCCGTTTCCCGAGACTGCGTCTGTGGAGTTATCGCAGTTACGTAACTAAATCAGGGAAATAGAGGACTATTATGTTGAAACTCACGAGTAAAACGCTTGCAGTGTGTCTTGGAGTGCTTGCGGGTGCGCCCTTCGTTATGGCGCAGACGCCGCAGGCGAATGTGTATTTCGGTCTTGGCACGGCGACTGCGGATTCCAACGGGCAGGCGATCGATACCTTTGGCACCGGCAACTTCATCAATACCCCGAAGATGAATGGTCTGTTCCTTAACCTGGGCGGCAGTTTCATGCTGACACCGCACTGGGGAGCGGGCGCAGAAGTCAACTGGCGCGCCGGCGAGGGGGATTACGCCGGGCTGAACTACCGTCCCATATTTTATGATTTCAACGGTGTCTGGCAGCCCATTAAAACCACGCGTTTTGTGCCCGAAATTCAGGCAGGCATCGGCGGAGTCGCCGTTCGCTTTACGGAAAATCAGACGGAGTGTGATCAGTTCGTCGGATGCCAGTCGATTAATCTGGGTTCCGAGAGCTCCGGCCACTTCCAGGCCCATGCTTCGGTGGCGGCGCGTTTCTATATCACCCCGCATGTCTTTCTCCGGCCCGCGGTCGATGCCCACTGGGTGAATAACTTCTATCAGTTCGGAAGTAACTGGGTGCCCGAATACAATATGGGACTCGGATTCAGTTTCGGTGGTGAGTAAGTCGTAGTCAGAACTTCTCTTTGTCTTCAACCAGGGACTTAAGCCTGTTGAGTTCCCGATCGATGCGTTGGCTTCGTTTGAGCAGCAGAAAAACGAAGCCAACCACGATAATCCAGGCGGCTGAGTAACCGAAGAACAGGAAGTGGAGATTAGTAATATCGACGGGTGACATGTGATGTTAGATCGCGTGAAGCTCGCGGCGCAGTGAATCGATTTCGCGGCTGCTCGATTCCTGCTGCAGACGAACGAGAATCATGGCCGAGCCAAGCAGCAGAAACACGACAATTCCGGTCAGGAAGGGCGGCCAGTAAACGGGCGCGAGCCCTCCGGTTTCGAGCACCGGTCCCGGGTGCTGGGTGCGCACGTTGTGCAGGCGGATCGCCATCGTCACGATGGGAATATCGGCGAACGCGAAGATGGCCAGAATCGCCGACATCGTTGCCCTTGGTGTCGCTTCGGGGATCGCGGGGCGCAGCAGCAGGTAACCAAGATAGAGCAGGAACAGCATCAGTTGAGTGGTCATCCGGGCATCCCAGGCCCACCAGATTCCCCATTCGACTCGGCCCCAGATGCTTCCCGTGGCAAGGTTGACCAGGGTAAACACGGTCCCCACTTCAACCGCCGACACGGCCAGCGAATCCCACCAGAAGTTCTTCGTGATCAAAAAGGCGATGCTGGCAACCACTGCAACCAGGTAGAACCCGTCAGCGGAGATCGCCGCCGGCACGTGGATAAACAGGATCCGATAGATTGCGCCCTGCAGCGCGTCGATCGGGATCACCAGAAAGATCCGGTAGAAATTAAAGATCAGCAGCACCGTGCCAAGAATGCCAAGAGTGTAGACGGCCTTTTCACGCATCGTTTCGACCTCTATATCACCAGAATAAACTCAATCAACAGAATCGCCAGCGACGTGTAGATCACGTCGAAGACGATCAGCAGCCGGATGTCGCTCATCACGGCGTTCCCGTTCAGCAGCCCCGTGGTCAATTCCATCGCGCCGATCAGCAGCGGGATCAGGACCGGATAGTGCAGTACAGGAAGGATCAGTTCCCGCAATCGGACGTTGACGGTCACAGCGCTGAACGCCGTCCCGACTACGGTAATCCCCCAGGTGGCCAACGCTATCACAAGGAAGAGCGGGAAGAACGAACCGGCCCAGCGGATGTTGTAAAACAGGCCGAACACCGGGAGCGAGATCAACTCGACCAGCGTCAGCAGAAAAAACGAAGCCAATGCCTTGCCGATGAAGATCGCCCAGGCCGGCGCGGGCGAGGCGACCAGCACTTCGAGGCAGTCGTTCGGCAGCTCGCGCGCGAAGCTCCGGTTGACGATAAGCGCGCCGGCGAAGGCGTATACCAGCCAGAGGAGGCCTCCCGAGATCGCGAGCTTCTCTTCGCGGTCCAGATCGAAGGCGAAACTGAACAGCACCAGGATCACCAGCGAGAAAGAGACGCTCGCGTTCAGCGATTCCCGGGTGCGCCATTCCGTGCGGAGATCCTTCCGCGCGATGGCGACTGCCGCGGCGATGCCGTTGGTCACTCCTTGGCTTCTCCATGAGCAACTTCTCCATACGTCCTGTAGAGCCAGCCTGGATCAAGCAGCATCTCGCTGGATCGCGGGCCGGCGAAAACGAGCCGGCCGCGTTCGAGCAGCGCGACATCGCTCGCCAGTTCCATCGCCTCGCGGATCTGATGGGTCGACATGATGATGGTCGATCCGCGGGCCCGTGCGCCTTCGAGCAGATGCTGCAGGACAGCGATCGCGCGGTCATCCAGCGACGTGAACGGTTCATCGAGCACCAGCAACTCCGGGTCATGCAAAAAGGCCCGCGCGATCGCGAGACGCTGCCGCATGCCGCGCGAGAACTCGCGGGCGAGTCCTTCTTTTACCCGGCCCAGACCGACCCGATCCAGGGCGGAGTTTGCCGCCTCCTTAGGGTTTTCGAGGCCCGCGAGCTGTCCGAAAAAGGTCAGGTTCTCCAGGGCGGAGAGGTCGTCGTAGACTCCGATTCCGTGGCCCAGGTACCCGATGCGCCCATCGATCTCTACAGTTCCCTTATTCGGCCTGGACAGCTTCGCCAAAATGCGCAAAAAGGTAGTCTTCCCCGCCCCGTTCCTTCCCAGGAGCGCGAGACAGGCGCCCTTCGTCACTTCAAGGCTTGCGCCGCGAAGCGCGGGATAGTCGCCGAAGTATTTCCAGACGCGATCAGCCGCGACCGCGTGCATGCCTGGAGGCTTTCGTGGCGGTCTCCGGTTCCGAACCGGCTAATGCGTTGCGGTCGAGGGTTTGCGTCGGATCGCCCTTGCGGTAGAGCAGGACAAAGCCGAGGGCAAGCATGCCAAGCACGGTCAGCAGAACCCACTTCACTGCGAGCACCGAATCCTTGAAGTCCGAGTTCGCCTGCAGCAGACCGTAGAGCTTGGGGAGGTTCTCGCTGAGATTGCCGCCGCCGTTGCCGCCGCCACCGCCCGCACCCGAGTCCGACGGAGCGTTGAAGAGGCCGGTGCCTACAACCTCGATTTTGACATCGGGACCTTTGACGCCGTAGACGTTCGATTTCGTGCTCGGCTCCTGCCCCAGGAGAACCACATCTGAACCTTTGATCTCGACTCCGGGAGGCGCGACTACTTCGAGCTTGTCGGCGCGCGTCAGGAGCAAGTCTTCGAAAACGCCGGGGCTCCGGAAGGGCATGTTCCAGGACAAGTCAACGCGCGATTCACCCGGTTTGATCGGGAAATCAAGCTTGTATTGGTTGGGCTTTCCGAGCGCGTCGGGAGCGCGGCGGATCGGCAGGCCGCCCGGGGCTACTACGTTGATTTCCACCTTGCCCTGGGCCGCTTCCGGAAGAGTGAATTCGAGGGTGCCGCGGTCCGGATCGTTCCAGGTGGTCTTGCCGTCGTTCTTGTAGAGATAGCCTTCGCTCACCTGCATGGTGCCGTCGGGCGATGGTTCGAGGACGAAGAAGTGCTGATCGACCCTCGCTCCGCCCGGCGACTTGGACGACTCGTATACCGGCACCGTGACGCCGGTCATCGGCTGGCCGGGAGTGATGGTGAAGTTGTATTGAACCCCCGCATACACGGCCTGGATCAGCAGCGGGCCTCCGCCTACGCCGGGCTGCACGTCCTGAGCGAACGCGAATTTGCCGGCGGCGTCGGTTTTGACGCTGCCGAGATCCTGCGGTCCCTGGTTCGTGGTCTGGAAGAGAGTTACGGTGGAGCCCGGCTGCGGCTTTCCGCTGGTTCCATTAACGACCGTTCCGTCGATCGCGGCTTGCGCGAGAGGAGCGAACAGCAGGAGAGCCCATGCGGCCGGCTTGTTCGTGCGAGTCATGCCTGGGGGATGTTGCTCCAAAGGATGGTTTGCCGGCGGCGTGAGCCGTCTTTCTGAAGCCGCTCGTATTCGGCCGTGTATGCGCGGAGCATGCGCGAGAGGCGCTTTCGATACAGGCTTAAGTTCTTAAGGGCGGCGGAGTCGTCCGTCGGGGACAGGTTTTTTTCGATTCCGTCGAGGCGGTTCAGGCGGAAGCGGAGGTTCGAGATGTGCTGCGCGAACTGGCGCTCGATTTCTGTCTCGGGTTGGTCTGTTTCGGGTTTGAGCATCGTTGGATTCCTCGTTTCGCGATCTGAGAGTAACAGGCGGAATCGGCGATGGTGGCCGCGATGGCGGATAAGTTGTTGAGAGGATTCGCGAGAAATAGTTGGGAAGGTTGTGACTGGCTTACGCGAGGCTCCGTGCCAGGCGGAAGCCCGGCGGCACCCTTGAAAAACCGCCCCGAAGTGACCGGAAAACTCCGCGCCGAGCTGGGGCTCGGCGGCAGGCCTGGGGGCCTGCCCCACGACGAAATTGCGCACGGGCCGAAGCCCTGCCCCACATGCGCTGCGATAACTGAGCTTCATGCGGAGGCTCCCATTGGTTTGCCGCACTCGCCGCAGAACTTGAGAGGTTTGTCGAAAGTCGCGCCGCACGAGGGGCACGTCGGCTTCTTCGTGGCCACCACGACCGGCTGCGGGGCTACGCCCGATGAGGCCAGTTCGGCTTTGATCCGGTCGGTTTCGGCCATCACCTGGGCGAGGTCCTTTTGCAGTTCGAGTTTGGTCGCCTTGTAGTCTTCGTCGGAAAGCTTGTCGAGGCGGTACTCGAACTGCAGGTCCCGCAGGTTTTCATAGATCGCCGCTTTGCGCTCTTCCAGATGTTTGAAGGGCGATTCGGGGACGGGTTTCGGGATGTCTTTTACCCGAATGAACAGCAGAAAGCCGATCATGCCCGCGCCGAGCAGCGCACCAAAGATTAGACTCGTGTCCACTGTCGTTAATCCCGTTTCGGTTAGTCCAGTTTCGAGGTGTCTTTTTCGATCGCGTCGCGGTAGCGGGCGAGCGTGGGATCGTCGTCAAGCGACGGTACTCCGGCTACGGCGGGCTTCAGGTTGTGATGGCCGCCGCGCATCATGCGCCGGAGAACCAGGACGATCAGGATGGCTCCGATCCCAAGGGCTACATAGGGGATCACCCAGAAGTACGAGTTCGGATCCGGACGGAAGATTTTTTGTCCATACTCCGCGATGAAGCGCTGTACGATCTGTCCGTCGCTCATTCCCGCCGTCTGCATTTTGTAGATCTGAGTGCGGGCCGGCTTGCAGAAATGGCACTGGCCGGCCGACATCATGCAGTTGATGTTTTCGTTACACGAACCGCACTGGCAATTGATGTGCGTGCCGACGCTCTTCACCTGATCGCTTTCGATCTGCGCTTCGGTCTGCGCCAGGATCGCGGCGCTCGCCACGAGGAGTCCCGAAAGGACAAATACGAGATTATGCTTTAACCGGTACATTCTTCTTGCCAATACCTACTACTTCGGTGCGCGGATACGAGCGCGCCACTTTACTCGGGACGAGACACACCAGAGTGCCGCCAATCAGGACCATTGCGCCTACCCAGATCCAGGTGACGAGCGGGAAGACATAGGCCTGCAGCGTGGCCTTGTCACCCTCGCGGGCAGCGTAGTTGATATAGAGGTCTTCGTTCAGGCGCGTGCGCAGGGCTACTTCAGCGGTCCCCTGCTGCGCGATCTTGTAGAATCGGCGGGTCGGTTCGAGAGTGCCCAGCGGCTTGCCATTCTTCGATACGTCGAGGATTGCGGTGTCCCACGCGTAGTCGGCGGTGTCGCCCTGGGTCAAGTCGACGACCTTAAGAGTGTAGGAGCCGACCTTCATCACGTCGCCCTTGTTTACTTCGCCTACGGCCGTTTGATTGAAGGGGTGGCCGCTCCACCCGATGAACATCAGAACGATGCCCATGTGAACCAGGTATCCTCCGTAGCGCCGCGTGTTGCGGTGGGTCAGTTCGATCATCGCGGGGATGAGACCGGTCTTCGTTTTTTCGCTGATGGCTCGCGAACCTCGGAAAAATTCCATCACGATAGTCGCGGCTACGAAGAAGCAGAGGCCAAGAGAAATGATCGAGTAGGGGTAGCGCATGCCGCCGATGATCAGTGCGGCAACCACCACCAGCATTCCGATTCCGGGCCACTGGAAGTTCTTGCGGAGGCTTTCGATCGAGGTGCGGCGCCAGGCGAACAGCGGGCCGACGCCAGTCAGGAAGAGAAGGAAGAGGCCGATCGGCACCATCAGGCGGTTGAACCAGACGGCGTCGAGGCTGATCTTCTCGTTCGAGAACTTCTCGGAGAGAACCGGGAACATCGTGCCCCAAAGGACCGCGAAGCAGCTGGCGAGGAGGATCAGGTTATTGAAGAGGAAGCTCGATTCGCGGGAGACCACGCTTTCGAGTTCGGATTCACTCTTCAGGTAATCGAGGCGGTCGAGGATCAGCCAGACTGTTGCGGCGATACCCAGCGCGAGAAAGCCTACGAAGTATTTCCCGATCGGCGATTCGGCGAATGCATGGACAGAACTGATGATGCCGGAGCGGGTGAGGAACGTTCCGTAGATGCAGAGGAAGAAGGTCGCTGCGATGAGGACCATGTTCCAGACCTTCATCATGCCCTTCTTTTCCTGCATCATTACGGAGTGCAGGAACGCGGTGGCGGCGAGCCAGGGGAGCAGGGATGCGTTTTCGACCGGGTCCCACATCCAGTAACCGCCCCAGCCCAGGACATGATACGCCCATGCGGAGCCCAGCAGAATACCGGTGCCCTGGAAGAGCCAGGTGACGATGGTCCAGCGGCGGGTGGTGTGAATCCAGCTATCGCCTGGCGCTTTCGAGACCAGCGAGGCCATGGCGAAGGCGAATGGGACGGAGAATCCTACGTAGCCGAGATAGAGCATCGGCGGGTGGATTACCATCGCCCAATACTGGAGGAGCGGGTTGAGGCCCATGCCGTCGGGGACGGTGGTGATTACCTTGTCGAGCGAGAGAACCTGGAACGGGCTGACTACGAATGCGTTGAGGGTGAGGAAAAAAATCTGGACCGTTGAGAGGATTGCTAACACCCACGGCATCAGCACCCGATGGCGGCCCCGGTTGGTGAGGACGACTACGGCTCCATAGGTTGAGAGGATCCAGCTCCAGAAGAGGAGCGAGCCTTCCTGTCCACCCCACCATGCGGCGAATTTGTAGAACGCCGGCATTGCGTGGTTGGTGTGGGAGGCGACGTAGGCCATCCGCATGTCGCCGGTCATCAGGGAGTAGATGAGGATTCCGGCGGCTGTCGAGACCAGGAACCAGACCGCGAGGACGGCTCGCTCTCCGCTCGTTACGAGGAAGGGCTTGTTTTTTAGTCTTCCGGCTACGCTCGCTACTATCGCGTACAGCGAGATGCAGAAGGCCAGTAAGAGGGCCAGGGCGCCTACGTTTTCCATAGAACTCGGTTCCTCGGGCGGGTCAGGGAACCCACCGGCGACAAGATCGGCGGCGCTACCGGCTGACGTAAAGCTCCGCGCCGGGCGGAAGCCCGGCGGCAGGGCCGAAGCCCTGCCCCACATGCACACAAGTTCGGCATTAGAGGCTGGACCGCATGGGGGAGCTTACTGGCGCGGGCTTGGCTCCGGGCTGCAACTGGTCGGGCGCCATGCCGGGCTTGGGGGCGTATTTCGAGGCGCACTTCGCCTGGATTTCGGAGGCATGGAAGACGCCGTCGGGGCCGAGGCGGCCATCGGCCAGCGCCTGCGCTCCGTCGCGGAACGTGTCCGGCAGCGGGTCCCGGCCTTCGTAGGCAACTCGAAGCACCTGTTTATCCTGTACGAGATTGAATTTCACCATGCCCGCTTCGTGGACTATGGAACTGCCCTGCACGTCGCCGCCGACGCGCACGTGACGGGTCTGCGCCTCACCGCCCATCTGACGGAGTTCGGCGATCGTCTTGTAATAGGTTTGCGAGCCCCTGGTGCCTGCGATACCAAGCCATATGAGCGAACCGACGATGAGCGCCATCAGGACGGCGAATTTCCCGTATTTTTGCATACCACCTCTTTGAATCTCTCGAATCTTTAGTATACGCCCGGCTGCCCTGTATGACGGATCGCGAGAGGCCGTGCTTCCCTTTATTTACAGACGAAATTCGATGCCTCTTCGATACTCCCCTTGCCAATATATCTGGCGTATTGCGGGTAGGGGCAGAGCGGACGGGTCCGGCCCGGCCACGGGGTCATCGGGCCCGCTGTGGCGACGATGCGGTCGGGCGGCGTTTTCTTCTCAACCCAGTTGACCAGGGCATCGAAGGCGTCGAACTGATCTGTTGAGGGGCCTCCGCCGCAGTGATTCATGCCAGGGACTGCGAAAAAACGAACCCATTCGGCCGCTTTTCCCTTATCTAACTTGTTGATTTGATTGTACCAATCCATCGTGTCCTTCACGGAGAAGATGGGGTCGCTCACGCCGTGCGTTATGAGCAGCTTTCCGCTATGGGCCTTGAACCCGGACAGGTCTGTGGAACTGGCGAGCATGAAATCCCATGCGGATTTGGCGTATGCGCCGGATTCAGCGAAGATCTTTGGGGCGTCCTTATCGAAGTTGTAGTTCAGGAGATACTCGACGGGCGCGGCGCCGACGGCTGCCACAGGTACGGGAGGGGTCGTAAAAACAGCCGAGATCGCTCCGCTGCCGAGGGTTGCGTTGATGCTGGAATTCGCCGAGGCGTTGTACATTCCGATCTTCCAGATACGCCAGCCGGGGTTCGAGATGCCGGCGTCCCAGGCCCAGTCGGCGTAAAGCGGCTCGCCTTTGGAATTTTTGGGGCCTCCGAATACCTTTTCAATCGCGGACAGCTGCCCGGCAGTGAGGCATTCCGCGCTTTTCGCGCCTTTGCAGGTCAATCCGGAAAGCTTCGGTTTGCAGGCGGTGAAGTTCGCGATCAGACCGTCTTCGAGGCCATCCAGTTTGTCGCAGGCCGCGAGTACCGTTTTTGAGATCAGAGCGAAGTCTTCGTCGGTGAAAGTCTTGTTCATAAAAGGCTCGCCGAGCGAGTCTTTGAGGCCCTCGGATTTCGCAACCTCGGCAAACGCCTGGGTGTCCCATGCTTCCGTGACGGCCGCTTTCGGGAGTTTGAAACCCGGCGAACAGGCCAGGATGCCATCGAAGTAATCCGGGAATCGCTGCGACATCATCATGGCTTCGCGGCCTCCTTCGGAGCAGCCGACGTAATAGGAACGCTCGGGCGGTTTGCCGTAATAGGCCTTGATGAGCGCTTTTGCGGTCTGCGTCACCTGGTCGTAGGAGTTGTAGCCGAAGTCGAGGCGCGCCTGCTCGTCGAAGCCAAAGGTGAGCGTGCCGTTGAGTTTCGGATCGTTATTGACGGCGTTGTCATGCCCCGAGTCCTGGGAAACGACGGCGTATCCGAGAACCAGGGCGTTCGTGGGCTGCTGACCTTGCAGGTTGCCGAGAGCATCGCCCAGATTGCCGTTCGATCCGCCGCCGCCCTCGAAGAAAAAGTGGCCGTTCCAGGCGGTCGGCAGGCGCAGGTGGAAACGGATGGCATAGTGCTGGCCGTTAGCTCCTGTGCGGTCGTTCATTCTGCCCAGCACCTCGCAGTGAGCAGGGAGGGCAGGGATGTTGCCACGCCCAAAGCGGCCTGCGACCGGGGCTGAGGCAGGTTTCAGAGTGGCGCCGGAGATGATTGTGGTGGCGTTGGGGAGCTGCGAATGGTCGAGCCTGGTCAGGGCGTCGCAGTTGTTTTGGGCATGCCCTGGCAGCGCGCAGACGAGGAGACCCGCGAGGATCAGGATGTTGATTCTGGTGGACATAGTGTTACTGGGTGGACACGGTATCACATCTGGCGATTGAAAGTCAGGCTGCGTTGGCGAGGAGGTTTTTGGGTTTGTACCGCGTGAAATCGGTCTGATACGCGCGGTTCAAACGGCGGTCTTTTGTCGATGGCGGCGTGGATTTCAGCGTTCGAAAAAACAAACCCATTTCTCTTAATTTCGGCTGGTCCGTAAGGCACGCCTTTCATTTCATTGAGCTGGAGGAGTTTCTTCGCTTCCTTCATTTCAGCTTCGCGTTTCGCGAGCCGGGCGGCCTGGAGAGCTTGTAGTATGGCGAGGTTCTTCTGGATGTTGCGGTTGATGCGCTGCTCGTAGAGAGTCAGGAGCTGGAGCTGTTTTGATTCCTCTTTGAAGACTTTTGCGGCTGTCAGGGCAGCGTGGATTTCGGGATGTTCGGTTTCGACATCGTCTGAGTGTGCAGAGTGGCCGCGGGCGGAGAGATTGTCTTCGACGGCGCTGATCCGCCGACCAGAAATGGCTTCCTTGCCAGCACATCGCGGGGATAAGGCCTGACGGTTTGATCCGCATTCGCTGAGCCAGCTGTCAGTGGCGACGCGCTGAGAGAGTTGTGTTTCCATAGCCCCTTCGGGCGCGAGGCTCTCGACGATGGAGGCGGAGAAGGCGTCGAGCATGATGCGATCGGCGTCGGTCATGGCGGTCACCTGGCCGGTCAGGTTGTCACGGCGGGCGTTCAGGGCGGCCGCCTTTTTGCCTCCCTCGGTGCGGGGCCCGGTGGAACGCTGTGCGATCCGGCGATTGGCTGCAAGTTGTTTTTCGGAAATCATTCGAGTCTTTCGTTCCTTTCACTGACAGTGAAGCACAGGGAATTCGAGTTCGAGTGTCAAGTTGTTGATTTTACGGAGCGAGTGGCTTGTGACCGCCCCGTGGCAACCCTCCTTTTTCCCGTGTATGACGAGAAAATATTTAGAACCCACCGAGGCCGCCAGTCGTTAAAGGACGCGTTGGGAGGATTTCATGAGAAGGTTTGAACAAGGCGCTCTTCGAGCGGCATTGATTATAAGCGCAGCTATTTTTGTTTCGCAGTCCGGGTTTGCTCAGGCCCCGAGCGGGCCTTCCCTGGACCAGCAGGCTGACTTGTTGCGCAAAGACGTCCGTTCGCAAAAAAAGCAGATCATCGCCGCAAACCTGAAGCTGACCGATAAGGAAGCGGAGAAATTCTGGCCGATTTACGATCGCTATACGGCGGAACTGACGAAGATCAACGACACAAAATACGCTTTGATCAAGCAATACGCGGAGCAATACGGCTCGATGAAGGACGAGGATCTGGACAAATCGGCCAAGCAGTGGCTTGGGCTGGACGAGTCCGCGGCGCAACTTCGCATGAAGTATCTGCCGACCGTTCGCGGCGTGCTTTCGGCGAAGAATACCGCGCTCTTTTTTCAACTGGATCGGCGTATGGCCGGTATCATTGATTTACAGGTAGCGGCGGCGATTCCTTTGGTGGAACCATAGGCCGAATAGGGCTGTCCGCCGGTTCAGCGGCGGCAGTATCAGCAGGTACTGTGGCGTTCCCGCAAGCCATATGAACATTTCCTCTCACGCTGCGCAGATATGGAGGAACTATTTGCCGAATTGGCCGGGGCTCTGCTGGAGATTGTCGGCGAGCTCCTGATTCAAAGCGATAATCGGAAGCCTCTGATTTCCGAAAGGCCAGAGGTAGACTCCCTGCTGTCTGCCGGACCGTTGTGATGCGTTATGTAAGGTTTCGTTCGGCAATGCCGCCGATACTGGCATTTGCCGCCTTCTTCGCTTAGTTCTTCACTTTCTCGCGTCGGTCGCGAGGCGGGACCAGGGGGTCCCGCGCAGACGGGGGCGTCTGCCCCACATGCTTGCTCTCTTTTTCCGGGGCAAATTTTCGGGTGAGACCTGAAGTTACGGCAGCTTCGCCGTGCCATCCAGCGCATAGACCAGCAACCGCGGGTTGATCGGAGGCGGCGCGTTCGGATTCGGCGGCGGAGTCGCGCCGCCGATGCCCGGCCCTGGCTTGCCTTGTCCTACCTGCAGGGCAACATACTGCTTGCCATCGACCATGAACGTAATCGGCGGAGCCATGCCTCCGGGAACGCCCGTCTTGAGTTCGAGCAGTTGCTCGCCCTTGTCGGCCGAATAGGCGTACAGGGTACCGCCCGTGGCCTGGAACACGATGCCACCGCCGGTTGCAACGGTGCCACCGCCGATGGCCGAGCCGCCGGAAACGCGCCAGCGCTCCGTGCCCGTGACCGGGTCGTACGCAATCAGGAAGCCGCCATTGCTGTCGGGACCAATGGATTTGAGTGGCGGCCGAAGCTTAGCCACAGGAGCCGCTGGAGCCGCTGGCGTACCGGCGGCAGCGGCGGCAGCGGCAGCCCGGGCAGCCGCCACTTCTGGAGAGACACTTTCGCGGCCAGGTCCCGCTGGCGCCTCAGAAGCAGGAGGAGCAGGCGCAGCGGCAGCCGTTCCCTCTCTGCCACCACCCGTACCCCCGCCCGCGCCCCCTCGTCCGGCCCCCGGACCGCGCCCAAACACAATGCCCATGTTCTGCTTTTTCGCATCGTATTCAAAGTCGGGCTGGACCGCGTAAGTAAAAGAGCCGCCCGACTGGCCACTGACGTACAACAAACCCAGCGTCGGATTGAAGCTCATGGGCGACCAGTTGTGAGCGCCTCCCGGCCCGGGCGTAATGCCCACGGATTCGGTTGTGGAATATTTGGCTTCCGGATTGATGATCGGGCGGCCCGTCGATTCGTCGAGGCCCAGCGCCCAGTTGACTTTGGCGAACGGCTTAGCCGAGATAAACTTTCCGTTGGTGCGGTCGATCGTGTACAGGAAGCCGTTCTTGTTGGCCTGCATCAGCACCTTTCGCTTTACGCCTTTTATCGTCACATCCGCCAGCAGCAAATGCTGCACGCTATCGAAGTCCCATTCGTCGCCCGGCACGTTCTGGTAGTGCCAGCGGTAAAGACCCGTGTTGACATCCACCGCCACGATGGAGGCAGCATACAGAAGGTCGAAGCCCTTGGAAACGCGGGCGTCCTCCGACCACGGTCCAGCATTGCCCGTACCGAAGTAGACCAATTCGAGGTCAGGGTCGTAGGCGATGGCATCCCAAACGGAACCGCCGCCGCCGCCGATAATGTTTTTGGGCCAGGTGGCCGCCGCTTTAATCAGGCCAGGGTCTTTGTCGCCGGGGCCCGGCACCGTGTAAAACTTCCAGGCCTGTGCGCCGGTTTTAGCGTCGAATGCGGCAATGAAGCCGCGCACCGGATACTCCCCGCCGGACACGCCGATGATCGCCTTCCCTTTGGCGATGCGCGGGGCCATCGTGATGGTGTAGTTGTCCTGAGGGTAGGCGACGCGCGCTTCCCACACCGGCTTGCCGGTCTCTTCGTCCAGAGCGAACAAGCGGCCGTCGATCACCGGCGCGATGATCTTGCCGTCATACATCGCAACTCCGCGCTGCACGACGCCGCAGCAGATTTTTGAACGCAACGCCGTCTGGTTCACTTCCGGATCCCAGCGCCACTTTTCCATGCCCGTTCGGGCATCGACGGCAAACACGACGCTCCATTGGGTGGTGGAGAAGATCACTCCGTTGTGAACGAGCGGGGTGGCCTCCTGGCCGCCGCCACCAGGGCCCACTTCATACGACCAGGCCAGTCCCAGACGCGCAACGTTGGTTGTATTGATCTGGCTGAGCGGCGTGTACCTCGTTTCCTGCGGCGTGAAGCCGTAGCTGATCCAATCCTCACCTTTCCCTTGGCGACGTTGCGCAGCGTGGCGTCATCGACCTTCCGCGGCTTTTGCGCCTGTGCGAAAGCGGAACTCGCGACGAACGCGAGCACTGAAATCAGTAACCAAGGACTACGAAAGGACATGAATGAACTCCGGGCGTACGAGCGCCTTGCGTGAAAAGAAAGAAAACTACGCTATCACTGGAGGGGCGGTTGTGGCAATCAGCTCATCCGCGAGGGGGAATGGGAAGTTGGCTGCTCCGCGCTTGTTGAGATTTTCTTTATCAGGGAGCCGAAAGCCGGCGACTTCGCGCTCCCTGGTTGGCGGGCTCGCGGACCTTGGGGCGCCCGGCTCTTGACATAGCCGTGCCAGTGTCGCCAGCGATACCAGACGATGTGATGCTTTACTCGCTGCCAAATTTCTTTCTGATTGCCGTCGCTAATTTTCAGCTTGCGCAAGCAGCTTGAGCACCTTGCGCCTTGATGTCAAACAGTTCGCCATATTCCGGCGCATCCTCGGGTACGGCGTCTCCCTTAAGATGCAGGCCGACGTGAGCGTCGATCAATCTTTCGCGGTGAGACATCTCAGCGCTATTCAGCGAAAGCGACTGCAGATGCATCTCGCCAGGATTTGTTGCCTTTCCTGGAATTGCATGGTTTACAGCAAGGTAACAGGTTGCCCAACCGATGTCCAAAGCCACTGAGCTTCGCTTGCTAACGGTTGCATTTACGTGGTCCCAGGTTTCTGCGACCGATCCGCAATACGCGCAGAGCAGGTCAATCAAGAACCTGACCGAGCTGAATAATCGCTTCGCGTACCGTTTGGTCTTGGTAGACATCGCACGGTCCAATTGCCGCCGCGAATGCGTGATTTTTATCGTCGTCGTTCGTCTCGCAATGATCGAGTAGGGCTTCAGGTGTTGTCGAATCGCTCTATATCGCATGAGGGTCGGCGTTTGCGATTCTACGACACGCACATACGCGTTTGCCTCTATACATCGGACTGTGCACTATACTGTCGAGTGAAATCGAATGATGGAAACCTATCAAATCGTCATCGATAAAAAGTTATTGCAAGCTACGGACCGCGTGGCCCGCCAGACAAACACGCAACCGCTCCGTCCTGGTTCGGGATGCTCTCCGGGAACATCTCCGACGACTGAGCATTCGATCGCTGGAGGAACGCGACCGGGCCGGCTATTCATCGCAGCCCGCGGCTAGCGATGAAACCCTTCTCTGGGAAGCTGAGGCCTCGTGGCCACAAGGATAGCGTGAGGGACATTCGGCTTTACCAGTTTGGTCCGCCCGGCAAAAGGAGACCCGTACTTGAGTTGACGCGCGACAGTGCGATTCCGTATCTGTCGACGGTCACAGTGGCCCAGTCACGTCCACGGTGCGGGGCGTACCTTCCGAGGTCGCGCTGGATGAGAACGATGGAATGAAAGCACCCTGCGCTGCAAATCTGCATAACGCTGTTACTGTCCCGCAAAGTCGATTAGGGAAGCGTGTGGCCAGGTTGAGCGATGACCGCCTGAGCAAAGTCTGCGCGGCGCTGCGGTTTTCGCTGGGCTGCGATCCGCTTTAGCGGTGGGACTGAAAAGATACCCCATCTCGGCGCCGCCGAGGATCTATGATGATTTGAGAATTGAGGGAGGTTCCGTGCGTATTGCCGCGATTTTGATTCCTGCCGCCATGCTTCTGGCACAGACCCCGTCCGTGGAAACTCCCGCACCATTCCAATCCGTGGGGACGATCAGTGAACTTATGCTCGACGTCATCTATCCCACCTCCGACCAGATCTTCTATGTCAGCCGGGATGAACAGAAGACCGAGAAAGACTGGATCGCGCTGCGCCGGAATGCGCTGATTCTGGCCGAATCCGCCAACCTGCTGATGGCGGATAATCGTGCGCGCGATAAGGACAAGTGGATGAAGGACGCCAGGCTGCT
>CAWHSB010000006.1:0-50027 GCA_963831795.1 Terriglobia bacterium | reverse complement strand
AAGTTCTTAGACCGATTTTACGCAAGCGTAGACGAAGCAATGAGATAGCAGACTCAGGGTGTCGGAGTTACTGCCTACGGCCGAGGAAAATCAGTTGAGTCGAAGGGTGACGCCGAGCAGATCAAAGGCATGTTGCTGAAGTGTAGTTGGCGTGGTTAGTATGTCGAAGGCTGGAATCTTTTTGTCTTTGGGCAGGATGCGGTTTTTGACGATAGTGGCCAGGTCGCCAAGCAGAGTTTGGAAGCTATGAACTTTGAGCCCATCCTCGGTCATTTTCGTGGCGGCTTTACGGCGGGCGGCGTCAGAGCGTTTGGCGGGGGCCACCATGGAAGCACGGGCGGCCTTTGCCTGTGATTTATCGTGATCGTCGAAGAGCATGGGAGCGAGCAACTGGCGCATGTGCCATTCGACGTAATAGGCCAGCATGCAGAGCAGGATATGAGCGCGCACGCGATCCGGCAGGCGGTGATGGATGGGCCGCACATGCAGATCGACGGTCTTGAGGCTGCGGAAGGCTCTTTCCACGCCCGACAGGCTTTTATAGCTCGCCACGACCTGTTCGCTGGATAAGGCGTCTGCTTTGACACTGGTGCGAATGACGTAGATACCGTCGAGGTTTTGTTCGCGCTCGATGTTAGCTTGTTTGCGCTGGTAGTGAAAGCTGTCCTCTTCGATGCGCAGTTCAAAGTGCTTGCCCATCTTGTAACGGTTGAGGATTTTGCCCGCGCGCAGTCCGATATTCTGCTTGCCGCGCAGGGGCCGCCGGGAACGCTTTGTGGCGGCGGCAATTTTCTCCAGTTGCTTCTCGGTAGCGGCCAGCAACTCAGGTCGTTTCCGCGCACGTTCTTCGGCCAGCAGTGGATTGAAGCAGGCGACCAGTCTTTCACCGGGAAAATCGGGATGAGCGATTTCGACCATATCCGTCTGGTCAAAGAACGACATCTGCAACCTGCCATCGCGGGCCAGTTTCTGAATCTGTGTGGCGCGTAAAGCGGAGATCCATTCGATGCCGTGAGAGGCAGGCAGGTCCTCGCGAATGCGGGCGCTGGTGATCATGCCGCGATCTCCGACGAGTACGACCTTCTGAAGACCGAAGCGGTGACGAAGCTTGTCGACCTGTGTGGCCACGGTTTTGGGATCGGCAGTATTGCCGTCGAAAACTTCGACGGCAACCGGACAGCCCGCGGCGTTGGTGAGAAGCCCGAAAACGATCTGCGGAATACCGGATTTATCGTCGCGTGAATGGCCGAGCTTAGCCAGTGGGCAATGACGGCCCTCAAAGTAAGTGGAAGTCAGGTCGTAAAGAACCATTGCTCCGTCCCGCAGTTCGCGTTTGGCCAGTTCCCGCTCGATGCGTGGCTGCCGCGCGAGCAACCAGTCCATGGCGGAGTAGAGTTCGGTTTCGTCGGCGGAATCGAGAGAAAGCGATTCGCCGAGGCTGCTCTGGAGAGTGTCGGAATGCAGGCTGCGGGCGGTGGCAAGTTGGGAGGCCGGATCGAGAAGGCGGGCGGCAATCATGGCGACGACGAGATCGCGCGGCCGGCTGGATTGGGGATCGATCAACAGCCGGGAGTTGAAGTTTGCGCAGGGAGCCGAGAACGGCGGCAACGTGACCGTGCGGGCGGGAACGGTGGACGTGGAAGGCATCAGGCAAGGGCAGGCCGGCGACGGAGACAGAGCCGGACAGGGCACCGCGAATGGCTTCGATCTGGGCGGGTCGCAGGTGAGTGATATTGGCGATGGTGCGGGTTTTGACTTTGCCTTCTTCACGATAGGATTCGCGGAGGAGAATGGCTGGCGGTGAGTTGCGGTTGGGAATCGCAGTCACATACATGATTACATAATACAGCGAAATAACAACAATAGCAAGCAATAAAATCAAACGAAACATGCCTACAAAAATGTTAAAAAAACGCCTTGCGACAACAAAACAACCAGCTTAGGCGTTTTCAGGGTAAGAACTTCGGTTTAGCGCATGACGGTCTCTGCGGTCCCGTATAGCTGCCCGTACTGGACTCTCGTTTCGACACGTGGCCGGCGTCGAAACACTAAAGAAGAGGGTTACGATTCCTGTTCACCCATCCCCATCGGGTGATTGCCGCACGCTGGCGCCCGGAGTTGAGTCATGTGCTCCTCACGGATCGACACTCGACAACTCGCATCTCACGCCGGAATATCCGTCCAGAGACTCAAGAGCGGCATGACACGCTTTGCGAACGCATGGGATGGGCAATTTCTCCCAATAGAGCGCAATCGCTCCGGCTCCGAAACATGCTTAAGCCGATTGACGAGGAATGGGCGTTCCAGAATGTACCGGAGCGCTGGTGCCCCGTCACACATCCGGCTTCACCGTGCCGTTGCCACGGCAACCGGGAAGGTAAGCGCCGGGAAGGTAAGCGCCTGGAAGGTAAGCGAAGGTTCCCGCCGGGGCTGGCGTTTTTCTCGTGGAATGACTGGGCAGCCGCGCGGGTTTTCTTTAAGTAATATGTAGGCGTGGTTTCCGGCCCCGGATGGTGCCCACGATGGATAGCGATGCCGCTATTGATGTGCGGCATCGCTATCTGCTCCGCTCAGCAAAAGCCCGAAGGTCTGCCCCCGGGAACTCTGGCTCCGGAAGATCTCCTTTCGAGCCTTCGCCATAAGCTCATGGATACGATCGGGCGTCTCCCCCGATACATGTGCACCCAGTCCGTTGAGCGCTACCGCTATGAGTCCAAAAAGCCGTCTGATGCCGAATGCGGGCCATCAAGGAATGCTGAGACACGGAGCACTAAAGCCAAGCTGCGTCTGGTGTCATCGGACCGCTTGCGGCTGGATGTCGCCGTCGGAGCTACCCGCGAAATCTACTCCTGGCCCGGAGAAAATCATTTTGACGATCGTGGCCTGTTTGATCTGATCCGCGACGGCGCCATCTCGACCGGCGGTTTCGCGGGCTTTGTCACCGCCATTTTCGGCCGCGATGCAGCGACTTTCACTTATGAGGGCGATGTGACGGAAGCTGGCCGTCGCCTTGTCCAGTTCGGATTCCGTGTTCCACGCGAAAAGAGCAATTATGAGTTTGTCGCCGGGACGTATCGCGCCCTCGCCGGTTACGCCGGTACTTTCCAGGTGGATCCGGGAACTCTCGATCTCGTGCGGCTTGTGGTCCGAGCCGCCCCGCTTTCTCCCGAATCCGGCGCCTGCGAGGCGGATTCCACTCTCGATTACGCACGCGTGCGTCTGAATAATCAGGAATTCCTCCTGCCGGCCGCCAACCGCCTCGACATTTTTCATCCGGATGGAAGTGAAGACGAGAACCTCACAACCTATTCGGCCTGCCACGAATTCAGTGCGGAATCGACGATCTCTTTCGACTCTCCCGCAAAGGCATCCGTAAGTGACCGAACCCGTGCGAATTCTGCCTCGCTGCCCGAGATTCCCGGAGGCCTCCCGTTCCAGCTTACTTTCACGCAGGATGTCGATTCGGCGACTGCGGCGGGCGGCGATCGGATCAGCGCCATCCTCTCAGCCGCCATTCAGGATCACGGAAAAGTGTTCGCGCGCCGAGGCGCGGCCGTTTCCGCCCGCATCATCCGCCTGGAACACGTCACCGGCCCGCCACCCTGGCTGGCCCTGATCATCAGGATCGGGAGCGTAGACACGTACGCCGGAGCGCGCCCCGTCAGGGCCACCGCGGACCTGACCGCAAACAGGTTTCTCAGACCGGACGGCGATCTTCGCCAGGCCGTCGAACTCGGCGACTCGAAGAGCCTGGACTTCCCGGATATGGGTGTTTTTACCTTTTGGAACGCAAACGAAAAGTACATCGTCCACAAAGGAACGATAACCAGGTGGCGCACCGCCAGCCGCTGATCTCAGTCATACGTTACTCATCCACATCGGCGGCGGTGATGGCATCGCGGGAAGAGTGCCAGACGCGCAACACCCGCACATGCTGCTCGTCCTCCCGGATATAAAATATGATGCGGTGAACGCCCCTGCCCTTGCCGTAGAGCAAATGCCGCGCGGGAAAGCCAAGCTCCTTCGCTTCGGCAATGACGGCGCAACGGGCGGGTATTTCCTCCAGGCTGAAAATGACCCTGAATAAACCCGTGAGCCATTTTTCCGCACGCATGGGGGCCGCTTCGCGGATACGTTCAAACGCTGCATAAGCGTCGGTTTCGGCGGGAGCGGTGAGACTAACGCGATAGGCCATACCTGGCCCGCATCTCGTCTAACACCTGCGCGGCGGGTTTCAGTTCGCCGCGTTCCGCGCTCGCCATTCCCTCCTGAATGGCCGCAATCGTCTCCATATGGTGGAGGCGGTCGAGCATGGCTTGGTAGCTGGTCGCGTCCTGTACCACCACCTCCGCCTTGCCGTTCACGGTTAGCACTTCCGGGGCATGCGTCTCTTTGAGACGCGCGACATGCGCCTTGTGATTTCGCAGGAAGTCGGTCAGGGAGTGGATTTCGCGGGTATCGAGCACGGGAGTCCTCATCAATCAATTATCTGATAATTATATGTTGCCACTGTGCCGGTAGAAGTCAATGCAAAGTTTGCAAACGTGGGTTTAGCTCCGTCCGCCCGGTTTAATCCCACCGCCTTTTAGGCGGTCAGCTTCCAGCGGCCCGTTCCACGCCCACGACAATGAGGGAATGGCGGAATACAGGCATAGCGCGCACGCGGTCTTCGATCTGAAGTATCACGTGATCTGGTGCACGAAGTATCGGTACAAGATACTGCGCGGGCGAGTGGCGGAGCGTGCGCGCGACCTGATCCGACAGATCTGCCAGGCGCGGGATGTGGTGATCGTACGAGGAGCGGTGTCGCCGGATCACATCCATCTGCTGCTGTCAGCGCCGCCGGTTCTGTCGCCGGCGAAGCTGGTGCAATACATCAAGGGGCGGTCCAGCCGGCATCTGCAGGCGGAGTTTCCGGAACTGCGAAAACGGTACTGGGGACAGCACATGTGGGCGCGCGGGTACTTCTGCGCGACGGTGGGCGCGGTGGACGAGGCAACGATCAAGGCCTATATCGAGAGCCAGAAGTGGGACGAAGACGATCAGGGCTTCAAGATCACCGCGCCCACGGAGCCTTGAGCCGGCTCTCAGCCGGACACCCTTCAGACGGCTTCAGCCGTACCCTGCGACTTTCAGTCGTCGCGGATTCTACCGGCTTTAAGCCGGTAGTCATTATTGCATCCGTTCGGTCGAGAAACGTTCCGTCGCGGGGCCAGTTTCGCACGAACGCGATCCCGTTAAGGCTGAAACAGCGCAAGTCCCATGTGGGCGGCGGCCATTCTGAGGTTCGTCTTTCGTGGCAAGCGGCAATCTTCGCCGCTGCGCCAATTCGAGATAAGAGGCGTCGTACGCGCTACGTTTGTAACATCTCGCCCGTTCGAGAACATCATCAAATATTCGATCAAGCCCCTCCAGGTCCACCGTGATCCGGAACTTTTGCAGATCGTCCAGAAACCTGGCGGCCTTTCCCGGCTCAATCAGCCGCCGCCGCTCGGCGACAACCAGCGAGTTGACGACATCGAGTCTCCAAATCACTGGTACGACTACTATCTGCGCTCCCCCAGCAACTGCCTGGAGGACGGCATCCGTGTAGGCGGTGCTTTGATCCTCAAAACACCAGGCTGCGGAGATGGAGTGATCGAGGACGAACGAATTCAGAACCGTTGGCCTTCGTCAATCAGATCGCGGATCGTCAGGTCCGGCCCAGGAATGTTCCCCGTACGAAGTTCGCGAATGCTGCGGCCCGCTTCGTCTCGTGCCTCTTGCTCGGCCGCCTCGATGAGGATCTGCAAAACATACGCGTCCAGCGAAAGGCCTTTCTGACGAGCTTCATCCATCAGCCGGTTCACGATTTCAGGCGGCCAATCAAGCTGAACAGTCATAAAGTCCTTCCCCTTCGATCTCACCCGGAATTCCAAATCCGGCCTCGGCTACGCACGAATCGCTTCAAGCACTGTCCTGTCGGTCATGCCGCCAGGCCCAGTCACAAAATTCCACCAACAAAATTCTCAATAAATCCAATCACTTCCGAGACAGCCACCGTCACCATCCCCAAAATCATCTGCCACAATTCGGCCGTGAGCTCAAAATTTCGCATCGCCGCCTCGCGCGCAAACGGCGCCAAATCCCGCGGTCCTGTCACGGACGAGGGAAAACGCATCGCGGCGCTCAACACCACCCATTCCACCGGGCCTGTCACGCCCGAGGGCAAATTCCGCGTCTCGCAGAACGCCATCCGTCACGGCCTCCTCGCCGATTCCCTCGTTCTCGAAGGCGAATCCGAAGCCCGTTTCTGCTCGCTGCTGGCCGCGTTCGAAGCCGAACTCCAGCCCGAATCCCAGATCGAACACGACCAGGCCGAAATCATGGCCGTAGCCCAATGGCGTCGCATGCGCCTCTGGAGCATCGAAAAGGCGGAATACATCGAGGAAACCCGCAGACGCAAAGCCGCCGCCGATCAAAACGGAGCACGGTCGACGACGGCGAAACCCCAATCACCCACCTCGCCCGCACCTTCCGCACCCTCGCCGACGAATCCCAGGTCCTCCATCTCCTCAACCGCTACGAGACCCGTTTCAGCCGCGAATACACCCGTGCCCTGGCCTGCGCCACAGCACAGCGAAACCTGCGCGAGCAGCGCGAGCGCCAGCAGGCCAGACGGAACCGCAACCAGCCCGCCCCAATGCGAGAAATCCAATGAAAATTCGTGTGAATTCGTGTTTATTCGTGGCCCAATTCTCTTCCCGCGCAACCACTCCCAGGCCCCGAATAAGCCAGTCTCCATACACAAAATTTCCAAACAAACTGAACCTAACATCGGAAAACTACGGACCCCGCGAAGCCGCCCGCAACCACCCGGCTTCGCATCGCCCGAATCGCACCGGCCTCCAAACCGCCGCCATGATAACCTTGATATTTCAATGCCCGCTCGCGTGAGCGAAGCCTTCGTCCTGCAAACCTGGCCATTCAAGGAAGGAGACCTGATCGTCAGTTTTCTGACCCGCGATTCCGGAAAGCTGCGAGGCGTAGCCCGTCGCGCGAGGCGGCCGAAAAGCGGTTTTGGTTCCGGTCTGGAGCGGCTTTCGCATATCAGGATGTCTTATTTTCAGCGCGAAAATCGCGAACTGGTGAACATCGATTCCTGCGAGCTCGTGCATTCGCAGTTCGGCCTGTCGAGCGACTTCCATTCGGCCTGCGCCCTCGACTTCGTCGCCGAAGTTTCCGAGCAGCTCCTGCCCGCCGCCGAGCCCAACGAGAAGTATTTCCGTCTCGTGACAGCCATCCTCGATCACCTCCGCTCCGGCGCAACCGGAGCCGTCTGGGGCGCCATCACCTACTTCAGCCTCTGGACCGTCAAACTCGCCGGACTGCTCCCCGAACTCCACGTCTGCCTCGGCTGCGGCACCTGGCTCGAAGATCCCGGATAACGCACAACGCGCCTTCTACAACCGCAACCAGGCCGGCCTCTACTGCCACGACTGCCGCCGCACCCTCGACCTCCGCGGAACCTGGGAACTCTCCCCCGAATCCCGCGCCATCGCCGAAGAAATCCTCCACACCCCCATAGGCCAGCTCACCAGCCGCCCGTGGACCCAGAACACCGCCGCCGACCTCCGCCGCTTCCTCGCCCAGCAGATGGAAACGCAGATCGAACGCAAACTCATCACCTTCCCCGTACTCGAAGCCGCCGCATGACTTTTCAGGAAATCGTTTTCAACCTCAAGCGCTATTGGAGCGACCGCGGCTGCATCATCCAGGAGCCGTACGACGTCGAAGTCGGCGCGGGCACATCCTGCCCCGAAACCTTCCTGCGCGCGCTCGGGCCGAAGCCGTACCGCACCGCCTACGTGCAGCCCAGCCGCCGTCCCGCCGACGGACGTTACGGCGACAACCCCAACCGCCTCTACAAGCACATGCAGCTTCAGGTGATCCTGAAGCCCGCGCCCGCCGACGTGATCGACCAGTACATGGGCAGCCTCGAATCGATCGGCATCGACCTCCGCAAGCACGATCTCAAGCTCGAAGAGGACAACTGGGAAAACCCGTCGCTCGGAGCATGGGGCGTAGGCTGGCAGGTCATGCTGGACGGCCTCGAAATCACGCAATTCACTTACTTCCAGCAGGTCGGAGGCATCGATCTCGATCTGGTCCCGGCGGAAATTACCTACGGACTGGAACGCCTGACCGCCTTCCTGCAAGGCGTCGACAGCGTCTACGACATCGAGTGGACGCCCGGAGTAAAGTACCGCGACGTCCGCTACAACGACGAGCTCCAATACTCCGTCTACAACTTCGAACTAGCGGACATCCCAACGCTCTGGCGCCTCTTTGACATACACGAATGCGAAGCGAAAAGGCTGCTAAGCCTCTACCCGGACTCGCAGGAAAAAGCGCGCTTCCCGCTCCTGGCAACCTACGACCACGTACTGAAGTGCAGCAACCTCTTCAACACGCTGGACGCAAGAGGAGCAATCAGCGTAACCGAAAGAGTAGCCGTAATAGGCCGCATAAGAAAAATCGCGGTAGGAGTAGCCGAATCCTGGCAAAACCAGCAGACTACTTCTGCTAACCAGGTGGGGCAGGCCCCCGGCCTGCCGCCGAGCCCCAGCTCGGCGCAACCCTGCCCACCAGCGAAACCCTTCCGAACCGCGACCGCGAGGGAGCGTCACCCCAATGAACCTCCTACTCGAAATCGGAGCCGAAGAAATCCCCGACTGGATGCTAACCGGAGCCCTCGACTACCTGAGCTCCGCCCTCGCCGACCTCCTCAAACAAAACAATCTCGGCGAAACCGAAATCCAGACCGACGCAACCCCGCGCCGCCTGGTAGTCCGCACCGAAGGCATAATCCCCAGCCAACCCGACACCGAAGAACGAATCTGGGGACCCGCAAAAACCGCCCCAGCCCAAGCCATATCAGGCTTCGCCAAAAAACAAGGCCTGGAACCCAACCAACTCGAAATCCAAAGCGACGGCAAAACCGAAAAATACACCTGCCTCCGCAAAACCCCCGGCCGTCCGGCCGCCCAAATTCTGGCCGAAGCCCTCCCGCAACTGATCCTGAAAACCCCATTCCCCAAGACGATGTACTGGTCGGACCCCGCGATCCGCTTCATCCGCCCCATCCGCTGGATCGTAGCCCTACTCGACGACCATATCATCCCCTTCGAAATCGCCGGCGTCCACTCCGGCAACCACTCCAGCGGCCATCGCAAACTAGGCGCCGCCCGCTTCCCGGTCACCTTCGACACCTACGAAGAACAACTCCGCGAAAACTACGTAATCCTCTCCGCCGAAGAGCGCCGCGCCCGCATCCAGGCCGTCCCCACCAGATACAAATGCGATAACGCGCTCCTCAACACTCTCGTAAACCTCACCGAGTACCCCCTGCCGATCACCGGCAACTTCGACCCCGAATTCCTCGACCTCCCCAAAGAGGTCCTCATGATGGTGATGCGTCACCACCAGAAATACTTCGCGGTCGAAACCCCTGACGGCAAACTCGCCCCGCAATTCGTAGCCGTAACCAACACCCACGGCGACCCCGAAGGCCTGATCCAGCACGGCAACGAACGAGTCCTGCGAGCCCGCTTCAATGACGCCCGCTTCTTCTGGAACGCCGACCAGAAGCGAACCCTCGCCGATCGCGTAGTCGATCTGGGCAGCGTAACCTTCCAGGCCAAACTCGGAACCTATCTCGAAAAGACCGGCCGCATCCTCGCGCTGGTCACCGAACTCGGAGGCGACAGCAACGCGCAAAGAGCCGCGCAGCTTTCGAAAGCCGACCTCACCACCGAGCTCGTCAAGGAATTCACCGAACTCCAGGGCATCATCGGAGGCCTCTACGCCCGAGCGCAGGGCGAGCCCGAAGAAGTGGCCCTCGCAATCTACGACCAATACAAACCGGCAAGCATGGAGGATTCAATCCCCCAAACCCCATCCGGCCAGCTCGTTTCCATCGCAGACAAACTCGACACGCTGCGAGGCTGCTTCCGAGTAGGCCTGATCCCGTCCGGTTCCAAAGACCCCTTCGCTTTGCGCCGAGCCGCGCAGGGAATCGTCAAAATCCTGGTCGAAGGCAAACTGCGCCTCCCGATCCAGACCCTCTGCGAAGGCAATCCTCAACTCGAAGAATTCCTCGCCGAGCGCGTCCGCTACTACTTCCGCGAAATTCGCGGCTTCAAATACGACGAAATCAACGCGGTCCTCGCCACTGGCTGGAACGATCTTCTCGATGTCGCAGGAACGCCTCGAAGCCCTCCGCGCCGTCCGCCCCACCGAAGACTTCGAACCGCTGGCCGCAAGCTTCAAACGCATCAGCAACATCCTGAAACAAGCCAAATTCGAAGGGACCGGGCTCGCCCCCAACGAAGCCTTACTTGAACCCGGTCCCGAAACCGAACTCTACAAAGCTTTCATAACGGTGCGCGAAGCCTGCCGGACGCTGCCCGATTACCGCAGTCGCCTCGAGCAAATCGCATCGCTCCGCCCCAAAGTCGATCTCTTTTTCGACAAAATTCTGGTGAACGCCCCCGATCCCGCCGTACGCCAGAACCGGCTCACACTCCTGCACGCCATGCTGGCCGAATTTTCGACCATCGCGGATTTCTCCGAAATCGTAACCAATTCTCCCGAAACAAAGGAAGCCACTAAATAAATGAGCAAGTACGTATATTCGTTCGGCGGCGGAACCGCCGACGGCGACGGCACGATGAAAGACACGCTCGGCGGTAAAGGCGCCGGGCTCGCCGAAATGTCGCGCGCCGGTCTGCCCGTGCCCCCGGGCTTCACCATCGCCACAGACGTCTGCAACATCTATTTCAAAAACGAAAACCACGTCCCCGAAGAGATCCAGAAGGAGATCGACAAGGCCGTCACAAAGCTCGAAAAGGAAATGGGCAAGAAGCTGGGCGATGCCTCCGATCCCCTCCTCCTGAGCGTTCGCTCCGGCGCGAAATTCTCCATGCCGGGCATGATGAACACCATCCTGAACCTCGGCCTGAACGACGTCACCACCGCCGGCCTCGCCGCCAAAAGCGGCAACGAGCGTTTCGCCTACGACTGCTACCGCCGCTTCATCCAGATGTTCGGCGAAGTCGCCCTCGGCGTCGAAATGGAGAAGTTCGACCACGTCTTCGACTCGCGCAAGGCCAAAGTAAAGGCCAAACTCGACACCGACCTCACCGCCGCCGACCTCAAAGCCATCATCGAAGACTACAAAAAGATCGTCCGCAAGGAAACGGGCAAGCCCTTCCCCGAAGACCCGCACGAGCAGCTCTCCCTCTCCGCGACGCCGTCTTCCGCAGCTGGTGGACGCCGAAAGCCATCTACTACCGCAAAATGGAGCAGATTCCGGACGACATCGGCACCGCCGCCAACGTCCAGGCCATGGTGTTCGGCAACATGGGCGAGACCTCCGGCACAGGCGTGGGCTTCACGCGCGATCCTGGTTCAGGAGAGAAGGTCTTCTACGGCGAGTTCCTGATGAACGCGCAGGGTGAAGACGTCGTCGCCGGCATTCGCACCCCGCATCCCATCTCCGACCTCGAAAAAATCCTGCCCGAAGCCTACAACCAGCTTCGCGAGATCACCACCAGTCTCGAAAACCACTACAAGGACATGCAGGACTTCGAGTTCACCATCGAAGAAGGCAAGCTCTACATGCTGCAGACCCGCAACGGCAAGCGCACGGGTCCCGCGGCGGTGCGCATCGCCGTCGGCATGGTGGAAGAGGGCATGATTTCGAAGAAGGACGCGGTTCTGCGCGTAGCCCCGCCGCAGCTCGATCAGCTCCTGCACCCGGTCTTCGACACCAAAACGCTGAAAGACCTGGTAAAGATCACCACTGGCATTTCGGCCTCTCCGGGAGCGGCGGTGGGACGTGTCGCGTTCACTTCCGAAGATGCCGTCGAAATGTCGGCGAAGGGCCCGGTTCTTCTGGTCCGCAAGGAAACCACGCCCGACGACATTCACGGTATGGACGTCGTCGAAAGGCATCCTGACCGCCATCGGCGGCAAGTCGAGCCACGCCGCCGTCGTAGCGCGCGGCATGGGCCGGCCCTGCGTAGTCGGCGCGAGCGGAATCCGCATCGACGAAGCGAAGAAGATCTTCACCGCGCAGGTCGGCGGCAAGACCGTCACGGTGAAAGAAGGCGACTTCATTTCGCTCGACGGCACCACCGGCGACGTTTATCAGGGTCAGGCGAAGTCCGTCGAACCCGAACCTCAGCCACGACTACATCGGTAAGTTCATGGCGTGGACCGACGAGTTCCGCGGCAAGTTCGGCGTCCGCGCCAACGCCGACATCCCGCGCGACGCCAAGGTCGCCCGCCAGTTCGGAGCCGAAGGCATCGGCCTCTGCCGCACCGAGCACATGTTCTTCGCCGAAGACCGTCTGCCTCTCGTGCAGGCCATGATCCTGGCCCGCGACGAAAAGACGCGCCGCAAAGCCCTGCAGAAGCTCCTGCCCATGCAGCGCTCCGATTTCGCCGGTCTGTTCAAAGCGATGGACGGTTTCCCGGTCGTGATCCGCACCCTCGATCCGCCGCTCCACGAATTCCTGCCCAAGCGCGAAAACCTGATGGTCGATCTCGCGGTCCTGCCGCACGCCGACATCAAACTGAAGAAGGAAATGTCCGAGCGCTACAGCATTCCGGTGAAAGACCTGAAGAAGGAACTGCCGGAACTGCTGCATCGCGTGGAAGAGCTGCACGAATTCAACCCGATGCTCGGTCATCGCGGATGCCGTCTCGGAGTCACCTATCCCGAGATCACCGAAATGCAGGCGCGCGCCATCTTCGAAGCCGCCGTACAGGTGGCAAAGAAGGGCATCAAGGTCATTCCCGAAGTCATGATCCCGCTGATCGGCAGCGTCGAAGAGTTCGACAACCAGAAGCAGATCGTCGATCGCGTCGCCGCCGAAGTCTTCGAAAAGGCCGGCGAGAAGGTCGAATACATGGTCGGAACCATGATCGAAATCCCGCGCGCCGCCCTCACCGCCGATCGTGTCGCGAAAGAAGCGGAGTTCTTCTCCTTCGGCACCAACGATCTGACCCAGACCACAATGGGTCTCTCCCGCGACGACTACACGAAATTCCAGAAGGACTACGAAAAAGCGAAGATCTTCAAAGCCGACCCCTTCGCCGTACTCGATCAGGAAGGCGTGGGCAAGCTCGTCGAAATGGCCGTAAAAGCCGGGCCGCGGCGCGCGCAAAGATCTCGAAGTGGGAATCTGCGGCGAGCACGGAGGCGAACCGAGTTCGGTCCAGTTCTGCTACCGCATCGGAATGGACTACGTCTCCTGCTCCCCCTACCGAGTGCCGATCGCAAGACTAGCCGCCGCCCAAGCCGCTATTTCAGGTGACAAAGCGGAGGCAATGCGCACCGCCTGAACCTGACCGGTAGCACCGGCGATCTTTCGCCGGTTACCTTCCGAACCGCGACCGCCAGGGAGCGTCATTCCTCATCCGATTCAGGCAGCGCAAGAGCAATCGCGCCCGAATTCAGATGAGGCCGTGGCCTGAGAGCCGCGCAAACCATAGCGAACGGTTCATCGGGGTCGCCAGGTTCATCCAGATCGATTTCAGGTTCCGGATCAAGCGCCGGTAAAAGTGCGCGGATCTTGCGCGCCAGCGCCAGTGCAGCTTCGCCCATTGGAATATTCTACGCCCGTTAAGGAGGCTCTAAAATTGGTGCAGCATGTTTAAATTACGGCTTTCGCTTTGTCTCGGCGCGCTCGGTCTTCTGGGCGCGCTTTCTGTTGGCGCGGAAGAGGGGATGTGGACCTTCGACAATCCACCCCTCAAACAACTGAAGGAAAAGTACAACTTCACGCCCGATAAAGCCTGGCTCGACCACGTCCGCCTCTCGAGCGTCCGGCTGAACGACGGAGGCTCGGGGTCCTTCGTCAGCCCGCACGGACTGCTGCTCACGAACCACCACGTAGCCCGCGGCCAGTTGCAGAAGAACTCGACCGCCGAGCACAACTACATCGAAAACGGCTTCTACGCCGCCACGCCCGACCAGGAAATGAAGTCGCCCGATCTCGAAGTGAACGTCCTCATGTCGATGGAGAACGTCACCGCACGCGTCCAGGCCGCGCTCAAAAACGCCTCGACCGCGGACCAGGAGTTCGCCGCGCGTCGCGCCGAGATTGCCCGCATCGAGAAAGAGAGCCAGGACAAAACCGGCCTCCGCTCCGACGTAGTCACGCTCTACCAGGGCGGCGAGTACTGGCTTTACCGCTACAAGAAGTACACGGATGTCCGCATCGTCTTCGCGCCCGAGCAGCAGGCTGCCTTCTTCGGAGGCGACCCGGACAACTTCACCTACCCGCGCTACGACCTCGATATGGCGCTCTTCCGCGTCTACGAAAACGGGAAGCCGATCGACACCCCGGACTACCTCAAGTGGAATCGCGAAAGGCGCGGCCGACGGAGATCTGGTATTCGTCTCCGGCAATCCCGGCTCCACGCGACCGATCGGACACCGTCGCCCAGCTGGAATACCAGCGCGACGTCGAGTTCCCGTCTTAACTCGCCATCCTTCGACAGCCGCCTGAGCGCGCTGCGAACAATACTCCGCGCGCGGAACCGAACAGGCGCGCGAGGCAGCATCCCGAATCTTCGGGCTCGAAAACGACGTGAAAGCGCATCGGCGGCGAATACGATGGCCTGAAAAATCCCGCCATCATGGCCGAAAAACAAAAAGACGAAGACGCGTTCAAAGCCCTTGTCACGGCGAATCCGCAATGGAAAGCCGAGTGGGGTAACGCCTGGAGCCAGATCGCGGAGGCCGAAAAGAAATCCGCCTCTCGATCCAAAGAACAGTACTTCCACGGTCTCGATTCGAGCCTCTGCCAGTCTCGCGACGCAGCTTGTCGAATATGCCGCCGAAATAAAAAAGCCCGATGGCGAGCGCCTCCCCGGCTTACCACGACGCGCAGCTGGACTCCTTGAAGTTCCAGCTTCTCTTCCCGGCGCCGGTCTATCCGCAGTTGGAGATCGCCCGCATGACCGGCGCGCTGGAGCTCGATATCGAACACGTGGGCAAAGACGATCCCTTTGTCAAAACCGTGCTGAACGGCAAGACGCCGGCAGAAGCCGCCGCGGCTCTGGTGAACGGCAGCAAACTCGCCGATGTGGCCGTCCGCAAGCAACTGCTCGAAGGCGGCGAGGCGGCCGATTAACGCGTCAACCGACCCCATGATCGTGCTCGCGCGCAAGCTCGATCCCATGCGGCGAGAACTCATCAAGTGGGAGCAGGACAACGTCGAAAGCGTCGTCGATCAGGCCGGCGAAGCAGCTGGGCAGAGGCGCGATTTGCCGCATACGGGAAGAGCACCTATCCCGACGCGACCTTCACGCTGCGCCTCTCCTACGGCCAGGTGAAAGGCTACCCGATGAACGGAACGAAAGCGCCCCCGAAGACGACGTTCTACGGCCTTTACGACCGCGCATACAGCTTCGATCTCAAGCCGCCGTTCAATCTCCCGGCGCGATACGCCGAAGGCAAACAGAACCTCGATCTTTCGACGCCGCTCGATTTCGTGACCACAAACGACATCATTGGCGGCAACTCCGGCTCGCCGGTGATCGATCGCAACGCCGAGATCGTGGGCCTGATCTTCGACGGAAACATCGAATCGCTCGTTGGCGATTATGTCTACGACGCGACGGCCAACCGCGCGGTAGCCGTCCACACCGCAGCGATGACCGAAGCGCTGCGCAAGCTCTATCACGCCGATGGGCTGCTGAACGAAATCCTGACAGGTCAGTTGAGGAAGTAAGTCCGGTAAAGCGTATCGCGCTGCTTCGGCACAAAGCCCGCGTCGCGGATCATGCGCCGCAGTTCTTCCTCGGTCGCCTGATGATGCGTGCCGGCGGCCGAGACCACGTTCTCCTCGATCATGATGCTGCCGACATCGTTGCCGCCGAAGCGCAGCCCGAGCTGGCAGATCTTCAGTCCCGGCGTCACCCACGAGCTCTGAATGTTCTCGATGTTGTCCAGATAGATCCGCGAGATCGCCAGCGTCTTCAGATACTCGACCGACGTCGCCTCTTCCTTGATGAAGCGGCCGAGCGACGTCAGCTCGCGCTGGAACGCCCAGGGGATGAACGCCGTGAATCCGCCCGTGTCTTCCTGAATCTGGCGCACGATGTCGAAGTGATTCATGCGCTGCTCGATCGTCTCGCCGCAGCCGAACATCATGGTGGCGGTGGTCCGCATGCCGAGCGCATGCGCGGTGCGATGCACGTCGATCCACTCCTGCGTCCCGCACTTCAGCCGGCTGATCCGGTGCCGAACGGCGTCGTCGAGAATCTCGGCGCCGCCGCCGGGAATCGAATCGAGGCCCGCATCGCGCAGCCGCGCGATCGTGTCGCGCAGCGACAAGCCGCTGACCTCGGCGATGTTCGTAATCTCCGGCGCGGAGAAGCAGTGGCACCAGATGTTGAACTTCGCCTTGATCGAGCGCAGCAGGTCTTCGTACCACTCGATCTTCAGATCCGGATGCAGTCCGCCCTGCAACAGAATGCCGGTGCCGCCGAGATCGATGGTCTCCTGAATCTTGTCGAAGATCACTTCGTTCGGAAGGATGTAGCCTTCCTTGTGGCCCATCGGCCGGTAGAACGCGCAGAAGCTGCAGTATTCGGTGCAGAAGTTGGTGTAGTTGATGTTGCGGTCGATGATGTAGGAGACGACGCCGTCCGGATGAAGCTTGCGGCGCACGGCGTCGGCTTCCATGCCGATGCCGATCAGGTCGTCGGAATTGAACATGTCGATGGCTTCTGCACGCGAAATCATAGTAAAGCTTCATTCTACTTACAGTGCAAGCGACTCCACCATCTTCTTCAGGTTGCCCACGCAGTCTGAACGCCCGGCCAATAAGTTTCGAGGTCGATGAACCCCTCGTAACCCGTCTTCCGCCAGCGCATCGATCTGTCCCTGCCAGTCGATGTCGCCTTCGCCCAGCGGTTCCCAGACCGGTTTGTGTCCTTCGAGCGTGCAATCCTTGGCATGGACCAGCGCGATCCGCGTGGTATCGAGCGTCTGATATCCCGACGGGAACGGCTTCTCTCCCGATATATAAGCGCTCGCCGGATCCCAGACAACCTGCAGATTGGGATGATCGATCGCCGCCAGAACGCCCGCCATTTCCTGGGCCGTCGAAATGTTGCAAGCCCGGTCATTCTCGATTCCAACGATCAAGCCGTGCCGCGCCGCCTTGTCCGCCAAATCCTGCAAGACGTCGACGATCTGCTCGAAAACCCCGGCGGGCTCGGCCACTCGCAGCGTCGAAAAAACCCGGACGATCTTCGCACCCGCCCGCTTCGCAACCTCGAACGCGCGTTCGGCGAGCAAACCCTGCGTCGCCCACTCGGCGAGGCCGCATTTCAGCAGCGGCGACGCGATCGCAACCACCTCCAGTTCGTTCGACCGCAGAATTCTCACGGCTCGATCCAGATCTTCGTTACCGGCATCCAGAACGTTGCTGCCGTCGATCGTCCGCAGTTCCGCCCCGCGCATACCCAACTCACGCATCGCGGTCGCCGCCAGCCGCCACATCGGGCGAAAATATGTCGGTCACTGCGCCGATGCGAAATCGTTGCATCAGAGTTTCATCCGTTCCAGCTTGCGGTATAGCGTCTTCCGTTCAATTCCCAGAATCGCGGCGGCGCGGCTCTTGTTGCCTCCCGTGGCAGCCAGCACCCGGCGGATCTGGTCCGCTTCAGTTTCGGCCAGAGTTTCACCTGCGGCCCCGCCGGGCTCCATCGCGGATATCGCATCGTGAACGGCTTCGGCGTCGATCCGCTCGTTCGGAGCGAGAATCGTCAGCCGCTCAATCAGATGCTGCAACTGCCGAACGTTGCCCGGCCACGTGAAATCCTTCAGCGTCTTGAGTCCCGATTCGGTCAAGCTTCACGTCGCGGTTATAACGCCCATTGTATTTGTTCAGAAAGTAATGGGTGAGCAGCGGAATATCGCTGCGCCGTTCTCGTAAAGGCGGCAGAGTCAGGCGCACCACGTTCAGCCGGAACCAGAGATCCTCGCGGAACTTACCCTCGTCGACCATCTTCTGCAGATCGCGATTGGTCGCCGCCACCACCCGCACATCGACTTTCTTTCCCCGCGGCGAGCCCACCGGGCGAATCTCACGCTCCTGCAGAAAGCGGAGCAGCTTCACCTGAAACGCAGGCTCGATATCGCCGATTTCGTCCAGAAAAACCGTGCCCTTGTTCGCCGCTTCGAGGATGCCGATCCGGTCGCGCTCCGCTCCAGTGAACGCTCCCTTGACCGCGCCGAACAGTTCGCTTTCGATCAACGCGGCAGGGATCGACGCGCAATCCACCGGCGCGAAAGGATGTGCCGCGCGCTCACTGAAGCGATGAATCATGCGCGCGATCAGCTCTTTACCGGTTCCTGTTTCACCCTCGATAATCACCGTCGCGTCTGTTGGCGCCACGCGCGATATTGTCTTGTAAATCTCGACAACACCGGGCGAACTGCCGATCATCTCGCTTTCCGGCAGGTCTTCGGCTTCCGCCTCGTCGTCGCCGGTATCGCTCCCGTTGAGCGCCCGCCGCACCGCCTCAAGCAGCGTATCGAGTTCGAAGGGCTTCGCAAGATAATCGAACGCGCCGTTGCGCGTCGCCGCCATTACAGTCTCCATCGACCCTCGGGCGGTCATCAAAATGACGGGACACTCGCGGTTCTGCTTCTTCGCCGCCATCAGAACGTCAATGCCGGTTCCCTCGTCGACGTAGATATCCGAAATCACCAGCGGGTACTGGCGATTGTCCAGCCTCGTCAACGCGTCGTGGGTATTCGAGACCGCCTCCACGTCAAAGCCCTCGATCTCAAGGAAGGTGGCGATGGTTGTGCGTACGCTTGAGTCGTCTTCGACCAGCAAAATCGGCTCGCTCATAACGCGCGTTTGAGGATCAACGTAAACTTCGATCCTTTACCCGGTTCCGATTCCACCTGGATAGTTCCGCCGTGTTCATCGACAATCTGTTTCACGAGAGAAAGACCGATGCCGGTTCCCATCTCGCCCGATTGCTCCGCTGTTTTCGTGCGGTAGAACTTCTCGAACACCCGTCCGGCCTCGCTCTTGTCCATTCCGATTCCCTGATCCTCGACCGACAAACGCACCCGGTCTCCCCTCTCATCTTCTCCATAAACGCTTACGCGCGTACGCGCAGGCGAATATTTCACCGCGTTCGTCAGTAAATTGTAGACGGCATACTCCATTAATTCACGGTCGCCAATGAGTTCGTCGGACGGAATGTTGAGAACCTCGATTTCGATATTCTTATTCTCCGCGAGTGGGCGGGCGCGTCCGACGCAGCCTTCCACAAGGTCCTGAAGCGGAAAGCGTTCATGCCTGAATTCGGTTTCGCCGTCCGAAAGGCGCTCCAGGCTGAGAAAGGTCGAGATCATACGGGCCAGCCGCTTCGACTCGGAATTGATCAGATCGGCCATCTGCTTTCGTTTCGCTTCCGGCATGGAGCCGTAGCGGCCGATCAACTCGCTCGATCCCTGGATCGCGGTCAGGGGCGTTCTCATCTCGTGCGTAACGAACTGGATCGTGTGCTGATAGCGCACCTTTTCCCGCTCCGCTCGGCTCAATTCGCGTCTGACGAGAAGATGTCGCCACGCGGCTGAGACAGCGGCCGCAATCAGTACCGCCGCCGTCCCTGGCATCCACGGCCAGACATTCGAGTGCGCGAACGCGATGGCGGGAACGAACTGCGAAACGAGGAAAATCGCCAGGATCAACGCGTTCGAAACCCAGCCTGAGGCGAGCGCATAAGCCAAACCTCCGCCTATCGCGAAAAGGAAAGTCACCGGGACCACGATGCGCAGCGGCGTATCGACGAGAAACATGCTCCGTGCAATCGTCTCGTAAGCGTTCGCGTGCATTTCGATTCCGGGCATGACGATGCCGTTGGAGTATGGCGTCATCCAGCGGTCGCGTACCGCCGTTTGCGCGGTGACTCCGGCAAACACGACCTTTCCGGCAAACCGTGAAACAAGAGCAGCATCGCTGTCAAGGTCGGCGATCGATACTCGTGGAATGCCGCCCATCGCGACAGGCGCATATCGAATACGGATCGTGCGCCCTGCGCTGTAGTCCGAAGGAATTCGCACGCCGCCCGCTGTGAGGTCGCTCGGAGTTTCGAGTACCCAACCACCTTTGACCGCGAGGAATGTCTGGAGCGCGAGCGCCCAGCGCCGCTGGTTGGCGCGATCGGCCATTTCGAGAGGCAGGCTGCGGTTCACCGCGTCGTATTTGTCGAGGTCGGAATGCACTTCTCCCACGCCCACGGCATATTTGCGAAACCGTGGTATCGGGTCTTCCCAGCCGCTCTCATCCGGGCGCATATCACTTGAAAGCACAAGATTCCGGGTCTTTGCAAAAGCCGCCTCCAGTTTGTCGTCCGCCTGGCCCGGTTCAGCAAGAATGAGGTCGACCGCGACTGCCGCAGGATGGGCGGGCCGGATCTGCTCCAGCCCATCCGCCAGCGCGGCGCGCATCCCGATAATCCCGCCATAGCGGCTCAGCGTGCGCTCGTCGATCGCGAGAATGATCGATGACGGCTGCCACGGCTTCGGCTGCTCCAGCCGGAACAGGAAGTCATACGCGTATTCGTCGATTTGCCGGCCGAATGCGCTCCATCCGATGACTATTGCGGCGATGGCCGAGGCAAATACCAGCGTCGCGAGAATGAGATAAGACCCAGTGCCGGCGCGCCAGCGCACGTTCGATCTCATGGGGATCCGCGGGGCCCGCGCCGCTCGTCACCAGGGTCGGATCGCGGGCGTCGAATATGCCGCAAGCATTGAGTATAACGATTGGTGAAGACTGGTTATTCGCCCTGAAAGTAATTATCGATGAACAGCTCGGCGCCAAATTCGCCCAGCCTCTTCAATAGCGAAGGAGATAGCGTCGGTCCGCCGTCGAAGGTGGTCTGGAAGTTACCGCACCACCACATAACGCGACTCGTCGACTGATATCCGGCGATAACGTCCCTGTGAGGCCATAACTTGTCCATGACAAATATCAGACCCTCCTCGATCGAACTCCATTCCATCGTTCGTCCGCCTTCGGCTTCGCTTCCGTTGAAACTCCACATGGCGTCAAGCCGCCTGCCGTCCGCTCTCACGGAGCCAGCCGGCCGAATCGCCGAAGGGGTCAGCCCTATCTCCCTGGTTATCTGCAAAGGGTCGAGGGTTTCAGAAAAAATTCTAAGTTCGACCGTGAAAATATGACCTCTCATCGGCGCCGGTCTTCGCAAACGTCACAAAGCAGCTGCAAGAACCAATGGAGCAGCGGTCCCCCCGGAGAGGACGATCACTCCTCCTACAACCACGGCCGCACCGACGCCGATCACAATCGCTGTTGCATGATCACTGAGCCAATCCTCCAGAATCGAGAATCGGGACTCGGTGTCGGGATCGGGTTCCGGCTCAGGGCCGGTCTCAGGGTCGGGTTCATCGCAGTCCTCGTTCCCGCGTCTTTGTCCCTTGGGGTCGCGGCTGGGTTTTCCCTGATCGACCCATTCCTCGTAGGCGTCCTCAATGTCCTCTTTTGTCGCGTCGGGGTCGCCCGGCTGCTTCCACTGCCGGTGATACCAGTCCTGAAAGTTTCGATCGTTGTAACCGTACCATTTGTCGCCCGGAGCATTGCCCAGCGGGTCCGTTAAGAATGTCGGAGCATTCCACGCGTACTCATAAGGGTTGGGGCCTCCTCTGAATCCAGCGGGATCCTCACTAAGATACCTTCCGGAGGCGCTATCGTAAAAACGCGCCCGGTCATAATACAGTCCGCCATTCGCCGCCGGGCTGCCTGTGAACTGAAAGAAGCCCGCAGTTCCCGAACCGGTGGGAGCGCCGAAAGGCTCGTAGAACTCGCGCCCGACAACATTACCTGATCCATCCGTAAGTGCGCTTTGGCTTTCCAGCTGGTCGGCAAGCGGGAACATCGGCGATCCGCCCTGGACAGTGGCGATGATGTCATCCGGCCCGCGACCGTCCAGAATCGAGGTGATTGCCGATCCGTCCGCTTGAACGGATGCAATGTTGAAGGAGTCATCGAGAACGAACTGCTGGAGACTGTCCTGGCCATTCGATGTAACCCTTTTCTGAATCATCCGGCCACGCGGATCGTACGCAAAAGATGTAATTACCCCGCCGGGCGCCTGAATCGCCTGCAAACGGCCTCTGGCGTCCCAGGTATAGGAAATGGTTCCCGCACCGCCAACTTCGGTGAGGCGGTTCCCGTCTGCGTCACTGGTATAAGTGGTACCTCCGAACGAAGTAATCTCATTCGCGACGTCGAACGTTCCCACTGCTCCAACGGTAGCTAACGAAACTCCGGAGTCAAGGACGTTACCGGTGATCTGGCCGGCCGCATCGCGAGAGAAAGTCCGCGAGAGGAGCGTATTTCCGCCGGCTTGCTCAGAAATACCCAAAACCCTGCCGGCCGCGTCAAAGGAATAAGACCCGCTCACGCCGTTCGATCGCGCGTTCGAAGATAAAAAATTTCGGGCGTCGTAAGTCCGCGTTGCCGATACCGAACCCATTGCCGCACCTGTCAGATTTCCGCTCGCGTCGTAGCTATAATTCACCACGGTCTGACCGGTCACTTGCCGCGAAGATACGCGCCCGTCGGCATCGCGGGTATATGAAATCGTTCCGTTAGGCCCGACCTCTTTTATGAGACGACCCGCGGCGTCGTACGCCTCGCTGAAACTTCCCGACTGCGAGTCGACCATCTGGACGATCCGGCCGGAGGAATCGTACGTTCGATTGACCGTGGCGTCAGCATATGTCTCCGTTACGACACGGTTCAATGCGTCATAGGTATAGCTTGCGTGCTGACCGCGCCGGTTGACGAATCCCACCATATTGCTGTTAACGTCGTACTGATAGGTTTTGACCCGCCTCAGCGCATCCGTCCTGGACGCGACCCGGCCGGCCGCATCATACGCGATGCTGATTGTGCCGCCGTTCCCGTCGGTGAAGGAGGAAAGGCGACCCGCGATGTCGTAAGCGATGCGGACGGTATGACCGTTTCCATCAACAAGCGCCGTCGCTTCGCCTTCCGGATTGTAAGTGGTGGTCGAAGTTCTCCCCAACGGGTCCATTTGGGCGACGAGCCTCGAAATGCCGTCGTAGCTATACTGGGTCTTCTTCCCCAGAGGGTCTGTTATTGAAACCAGATTACCCAAATTGTCATAGGCGACCGTTGTGATGTTTCCCGCCGGGTCCTGTATGGCTGTTATCAAACCATGTGCGTCGCGTGTCAGCAGACTGCTGTTTCCCCGGGCGTCGGTGAGCTTGATCAGGTTGCCTCTGCTGTCGTAAAAGCGCTGGGTCGTATTTCCAAGAGGATCGGAGTTTGAGGTAACGTTGTTGAATACCGGATCGTAGGTAAATCTCCACGTATTCCCGAGAGCGTCGGTCTGAGTCAGCAGATTACCGTTCGAATCCCAGGTAAACGTGGTGTCGCCGAGTTTCGTATTACCGCAGGCAGGACAAATTCCCGTTCCCTGAACCGCAAGAATCTGATTTGACCCGGACTGGCGAACGAAAGTCCGCATTTGGCCGTTGGCGTCGATCACCGCCGTGACGAATCCCTGCGTATTAAAGCGGTAAGTAGTCGAATTGCCCAGCGGATCGGTTACTACAGTCTGGGTAACGGGGCTCGTCGGAATGAGAGCATTAACCAGTGTGTAAGCGTACGTCACTGTGCCGCCGCTCGGGAGTATCTGGCTGCTCACTCGTCCGTTGGAATCATAAGCGTTTTTGGTGACTGAGCCATGCGGATCGGTTATTTGGGTAAGACGCCCGAGGGAATCGTATTGATACGTCGTGACTCCGCCCAGCACATCCGTGAAGGTTGCAAGATATCCGGCCGCATTGTAGGTATAACTTGACTGACCTTCCCAGCAGGGTCGGTGATCTGGGTAATGACATAGCCGTTGTACTGGAAGGTCAGTTTGCGTCCGGCGGGATCGTCGATTTCGGAAATCTGATACGGAGTTCCGGCAGGCCGGACAATATGAGTTATGTTTCCGTTCGGATCTCCGGTTGCGACAAGGACCGAGCCGGTCGGCGGTATACCCGGAGCGAACTGATAATAGAAGCCGTCCTTCTTTGTTAATATCGCCGTCCCGTCGGCGGCAGTCGTCATTACCCAGCCCGCCACCATCGGCGCGGTCGTGTTAATGAGCGTGCCGTCGGCTTGCAGGTTAAAAGGCAGTCGCGTACCGTTCGGCAGAATGAGATTAATAACTGCCGCGCTTTGGGGAGTCAGGGTATCGAGGCGGTATTCGAAATTGTGGAACGAGCCCCAGCCAAAAGGACCGGGAATCGTCCCCTGAACCGCGAGAGTTCGATAGGTCCGCGTGAGCGCGACCGCCCCGCGGTTCCCGGAGATCGAAATGTCAGTCGATGTAATTACCTCAAGACCGGATGCAAAATCGACCGGATGACACGAGCACGGCGCGTTGGGATCGGGCGACGGATCGTTCTCGTTTGGCGGTCCGCCAAGGGGGCCGTGCCAGTCGAAGTGAACGATGCCGTACCGGTGCTGCAGCGATCCTGTGGAGGGATCGACATCGGGTACAATCGTCGATCCGTCGGTCGATACCGTCCCCGTCCCGTATGGCACCATGCGTCCGAGCGTCGGGTTGAGTGTCATCAACGGAACGTCCGTTCCCTGGCGGCGTGTTTAATGTATTCGGAAACCACACCGCCACCTCCTGGGTCGCATTCGTTTCCGCGGGCTGGAAGGCAACGATGAACGCGCCCACGCCCGCGGTCGTCGTCGGCATCACATCCGGCAGGCGGTCTACCGGCACCTCAATAGCGGCCAGGGGAAACGGATTAGGCTGGCTTCCGTCCTGTTCCGTGAAAACCGTCCCGGCGTACACGGTTATCGAAAGACCGGGGATCGATTTGAACGTATAACTCTGATCCACCGTATCGTTCTGAATAACATTGAATGTTTCGACATTGTCGACGCGTGGCAGATGCACCAGGACCGGCGAAGAAACTACCGTATTTGCGACCAGAGTGAAGACCAGTTGCAGCCCCGCATAAGTACCAGGCGGTGAAGTTACCGCGTTCCCATTGAATCCCACCAGCTGCGGACCCAGGCACGCGGCGGGAAGATTCGTCAGCGCGAAGTTGCCCGAAGCATCGGAGGTTGTCGAGCCGGCGCAGCCCGTGTGGTTCCCCGCGCCATCCTGCCCCACCATCGTTATGGTGACGCCCGCGATACTCGTGTTGGCGGTGTTGTCCACCACTGTGCGGCCGATAAATGACGTAGAGACCGGTGTTACGTTCAACGTCGCGGTGGTCCCCGCCGGAACGGCCAGACTGTCAACGGTTGCGCTGGCGGTAATCGCCAGGTTGGCGGTATCGGATGTCTGACTGGCGGGCGCCGTAATTGTCAGGGTAGATTGCTGCCCGGCGGAGATCCGGGGCGGATTAAACGAGCTGGTCAGGCCCGCCGGTAAACCCGATACGGCCAGTTGCGCGAGGCCCGAAAAGCCATTGGATGTAGCCAGATTAATCGTGTAAGTTGTGCTCTGGCCCGCGATCACATTGCCGACCGAAGGCGCTGCGCTGATGGTGTATGTGCTGGAAGGAACCACCGTGAAGGGTGTCGTCGAAGTCGCGGAGCCGCTGAATGCGAGTACCTCCAGCTTTCCCGTCGTCGCCGTCGAAGGCACTACGAAGCTGATGCTTGTGGGAGTCGCGGAGGTCACCGGCGCCGCCGTGGTCCCCCCGCCCTGCAAAGGAACCAGCACGGTGGCAGGCAAGGCCTGACTTGAAACGAGAGTGGTCCCGGTAATCGTTACAGTGGTCCCGATCGGCCCTGACGCCGGTGCAAAGCTGATTATGGTTGGAGCCGGATCTCCTGTGCCGACAACAAAGACGTTCGGCGCCGTCGCTGCTTCATAAACGCCGGCTGATAGTTGAGTCTGTGCAGTTATCGAAAGCTCCCCCAGCGGCGTTCCCGCCGGAATGGTCATGGTCACAGTCAAATCGGTGGCGTCCGCGACCGTTGGGGTTCCGAAGGTAACGCCGTTTTCCGGAAGGATCGTAGTAATCCCCTGCGCGAAATGCGTATTAATTCCCTTAACGGTGAGCGTGAAAGGAGCAATCCCCGGGGCTCCGATGGTTGGCGACAACTGAGTAATCAGTGGCGCGTTGGCGTTGAACAACGTGTTGAATCCCGCCCGTGTCAGGAAGACCGCCATCTGGCCGCGAGTCACCGCGAGCTGAGGGCTGTAGAGAGGTGGATTCGTGCTCGTGCCGGAAGTGATACCAATCTCTTTCAACTCCTGGATATACGGGTAGTAAGTCGCTTCGGGCCCGGTCGGCGCTACATCGTTAAACTGCTGGACGGAGGGCGGGCTGAATGCGGTTCTGGCGCCAAGGCGGGCGCGCACGATGAAAACCGCCATCTGGTCTCGGGTGACAGTCAGTTGTGGACCGTAGGTCGTCGCCGTAGTGCCCGACGTGATTCCCAGATCGCGCAACTTCTGGATCCACTTGAAAAATTGATAAGTGGGAGGAACGTCGGTGAAGTAAGGAGTCGGGGAGTAATCGAAGTTATCGACGTTCGGGCCGCCGCCCATTATGGTGCGGACAATAAACACCGCCATCTGGTCCCGCGTGACGTTGAGATTGGGACAATAAGTCAACGGGGATGCGACGCAGCCTGCCGTGATGTTGTTCGTCCGGAGCAGGTTGATGCCATCGAAAAAGACAGCGTTGACCGGATCGTTCGGCGTGACATCGACAAATGTGGAGGGCGTCGCATCCTGAGTCAGCGTCACGGGACTGCCGGCGATCGTGAGCGTCACCGTACGGCTGGCGTTCGTTGTGTTCTGGGAGATCGAATAGGTTATTGAGCCGTTGCCGGTCGCTCCGGGTGTCCCGGTGACCGTTGCGAAACCGTCTGTGGCGTCCGCGGTCCAGGCGCACGTTTGCGCGCTGGCGGTTACCTGGATCGTCAGGGGATCGTGGGCGAGATCCAGAAACCCGAGAGAGTCGACGTAAACCTTCCCCGGAAAAGGGGAGGGCGGAGTGACCGTGAAAGTGCATTGACCGAACGCCGCGAGGCCGAAAAAGGCCGCCAGAAAGGCTGCGCGAGCAACCTGTGTCGAAGCGATCGCTCCTGCGAACCGAACCACTTTGCCGCGGCCAACCCTCAAATGAACGAACAGACCTTCCAGCACACGCATAGAGAAGTTCAGAATAGCGCCCTTTTTGAAAAAATCAAGCGAATTTCGGGCTTTGGAGACGCTGTGTTTTGTACCAAATTTGTGCCAAAGATGATCGGCGGAGGCCGCCCCTCAATGTATCGGAAGACGGTTGGAACGGATATGCCGAAAACTACCCTGTCGAAACAGGCGCAAGCTGTTCGGCCATTTGACTTTGGGGAATTCGATGCTCGATTGAAGGCGGGCGCCGCGGGCTGCCGCGGGACTCGGAACGGAGCGGCCGCGGCTGGCCCGTGAGTCTCGAATACACGTCGATGTCGTTAGTCGATGTGGCTACGAGGCCTCACCAGACAAACCGGCCCGACAGCAACCGCCGACCCGAATCTACTGGCACGAGAAAGCTACGATATACCCGCCCCCGCCGGGGTTCGCGCCCGCGGTGCTCGTGCCCGATGTAAGGGTCATGATGGTTCCCGCGGGAACGGTACTCGATGTGATGCCCGAGTTGGAGCTGCCGGCTGTAGCTGCGGTGCTGAAACTCAGCAGGGAGGTACTGGCAGACCAGCCGGAACTGGTGCTGCCGGTAACGCTGAACAGAGTCCACGTCGTCGCCGCCCCCGTATAGGAAGTGATCGTCATACTGGGTTTGCAGGCGCTGGGCGCCATCGTGACCACTGCCGAGGTCAGACCTGAGGCCATGGTTGTCTGTCCCGAACTGGCCGGGTTTGCCCACCCGGCGGTTGCGCTGTGGCCATTGACCGCATACTGAATACCGGACGGAGCTGATCCAGTGCCGCCCGAGCCTGCGGGACCGGTCGGACCAGTCGGACCAGTCGGACCAGCTGGGCCATTCGACCCGTTCGTACCCGCAGCACCCGTCGAGCCGGTAGCTCCTGTTGGACCTGCCGCGCCGGTCAGGCCGGTGGGGCCGGTCACGCCAGTGGGTCCGGTTGCCCCAGTAGGTCCGGTTGCCCCAGTCGGTCCTGTGGGACCAGCTGCTCCGCCGCCCGAAACCGCGTCAACTTCGGGTCCCAGAAGATAGATCGTTTGGGCGCCCGCGCCGCTTGAAAGGGCAATGCCCACAATCTGGTTACTGCCTGGATAAGTAGATCCCACATCCAGACACTCTCCGTCATGTGCATCGGCGGCCTGGACGTAATCGCCCGCAGTGGCAGTGTTTTCGAAGGTACAGGCTGCCGGACCCGCGAGTTGAATGGTTACGCTGCCGCCGCTGGCGGCGTCATTCAGGGCGACGCCAATTACGCCGGTTTTCGGCGAGGTGAACGCGTTCTGCACCATGTTTGTTCCGCCGGCAAAGGTTACAAGGAACGTGTTGGCGGGTGGTCCGGTGCCGCAATTTACACCCAGCGTACAGCTGATAAACGTCATCGTGTTGGCAGCCGACCCGGCAGCGCCGGTTGCTCCTGTCGCTCCCGTGGGCCCTGTCACGCCTGCAGGACCAACCCCTCCGACCGATCCTGTCGCCCCCGTTGCGCCGGCGGCACCGGTAGGTCCGGTAAAGCCTTGTGGGCCTGTTGGTCCCGTAACTCCCGTCGCACCGGTCTGCCCTGTCGCCCCCGTCGCTCCGGTTGCCCCAGCCGGCGCCAGCAGCGACCAGGGCGTCGCCGGAGGTGTCGCCACGTTGCCGGCTGCCGTGCTGATGTATGTCGAATTCTGATAAGTAACGACGTCGTTCAGATCATAGGTGCCCGGCGCGAATGCGCCCCGGAACGTGATGCCCGTGGCGCCTGTTGGGCCCGTGGCGCCGGTGACGCCGATAGCGCCTTGAATCCCCTGTGATCCGGTTGGCCCTGACACGCCCTGCGCTCCGGTTGCGCCAGTTGGACCCGCGATGCCCGCGACGCCGGTTGCGCCTGTAGCTCCAGCCGCGCCGGTCGCGCCCGCGGGCGCCAGCAGTGACCAGGGCGGGGCCGGAGGCGTCGCCAAATTGTTTGCCGCGGTGCTGATATAAGTCGAATTCTGGTACGTCACCACGTCGTTCAGGCCATACGTGCCTGGCGTAAACGCCCCCTGAAACGTAATTCCCGTGGGCCCGATGGGTCCTGTCGCGCCGGTCGCCCCGATTGAGCCCTGAACTCCCTGAATACCCTGAGGTCCGGTTGCCCCCGCAATGCCCTGCGGTCCAGTTGTGCCGATGGCTCCCGTCGGTCCCACTGCGCCCGTCGGCCCTGTGGCGCCTGTCAGACCCACGGCTCCCGTCGGTCCCGTCGCGCCCTGTTGCGCAATCAGCGTCCACGGCGCCCCGCTCGTGGGGAGATTGCCCATATTGCCATTCGTCGAACTCTGATAACTCGATCCCTGGTAAAAGACGACGTTGCCCAGGTTATACGTAGTTCCCGGGTCGAAGCTCGTCACCTGCGTGAGGGTGCCTGTGGCGCCGGTCGGACCAATGGGGCCTGCCGTGCCCGGGACGCCCGGCGGACCAGCTGGTCCCTCTAAACCCTGGACTCCTGTCGGGCCGATCGGTCCATCCGGGCCTGTTGCACCCGCGGGCCCTGCCGGACCGGTACTTCCGGTCGCTCCTGTGGGTCCGACCGCACCTCCGGCCGCTCCAAGCATTACCGTGACGGAACCCGTATCCGCACCGGCCGGCACGGCCACTGTGATCGTGTAAAGACCCAACTCATCGTAGGTTGCCGAAAGGACGCTGGCAAGGGCGCCGTTGATCGTTATCGTCGGTATCGCGAGTGCATTACTCAAACCGGGTGTGGGAGTCGTTCCGCTTGCCACCGCCGGACTGATTGTCCCCAAGCCTGTCGCCGAAAGAACGACCGAAGATCCGGGCGCGGCGGTAACAACAACTGTGTTCGCCGAGGACGGCGGGATTACTCCCTGCGCCGAAAACAGGCCCAGATCCGAAGTCACCACCCCCATCAGAAACGCCGCACTCATCTGTGTCCCCGACGTGACAATCACATTCACCGACGGAACTCCCGCCGGAATCTCGAACGGAACCTGCACATTGACCTGTGTGGGGCTGACATAAAGGATCGGCGCCGACATGCCTCCGATGCTCACCGATGTCCCGGCAAGTGTGGGAGGGGCGCCGGGCGGAAACGACGCCAGCGTGGCGCCATTTGTGAGGTTCGAGCCGTAAATGCTGATCAGTTCGCCTCGCGCCACATTGCCTGTCGGCGGAACGAGAGGTGCGGCATCTGTAATGCCTGCGATCTTCGGTGTCTGTGCGGACGCGAACCCTGCTAAAGCAAGCAGGAGGATCCCGGAGGTCGGAACGCGCCTCGATCCGGGAAGGCGGATGACGGTCTTCAGCGAACGGTCTCTGGCAAAGTGTGATAACCGCCTGGTAACAAAGGCGAGTAAGATCACACTTGCTTCAACGTCAAGTTTAGTCATTCGCGAGAAATTCAGTCAATAAAAAACAAATAAAAAAATATTTGAGAAAAATCCCGATTTATCCGCGCGATTGTTCTGGATCTGGCGGGCCGGATCGGCAAAAGCGAATCCCCCGAAACGGGTGTAGACTGATGGCGATCCGACTCTGGAGGGATTCGATGTCCAGATTGAAGAAGAGTGCCGTAGGCCGCCGAGGTTTCCTGAAAGGAGCGGCCGCGGGCGCGGCGGCTCTCGTGGCAAAGCCACCACTGGCGGTGGCTCAACAACAAGCAGGCGCCGAAGCTCCGCGCAATGGCGGCGCGAGACCCAACGCGACTACGCTCGCGGCCGATTCCGGCCGTGCCCCCGCGGGACCGCCCTCACGAATCGTCGAAAATCCGGGCTCCGACTATATGGTTGACGTCATCAAGTCGCTCGGGATCGAGTACTGCGCCGCCAACCCTGGCTCGACTTTCGACGGGCTGCACGAATCGCTGATCAACCACGGCATGAACACAATGCCCGAATTTCTCACGTGCTGCCATGAGGAATCCGCGGTCGCGATGGCGCATGGTTACGCCAAGATCGAAGGCAAGCCGATCATGGCGCTGATTCACGGCACCGTCGGGCTGCAGCACGCGTCCATGGCAATCTATAACGCCTATGCCGATCGCGTTCCCATCTATATGGTGGTCGGAAATCACGCCGATTCGGCCGCGCGCGGCGCGGGCGTGCAGTCGTATCACAGCGCGAACGATATGGGCGCGCTGGTCCGAGACTTCACCAAGTGGGACGATCAGCCGGTTTCGCTGGGCGCGTTTGGCGATGCCGCGGTCCGGGCTTATAAGGTGGCGATGACGCCTCCCATGGGTCCCGTGCTGGTGGTGGCAAGTCACGAAACGCAAACCGAACCCAATCGCGAGCCGCGCCTGCGCGTGCCAAAGCTTGTTCTTACTTCGCCGCCCGCCGCGGATGAAGAGGCTGTCGCCGAGATGGCGAAGATGCTTGTAGCCGCCAACAGTCCGCTGATCATTTCAGAAAGAACCGTGCGCACTCCCGACGGCCGCAAACTATTGATCCAGCTGGCAGAGGTGCTACAGGCTCCGGTGAACAGCAATGAGCGCATGGAGATCGGGAATCGCCATCCGCTCGCCGGGAACGGCGGGTCCGGTTACCAGCCGGATGTGACCTTATGCCTCGAGGTTGCGGATACGGCCGCCACGGCGCGGGCCAACCGCGCACGCGGCGCGAAGACCATCGCGATCTCTTCGGTGGATCTGTTTCACAAGAGCAACATTCAGGATTTCGGACACTACGCCTCGGATCTGGACCTTGATGTGGGCGCGGACGCCGAAGCGACTTTGCCGGCTCTCATCGAGGCTTGCCAGAAGATCATCACCGCGGATCGCAAGCGGACGCTTCAGGATCGCGGCGTAAAGATCGCGGCCGCCAATCGAGCAGCCCGGCGGCAGGCGATCGAACAGGGGAGCGCCGGGTGGGACGCAAGCCCCGTCAGCCTGAGCCGGATGTGCGCGGAACTGTGGCCGTTGATCGAGAAAGACGACTGGTCGCTGGTCTCCTGGCAGGGGTTCATCAGCAGCTGGCCGGGCAAGTTGTGGAACTTCGACAAACACTATCAATACATCGGAGGCCAGGGCGCGGGCGGCATCGGCTACAACGCTCCGGCTTCGGTGGGCGCCGCGCTCGCCAACAGGAAATACGGGCGGTTGTCGATCAACATCCAGTGCGACGGCGATCTCAACTATGCGCCCGGCGTGCTCTGGACCGCCGCGCACCACAAGATTCCTCTGCTGACGATCATGCACAACAATCGCGGCTATCATGCCGAGGTCATGATCCTCGAACGCATGGCGAGCGAGCGAAATCGCGGGCAGGACCGGTGTAACATCGGCACCAAGCTTTGGGAACCCAACATTAACTACGCGAAGATGGCCGAGACATACGGACTCTACGGCGAGGGTCCGATCAGCGATCCGAATGACCTCGCGCCCGCTCTTAAGCGTGGTCTGGAGAGGGTCAGGAAGGGCGAGCCGGCTTTGATCGACGTCGTGACGCAGCCGCGGTGAAAGGCTGTTTTTCAGATCCCGGCACGCTATCGGGGGGCGGGTGAAAAAATCCCGGTTCGCAGGGCAGCTACCGGCAATTGCGTCGCACCTGAGACAAAGGCATGGGTGACGCCGGTAGCGGTATCGAAGATCTCGAGCGAAGATGCGATTATGCAAGGTGGCTGCGAAGTCTCGCCCGTTGCGCTTCCCGTCAGTGTTATTTTGGCCTGCACCACCGTGCGCGGGCCGGGGGAGCCTGTCGCGGCGTAAGGCAGGGTTGCCGAGAAGATGTTCCCGCTCCCGATAGTAAAGGGTGCGGCGGCCCCGATGATTGATCCGCTGGAGTTGTAGAAGGCCACTGTTCCCGTGCACGCGGGCGACGCCGCGTTGGGGGGAACGATAATGTTGTTCACGAGATTAACCTGCAGGGTCTCCGTGGAGGCGATCCCCGCCGGCGGCAACCAGGAATGACGAAGTACATATGTGCTTTCCGTCTGCGCAAACGCAGGAGCAGCGGCAAATAGCAATCCGGTGGCAAATGCCAGAACGGAATTCCGATTCATCATGCGGCGTTAGACGCCTGCCTCCGCGGAGGCGGTTTCATACGAACCGATGTTATCCAAAAAGGTCCAGCAGATCGCGAAACTGGTTCACCACCACCAAACGACCCTCGACGTTCCGGATCTCTTCGCGCTCCAGTGTCCAGGTCTGCGGATGCGGCACAAACACTGCCCGCAATCCCGCGGCGAGCGACGGATTGATGTCGGACTTCGGGCTGTTCCCGATCATCCAGGTACGTTCCACGTCGAATCGCCGGGCCTTCGCCAGTTCCGCGTAAGCGTCGCGATTTTTCTCCTTCACGACCTCACAATACGCAAACAGCGGGCGCAAACCGGACAAATCGATCTTGCGATTCTGCTCCGCCGATTCTCCCTTGGTAAAGAGCGTCAAATCGTGCTTTTCGGCCAGGAACGGGAGAGTCTCCTCAACCCCAGGCCGCAGTTCGATTTCCTGCTGCAGAATCCGGTGCGCAAGCGCGGTGACCCGCTTCAGGTCGTGCTCCTCCACCGCGCGTTCGGCGAGGCGAAGGTAGCACTGGCTCAGATTGCGTCCGAAGTTGACGGCCCCGTAGCCGTGAATCCTGTTGTTCTCGATCTCAATCTCGTCGAGGATGGAGCGAATCTCCACGGGCGTGAGAGCGGAATGATCGAGATACGCGCAGAAGTCGTCGAACGCCTGCTCAAAATAGACGTTGTTCTCCCACAGCGTGTCATCCGCGTCGAAGATGAGGTGTTGTCTTTCTGCGGCGCCCGCGATCAATACCGCACCTGCGTACGCGGCTCAAGCCGGAAAGGAATTTCGACCACCACGTCGACCGCCAATGGCACTCCCTTTCTCGTTGCGGGCGTAAATTCCCACTTTGCCAGCGCCTCTTCCGCGCTCTGGTTCAGGCGGTCGTCCAGGCCTCTCAACAACTCCACGTTGGATACGATACCGTCCGTGCCGATCACGCACGCCAGTTGTACTTTGCCTTCGATGCGGTCGGACGCCGCCGCCGCTATGTACTTCGGATCGACCTTGCGGTGCGCTACGGGAGGAGCCACCGGGGCAAGTCCCACTTCCCTCTGGGTTCGATCCGAGTACCACATGAGCCAGCTGCCCGAATAACTGGTCAGATTCGGCATCTGAATAGCCATCATGTAGACGTCGCGACCATTGAAGCGGGGATCGGGCGCGCCGGAAACCTTAACCGCGCCCAAATCCGAGGATCCGGGAGCAGCCCTGAGGTGAGGCCGCACTGAGCCGCGGACCGCCGGTACGCGCCGCCTCACGCAAAGTGAGAGCCGAAGTGGGCGCGGCAAAGGTCTGCGCGATGAGATCGGGTTTCGATTCCCGGCCGCCGCGCACATAGAGATCCGGGACACTGAGCCCTTTGCCGTCTCCTCCGGAATCGGCGCCATCGGGACGCACCTTGGGCCCGGCCGAGAACTGCGCCGGGTTCGATTTTTCGGGCAGCGAAAAAGTCGAGTTCGCCGGGTTGAGCCCGACGACAGCCACGTTCAGATCGGCCGTCGTATTTCCAGCCAGAAGCGGCGGAGCTTCCTCTACCACTGCCACCGCCGCTTTACCGGCCCCCGTTTTCCCCGCGGCGGGAGCCACGAAAGGCCGGGGAGGCACCTTGAAGTGGCCGTCGAGCGTCGTCGTCTCGCTGACCTTCGCCTCCAGTTGCGGCGCTTCTATGGGCGTTACCACATCCGGGAGCTTCTGGGGTACGCGGGTCGACGGCGGCACAAACCGCTTTACGATCCTCGGCGCATCTCCCAGCTTGACCACTTCGACAGGCTGCGTCTGTAACTCGGGCGCATCCTCGGCGATCTTTACCGCAGCCGTTTGGGGCTTCACGATATCGGGCGGAGCGACGAACGGCTTCTTGATCTCCGGCATGCGGATCGCCAGGATGTTGGGCGATTCGACCGGTTTGGGCTCATTCAACTCGGGCGCGGGGGTCCAGACCATCTGCGTCCGCTTGGGCGCGGTCTTCCGCGATGCCACAATCTCCTGCGGCGCACGAAACTCAGCGCGCGGCGGCTTCTGTTCCGGCTTCGCCTGGGGCGGAGTGACGTTCGGCAGTTCCTTGAACTTGTACCAGACCAGCTTTTCTTCCTTACCTTCGATCGACTGCCGGTAATCCGACTTCGCCTGCTCCGGAAGCTTGATTTCGGGGGCGTTCATCAGCGCATAGAACGCTGTCACGTGAACCGCCACGGAAATTGCGAGCGACTGGGTTCGTTTTTTCGGCCGGTCTGGTTTTCGTGCACCGTCGATATAAAGGCTCAACGACATTTGCGATCCTATATGCCCGACACTCCCGATGCTACAAGAGACTGACGGGCCTGTGCCCGGACCCGTTCAGCGGCGCGGCTCGCTTCATCTTCGCCGCATACTGCTGCCGCGCAATATATCCTTCCGTAAACTCGGCAAACATGCGCAGCCGGTCCGTTTCCGAACGGCTGCGCTGAATCATATTCTGGAAGTCGAGATCTTCCACGGTTTGGGCCAACTGGAAGCTGAGGTTCGGATTGTCCATGTCCGGCATTCCGGCGTCATCGAGCGAAAGCGCCTTACGCATGTTCTCAAGGGCCGCGATCGCGCGCTTGCCCAGGTCGGGCGTCACCTGCCGCAAATCTTCATCGTCGAAATACTCGACAACGCCTCTGAGATATTCCTTCTCCTGATTCAGAGACGTAATTTCAAAGCGCCGCTGGCCTCGCGTCAAAACATCGAACCGGCCGTCGGGATAACGCTCGAGTACGTCTTCGACGATTACCGTGCAGCCGGTGTTCACAATGCCGTCATCCTTCGCAAGAACGATGCCAAATTCGGAACCGGCGGCTTCCGCCTCGCCGACCATCTCCTTGTAGCGCTCCTCGAAAATATGAAGCGGAACGGCGCTTCCCGGGAAGACCACAAGCTGCAGGGGGAACAGAGGGAGCAACCGGGACATAATGCTATTATTGCGTTTCCCCGATCCGAATGGATTCACTGGACGGCAAGGTCGTTATCGTCACAGGCGCGTCGGAAGGGATCGGCGCACAGTTGACGACGATCCTCCGGCAATCGGGCGCGCATGTGGCTCTGGCCGCCCGCAACGAGCGGAAGCTCTCTGCCGCAGCCGGGCCAGGCGATCTGATTATCCCTGGTGACGTCACACAGGAAACAGTTCGATCCGAGATAATCGCCAAAATCATGGAACGATGGGGAAAAATCGACATCCTCATTAATAACGCGGGGCGGGGCTCTTATTATTCCGCGTCCGCAACTCCCTTGGATGAGGCCCGAGCGGTGTTCGATTTGAACTTTTTCGCGCCTCTCGCGCTGACCCAGCTGGCGACGCCCTTTCTGCGCCAGACGCGCGGAACCGTGGTGAACGTGAGCTCGATCGGCGGCCAGATCAGTCTGCCCTGGCTGCCGGTTTATTCGGCCAGCAAATTCGCGCTGGCGGCCATCACCTCAGCCCAACGCACCGAACTGAGACGGGAAGGCATCCATGTAATGGGTGTGTTCCCGGGTTATGTGGATACGGATTTTCAGGCGAATGCGCCCGGTCCGCGGCCACCGAGGCGCGTCGTGCAGGGAAAGCGTTTCGCGATTTCCGCCGAAGAGTGCGCTGCGGCGATTGTGCGCGGAATCGTCCACCGGAAACGGACGGTGGTCACGCCGCGCTCCGGTTGGGCCCTGGTTTGGGCCAGCAGGCTTTTTCCGGCGTTCGTCGAGTCCCGGATGGAGCGGGCTCTTTACGGGTGACGCGGACCATGGGTAAAGCGCATGGATAACAAACTCAAACGCTCGCCGGGTGTATATCTGACCGGTTTTATGGGCTCCGGCAAGAGTACCGTAGCCCGCATTCTGGCCGACCGTCTGGGATGGGACTTCATCGATCTTGATGCGGAGATCGAGTCGGCCGAGCGCGCCACAATAGCGGAAATCTTCGAGGAGCGCGGCGAAACCGAATTCCGGCGGATCGAACACGAGACGCTCCGGAAGGTTGTGCGCAAGATCGAATGCGGAGTGCCTGCCGTGATTGCACTCGGAGGCGGATCTTTCGTGCAGCCGGCCATTGCCGAACTTCTGGAGCAGAACGGAATTTCCATCTGGCTGGACTGCTCCTTCGAGACGATTGCCCAACGCGTGGTCGATCCGGATGCCCGCCCTCTTGCCCGCGATCCCCAGAAATTCCGGAGTCTGTATGAGGAGCGCCGCGCGGCCTACAGCCGCGCCAGTTATCGCATCAACGCCGACTGTGAGGTCGAGAGCGCGGTAGATTCGATTCTGGGGCTTCCGTGCTGGAAATAGGCTCCCACCAGGCGGAATGAAACGCAATCTGAGCCGCGACGCGAAAGCCATCCTGATGGCAGCCCTGGCCGCCGCCGACCCTACCGCCGCGGTTGACCGGGTTTTGCGCGGCCGCGAGGACCTGGACGGGTACGATCGGATCTTTGTGGTGGGCGCCGGAAAGGCAAGCGGAACGATGGCGCGGGCGGTTGAGCAATTTGTGGGCGGCCGCATCTCCGCCGGGTGCGTGAACGTAAAGGACGGCGACACCGCGAAAACCCGGCTGATCGAGTTGCGCCACTGCGGACATCCCATGCCGGACGAGCGCGGCCTGGCTGGAGCGAAGCGCATCACGCAACTCTGCAATGACGCGGCAGAAAAAGACCTGGTGATCTGTCTGCTCTCGGGCGGCGCTTCCGCCCTGATGCCGTATCCCGCGATTCCAATTACGCTCGCCGAGAAACGAGAAACCACGAGGCTGCTGCTCGCTTCAGGCGCGAGTATTCATGAGATCAATACCGTGCGGAAGCATATCTCGACGATCAAGGGTGGACAACTGGCGCGGCTGGCCGAGCCCGCCCACGTGATCAGCCTGATTCTGTCGGATGTGGTGGGGGACGACCTGGACGTGATCGGCTCGGGTCCAACGGCCCCGGACCCTTCCACGTTCGAGAATGCCTTCGCCGTTCTGGATAAATATGAGTTGCGCGACCGGGCGCCTGCCCGGGTACGGGAGCGGCTGCGAAACGGCGCTACGGAGACGCCGAAGCCCTCGGACCCGTTGTTTGAAAATGTCGAGAACATCATCATCGGCAGCAATCAGAAATCGCTCGAATCCGCGGCGCGCGCCGCGAAGGATCTTGGCTACCACACGCTGATTCTTTCGAGCACCATAGAGGGGGAAACCCTCGATGTCGCCCGGATGCACGCCGCGATTGCGCGGCAAATTCGGGTGCATGGCCAGCCCCTCAAGGCTCCTGCCTGCGTCATATCCGGCGGCGAAACGACCGTGACCCTGCCGGAGGGCGGGGAGGGGAAGGGGGGCCGGAATCAGGAGTTCGCCCTCGCATCCGCAATCGATATCGCCGGATTGGAAGACGTTCTGATTCTGAGTGCCGGCACCGACGGCACGGACGGGCCGACCGATGCCGCCGGCGCGATGGCCGACGGCACGACGGTCGCCCGCGCCCGACTGAGCGCAGCCGAAGCGTTGATGAACCATGACGCTTACCCGTTTTTCGAAGAGACCGGCGACCTGATGATCACCGGCTCGACCGGAACGAACGTGATGGATCTGCATCTGATTCTGGTTTCGTAAGTCATCTCAAATTTGCGCCTGCAGAAAATCGCACCAGGCCCGTGGCCGCTGGCGATTTGCGGCGCTGCGCCGGCAGAAGTCATAAGGTTCTTCAGAGCGCGGGCGGCTCCGAAAGCTTCGATCCGCAGCGTCCCGCCGGAGTAGCACCGTCTCGATCTTCGATAAGCAATGGCCGGTTCATCGTGCAATCGGCAGAGCCAGGGGGATGCGCTCTTCAGTTGAATCGCCGGTACGAATGTCGATTTCCTTCGCGCGCGAGCGGTAAAGCGCAATAACGTCGGGTCGCGCGTATTCGAGTTGGGAATTATCGACCGCAAACAGAAGATAGCGGCCCGCGGGTACGGATCGGAAATCGAAACTGCCATCGCTTTCAGTCTGGTAACCGCGATACCGCGCGTCTTTGTTCAAATCGCCGCTCAACTCGCCCGACTTACTCGACACCGGCGCGAGAACCACCAGAGCTCCTTCAACGCCGCGGTCTCCATCGACGACGAATCCCCGTACTCCGCCGGTCTCGTTGCTGGCACTAATCAAAAGACTGACGTCGCTGCCCTCGGATATTTCGAGAAACCCATCGTTGATCGTTCCACCGCGGGCCTCGATTTGCGAAGCGAAGAAGCCGTCGGGGCCGCCGAGAGAAAAGCGAAACCGGCCGGGCGCCACGGCCGCAAATCTGAAGCTGCCGTCGCCCTGCACAATGGTTGCGGCGACAGCGCCCGTTGCTTCGCTCCGAATTAAGACTTGAATTGCGCCAGTCTGCCTCGCCCCCGGAACCAGATGAACGGATCCTTCAACTTTCGGAATCGGTTTGAGGTCGAGGTCCGCGGTGACGTCCGACCCGGCCACATCGATCGTGGCGCTGCCGCCAAATGCATCGCCTTCGGCCGTGCCGAGAATGCGGAGCGTGTAATGGCCCGGCGGGACGCTTTGCAGGCTTTGGATCTGTTGCGGGAAGTCCGGCCGGCCCGGAGGCCGGGGCCGATCGAAGACAAACAATTGCTGGGCCTGCTGTGTCGCGGTGACGCCAGCCACTCCGTCGTAGGTCAGTGTGAGGGTACCTTTCATTCCCGGAGGGGCGTTGTGCCGGACCGCAATGGTGGCATTGGGAACCGTGCTCATGCGGAAATCGGCGCGGACTTCCTCGCCCTGTTTGAGGGCAATCGCCGTGGCTCTGGTCGCATCCGAAGTGTTGGGGTAATACATCGCAGCATATGCCGCGGCCGCCTTCGTGCCAGGAGCGTCGCCCGCATCCGGCTGCGTGTACCAGGGCTGGCCCGTCACCGCGAGGAAATACTGCGTGTCGCCCGGAAGCCGCCCGAAGCGATACTCGCCGATGTCATTGGTTCTCTGGTAGGCAAAAACCGTTGCTGAGCGTCGGCCCCCGGTGACGCTGGACCGAATAAGCTGCACCAGCGCTCCGCTCACAGGTTCGCCCGCATCGTCAAGGATCCGGCCGGATATCGCGGCGGGAGGAAAGAATCGAAAAACCAGGCTGCTCGTATCTTTGCCCGGCCCGACGATTACCGCCGACGCGATCGAGTTGCTGGGATTCCGGGAACCGTAGTTCTCCCACGTATCTCGCGTACCCGCGCGCATGACATAGGAACCGGCGGGCAGCTGAAACCCGAATCGGCCATCGTTCCCCGTAACGGTGCTGGCAAATGGTTTTGTGGCGGCAGTGGAACGGTAGAAATAAACGCGAGCGCGGGGTAGGGGCGAATTGGTTCCGGTATTCACGACCGTGCCCGCGACAGGATAGACATCGGCGCCGTCGCAGGCGAAAGCGGCAACAACTACAAGAAGAAGTGCGGCCCGCACGGGATTCATGAAGCTCAAACTCACGGAATCACCCTCTCGATCTTCACTTCTTTCTCGGCGTCTCCATCAATCTGAACGCTTTGTCCTCCGGAGAGCGACTGAAGAAACGCCGGACTACGATACTCGATATCCGGCCGGCCAAAAGCGTACAGCGTGTAAGCGCCTGGCGCGAGGTTGAAGAAATGGGCGACGTTTATCTGCGGTTGTGACGCCACGGACGCCAGCTGAGGTCCCGTAGAGCCGGCAAACTGTGGAACCAGGAGGATCTGCAGCAAGGTGTGGTCGCCGAAGAGCCCCGCATCTATTTTTCCGGTTATCCTTCCGCCTCCGTGAGTCGCGAGAATCTCGACAGGCGGCGGGTTCGCGCCCGGCTCGATCGTCAGAACCGGATTTGCCAGCAGGTCCTGAGCACCGGCCACTGCGGATCGAACGTATCCGTCGGGGCAGCTGATCGAAACCCGGTTTTTGCCGGAAGGAACGCCGTGCACGATGTTATCCCTCATGAAAATCACACCGGGCGACAAGATTACCGCGCTATTGACTTGTTCGGGGCTCAGAAAGAAACCGCAACTGTCAGAGCCCGCCAGGCGATCTCCATCGTCATCGTCCCCACCGGCGGCCAATCCTCGTTGCGGCATCGGCGGCGCGGAGTTGGTAAACCTGACCGTCACGGGAATGTCGACCCGTGGATAGAGCTGGAGAACGGCCCCCGTGGCATCCGCCTCACGCACCTGCACGGCCACCTCACCGGATTTATCGCCCTGAAATGCGCGCAAAACATAAGAACCCGATACGACATCTTTGAATTCAAACGCGCCCGTACTGGCGTTGAAGAGGTCCGGGCCCGCCGGAACTTCCTCTCCCGCGATCACGAGCGCGAAAGTGACGCTCTCGCGCGGCGTAAAATTCCGCAGCGTGCCGCGAATCTGGAACGCGGGTTCGAGCTTCAGTCGCAAATTGCCCTGGGCCCGGGCAGCCGCACCGATCTCGATGGGCATCGCCGACTCCACCGTCTGTCCGCCGCCGAAGTAAACCGGAGCAAACGAATCCCCGATGTCGAGGCGGCCCGCGTTCTCCGCCGCGAACAAAAGGCTTCCGCCGCCCTGGCTCGTCGCTTTGAGATAGTATTTCCCGGGCTCGAGACCCGGGATTCGATATGCGCCACGATCATCGGTGGTGACCGTTCGTTCCAGCCGGGTTTGACGCAGACCGCTTTCGACGATGGAAGCCAGGACTTCGATGATCACGCCGCGCATTGGCTCGCCGTTCTCGTCGGCGACGTTGCCGGTGATGATTCCGAGTGCGGAAAGGCTAAGCCGCACGCCTTCCTTTGAAGACTTCAGTTCGATGACATCCTGTCGATTTCCCGTCGGCGCGCCGGCCGTAAACCCCGGCTTCTGCACGCGCAGCATATACCGGGCCTCCGGCAGAGCCGCAAATCGGAAAGCGCCGCCGGCGTCGGTCAGGGCGCTACGACTGATCTGTTTGGGTGGCGCGGGAGGTATTGTTCCCGTCGATGGAGTCTCAGGAAGAGGAAATCCCCGGATAATCACAAGGGCGCGCGGAAGCGGTTCACCCGTTTGGGCGTTAACCACGCTTCCGGCAAGAGTCAGGGACGCCTCCTGCGCGCTTACTATGAACGGCAACAGGCAAAGGATAGCGAGTCGAAGCATTGTGGATTACGATATTGTCGCCTGAAGCACCCGGTTCGATAAACCCTCCTGTCGTTTCAGGGTATAGTCCTGGTACGGAGTTCACAGCAGTCCATAAACCTGCTGACCGTCGGATTGTGCCACTCACGTTTGTTCAGAGCGCTGCCTTAGTTTTCCAATGGCCGTTCGATGTTGTCGATCACCAGGATCTGGACTGGGCCTTTCGTCGATTCCAGTTTGAGGCCGACCTTGTCCAGAACCTGTTGAAGTGTGGGACGTGCGGGGTCGGCGAAAGCACGGTCTTCGGCAGAGGGCTCAGCTCCCGGCGGCGGGCCCGGTCTCGGACGCATGGGTACCCACCCTTCAGTATCGATATCGAAGAGCCCGTTGACCCCGGTATTGTCAATAACAGGGTGATCGGTCCAGCCCTGAAGGTTGTCGACAAGGTCGGTCATGGTGATCGTTTTCCCGTGGAGCCCCTGGCCCTGGCCGCCATTGAACAAGTGGCAGTATGCTGTGCGCGTAGCTGTCTCGGGGCAATCCTTTTCTTCGATCTTCGCCTTTGGCAGCTTGAGACCGTTTTTGGCAACAGTCAGGGAGTACACCGGCCCTTGCCTGGCCTCCCAATGTGTCGTCATCTTGAAGCGATCCATCAGGACCGACTGAAGCATCAGCATCGACCGGTCATTGCGTTGTTTCTGCGAGAGCCCGGCTGGAATCGGGCCCGGCGCGGGTTTCGCTTCGATGTCGAATCTCTCGGATTCAGCCCATTTGGGCATGCCGGAAACTCGCTCGGGAGCGTTGGGAGGCACGCCGTGCGCCACCATGATGACAATATTTAAGGGAACGTTCCTCATCGTCAACGTGCCCCCGGGTAGAACTTGCAATTGGGGGCGGTCCGCCGACTTGTTTGCCTTTACCGATGCCACTTCGAAGGGCAAAGGCGCCGCGGTTTGCTGCTGCGCCCGGCTCTGCTGCGGGTTCATGATACCGATGATGATTGGAGCCGCCACTACCGCGAAGCCTGTTGCGGCAAGAAGCAGTTTTCTTCCCGAATTGAGCTTGAGCGAGTTCTGATGCTTCATGATTTCCTCGATTCTTTTCTTGAGATCGGACCCGCCAACCCCGGTCACACAGGCCAGCGGCGATTCCACGTAGAACTTGCAAACACGAAGAATCCCTTCGGCGTACACTCGCGGTTCGCTGCCCATACTGAGCACCTCCTCGTCGCAGGCGCGTTCCCGCTCTTCGATCAGCCGCGCACCGATCCACCACACCAGCGGATGAAACCAGAAGAGCGCTTCCACAACCATATGAATTGCGCCGGCGAGATTGTCGCGGCGGCGGACATGGCACAACTCATGCGCGAGGATCGCCGAGAGTTGCTTCGGCGTCAGACGCCCGACAATCCCTTCGAGCAGCAGTAACACAGGCCGGAATATGCCGAAAACACCGGGCTCCACACACGCGGCCGAAGATAGCGTCCTGAGCGGCACGTTCAGATGCAGTGGCAGCGCCCGGTGTAATGCTGAACGGAGACGACGCAAGCGCAGGCCCCAGGAGAGAACCAGGCCGCCAAATCCACCGAGCCACACCGTCAGAAGGATCGTCGGAAGCTGCGTCCGTGGCGCTTGCGCCGCGACGGGAGAAACGCTGCGTGGAACCAGCCTCGTAAATGGCTGGCTGATCTCTTCCATGGCGATCTTTAATCGTGGCGGAGGCATCGGTGAGCCCGATTGCTGAAGGTGACTGCCTGCCGCAACCAGCAGGGCGAACGGAACCAGAAACTTCACCGAAGCGGCCAGCCAGATCGAGTGGCGTACTCGCGCGTGATTCCTTCGCAACAACAGTGTCAACAACTCCGCCACAACCGCGCAGAGCGTCGATTGCCATAAGTGATTCGCCAGTGCCGGTATCATTTCTCCATATCCTTTCCCGCCAGTTTGCGAATGGATTTCTCTGCTTCGCGTATATCGTCAAGAGTCAGCTTCCCGGATTCGATCAGGTGCGACACGACCGGCTGAGTGCGCCCGCCGAACAGGCCCAGGAGATCGTCGATCAGTCTCCTTTCCGCGGCGTTACGGGAAATCACCGCCTCGAAGATGTGCGCGTTGCTGATTTTCCTCGCGCGCCGCACCGCCTTCTTGTCCTCCAGACGATAGACGGTGGTCTGGATCGTCGTATACGCAGGCCTTCCGCGTTTGGGGAACGCTTCCTGAATTTCGCGAATCGAGCATGCGCCACGGTTCCAGAGCGCTTCCATGATCTGCAGTTCGAGCTTCGTCAATTTGGGTAGAGTCATCGCGTTCTACTATGGATGTTTGGAACTCTACTACGGCAATATTAGAAATGCAAGCCTGTGTTTTGGCTGTGTCCGGCTCGATTGGCCGCGCCTGACGCTGCAGCGTTTATATTCCGGCTACTCGGTGCGGAAATTGCGGCGGAGCGTTTGCTGGCACGCAACCCCAAAATCGTCTGGTATTGGTGTAACCGAAGAGGAAATCAATCCATGTCGCCAGCACAAACTGCGGAATCGAATCGAGATCCACCGGGCGCCGCACCCACGAAGGCACACAACGTTCAGCCATGAACGCAACGCGTCACGGGCGTACCGGCCGGACCATCGTCATGTCGCCTCGAATTTTCGCAACATTTCTGCAACGTGAGGGAGCGACCTTTGCACCGGCACTTCCGGCAGGAGATCGCCGTCGATAAAGTGTTTTTGCGAAATACCCGCTCTTGGGATGTCGGAAAACTCCCGGGGCCTTTTGGAGCCATCGTTGGTCAGTTCACCTGCCGCCCGAAAAAGGCCGTTTAGGGCTGTCCAGAGCTTGCCGCAATAACGTTTTGATAACCGCCTGCCGGCTTACGTTCAGACGCGCAGCGCGGGCGTCGAGCTCGCGCAGCATCCCCTCGGTGAGGTCCACGTTCACTCGTCGAATCGGCCTCACGACTCTGAACTGATTGGTGAAGAATTGCGAAACATCCTCGCCGCGCGTTGCCATTGATGCAATCTCGTCGGCGGTCGGTGACTTAGACTTGATTGGCATATGCGTCCTCCTCTTGTTTAGTCGCTTTCCACGCTGTAATCAGGCGATAGTACTCGCCCTCGGGATCGTCGGACGGACCGAACACAGTCTGTCCCCGGCGCCACCCGATTGCACGGAATTGTTCCGGGTCGTCATTTTTCCTGTCGATGATATGAACCTGGTCGAAGATTTCCTGCACCTCTTCAAGACTTACGCCATGCTTTTGTTGTACCTTTCGGCTCTACCTGCAATTTCCGGCGGCAACGCAATCTTGCCGCCCGGAGCCACGGTGCTTTCGATCTCGACAGCTCTCATCGACACTCCCTTTGTGATCACGACACGCGTCCAGAGTTGCGAACGTGGCGCTTCCTGACCGCACAGCGTTGGTGCCCGGGTGCGGAAGTCTTCAGAGACACCGACTAAACATTGGGAAGCACGAGCACCTTACCGTGAGCACCGGACTCCAGCACCCGGTAGGCGTCTGCCACGTGGTCGAGCGGGAAGCGGCCGGCGATGTCGCTGATTACAGCCGGGCGTTGCGCGGCCAGGGCCAGTGCATCCGAAATGAGACCAGCGAACTCGTGGAATCCTTCGACCCAACGCATACCGTTGTACTTGGTGACGAAGACGGACCCCGGAAAGAGTTGGTGGAGGTTGATGGCGGGCACCGGGCCCGACAACTCACCGTAGTTGATCAGGCAACCCCGCGGCGCGAGCAGTTGAAGGCTGGTCTCGTAAGTCGGCGCGCCTATCGGATCAAATACAGCGGCCACGCCGCAACCTCGCGTGTAGGCCCTGACGGCCTCCCGCACATCCTCGGTAGTCCGATCGATGACGTGGTTGGCCCCGGCCGCGCGAACCGCGTCCACACGCTTACCGCTGGCGATGCCGATGACATCGATTCCCTGATCGGCCAGCGTGGCCACGAGCATTCGACCTACAGCACCCGCGGCGCCCCACACCACGGCTGCGCGTCCCTTCAGCGGCCAGACGCGAGCGAGGCCCCCGGCCGTGAGCCCGGCGACCGCCAGGCACGCACCGTCCTCAAAGCTGAGGCCGTCGGGAATGGGCACCAACATCGAAGCTGGGGCTGTGACAAAAGTCGCGCACGATCCGAGAACCGCCCCCCAGCACACCCGCGTGCCCACAGACATCGTCACCCCTGATCCGGTCGCCACGACGGTGCCCGATCCCTCTCCGCCCACCGCGTGTGGGAAAGGCAGGCGCACGGTGTAGTTGCCTGAACGAATCAACGTTTCAGCGTGGTTAAGGCCGGCGGCCTCGACGCGCACGAGCGCCTCGCCCGCTTTCAGCGGAGCCAATTCCTCAACGCCGACCTCAATAACCTCCGGACCGCCGGCGCGGAGCGCGCGAGCGACCCGCCGTTGAGCAATCGGGCTCATCACAAGGAAACATATCACCCGGCTGCGCGCGTCTTCCGTGACGACTCGAAGTCTCTCCTCAACCTCAGCCTCGACGAAGAGCGTCTCTCCACCGAACGCTCGAAAATCACTGGCGTGCGGAGGCTATTGGGAGTCATGTTTCGATCCTCCTCAGCATCGGCGGCGTCCGCCTCCTCGAAGTTGTCGAAAATTCGAACAACCATCTCCACCTTTTCGTCTTATCGCCGACTCCGGTAAGTATGTTGTCTCGTGCACCAACCAGTTGAGAGTCGTGAGGCCAGTTCGGCGAGTAAACGTGGACGTTCGCGGAGGCAATGTGCGCGACTTCACGGACCTGGAGCGGGGACTCCGCCCGCCGCGGAAGTGGTCCATTACAGACCACCCCTGAACGCAACTCGTCACGGACTCGCCTGCCGCACAATCGTCATGCCTTAACCGGTTCCAGTCGTACTTTGAGGACCCTCGAAAGCCGGCGAATCAGGGTCACTTTTGACGTATCACGCGCAACCCGGAGAATGCTGCGGTCCACGGAAACCACATTCCCGCCGTGAACCTACTGGTTCAAGGGGAATCCAGACGGCAAAGCTGCCTCAAGATTGATTTGTGCTCCGGTGATGGGGTGGGGGAATTTCAAATACTGGGCGTGCAGGAAATATCCTCCATCGCCGGGGAGGCCGGGGAGATTTTCAAGAGGCTGGCCGGTTAAGCCGTACAGAGGATCGCCTGCCAGGGGATGGCCGATGGATGCCAGATGGATTCTGATTTGATGAGGGCGTCCTGAATTCAGGCTTACCTCAAATGTTGTGGTGCGGGTGGTGCGTGAGATCACCTTTGCCAATGACTTTGCCGGTTTGCCGCCTGGCTTGGCGGCCCACACGGAACCGATGAGCGGGTGCGGTACCAGGCCGATGGGTGTGAGGATTTCGTAAGCGTCATGCTGTGCAATGTTTTGTCCCAGCGCCCGGTAGATTTTTTGAATGTTCGGTGTGTTCCAGTCTGCGAATAGATTAGAGGCGGCGTGCGATGTTTTGGCGAAGAGGACGATGCCGGTGGTGGCTCGGCCCAACCGGTGGACAGGGTTTGCGTTCGGGGTTCGCTTTTGCACCAGGCGCAGGAGGGTGTTTTCCATGAAGCCGCCGCCGGGAAGGGTGGGGAGCCCGCTCGGTTTGTTGACGGCCAACAAATGCGGGTCTTCAAACAGCACTTCGAAGTGCTGAGGGGAGTCTGGTTCGATCCAGGGCGGGCGGTTCCAGACAAGGGTTTGGCCTGAAGTGACCGATTCGCTTCCGGCGGCGGTGACGCCGTTGAGGGTGACTTCGCCGTTGTTCAGTTTTTGTTGCCAGGCTTGTGCGGTTGAGTGGGGGTAAAGGCTTGCCAGGTGGGAGAGCAGGGTTTGTCCATGGTGTTTGCTGCTGATGATTGTGCTGTAGGCATATCCCCGGTTGAGCATGCAGTTTGAGTGTAAGCTGTAGCATCTGCGGCGCAGCGGCCAGCAGGGTTTGCAATCCATTCGGAGCGAGGGAGCCCAGACTGGCTGAGTTCCCTTTCGACGACATGTTCGACGCGTCGAATCGAGAGTATGGCGCCCGTGAACGGTTTTGAAACCGCCACGAGAGAAAGATCTGCATGCCGCATCATGTAGGGTTTCGCATTGTGGCCTGCAAATTGGATCGTCTCCATAGATCCGATGCGGGGTAGAGCGTTCGCTTTTCGAATGATGGAAAACTCCAGGCCGGACGCAACGATCATATCGATAAGCGGCCATAGGTTCGCGACGATGCGTAACTCAATCCTTGCCTCTGCATGCCGGGCAAGAAGATCGCCCACGGTCGCGATTGAGATCGGTTCCACTTCGGTTTGCGTAACCCAATAGCCGGCGTCTCCGTTCTTCAGCGTGAAGCCCCCCGGATCAAATTCATAAGCATAGAGCCGACATGCCCGAACGCGCTCCAGCCATCCCGCTTCGATCGCATGCATCCGACCTGCACCACTCAAACCAGGAAGGACCGCACCGGCCGGCGGGATCGGCTGGGGGCCGCCCAGCAACAGGCGCGTGGACAATCGCGAGGGAACCAGTAGCTCGGCGCATGCTCTTCGTCGATGGCCCATACCAGGGGTTCCCTTTCTTCCGAAGTCGGCGCCACATGCGGTCGAAAGAATGCGATGTTCGGATCCTCCGAAAAATGTAGCAGTCGGCGCACAAACGCATTCTAGCTGCTTGCGGTTAACTCTCGCGGCGTAGCCTTTACGTTCCGATGGTGGCGGCGGAAATTTCAATATCCCGCTTGTGGCCGATCTGGCGTTGTCTTTTCACGACCGCCTTTCCCCAGTCAGAACAATGTCCCCAGCCTGGCACCCGTCACATGGATCCCCTTCGCTTGAGCTGATAAAGCGGTCGCAAACGCCAATTACAGTCGGGCGGAGAGAAATGTACAATCAGACCTGTGAAACGCACCGTCGGCTTGATTGCGATCTGCGTTCTTCCCGCGGTACTGACATTCGCTCAGTCCCGCGACGTGTTTTATCAAGGGTACGAGCTGACGCCGGCAGCGACGTTCGACCACGGCTATCTTGTCGTTTATCGGGATTACCGGGCTGACCTTTTTTCACCGGAAGGAACACTCCTGCACAGCGTTGCGCCTCAAATTCCCGGCGCGGACCGCGCAACGATCTGGAACGCAGCCGTTGACAAAGATGGCACGATCGCTTTGGCAGTGGGAGGCCTCGTCGGCCCCGGTTATTGGCACGGAGCCGGGAATCGTGCTCTTCGATCCCACGGGACGTCAGATCCGGTTCATCGATACCGAGGACTACCAGCCGACAGAGGTTGCATTCGGTCCTGACCATTCCATGTGGGCTATTGGAATGGTCGGTGAAAGCCCATCGCAAATCTCCCTGGGTGACTACAAGACATTGCGAAATTTTTCCCCGGATGGGCCACAACTAGGCGCTTTCCTTCCCCGAAGCACGCTCCCTGCCGTGCGATATCAGGACGTCGAGGAGCCGCTTGTTACGCCTTGTATGTGCCGTTGGGAGCTTCGGGTTGCGAACGACAACGTCGAAGTGATTCTCCGCAGAGCTCAGATCTGGGTGCAGACCGATCTGAACGGGAAGGAGAAGCGCCGATGGGAGATCAGGGCAACATACAACGATCCGGTCGATCCGGTGACTTCGCTCTATCGCCCTTCCGCCTTTACCGATGACGGCAGAGCCTGGCGTAGGGACGACCGGCAGCTCAAACTGTTCGATCGTTCTGTCGGTATCTGGAACAACGTTCCGTTCGAGTTTGAGATGGCATACTGCTCGGA
>CAWHSB010000005.1:0-94705 GCA_963831795.1 Terriglobia bacterium | reverse complement strand
CACGGGACAAGGCGTCAGCAACTTCTTCGTGGCCACGCCCAACGTTCGCGCTATCGGGACCGCAACGACAGTCAAGGCTGCTCCCGCCCCGGTGGCTCCGTCACGCGGATATGGCTACTGATCACGCCGACGTCGTCCTCGCGGATCGGGAAAGCCCGACCCGAGAGCCCGGCAGCACCGTCCGCGGCCACGCCGCGGCGGTGCCGGCGTCCGAGCGCGACGTCACCGTTGAAGGCACCAACCGTCGAAGGAGTTCACAACTCGTACGCGGGGGCGTGTCCACCGTCACCGTGGCTGCGTTCGTGGTGCTCGTCCTCGGGAGGCGGACCGCCCTGACGAGGTCCCTCGGACGGATCGGCCACCCACAGTGGTCATGGATCGCCCTGGGGATCGCGCTCGAGGCGTCATCCATGGCGACCTTCGCCATGATGCAGCGCCGCCTGCTCGGGGTCGGAGGGAAACGGGTGGGGGCCGGGCCGATGATGGCCACGACCTTGGCCGCCAATGCGCTCTCGGTATCTGTGCCCGTCGCTGGGCCCGAGTTGGGTGCTGTCTTTACCTTCCGGCGCTTCAAGGAGCAGGGTGCGGACACGTCCCTCGCAGGCTGGACGCTCTTAGTCGGCGGGATCGCCTCTTGGTTCGGTGCGGTTGTGGTCCTGGCCGCCGGCGGGGTGCTGTCGGGCAACGTTGTCGTTACCGGCGTCACCGTCCTTGGGGGTCTTCTCGCCGTCCTTGCCGGTCTCGCCCTCGGGGTCGGTGTGGGTCGGACGCGCCTGCGCCTTGTCGTGACACGTTCGGCGGCATGGGCGATCCTCTGCGTGTCCCGCTTGCTTCCCCGCCCCGTTCAGGACCCCGCCGCCGCGGTCAATGGCTGGATAGAAGGTCTCGGGACGCTGCGCCCGTCCAAAGCGGAGTGGGGCAAGGTCGGCGGGCTGGGGCTCGCCAACTGGCTGACTGACATCGGCGTCCTCGCCATGAGCATCCTGGCTCTGGGTGGTGCGGTGCCGTGGCGCTCGCTGCTCTTGATCTACGGGCTGGCGACCCTGATCGGAAGCTTGGGGATCACGCCGGGTGGGCTCGGGTTGGTCGAGGGAACGCTGTGCCTAGGCTTGGTCAGCACCGGAGTGCCGGCCGCTTTGGCTCTGGCCGCGGTGCTGCTCTATCGCCTCGTCAGCTTCTGGCTCGTCATGGCGACAGGGTGGCTGGTCCTTATCTGGTTGCGCTTTGAGCGGCTACCTCACGTCGTGTCGATGTCAGGGAGCGTGGCGCAATGAGCACCTCGAACGCCTACCGATTCAACTCGTCCGCCCCGGAACGTCAATCCGATTCCTCGGCGCCACGTCGTCCTTCACCTCGCCCCAGGGCGGTCCTGGCTGCCTTTCGTCGGAGTCGGGGCGGCCCTCCTTCTCCTTCGCACCCTGGGCGCTCGGGGCACGTCCACGCATGCCTTTTCCTACTCGGCCTTCCTCTCCCAGGTGCAGTCCAACCACATCAGGTCCGCCGTGATCAATCCGGCCGGTGCGGTATCAGGCACCTTGACCAACGGGACCGGGTACACGAGCCAGATCCCGGGCCGCGTTGCCCGACCCCCAGCCCGCCGGGCCTCCCTCAGAGCCCATCACGTCGCCATTACCGGGGTCGGCACACAGACAAGCATCGGAGCCGTCATCGTCTCCCTCCTTCCCTTGTTGTTCTTCGTGGCCTTCTTTGTGTGGATCGGACGCCGTGGTCTGCGCCAGGCCACTGGCGGGATCAGGGGCATCGGCGGGTCCAAGGCCAAGCTTTACGACGAAGAGCGTCCGTCCGTTGGCTTTGCCGACGTTGCCGGCTATGAGGCCGCTAAGACGCGAGGTGTCCGAGGTCGTCGACTTCTTGAAGCATCCAGAAGCAGACGCCGGCGCGGGTGCCACCGGTCCCCGAGAGGGGTCCTCATGGTCGGTCCCCCTGGACGGGAAAGACGTTGCTGGCCCGAGCAGTGGCGGGCGAGGCCGAGGTTCCGTTCTTCGCCTTGACCGGCTCGAGCTTCGTCGAGTTGTTCGTCGGTGTCGGCGCTTCGCTAGCTCGGGCCGTCTTCGCGGACGCCCGCAAGAGAGCACCGTCGATCATCTTCATCGACGAAATCGATGCCATCGGTCAACGCCGGGGTGGGTCGGTTTTCTCCAACGACGAACGGGAACAAACCCTCAATCAGCTCTTGGCCGAAATGGACGGATTCGACCCCACCGGCGGCATCGTGGTGATGGCGGCTACGAATCGGCCGGAGATACTGGACCCGGCACTCCTGCGACCGGGCCTGCTTCTACCGCCAAGTGGAGATCCCGCTCCCCAACCAGTCGAACGCACGGCCATTCTGGCCAACCATGCTGGAGCCGCCACCTCGCCGCCGACGTCGACCTCCAGGCGGTCGCCGTGCGGCACGCCGGGCTTCTCGGGGGCCGACCTGGCCAACCTCATCAACGAGGTGGCGATCGTGGCCGTTCGCCATAACCGTGATGTCATCGTGGCCAACGACCTCGACGAAGCGCGGGACCGGATCTTGCTCGGGCCTCGGAAATCGTCGAACGCGTGCTCGCTGCCGGGGGAACAACGGGCCGTCGCCATTCACGAGGCAGGGCACGCACTGGTGGCCTTGTGCTCTGAGCACGCGGATCCGGTGGCCAAGGTGACGATCTTGCCTGCCGGTCAGTCCCTCGGAGTGACCCAGCAGCTGCCGAAGGACGAACGGCATCTGTATTCAGAGAGCTATCTTCACGATTCTCTCGCGATTCGTCTGGAAGGCCGCGCCGCCGAGCTCCTGGTGCTGGGCGAGCATCAACGGGCGCGGCCAACGACCTCGCAGGGGCGACTGAGCTGGCGACGAGGATGGTCCGGGACTGGGGTTTCTCGGTTCGATTGGGGCCCGCTGGGCTTCGGATCGGGGGGACCGGCCTACCTGGGTCACCAGCCAGCCGATGGTCGGCCCTACGCCGAGGGGACCCAGCTCGTCATCGACGAGGTAGCCGCATCCTCGCCGAGGCCGGAGAGAGGGCGCACAGGATCCTCTCTGAACGTCGTGGGGCCCTCGATGCCGTCATCGACCTCCTCCTCGAGAAGGAGACGATCACCGGGGTCGAATCGATGGACGTGGTGCGCCGCTCCGTTGTCGCAAGTGAGTTGGTCACCGTCAGCCGCTGACAACGCAACCGGCCGGCTCTTTGAGCGCCACGGTGTAACCCTCGCCGGTATCTCACACGGGCAGCGCGAACCACCGAGGTCCCCGCAGCCCCCACCCATTCACGAAGGGAGACAACATGTCTATGCAAGTATTGACGAGGAACTACGAGCACAACGAAACTCGACGGTCAGCGACACCAGATAACGCGGCCTCACATGCGATCACGTCGGCCATCTTGCGGGCGACCGGGATCGTGTTGCTCATGAGCCTTGCCGCGATCCACATCGTCCAGCTGGTCCCGACGTTCCAGCAAACGCCTCTGCTCGGTGTGGCGTACGTCTTCTTGATCGCCGCCGCTGTCGTCGTGGGAGCCCGTCTGGTCAAAGGTCACCAGTCTGCCGTTCAGCTCTGGTTCCCGGTCGCCGCTCTTGGAGTAGCGGTGTTCGTCGGTTACTCGATCACCCGGATGCTGAGCACGCCGCTTGACAACCAGGACGTGGGCAACTGGGCCTGCACGCTGGGACTGGCTGCCCTGTTCGTTGAGGGTTTGATGGTCGCGGTCGCCGCGTACGCCATTTCTCTCAGTCGGATGGCATTCCTGGAGCCTCTCGGGATCGGCGACCGGACCAGCCAAGAGCCATGACGTGCTCAGTACCGGCCCGCCAAAGGAAGCCGACTCTCTGGGATTCGAAGGTAGCAGTGTGTCGCCGATTGGGATTGTTGTCCTGCGCAGAGCGCGCCGAAGGGCTGGCTGCCGATGCTCCTGTGACTAGCCAGGCCCCAGTCGGGCGATCGTGACTTGAGTTGGTGCTTGATCTTCGACGTATCCTGCCGGAATGATGGCTGTTCGAGCGGATTGCCACCGGTTCTTCCGATCGGGATACCGTTCGACCCTCCGGCCCGGCGGCCCCTCGGCCACTATTCGCATCGTCCGTTCCTGCTCACCCGAATCCACCACCGAGCGATAGTAGAGCGCTCTACTACTAAGCGGCGGGCCGAGTGGACGGGGCGGAGCTGGGTGGACAGAACAGCACGGCAGGAGAGAGGTGCGGACCCCCAGGGCGAAAAACACCACCCTGCCAAGGTGAGGGTCGCGGGTTCGAATCCCGTCTTCCGCCGGACCTTTCGCCGATATCTAATGGCCGATATCTAACGATGTCTAAAGAATCTAAAACCTCAGCTAGCACGTGTGCGACGTGGATTCCTCCGTGCGGTCCAGCTGGAGTTGAATCGGCCTAAGTCAGAGTTTCAACCCGCCGCCGGCGTTGGCTCCGGTGGGTAGCACTGCCCCCCCTTTGTGTGTGTCTGGCCAGTGTGGTTCGGATGGAGGTGTCCGCCAACCACAAGTCGACGCGTGGTCGATCAACGTCTGGACGAGCGGGCAACTCTTGGCCGAGTGTCATCTCCTCTGTGGATCAGTGCCCAGGCCCAGAGGGGCACGGGGGATTGCACGGGCCGACGAATCATCGTCGGCGGCATCGGAGCGGCGTGGCGCTTGGGCGACTCGAGCACAGGCCTCCGGAGGCGAGCCACGTGATCGAAGAACTAGCTGGACCAGCGATGCCGCCGTCGTCGATATTCATCACTGATGCCTGACTGGCTTGGGCAAAGGCGAAGGCATAGAGGTTCCATGACCTCCACGAGGTCTCATCAACATCGACGAGTACCGTCACCTCGGCCGCCGGCACGCTTTCGAGACGAGCTGCCGGATGGCGTGCGGCACGACGACCTCGAGCGTTTCGTATTGAAGAGGCGGGCAACCAGCTTGTACCGCTCAACATCGTCAGCCGCAACCCTATGCGGACAACCAGGTCAGCGAACAGGGCGGCGGCGCAGATCCCGACGAGCGCGTAGCGGCGGCCGGCCGACATCGGCCGCTTGACCGCTACCGCCGACCGGGCGGGCAGCCCGGCGGCCGGTCCGCCGCGGCCGCGGTCACCGCCACCGGCGGCGGTGGCCACGTCTACGCCACGGCCCGAATAGAAACGCGCTGAAGGCCCGTCTTTGTCGGGTGTGCGTCACGCCCCGGCATGGAGCGGGACGTCGACAAGGTCGGCTGGCAGTGTCCAGTGGTCGGTAGCGACGCCGGTGGTGCCCCGCAGCACTATCGCGTGCGGTTCCCACTCGGCCGACAGGAAGTGGGTGTCGTTGAGCCATGCGACATCGGCCGACGGAAGGTCACAGATCACCTTCCCGGTCGCAACATCGATCAGTTGTGGCACCTCCCTCCACTGCCCGTCGATCAGCTCAGTCCCAGTGACGACGACGTGGCGTCCATCGGGCGACCACGCCAGGTGGTTGACCGGATAGCCAGGTATCGGCAGGACCGCGGTGGCCTTCCCGTCGGTGGTGTAAACGTCCAGCCCGGACGTTCGGTCGGCCGCATCCTCGCGGAGCCGACGGATGCCGTCCGCGACCAGGAGCGAGCTCCCATCCCGAGACCATGTGATCGCGCACCACATGCAGTGCGGCGTCGGTTGGAGAGTGTGCGGTTGCGCGTGGCCGGTCGTCGCGTCGATGACCACCGCGATGACCGACGATATGGCGGCTCCCTTAGGCGAGACGGTCAACATGAAACGGGTGGAGTCAGGCGACCACTGCACATCACCGCGCGCGCCTTCGTAGGCGAGCACGGTCTTGCGGCCGGTCCGGAAGTTCCACAACGTCAGGGACGAGCCGCCGTTGACGTAGTAAACGGTGCCGCTCCCATCGGGGGCCGGCCACGAGCCTCCGCCGGGCAGCCTCACGTAACGCCGATGTGGCCGCGCCGTTCGCAGATCCTCCAGATTCAGGCCGTAAGCGGACATTTGGGTCGGATTCGCCTGTATCCGAACTGCCGGCTTCTGCCCACCGGTGATGCTGACCAGTCCAACGCCCGGGAAGCTGGGAGATCTTGGGCGCAAGCCGCGTGTCGGCGAGATCCTCCACCTGCGAAAGCGGAATGTCTTTCGAAGTAAGGGCCAGAGTAAGAACCGGCGCGTCGGCCGGATTGGTCTTACTGTAAATCGGAGGTGTGGGAAGGTCCGAAGGCAGATAGGTTCCCGACGCATTGATGGATTGTTGTACTTCCTGCTCGGCAACGTCGATGTTAAGACTCAGGTTGAACTGAAGCGTAATCACCGAACTGCCGTCGGAGCTGACGGAAGTCATCTGCTGCAGCCCCGGTACCTGGCCGAATTGCCGCTCGAGTGGGGCAGTCACCGAAGAAGCCATCACGTCCGGACTTGCGCCTGGATAGAAGGTGACGATCTGGATAATCGGATAATCCACCTCGGGCAGCGCCGAGACAGGCAGCTCCTTATAAGCGACGATTCCGGTCAGAAGAATCCCGACCATCAGCAGCGACGTGGCGACCGGCCGCAGAATGAAGGTTCGGGACGGACTCATTTCGCCCCTGGAGTTTTTGCCCCGGGCGCGGCGGAGGACGTTCCCGTCGCATTTCCCGTTGCGCCAGGCGTGGCTCCCTGCAACGTCGCGGCGACCTTGCTGCCCTCCTGCAACTTATCCACGCCCGTCATCACAACCTTGTCGCCGGGAGAGAGCCCTGATGTAATTTCGGTCTCATCTCCCTCGGTGGTCCCGATGTTTATGTTGCGGATCGTCACCGTGCTATCCGGTTTAATCAGATACACGTAAGTGTTGTTCGTATTGCGTTGAATCGCGGCCGAAGGCAACAACGTGACGCCCGTCTTTTCCTGCTGCAGCAATCGCGCATTGACAAACTGATTGGGGAAGAGCGCGCGGTCCTGGTTATTGAACATCGCCCGGAGCTTCAGGGTGCCCGTGGTCTGATCGATAAGATTGTCGAGATTGGAGAGAGAGCCGGTCGCCAGTTTCTTGTTCAGGTCACGATCCCAGGCCTCCACCGTTAATTTCTGACCGGCTCGAACCTTCTGCAGGACGGCCTGCAACTGATCCTCGGAGATCGTGAAGATCACGCTGATCGGCTGGATCTGAGTCAACACGATCATGCCGTTCGTATCGGAGGCGTGCACGATATTGCCTGGATCAACCAGACGCAGACCAACCACGCCCGTAATCGGCGCCGTGATGTGGCAATAAGTGACGTTAAGCTTTGCGGCGTCCAGTAATCCCTGATCGTTTATGATGGTCCCCTCATACTGGGTGACCAGGGCGCGTTGGGTAGCGAGTTGCTGTTCGGGGATGGCATCCTGCGCCAGCAGAGTTTGATAACGGCTCAGGTCGACTCGCGCATTGGCGAGCAGCGCCTGATCGCGGATCAACTCCCCCTGAGTTTGTTCCACCACGGCGGTGTAAGGCCGCGGATCGATGTCGATCAGCGGTTCGCCCTGGTTGACCAGGTCGCCTTCCTTGAAGTGGACGCTCAGCAGTTGCCCGTCGACGCGGCTCTTGATCGTGACCGTATATACCGGAGTGATTGCGCCCAGTCCTGTGACGTAAACACCGATATTGCCCGTCTCGGCCTGGGCAGCTACCACAGGAGTTAAAGCGGGCGCCGCTCCTCTGCCGCCTTTCCCGCTGGCCTTCGTATCACCCGCGGCCGGTTTTCCGCCGCCGCGCGACCAGAAGAAAACTCCGAGAGCCACCACGGCCAGAATCAGAAAATAAAGCCACCACCTGCGGCGGGTCACCGGCTCGCGCGAAATTGCTTTCGCGGTGGCTCCCGGTGTTTCGGGCGTGCTTCCTGGAGGCGGCGGCAGCAGGCCCTGAGGGTGATCGGGCGGAGATATCTCGGGCGTCCGCTTACTCATGCGTTTCGCGTACACGCCGACCGATGCACTCGATGGGCCACGTGTCGTTTTGGGCGTGCGGAGTCCGGAACGCGTTACGAGCGTCTTGTGTATTTCCTTACGACCGCAAAGGGAAGCGGGACTGCGGCAACATTCGGAAGATGTTTCCGCGCCGCGCGCCTGACCACTGTCCGGCGCAAAAACGCCAAATCCGACACCAGGGCCACTTGTATTACGCCGCAGCCGAAGAATCGAATTTTGCGCTGGAAAGCAAACTACGCAAGCGGGGTTCGGACTTTTTCATCGCTCTGCCAGCGATAGAAGGAACACGGCGGGGATCCTCCACTTTTCCGGGCCGTGTGCGCGTCCAGCCGCGATTCGACAGCTCTGACTTGCGCGGATTCCTGGAAGAGCCGGGTCGTTACTGTACAGGCGAATCGGGTTCAAGATAAAGCTTGACCCGATTACTCTCTTCGCCGTTCATTACGATCCGCAGCTCGTTCGCGCCGCGATTGACGATCGATGGAATCCTCAGTTCCACGAGATAGTACCCCACATAGTTGGGCGCGAGGACCGCGCGGGTTACCTCAATCGGGCGCCCGTCCAGGAAGGCTCTCACGCTGCCCTGGACGGACGGCGGCGAATCGAGAGGCGCCGGAACACCGGTAGGCCAGTCGGGCGTTACCTTGCCCAGCCCGGTGGCCAGAATCTGCACGGTGGAACCGGCGTAAACCGCCATCTTCGGATCCACCACCAGACCGCTGGCGGCGTCCAGAATCAAGGGCGCTCCATCGGCGTCGACGAAGATCGCCGGTGCGGTGTCCTTGATCGTCAAAGGCACAGTCCAGCGATTGCTTGCGCCTTCCAGCGCAAGCGAGAAAGTTCCCGCGGCAGCTTCGAAAGGAACCTGCAATTGAGAACTCTGATCGGAAGAGGCAAGCACAGGGTAAGAGAGCCCCTGATTTCTTACCAGTTGCACCTTAGCGCCGAGCACGCTGATCAGGGAGCCTGGCGCAGCCGGACGATCCGTAAGATCGGCGCCGCTTACGATTCGCACGTTCCGCGAACGATGCGGCGCCGCGGACTCGAACACGCCATAACCGTCCAGCGCCACGGTGAGCGTATTATCCTGGCTCAAAGCAACGTCCCACGCGGGGGCCGGCGGGAGATTCAGGCCGATCGAAGTCCAGTTGCCGCTCGCCGCTCCGGCATCGTTCAGCGGCACACCGCCGGAAAAAACTCCCCGATCCGTCGCGAGGTAAACCACGCCCGCGGAACGATCTGCCGCAATCCCGTGGATTTGCCCTGCCGCCAGACTGCCGGTAACTTCATCCCAGAACAAACCACCGTTCACCGTTCGGAACAGCCGCGAACCGGACGCCGCGAGCGCCACATCGGGCCGGTCGCTATCCACCCAGATTCGCGAGATGCTCGCGTCAGCGACCTGTGTTGAGTCGTTCCATGTCGCGCCGTTGTCTCTCGAAACCAGAATCTGCCCGGTGGCGGCGCCGGCGTAGACGACAGCCTGCGACTGAGCCGCGGCATTCAAATGCGTGTGGATCAGCGCGCCCAACCGCGCGCGAAGCGCCAGTTCCGGGTCGTTTCCCGCTACGGGAGTCCAGGAACCGGCGCTCACATCGATTAAAGCCGAATCCGCCAGTTCCACGGTTCGGCGGCCGATCAGTTTCCGCACCATGAGATTAGGCAGATCTTCGTTGAGACCCCGCCAGGAAAGTCCCCCGTCCAGCGAGCGCCACACGCCGAACTGATTGGCCGCTGAAACGTCCTGCGGATTGGCGGGCGAAACCGCCAGCGAGGTGAACCCTCCGCCGATTACGGAACGATTTTGATATCCGGTCAGGTTCAACCAGGTTCTACCGGTATCGTCGGAAGCGTAAAGGTCAGAGGCTCCGGCAGCATAAAGCCTCGCCCCGGCGGCCTGCACTTTCGCGCCGCTCTCGGGAAGAGTAAGGGGAACCGCCGACCCGAAGCTGACGCGCTGAGCCACCGCCGTGGTATTCAGCCGCCAATGAACGAAATCGTCGGTTTCGAAGACCCGGCCAGACGCAGTTTGCGCAAAAAGCCCGCTCGATCCGGCGGCATACCAGATTGCCAGAACCGGTCCGGTTGCCGGTCCGGCAAGCCCTTCATCGATAGATGTCCCCGCGACGCGCCGCCATCCCTGGGCGGAGTCCTGAGCCGAAGCGGCGGATGTGAACAATAGCCCAAAGGCGCAGACCAAAGCGATTTCGCGAGCCATTCGGCTCACGGGGTGCGCATTTACCTGTCGAAAGTGCACACCTGTATCCGGAAGACACATCGCCGTGTCTCAATTCTACCGCAACGTGCCGGTTTGTCACTCGGGAAAGTACTGATTCCGCTTAAGTTGTTCATCCGAAACCGATGGCGACCGACGTTCTTATGCACATTCGGTGCTATTCTGGTCGAGCTTCGTGTCTTACGTACGGCAACATACACGCTGCCCGGCTGTGCTGACGGCTGTGACGGCTATATTGCTCCTCGGCGGCGGCCTTGGCCAGGCTCAAGTTGGGCAGGATCTTGGCGGGGCGGCAAAACTCCTCTCGTTCACGGGGCAGATCTCAGTCATGCGGGATTCCACCGCATGGGCCCTAAACGCGGGCGATCTGGTGCAGCCGGAGCAGGTAATCGTCACCGGCTCAGATGGTTACGGCATGTTCCAGGTGGCCGACGGAAGCAAGTTCGAGGTTTTCCCGAACTCGCACGTCGTTTTTCGCGCAAACCGGGGCGACTGGAAAGATCTCCTGGAGATCTGGCTCGGCAAGGTCAGGGTTCAAATCGAGCATCTTGGCGGACTGCCGAATCAGAACAAGGTACGAACTCCCACAGCAGTAATATCCGTTCGTGGAACCATCTTCGATGTCGAGGTCGAGGACTCGGACGCCACCACGCTGGTGCTGGATGAAGTGGGTGAGGTCGAAGTCCGGCATCTTTTAAAACCCGGCAACGCAAAAATGCTCGGGCCGGGCGAATGGGTTCGTATTTTCAGGAACGAACCGCTGGCGCGAAAGATGATCGACAAGGGTGGTATCCTGCGCGGAGCGCTCCGGGCGGCTTCCGATGCTTTTTACCAGGCCGCGCTGAACACCGCCCATAACGGACCGTCGATCGCCCACACCGGCAGCACTCCCGCCGACCAGAAGAACGGGAATCCTCCTCCTCCGCCCCCTCCGCCTCCACCGCATTAAGCACGGTGACCGCTGCTCGGAAAGTTACCGAGCCACGAGCGTAAGCGAGTGTTTCCCACGCTTGCGCCCGGGACCGTTCCGGTGCGAGCCTTGGAACAAATGCGACCTCTTTTTAGGATGACGGTTCTTGGCCTTCCCGCGACACTCGTCTTCTCATGCGCAGCTTTTTCCCAGCAACCGCCACCGCCCCCGGCCATCCCGCGAATGACGGAGCCGCAAATCCAGAGCATCTTCACCGGAATTTCCAAACACGCCGCCCGCATCGAGCCGATGCTCCAGCAGCTTCATCCCGCCGAGTGGGTAACAAAGGGCGCGCCTCAAACTTACGTCGCGCAGTGGAATTCAACAATCGAGCAGCTGAATGCGATCCAGACCGAGATGGCGGCGCTCGCGCAGCGTCCCGATCAGCTGGTCGAGTTGATGAAGGCCCTTTTCCGGGTCCAGGCGTCTCAAAAAATCGTGGCTTCGCTGATGGACGGCCTGCGCCGCTATCAGAATCCGGCGCTCGCCGAACTCATCGAGTCGGTTGCCGCCGAGGATCAAAGCAGCCTCGACAATTTCGAGCGATATCTGATCGAACTCGCCAACGACCGTCAGCAGCAATATGATGTAGTGGAGCACGAGGCCCAGCGCTGCCGAGCCACCCTGGTCGGGCCGACCTCAACCTCGAAAACCGCTCACCGCCCCTGATAATTTCATTTAATATGTCCACCACCATGTCATTCGTCTGCAGCATTTGCGAAGAACAGTCGACGCGCATCTGCGTGAAATGCACGAAGGATACGTGCGCCAACCATCTCTGCGACAAATGCGGCGCCTGCAGCGATTGCTGCGATTGCGAAATCCGCCTCGAATCGAACCACTCCGATTTCCATGCCGAACGCCATGAGGCCGGGCCGCACGATCCCGAGCCCCATCCCCATCCGATGCCCGATCCGGACCCAGCCCCGGAGCCCGACCCGCTTCCGGAGGTTTCGCATGGCGTCTCGGAGCTGCCGTGAACCTTTCGTCGCAGCTCGCGTAGTAACGGTATGACCTCAATCGCAAGGCTCTCGCTGGCGCTTGTCGCATTTTCAGCGCCTTCGACGTTTGCGCAATCTCAGGCGCCTCCGCAGTTCGAAGTTGCCTCAATTCGACCGTCCGCCATCGGCGACCGAAGCCAGGTCAGCGTCGGCGTGCATATCGACGGAGCCCAGGTGCGCGCCATCGCCCTGACGCTCAAGGAATATATCGGAATCGCTTATCGGATGAAAGTTTCGCAGGTTACCGGTCCGGACTGGATCGGCTCGGAGCGTTATGACATTTCGGCGACCCTGCCGCAGGGCGCTACGGAAACTCAGATCCCCGAGATGTTTCAGGCGCTGCTGATGGATCGGTTTCAGTTGAAGTCGCATCAGGAAAAGAAAGAGTTTCCGGTATACGCGCTTCTTCAAGGCAAAGGTCCGTTGAAACTCAAAGAAGAGCCGGCGGGTCCGGATGACGATAAAGACGAGCCGAAGGGCTCCGTCAACGTACAGGGTGGCGGTTCGCGCGCGGGCATAGCCTTGAATCTGGGGCACGGCGCTTCGTTCACCTTCGCGAACGACAGCTTCTCGGCCACGAAGATGACAATGGCGCAAGTCGCCAACAATCTGGAACGGTTCGCGGGCCGGCCGATCATCGACATGACCGGGCTCAAGGGCCGCTACGACTTCACGATTAATTTCACCCCCGAGGATTATCGCGCGATGCTGATTCGGTCCGCGATCGCCGCCGGTGTTTCGGTGCCGCCGCAGGCGTTGCGCGCGCTGGAGGGCGCTTCCGACAGCGCGCTCGGCGACGCTCTGGAGCAGGTTGGCCTCAAGCTGGATGCGCGCAAAGCGCCGCTCGATGTAGTGGTCGTAGACTCCGCCACAAAAACGCCCGCGGCCAATTGAGGAGTAAGCTACAGCCACTATGCCAAAAGCCACATGGGAAGGGACCACGATCGCGGAGAGCGACAACTGCGTTGTAGTCGAGGGCAATCAGTATTTTCCGCCGGACTCGGTGCGAAGGGAGTATCTGAAGGCGGTCGACAAAACGACCGTTTGCCCGTGGAAAGGTGTCGCTAACTATTACGACATCGTTATCGGCGAGAAGCGCAATCCCGCAGCCGCCTGGTATTACGCGGCGCCGCTGCCGGCCGCGAGCAATATTCAGGGCCACATCGCGTTCTGGAAAGGCGTGCGCGTGGAATAACGGGCTGTCAACTACCGTCGCCGCCGGCGGCAGCCTTGTGCGACCGAGCCCGCAGGCCGTCGGAATCTACACGAAATCCGGGAGCGGCGTAGGTTTCCGGGAGATACTGATCCGGAATCGTTTTGCGGTTGCCATCGCGCAGCGACGAGTAGTGGGCCGACATGATCTCCACTCCGGCTTCATTAAACCGGTCCTGGATATTCTGGTGCAGTTCGCCGTAGATCGCGGCCATGCGCGCCGGTTCCGGGGTGTAGCCGTTGATCTGATAATGGACGTAGAAATCGTCCAGAGCCGTCTGCAGAACATAAGGGCGCGGCTCCTTCAGGATTCCGCCCGTGCCGAGAGCGGCGGAAATGAGCAGATCGTGAACCGTTCGCCAGGGCGCATCGTAGCCGATCGTGACCGTAGTGTGAAGAATGAGCGGGTTATCCATGCTCGAATGTAAGCTGAAGTTCGTGATGTGACTTCCGAGCACAAGCGAGTTCGGGACCGTGACCACTTCATTCTTGATGGTCTGGACGCGAGTTGCAAGGAGGGTTCTGTCAAGCACATCGCCGATCGTGTCGGCGATCTTGACGCGGTCTCCCACCTGGAAGGCTCTCGTGTAAGTCAGAATCGCTCCGGCAACGATGTTGGCCACGGCCGACGTCGAACCCAGCGAAAACAGAACACCAAGAAAGATCGAAATACCCTGGAACGCCGGCGACCTGGCGCCGGGCAGGTAAGGGAAGATCACGACCGCGCTGAATGCGAGTATCAGAAAGCGGACGATCTGGTGTGTCGGAGCTGCCCATTCCGGATAGAATCCCGACCAGGTGATGCCGCCTTTGTCGATTTGCTCGAAGAGAAACGCGGAGGCTCGCGTGCAAGCCCAGGCAATAGCGATCACGATCACTACCACGATCAGGCTTGGAATATAGGAAATAAACGCCAATCCCGCATCGCGCAGTGGATAAACAACATATCCGACGAGAGTTGGGGCGTACAGGCGCGTCCAGGGAAAGAAACTCAGAACGAGGGGAATATAGACGTACAGAATCGCGAGTACGATCAGCGCTCGAACGATTTTGGAAAAACGAACGAGTATGCTTCTCAATCGATCGGCGGAAACGATCTCAACCTGCTGAATGCGAATCGGACGAACGAGATCTCCCTGGCTTGACTTCAACCTCCCATACAGTAAGGGAAAGACTCTTCGAAGGCCCCAAAGGAGGGACAAGAGAGCCAGCGTGGACAGCGCGGTGTACAGCGCTCCCATCATCAGGCTCCGCACACTGTATTCGGCGCGGTGCGCGGAAATCGCCGACCGGATGATGGCTACGTAAGACGATGCGAGATCCGCCCGCGGCTTTTGCGCCGCCTTCGCGTCGTCGTCGGTAACAGCCAGAAGAACCCGATCTCGCGCAACGATATCCGTGCTTGCGTCCGAGACGGCGACGTTCACGGCATCCACGGGAATGGTCAGATCTTTCGCCAGGTCGAGCAGGCGGTGGCTTGTTGCGGCCGCCCGCTCTTCCGCCGAAAAAGGACCAAGGCTCGTCCGAACCGTGAATAAGGTATGCCCGTCGAGCGTAACTCTGGCGCCCAGGTCCGAGGAGGACTGTCCCGGAGGAGTTTGCCCGAACGCCGAACTTAACAGAATTACGCCGAAACCAGCGGCGAAGATGCTTCGGAATATGCCTGACGCCATAGTGATCTCCTGCGCCACTATTGTCGATTATCGATAGGGGAGTTAACTATTTGAGTCTATTCGTAGCAGGTCCCACCCGGTAAGATTCCTGATTCATCAGACGTCGTCGTCATAACGTTCGATCGCTTCCGCCACAGCGTCGGCAACCTGCTGCCTCGTGATTACGCCCTTTACCGAAGCCGCGGCGGAATCGCCGTCTACTGAAACCAAAGCCAGCGCGGCGTTAGCGCGGTGCAGGCGCTCCAGACTATCGACCAGGGTCATATCCTCCGGAAGAATGGAAAATTTATTCACGGGCTCCTGTCCGCGAGGACACACAGCGGCGATTTTCCCGGAGCCATCCATCAGGAAGTATTCGACTTCAGGCTGCTCCGCGGCCTTTTCCGCAAATTCGGCGGAACTGAGAGAAGCCGGGACCACGGCGATCCGCGTGTTCATCACGTCGCGGGCGCGGCGGAAGAAGTGGGCATTCGTTTCCAGAGACTCCGGCATGCGGTGGCCGCGCCGAACCAGCTTGAAGGTATAGATACTCTCGCTCGAAAGCCGCTTTCTCACTTCGTAAGCAATGGCCACCGTTAACGTCATCGGGATAATCACGTTGTAGTCGAGGGTCATTTCGAAAATCATCACGATTGCCGCCAGAGCCGCCCCCGTGGAACCGCCGATCAAACCGGCCATGCCCGCTACCGCGAAAGCCTGAGCGTCAATGCCGGCGGCGGGGAAGATGCGCGCAAGCAGAAACCCATAGGCGCTGCCCAAAGTGGCGCCCATAAAAAGGGCAGGGGAAAAAATGCCTCCGGATGCGCCGGACCCCAGCGTCAGACCGGTGGCCAACAGTTTGGCCCCGCAGAGCAACACCAGAAGCGATATGGGCTGCTTCCAGCCGGTCAGGATGTCCTGAATCGTGGCGTATCCAACGCCCTCGGTGTAATAGTGTCCGAAGGCGGCCATCAGGACATAGAACAAAACTCCGGCAATGGCCATTCCCAGCAGATGCTGCCGGTAGTAACTGCCTCCCACGCGCTTCTCGAAAAGATCTTCAAACCAGTAGATGGAGCGGATGAAAAGCGCCGACAACAACCCGGCGAGGATCGCAAGCCCCACATAAGCCAGAAGCACCATCGGATTCTCGATTTTGAAATTAAGCTTCTGAAAGGCGGGAATGATAAAAGATGGGTACCGTCCGAAGGCCATTCGCCCGATGTAGGTGGCGGTTACTGTCGATATGGTCACCGGAACCAGCGTGCGCGCGCTGACCTCGTGCATCATGATCTCTACGGCGAATAAAATGCCGCCTACCGGCGTATTGAACGTGGCCGCGATGCCTCCGCCCGCGCCGCAGGCGACCAGGGTCATGCGTTCCCATGTGGCCAGGCGAAGAATCTGGCCCAAAGTAGAACCGAACGACGAGCCGATCTGAATGATAGGTCCCTCGCGGCCAACCGATCCGCCGCTCCCGATCGAAATGGCCGACGCGATCGATTTGATTACAGCGACTACCGGCCGGATAATGCCCTTGCTCATAGTGAATCGCGTCCATCACTTCCGGGACGCCGTGGCCTCGCGCTTCGGGGGCGAAATTCCTGATCAGCCAGGCAACGGCGACGGCGCCCACGACCGGCGCGAGGATTACCCACGGCCCGAACGGCGAACGCGGCGTATGAACGTTGGCGTCGTAGGTCAGCGAAATCCTTCCCAGCAGAAGGAAGTTATGCAGCAGTGCGATCAGATCGCGGAATACCACCGCTCCCAGGCCCGCGACTACTCCGACCCCCGCCGATAACAGCGAAAAGATCGGCGCGCTGAGCCGGCGCGGGGGCGAAGGCGGCGACTGTGTGGGCATCGGTACAGCCACTATTGGGCTTGCAGGAAGACCACCACAGGCCTAAATCGTCCCTTTCTGCCGATGCATACTGGAAACAACACGATGCCTCAAACCACGCAGGTTTCCGGCTCCAGTCAATGGCGCCTTCAGGCGTGGCTGGCCATCCGCCCCGACGCTCTGCCCGCGATCTACCAGCAGGTTTTTGCGACGGCCGAACTTACCAGCCTGCTTTATTGGCTTGAAATTTTCTTTGCCGCCGGCATCGCGACATTCGGACTCGTCGAGAACAGCCCCGCGGTGATTATCGGCGCCATGCTCATCTCGCCGGTAATGGGGCCCATCATGGCGACAGGTCTGTCGCTGGCGGTGGGGGACCCCTATCTGGGAATCACAGCTATTGTGAACCTCCTGGCCAGTGTGACGATGTCGGTCGCATTTTCTGGCTTTCTGGTATGGCTTTTGCCGTTTCATTACGCTACTTCCGAGATCCTCGCGCGCACGAAGCCCAACCTGCTCGACCTCGGGATCGCGCTGCTGTCCGGGTTGGCGGGCTCGGTCGCCGTTTCTCGCGGAGGCTCCGACGGCGCGGCGGCCATACCCGGAGTCGCCATCGCTGTGGCGTTGATGCCGCCTCTTTGTACCATCGGCTTCGGTCTGGGTACCGGCTTAAATCTCGAAATCATGGGCGGAGCAGGCCTGCTTTTCCTCACCAACCTTGTCGCGATTGTCGCCAGCGCATTCCTTGTCTTCCTCCTCCTCGGAATGAGCGCCGCTGAGACTCGCGGTGCGATGTTCGCATCGCGCGCGCGCGTACCGCTTCCACGGTTGTTTTCAGAAGGTACGGCCGCGCGTCTGCTCGCCACGGGAGGGCAACTTCGCTGGCGTGTCGTGATGCTCGTGATTCTGCTGGCTTCGGTCGCGGTTCCCCTGCGCAGGGCGCTGCTTGAAGTAGCGAACGAAACGAGCATCAGGACCGCTGTGCAGTATGAACTCAAAAGGCTGGTTCCGTCAGGTGAGCTTGTATCGCAACAGGTGACAGTCGGCGCCGGGGAAATCGCGATTCGACTGATTTCGACTGCCGGCGTTCCTGAATCGAAGTTAACCCGGGCTCGGCAGGAGTTGATGCGTAAAACCGGGCGCGATGTCAAGTTGTCTGTCGAGGCGGTCGCAAGCAAGAGTGAACTGGCTGAGCTTATGGATCGTCTCGCGCGACCCGCTCCCGAAGCGCCGCGAGGAACGGACGCCCGTCGAAATTCAGAATGAGCTTTTGGATAAAGTTCAGTCCGCGATACAGCGGATCTGGCCTTCATCCGATGCGCCAATACAGGACTTCGACGTGCAGATCGGTTCCGCGGGGACCACCGTGAACGTGCGCTATCAGGGCGCGGCGGATCTCGGCCAGATTCCAATCGATATGATCCGCCAAAGCCTTCAGACCAGCCTGGGGATTTCAGCCCTGGCTTTGAATGCGGAAAGAGTGCCTTCTCCGGGGCGGTCCGGACCGGTCCCCAGACCGGCGGCGAAGTCCAGGAGAAAGTAGATTACGACTCGCTTTCAGCCCCAAAACGAATGACACTTACCGCGGAATACGGAGCGCTTCTGCTCCTGGTCGCAGCGGTCGTGGCCATGCTGACCCGACGGCTTCGTCTTCCTTACAGCGTCGGCCTGGTGGCGGCCGGAATCGTTCTGGCGATTTCTCCGGTCGCGCCGAAGGTCGATCTCACCGAAGGTCTTATCTTCACCGTCCTGCTTCCGCCGCTCCTTTTCGAAGCCGCCCTCTATATCCACTGGAATCAATTGCGGCGCGACCTGCCGGTGATCGTCCTGCTGGCGACTGCCGGCGTGCTGATTTCCGCGTGGGTGACCGCCACGGGGATGCGCTATATGGTCGATTGGCCCTGGACGGAGGCGTTGGTGTTCGGCGTCCTCATTGCGGCGACCGATCCGGTTTCGGTTGTGGCCACGTTCAAGGAAGCTCAGGCGCGCGGCCGTTTGCTGGTTCTGATAGAAGCCGAGAGCCTCCTGAACGATGGCACGGCGGCTGTCGCTTTCGGAGTCGCGGTGGCGATCGCGTCGGGGGAACCGCTCGCGCCTCCCGCTGTCGCGATCATGCTGTTCAGGGTAATCGGCGGCGGTATTCTATGCGGCGCCGCGGTGGCGCTGACGGCAATGTTCCTTGCGGGACGAACCGATGATCATCTTGTCGAGATTACATTCACAACGGTCGCCGCCTGGGGTTCCTTCCTGCTTGCGAGTCACTTCGGCGTGTCCGGCGTACTGGCAACCATCACGGCGGGGCTGGTGATCGGCAATTTCGAAGTCTTCGGCAAGATCTCCCCTCGCGGCAAGGAAGCGGTTCAGGCGTTCTGGGAATATGCGGCCTTCGTTGCGAATTCGCTTGTGTTTCTCCTGATCGGAATGCACGAGACCCATCAGCATTTCGAGGTGGTGTGGCTCCCGGCGACCGTGGCCATCGCGCTGGTCACGCTGGGTCGGGCGGCGGCGATTTATCCCTGCTGCCTCGTCTTTTCGCGGTCGTCGCTCCGCGTCACGATGAGACATCAGCACGTCCTGTTCTGGGGCGGATTGCGCGGAGCTCTGGCGCTGGCGCTTTCACTCGGGCTTCCCTCCAGTCTGCCGCACCGTGAGGCGATCATCACGATCAGCTTCGCCGTAGTCGCGTTCTCGATCTTCGTGCAGGGCATGACCATGGCGCCCCTTCCTCCGGAGGATTGGAGAGATTGGGCACTCACGCTGAGATCGGGGAGTATTATTAAGGATGTATTAGTTCAGATCCTCTCCGAGGAGGGATAGAGAATCGTGTTCATCACGAAGAAGCATCTGCCCCGCAGAACTTTTCTGCGTGGCGCGGGCGTCGCGGTGGCACTGCCGCTGCTCGATTCCATGCTCCCGGCGCAGACTCCGCTGAGCAAGACCGCGGCGAGCCCGTCGCCCCGGCTGGGTTTTGTTTATGTCCCGCACGGGGCCATCATGGACAAGTGGACGCCCGCCACGGAGGGAAATGGGTTCGAATTTTCTCCCATCCTCAGTCCTCTGGAACCGTACCGCGACCGGCTGAACGTTGTCAGCGGCTTTGGCCATCGCGCCGCCGATACCAGCGCCGTGCATTCGCTCAGCCCGACGACCTGGCTCAGCGGCGTCCGCCCGAAACCCACACAGGGCGTGGACGCCTATGCCGGCGTCACCGCGGACCAGATCGCCGCTCAGCATCTCGGTCAGGAAACCTCGCTTCCCTCGATTGAACTCGCGACGGAAGATCACTCCGGCCTGCTCGGCGCCTGCGACCGCGACTACGGCTGCATCTATATGAATACGCTCTCCTGGCGGACCCACACCACTCCGCTCCCGATGGAGATCAATCCCCGTAAGGTCTTCGAACGCCTGTTCGGCACCGGGAGCACGCCCGCCGAACGCATGGCCCGGAACGAGGAAGACCGGAGCATCCTCGATGCGATCCTGCAGGAGACGAACGGCTTTCAGCGGAATCTCGGAGCGCATGATCGCGCAACTGTGAGCGATTATCTGGAGAGCGTTCGCGAAATCGAGCGCCGGATCCAGAATGCCGGATTCCAGTCCAATTCGAATATCGCGTTACCCGAAGAGCCAGTGGGGATTCCGTATTCCTACGAGCAGCACCTGACCCTGATGTACGACATGATGGCGCTGGCTTATCAGGCCAACATCACGCGCGTCTTCACGTTCATGGTGGCGCGCGAAGAAAGCAACCGGACCTATCCGCAGGTCGGTGTTCCCGATGGGCATCATGCCACGTCGCATCACCAGAACCGGCCGGAAAAGATCGAGAAGCTGGTGAAAATCCAGACGTACCACACCCTGCAGTTCGCCCGTTTCCTCGGCAAACTGAAGGACACGCGCGACGGCGACGGTTCTCTGCTCGATCACTCGATGATCCTGTACGGCAGCAACATGAGCAACAGCAACCTGCACAACCATTTCCCGCTGCCGACCCTGGTCGCGGGCGGAGGCGCCGGGCAGCTCAAGGGCGGTCGTCATCTGAAGTATCCCGACCACACGCCGATGTCCAATCTGCTGCTGACGGTGCTTTGCAAGTCCGGGATTCCGCTGGAGAGCCTCGGCGACAGCACGGGCATCCTCGAAAACTTATAAGGCGGGACGGTACAAGCCATGCGTTCCATCGCCGCGTTACTGTTCGCCGTAAGCCTGAGTCTTGCCGCCACAGCTGGCAACCCTGCCCGCCTGGCCGACGCCATCAAGACCGGCGACCGCGCTTCCGCCCTTGCGCTGCTGCAACAGAAAGCTGACGTCAACGCCCCCGAGCCCGATGGCACCACCGCGATCGCATGGGCGGTGCGCCAGGGCGACACCGACATGGTGGACCGTCTCATTCGCGCCGGCGCGGATGTCAAGGCCGCGAACCGCTACGGCGTTACGCCTCTTTCTCTGGCCTGTCTGAATGGTGACGCGGCGGTGGTCGAAAAGCTGCTGAAGGCCGGCGCGGACGTGAACGCCAAAGGGCAGGAGGACGAGACGCCATTGATGACCGTCGCGCGAGCCGGTAACGTGGAGGCCGCGAAGGTCCTGCTGGCGCACGGCGCGACTGTCGATGCGCGCGAAAAATGGCATGGTGAGACGGCGCTGATGTGGGCCGCGGCCGAGAAGCACCCGGCCATGATCCAGGAGCTGATCGCTCATGGCGCGGATGTGAACGCCGTATCCTCTGTGGTGAATTGGGAGCGCCAGACCACCGCTGAACCCCGCGAGAAATGGCTGCCCCTCGGAGGCTTCACTCCTCTGATGTTCGCTGCGCGCGAAGGTTGCGTCGAATGTCTGCCGGTCCTGGTGAAAGCCGGCGCCAATCTGAATCAGGGGCGATCCCGACGGTCTTACACCGATGGTGGATGCGATTATCAACGGTCATTACGACGTCGCGCGCTTTCTGCTCGAAAAGGGCGCGGACCCGAATCTCGCGGACAAAACGGGCCGGGCGGCGCTCTACGCGGCTGTCGACGCGCACACAATGCCTGCGTCGAACAGGCCCTCGCCGGATGAGTCGGACAACGAAATTACCAGCCTCAACCTGGTCAAATTCCTTCTGACGCACGGCGCGCAGGTGAATACGCAGCTCAAGACTCAACAGCCCTATCGGACCAAGGTGGACCGCGGCGCCGATTCCATGCTGACCACGGGGACCACTCCGATAATCCGCGCGGCCAAGGCGGGCGACACCGTCGTCATGGCGCTTTTGATCGAGAAGGGAGCCGACGCGAAGCTCACCACTCGCAACGGTATCAACCCCATCATGGCCGCGGCGGGGTTGGGCACCAAAGAGGAAGACACGATCGGCCGCAAGAAGACCGAAAAGGAAGCGATCGATTCGATTGATCTGTGCCTGAAGGCGGGCGTGGATATCAATGCTGTAGACAACCGGGGCCAGACGGCGCTGCATGGCGCGGCGCAAAAGGGTTGGGATCAGGTTGTGCAGTACCTCGCCGACCACGGCGCCAAAGTCGACGTCAAAGACAAGAAGGGTCTCACGCCGCTCGACGCGGCCATGGGCCTGGAAGGCGGCCTGGGCTTTGACAACACGACCGGCGATGTCCATGAAAGCACCGCGGCGCTGCTGCGGAAGCTGATGGGCCAAAGCCCGGCGAAATCCTCTCTATAACCATGCGGACACGAAAGCTCGGAAATAACGGGATGGAAGTCCCGACGCTCATGCTGGGCGGCAACGTCTTCGGATGGACCGTGAACGAGAACGACTCGTTCCGGCTCCTCGACGCCGCGTTCGACGCAGGACTGAATTTCATCGATACGGCCGACGTTTACTCGCGATGGGTGCCGGGGCATGTCGGCGGTGAATCGGAAACGATCCTGGGGAAATGGTTCGCGCGAAGCGGCAAGCGGGATAAGGTGATCATCGCCACGAAGGTCGGTATGGATATGGGCGACGGCAAACAGGGCCTCGCGCCGAAGTATATCGACCAGGCCGTCGAGGCTTCGCTCCGCAGGCTTCAAACCGACCGCATCGATCTCTATCAGGCGCACAAGGACGACGAAACCACTCCGCTCGCGGAAACTCTCGGCGCATTCGACCGGCTGATCAAACAAGGGAAGATCCGGTTTATCGGAGCGTCGAATTACTCTGGCGCGCGTCTGCGCGAGGCGATGGAGACCAGCAAACGAAACAATCTGGCCGCGTATCACAGCCTGCAGCCGAATTACAGTCTGATGGAACGCGCGGCATACGAATCGGATCTTGCGCCAGTGGTCGCCGAATACGGTCTTGGGGTGATTCCCTATTTCTCCCTGGCGGGCGGATTCCTGACCGGCAAATACCACAGCGAAGCCGACGCCGCAGGCAAGGCGCGCGCGGGTATCGTCGGAAAATATCTGAACCCCCGCGGATTTGCCGTGGTCGCGGCATTGGAAGAGGTCGCAAGCGCCCACAATTCAACCCCGGCGAGCGTCGCGCTCGCGTGGCTCATAGCCCAGCCGGGGATTACGGCGCCGATCGCCAGCGCCACCAGCGAGAAACACCTTGCAGATCTGGTCGCGGCAACGAACCTCCAGCTCGATAAAGCCTCGATCGACAAACTCTCGGCCGCAAGCGCGCCGGCCGCCGCCGCGTAGCCTGAACCGCGTCTCTCAACAAAAGCGTGGAGACCGATCGGCCGGTGACAACCGACGACGATTTAATTTCTCAATAAAATCAATATCTTGCGCGATTCGATGTGCACCAGGGCCAAAAACGCCCTGTACTATCCAGGCAGGAAAGGAACATATCAATCGATGAACGCTTTTGAAAACTTTGCAATTGGCTTGCTGCAGGGCGCGGAAGTTGAAGCGCCGCTCTTTGTCAAGTCCGCTCAGGGAACTCTGATCCTGAATGCCAGCGAGACCCTTCTCGGGTCGATCCTGGCCCGCTTCGCTCCGGCGCCCACAGCTCCGACGGCCTAGACTTAACACCCGCAGCGCAGTTTTATCGCGCGTCGGCCTCCGGCGTCCTTTGCTCCCCACTTCCGGGTGCAAAGGGATCTCCGGAGGCCGTTTTTTCCAGCTGTCGCAGTATCATCGAGTTAATGTCCGTTTCATCCGCTCAGCAATCATCCGTGGAAAACGTCGTCGATCTCGAAAGCCGCTATCTGCTTCAGAACTATGCACGGCATCCGATCGTGCTGGTGCGCGGCGACGGTCCGTACATGTGGGATGGGAATGGCAAGCGCTACCTCGACTTCATCGCGGGCATCGGAGTCAATGCCCTCGGCCAGAACCACCCCCGCATCGTGCGGGCTATTCAGGAACAAGCCACGCTGCTGATCCATACCTCGAATCTGTTTTACAACGAGTATCAGGGACCGCTTGCCCGCCGCATCGCCGAAGTCAGCGGCATGAGTCGCACCTTCTTCACCAACAGCGGAACGGAGTCGACTGAAGGCGCGCTCAAGATGATGAAAGCGCATGGCCACGACATTTCGCCCGATAAATACGAGATCGTGTCGCTCGAAAATTCGTTTCACGGGCGCACTCTCGGCGCCCTCGCAATCACCGGGCAACCGAAATATCGGAAAGACTTCGAGCCGCTCATTCCCGGCGTGAAATTCGTGCCGCCGAATGACATCGCGGCGCTCGAAGCGGCTGTCAGCGAGCGCACCGCCGGAATCTTCATCGAGTGGATCCAGGGCGAAGGCGGCGTAGTGCCGATCGACCCGGCTTTTTCGCGCCGCGCCCGCGAGCTTGCGGACCAGCACGATGCGCTGCTCTGCTTCGACGAGATCCAGTGCGGTGTGGGCCGCACCGGCGCTTACTTCGGCTATCAGTTGATCGATCCGCCGGTGATGCCGGATATCATTACCGCCGCCAAACCCGTTGCCTGCGGAATTCCGCTGGGCTTTATTGCGGCGAACGAGCGCGCGGCGAAATCCATCCGCCCGGGCATGCACGGTTCCACTTTTGGCGGTAATGCGTTAGCCGCGCGCGTGTCGCTGGAATTCTTCGACATTCTCGAAGGTTTGCTCCCCCAGATTCGGCGGGTGGGCGATTATTTCCGTGCGGAGCTGAAACGCCTCGCAGCCCGATTCGATTTCATCAGTGAAGTGAGGGGTTATGGATTGATGATCGGCGTGCAATTGACGATTCCAGGCAAGGAAATCGTAGCGCGCGCGATGAAGGATGGACTACTCATGAATTGCACTCATGACACCGTTCTCAGATTCCTTCCGCCCTACATCACGACCGAAACCGAAATTGACGAAGCTGTGGCAATTCTCGAACGCGCGCTCGACGAAGCTTAAGGCACGGCCTCAGAGCAATTCTTCGCGCTGGTTCTTCTCGAGCAGCTTGACGATCTCGCCGACCTGTTGCGCGCGCGACCGGTCGGCCACCAGCAGAGCGTCCGGCGTATCCACAATGATCAGATCCTTCACGCCCAGCAGCGCCACCAGTTTGCGTCCGGCGTCGATATAGTTGCCCGTCGAATCCGCGCGAGAGCAGTTCCGATCGCGCGGCATTGGCATTCTCGTCATGCGGGATCAATTCGTAGACCGCATCCCAGCTGCCGACGTCGCTCCAGCCGAATTCATCGCAAGCGAGCCCGACGACGTTATCGGCATGTTCAATTAAACCGAAATCCACGGAAATGCTTTCGCAAAGCGGAAATACTTCCGCCAGTTTCGCCGCAAAATCCGCGTGGGCAAACGCCGGCAGGCTGGAAATCAGAGTCGCTGTCTTCGGCTGATGTTTACGCATCGCATCGAGCACGGTCGCCGGCTTTCCAGAAGAACATGCCCGCATTCCAGAAATAATGCCCGGCCTTCAGAAACTTCTTCGCGGTCTTCGAATCGGGTTTTTCCCGGAAACTGGCGACGTCCATCGCGTCGAACCCGCCCGCCTCTATGCCTTTGGGAAACTCGATGTAGCCGTACGCCGTATCGGCCCACCGGGGCTGAATTCCCAGCACCCCGATACTCCCCTTCTCCGCCGCCTTGAACGCTGCCCGCAAAAAACGGAGATAGCGTTTGGGCGATCCGATCACATGGTCGGAAGGAAAAACTCCAAATACCGCTTTCGGATCGATCGATTGCAGAATGTGAGCGGCCAGCGCGATCGCGGGCGCCGTATTTCGCTGCGCAGGCTCGGCGATAATCTGCGCGCCCGGTACTTCGGGCAACTGGCGAACGATCTCATCGCGGACGAAATCGTTGGTCAGGATCCAGATGCGATCGGGCGGAATCAGCGGCGCCAGCCGGTCCACCGTTTCCTGTATCAGGGTGCGCTCACCCGCGACCTGAAGGACCTGCTTGGCATGGCGCTTCCGGCTGCGCGGCCAAAACCGCGTACCTCGTCCACCGGCCAGAATCAGGCCGTAATAATTCGCCTTCGCCATGTGTTGCGGTCGGCTCCCTATTGAACCGGATAAGAATGTATCAACCGCAGTTCGCGGTTCCAGCGGGTCTTCGTCACGAAATGCGTCGCGATATCGAAGAGGTGACTGATGCTCACCGCCGGATTCGACAGCTCCTCGGTACTCGCATCGTAAGACCAGTAAATAACCAGCGGCTTTCCGATGATGTTCTCGCGCGGCACGAATCCCCAATAGCGGCTGTCGAGCGACTCATCGCGGTTATCGCCCATCGCGAAAAAATTCCCCGGCGGAACTACCACGTCGCCGTTCTTTACGTCCTTTTCGAGCATCACCTGCGCGGGCGGATAGATCTGCGTGTTCGGCTCGGCCGACGGAAAATTGTCGCGATATGAATCCAGGTAATCGAGCTTGTGCACCACATAAGGCTCGTTCAGCAGGTGGCCGTTGAGGAAGACCTTCTTGTTTTCAAGATGGATACGGTCGCCGGGAACTCCCATGACCCGCTTCACGAAGGTCTGTTTGATATCGATCGGATAGCGGAAGACGATGATGTCGCCGCGCTTGACCGGCTCATACGGGAGCAGACTCGCCGTCACCGCGCCGCCCGGCGCGAACGCCAGTTTATCCACCAGGAGATGATCGCCCACCAGCAGCGTATCTTCCATGGACCCCGTCGGAATCACGTAAGCCTGCACCAGAGTCGTCGTGCCAAAGAGCAGAAGGATGATCGTGACAGTCCATTCCGCGATAAACCCGCGGGGCGGCTCGACGTTTTTAACATTTTTGGGGTCGGAGTTTTCCGGCGTCCCGGTTTCGGCGGATTTGTCGGCAACTACTGCTTTTGAGCGGTCCACTCTGACCATTGTAGCGGCAAACACTGCTATCCTGAAAAGGCCCTGTCGTCTCGATATTTAACAGGGAAAACGTCCTCAATGACCGGTACCGCCGCCGCCGCTCCCCGGCACGCAGTAAAGCGTTCAAACAAATCGATCTATCTGGTTCTGGGGTGCACCGTTTTCGCCGCCGCCGCGCAGGTTTTGCTGAAATTCGGAGCAAATCATCCGATGCCGCCGGTGAATCCCGCCGACGCCTCCACATGGCTTCGGTTCGTCACGGCGATACTCCGGAATTTTCCCTTGTTGCTGGGATATTCAATGTCGGGAATGACCGCCTTGCTGCTGATCCTCGGGCTGCGCGATGGTCAACTCTCGGTACTTTACCCGATTATCTCGATGTCTTATGTCTGGGTGGATCTTCTCTCGATGTACTTCTTCCACGATCAAATGAACGCTGTGGAAGGGCGCTGGTATTGTCTTCGTAATCGGCGGGGTCGGCCTTCTCGGCTGGGCTGGATCCCGGGAATGAATTCCACGCCATTGAGTTCGATCGCGCTGGTCCTCCTGGGTTCCGTGATCGGTTCGTTTGGAGCGGTGTTTCTGAAACTCGGGGCGGCGCATCTCGCGGGCGGATGGCGATATATCGTCAACTGGCAGCTTGCGGCCGGAGTCGCTCTATACCTCAGCTCGAGCGTGCCGTTTGTTATGGCCCTGAAGCATGGTCAGCTGTCGGTGCTTTATCCGATGGTGTCGGCCAGCTACGTCTGCGCGTTTCTCTGGTCGCGGCTGTTCTTCAACGAGCCAATCACGAAAGGTAAAATCATGGCGCTCGGTCTGATCCTCACCGGGATCGTATGCATCGGCGTGGGCGCGCGCTAAATTAGCGCGGATACGCCGGATCGGCCTTGATTTCTTCGATCTGCCGTGCGTGCCGCTCGCCGTGCAGGCTCATCACTATGAGCCACTGGTAGCAGTCCAGGTCGCCGAAAGCCTGGTGCGGAGCGGAATATTTGCGCAGATCCGCATCTGTAGCAGCGGCAAAACGCACCGTGCGCTCCCGCGCTTTCTCGAATTCCGCCAGTAATTCGTTCGTGTCGGACCATCGTCCGGTCGGCCTCGCCGGTTCCGGCGCCTGGCGACGAACGCTGCGATCCGGTACCGCGTTCGCCACGGCGTCGTCCTCGGGGTGGTTGGGGCGAGCCTCGCTCCCGTTCTCCGGAGCGCCTTCGAGTCTTCTTCCCGATCAGGCCGAAGAGGCGGTGCTCGACAAGCGTCACGTGTTCGACACAGTCGCAGATCGACCAGCGATCTTCCGCCGGCCGGAACGTCCACTGCTCCGGCGTAAGTCCGTCCACCAGATCCACCAAACGCTGTCTGCTTGCCGCGAGTTGGCTCGTCACCCGCTGACGTTCATGTTCTTCCATAGGTCTGGCTTACATTATTCACCAGATCGGCTCCGCGCGAATCAGTGTACCGTGGGTACATGCGTTCGATCACTCTGACCTTCTCTCCGCGGCAACTCACGATGATCCTGATCGCGATGTTGCTGATCGCGGTTTTTCTGAAACCAGATAACATCCATGCCCAACGCGCCGCCCCCCCGGTCGCGCAGGTCGGGCCCTCGTCACCATTGCCCGTATACGTCGTCAACGAACTTCCTCCCGTTTTGCCCGAGGGATTCACGCCCGGTTCGTCCTGGAAGTTCACCACCTGGACCTTACCCAGTACCTTGACCTTCACAGCCACGGTGCAAAAAGTCTCAGGCGGATGGGCCCTGCTGACGACGAGCGGCACTTCGCCCGCAACCCCAAAGTGGTATTTCATCCCACAGATGCCGGGCGTCTGGGAGCAGCAATAACGAAATTACTTCGGTATCCAGATTCTGGACGCCGTCATCAGCGACACTCCCGGCTTCGTCGCCGTTACCCGAACGGATTGAAACCCGCTTTTCACGCCGTCAGCGACAACGCTCAGCAGATACTGGTTCTTGAGCCGCTCGGAGAAGTCTTTCAGATAAGGCGTGAATGATACGGGACTGCCATATCCCTGCCAGTACGACTCCCCTCCGGTAGAATCGCCCAGTTCGGAGAGGTAATTCTGCCCCCAATTGACTCGCCAGTAGCTGTGCCCGAGGTGGCCCGCCTCCGAATAATAGATCGAATTTACCAGGATTCCCGCGCGTTGAGCGTCGTCGATGGCCTTCTGCAAATACGGATTCTGCGGATCGGGCGGCGACCACGGATCGATGCCGCTGGAGATCAGCAGCACTTCGCGTCTCGCATCGGTCGCCGGCCATTTCTTCACCAGATCCGAGATCCCCATATAAGGGCTGGCGGAGATTCCCGGTTGACCCAGCGGCAGGCGAATCGCCTTTGTGACCGCCGCGTGATCCGTGGTGAGCGGCGCCACAATCATTGCGGCGCCGTTGCGCAGGTAAGCCAGACCGATCCGGGTCGTGCCGGCCTGTTCGTCGACAAAGGCTTTCAAGCTCTTGAACTGAAGGCCCAAGTCGGTATCTTCGCCGTCGTCGATCACAATGTAGAGATCGAGCTTCGCCTCGTCCCCGCGCAGTGGCAGCCATTCCTTAACGGCGGCGGGCCGTTTGTCGACCTCGACTGTAACGTCGTCCTTCAGCAGTTCGGGCGGCGCGGCTCCGTGGTGTCCTTCCGCCGTCACGACAAGATGTTGTCCAAAAGCGCTGGCCGAAGCGGCGCAGATCGCCAGGGCCAGAAGCGCGTATCGCATCAGATTTCCTCATCTATTTGGATGCGCCTCGGCCGGAACCAACTACACTCCCCCAATCGTGGATGTCGATTTTCGCACTTTCGCCTGTGTGCTAATTCTGTTCTGAGTGCGATATCTCCTGACTCGCCGGACTCCGCCATTGACCAGGGCTCTCCTGATCGAGAGCGGTTCACGATCTTTGATTGAAGGGATCATCCCTCATCTTCGTTCCGTCTGGGGTGAGACTCCGATCGACCTGGTTACCTGTTACGCGGGCCTCCCCGCCGGCTTCGGACCCGAAACCAACGTCTACCGCGTTACCGACTGCAATTCGCCCGAAGATCGCCGTAATCTCATTCGCACCCTGCGTCAGAATAAATACTCTCTCGCGGGGATTGTTTGTTCGGGCGAGCCGATCATGACGAAGTGGAAGTGGCTGATCGCGCTCCGCATACCGGCGAAGATTTTTATCCTGAACGAGAATGGCGATTATTTCTGGTTGAATCGCGAGCAGGCCGGCGCGATCCGCCAGTTCTCGCTCGTGCGCATGGGGCTTTCCGGCACGGGTTCGATCCGGACGATCGGGCGCCTGATCGTCTTCCCATTTATGGTGGTGTTTCTGTTACTGTATGCTTTCGCGGCGCACTCCGGCAGGATCGCTCGCCAGATCTTTCATTCATCAAAATCATGAAACAGATTCAGATCTCTCAAAACGGCGGCCCCGAAGTGCTGAAACTCGTGGAATCGCCCACACCACAGCCCGGTCCGGGACAAGCTCTGGTCCGCATCGCGGCCTCGGGCGTGAACTTCATCGATATTTATCTGCGCACGGGACTCTACAAAGCCGACCTTCCCTTCACCCCCGGTAACGAGGCGTCGGGTACGGTCGAATCCGTGGGCGCGAACGTGACCACCGTCAAGCCCGGAGATCGCGTGGCGTGGGCGATGTATCGCGGTTCTTATGCCGACTATGCGGTCGTCCCCGCCGAGCAGCTCGTTACTCTGCCCGATCACGTCGACATGAACACCGCGGCCGCGGCGATGCTGCAGGGCATGACCGCCCACTATCTGACGCACTCCACGTTCCCGCTGAAGCCGGGCGACAAAGCGCTCGTGCATGCGGCGGCCGGCGGAGCCGGGCGGCTGATCGTGCAGATGGCGAAAATGCTGGGCGCCACGGTCTACGGCACCGCGGGCACCGACGAAAAAGCGAAGCTCGCGAAGGAAGCGGGCGCGGACGAAATGATCGTCTACACCCGCGACGATTTTGCCGCTGAAGTCAAACGCTTCACCGGTGGCAAAGGGGTCGACGTCATTTACGATTCCGTCGGCGCCAGTACGTTCCTGAAAGGTCTCGACCTCCTCCGCCCGCGCGGCATGATGGCGCTCTTCGGACAATCGAGCGGGCCGGTCGAGCCGATTAATCCAAACATTCTCAATCCGAAAGGCTCGCTGTTTCTGACGAGGCCCTCGCTTGCGCACTACATCCTGACGCGCGATGAACTGCTGTGGCGCGCGGGCGACGTGTTCAACTGGATCGCCTCCGGAAAGCTGAAGGTCCGGATCGATAAGACCTATCCGCTTGCCGACGCGGCCGTCGCGCATCGCGATCTCGAAGGCCGCAAAACCGCGGGCAAGCTGCTGCTCATACCCTGATGCCCATAAAGACAATTGAGGAGATTCGCCGCTCTCTTGCCGCCTCCTTGCTCGCCGAGCTGAAGCTCGACGCCCTCCTGGTTACGAATCTGCACAATGTCCGGTACCTGACCGGCTTTACCGGAAGCAATGGCGCGGTACTGCTTTCCCAGGGCGATGCCATCCTGTTTACCGATCCGCGGTATACAGTGCAGTCGCAACAGCAGGTGAACTGCCGGGTTCGGATCGCGAAGGGTCCGCTGCCGGCGGCGGTCCTCCAGGAGATGGACCGAGCCGGCATCAAACGCGCCGGATTCGAAACCGATAATGTCACTGTCACACAATTCGAGTTCCTGAAGAAAGGTTTGCCGGCTCGTGCGCAACTGGAACCGGTATCGGGTCTGATCGAACGCCTGCGGATGGTGAAGGATGCCGCCGAGGTGGAACGCATTCGCGCATCGGTAATCGCCAACTCCCGCGCTCTCGATATGGCGTTGAAGCATTTCCGCGTCGGGCATGAGGGAAACGGAGCTTGCCGCCGAGATCGACTACCGGAACCGCAAGCTTGGAGCGGAAGCGCCGTCCTTCGACACCATAGTCGCCGCGGGAGAGCGCTCCGCGCTGCCCCACGCTCACCCTGGCCCCGCCAAAATCGGCCCGGGAATCCTGCTGATCGATATGGGCGCGTTCCGGGACGGCTATGCGAGCGACATGACACGCATGGTGCATGTGGGACCCGCGACGTCGAAGTACAAGCGCGCCTATCGCGCCGTGCTCGAAGCGCAACTGGCGGCGATCGATGCCGTCAAACCAGGCGCCACCACGAATGCTGTCGACCGCGCGGCGCGCAGCACGCTGAAGCGCCACGGATTGGAACGAGAATTCGTTCATTCCACAGGTCACGGACTGGGCCTCGAGATCCACGAACCGCCACGCATCGGCCGCAAGGACAAGACGAAGCTCGAAGCGGGAATGGCCATCACGATCGAGCCGGGCATCTATATCGAAGGCTGGGGCGGCATCCGTATCGAAGATACGGTTCTGGTAACCGCCGGCGGGTGCGAAATCCTCACGCCCACTTCCAAAGCGCTCCGAGAAATCTGAGCTTTCGGGCTTCCCGTAAAGCTTGTGCCAAACTGAGTCCAGATGGGTGGGGACAACGCGGTTACGCGCCGGATACTCATTGGCCAGCTCACGTGTCTCGCCGCGTGGGCACAGACCGATGACGATCCCCTGCGCGGTTTGCGGCTCAAACACCCTCGACTGATCCTGCTCGATGGCGATGCGGAGCGTCTGCGCGAGGCGGTTCGCGAGACTGCCCCCGCGCACCGGCTTTATCTCGATCTGGAAAAGGAATCGGACCAACTGCTGAACGTACCGCCGGTCGAATACCGGCTGGTGGGCCCGCGCTTGATTTCACAGTGCCGCAAAGTGCTGGAACGCGTGTCCACCCTCGCGTTGATGTACCGGATCAGTCAGCGCGAACCTTATCAGCGCCGCGCGGTGGCCGAACTTCGCGCCGCCGCGGCGTTCCGCGACTGGAATCCCGCGATCTTTTCCGAAACCGCTGAAATGACGCACGCTTTCGCCATCGGTTACGACTGGCTTTATGACGTGCTGTCGCCGGAAGACCGCGCTCTGATTCGCGGCGCCATCGCTTACGAAAGCGCTCGATCTGGCGCTCCCGATTTACCAGCGCGAAGGCGGATGGACGCGCGAGCACTACAACGCGAACATCGTATGCAACGCCGGTCTCGGGCTGGGCGCGCTTGCCATTGCGGGCGATGGCTCCGACAAGTCCGACGCGCAGAAAACGGTGGACGACACGTGCCGCGCGATTCTGCGCTATGCCTTCGATTCGATCCCGCATGGTCTCGCCACGTATGGTGTCGAGGGGTCATGGCCCGAAGGCACGTCTTACTGGCAGCTGGTCACCATGTACGCCTGCGCCTTCTTCAGCGCTCTTCAGACGGCATTGGGCAATGATGAAGGGCTGAGCGCCTCGCACGGAGTCGACCGCGCCGGCCGCTTCCGGATTTATACGACAGGTCCCACGGGCAAAGCGTTCAATTTCGCCGACGCCGGTGACGAGGCCGGGCTCTCACCCGAGATGTTCTGGCTGGCGCGACGATTTGGCAGTCCCGCGTTCGCCTGGAGCGAGCAGAAAGCTCTGGAGCGAACGTCACGTCCGGATCCCTACGATCTGGTGTGGTTCGATCATGACGGCAAGTCTCCGCAACCCGCCTCCGTCTGGCCTCTGGATGCCATCTACCGCGGAGTCGACGTTTCCTGCTTCCGCAGTTCCTGGGACGACCCGAATGCGCTCTATCTGGCGGTGAAGGGCGGCGACAACAAGGCGCCGCACGCGCATCTCGATCTCGGCAGCTTTGTGATGGATGCGGGCGGCGTACGATGGGCCGCCGATCTCGGAGCCGACGATTACGACCTTCCCGGTTACTTCGGAAAACAACGCTGGACGTATTACAGAACGCGAACCGAAGCCCATAACACCCTGCTCATCGACGACCAGAATCAGGACCTGCGCGCCGAGGCTCGCGTGACCCACTCGGACTTCGGGGCCGATTTCAGCTGGGTCCAGATCGATCTTTCGCGGGCCAATCCCGGCAGAGTAACGCAGTGGACGCGGCGTTTCGCGATGGCGCAGCGGCAGGCTTTTCTCATCGGAGATTCGGTGCGGGCCGATCAGCCCGTGGAGGTCATCTGGGGCATGATGACGGATGCTGAAATCACCGTCAGCGGGCAGACCGCGACGTTGCACAAAAACGGCTGGAATCTGGCCGCCGAGATTCGCACCCCGCGGCATGCCGTCTTCGATATCGCGCAGGTTCACCCGCCTGCGCCGCAGGCGCCGGACAACGGTTTCCGCAAACTGATTGTGCGTCTGGGCGACAAGGTGACGGAACTCGACCTCAATATCTCCCTGGCTCCTTTTAAGGACGGCCAGCCGAGACCGAGGGTCACGGCGCAGTTCCCGGGCTAGAAGCGCAAGGGCCGCCGGACGCGGCGCCAAAGAGTGGAGGAACCCGCCCGTCCAGCCGCGATTCGGCGGCCATAACTTGCGCGTTTTCCTTAAAGCCCCCTTAGGCGGGCCCGTCAGTCAAGTTGTCAAAGATCTGTGGACCGAATCCGCCACCCCTTTCGGCGCGGCTGATCGGCCCGCTGGATGGGGAGCGCGGGTGGAACGGCGCCGGTGCGGACTATGGTCGTCTGGCGTACTCCTGCCGTAAAGTTCCGAGCCGGCCAGAAGGTCGTCCCTGCATCGGCGTGAGACTGCTTGAGCTTCTTGCGCCGAGTGGACAGGCGCGACTACCGGGGGTACATAATGTTACTCGGCATGCCTCGGACTTCCGTATGTGGGCTTCTTTTATGTCTGGTCTGCTCTGGTCCCGTGGCTGCGCTGGATCCGTTGAACGGCCTGACGCAATACTCTGCATCTGTCTGGACTCAGCAGCAGGGATTGCCGCAGGACACAATCCGCGCGATTGCGCAAACGAGCGATGGTTTCCTCTGGCTCGGTACGGATGGAGGTCTCGTTCGATTCGACGGCTATGATTTCGTTTCCTTCAGCCGCGAACAGGGTGCTGCAGTTGCAAGCGCCATTTCCGCGCTGGCGGCTGGAACTGACGGTTCCTTGTGGATTGGTTCACGCGGCGGGTTGACTCATTACAAAAACGGGCACTTCCGAACTTACACGCGGAAAGACGGCCTCGTTGACAATCTCGTCTCCAGCATTTTCGTCGATCACGCGGGAATAGTCTGGATCGTCGCGGGCGGAAGTCTCAGCCGGTTTGACGGAACTCACTTCCTGAACTTCCTGCGCGAACGGGATGTGAGCTCAAGCATCATCCGCGGCGTAACCGAGACCCGCGACCATGAACTGTACATCTGCGGCAACAGCGCGGTGGAAAGGCTGGTGAACGGGCACTTCGTCACGGTGATTGGCCCTTCGATTCTGTCATCCGATTTCCCGGCGCAAATCCTCGCGGACGGGGCGGGAAATCTGTGGATCGCGGGGGCGCGCGCCCTCATCGAACGCCGGCCCGACAACACCTTGACCCGTTATGGCCAAAAAGAAGGGCTTTCGGATGCGTTCGGCGTGCTTACCATAGCAGAGGGACGGGGCGGCGCCATCTGGGCCGGCACGCCCTCGGGGCTCGCAGGGCTTGAAGGATCCCTCTTTCACAATCTACCGGAATCCCGCGATAGCGGGGCGGTGAATTCTATTTTCGAGGACCGCGAAGGAAACCTATGGGTTGGCAGCGATATTGGCCTCACACGATATCGCGACGATCTGTTCACTTTCCTGGGTAAACCGGAGGGTCTACCCGACAACGGTCCGTCAACTTTGTTTCAGGACCATGCGGGCAATTTGTGGGCCGGCTATAACGATGAACTCGTAATGCTGAAGCAGTCACAACTTCCCGCGATTCCCCTGCTGAGCGCCAGGCTCTTCGTTCACCACATACGCGAAACAGGTTCAGGAGAGCTGCTTGTTTCTTCCGTTCAGGGACTGATTTACCTGAAGGGTGAGAACAAGAGGACGTTTGCCTCACCTGATCCGCAAGGCCGCAAAACGGTATTCGATGCTGTCGAAGGCAGCAACGGCATGGTCTGGCTCGCCCTGCCGAACGGGCTGGGCCAACTGGATCATGGCCATCTCCGGATCGTAATTCCGGCCGGCCCTCTCTTTAGAGACGACTCGTTCTATGTTCTTGCGATAGCTTCCGACGGAGCGATCTGGGCCGGTACGCTGTCAAACGGTCTCTGGCGCTATAAGAACGGCGAAAAGCAGTTATACACCGCCGCTACGGGCCTCAGCAGCGGACAGATACGCTCGCTTTATGCCGATCCCTCCGGCGCACTTTGGATCGGCACTCAGGACGGGGGGTTGAACGTATTCCGCGACGGAAAATTCATTCAGTATCGGGCGCGCGACGGCCTTCTCAGCGATAACATCAACGCGATCACGGATGACGGCGAATCTCTGTGGCTGAGTACGACCCGAGGCATCTGCCGCATTTCGCGGCAGCAACTTGCCGATTTCGCTGAACGCCGCATCCAGCATCTGCTCCCTCTGAATTACGGAGTCGACGATGGTATGCGGAGTGCGCACACCAGCGACGGGCTACGCCTGAACAACGGTGAGCTGTGGTTCGGAACCAGCCGCGGCATCGCCATTTACGACCGGCGAGCCGACAGCGTGGCATCTTTCCCTCCTCTTATCCACATCCTTGATCTTTCAACCGATCGGCGTTCCTTCGGCATCAATCATCCCGACTTACCTCCTGGCAGCGGGCGAGTCCAGATTCGTTACACGGGAATCTATCTGCGCGCTCCGGATCGCGTCCGTTACTCATATATGCTCGACGGCTCGGATTCGGACTGGGCCAACGCGGATGAATCGCGCACCGTAAACTATGACAGCTTGAGTCACGGTAAGTATCGCTTTCGGGTAAAAGCGGAATTGCCCGGCGGAATATTCAACGAATCATCCATCGATTTCACTGTTGAGCCGCACTATTACGAAACCGCCTGGTTTCGAGCTGTTGGAGTTCTGCTTCTGATAACAATGATCTTCGCGGGCTATAAGTTCCGGGAGAGGCAGGTCCGTTCCCGATTTGCGCTCGTCCTGGAAGAACGCGCGCACCTCGCACGCGAGGTTCACGATACGATCGCGCAGGGATACGTAGGTATCGCATCGCAACTGGACGTGGTCGAAATGACAATGCCTCCCAATGCCGACGCTGCGCGTTCGGGTCTCGAATTCGCGCGGCGAATGGTCCGCCATAGCCTGACTGAAGCACGGCGCTCGCTCATGGATTTACGTGCATCCGCATCCGAAAATCAGAACCTGGCAGCGGCTCTGCAGGCAGGCGCCGATCGCTGGACCGCTAATTCGCACGCTCAGGTGAAGGTGAGGATAAGCGGCGACGATTCGTCGCTGCCGGAAGAGGTTGCTCATCACGTTTTTCGCATTGGGCAGGAAGCAATTGTGAACGCCGTGAAACATGCCGCTCCAAATCACATCGAAATGGAGTTGAAAATCGGGCCGCAACAATTGCTGCTGCGCGTCGCGGACGACGGCTCCGGATTCGAGCCGGACGATGCTTTTACATCGAAACGAGGAAATTTCGGGCTCATCGGAATGCGTGAACGCGCGGAGCGGATCAAAGGCGAGTTGCGCCTGGATAGCCGTCCCGGAAAAGGGACACGCCTCGACATCACCGTGCCGCTCTAGCGGCTGATGAAGGCCGCTCGAACACCACTCCCCCCCGGTTGGCCTTTTCATTTACCCGCCACACCTGCCTGACGCGGTGGGCGCGGATTCTGGACCCGTACACGCTGGCTTATCTCGCAGGGCACAGCGATTTCGGCACCACACGGCGCTACGTTCACCCGAATCTAAACACGGCGCGCGAGGCCCTGGAACGAGCGCGAACGGTACAGCGTAGTGGCGAAATCGGTCTCAATTTGCCTGCAGCTTCCTGAGTTCCGAACTGGTCCGAAGTGGCTCAACCAGAAACATCACCTGCGAAGAAATCTCGGCAACAGCCTCATTGGCGGGTGAATTGTCCCGGAAGCACGAACGTTCACGTGATATTGTCACGGATAGCTCATGTTAGTCTCGTTTTCTCTATCCAACTTCCGTTCCTTTGACAAAGAGGAGACGTTTTCACTCGTTGCGAGCAAGCGGCTTTCGGGCAAACACGAAGGCCACGCCGTTCCGATTCCGAATTCAGAGGAGTGCGTCCTGCGAACCGGTGTCATCTATGGGGCCAACGGTGCTGGCAAGTCTAACCTATTCAAAGCGTTACGCCTTCTCAAGGCTGTAGCGATCGCCGCACGCAAGAAGGATTCGATAATCCCTCGGCAGGCACATCGGTTTTCCGAAAGCGCGTCGAGGCCAACAACATTCGATCTTCAATTCGTGATCAGCGGTCAACTCTATCGATTCGGCGTTCGGCTGAATGACTCGCAAATTCTCGAAGAGTTTCTCGTTCGAGTCTCGGGCGGCAAAGAGAAGGCTCTTTACGAGCGAGTGACCGATCCCCAAGGGGTGGTGACAGTCGACTTGGGAGATTTGATTGACAAAGAAGGCAAGTTGCAGCGCACTCGCAAAGGTTGGCGGGCCGCGAAATCAGACCTTCCTGGCCACGGTCTGGTCCACGATGGGCCTGCAGGACATTCCGGATGAACTCGTCCACGTCATCGTCTGGTTCTTTACCCTCAGCCTCATACCACCGCAGCAGGCCGACCAGAATTTGAACGGCCGGCTCACGAAGGACGCAGAGCTAATCGACTTCGCGAGCAAATTCCTCCGCTCTACATCAACCGGGATCGAACAGCTTGTAACGGTCCGCCGGCCCCTCTCGGACGAGGAAGTCGCTGAGGTTGGTTCCAGAAGGTGCGGGCGCGCCCGATGAACAATGGCTGCGCGCATCGAGCCGCGCGGGAGAACTCGTGCCCCTCGAGCTAATCCACGAATCGGACGTGAACGGACGACTGCTACAGCTATCCCAGCTCGTTCACTGGCTAGAGGCATGGACGCACGTGAGTCTACTCGAATCTCTTCGGCGACGGACGAGATTTGGTTTGCAAAAGTGCCGCGTGCGACGACTTTTTTCGCAATGATCTTGAAATCCGCAAGCACTACCTGCAGGGCCGTTTCGGAGCCGTTCCGTTTCTTGGCGGATACGACTGATGGAAGACGAAGGGACGCCGTCTTGAGCTTGCTACACCGCGAGCCCCGTCCCCTGACTCGGGATCTCGAGCCGGAAACCTATCGTGACGCAAGCCTTTTCCTGATAGCCTGCGACGACAGATACGCGCCCAAGCAATACTTCGATTTCTTCAAGATTCCCCGCGTTGAGATCATAGTCGATCCGACACTGAACACAAAGTCGTCGCCTCAACACGTCTTGAATCGTCTGATTGCAAAGCGCAATGAAATAGGCATTGAGGACACGGACGAGTGTTGGTTGCTCCTCGACACCGATCACAATCCAGAACCTAATCACAGGTCGAACTTCATAACGGTAATTCGAGAAGCCGGGTCAATTGGCGTCAACGTTGCGCTCAGTTGCCCCTGCTTCGAGTTCTGGCTTCTCCTGCACCACGCAAATCAGGGGTAAGGATTCCCGCCGCAGGCGAGCGGTCGCCATTCACTTCCCGTCGTGATGTTCACCAATCGGGCACAGTCCCGAACGGCCTTTTGCGAAGAAACGACGGTAAGCAGTGGAATCGGCTGTAGGGGGAAAGGTTAGTGGTGCACCCGGCCTGATTCGAACAGGCGACCTTTTGCTTCGGAGGCAAACGCTCTATCCAGCTGAGCTACGGGTGCGTAAACACGATTCTATCGCACTCGTGACCACTGATATTCCGGCCGATGGCCATGGGGATACAATCAATAAACGATAATGAACAGGAGATTTGCTCTGATGCGCCTGAATTCGAAGTCCCTCGCCGTCCTTCTTCCTTTTTGCATGATTCCCTGCGTCTCGGCGCAGAAGCCCGCGGCGGCAGCCGAGGCCGCCGCTGCCAGCGGCCCAAACGTTCCCGGAGTCCTGCCGAACCGGCCGCTGTTTCTCAGCGAGGAATGGAAGCCATCGACGGCCAAAGGGGAGCACCCGGTCGATCCCAGCCAGGCGACCGAGAACCCGAATCTGGAGCTCAAACTCTACGGCACGACGGCTAAGGAAATTCAGCTGCTGGGAACCCCGAACAGTCCCACCAACCCGACCCATCTCTGGAATGGACTGTGCTCCACGCCGTGCGCAATTGCGCTTCGGGATAAGAATAACTACGTCGATCTCACTGGCCTGGCAATGATCCGCTGGGTAACGAAGACCTCCGGTTTTCAACAGGTCCATCCGATCGTCAAGCTCGCGGATGGGACGTGGCTGGTGGGGGATCATGGCGACGGATCGATCACAGACTGGCACACGAACGAATTTTCGATCGCCGATGTGCGCTGGAAGAAGTTGAATATCGAGAAAGTGGTAGTAACCGGAAACTGGGTCAAAGACCCCGATCTGAGCAAAGTTGACGAAGTCGGCTATACGGACCTGATGCCGGGAAGCGGCCACGGACCCGGCGGCTGGGTTGATGTCGGCAAGATCGAAGTCTTCGGCAAACCTGTCAAGCGGTAGGCACGTTCGGCGCCGGGCGGCAGGAGGGGGCTGGTTCTGGACCACCTCCGCCCGCCACTGCCGCCTGCACAAGAGGAACTTCTACCGGAAATCCGAGCGCCTGCCAGCGGGTGAAACCGCCGTCCAGCGGCCGCACCGAACGAACTCCCCTCCGCTTCAGGCGCAGCGCCGCCCGCGCGCTTCCCGCCTCATTCGGACACGAGCAATAAAGAACGACTTCGCCGGGTTCAAACGTGGCAACCATCGAATCCAGTTCATCGCTCACGAGTTTAAGCGAGCCCGGAATCCACCCTTCCCGCCATTCAATCGGATTTCGCAGATCCACGATCGTGAGCCTTTCGCCCGCATCCATACGTTTTCGCAAATCCAGAGGCGCAATCCGGGCGATCCTGAGCGATCGGTAGATTCGCCGCCGCTGCAGGTATTTGAAACTAACGTAAAGCACCAGAGCCAGCGCCACGACGCGTCGCTACAAAGGCGCCAAATCCCGCCAGACGAAGACCGAGTTCTTTCAGCTGAGTCCGGAATATCCAGCCAAGTGCGAAATAGGTCCCTGACCAGGCCAGGGCTCCCCCGGCATCGAGCGAAAAGAACTTCCATTCCGCAAGATGTACGGCTCCCGCCATCGGCGGCCCCAGCGCGCCCAGCCCCGGAACGAACTTGGCGAACAGAAGCGATTTCGGGCCGTAGCGGGAATAGAACGACTGCATGTTCGAGACGCAGGTGTCCGGCTCCAGGGAGACGCGGCAGAAAAAACCAAGAATCCGGCCGCCTCGCCGCCGTCCCAGGAAATACCAGACCGAATCACTGAACAGGCAACCCGCGACCGCCAGAAACAAGGCTGCCGGCAAACTCATCCGGTGCAGACCCGCAAGAGCGCCGGCCGCGATTAGCACGGGTCCCGCGGGTATCGGAACGCCGATCTGCTCGGCCGCGACCGCGGTAAACAGAACCATGTAACCGTGCGCGAGGAGAATCTCCGTCGGATCGTTCATCGCCCCCCCTTCTGGCATTAGATCGCGAACGGAACGCGCGGATGCAACATGCATGTCTTTTCCCCAAGGGCCGGCCGCCGCTCTTCTGGCCAGCCCGTGCTCCAAACGATGCTAAGGTGAAGGGATTCCAGGACAGCCGACCCCGAAAATCATGGCCGAATCTACCGAAGAGCTCACTGCGATGTTCCCGCGACTGGACGACGAGCAGATTGCGCGCCTGATGCCATTCGGCCGGACGCGCAAAGCGAGCCCGGGCGAAATACTGTTCGAACAAGGCGACGCCACCCACGGCGTTTTTGTTGTTCTCGAAGGCAGCATTGAGATCGTCAGCGTTTCAACCAGTGGCGAATCAGCCCTGAGAATTCTCGAACGCGGCGCCTTCACTGGAGAAGTGAATCAGCTTTCCGGGCGGCGCAGTCTGGTGAGATGCCGGGCGTGCGAGGCGAGTTCTCTCCTCGAAATCGAACGAGCCGATCTGCAGCGCATGATGCAAACTGACGCTGCCCTCGGCGAGATGTTCCTCACCGCATTCCTGCGGCGCCGCCTTTATCTGATTTCTCATTCCGTGGGGGACGCGGTGCTGGTCGGATCGAGCCATTCGGGAGACACTCTGCGGCTGAGAGAGTTCCTCACACGTAACGGCCATCCGCACCACTATATCGATGTCGAACGGGACGCTGACGTTCAGACTTTTCTCGATCAGTTCCATTTCGCCGTTACCGACATCCCCGTATTGATCTGCAGCGGCAAGCTGATTCTCAGAAACCCCACTAACGCCGAGGCCGCGGAATGTTTCGGGCTGAATGCCGGCATTGAGGAATCGTCGGTGTATGACCTCATCGTGGTTGGCGCCGGCCCTGGCGGACTCGCCGCCGCGGTCTACGGCGCCTCAGAAGGGCTGAATGTGCTGGTGGTCGAGAGTGGCGCGCCGGGCGGACAGGCGGGTACCAGCTCGAAAATCGAGAACTACCTGGGATTTCCGACCGGCATCTCGGGAGAGGGTCTCACCCGCCGGGCCTTCATCCAGGCGGAGAAATTCGGAGCACATATCGCGGTCGCTCGATCCGCCGCCGAGCTGAAGTGCGGCCGATCGCCCTACACGATTTCGCTTGACGATGGAGGATCGGTCCATGGGCGCAGCATCGTAATTGCCGCGGGTGCTCAATACCGGCAGCTTCCGTTGCCGAACCTCAACCAGTTCAACGGCGTCGGCGTTTACTACGGCGCAACGCGCCTCGAAGCTCAGGTCTGCAGCGACGAAGAGGTTGCCATTGTAGGTGGAGGAAACTCCGCGGGTCAGGCGGCGGTCTTCCTTTCGAATTCCGCCAGGCATGTGAACGTCCTGGTTCGCGGCCCGGGACTTGCCGAAACCATGTCTCGTTATCTGATTTCAAGAATCGAAGCCTGTAAGGAGATCACCGTAAGGCCGAGGACTGAAGTGGAAGCGATCGAGGGCAACGGGCATCTGGAACGAATCCGATGGCGGGACAAGACGACCGGCGTAAGCGACACGCACAACATCCGGCATATGTTTCTGATGACCGGGGCGGAGCCGAATACCGGATGGCTGAGCGGATGTGTTGCCATGGACGCCAAAAACTTCGTCAAAACAGGCACCGACCTTGGACAGGACTGGCCCCTCCAGCATCGGGCGCCATACATGCTCGAAACCAGTGTGCCTGGAGTCTTCGCGGTCGGGGATATCCGGTCCGGCAGCGTAAAGCGGGTGGCATCGGCGGTCGGTGAAGGCTCGATGGCCGTTCAGTTCGTCCACAAGGCTCTGGCGGAATAATCGCTAATCGTCAATTCTGACCAGCGCCGCAAGACGTTTGGGAGCGGTTTGCAGGTAGCTGCCGGCGATCAGTTCCCTTACTTCGTCCCAATCGATTTCGCCCTGGTCGAGGCGCAGCCCGAGCCAGCCTCTTGGGCCGATGTACGCGGGCGAATAGAATTTCGAAGGGTTCGCCGCAATCAGAGTCACATTGTTGCCGGGAAGAGTCTTGGCGCAGATGGAGACGATTCCATCGCCGTGATGATTGTGCAGGTAGTATGCGAATACTTTCTTCCGCACAAGAAAGCTCGCGTGATCTCCCTTGCTCTGCCGTTCAGCCTCGGGAAATGAACTGCAGATAGCCGTTAGACGAGTGAGGCGCGCGTCTTCGGACATAGCGCTTAGTGGACTGCTTCCTGCGGCCCGCGCTCAAACGGGCTCACGACTCGAATACCCTCATAGCTCCTGCCGGACTGAAATCTTCGCTGAGGAGCAATGAGCAGCCCAGCCGTTCAGCAGAGGCCAGAATGAGGCTGTCCCAGTAAGATAACTGCGCACGATCCATCCAGGACCAGCCGCCTTCCGCGACTGCGAAATCGATGCCCACGGGTCGCCATCGGCTAAACACCGACACAATTTCACGCACTTCGAGCGATGGCACACCCAACTTACGAATGGCGTTGGTGTAAAACTCATGCAGCACTTGCCAGCTCATCCGGCCTCCGCCCGTGCGCCAGAGATGATCGAGCCAATGTCTTGCCTGATCTCGCCTGACAGGGTCCCGGGAGTCGAAGGAGTAGAGAAGAACGTTGCTATCCACGAAGACGCCATCAGGCACGAGCGTCTTCGCGCGACAGCCGATGCTCTGCGTCGATTTCCATGGGTTTAATACTCTGCCACCGATGGTAAGCTTCCTGGTAATCGTCAGTCTGCCGCATCTGCGCTTCCAGCATCTTACCCACGAGCCGGGCAACGGAAGTGTTCTCTTCGGCGGCCTCCTTTCGCGCCCAATTCGCGACTTCCTCGGAAAGGGTGATGGTCAAATTCTTCAACACGAAACCAGTGTCACACGAAACCGTTGTTACGCCTGACGCCGCGAACTAAACCACCGCAGAACCGCCTGAACGCCCAATCCCGTCTTCGTGGAGATTTCAAATACATCAATGCCCGGCCCCACGCGTTCGATATTCCTGTGAGCGGTTTCAGACGAAAACTCCACCGCCGCCGCCAGATCCATCTTCGTAATGATCGCCGCATCCGCGCCCTGAAAGATCGTGGGATACTTCAACGGCTTGTCCTCGCCTTCGGTAACGGAAAGAAGGACGGCGCGGGCGTTCTCGCCCAAGTCGTAGCTCGACGGACAAACAAGATTGCCGACGTTCTCAATAAAAAGAAAATCCAGATCTGCGAGATTCCAGTCTTCGATTGCGCGTTCCACCATGCTCGCGTCCAGATGGCAAATCGTCCCGGTGCAGATCTGCTTGACGGGAACCTGACTCCGCGCCAGCCGGACCGCATCGTTATCTGTTGCGAGGTCGCCAACCAGCGCGGCCACGCGATGGTCCGGACGCAGGGAGGTCAAAACACGTTCGAGAAACGCGGTCTTACCCGATCCGGGGCTCGAAACCAGGCTGATAACGCAGACTCCCGCCTGCTGAAAGCGGTCGCGCAGGGCGCGCGCGGCCATGTCGTTCTTGTTCAGAACCTTCTGGCGAACCTCGATCAGACGGGGCTGCTTATTCGCTGCAATGGAATCCGTCGGGGTCAAGCCTGCATCTCCAGTGCGACCATCTCCAGTTCATTTCCGCTCACCACCGGCCCCCCCGATCCGCACATGACACATTGCAAACACTGCAGCGAAACCGCGCCCCGTTCCTCGCCGCATTTCGCACAGGCGATCCGGAGCGGAACCTCTTCAATCACGAGGCTCGACCCTTCGAGACAAGTTCCAGCGCAGGCCAGATCGTAAGAGAACAGCAGCGCCTCTTTGACAACCCCCGACAACGGACCAAGCTTCAGATGAACCGAATAGACGCGGCCGCCGCCCTGACGCGCGACTTCCTCCTCCGCGCCTTCGACGAGGCTCAACGCGATGGAAAGCTCGTGCACGGAGCTTACATCGTGCTGATGCGGATGTACCGCTTCACATCCGGGAGCGACACGACAACTGCGATAACGACGAGCGCGAGCGCGATTTTTCCTAATGCCCTCATATGTATGTCTCCACTTCTTTCCGAGTCAATTCCTTCTGAATCAACTCCTCAACCATGTTGGCCGCTTCGTCGATCGCCGCGGCTACGGGTGGCGTCAGCCCCATGCGGCCTTCTTCGCCGCCGAGGTCTCCAGGCTCGCACCCCACCAGCAGAACACGTCCGGCCCCCCCGCCCATCGTGCGCGCGGCTTGAAGAACACGCACCGGGTCCATGCTGTGAGTGTCCATCATGCCATCGCTGCCGGAGTCCACCTCGGGTTCGATTGTATAAAGCGTCCCAGGTGCGCCGCCGCGATGTATCGCATCGATCAGGATCGTCAGATCGGGATGATCCAGCAGCGCGTACGTCAGATCCAGACCCCGGATCCCATAGTCGACTAATCGAACGTCCGCGGGCAACGCGCGCACGGCAAGCTTCTTCACCACTTCACACCCGAACGCATCGTCGCCCATGAAGATGTTCCCGATGCCCGCGACCAGAATCTTCACAGCAGTTCAACCTCTTCGGGCGAGAAGAAGAACCGATGACCGATCTGGCGCGCGATTCCGAAATCACGGCCCGGATCGTCTTCCACGGTAACGGCGAGGTGCACGCGATCCTCGAAGTCGCGCTCCACGGATTCAACGATCGCGACCTTGCCCTCCAGAGCAATGTCGAAAATGTCGGCCTTTTTGCGCGGACGCAGGCGAACCCGATCGCCTTTGCGGAACTCGAGGCGGGTTTTGCGTAAACCCCGGATCGCCCCATGCATCTTCGCAACCTGCTCGGGTGGCAGCGACTCGGTACGATCCAGAATCTCGCGAGCGTGATCGCCGCCCCCGCGAAGCTCCTCCTTTTCGTGATCGCTCAAAGTAAGAACCCGCAGCGTGAGCATCTCATCGATTTCGGTTCCGTCGAAGAAATCGCCGACGCTCTCCGGCGCAATCTGCGGGTAATCGTAAAGAATAATCGGAGACGAGAGCATAAACTGTCGCTCGCCCTCGCGCCCGGCAAGCACCGGCCAGGTACCGATATTGTGACAAGCTGAAGCGGCGGCGCGGTACTCCTCCGGCGGATCCAACAGGGAGACAAATGCGCCATCGAGAACGCCAAGCAGCGTATGAGCCGAAAGCATGTGGGGCCCAAGCGGTGGCGCCGGCGATCTTGTCGCCGGTGGTTTTTCCGCACCCGCCGGCGCAGTATTACAGATGCGCACGGTCAGCCGAAAAAGCCCGGCGTTCTTCACTTCCACCGGCGCAGATTCAATCTCGACCGCGCCTTCAAGCGGAGGAAACTGAAACTCGCGCCGCACACTTCCGGTCGCAAGCGCAAGATCCCCGCACGTCAGTTCACGCTCGATCTCGTCCTGCAGGAATCGAACCTTCAAGTTCACGCGCGTCTGACCGTTACCCTCCACCAGACACTGAGTCCGCATCACCGAGGGGTCGGATCCGCCCACTGGACCCAGCGTCCCGAAATGCCATCGCTGCTGGTTCTTGAACGACGACTTCCGATACGGATAAAGCAGGAAGCCCTCATAGAGGACCGCATTCGCGATCTTCTCCAGAGGTTCGAAGTTCATGATGCCGCCTGCTTCTTTGCTGCCGGCAACAGATGCTCGATCGCCTCTTCCCAGGTCGCCAATCCCTGCTGTTGCTTGTGCGCGAGCAGACGTTGGAAGACGTCGCGCCTCAGACGCAGCCACGCGCTGTTCGGATAGTAGAGATCCATCATCTCCCGCCACACACGCGCCGACAGTCGGAACCGTGACTCCCGGTCCCAACCGATCTGCGCGATCTGGATGGATCCGTCCGCCGCCGCATAGAAGATCGTACCGCTGAACTGGAACACCAAAGGAGCATCGCCTTCTTCGATCGCGTGAAAATACTTGGCAGCCGCGACATTGAAATCGAACGTACAGGCCACAGGCAACTCGACCTTCACCGCTCCCTCAAACCCCGGCACCGTGATGGAAGCGTGCGACCACAGTAGCGGCCGCAATGTCTGGCTCCAGCGGTCTGGTTCGCCGAACAGATCGCGCAAACCGGCTTTTTCTTCAGGCTTGTAATTCCGCCTTTGCGCTTCGATCTGAATCTGACACCGAATCGCGACACTCTGGATCGGCTGGGTAGCCAGCGGACACTGAACATTCAGGCGGAACGCGATAGTCGGCACGGCCGCAAAGGGCACCGCTTCCGCGCCCTCGATTGCGAAATTCAGGGCCGGTGTCATAGTGGCTGTCAAGCTCCCTTCCTTCGCAGGTCGTCAAAAAATCGTCCAATCTCGCCCCACACGACGGCGCCGCCCGAAAGCCCCCGCCAATGCATCCGAATGAGCCCCACCAGTCTGTAGCACTCATCGATCGGAGTTATGAAGTATTCTCGCGCCGCGCCGACACGGTTTACGACCAACGCTTCCACGTCCGGCTGTAAACGCTGTAATGCGGGATTCGCATCCGAGATCTCCCGCCACGATTCCAGACGAAGCGCCGATTCGGCCGCGCCGGCTGGCCCTGGATACAAAGCCACAACGCGACCCGCGGGTGAGCTGTAAGAAAAAAATGCGAGCGAGATGGGAATCATAAGATCGTCCCACTGCATGTCGCTTAATCGAAAATCCGGCAAGGCGATTATCCGGCGCGGAATTTCGCGCCAGCTTTCCGAAGGTATGGCTCCGCAGCCACTGCACGCGCAGCGAATGCGGCGGGTCGGCGGATCGAACTGATGAATGTGACCTGAGGGCAGCGAAACCCCGCAGAGATCGCAACGTTCTTCGGTCTCTCGCGGACGGACGAATTTTCGAAGCGAGGCTACCGAAGCCGGAGCCATTTCACACGGCTCCCGGAATCGCCATCCCCAATGCTGCGAGCGGAACGAATCCCTCGGCAGGCCGCTCTTCGATCACCACTTCGGTCACGTCCGGAGCAATGGCGCAAATTGCCGCCTCGACGCTCTCCTTTAACCCACAACGTTCTCCGGACAGACGGACCCGCACAACCCCGTCGAACACGCCGACAAGTTCAGCCTGGGCGTGCATCTTACGGAGAGTTTCTCCAATGCGGGTCTCAACGTCGTCCGGGTGCAGATCGTGCAGGATGAGGAGGCTCGAAACCAGGCTGTCATTGGTAAAGCGCCGTACAGCCGCTTCACCCGACGAGCCTCCCTCGAGTACAAGCTCCATCATCCGCTCCAGTCCCGCTCCATGAAGCTCGAGAATCGCCTCCATTGCTTTTTGGGCGCACTCGCGGCTTTCAGGATCCGGGATCTGCTCGATCTGCCGAACCAGTTCTTCGATACGTCGGGCGCGTTCCTCGTCCGCTGTCGCCATCTCGACCTAATGCGTCTGCGCCCCGAACATCGGTGAGTGCCTTACGTCAAGCTGCTTGCCGTTGCCGAGATACATATGAACGCCGCACGGCAGGCAGGGATCGAAGCTCCGCACCGCGCGCATGATGTCGATACCCTTGAAGTTCTCCGGTCCATTCTCTTCAAAGATAGGAGTGTTCTGAACGGCGTCCTCGTAGGGCCCGGGAGTTCCATAGATGTCGCGCGGATTGGCGTTCCAGGGTGTGGGCGGATAAGGGTGGTAATTCGCGATCTTACCGTCACGGATAACCACGTGATGGGACAGCACGCCCCGTACAGCTTCGTGGAAGCCACAACCGATGCCGTTTTCCGGCACCTTGAAGTCCCGGAATGTCTGCGTGTTGCCCCTGTGCAGTTCCTTCATCGCCCGTTCCGCGAAGTATAGCGCAGCCGCCGCGGCATAGGCCTGAAAGTAGGTGCGAGCGCGGTCTCGCTCAATCGCATTACTCCACTTCGGAATCTTCCATTCGAACTCCACCTCGGGCATCCCGGCCGTCTTCGGAAGATAAATCTTGACGCTCTTACCCGTAGCCTTGATATAGCCGATATCGACGATGCCGGCGAGCGCGGTCGCCCAGAAACGAGCGATCGGTCCGCCGCCTGTGTCGAGCGCCAGGTAATCTCCCGTACGCTTGTCGTACCAGCGCGGAGACATGACCCACGAGTAATTGTTCTTGAAGTCACGCTTTTGCGGACGAGGCGTCGTCGTCTGGTTCCAGGGATGATTCCGATCCACCGGATTACCCAGCGGATCGTGAGTCACGAACATCTCCTCGTTTTCCCAGGAATCGTAGTAGGAGCTGCCCAGTAAGATCCGAATACCGAGATTGATATCCACCAGATTGGTCGTAACAAGTTCGCCATCCACCACGACGCCGGGGGTGACGTACATGGCCTTGCCCCACTTGTTCATATTCTTGTACTCGTAATCGCATACTTCGGGATCCTGGAACGAACCCCAGCAACCGAGCAGAATACGCCGCTGACCGACCTTCTCATAGCCCGGCAAAGCTTCATAGAAGAAGTCGAACAGATCGTCGTGCAGCGGCACCACCTTCTTCATGAACTCAACGTACTTCATCAGCCGAACCATGTAATCGGTGAACAATTGAACCGTCGGAACGGTTCCCACGCCGCCCGGATAGAGCGTCGAAGGATGAACGTGCCGGCCTTCCATAAGGCAGAACATTTCGCGCGTCATTCTGCTCATCTGCAGCGTTTCGCGATAAAACGATCCGGTGAACGGGTTCAACGCCCGCATGATGTCTGCGATCGTCTTATATCCATGCAGGTTGGCGTTCGGAGACAATGTCTTCTCGGCCTTCGCCAGCACGCCCGGATTGGTCTCTTTCACCATCTGTTCGCAGAAGTCCACACCCACCAGGTTGTCCTGATACAGGTTGTGATCGAACATGTACTCCGCGGCTTCGCCCAGATTGACGATCCACTCGGCCATATCCGGCGGCCGGACGCCGAAGGCCATGTTTTGTGCGTAGCAGGCGCAGGTCGCATGGTTGTCCCCGCAGATGCCACAGATCCGGCTGGTGATGAAGTGCGCGTCGCGCGGGTCTTTGCCCTTCATGAAAATGCTGTACCCGCGAAAAATGGACGACGTGCTGTGACACTCGGCAACTTGCCGGTTTTCAAAGTCGATCTTCGTATAAATGCCGAGACTGCCCACGATCCGCGTAATCGGATCCCAGTTCATCTCGACCAGCCGGCGCTGCGAGCTCTGGCTGGATACTGCCGGATCTGTAACTGTGGCCATTAAAATTAGCTCCTTATGCCCTGATCCCACCTGATCGAGCCGCGACCACCTCCCGACTCGCGACCACCTTCCGAGCCGCGACCGGAAGGGAGCGTCAGGCGACCCTTCAGCACCCGCTAAAAAGCGCGCGGCTGATAACCCGTTGTAAGTTTCCTGCCGGTATGCCGCCAGCTCGGTTCTTTGTTGACGGTATGGTTTGTAATACTGCGGAGTGCCCGGACAGCGGCTCCGTAAGGCCCGATAAATGTCGAAGAGAGCCGGGCTCCCGGAGGTTCGTCCATAAACGGCATGAATTTATCCGGGAAACCCGGCATCGTGCAGCCAATACAGATGCCTCCGACGTTCGGGCAGCCGCCAATGCCTGCCATCCAGCCCCGCTTCGGCACGTTGCAATTGACCACGGGACCCCAGCATCCTACTTTTACCAGGCATTTGGGGGAATTATAGTCGTCGGCAAAATCGCCCTGTTCGTAGTAAGCGGCGCGGTCGCACCCGTCGTGCACCGTGGCTCCAAAAAGCCACTTCGGGCGCAACTGATCGTCGAGCGGAATCATCGGCGCGAGCCCGGCAAGTTGATACAGCAGATACAGCAGGGTCTCCATGAAATTATCCGGCTGCACCGGGCAACCGGGCACATTCACGATCGGCAATCCCGCCTTGGATTTCCAGCCCCAGCCAAGATAGTCGGCCAGTCCCATACACCCCGTGGGGTTCCCCTCCATGGCGTGAATTCCGCCGTAGGTTGCGCACGTACCGGCGCCCACGATAGCGGTGGCTTTCGGCGCCAGGCGATCAATCCACTCACAGGTGGTTATAGGCTGGCCAGTGCTCGGATTTGTGCCAAGCGCGGCCCAGTAGCCTTCTTTCTTGATCTTTTCGTTAGGTATCGAACCTTCCACGACAAGCACAAAGGGTTCGAGCCTTCCCTTCTCCGCCTCATACCAATACTTCATGAAATCGTCGCCGACTTCATAAGCAAGAACGGGATTATGTAAGTGAACCTTGGGAAGCCCTGGGATCGCGCCCAGGAGGACGTCCTCGACACTGGGCTGCGTAGCGGCTGTGATGGATACCGAATCGCCATCGCAACCAAGACCCGCCGTAATCCAGAGGACATGAACTTCTTTAACGGCCGGTGCCTTTTGCGTCGAGCGGCCGTACGGAGCTACTTCTGCCGGCATGGGCAATTTACTCCTCCGTCAAGTAGTGTCTTCCGTATCGGATGGGGAATCAACTCGGCAAAGTGCTGACAGATACAAAATATTAAAAGAAATTAACAGATCCGCGGCAATTGTTCTGTAAAGGGCAGATCGAGTATCCGTGTGCCGCCGATCTCCGTTTTAAGCTGAACCATTCCGGGATGATCGCCTGTGACACGGCCGATTATGCGAGCTTCCGCGCCCTCTGAAGTGAGCCGCATCGCGCGCAAGATCCTCTCCGACGATTCATGCGGAACAAATGCCACCAGCTTGCCCTCATTGGCCACAAATAACGGGTCGAGCCCGAGTATTTCGCATGCGCCTTTTACTTCTTCCCGCACGGGCACGCGGGTTGCCTCTATTTGTATTCCGACGGACGAAGCTGCCGCGATCTCGCACAGCGAGGTTGCGAGTCCGCCCGCGGGTCGGGTCTCGCAAAACGTGAACTTCGCCGGCGTTCAGCATCGCCTCAACCAGGGAATGTAAGGGCGCTGTATCGGACTCGATGGCGCCTTCGAACTCAAGTCCTTCCCGGACCGACATCACCGCCATCCCATGATCCGCAATCGTGCCGCTGATGATGATGTCGTCGCCGATTCGCGCGTTCGAAGCGGAAATCGTGATCCCATCCCGGACAAGACCCACGCCCGACGTCGTAATGAAGAGCTTGTCCGCCGAACCCCGGTTGACAACTTTCGTATCTCCGGTCACAATCGCTACGCCTGCCGCCCGAGCCGCCCGCGCCATCGATTCGACGACTCGCGAAAGTTCCTCCATCGGCAGGCCTTCCTCCATAATGAAAGCCGCCGAAAGAAACAGGGGCCGCGCGCCGCTCATCGCGAGATCATTCACTGTCCCGTTGACCGCAAGTTCGCCGATATCGCCGCCGGGGAAAAAGAGCGGGGTCACCACAAACGAATCGGTAGTAAACGCCAAGCGCGCAGAGCCGGCGGTAAAAACCGCCTGATCGTCCAGCTTGCGCAGGTAGTCATTGTCGAAGGCGGGAAGAAAGAGATCGTGCACAAGCTGGGCGGTCAGCTTGCCTCCGCTGCCATGACCCATGATGATCGTCTTGCGCTCGGTAACAGGCACGGGGCAGGAAAGCACAAAGTCGGTGGCGCTCATTTACTCCCCATCATTTACTTTCCAGGGCTTCCACTTGTACAAGATGCCGGCCATAGCTGTAATAAGCCGCGCACGCGCCCTCAGCCGACACCATAGTCGCGCCCAAAGGATTCTCAGGCGTGCACTGCTTACCGAAAGCGGGACAATCCAGAGGCTTACTGAGTCCCTTAAGAATCTCGCCGCTGATACAGATGGAAGGTTCTTTCGTGCAGATATCTTCCACTTCGAAGATTCGTTCCGCGTCGAAGTGCCGAAACTCCTCGGACAAGCGGTAACCGCTCTTCGGGATCACTCCGATACCGCGCCAGCTTCGGTCGCAGACTTTAAACACGCGGTCGACAATCTTTCGCGCCTCAGGGTTGCCCTCCCGCCGCACGGCCCTCGTATACGCGTTTTCCAGTTCCGCGCGCCCCTGTTCAAGCTGCCGGACCGACATCAGAACCCCCTGAAGGATGTCGATCGGCTCGAAGCCCGTGATCACAATCGGCACGTGGTAGCGGTCGACGATCGGCTCATATTCAGTCCACCCGGCGATCGCACACACATGACCGGGTCCCAGAAATGCCTGCACTCGATTGCCGGGCGACTCCAGAATCCCCGTGACAGCAGGGGGCACCAGCACATGCGAAACCAGTACCGAGAAATTATGGATACCCTGCTCGCGCGCCTGCCAGACCGACATCGCGTTCGCCGGCGCCGTCGTCTCGAATCCAATCGCGAAGAACACCACTTGCTTATCGGGGTTCGCGCGCGCAATCTTCAGGCAGTCGAGCGGTGAATAGACGACGCGGATGTTCGCGCCTTCGGCCTTGATCCGGAACAAGTCGCCGTCCGAACCCGGAACCCGGAGCATATCGCCGAACGAGCAGAAAATAACATCCGGCTTCCGCGCGATTGCATGCGCCCGGTCGATCATCTCGAGCGGAGTCACGCATACCGGACAGCCCGGTCCGTGTACCAGCTCTACCTGCTCGGGCAAAAGCCAGTCGAGGCCATATCTCACGATCGAGTGCGTCTGTCCACCGCACACTTCCATCAGAACCCACGGACGCGTCGCCGTGCGTTTGATCTCCTCGACAATCTTCTGCGCCACCTGCTGATCGCGATATTCGTCAAGGTACTTCATGGCTGATCTCTCCTTCGCGCGGGCTCTGCTGGCCGTACTCAGCCCCGTCGTCCAGTTCGGTTAAGCTGATCCATCTCGGCCAGATACTGATAAGTGCGCGCCGCTTCCTCTTCGTCGACTTTGCTGATTGCAAAGCCCACATGAACCAGGACGTAGTCGCCGATCTGCGCCTCGGGCAGATAAGAGAGGCACGCATCGCGCGTGATGCCGCCGAAGTCCACCCTAGCCATCGGCACGCCCAGATTGTCGTGCAGGGAACTGATTCGGCCCGGAATAGCCAGACACATAGGAAATCAAATCCTTTCCAGAAAATTTGCCGCTATTACGGCCTGGCCCAGAGAAAGGCCGCCATCGTTCGGCGGCACCAGGGAGTGCAGAAAGACCTGAAAGCCGCGTTGTCTTAACAGCCTGACAGCCTGCGCAAGAAGCGTGAAGTTCTGGAAAGTGCCGCCGCTGAGACAGACTTTGTCCAAGCCGTTCCTTTCGCGAAGCGCGCCGCAAACCGACGCAATCATCAACGCCATCGCGTTATGAAAACCACGGGAGACCGCTCGCGGAGACCGTCCCGATGAGATGTCCCGCGCGATCTGAGCGATCAGCGCCCGCGTATCAATCGTCCATGGAACCGTGTCGGTCCGCAACAATACTTCGTACTGTTCGTCACCCTCGTCACGCGCCGCCTCTTCGAGTAACATAGCCGATTCCCCTTCGTAACTACTCTCCCCACTGATGCCGCAAATCGCGGATACCGCATCAAAAAGACGTCCGCAACTGGAAGTCATCATCGCGCCTTTAGCGATGACCTTGTCGAGCAGCTTCCAGGTAGCGGCGGGCGCCGCGCTCCAGCACGGAAGGTCGAGAGCCCGGTAGTCTGGCCCAAGCGCATCGTATAAATGTGAAGCCGCCATGCGCCATCCCTGCTTCGCCGCCCTGTCTCCCCCCGGCAGCGGGACATAACGCAGATGAGCGCATCGTTCAAACCCCGCGTAGTCGCAAACCAGGAACTCGCCGCCCCAGATCTGGCCATCGGTCCCGAATCCGGCGCCGTCGAAACGCGACGCCGATGACTCTTTCCCCGCAAGCCGTTCTCCGCCATGCAACTCGCGATATGCGCATGGTGATGTTGAACGGCGAGCTTCGGTTCTGACCGGCCTATTGCCCATCGAGTGCTGAGATAGTCGGGATGCAGGTCGTGCGCAATGAGTCGCGGCGTCGCCTGATAAGTGCTTTGCAGGTTACATAAGGTCTCTTCGAAGAACTCCAGCGTCTCGAGGTTCTCCATATCGCCGATGTGCTGGCTCAGAATCGCGTAGCTGCCGCGGGTGAGGCAAAACGTGTTCTTCAATTCCGCGCCGGCGGCCAGTACCTCAGGCATCTCGCGGCTTAGCGGGATGGCCGCGGGAGCGAACCCTCGCGCCCGCCTCAGCACCCTGGGGGCGCCTTCAAAATTCCTCACGACGGAATCGTCCACGCGCATGAAGATGTCCCTGTTGTGAGTCAACAGCCGGTCCGCCAGCAGCGAGAGCTTTTCCGCTGCTTCTTCATTACCGATAACGATCGGTTCCTCGCTGATATTGCCGCTCGTCATCACCAGACAGTTCAGGGTTCCCGCAAAAAGCAGGTGATGCAGAGGCGTATAAGGCAGCATGACCCCGAGATAGTCGAGGCCGGGAGCGAGACCTTCGGGGAACGCAGTCCTGTCGCGCATCCGAAGTAAAACGATGGGAGCTGAGACGCTGGCCAGCGCTTCGCAATCCGCGTCATCGACGACACAATATTGCTCGACCGTTTGCTGATCGCGCATCATGACCGCGAACGGCTTACGGCTGCGGCGTTTCCGCTCGCGTAGCCTGTCCACCGCTTCGCTTCGGAAAGCGTCACAAGCCAGCTGGAATCCGCCGAGCCCTTTTATCGCCAGGATTTGCCCCGCTTCCAGCGCCGCCACCGCCTCGCGAGTCTCCATGGAGAGCCGCGGACCGCAAGCTGGACAAGCCACCGGTTCGGCATGAAAACGCCGATCGCAAACATCCGCATACTCCGCGGCACAGTCCGCGCATAGCGGAAAACCGCGCATCGTGGTATTTGCTCTGTCATAAGGAGTGGAGAGCGTAATCGTATACCGCGGACCGCAATTGGTGCAGTTGGTGAAGGCGTATCCGAACCGCCGATCCGCCGGATTCGCGATCTCCGCAAGACAATCCAGGCAGGTAGCAAGATCGGGTGAAATCAGAGTAAAGCTCTGATCTCGAGCCGCGCTCGGCAGAATACGAAACGAGTCGTAACCGACCTCAAAAGTGACAGTCCCCATCGCGCACCGCTCAATCCTGGCCGCGGCTGGAGCCTCACAACATAGAGCCGACAGAAACCGCCGCGCTTCGTCTTCGCGAGCAGTCTCAATCTCCACCACCAACCCGCCCGCCGTATTGAACGCAATCCCCGGAAGCCGAAAGCGATCCGCCAGCTTCTTCACGAACGGCCGGAATCCCACACCCTGCACAACGCCTTCGAGCGAGATTCGGTACCGTGTAATCACAGCTCTATTCGACCACTTCGCGCCTGCTTTCCGAGCGCGCACGTATTTCCCAGACCTCGGAATGGTTCACGGGCTCGGTTCGCACATAACCGCTTTTTCACGCGCCCGATCCGACGCTTGATAGGGCGCAATCGTCACTTTCGAACCCGCCGCGCGGCTGGGTGCCGCGCGACGGCGGACCCGTCGAGGAGATCCGCCCCGGCGATGTAGTCTTGTTCTCTCCCGACGAAAAGCACTGGCACGGCGCAACACCGACCACCGCGATGACGCATATCGCACTTCAGGAAAGATTGAATGGAGAGGTCGTCGTCTGGATGGAACAGGTCACCGACCAGCAATACCGGAAATGACTTCTACCGGTCGGCGTCTTCGCAAATATACTCGAACATCTCGCCGCCTGCCACCCAGGACGAAGCTGTCTTCGCATTAATCGTCCAGCGACCGGTCCAGGGTTTCGTATAAGCCCCGGGGTCGTCGATGGTCGCCTCATAAGTAAGAGTCTTGAGGTCAGGTCGCGAGATCCGCTCGATCATATGAAGCTGCGAGGTAGTAGGAAACGCCCCGGCGGCCCACTGCTTTTCATTGAACCCCACGGAATCAATCACAAGAGTGTCGCCCTCCCAATGCCCGATTGAGTGGCCCAGAAACGTAGGCCGCAGATCTTCGGGCTTGGGATGTCCCCGCCCATCCATATAGATCACGCGCCATGAATGCGGACCGGCGATATTCAGGATGAAGATGCTCTTAAGCTCGGGGACGTCCACGAACTCAAACCCCGGTGCGTTAAAGAAGGAAGGACCAGGCGCGGCCTTACAATCCACCAGCGGCGAGTCCTTCGAATAAGTCGCCTGCCGGTAATCATAGAGCGCCTTGGCCCAGGGCTGGAAAGGAACGGTGTCGGCGCGAAATCCGCCAAGGCCGGGCCGAACCTCCCAGTACCCTTTCTTGCCGGGAACTGATCCCAGATTCACCCGGCCATCGGGCCAGCGCGGCGCAGGCTCAGGACTCTGAGCCGGTGCCGACACAATGAAAACAGCCAGCAAGACCAACGCGAGAGGAAACCGCACACTACCTCATGGGCAACTTGGTGCCATTGGGGAGAAGCAGATGAGTGGTGGGAAGCGATCCCGCCCAACTGTTACGCGGATCCTTGGCCAGGGCGGCGCCTTCCACCGTGATGGTATCGCCGATCTTTACCGTATCCTTCTTCCATCCATTTCTTACCAGCGCATAAGGCGGACCCAGCTCGAACCGAAGCTCTTTCACCGCGCCCGACTCATCTTTCATGTTGATAAAGATGTAAGCGTGCGGATTTACCCAGTCGACCTTGGTGACAACCCCGGTAAGCGTCGCGGTGCGCGACCCGTCGTACTCAGCCTCGAAAGAGTGATGAGCCATCGCCGGCATGACGGCCATCATCCCGAGCGCAATTAAACCGGACGCAAAGCAAAGTCTCATAGCTGTTTCCTCGGCGGATCAACGAAGGAACGTCGATTCCGCATTCTCTTCGCAGAAATATTCCTGGATCTCCTCATTCGGAACCCACTGGACGGTCCAGCCGCCGGTCCAGGGTCTTGTATAAGTTCGCGGATCGTCCACCGTCACCTCATACTTTAACGTGTTCAGATCCGGTCGGGAGAACCGTTCGGTCAGATGCAGCGCTTCTGTATGCGGCAGGCCGCCGTTCGTAAACCAGAACTTCTCGTTATAACCGATCGAATCGACCACGAGCGTGTCTTTCTTCCCTTGCTCGCCCTCCCAGTGACCAACCGAATTGCCGTAATAACTGCGAACCACTTCGTCCGCCTGACCCTGCGCGCGCCCATCAGTATATATGACCCGCCAGTTGCGGTCTCCCCCGCCGGACAGCACCAGAATGCGGCCCAGTTCCCGCTGCTCGATGAATTGAAACCCGTGCGGCATCTGAAACAAACGCGGGCCGCCCGGCGGAAGACATCGGTTCAGAGGATCGTCCTTGAGAAGATTACGCTGGCGGTAGTCGTACACGGCCTTCGCCCACGGCAGAAACGGTGCAACGCGATCCGCATCGGCAATGTTCCGCAGCAGGCCCTCATCGTTCATGGGTATCGCGGCGCCCGTACGCTCCACCAGACCGCTCGCGCTGGCGGTTCCCCAATAACCCTTCTTCCCAGGCGGAGGACCCAGCCTCACCTGGCCGTCCGGCCATCGCGGCGCCGGCGCGGCCGCCAGCCGCGCGCACGTTTGCCGATTCGACGCCGTAAACAACTTCGCGCCGGTGCGCGTCAGCACAACCGACTTCGCGAACGCCCGCCGGGCCTCGCCTCGCGCGAGCAGCCCCTCCACGGTGACCGCGTCGCCGATGTGAACCGCAGTCCGTTTCCAGCCGTCCTTCTCGAGGTCAATCGGATTGCCGATCTCGACCGCCCAGCTTCTGACGATCCCGTCCGCGTCGCGCACGTCGATCCGAAGATAAGCGTGAGGATTCACCCAATCGATCTCCGTGACGGCACCCTTCAAAGTCACCGGACGCGAGCTGTCATAAGCCGCCGAAAACCCGTTCTGCGCAGACATCGGGCTACTTATCAGCAAAAGGACGAACAAACCGGCGTATCTCACCCGTTAATCCCTCGTGAGCTTGAAATCGCCGCTCATCTCGCCCTGATGCCACGTGCCGCGAATCGTCCGATGATAAGAGCCGATATCTTCCAGCCGCCCCTCCGCCGTGATATGAACCGGCTTACCCGCCTGATCCTTCCCATCCGCCTCGATGCGGACGCCCCAGTTCGCCACATCCAGCGAAACGCCGCCGAGCGGAATCGAATTCGGACCCGGATTAATCAACCCGGAAACCTTCTTGCCATCCCAGTCCATCACCACCGTGATCTGGTTCCGCTGCGTCACCGACGGCCCCCAATCGCCCGACCACGTCCCCGATAACGGATACCCCTGCTGCGCCAGCCCCCCGGCAGCAAAGCCCAAACACGCCGCCACAGAAACCAGATGGAACACTCTGATCCGATTCATTGCATTTCAGAGTATATTGCGAAACCTTCGCGCGCCGGCGGAGTACTCCCGTTTATGGATCGACTGCGCCAACTTACCCAGGACATTCGCTATGCCCTGCGCGGCTTCCGGAAAGCCCCCCTCTTCACCGCCGTCGCGATCGTTTCGCTGGCCCTCGGCATCGGCGCCAACACCGCGATCTTCTCCCTGATCCACCAGCTCATCCTCAAACCTCTGCCCATCCGCGACCCGCAATCCGTCGTTCTGCTCGCGGGCGTCGGCCGCCACTACGGCAGTAACAACGGCCGCAATGCGCTCTCCTACCCCATGTACCAGGATTTCCGCGACCGGAACCAGGTCTTCAGCGGAATGATGTGCCGGTACAGCATGACCGCGACCGTCGGCGTCTCCTCCCAATCGGAAGCGGTCGGCATCGAACTCGTATCCGGAAACTACTTCCCCATGCTCGGGATCGGCGCCGCCGCCGGACGGGTATTCACAGCCAACGACGACCTCCATGCGGGTGCCCACCCGTGGGCCGTCCTGAGCAACGCCTACTGGCGATCGCGTTTCGCCGCCGACCCGCGCGCCATCGGCCAGACCATCCGCCTCAACAACTACCCGCTAACCATCGTCGGAGTCCTGAAACCCGGCTTCGACGGCATGGAGCCCGGTCTCCCCGCGGAGATCTTCGTCCCGATCATGATGGCGCAATCGGTGCGTCCTTCCTTCACCGACATGTTCAATCGCCGCCAGCGATGGGTGAACGTATTCGGCCGCCTCAAGCCGGGCTTCGACATCGCCCGCGCCAAAGCCGGAATGCAGCCGCTGTTCCACCAGATCATCGACAACGAGGTTCTGGCGCCCGCATTCCGCACCGCCTCCCCGCAAGCCAGACAAGCCTTCCTCAGAATGTCCATCAACGTGATGCCCGGCTCGCAAGGCAACTCATATCTCAGGCGCACCTATGAAAAACCGCTGCTCGTTCTGATGGGAGTCGTAGCGCTGGTATTGCTGATCGCCTGCGCCAACCTCGCCAGCCTGTACACCGCGCGCGCCACAGCCCGTCGCAAAGAGATCGCCATACGGCTCGCGATGGGTTCCACGCGCGGCCGGCTGATTCGCCAGCTTCTCGCCGAAAGCATGCTGCTCTCGATAGCCGGAGCCGCCGCCGGCGCGGGCCTCGCCGTCGTAATGGTGAAAGCCCTGCTCGGATTTCTCCCCGTCAACATCACCGGGTACAACATCTCCGCGACGCCCGATACCACGGCGCTGGCCTTCACCGCCGGCCTCGCCGTACTGGCGGGCCTGATGTTCGGACTGGCGCCGGCGCTTCAGTCGACGAAGCCCGATATCGCGCCCACGTTAAAAGATGAGGCCGGATCGGTCGCATCGGCCGGGATCGGTTTTCGCAAGGTGCTCGTCGCGGTCCAGGTCACCTTCTCGCTCATCCTCCTCATCGGAGCGGGCGTATTCGTTCGCAGTCTGGCCAAACTGCAACTGCTCGATCCCGGCTTTCGCACGCGCGGTCTGGTGCAATTCACGCTCAATCCCCGCTTCGTCGGCTATGATCCCGACCGCGCCTCCGCCTTCTTCCGCCGCCTCGACGAAAGCCTCGCCGGCATTCCCGGTGTCCGCGCTGACGGGATGGCGGATGTCGCTATCCTCGCGGGTAACGAATGGGACATGTGGGTCACCATCGAGGGCTATACCGCGGCATCCGGCGAACCGCCGGACGTGCACTTCAACGCAGTCACTCCCGGCTATTTCGATGCGCTCGGGATTCACGTAATCGCCGGGCGCGGGTTCCGTGTCAGCGATGACCAGACTGCGCCGAAGGTGGCGGTCGTAAATTCGACTTTCGCCAAAAGATATTTCGGAAACACCATCCCGGTGGGCCGCCACTTCGGAGTCGGAGGGGATCCCGGCACCAGGACCGATATCCAGATCGCCGGCGTCGTGAACGATACCCGCTACGAAAGTTTTCGCGACGAGATCCCTCCGCAAATCTTTCTGCCCCAGATGCAGCGCCCCGCATACGGAAGCCGCACCGTATACGTCCGAAGCGAGCGCGATTCTCCCGGAACATTTATGGCGATTCGCTCATCGGTCCGAGAGCTCGATCCGAATATCCCTGTCGTAAACATGAAAACCTTCGAGCGCCAGATTAACGAGTCCCTCATCACCGAACGCATGATCGCTACGCTCGCCGGTCTGTTCGGCATTCTCGCCACGGCTCTGGCGCTGATCGGGCTCTACGGCGTGATGTCATTCACCGTGACCCGCCGTTCGCGCGAAATCGGAATCCGCATGTCTCTCGGCGCGATGCGCGAGAACGTCGTGTGGCTCATCATGCGTGAAGCCTTGCTGCTCATAGCTGCCGGAATTCTGATCGGCCTGCCCGCCGCGTATGCCCTGACGCGCCTGGTCCGGGCTCAACTGTATGGCATCGATCCGGGCGATCCGGCATCCATCGTCCTCGCAACCCTGCTGCTCGCAGCGGTGACCGCAGTCGCGGGTTATGTCCCCGCCCGCCGTGCGGCGTCGTTTAATCCCCTGCGCGTTCTGCGCCACGAATAGCACCGGCCTGTGGGCCAGCGCTTCGCCACTGTCCAGATGGACCTGTGGTCCACGAGCAACTCCGGAATTTCGTCGTGCGGCAGCCCTTCGCTGCGCCGGGCTTCCGCCCGGCGCGGAGCTTTACGTCAGTGCCGGTAGCACCGGCGATCTTGTCGCCGGTAAACTCTTACTTCTTTCCCTTCCCCGAACCCGTCGGCCTTCTGTCGCCGGCCATTGACTCGAAAACCGCATCGAAGAAATCGCGGCTACTATACGTTACTTCTTAACCACAACACCTCGGAAATAAATCGTAACCTTCCTCCGTACCCGCGGTAATCCGGGTATGGACGTCGCCCGCAAAACCGATGCCCGGAAGAGAATCCTCAACCGTGCCCTGATCGCCGCGGCGTTACTGCTTGCCGCGGGCGGAGCCACTTATGGCGTGAGCCATCTTCAGCCCGCTCTCCCATCGGTCGAAAGCGGCACAATCTGGCCCGATACCGTGCGCCGCGGACCGATGCTGCGTCAGGTCCACGGTATCGGGTCCCTCGTTCCCGAAGACGTCCTCTGGATCTCCGCGCAAATCGACGGACGTATCGAAAAAATCTCCGTGAAACCCGGCGCGGCGGTAACCCCTGACACGGTCATCATGGATCTCTCCAATCCAACTCTGACCGAAGCCATGACCGGCGCCGAATACGATCTCAAACAAGCCGAAGCCGCGTATACCGATCTCGACGTCACCCTCCAGAGCCTGAAATTCGACAAGCAGGCCGCCGCCGCGGAAGTAGCGTCCGACTATCAGGAGGCGAAGATCAAGGCCGACCGCGACAAGCAGCTCGCCGATCAGGGACTCCTTGCCCCGCTCGATTTCAAACTCTCCGAGACCGAAGCGCGCCAGCTCGAAATCCGCAATCAGATCGAAGAAAAGCGCCTCGCGATAATTGACCGTTCCACGGAAGCCCAGCTCGCCGCGCAGCGCGTCAAAATCGACCAGCTCAAGGCCATGTACGAGCTCAAGAAACAGCAGGTTGATGGGCTCCGCGTACGGGCGGGTGTCGCCGGCATCCTGCAGCAGCTCGGCAACTCCACGGCGCCTGCGGCATCCGGTGTCACTCCTCCGCTCGAAGTCGGCCAGAACGTAACCGCCGGTGCGATCCTTGCCAAAGTCGCTCAGGAGAATCACCTGAAAGCTCAGATCCGGATCACCGAAACCGAAGCCAAAGACATCGCGTTGAACCAGCCTGCCTCGATCGACACCCACAACGGCACAATCGCGGGCCGCGTTACGCGAATAGATCCAGCGGCGGTGAACGGAACGGTTCTGGTCGACGTCGCCCTGAACGGCGCGTTGCCCCAGGGAGCCCGCCCCGACCTCAGCGTGGACGGCACCATCGACATCGAACGTCTCGGCGACGTCCTCTATGTCGGCAGGCCGACGACGGGCCAGCCGCACACAACCGTCACCCTCTTTCGCCTCGATCCCGAAGGGAGGACGGCGACGCGAGTTCCGGTGAAACTGGGCCGCGCCTCCGTAAACACAATCGAAATCGTGGATGGGCTCAAAGCGGGCGACAAAGTCATTCTGTCCGACATGAGCTCCATGGACTCGCACGACCGCATCCGCCTGAACTGAATATGCAACCTCTCATCAGCCTCGAAAACATACAGAAAGTCTTCCTGACGGACGAAGTCGAAACTCACGCGCTCGACGGAATCCAGCTTCAGATCGAACGCGGCGAATACCTGTCGATCGAGGGTCCGTCGGGTTGCGGCAAGTCCACGCTGCTCGCGATCCTCGGCCTGCTCGACTCGCCCTCGTCCGGTTCCTACATCCTGAACGGACAGCCGGTCGATAGCCTCAACCTGCGGGAGCGCGCGCGCATTCGCAATCGTGAGATCGGCTTCATCTTCCAGGCCTTCAACCTGATCGGCGACCTCTCGGTATTTGAGAATGTCGAGCTTCCGCTGACCTACCGGCACATGGCGGCGGCAGACCGTCGGAAAGCCGTGATGGATGCGCTCGACAAAGTGGGCATGTCGCACCGCGTGAAACACTATCCGTCGCAGCTCTCCGGAGGCCAGCAGCAGCGCGTGGCTGTGGCGCGTGCGCTCGCGGGGAGTCCTTCCGTCCTGCTGGCCGACGAGCCGACCGGAAATCTCGACTCGACCAACGGAGAAGCCGTGATGGGCCTGCTGACCGAACTGCACCGCAACGGCTCGACCATCTGCATGGTCACTCACGACCCGCGCTACGCCGGCTTCGCCGGGCGCAGCATACATATGTTCGACGGTCGCATTGTCGAGCACGCGGCCGCGCGCGCCTGAGACTGCCCCGTTCCAACTACGGGGATCGAAGCTGGACTGACCGGGCGATCACGCCGGTATTAAAGGCTCTGCGTGAAGATTGCCTCCGCTATGCGGGCCTTTCCGGCGCGGATTCCGCCACTGTCCCCAACGCAGCACTGAGATAAATTACGGACGCCCGGTTCCTGCGGGAAGGTGAACGATTGGCTTTCTTCGCATAGCGGCCGGAATTTATCCTGTCTGTTTTCCGCATGTCGCCCGACAATCGGTCGTAAGCGCCGATTTCCCTGTCCTTTCGGTGAATAAACCTGTCCCGATTCTCGTCAACCCCGTTTTTTGCCCCATCCTTTAACTGGCGGGCAGGCATCATTTTTGGCTAATCCAGCGAAACGATACGCCATTGCAAAAAAAAAACATCCGATGTCCTCCTGATGTGATCTAGTCACACGGGTTTGGAAGGGAAACTCCGATGAAGCAGCCGATTATTCGCAATAATCGCTTCCTTGATGCTAAGCCGTGGCTCCTTGATTCGTCCGGGCTTCGCTCACGGCGCGGCCGGAAATGACAGCAAAACCAGGAGGATTTTGATCACATGATTAAGCACATCATTAAACGAGTTGTCCCTCTGCTCTTTGTCGCGTCTCTGGTCTATTCCCAGGCGCCGCGGCGGCCTCGCGCACCTCTGAATTTGTCGGATCCCGTGGATTTTGATATCTACGACTACGGAAGTGGACTCTGCAACGGGACCAGTGATAACACGAACGGAATCACTGCCGCCAATAACGCCGCCGCGATGACTGGAGGCATCGTAATTTATCCCCCCGGTACGTGTATGACCGCGAACCAGAAACTCTACTCCAACGTTCACGAGCAGGGCGCGGGCGTCGCTGTCAGCACTATCATGCTGCTCCCCAATCAAAATACGGACCTCTTTACCGGCTCGGTGAACGGATATTCGGACGGCACGCTGGTCCAGCCTGGCGCGGCGCAAAATTCGGGCACCAATGACGCCGTGACCGCAACGGGTTTTACGGGTGTGACGCTTGACGGTAATGGCCTGCAACAGACAGCCACATCATGGGTGGTCCGCGCTTACTGGTACAACGTCAACCTTACCGATGTAGTCATCCGAAACGGCTTCTCGGGTTGTCTCTTTTCGGACTACAATGGCGCCGCTCCGAGCGATCGGAACCAGTGGCTTGCCCAGTCGGTTAATCTCTCCGTGCACGATTGCGGCAGCGTCGAAGGGCAACTCCTGCATGTTGGTGCTCCCGGTATCCTGTGGGCGGGGCCCCACGATGCCCAGTTTTCGAATACGCTGGCGTTTCACACGAGCGGCGTGCCGCTTTACACTGGGGTCAACGCGGTCGCCACCATGTGGACCAATCTGCACGCATGGGGTCCCCGAACCGGCTACAACAACCCCGCTATTCTGAACGAGGCCGGAGCGACAATCGTCAGCGGCGGCGAGGCTGAAGGTTCTGACGCCGTCCAACTTGTTGATCTGGCGGGGGACATGACGTGGAACGGTTGGGTATTCTCTGCGCCCAGCGGCCCGTACATCGGGGTTCAACTGGGGCAAAAATCCGGCCAGAATCCCTTCCCCGGTTCCCACTACCAGGCTGTTCCCGGCAGCCAGACTCCGGCTCCGGGAAGCAGTACAGCCGTGGCGGCGACGGGTACCTACCTTACTGGCAAGTGTTCCTACAACAATTCCGGATGTATTTACTTTGCCAACGAGACCAAGAACTTCGTCTCGCTGCTCGCCTACCAGGTCGAAGGACACTATTACGCAGGTATTCCGTCGGCCCTGGACTCGGTTGTGTTGGACGGGAATGGCCTGACCCCGACGGGTGGCGATGTGTCGACCGGGAGCTTTTCCCAAATCCCGTGCTATGGTACCGGTGGCCATGTCCTTCGGAGTCCGACGGGCACCCAATATCTGGATGTCAATTGCACGGAAGGCAATCAATCGCTTGAGTTGCCGAATGCAACGAAGATGCAGTTTTATTCCGATAATTTCGGTACGCCTCAGGTTGGTATCACGGGAAACGCGCTGACTTTCGGCGGGAACTACGCCCCCGTAACCACCCTGCAGTTCCCCTTCCCTAACATGGTGAATCTCTCGGGGGCTTTTGCAACGGATGAGTATCCCCTTGTGCAGAAAATTGGCGCCGGCGGCACGATTATGTTCTCCTCCGGCACTGCAAATTACACGGTCGTGCCGATTACGGCGGCCGACTCAGCCGTCGCAGGTGTGATCATAGCGCCCGGAATTCGCCAGGGGCAGCTGTTAAAGGTACTGAATACGAGCACCGTCTCGATCGCATTGGCGCCAACCGGAAGCAACGTGGCCGGATCGACGACATTGGCTCCCACGAAAGGAGCGTCCTTCACATGGGACAGCAACACGTCGTTGTGGTACCCGGACTAATGTACCGTTTGCGGGAGAAAGTAAGGTATTTCCGCACAATCGCGGTTATTTTGGTCTGCGTCTGCGCTTTCTGTATGGGGACGATCTATGAGAGACACACGATTACCAGTCGAATGGAGACGGAGATTTACCTTCGCGTCCACGGCATGAAAGGCGATCCCCACTCAAAGGACCTGATCGATGCGTATAACAAGACCATCATCAACGTTGGCCGGCGCTCCGACTATCTGGAACATTCCTGCCTCCGATATGACGAGTTCATCATGCCCGCGCAATAAAGGAGCAATGCCCGAATGGAAGTTGTGGGGCGGACCCCCGGGTCCGTCAGCCGGCCCCCGGCCGGCTGGTACGGCGGGGGCCGGATAACGGTCACAGATTTCGAAAATAAATTTTGGCCATCCGGGCCTTGAAAACAAAGCACTTCCGCGCCCTCTCTCCGGGCGTGTGTACGCGTTGCCAAAAACGCATGTTAACTTGCAAATCGAAAGAACCTCGTCGCACCCATTGGCGTACGGGGGCACTAAACCACACGATTCCTCGAGGCTCCGTGTGGCATAACGTCGAAACAAATGGGCCTGTAGGCGTAAGCAGGAACTATGCGCTCCCGGTCTCGTCCGGCGACAACAAAACGGCGTTGGTCTGAACGATATCAGGCATTGGGGCGCCCCAAACTTTGAAAATCAGTCCGGCGGCGGCAAGAAAGTAATGCCGCCCGCCGGAGATCCTGGCAACACCCATCTGCAACACTATAGGTAGGCGATTTCTCCGCGTCCGCGCGGACTAACCAGCATCTCAAGTAACACAGGTGGAAAATCCAGACATGCCGCGGGACTACCGCACCCTCACTCTGTCGTTTGGGCTCGACTTTGACGACCTTTCCAGCCACGCAGGCCTGGCCAGACTCGACAGCATTTTTTTGGATCAGCTGGCGGAATCGAATCCCGCGCTGCGTGACCGGCTTCTCGCCGCGCGAACGGATCAATCGGCGCTGACGGCAAAGGCCAGTGCCGAACTGATCATCGAACTGGCGCCCTACGCGGAAGACTTCGTCGGCGCCCTGTTCGGCATCCAGCCGGAACTGACCGCCCTCCAGGCGCGCCACCACGAACTGGCGCCGCTCTATTCGGTCAAGCGCCGCTTCGTTCAGCGAAAAGCCCTCACCGGATATACCCCCGAGAAGGCGGCCGCAATCGACGGCGCAGCCATAGCCGCTGAACTCGAAGCCTTTCTCCTCGAGCCGCTCACCGAACGAAGTTTCGCCGCGCACGTCGACCGCTGGCTCCAGGCCGAATCCACCTCCACCGAACCTCTCCGGCTTGCCGCGCTTTATGCCGCGTGGGCCACGCTCACGCCCGAAGGCAAAGCGAAACACCGCTCCGGCATCCTCTTCAAGACGCCGCACAAGCTCGACATGCACCACCTCGTGCCGGCGGAAGAAGTGCAAACCAACGGGCTCGTGCAGCTGCAGTTTTCGAGCGAGCACTGGCGTCACCGCGAAGGCTTCCAGCTCACCGACGCGGGCACGGATCTCACCGGCGCCCTCGACCAGGCCCACTACTGCATCAAGTGCCACAACCAGGGCAAAGACAGTTGCTCCACCGGTCTTCGTGAAAAGGACGGCGCCTTCAAAGCCAGCGTCTTCGGCGTCAAGCTCGCCGGCTGCCCGCTCGAAGAAAAAATCTCCGAGATGAACGCGGTCAAGGAGAAGGGCAACCCCATCGGCGCGCTGGCCGTGGTCACGGTCGATAACCCGATGGCCGCCGCCACCGGACACCGCATCTGCAATGACTGCATGAAATCCTGCATCTACCAGAAGCAGGAGCCGGTCGACATCCCGCAGGTCGAAACCCGCACGTTGAAGGACGTGCTCGAACTGCCGTGGGGCTTCGAAATCTACAGCCTGCTCACGCGCTGGAACCCGCTGAATTTCTCGCGCCCGTTTGTCCGCGCCGGCCAGCGGCTACAAGGTTCTGGTCGTCGGTCTGGGCCCGGCCGGCTTCACGCTGGCGCACCACCTGATGAACGATGGCCACACGGTTGCCGCGGTCGACGGCCTGAAGATCGAACCGCTGCCCGCCGGACATCTCGGGCGTCGATCCGCACGGCAATCGCGTTTCCTTCCGGCCGATCCACGATGTCACCGAAATCTACGAACGCCTCGACGAGCGCGTCATGGCGGGCTTCGGCGGCGTCGCCGAATACGGCATCACCGTCCGCTGGAACAAGAACTTCCTGAAGGTCATCCGCCTGCTCATCGAACGCCGCCGTGAATTCAGCATGTATGGCGGCGTGCGCTTCGGTGGCACGCTCACCATCGATAGCGCCTTCGACCTCGGCTTCGATCACATCGCGCTCTGCGCTGGCGCCGGTCGGCCCACCGTCATTCCGATGAAGAACGGCCTCGTCCAAGGCGTGCGCCAGGCGTCCGATTTTCTGATGGCGCTCCAGTTGACCGGCGCCGCGAAATTCGACTCGCTCGCGAACCTCCAGATCCGCATGCCGATCGTCGTGATCGGCGGCGGCTTGACGGCCATCGACACCGCAACCGAATCGCTTGCCTATTACGTGGTGCAGGTGGAGAAATTTCTTCGCCGCTATGAGAAGCTCGTCGCCGAACTCAGCCCCGCCGAGGTGCGAGCGAGCTGGACGCCGGACGAAGCTCTGGTCGCAAACGAATTTCTCGATCACGCACGCGCGATCCGCGCCGAACGCGCAGCCGCCGCGAAAGAGGGCCGGGCGCCCGAGTTCATTCATCTGCTCAACGAATGGGGCGGCGTCACCATCGCCTATCGCCGCCGGCTCATCGACGCGCCCAGCTACACGCTCAATCACGAGGAAGTCGCGAAAGCCTTCGAAGAGGGTGTGCGCTTCGCCGAGTGCCTCGCTCCGGAAGAAGTTCTGGTCGACGCCGCAGGCGCGGCCGAATCGCTTCGTTTCCAGAAATATTCGTTCGACGAATCCACCGGCAAGCTCGCCGCTACGGGTGAGATGGTCGTCCTTCCCGCCCGCACCATTCTGGTCGCGGCCGGCACGCAACCCAACACGGTTCTCGCCCGCGAGGACGAGCACAACGTCACGCTCGACGGCCGCTTCTTCCAGGCCTTCGACGAGACGGGCCAGCCTGTCAAACCCGAGCGAATTGCGAAACCCAAATCCGTTTACGTGCTGATGTCGGTGCGGCCCGATGGCCGCTCCATCAGCTTCTTCGGCGATCTGCACCCCTCGTTTTCGGGCAATGTAGTCAAGGCGATGGGCAGCGCCAAGCAGGGCTATCCGGTTGTCTCGCGGATGCTTTCGCATCGAGCGCCGTCGCAGCCCGAACCGGCGGCGCTGATCCGCCAGCTCGATCATCAGTTGCGGGCTGTCGTGCATGACGTGATCCGTCTCACCCCCAACATCGTGGAAGTCGTCGTCCGCGCGCCCATCGCCGCCCGCGCCTTCAAACCCGGCCAGTTCTATCGGCTGCAGAATTACGAAGCGCTCGCGCCGCGCACCGCCGATACGGTGCTCGGCATGGAAGGTCTCGCTCTCACCGGCGCCTCGGTCGATTACAAGGAAGGACTGCTCTCGACCATCGTGCTCGAAATGGGCGGATCGTCCGACCTCTGCGCGCTTCTGAAACCCGGAGAGCCGGTCATCCTGATGGGCCCCACCGGCACGCCCAGCGAAACTCCGGCCGAGGAGACGGTACTTCTTGCGGGCGGCGGTCTCGGCAACGCCGTGCTCTTCTCCATCGGCCAGAAACTGCGCGAAGAAGGTTCGCGCGTGATCTACTTCGCCGGTTACAAGAAGATCATCGACCGCTACAAAGTGGAAGAGATCGAAAAGGCCGCCGACGTGGTGATATGGGTTTGCGACGAAGCGCCGGGCTTCACCGCCGGCCGCGTGCAGGACAGCGCCTTCGTCGGCAACATCGTCGAAGCGATGGTCGCCTATGGACGCGGCGAACTCGGCGAGAATACGATCCCGCTGCACTCGGTGGATCGCCTGATCGTGATCGGTTCGGACGGCATGATGAAGGCCGTCCAGCAGGCTCGCCACACCGTCCTGTTCCCGTATCTGAAGCCCGACCATCACGCCATCGGCAGCATCAACTCGCCCATGCAATGCATGATGAAAGAGATCTGCGCGCAGTGCCTCCAGATGCACAAGAACCCGGTGACCGGCGAAGAAACGGTGGTGTTCTCCTGCTTCAATCAGGACCAGCCGCTCGATCACGTCGATTTCGGCAGCCTGCGCACACGGCTTTCGCAGAACGGCGCCCAGGAGAAGGTCACCAAACTCTGGATCGACCATTGTCTCCGCGACATCGGTCTGCGTCCGGCTCATGCCGGCCAGAGCTGAACCCGCGGCCGGAATCATTAAACATCGAAACCGTTACGCTTGACGTAACGCGGATCGAGCGCGCAGCGAGATTGAAACTGGATCGACTTGAGGCGGCTACGACGTTGAAAGATCTTGCGGCATTACCAGACAATCGCTTTGAGACACTATCTGGCGATCGAAAGGGGCAATACAGCATCCGGATCAACGATCAGTGGCGAATTTGTTTTGAATGGGCCGACAAGGCTGTCGGCCCTTCCGGCGTCGAAATTGCCGATTATCACTAAGGATGGCGAAATGGCAGCAATAACGATCCATCCGGGCGAACACCTGGCTGAAGAACTCCGTGAGCTCGGGATGAGCGCGGCGGAACTGGCGCGCAAGCTGGACGTGCCGACTAATCGGATCACGGGCATCCTCAACGGACAGCGCGCGATTACTGGCGACACCGCATTGCGCCTCGGCCACTTCTTCGCGATGAGTCCTCAGTTCTGGCTAAATCTGCAAAGCCTTTACGAACTCCGTGTTGCGCAGAAGAAAACGGGAAGAGCTATACGCGCGCTCCCGAAACTGAAGCTTGCTGACCGGACACCGGCTTGACCTGAGCCGGGCCCCAAGCGTGCGAACACATACTGGCCTGACAACGTACCTTCATAAAGCCGGACCGTGTCACGCAAAATCATCGTCGTAGCCGGCACGTTATCGCTCGTCGCCGTTCTGTTTCTCGTGCTCGTCTCGGCGGTCTTCTGCCGCTCGACGCTCCGAGCGTATCCGAGGTCGGAGCACGCTCCCCCGAATTCCACGACGGTCACAGTTGTAGCTCAGGACGGAGCGCTTCTTAGCGCCTCGTGGTTACGATCATCCCGGACAGATGGGGATTGTGTAGCGGTTCTGCACGGAATCGGCGACTCGCGCATGGGCACTGCCGGGTTTGCTCCTATGTTTCTGAACGAGGGCTACTCGGTGCTGCTGCCCGATAGCCGGGCGCATGGCGAGAGCGGCGGAAAATTCGTGACCTACGGCCTGCTGGAGAAATATGACGTCATAGTCTGGGCGAGCTGGATGAAAAGAGCTGGTTGCCGGAAACTCTATGCGCTTGGTGAGTCTCTGGGCGCCGCCGTCCTGATTCAGGCCGCCGCAATACAGCCGATTTTTTCGGCCATCGTGGCGGAATGTCCATACGCCGACCTCCGGGAGGTTGCCGAGTATCGCGTTGCTGGACCGGGACGTATGCCTCCCATCGTCGCCAGAGTGATCGTCGCGGGGACCCTGGTGTACGCGGCCTTGGTGTACCATTTGGATCTTCGGCAAGTCTCTCCCGTCGAAAGCATCGCCCGGGCTTCCACGCCGATTCTGCTGATCCACGGACTCGCTGACGTCCTGACCCCGCCATATAACTCAATCCGACTGGCCCGGGCTAATCCACGCGACCCGCTGTGGCTGGTGCCGAAGGCCCTGCACACCGGAGCGTCACTCGCCGCCCCCGAAGAGTTTCGCAAACGCGTGCTCAACTGGTTTGCCAGGTAAGCTATCAGAACCGTATATCGAGAATCTGGCGTGACAGAAAGCGCGAAACGTCGGTCGTGAACGTCGCGTTCGTTCCTGAGATCGCGGTCCTGACAATCTGCTTGAATTCTTCCGGCGTGTAAGCGCGCCGGATGGATTGCCTTCCATCCACCGCCGCCTCGCGGCCGATCAGCGGGCAGAGGAACACCGTGAAGAGCACCAGCGGCAGCGGATGGCGGATCAGGTCGTGAATAATGAACCGCCGGCAGGAGCGGCTGACGTTGCGGATCAGCGCGACGATCTGTTCCGGCGTCAGATGGTGCGCGGTTAGGGTGCAGATCGCGACGTCGGCCTCCGGCAGCGGCTCGGTAACGGCGTCCGCCGCGATGATGGGAACACTGGCGTTATCGGGTGGCTTCTGATCGACACCAATTACCTCGACTCCGAGTCGCTTCTGCAGATATTCCAGAAGCGCGCCTCCGCCGCAGCCGACGTCGAGAACCCGGCGCACCGGCTTTGGATCGTCTCGAATAAATCGCTCGATGGTCGGAAATGTCCCGAGGCACTTATTGACGAAGTTCAGATCGCGGTGGAACTTGTCGAGAACCGGACCCCGCACGTCCGCGGAATCCATCAACTCCGGTTCGAGCGATCGGATCACTTGCCGCGGGCCAGGCCTAACGCTCGGATGCGCTTGTGCAGGTTCGTCCGCTCCATACCCAACGCGCGCGCCGCACTCGACACGTTCCAGCCTGCTTCTTCGAGCGCCCGCAGCACATGCTCGCGCTCGGCCGATTCGCGCGCTTCCTGCACGCTCGACCGCACGCCGTTATCGCGTTGCGGCAGCCGCAGCTCGAGCGGCACTGCGGCGGCGGTCAGCACGTCGTCATGCGACAGGATCGCCATCCGCTCCACGGCGTTCCGCAGTTCTCGCGCGTTGCCCGGCCACTTGCAGCTTTCGAAAGCCTCCCAGACCTCAGGATGGAAACTCTTTTTGCGGAATCCGTTGCGCGCGCAGAAATCGTCGAGGAAGTACTCGGCCATGGGGCGAATATCCTGCGGACGCTCGCGCAGAGCCGGTACGCGAATCGGCACAACGCTGACGCGATAGTACAGATCTTCGCGGAACTTCCCCTGCGCGACCATCGCCGAGAGATCGCGGTTGGTCGCCGAAACCACCCGCACCGTGACCCGAATCACCTGCTCCCCGCCCACGCGATGGAACTCGCCTTCCTGAAGAACGCGCAGCAGCTTCGCCTGGGAGTTCGCATGCAGGTCGCCGATCTCATCGAGGAACAAGCGTGCCGCAATCGGCCAGTTCGAATTTTCCGCGCCGCATCGAAGTGGCGCCGGTGAACGAACCTTTCTCGTGCCCGAAGAGTTCGCTCTCGATCAGTTCGCCCGGAATGGCGGCGCAATTCACCTTGACGAACGGACCAGCGGAGAACGGGCTGGCGCCGTGGATATGGGCGGCCAGAAGTTCTTTGCCTGTACCCGATTCGCCGATCAGAAGCACGCGCGCATCGGACCGCGCCGCCATACCGGCCTGTTCGATCGCGCGCTGGAAGGCGGGGCTTGCGCCGATCATCTTCGTGCCCGGTCCGACGGCTTCGCGCAGCCGCCGGTTCTCCTGCTTGAGCACGCCCTGCTCGAGCGCATTCTTGACCGCCACCATCACGCGGTCGCGGCCCAGGGGCTTTTCGAGGAAATCGAACGCGCCGGCGCGCGTGGCTTCGACCGCGTCGGCGATGGTCGCGTGGCCGGAGATCATGATCACGGGTCGCCGTGATGTCGTTGGCCTGAAGCTCCCGCAGCAGATCGATGCCGCTGGCGTCGGGCAGACGCACGTCCATCAGGAACAAGTCGATGCGCGACCGGTCGGGGAAAGCGCGCATCTCGGCGGCCGAGCCCACGGCGTTGACCTGATAACCCTCGCGCTCGAGGATCATGCGCAGAGAGCGGCCGATGTTCTCCTCGTCGTCAACGACCAGAATGCGCCGGTTTGCCATTTAACGGGTTGCTGACGACGGCAGGAGGACGCGGAAACCCGCGCCGCCGAGTTCGCCGGCAATCAGAAGAATGTCGCCGCCCGAAAGCAGCGCGCTCTTGCGCGCGATGGAAAGGCCGAGGCCCATGCCACGCTTCTTAAAGGAAATGGTCGGCTGGAAAAGCGAGGTGCGGGCGAGTATCGCTCAGGCCGGGCCCGGAATCGTGCACCTCAATCGCAATGCGGTCTTCGATCGGCCGGACACGCGCGAGAATCTGTCCGCCGTCCCCCGCGGCTTCGGCGGCGTTTTCCAGCAGGTTCACCAGAATGCCTTTCACCAGATCCTGATCGGCGACGGCTGTCGGAGCATTTTCCGCCACCTCAATTGCATAACGAACCTCGGGATGCGCCGACTTCAGAAATGCGATCCGCTCCTCGACAATCGCGTGCAGATCAAGCTGCTCGGGACAGATCGGCGGCTCCGAAGAAAATTCGGAAAACGCGCGGATGCGCCGTTCGAGCGACTCGATTTCGTCGACCACGATAGCCGCCGCCTGTTCCAGAAAAGCCCGGTCCGGCTCGTGCCCGCGGGCGACCATTTCTTCGACGGTCAGCCGGATCGGCGTCAGCGAATTCTTGACCTCATGCGCGGTCTTGCGCGCCAGCACCTGCCAGCTCGCGAGCTGCGTCAGGTTCACCAGCCGGTCGCGGCTGTGCTCCAGTTGCGCGGCGGTGCGATTGAAAGCCTCGGTGGCGAGGCCGATCTCGTCGGTTCGCTCGTTCGGCACCCGAATGCGGAAATTGCCGTCCGCCAGACTGCGGAGCGCCTCCGTCAGCTTCACGATGGGGCGGCTAAAGCGGGTGGCAACCAGCCAGACCAGGGCGAGCGCCACCAGCCAGATTCCGGCGGCGAGCGATCCCCAGGTGAGAAAAACACCCCGCCGCAGACGCTGCAGCGCGCCTACCGTTACGCGCGCCTCGCTGTACTGCCGGGAAACGTCGTACATGCGGACGTCGAGCGTGCGCTGCCACGCGGTGATTCCGTGGTCCGTCCTCGCCAGATAGAGCAGCCGGCTGCCGCCGTCTCCGGTAAGGGAACAGCTTTCGGTGTCATTGCCGGCCAGCAGATCTTTCACAGATTCCGTGGCGGGAGTGGGCACTGGGGCCAGCCGACCGGCTAGAGCGTCCGCCTTCAACTGATGGCAGGCTTCTTTGTAATACTCGTGTCCGGTCTTCTGCAGAGAGACCGAAAGGCCCGAAAGCTGATCAACCGGCGACAGGCGCAGGCTGCTGTCGAGCAGCAGGGTGGTCAGCCAGACCGTGGCGCCCAGCGGAATCAGAGTCGCGGCGATGAAAACCAGCGCGAGCCGCGTCCGCAGACTCATCCGCGGGTCCCTTTGATTTCGTTCCGCTTGAGATCGTCCAGCCGCCAGGGGCCGCTGTTCTTGAGCCATCGGGGCTGGGTACCATGGATCGGCCGTCCGAAGATTTCGATCAGCCGGGTGATGTTGATGCCGGGTTCACCGATGATGCCCATCTGGTCCTTCGGATCTTCGGCGCGCAGATCGAGCTGGACGTAAAACGGTTTGTCGGGCGGAATCTGAGAACGGTCGATGCCCAGATTATCGAGGCACCAGTTTTCGGCCGCCTGGGCCGAAAGATGGGAGATGGTCCGGCGGGAATCCGGTGTCTGGCCGATCCTGGTTACCGAAAAGTTCTCGGCCCAGATGTCGTAACTCAGGGCGAACCGTGCCACGGCTCGCGCTACCGGGCTGAGCGAATTCGGGGTCGTGGTGATCGTCAGCTGCCCGATGAACGCGACAGACGCGCCGTCTTTCAGGCGGTCAAGCGGTTTGCCCTGAAGGAAATCGATATGAGGCAGCGAAACGCGAAGGTAATCGCCATCCAGGTGAACGGGGAGATTCTGATGGTCAGTATTCTGCGCGCGCAGGCCGCTCGAGGTCAGGCTTGCGTACAACAGAAGAGCCGCAACCGGGATTCGAATTCTCAATAGTTCATGCCCGCCATGAACACGGGCTCGATTCGGCCATTACGAATCGGAAATGCCGTGGTCACGATAAAGATACCCTGCTTGTATCCAATACCCTGCCGAGTGCCGGAAAACCATCGGCTCGCCGGTTTGCCAGAGCGCGCCCGAGTCGTATAACACCTCGATAGTACCCTCGCCCACCCGGTAGCCGTAAGTGATCTCGTTGTGAACGACCCGCGTGCCGCCAAGAGGATCGATCTGGTAGCGGTCCCAGCCGCGGAGCGTTGCGCTGCTGCCGAGAACAAACCGGTCGAACATGGGCGCCTCCCCGGCGATCATGCCGGCGGTGAATTCGTCCGCTGCCATATGTCGACCGGAAATGGCTTCGTATTTCAGGGAGATCATGTGGCGCGAGTAAGAGTAATCGGAACCAACGGCGCGGGTGGCGAGGCGGAGGTTATAATCCCCCTCGATCCGCTGCTGCACGCTATCCAGGCCCAAAAGACCTCCCTCAATTTTACGCTCGTAGCGGACATCCAGCGTTGCGGCGTTGACCGATCGTGCGCCGATCGCCGCGGAGTCGGACTCCGTCTGCCCGAAGCTGAAACCGAACGATACGGCCAGCGGACCAGCAACGGCCACAGTCAACTGGGGCGCCACGCTCCAGCGCGAACGGTAAAGGTCGAGCCCGCTGCCCTCGGCGGCCTGCTCGGTGGCCGGGTTCCACAATTCGTGATAGTCGTCGAACTCCACACTCGCGTGTAGTCTGCGGCTTCCCAGCGCCTGGCTGTTGAACCGGGCCGTGACGCCGCTGAAGCGCTCAATGAGATCGTCTCCGTTACTGACCACGCCGAACGTGAAGTTATTGTTTTTTACGTTCGTCGTGGCGTCCACTTCGCCGGTCCAGCCGAGGTCGGAGTTATAGAGAAATTTCGGGAGGGATACGCTGAAGCCGGGTTCGCCGCGCACACCGTCGAAGTCTACTCTGATGCGGTCCGGGGCGCTGCCGCGCAGCAGGCGTTCGCTGACGGTCCGGAAGTGCAGTTGCCGGCGGATTTGGGCGGAAAGTTCCTCGATCGCCGCCATATCGCACCGTTGCCCGACGAGCGATTTCAAGCGCTCCCGCAGCGTGGGGGGGAGTTTGGCGCTCTCCAGCCGGTCGAGTTCGACACCGGAGACGGAGACGCTCTCGATCAGGTAGCGCTGATTTACGTTGGTTTCGGCGGCCTCGCGCAGGAGTGCCTGCCCCGCGGAGAGAGTCGCGGCGGCACTCAGCAGAAGACCCAAAAGAAGGACGGGCATCGGGGAGCCGGTGGCACGCCGGGTACCGATGCGTAAGGCGTTGAATTTGAAGGAATAAATCTTCTTATCCTGTGGCGCGTGCATCACAGGTGTGCCAGACGACTAAAACACTCGTACGCAACGCTTTGCTTTCACAAAGCCAGCTTCGGAGAGACTCGCTTCAAAGAGCTGCGAGAACCGCTGCTTTATAGAACCTTTGTTTTATAGGACCTTTGCCAGTTCCGTGGCAAAAGCGCTCTTCGGTTCATGATCGCGCTTCCTGGCTCCGCGACGTTCAGCGGGCCGGTTGATGGTGGTACCGTTGGTTCGTTGTTCCGGCCGGGCGGCGGTCGCCGGACCTGCGGTCTTCGCAGTGCCCTTCGATGGCTGGGCGGGGTTGGCTCGAAGAACCTTATCTTCAAGCGGGGCCCGATCAAAGCGGCGAATAATCGCCTGCATTTCGTCCGCAGTTGGCGCCTCGACAAACGCGAATCCCTTGGATTCCTGCGTTTCGTGGTTCCGGATAACCTTAACAGAATCCGCGACAAGGTCTTCAGCCGAGAGCCATTGTTTAATATCGTCGGCGGTGACCCAAATGGGTAAATTACCCAAAAAGACAGTAAAGCTCATTCAGTTTGCTAAATTCACTCCTATGGTTGGAAATACTTGCTGGTGGAAGTTCAAGATGGAGGGGATCCGATCTCTTGCTTGCCAATGATAACAGACCGATTTGGACGGTGCAACGTTACTCTACATAGATTTATCTTGCTTAGGGCGGCGCTGAGAAATTCACCGAGTTCCAAACTTTGCCCTCTCCGCCCGCAACAAAATTAATCTTCTCCTTTTTGATGAAAACGGGCCGCCAATCGATGCGCGGGCTGGTTCCTGACAGCACTGTAACGCACGACCCCCAAAAAACGGCCTTCCGCGACTCGTCGAGAGCAGGCTAAAGTATTGCAGATCATGGACATAGAATTTTCTTTGCGCTTTGTGACCGGATTTCCAGACATGGGCAAATCGAGCCGCCAAGAGATGGCAGGGGTGTGGTCAACCTGTCGTGGCCAGCAGGAATCTCTCGACCTTGACCTTGACGGTACGGCGATCCAGCCCCAGCTGGCGCGCGGTCTGCTCGTAGCTGCCGGTCTTCGTGTAGACGATCGCGGCATACTGAGACACCAACTCGTCCGCTGTGAGTTTGCCTCCCTCGATCTGTTGAGACAAATTTACTGAGCGGCCACTTACCTTCGCCGACTCCGCCATGGGTTCATAAGAGCGGCGGATGATGATGTTTCGCACGCACTGTTCCAGTTCGCGATAGTTTCCAGGCCAGGAGTAGTTTCGGGGCAGCTTTGTCCGGATCCATTCCTCAACCTCAGCCAGCGTTGTCTCTGCGTCGCTGCCAATCACCCGGCGCACTGTGAATTCCAACAGTTCTCGCAAAACCTGCGGAGAGTCGTCGACCTGTTCGCGCAGCGACGGTGTCCGAATCTGGTCCGCACAGAGCCGGTAGTACAGGTCTTCCCGAAACCTCCCCGCAAGGATTTCCGCGGGGAGGTCGCGATTGGTAGCGGCAATCAACTTTCCGGAGAACTCGCGGAGGGTTGTTTCGCCGACTGCGGAAAAGCGTCTGGTTTCGATTACGCGAAGGAGCTTGACCTGTATCGCCTGATCCAGCTCGCCCAGTTCGTCGAGAAAGATCGAGCCGGTCAAGGGGCAGGAATCCAGCCATCCCTTGCGGTCGCCGGTGGCGCCGGTGAAGGCGCCGCGGCGATGGCCAAACAGCTCGGACTCAATGAGCGTGGGCGAGAGGGCCGCGAGGTTCACGGGGATCAGGGGGGTATCGCCAGAGCCGTCGGGTCCCGCAAATATATAGCGTGACGCGTCAAAAGAAACGTACCGGGAACTCGCGATCGCACGCGCAACCAGTTCCTTTCCTGTACCCGACGGGCCGGTGATCAGGGTGGGAAAATCGGCCATCTTCCGGTAGAGTCCGCGCCTGTATCGACGAGGGTCGTGGGTGAAGACCGACTGCCAGACTGCCGCCCGCAGTCGCGCCGCCGGCATTGAGTTGCCGATAATGCTGAAGAAAATCTCCTGAAAGGCGCGTTGCACCTGCCGGTAGCAGGCGAACATGTGGGGGGCCTGCAGAGCGGTCTCAAATCGTAGTGGATCGCGGAAAAGAAAATGGTCCCAGTCCGCCGCGAAGCGGTCGTAGAAGTGCCAGTTGGATTTAGGCTGCAGGAAGTCCGGATAGTAGCGCTCGAACACGAGGTACTGTGCGCAGTCTTCGTAGATCGCGAGTTCGCCGGGTTCCGCAGGCTCGTTCGCTGCGATGCTGGAACGCACCTTTTCGACTACCGGCCCGAGCTTCGCTCGCAACCGTGAAAGGTTGTGCGGAACCGTATCGGGATCGGTAACCGACGCACTCCATACCGGGCCGCCCGATACGAATTGCCGGCCGAGGGCGGTTCGCTCGAGATCGGTTCGCTCCGGAAGGAACGGGTTGCAGTAGGCCAGTTGGGAAACCGCCGTCAGAAAATGCCGCTCATTATCCGACATAACAGGCATGGCATGGATTGTACATGCCTAAGCACTAAATGTACAGACGAAAGCCGATTATGGCCCGTAACTAATTGAAACATAACGCATCTATTTGAGGCATGCTTCGTGCATTACTGTCGGCATGGAAATTCTGAACTATCTGCTTTTCGTGGGACTGGTCGTTTGGGGACTGCAACTTCGAAGGAGAGTGGAGGAAGTGGAGGAGCGGATTGGGCTGCTTCCTGGAGAGACCATCTCCCCGGCACGCCTCCAGGAGCTGGAAGTGAGGATCTGGTCTCTCGAGAACCCGGCAGCGAGATCACACGCAGCATCCGATCCGGTGCGGGCGGAGGCTGTGGCGCAGGAAACAGCGGCGCCTGAGCCTGTCCGACCTCTGGTGGCGGAGACGGGAGAGGCGGAAGGCTTCACCGTACCCATAAATTTTCCGTGGAAAGAACCCGAGACGTCTTCCGCGCCCGCTGTTTCCGCGAAACTGCGACAGTTGCTGGGAGACGAGGAGTGGGAAACGCTGGTGGGCGGCAGCGTTCTGAACAAGGTCGGCGCAGTGGTGCTGGTCATCGGTATTGCGTTATTTGTCGCGTACTCATTTGCGCACGTGACGGCGGCCGGGCGCGCGGCCATCGGTTTTGCCGTGAGCGCAATAACCCTTCTGGGAGGCATACGGATTGAGCGGCGAGCCCGCTATCGGGTGTTCTCGCGAGGCCTGATCGGCGCGGGCTGGGCTGCCCTCTATGCCACTGCTTACGCGTCTTATGCGATCCCGGCAGCCAGGATCATCGAAAATCCGTTCGCCGGATCTGTGGGGTTGTTGCTCATAGCGGCAGGGATAATCGCGCATTCGCTTCGCTATCGCTCCCAAGCCCTCACTGCGTGCGCGTACGTAGCCGCGTTTACCGCGCTGGCGGTGACTCCATCCAGCCCGTTCGCGGTGGTCAGCCTCATACCGATAGCTGTCTCGCTGCTGTATCTGGCGGCTCGTTTCAACTGGTACAAGATGACCCTGTTCGGCCTCGTCGCGACCTGGCTGACCTGTGTCGCCCGCGCAGGTTCCGGGGCGCCTTTGATTGTGACTCAGGCGCTCTTCCTCACCTATTGGGTACTTTTCGAAGCTTTCGATCTGCTTCGCGTGAAGAGGCGCGTCGCGGAAATCGGGACGGATCTTCTGTATCCCGTGAACCTCGCGGCATTCCTCGGGCTCTCGTATTCGTTGTGGTTGCGTGAAGCGCCGGAACGGATGTGGCTCGCGGCGGGGTTCGTCTCACTCCTGTTTCTCGCCGACACTCTCGTACGAGTACGGCTCTGCCCACCGGCGAGTTTCGCCGGGGATATCGAATTTGGAACGCGCCTCCGTAGGGGGAGTTATGAAGGATCGCTGATTGTGTCGGCTCTCATGGCCGGACTCGCGATTCTCGGCCGTGTACCAGGCGTGTGGAGCGCGGCTGCAATCGCGGTTGAGGCGGAGCTCCTGTATCTTACCGGCGTAAGATTCAATTCGCGATTCCTTCGGGGCATCGGCATCACCGGTTTCGCCGCTTCGCTGGCGCGAACCGTCATGAGCGACACGGGCGGCAGGACTCTACTTGCCGGTCACGAGATCCGCAACATCAGTCCACCCGTTGTGTTCCATGCGGCCATCTTTTGGGTGAACCGCGCAATTCGCCGGCAGAACATCTGGTTCAGTTCAGCGGCAGCGCTGCTGGTCGCCGTTGTAATCGTCATCGAAGCGCCAGGCCCGTTCGTCGGCGCCGGATGGGCAATATTGGGTGCTGTTCTTCTACAGGTTGGATTGCGGTTGCGGGCCTCGGAATTCCGCGTTCAGAGTTATGCGTTGTTCGCCGCCGCTTGCGCCAACTCTGCCATGTCGAAGGACTGGAGAGCGCTCCTGGTCAGTGCGGCCGCCGTTTATTTTTGCGCAATTCAGACAAGGCGCACGGAAGCACCCGAGCGCGATTATGCAGGCATCGGGGCAAGCGGCGCTTCCGCGATACTGGCCGCGCTTTTGTTATGGCGTGTGGCGCCGGCCGGATACACCGGCGCGGCGGAGAGTGCGCTTGCGGTTCTGGTGCTGGTAGCCGGACTCACCGGCCTGCCTTCTCAGATGCGGTTTTGTTACGGGCCCGTCGCGGCGCTCAGTATTTTCGCGGCCCTCAGCGAACACGCCGTGGACTTCGCCAGATTTCCGGCGGCCAGTGTGTGGACCGATTTTGTTGTGCCGGCTCTGGCTGGATGGATGGCGACGGCGCTCTGGAGCTGGCGCTTCAGGAGTGGTCAGACAGATTCCGAGACGCGAATCATGAAGCACGCTTCCGCCGCGTTCGGCGCATTGGCAACGATGGCTGCGCTGTGGATAGTTACTCCCGATCCGGCCCTGACAATACTTTGGAGCTTACTCGCCGTTGCGCTGCTCGAAACGGGATTTTGCGGTCAAGCGCTGGCTGTGATCGGGATCGCGTGGATGGGACAAGTCGATCCGCGAACGTTTGAGACACGGGTGTCTGCGATGCCTGTAATCATTGCGGCCACATACTGGTTCTGGAGCAAACTGGGTCGTGCCGGCTTGCTTCCCGCGATTCTTTCCTCCGCAGCCGCAGGAGGCGCACTGCTCTTTGCGTTGCAGGAGGCCGGAAGTCAGAATGCGGCGGTGGCTTTTCTCGTGTGCGGGCTGCTGTTGTTAACGGCGGGCATAAGAGTTCGCGGGAGAGACCTCCGGCACCAAAGTTATGCGGTTAGTGCCCTCGCCATGCTTTGGGCGCTCGCTCATGACGTGAAACCCGGTCACCTGCTCGTCTCCGGGCTCACTGCCGCTGGTCTTTACGTCGCTCAGATCATCTCGCGCCGGGCTGAGGAACGATATGCGCCGGCTCTTTACTCAGGTCTCGCGACTCTTCTGACTGCGGCAATCCTCTGGGATAAGGTATCGGGAGGCCTGCTCACGACCGGCTGGGCGCTCGCGGCCCTGGTTCTTCTGGCCGCCGGTTTCGCCGCACGTGACCGGATATTGCGGATTGAAGGCCTGGCGCTGCTCCTGGTTTGTATCTTCAAAGCCTTCCTGTACGATCTGCGCAATCTGGAAACCGTCTACAGGATTCTCTCTTTTATCGCGCTGGGTCTGATTCTTCTGGCGGTCTCATGGATCTATACACGCTTTAGGGAGCATATCCTCCGCCTGTTTTAGGTGGTGAAACGCTGTCTGCTGTCAAGGCTGACGACCAGGTCCAGTGCCAGGAAAGCGCTGTAGTGGGTGCGAGGCCACGCAACATCATGTCCTCCATAAACCGTTGTCTGAGCGGTGTCATTCGGAGTCCTTTGGATCAAATACGGTTACGGGAATAACCGCTTCCGGTCTGGAGGATGCCTCGCGCCCGCCACCTCAAAGGACGAACAAAACCGCCAGCCACTGAAGCCGCTCTGCTCGAAATCCCGCAAAGCCGGTTAGTTCACCGGATTTCGCGGAGGTTCGGGTCTGACGGGAACGGGCGGCAGTTTGAAGGTCGCCGGAAGTGCGATGTTTGATTCCGCATAGATCACCGTCACCGAACGCCACTCATCATGATGGACGTTAAAGCGGTTCCATCGTTTGCGGTGATCCCGAATAAACCTGCCGTGATGTTTCGGCGCGACCCGCGATGCCGTTACAGCGTTGGGCTCGCAACGTGTTTCTCCGGATGGAATAGCATGAGTAGCGATGAATCGACGGCGCTTCGTCTCGATGATCTCTGCCGCACCCGCCTTGCTGCGGGCACAGAACGCGGTCAACCGTATTGTCATCGATCCGGTACGGGTCCGTGCCGACATCGATCGGCGCATCTGGGGCAGCTTCCTCGAACATTTGGGCCGCGCTATCTATGGAGGCATCTATGAACCTGGTTCCGCGCTGTCGGATGCCGCCGGTTTCCGCACGGACGTTGCGGCGGAAGTGCGGCGCATGGGGGTGCCGATTATTCGCTATCCGGGCGGCAACTTCGTTTCGGGTTACAACTGGCTGGATGGCGTCGGTCCGCGCGACAAGCGACCCACCGTGCTCGACCGGGCCTGGAATTCGATCGAGACAAATCAGTTCGGCACCAACGAATTTGTAACCTGGGCCAGAAGCGTAGGCGCCGAGCCGCTGATGGGGACTAATTTCGGCACCGGCACACCCGAGATGTCGGCCGCGCTTGTGGAATATTGCAATGTGCCGGGCGGCACGAAATGGAGCAACCTGCGCCGGGAACATGGCTACGCGCAGCCCCATGCCATTCGTACATGGTGCCTGGGCAACGAAATGGATGGCTCCTGGCAGATCGGACACATGCCGGCGCGCGAGTACGGGCGCAAAGCCGTGGATGCCGCCCGCCAGATGCGAGCGGTCGACCCGGGCGTGCAACTGATCGCCTGCGGGTCGTCCGGGCCGGGCCAGCCGACATTCCTCGAATGGGATCGCGAAGTTCTCGAAGAATGCTACTCGCAAGTAGACGGCGATCAGCCTGCATCGCTATTTCGGCAACGAGGCAACCGGCGAAACCGGAGGCAATTCCCTGAAGTATCTGGCGCTGAATCTGGCTATGGAGGAACAGATTGATCAGGTTGCCGACGTTTGCGAGTACGTCCGCAAACGAACGGGTTCGAGAAAGCGTCTGTGGCTCTCTTTCGACGAATGGAATGTCTGGTACCGGCGCCGCGGAGGCAATGGCCAGCGGCAACAGGCGCCGCACCTGCTGGAAGAGGAGTACAACCTGGAAGACGCGCTGCTTGTGGGCGGGCTGGTGAACGCGCTGCTGCGGCGGTCGGATAAGGTCCGCGTCGCCTGCCTGGCGCAACTGGTGAACGTGATCGCGCCTATTGTCACCAACGAGAAGGGGCTGCTGCGTCAGAGCATCTATTATCCCTACGCCTGGGCACTGGAAAGCGCACGCGGACAGGCGCTTGACGCGTGGGTTGAATCAGCCGCCATCGAGGGCATTCCCGCCATCGACAGCGCCGTCACCCTCGACAGGGCCTCAGGTCAGTACTGTGTGTTGCTTCTCAATCGCGATCTGGAGCAGCCGCGCGATGCCACCCTGATATTCCGTGACAATGCGCCCGTCCGCAGCTTGCGATTCGATACCCTCACAGGCGGGGACCTGAAGGCAATCAATACGTTTGCCGCGCCCGACAAAGTCAAGCCGGTTGCGCTCGATCTGCCGCGCCCGGGCGAGCGCATGACGCTTCAACTGCCGGCGCGTTCGTATTCGCGGCTACTGCTGCAGGCGGGTGCGTAATAGAGATCTTTACGGCGCCGGTTTGCGCCCAAGCTTATCGGCCCGGCATGCAATACTTCCAGTTCGGCGCAAATCCGTGAGGCCGCTGTCCCTCTCTCCTGCGAGGTGGATATCGGAGCGGCCGAGGTCTTTTGCGCCAGGTGGCTCGCCCCTTTCTGGGACGCCGAAGCCAATGATTGTCGGCCGTGGTGCGTGGGCATGGGTTCGAATGCCAGAGACAACTTGCCGGTTGCGAACGCCGCGTCTGGGCCACGGTCAGAGGCCGCTTAGCTTCTTCGTCGCCGTCGCTTTTCGGCTGGCCTCCAGCGACTATACCCGCTCGGGACGATGCGCATCCGTAGTTCCCCGGATGGAAGCCTGACGTCAAAGCGATATCGGCCGCAGGACGATGGGCCGCAATCCATTGCGCCAACTCGTGTCCCCGCGCCGGTCCCGCTGCTCCAGCGGTCCATTTCGACGCCGCATCGTTATTGGCTGGGCAGTCCCTTAACTTTCCTGTAGAATACTTCCCTATGCGCCGACTATCGATGAGCATCGAGCGCGTGCTGGAGTCACCAGACCTGCGAATCCTGAGCGTGATGGTGGCCGGCATCGCGGTCTTCGGCGTTGTGGACGGATCGCTTTGGAGAGGGCTGCTTACCCCGACGATCGCATACCGTCCCGCCGTTCTTTTCGGACTCATTCTGGTGTTCGGATGGCGGGGGTTCGTCTGGAGTCAACTCCTGTTTTTTACATTGTTCGTGGCTTTCCTTGGCTGGAAAGGCGGCGTTTTTATCACACCGCTCTTTCTGATCTCTGACGCCTGCGCACTGGTTGTTGCCCGGCGACTCGCGAGGAGAGAACCCTGGCTTTTGCGGGAGAGATCTGCCCTGGCCTTTCTGGCCGGCGCCGTTCTGGCGCCTGCCGTGCCGGCGTTACTGGGCAACACGATGTTGCGTGTTGTTGGAATTCCACTGCGCGCCGGCGTTCCGAGCATGGTAGATGGTTGGCTGCGCGGCTGCGCAGGAATTCTGGCCCTTGCGCCGGCCGTTCTGGTGTACCTTTCCAGACCGTTAAAGGAATGGACCGGTTTTGACACGGAGAGTGAATGGCAGCCAACAATCGCCAGCCGGGATGTTCTGGAGGTGGCTGTCGAAGTGGTGGTCTGGACAGCTACTCTCTGGATGAGTGTGCTATTCAAGATGCGGTACGGTCTCAACGTCAGCTACCTGACCTTCCTGCCGCCGCTTGCGTTGACGCTTCTCCGCGGCATGCGTCTCGCCGTCCTGGCACTGGCCGCAAACGCCGTGATTGCGACCACTCTGTGGTATCAACTGCATTGGGAGCAAGCTCTTTCGGTAGATGATCTCCGGCTGCTCATCGGCATTTACTCGCTGACCATTCTCGTGCTGGCGGCAGTGGTCGATGAGCGCCAACTCGACAGGGGGCAAGTCGAGAAGCTGCGCACCGCGGAGGCCGCGTTGCGCGAGAGCGAAGAACGTTTCCGCCGGGTGTTCGAAGAGGGTCCTCTCGGTCTTGCCCTTGTCGGCAGGGACTATCGTTTCGTGAAGGTCAATAGCGCCCTTTGTGAAATGGTGGGCTATTCCGAGGCGGAACTCGTGCAGAAGACCTTCGCCGAAATCACCCACCAGGACGACAGGCAAGCAGATATAGAACTAGCCGAGCGGCTCTTCAAGCGCGAGATACCCTTCTACCGTCTGCAGAAACGGTACCTGAAGAAAAACGGCGAAATCATCTGGATCAACCTGACCGCATCGATTATCTTTCGCCCGGACGGGCAGCCCCTCCACGGGATTGCGATGGTCGAAGATATCACCGAAAGCAAACGCGCCCAGGAGGAGGCTCTCTTCCGGCAGAAACTGGAGAGCCTGGGAACGCTGGCGGGCGGGATTGCTCACGATTTCAACAACCTGTTGGGTGCGGTGCGGGCTCAGGCAGAGCTGGGGTTAACGGAACTGGATGCGGGTTCGTCATGCGAAGAAGCGCTGAAGGCGATCTGTGAGGTGGCGACGCGCGGCTCCGAAATCGTTCGTCAGCTGATGATCTATGCCGGAAATGAAAGCGCGGCCGCCGGGCCGGTCGATCTTTCGAAGACAGTGGATGAGATGCTCTCGTTGCTCAAAGTTTCGGTGACCAAGCGCGCGACGATCGAGGCTCATTTCGATCAGGATCTTCCGGCCACCTGTGCCAGTGCCGGACAACTGCAGCAGATTGTGATGAACCTCATTACGAACGCCTCGGATGCCATCGGAGACAGGGATGGGGTGATTCGGGTGAGCACAAGGCGTGTGACCCTGAAACGAGAATCCGCCGGGAGCTTATCCCGAACGTTGCCCGATGGCGAGTACCTGCAACTGGAGGTCTCCGACACTGGTCACGGCATGTCGGCGCAAACGCAGGCCAGGGTATTCGACCCCTTCTTCACCACCAAATCCGCGGGCCGCGGACTTGGTCTGGCCGTCGTGCAGGGAATCGTGCGCAGTATCGGCGGAGCGATCCATCTGGCGAGCGAACCCGACAAGGGAACTACATTTCAAGTGTTGCTGCCATCCGTGAAGACCACGGCTGCCGCCAGCGGCCAGTTGATATCCGGCGACGGGCAAAAGGCCCCGGCCTCTCAGCGTCGCACCGTTCTGGTTGTGGAAGACGAGGATCGCTTGCGCCAGGCTATTGTGAAGATGCTCCGTAAGACCGGCTTCGAGGTATTCGAAGTTGCCGAGGGTTCTTCCGCGATCAAACTTCTGCGTGAGGATGGAAACAAAATTGACGTAGTTCTGCTGGATATGACGATTCCGGGGGCTTCCAGTCACGAAGTCGTCGCCGCAGCCGTGAACGCGAAACCCGATATAAAGGTTATTTTGACCAGCGCTTACAGCAAGGAGATGATTGCGAGCTCAATGAGCGCGCCGCAGATCCACAGCTTCATTCGCAAGCCGTTTCAATTCGCGGGACCTCCTGAAGACGCTTGGGAGTTCTTTGTCCTCGTAGCTCCGACCTGAGCCGCCTTCCGCCTTTGCCCCCGAAGTGACCGGAAATTCCGCGCCGAGCTCGGGCTGGCGGCAGGCCCGGGCCTGCCCCACAAGGGTTTTCATCGGTCGCTCGTGGACCGCAGGTCGATCTGGACAGCGCGAAGCGCTGGCCCGACATACCGCTGCGCAGCGTCTTCATCCGCTTCGGCTGCCCGCGGGCCATGGGGACTCCCTGCCGGTCGCGGTTCGGAATCCGATTTCAGCCGGCGGATGATATCAAGAGCGGAAACCGGCGAAGATCCCGGCGCTACCGCCTCCGGACACCACTGCTGATGACGCGAAAGCACGGGTGGTTCATGTGGGGTGTTCGAAGCCGAGAAGCGCCGACAACTGCACCTGCGAACACGCTCTGGAGGCTCCTCCATACTGGCGGTGCTGGATCCGGCTTTCCCGTCAACGCATCAAAACTGGTTCATGGCTCAACCTCGTCAAGTGTGCCTTTCACAGACTGGCACTCCTGGTGTACGCTAAGCGGCATGTCGTGTTGGTTTCGTTCCGGGCGATCAAAACCCGGGCCTGGAATGCGTCCCGTGACGAAGCGCTGGCCGCCGTGGCCATAGTCTTTGCCGTTACGTTGCTGGCTTCGACTCCTTTACCCGCCCAGTGGGTAAAGTATCCCGCCGCGGGAGCGCCGAGGACGGCCGACGGAAGGTATCGACTGTCGGCTAAAACGCCACGGATGGCAGACGGCAAGCCCGACTTTTCAGGCGTCTGGGCGAGCGCCGATCCCGATCCTCGCCGACCGGGAGGAATTCCCGACCCCGGCGACGCCAGCGCGTCACGCCATATGGTGAATCTCGGCGTCGATCTTCCGGGCGGATTGCCTTATCAACCCTGGCTGGCGGCGCTGGTTAAAGAGCGCACGGCCAACAAGGCGAAAGACGACCCTCACGTCAAGTGCTTCCCGGACAACTTTATTCGCGCCTACGGGGCGCCGCACCTGCTGAAGTACGTCCACACGCCGGGCCTTTTGCTGATGCTCAATGAGATGAACGCCGGATATCGACAGATATTCACGGACGCGCGGCCGCTGCCGAAAGATCCGGCGCCTGCAGGTCCAGGGTTATTCGTCCGCGAAATGGTCCGGCGACACCCTCGTGATCGACACCATCGGCGTGCGCAACGACACCTGGATCGACTGGAACGGAAGTGTGATAACCGAGGCCGCCAGGGTGAGGGAGCAGTTCCGGCGCCCGGACTTCGGACACATCGAACTCCAGGTCACGGTCGACGATCCGAAAGCTTACACGAAGCCGTGGACCGTCACTATGAAGCAACGCCTCGTCGTCGACGTGGAGTTGATCGACGAAATCTGCCTTGAAAACGAGCGGTCCCTGAATCACATGAAGTAAAAGTCACTACCGACCCGCGGGTTGGCGGACAGCTCGCGCAAAAGCGCCTCGGTATCCTCGTGCCGGTTGCGGCCCGGTTCCTTCACCGTATCGAGAGCGGTTTTGCCGGCGTTGTCCGTCGCATTCAAATCGGCGCCCAGTTCGACGAGCGCACGCACCACATCGTTCGAACCCAGGCGGGCGGCGACGAGCAAGGGGGTCTCCCCTCGCGTTGTCCTCGCATTCGGGTTTGCGCCTCGCTCTGTCAGAAGCCGCAGCGAGGCCACGATCTGATCCGCCGAGTTCGAGCCCGATGCCGGGCGAATACCCGCAAGGAGCGTCAGGACGTTCGAACCGTTGGCCATCGCGAGACGGGCGTCGGCTCCGGAATCGAGAAGCACTTTCATGGCTTCGACGTCATTCGTTCTGGCGGCTCGCATTCAGCGGTGTGGCTCCTTCACCCAGCGCGGCGTCGCCGAAACCGTGATGACGGCCGAGAATCGGCTTGCGAAGCCGCGAATTAGGATCGCCGTTGTGCTTGAGCGCGAGCCGGAGCACATCCAGCGTTTGCAAGCGATCCGGCAGGGTTCGGAGCGGCCGGCCGATCTCGCCACGAAAGCCGTTCATGTCAACTGCCGCATAGACGGCCGTCATGCCGGTCTGTCCGGGACGTTCGGGTTCGGCGCCCTCTTCCAGCAGCAGCGCGGCCAGATCGTTGTGCTGATTGATAATGGCGAACTCGAGCGCTGTGGTGCCGTCCGGGTCCTGTGCGTTCAGATCGGCGCCGTTTTCGGCCAATGCCTGCGCCGGCATCCCGAGCGTCCTGCCTGGCCGCGTACATCAGCGCCGTGAAGCCGCCTCGCGCCATGACGGTCGACACCATTCCGACCTGCATCCAGTCCATCGGCGCAAGGTGGAGATCTTTGGCGTGACGATTCGGGTCCGCGCCGCCGGCAATCAGGAGCCGGATGGCTTCGGCGTGATTTTCGGCTGCCGCCCACATCAGAGCCGTTTCGCCCTGCAAGGTTTCGCTGGCGTTGGGGTTGGAGTCGGCCTCCAGCAACGCCGTATTGTGTCGGGTTCGCCCGTCCGGGCGGCCGCCATCAGAGCTGTTTCCCCGCGCGGGAAGGGTAACGGTGGCGCCGGCGCCCGCCTTGAGGAGCAAACCAACGACGGACGCGCTGCCATTCGTCGCGGCCAGCCACAAGGGCGTGATTCCGTAGCGATTGGCGGCGTTCGGGTCCGCGCCGGCCTTCAGCAGCACCGACACAACGTCTTGACGATTCGCTGAACGCCCAGTGAAGCGCCGTCATGCCGTCCGGTTGAGTAAATCTGACGCTGGAGTCGTGAGTCCGCGAGCGCCCGAACCTGAGCCCAGTCGCCCCGCTGCGCGGCTTCTACAAGATCGGCGGGCGCCGCGGTATGAGCGACCGCAATCGAGGCCGCCGCCAGCATCAGCATCGTCAGGCGCGACATCGTCACGTCAGCGAGACCGCTCCCGTGCTGATGCCGAACTGCTTCCATCTCGACGCCGTAATGGTGCAATGCCACAGCAGGAAATTCGCCATCGGGGTTTCCTTCGCCGCTTTGATGTGCATGCTGCCGCGCGCTGGAAACCGCCCGCGAGCAGCGTCGGGATATCGAGGCGGGAATGCTTGTTGCTTTCGCTCATGCCGCTGCCGTACAGGATCATCGAGTGATCGAGCAGCGATCCGTCGCCGTCGGGCGTGGTCGCGAGCTTGTTCAGGAACTTCGCGAACAGCGAGACGTGACAGGTGTTGAGCTTGACGAGATTCGCGATCTTCTCCGGGTCGTTGCCGTGATGCGACATGGAGTGGTGCGGCTCGGTGATGCCGAGATTGGGGTAGACGCGCTGGCTGGCGTCGCGGCTCATCATGAAGGTGAAGACGCGCGTGATGTCCGCTTCGTAAGCCAGCGCGAGCAGATCGAACTGCAGCGCGACGTGCTCGTCGAAACGATTCGGGGACGCCGATGGGCGCGTCCGGCACCGTTACCTCGGTCTTCGGCCTGCTTCTCGGCGCGCTGGATGCGCTGCTCGATTTCGCGGACGTTGTCGAGATAGTCGCTCAGACGGCTGCGGTCGCGCGGGCCGAGTCCGGATTCGAGATCCTGACATCGTCCTTGAGCGAATCGAGAATGCTCTTGTCGGTTTGCATGCGCGCCAGGCGCTGGGCGGCGGTGCCGGGCCGTCCGAACATGCGCTCGAACACCACGCGCGGATTGATCTCCATCGGCAGCGGCTCGGTGGGCGTGCGCCAGGAGAGCGTGTTCATGTAGGCGCAGGCGTAGGCGGGATCGCAGCCGCCGATGTAGCCGGTGAAGTCCTCGGTGGCGAGTTCGAGCGACGGGAAGACGGTGTCCTGGCCGATCTGTTTGCGCCACGATCTGATCGATGGTGGTGCCGGCGTGGACGTCTTCGGCGATGGTCCGTTTCGGGATGCTGCCGCTGAGCCAGGCGGCGACTGTGACGGCGTGTCCGTCGATCGGATCGCAAAGCTCGGAGACCACGGTGAGCGATTTCTCGTACGCGTTCGAGCGGCTTCAGAATCGGCGTGAACTCGAAGTCCGCGCCGGCCTGGTTTCGGGGGTCCAGTAGCCGGGGCGCTCGCCGAGCGGGACGAAGACGGCGCCGAAGCGGCGGCGAGGTTGCGAGCGGGGCGCTGAAGCGCCGGGATCATCGAGTCGAGCAGGGGCAGCGCGACGAGCGCGGCGCCGATGCCCTTCGGAGAACGTGTCGGCGCGGCAAGTCGATTCTTCTTAGTGACCAACATTGGATGCTTCTCCTTTGCGCAGCTGGAATTCGGGGCTGTTAACGATGCCGAGGACGAGCGACGAGAAACGGTAATGTCGGCCGCGGATCGTGACGATTCTGCGGACGACCGGCATGTCGTGTCGCCGTGAGACCGCGGCCGAGCGCGTAGGTCATCAGCTTCTCCGTCATGGTGCCGACGAAGATCTCGGGTTGCTTCACGAGCGCCTTGCGGAGTTCGACGGGGCCGTTGATCTTCGTGCCGTCGAGGAGCTGGCCGGAGGCGTCGATCGGCGTGCCGAGGTCCCGCCTTCGCGAGTCGCGCCAGGCGCCGATGGCATCGAAGTTCTCGAGCGAGAAGCCGATCGGGTCCATCATCTGGTGGCAGCTGGCGCAGACGGGATTGTCGCGGTGCTCTTCCATCCGTTCGCGCATGGTGAGCACGCGGCCTGCGCTGTTTGCGTTCTCATTGAGCGGCGGCACGTTGGCGGGCAGGCGGGGGCGGCGCGCCGAGCAGATTGTCGAGAATCCATTTGCCGCGCACGACGGGCGACGTGCGGTCGGTGTGCGAAGTGACCGTGAGGATGCTGCCCTGGCCGAGCAGGCCGCGGCGGGCTTCGTCGGTGACCGTGACGCGGCGGAACTGGCTGCCGTAGATGTTGGGAATTCCGTAGTGCCGGGCGAGGCGTTCGTTGACGAACGTGTAGTCGGCCGTCAGCAGATCGAGCACGTTGCGATCTTCGCGCATGATGCTGTCGAAAAACAGCTCGGTCTCGCGCCGGAACGCCTGGCGCAGATTGTCGTCGAAATCGGGGAACTCGACCGAGTTCGGGATCATGGTGCGCAGGTTGCGCAGATAGAGCCACTGGCCGGCGAAGTTGCTGACCAGCGCCTCGGCCCTCGGATCGGCCAGCATCCGGCGCACCTGCTGGTCGAGCACCGCCGGGTCGTGGAGTTTGTTCGGTGCGGCCAGGTCGAGCAGTTCGTCGTCGGGGATGCTGCTCCACAGGAAGAACGACAGGCGCGAGGCGAGTTCGAGATCGCTGAGCGTGCGCTCGCCGGGCTCGACGTCGCCGGATCGCGCTCGGCGCGGAAAACGAACTTCGGGCTGGCCAGAATGCGCTCGAGCGCCGTCTGGATGCCGCCTTCGAAGCCTCCCTGTGAACGGCCTTTGGAGAAAGAGCTCCATCAGACGATCCAGATCGGCCCCGGTCGCGGCGCCGCGATATGCGCGCCTTGCGAGCTGCTGCAGGATGGTCCTGGCGCACGCGACCTGCTCGGCGTCAGTTGCGCCTGGCTTCGGACGGCACACAAAGATCCTCCGGCGGCTGGGGGTGTCGGACACGCCTGTGGGATGAAAGGGCCCGGTGATGGTGACAGTTTCGATGTGCGGATGACCAGTCGCATCGAGGTTGTCCTGCGAACTGCGCAGGTAGGGTTCGAGGCGCGTGGAACCCTGCTCGGCGCCCTGATAGACGAAGCCGGCGGTAATGATATGCGGTCCGGCGGTGAGCGCGAGACGGGTGAACTGCGTCGCTCCACATCCTGCTGCGCTTCGGTGATGTTGCGCATCAGCGCGGTGAAGTCCTTATAGCCGCCGATTGAGGCCAGCAGCACGCGCTTGCCATCCACGGCGATCTCTACCTGATGTTCCATTCGAGCCCCTTCATGGCTCCGAGATTGGAGATCATGTACTTCACGTTCAGCTGGTATTCGCCATCGAGCGGCAGCGTGGTGTGAATGACTGTGCCGCCTTCCGTGCCGACCGGCATG
>CAWHSB010000004.1:0-241093 GCA_963831795.1 Terriglobia bacterium | reverse complement strand
AGAACGTCGGGTTCAAGCTGAGGGGTCACGGTTGTGGACATGGTCTCTTTTCTGTTTTCGCCTTCGCTGGTCTTTACTTCTCAGGCTGGCCGGCGGCGCCGGATACTTCAAGCAGCAACTTCTGGGCAGGCCGGAAATCCGGCGCAACCTCCAGTGCTGAAACGGCTTCCTCTCTGGCCTGATCTTTGCGGCCGGCGGCCTTGTAAGCCCTTGCAAGATTGTAATGGCTGCCCGCCTGATCGATGGGATGGAGCGCTACCAGAACCTGAAACTCGCGCACGGCGCCAGAGGCGTCGCCGGTTTCGAGCAACAGATTGCCCAGGCGCTGGTGCAGTTCCTGATCTTCCGGATAGATGTAATTGAGGCGTTCGAGCGCGGCTTCCGCATCTTTCGGTTTGCCCGCGTCTTCGAGCAGCTTCGCGTACTGCTTGACGGTTTCCGGATCGCGGCCGCCGATCTTCGAATAACGCCCGAGCTCATCGAGCGCACAGACCTTGTCGCCCTTCTTGAGGCAGGCGTCGGCGACGAACTTATAGACGTTGCCGGTTTCGACGTAATCGGGATACAAGCCTTCGATGGCCTTGCCCTTCGCGATCACTTCGTCGGTCTTCCCGTCCTTTGTCAGCTGATTGAGTTCGCGCACACCCTTAGTCCAGTTTTCAAAGCCCGCAACCGTCTTGCTGGTCTGCTTGTCGATCTCGGCGAGAAAATCCTTATCGAAGGCGGCCGGTTCCATGTTGAGCTGCGTCCTGATCACATCCACCGTCGGAACGTTTTTGGCGAATGCGTGGATCATATCAAGCAGCTTCGATTCTCCCCAGCGCTCGGCTATGTAGTCGCAGATCTTGCCGGCCTGATAGTACGAGACGATTACCTGAGACGGGTAAGTGGGGTGGACGAATCCGCGATCGATTTCGGCTATCGGGAGGAGTTTCTTGTCGCGAATTGCGGCTAAAACCTCGGGAGTGATGCGGTCTCCCCAATCGGGAGAAGCCAGGGTTTCCTCGTGCACGGACATGCCTTCGGTGAACCACCTTGGCACCCGTTCGTTGGTCATGTTGAGCACGTACACGTGGCTCATCTCATGCCATAGAGTGCTTGCCCAGTGGAAACTGCCGGGGGTGCGGCTGGACGGGCTATCCATGGCGACGGCATTGTTGAAGGTTACGCCGAGTATGCCGCCGATGCCGGGCAAGCCGGCCGTGCGGACCGCGAAATCGTCCGTGTCGGGATAAGCCTCGACCTGCAGCGGCTCTTTGAGAACGTACTGATACTTTTTCTCGTAGGTTGCCGTGGCGCGATTGATGACATCTTCGAAGTAAGGCCGCAGCGCATCGGCTTCCTTCTTGTTCAGGCGGAGGATGGTTTTGGGGGTGCGAAACGTATCGAAGTTCTTGAAGCTGTCGAGAAGCGTCAGCGAATTGGCGGTTTCGGCGCCCTTGAAGGGTTGATCGTAAGCCAGTTGCAGTTCTTTGCGCGCTTCTTCGTCCCGCCCCAGGCGCATGAGATTGATGCCCAGTTCCGAGTGCGCGCTCCAGAGATCCGGCGTGGCGGCAACCGCTTTACGGAAATAGTCTATGCATTCCTCGTAACGGCGATTGATCATGTAAAAATGCGCGATGGTTTCGTAGCCCTCGCCGCGATTGCCGATTTTGGCAACCCAGGGGGACTGTTTGTCGGCCAGCAGATCGAGCGACGCCTTGACGGCGATGGCCTGCACGGCGTCGGGCTGGATCGCAAGGGCCGCGTCAGCTTCGCTTGCGGCTTTTTTGGGATCGTCGTCTTCGAGCGCCATTTTCGCCATCAACTCGTGCGCCTGGTAGAGCTTCGGGTTCGCATCGAGGGCCATTTCGGCGTATTCTTTCGCTCTGGAGTCGAAATTGTCCGCCAGAATCCGCGCCAGGCCGAGCATCGCGTCCGCGTTTTTGGGATCGATTTTCAGGGCTTCTGAGTAAAGATCCTGGGCGTCCTTCTGATTGAAGTCGCGATAGAGAAGCTGGGCGTAGCGTACCCGGTATTCGGCGTTTTGGGGATTCGCTTTGAGGAGAGCTTCGAATTCGTGTCCCGCGCCTTTGTCGTCGTGCTGGCGCATGAGTTCTTCGGCGCGCTGGAGCGATTGCGCGGGGAGGATGGCGGCTGTGAAGAGAAGGAGTAGCGTGGTTGCGAGAAGGGTTGACGCTCCGTTGAAGACGCGTTTCGTGTGAGGGCCGACGCTGAGATAAAGCTCCGCGCCGGGCGGAAGCCCGGCTACACCATTGAAAAACCGCCCCGGGTGACCGGGAACTCCGCGCCGAGCTGGGGCTCGGCGGCAGGCCTGGGGGCCTGCCCCACAAGGGTTTTCGTGGTTGCTCGTGGACCGCAGGTCCATCTGGACAGGGCCGAAGCGCTGGCCCCACATACCCTGCGCAGTGTCTTCATTCCCTTTGGCGGCCCGCTGCGGGTCATGGAACGCTCCCTTCCGGTCGCGGCTCGGAATGGTTAATCTCATTTGTCGATGGCCGCCTGCGCCTGAGAGAGCTCGATCAGCAATGCTGTCAGTTGCCGCTTGTATTCCGCCGGATCCATAAGCGACTTCTGGTACTTTAATGCGTCAATCTTGTTTTCGATCTCGTCTTTCTTCGTGACCAGCTCACGCTTGGCGGGATCGTTTACCACCGCTGCCGCCGCTCCGAAGCGGAACAGCGGAAACGACGAGGCCCGCTGCTGATCGTCTACCTGGGGATGCTCCGTTGCCAGGCGCTTCTGGTCGGTATAGAAATCGGCGGTCTTTTTCTGTGCGTAATTGAAGGCTTCGAGAGCGGATATTGTCTCGTTCTTGTCCACGTCGGCCGCCGGATCGCGCAGCGAATCTACCCAATACCGGGCAAACACGGTGGCGTTCTTCTCCGTGCCGGTCTTCGTCGCGGTGACGACGATCCGGTTTTCCTTCTTCAACGTGGCGATGGCGCCGCCGCTGGCGCTTGTCATATCGACCACCAGCTGCCTGGTCGCGGGAATGCGGTTCAACAGTGTCGCCAGCTCCGGCGCGGAGATGTCGGGTCCGGGCAGATTGAACTTGTACTCCGATCCGTCGAACGTTCCATGCCCGATCATCATCAGCACGAAGGCGTCCTGCGCTTTGGCCTGCCCGGCGATCTGGCTCAGCGCGGCTTCCATTTTGGCGCGGGTGGCGTCGGGTCCTTTGAGAGTCTGGACGATCCGGTCACTTGCGCCGGTGCGCAACAGCTTGTCTACGTCCGTTGCGAGACCGTTAAAACGCTGTTCGTAGTCCGGCTCTCCGCCGAGACCCGCGACGGTCAGGATGTATGTCGATGCGAAGACCGGATGGGCGGCTGCGACACCGAGTAGAACGGCCAGGGCGCATTTCCATCGCTTTAGTTTCAACGCTTACCTCGCTCTTGTGGCGATTGTGGAAAAACCACCGGCGACAAGATCGCCGGTGCTACCGGGCTGGCGTGAAGTTCCGCGCCGAGCGGAAGCTCGGCGGCAGGGGCGAAGCCCTGACCCCACAACGGAATACGCCTCACACGACACCCCATTTGCGGCGCAGCAGCCACTCGCCGCCGCGAATCAGGATTGCGAGCAGGAACAGGATGGGCATGTCCCAGAGGTCGAGATTGTCGTGCGCCGTGATGCCCGCTTCGGAAACGGCGATTTCGTCCGGCAGGCGCTTCGCGTTGGCCGGCGCGTAATAACTGCCGCCGGTATCGCTCGAAAGCTTCTCGAGAAGATCACGGTTCTGCGCCGCGCCGAAGTTCTCCGCCACGCCGTCTTCGCGCCGGAACGTCAGTGTGTCACGCCCCAGATCCGTCTTGTCTTTCCCGACTCCATCCTGACGAGCTGTGGTTTCCGCCACATACGTGCCTGGCTTATCCGCGGTGTACGTGCCCGCGTAGGTTCCCGGCTCGAGCGGATCGGGCTTCAACTGAACCACGTCGGAGCCGCCATCCGGCCGTACCATCGTGGTCTCAACGGTCGCGCCCGACACGGTTTGATACTGCTTGTCTCTCACGCTCACTCGCAGCGGAACGTTGGTATCGTCCGCTAACACCTGATGCGGAGTAGACGAGAGGACGGGTCCCGGCGTTTCCGTTACCATCCAGCGCAGGAGTTGCTGCCAGAAGATGGCGTGGCTTTTATCCGTGTGATCCTGCAGCATTTTCCAGCGCCAGCTGCCCGCGGTGGCGAACACGCCCACACGGCCGCGGCCGTAATTCTGGATTGCCAGAAGAGGCGTAGGGTGATGGTTCGGTTCGGCTACGTCCATCAGCACTGTCGCGCCGGGCTTGGGATCGCCCATTTCGGCGTAATTGGCCACCTGCGGCATTTTCAGCCAGCGGGCGATGTTCTGTTCGCGGTTGTCCTCGATACGCGTGATCACGCTCTCGCGGCCCGCTTCCGTGAGGGTCGCGTTGGCGAAGTTGCGGCTCCAGGTCTTTTGCGGCAGCAGGCGCAGGGGCATCATCTCGGCCATGGGGGTTTTGGCGTAGCCGCCGTCGGAAAGGGTGAAGCGGCCGGCGAGGAACAGCACACCGCCGCCGCGCCGGTCGGCAAAATCGCGAATCCATGTCTGCTGATCGGGTGTGAAGTAGCTCGCTTCGACGCTGCCGATAATCAGGCCGTCGAACTTGAAGAGCCCGTCTTCCGTGGGCGGAAATCCGTCCTTCAACTCGTCGGGCGAGCCGCCCTGCTGATAGGTCTTGTTCTGCGTCGTACGAACCACCGTGACCAGGTCGATAGCCGGGTCGTCGTAATCGAGAATGGCGCGGCGAATGAACTTGTACTCCCAACGCGGCTCGCCCTCGAAATAGAGGATGCGCATCTTCTTCTCATTGACGTTGATGAGCCGGACGACCGCATTATTCTGAACGTTTTCCTCTCCAGCCTGCGGCTGGACGCCGATCTGGAAGCTGTGCGCTCCGGGCGCGCCGGCATTGAAGAGAATCGTTTCGCTCTGCTCGGCGTCGGGACGCAGGGTGATTTCCTGCTGCGCAACGGCGTTGTTGCCGTCATGAACGACGAGCTTCGCTTTGGCCCCCGCGAAACCATGCTGCCGGATCGCCACGCGCGCGCTCACTTTCGATTGCGGCAGCACTCGCGCGGGAACGGAGACGTCGACAACCTCAATGTCCTTCTCGAAGTGATCCGGTCCGAATCCGATCGTATTCACCGGTACGCGCAGCTGTCGCAGCTGGGCAATGGTGTCGCGGTCGATTCCGCCGGTGTTGTCGCCGCCATCCGAGAGAACCACGATCGACCCCAGCGGCATGGTACCCGCTTCGGCGGCAATGTGCTTCAGACTGTCGCCGATGCGGGTCGCGTTATCGTTTGCGGTCAGATTGCGGGCCTGATCGACGCGCACGGCGTCCCGGCCGAATTCGTACAGTCTTACCTGGAAGCGCTTATTCGAGGTCCGGCAGCACCTGCTGGTTCAGGGTATCTTCCGCGCTCTGCAGGCGGGTTTTGCCGTCCTCGCGCGATTCCCATGCTGCGGGAATGATCCACCAGCACCGCGACCACATTCTGCTGCGGACGCAGCCGCGCGACGCTGATGGCGGGATGCCACAACATGAACAGAATGAGCGCAATCAGCGCCGTCTGCGCGAGCCAGATCAGGATCGACCTCGTATTGCTCAGGAATCCGTGACGCTGCCGCATGTTCCAGAAAAGGCCGCCCGCGACGGCCACGACCAGCAATAACAGCAGCCAGAGAGGCCACGGCGAGAGCAGGACAAACTTACCCTTCTCGAAAATGGCCGGCGGATATTTGAACAGGAACTCAAACATTGTGTTGTCCGACCCGAATTAATGGGTCATAGCGTAAGTGACGTAATTGATGCCCAACCGGTACGCCTGCGACGTATATTTCGTTTCGTATGCCGGATTGTCGGCGTGTTCCCAGGCGTCGCCGTCGTCCTGATTGAAGCACATCGCCACCATGACCCGCCCGTTATCGTCGTAGATGGCGCGCCAGTGAGGGATCTTCCCGTCCTTTTCGTAGATACGGCCGCTGTAGAGATACTGAAGGCCAGGCACTTGCACACGGTGATCCAAATCATACACCGTGTGGAAGATCGGGTCGGCGTCGGGCAGTTCGACGATCGTCCGGTCCGGGAAAGATTTTGCTCATGCTCTGAGTAAAGACGTCCCACTCGTAGGTTCCGTGGAAATCATCCACCATCAGGAAACCGCCCCGCAAGAGATACTCGCGTAAAGTTTTGCATATCTCGTCGGTGAGGTCCCAATGGCCCACTTCGACGGCGTAAACCCAGGGCCAGTTGTAGATTTCGTCGGGATCGTTGATGAGATCGATCACCTGTTCGGTGGATCGGGTGTGGATGCGGGTGAGGCGGCGGACGCCTTCGAGAAAGTGACGGTCGGCTCTGGGGAAATCGGTGGGCCAGCTGCCGCGTTCGCGGCTCATAGCCGGTATAGCGGCCGGAGGGGTAGCGCAGACGCGCGAAGGTCCACTCGGTTTTTTCGTAAGCGTCCTTCGGGACAGGGGCCGGATTGTCTTCTTCGCCGGGGTATTCCTTGAAGTGGGCCTGGAACGCGAAGAGGGCCGAGAACCCGCAGCAAAGAAGAACCGCGAGTATCGCGATGCGGGAGCGCATTTCCTTCTTATGCCGATCAGCATAGCATGTCAGTCCGGAGGGCCCCTGGACCCGCCCCAACTGGCCGCGGCGGCCCGCCAAGGGAATGAAGAGACCGCGCAGCCGGTGTGGGGGCCGGCCTTCGGCTGCCGCCGGGCTTCCGCTCGGCGCGGAACTTTACGTCAGTTTGTAGCGCCGGCGATCTTGTCGCCGTGACCCTGTCAACCGCGTCTTCGATGGAGTCTCCATGGCCCGCGGCGGGCCGCCAAAGCCGATGAAGACGCTGCGCAGGGTCATGTGCGGCCAGCGCTTCGGCGCTGCGGCCGAGCTTCCGCTCGGCGCGGAGCTTTATGTCAGCGCCGGTAGCGCCGGCGATCTTGTCGCGGGTAACCCTGCCAACCGCGTCTTCGACAGAGCGTTTGCCCGCGTCGAGGCATGTCATTATTCCCGCGTGTTACGACCTCCCGTTTCAACAGAGCCGGCGCGGACGGGGTGTTCGAGCGCGATCCGATATGTGACCGCTAAGCCGGACAGAAGCCATGGTGTGAGCTGCCAGGGAATGCGCCGTGAGTTTCGGGAAACGTCGCGGGTTCGCATCGGCGATCAAGCATCGGCATCTCCACACGGAAGCGCGGCGGCGAGGCCGAAGCCCCGGCCCGCATAAAAGCTCAGGGCTTCAGGTTCAGATATTGCGGAACGCCCTGCTCCGCCGTTCCGAGCGCCGTGGCCAGCGCGATCTTCGCGCCGTTGTGCGCGTTCAGGCTACCGATGTAGTTCTCGTTCGCAGCGGCCAGCAGTTGTTGCGCCTGCACCACCTCGATGTTGTCCGTGACGCCCGCGTTGAAACGGTCCCGCGCCTGATTCAGGGTTTCGGTCGCCAGATCGACGTTCGTCCTCGCCACGGCGACCTGATCGGCCGCGGACTGCAGATCGAGCAGCGCATTCCTCACCTCGTAGTCGATGCGGCCCCGCAGATCGTCGAGCGCATTCTTCTTCGTGCGCAGAACGGTCTCCGCCTGATCCGTGTCGATCCTTGCCCGTCCTCCCCCGTAGATCGGAACCCGCACTCCCGCCAGAACGCTGAACGTCCCATGCGAATCCGCGAACGTGTTGCCGATCACGCCGTAGTCCCCCTGCACGACAACCGTCGGCCAGTAATGTTCCGCCCGCGCCGCCTCGACGGCGTACTCGGCCGCATGAACATTGGCCTGCGCGGCGCGATAGTCGGCGCGATGATCGTAGGCCTGTTTGAGAAGGTCGTCGAGGGTGGTCTGCAGCGGCGCAAAGGGCAACAGATCGGTAACGTTGAACTGCTGGCCCGACGGCAGGCCGATGGCGCGCGCCAGGGTCAGCTTGTCCTTTTCCACCTGATTTTTCTGGGCGAGGAGCCGCTGCTGCTCGGTCTTAAGCTGGACGTTCGCGCGCAGCACGTCGATTCCCGCAACGGTTCCGGCGGCCTTCTGGTCGGCGGCTCGGTCATAAAGCGCCTGGGCGGTGTTGAGTTCCGCCTGAATGGCATCCACGCGGGCGGCGTCCGAGATGATGGCCAGATAGGCGTTACTTACAGCCTGCACGACCAGATTGCGGGCGTCTTCGGCGGTCAGCTCGGCGGCCTTCTGGCTCTCAGCGGCGGACTTGAGGTTCTTCAGCGAGGTGCGGTCGTAGACCGTCTGCTCCGCATAGGCCCGGGCGTTTTCGTATCCGAAGGGACCCACGATCGTGGGGAATCCGGCCCCCGTGAAACCGAAGGCCGCCAGATCGATCTGCTGCGACGTCTGCGTCGCGCCGGCGAAGATCTGGGGCAGCAAGGTACTGAGCGCGCGCCGTCGCTCGTCCCTGGCCGTCGCGGCGATGTCCCCGTTCATCAGAATTCCGAGGTTGTACCGCAATCCGCGCTGTATTGCATCTCGCAGCGACAAGTCGAGCGCGGTCGCGGTTGCTTGTCCGGTCGGGATGCTTCCGCCGTAATACACCGCCGGCGGCTGCTGAAGGACCGGCGCCGGTCCATTGGGGATTGCCTGAGGAGGAGGAGCAACTTGCGCGAACGCGGCGCCGAGGGCCAGGAGGAAAAGTTCAAGTGTCTTGAATTTCAACTGATTCGTGTCCTTAACTGCATTCTCCCAATCGTCAGCTCACGTGATGCCGGGCGGCGGGATCGGATGCGCGAAAGGCTGAAATCTCGAGGCCGATCAGGCCTTCGTGAATTTGTACGTTACAGAAACCGGTGCGCGCGAACATCTGCTCGAATTCGACTTTGGTGTAAGCGCGTCGCAGAAGCATGAAGCGGAAAGTCAGGTAAACGATTTCGCGGTTCACCGGGCCGAGTTTCATTTCGTTTGCGGCCTGCCGCATGGATTCGTGGGAGGCGTCGCGGCGCATGTCGATGATCAGCGCTGTTCCGCCGGGCTTGAGAACCCTGTACATTTCGTTGAGGGCGGCGAGGGGCCGCGAGAAGTTTTTGAACGCCGCGCGGCAGACGAGGTAATCGAACTGACAGTCCTCGAACGGCATGCTCGAAACATCGCCGCGCTCGAACCGCGCCTTCACTCCGGCCTCTTTTGCGTTGGCTTTAGCGATCTGGACGAAGGTTTGGCTGATATCGAGACCCGTTATGCGGTAATCGCCGAGCTTCGCCAGTTCGATCGCGAAGTATCCGGGGCCGGGGGCGATTTCGAGCACGCTGCCGCCGGGCCCGACCTCAGCCGCGACACGTTTTGCCAACGCCATGAAATCGGCAAGCGATTTCTTCGTGAGGCCGGCGTACCATCTGGCGACGCCGCCCTCCATTCCCATGCCTTTGTAAGGTTTTTCCATAAGGCGAGCGTAGCCCGCCTGGAGGGACTGCCTCAAAGGGAAATCGGCGAATGTCGACGGTCAACCGGCGACTGGAGCATTTTCACAGTTTCTGTACAGCGGTTCTAATGTGTCCGGAGACGGTAGCGCCGGCGATCTTGTCGCCGGTTTCCGCTCTTGATATCGTCTCTTGATATCCTCCGCAGGCCGAAATCGGATTCCGAATTCTACAGTATTTGCGAAAATGCCCTGCCGGTCCGGGCGGGTCGCGGTTAAGGAAGCGCGCAGCTGAAGCTGGCGGCCTCGTCGACGCTGCCGGAGCCTTTGTACTTCGCGACCTGCGGGTAAGGGCACAGCGGCCGCGTACGATCGACCTTGCCTTCGCTGCTGTGTGACGCCACAAGGGCTGCCGGGGCCTTTCCGTTCTCAACCCATTGTTCCATTGCGCCCAGGGTGTCGAAGGAGTTCGGTCCGTCACCGCCGCCACAATGGTTCATGCCCGGCGCCATGTAGAGGCGGACGGAATCAGTCATTTTTGTCGTGCCCAGGTTCTTCGACAAAGCCCCGTAGTAGGTGATTACGTTCCCCGGAGGCAGATTGGTATCGCTGTATCCCTGGTACATCAACAGCTTTCCGCCATGTGCGACAAATGCGTTGAGATCGGTGCTCGTCGCGTTGATGGTGCCGTCGTCGATCTTGTCGGCAAGCGCGACATCCGTGTCGATGTTGAAGGTCCGCCAATCCCAGTTCGGATCTTTGAAGACGACGTACTTGAAGTGATCGACGGCCGCGCCGAACGGGGCCGGGCCGCCCGCGATCGGCCGCCAGCCGAGTTCGCTGCCGGGCTCGTAACGCGCGGAGTAGACTTCGCCGGTGCGGGAGTTCGCCGCGGGCGTATAAATTTTACGGGCCGCCTCAACCTGCGCCGATGTCAGGCAATCCGCGCCGTCGCCGCTCTTGCATTCGAGCACCTTCGGATCGAAATGGCATCGCGCGGGATCGCTGATCAGACCGTCTTTCAGGCCATCAGCCGCGTCGCATGCCTCGACGGCGGCCTTGTGAATCATCGGGTACTTATCGGACGGAATGTTGCTCGCAGGGTCTTTCAATGCCGCTTCGCCTGCCCACATGGCAGCGGCTGCGCGATGGGTCCAGTTGAGCACGGGCGCGCCCGCAACGATGCCGTCGTAATCGGTGGGGAACCGCTGGGCTTCCTTAAGCCCCTGCTTGCCGCCCGAAGAGCAACTGACCCAGTAGGAGCGTTTGGGCGCGTCGCCGTAGAACGCCGCGATCAGCGCCTTCGCTTTCAGGGTCATTTCGTGCTCGGAGCGCCAGGCGAAATCGTTGACCTTCTCGGGATGACCCAGGGCGAAACTGCCGCCGCCGGGACCGCCCTGATGGCCCGTATCGGTGGAACTGGTGGCGTAGCCGGCGTGAAGCGCCTTGGCCATGTCCGCATAACCGATCGCGCCCGCCCAGGCGGGGTTGCCGGTGGCCTGATACTTGCGGTTCCAGTTCGCAGCCGGCAGCCAGACCTCGACGTTGATGTCGGAATCGCTCGTTGGCTTGATGGTCGCGGCAACCCGGCAGAACGCTGACAGCTCTTTGTACGCACTGGCGGCGTTGCCTCGGGCCGGTGGACCGGGCGGGACGAACTCCCCCGCCCCGACCGGCTGCGCAGTCGTTATCGTTGTATCCGGCAACTTCAGCGAAGCCAGGCTTTCACACGTGGCTGCCGCCAACGCTGGAACAGCGCCGATTGAAACCGCCAGCGCTATGCGGGACAGACGAAACGCCGGCCTCATTTCTCGGTCTTGTCGGCTTTATCGTCAGGGGCGCCATTGCCCGACGATCCGAGGAAGAGTCTCTTGCCGTCGGCGAAGGTTATATCGCGGCCGTTGGCGCGATTCGTTCCATCCTTCGCCTGATAGCCTTCGATGATGATCTCAGTCCCCGCCGGGAGCGAATTCTTCGTGAATCCCCGCCGCAGCAGAGCGTTGGGACTGCCACCTTCCACCATCCAGCTCACTACCTTGCCGTCGGGACCCTTAACGTCCATGTGGATCCAGGAGTGCGGATTGATCCACTCCATCTCAGTTACGGTTCCCTTCAGCTTGACCGGCTTGTTCGGATCGAATTCCGCCGCGAAGGAGTGATGCGCCCAAGCTGGAACGGCAGCCAGACAAAATGCCAATCCGGCGATCGAACCCGCTAACTTTCTGGTCATTTGAAAATAACTCCGTTTACGTCCGATAACTTTCAATTACTTCGAAGAGGCTGCCAATGCCGCTTTCTTCTCTTCCGCGCGCGCGCCGCTGAGATTGTTCGGCATGCCGTAGTTGCCTTCGTGGCAGGCATACTCGAAGATCGGTCCGTCGATCTTCGTCATCGGAATTTCGGCCGACCACGGTTTATCCCAGGTGGTCGGATCGTCCACCGTGAACTGATAGGTGACGGTGTCGGGACTCGTCTTCGTGAAGCGCTCGACGACGTGAAGATTTTCCGAGGATCCATGGAATGGAACCCGGTCGGTGAAATTCGTGGTATCGACCACAAGCGTATTGCCTTCCCAGTGGCCGCGCGAGTCTCCCATCAATTCCCGAACTTTCGACGAGACGTGCGGACTGCCGTCGGTAGGAATGATCCGGACATCGTGAATCATCTCCTGCATGACGGCGACATATCCATGGCCCTGGACGATCTGCAAATTGCTGTTGTAGCCGACCGGCATCATGGGCGGACCTTCGTTGTTCCAGATAATGCACCGCTCGGCGAGACCACGATTTTCGGGTCCGTCGAATTCATGCCCTTTGTTCAGCGCGGCCCGCTCCGCCTGTCGCTTGCGAGCTTCGGGCAACAGCGAGGGGATGCGGCCGTCCGGTCCGGTAATCAGGGATGTGCGAATCGTCTCCGCAACTTTGGATTGATTCCTCTCGAGACCGAACTGCTTCATGTCGTAGTGGACGTCGGCATAAGTGCCGGGACCCGTCGCTTCCTTGCGCGCCAGAGAAGCCTTCTCGTAGGCCGCGGCTTCCTCTTTCGTGAAGAATTCCTTGCTGCCGAGATCCTTCGGTCGTTCGAGCGGACTTACCGTGGAGTTGGTATAGACACCCTGAAGATCGGGCACGCCGTCGGGGGTGCGCGGAGGCGTCCAGGCGCCCGCCTGCTTCACACCTTCCGTTGCCGCGAGGGCTACGGAGTTGGCGGTCTGCGCGACGGCAGGTCGCGGCGCAAGGAGCACGAACACGGTCACGGCTCCGAGAACCGCGGCTAAAGTTGAGGAAAATCGATCGCTCATAGGAAACTCCTTCTTTTACCTTACTCCGGCTTCTGGCCCGCGGGCTTTTCGCCTGTAGTCACGGGATGCTTGCGCAAATGTCCGTACATCAATTCCTCGGCAAACTCGACGCACTTGAACTCGAGCAGTTGAGCGCCCTTCTCCACATGCCGGTACAGCGGCACGCTGATCTTCCAGGGGCGGGAAAATACCTTCGGGTCCTCGATGGTCGCCTCGTACATCAGGACGTCCGGGGAGGCCAGCGTGTAACGCTCGACGACATGAAGCTGATCGCTGTGAAAATCGCCGGCCCTGTCGAACCAGGTCTTGTTGTTCATGCCGGTCACGTCGATCACGAGCGTGTCCCCCTCCCAGCGGCCTTTCGACCAGCCCATCCAACTGTCGACGGGAGCGGGACCCGGATTCCCCATATCGACTATTCTCACCGCGCTCGCATATTCATACGAGAACATAATGTTCTTCTGCGACTGAATAATCTGAAAGGGATACGGCATGTATGCCGCGCGCGGTACGCCGGGAAGAAAGCACTTGATTTCGGGATCGTCGACGAACCGGTTCGCGAAATTCTTCTTCTTCTGCTCGGCCGCGGCCGGGAGATAAGGGATGTCGCCGCCCTCGACAATACCGATGCCCGGAGGAACGGCGAAATCGGCGGCCAGAGAAGCTACCGGTCCGGGCGCCATGCCGTGCGCCTGAATGTCCCAGTTCGCGGCGCTCGTGGTCTGCCAGATACCGTTGAGGTCGGGCTTACCGTCCGCGGTGCGGGGAGGTTTGAAAGCCGGAGTTTGCACCGCCGCCGGGAACGAGGCAGAAGAGGCGGCTAACAGGGCCGCCAGGGCGATCCACACGGATCTGAACCGATTTTGCATTCCGACAGGTTTCTCCCGAACTGGTGAAGTCTCGAATTCCAAGCCGGCAGACGCACTCCTGCCCGCGTCCGCCGATATTACATTCTCGTGATTCGAAAGTCAATCAACGCTATGGCAACGCTATGGCACGGAGTGTCTCGGAGAGGGCCCGTTCGACGCGGTTCGCCACTTCCGTGCCGGTTCCCGAATCTTTGAAAAGTTCCTTGCCTTTTTCGCCGGCATGGTTCGAGAGCGCCTGCTCCAGCTTCGCAACACCGTTTTGCAGGAACGGGGGCATCCTGTAGCTGATCGCCTCCTCCGCGTCTGCTCGCACGGAGCAAATGGGTTCCTGCACCTTAATGGTAAATATTAGTAAATAGTCAGGGCCTGCAGGGTGGGTTAGAATCCTCACGAGTCGAAACCCTTCGAGAATTTCACGGGTCGAATTTCCGCGTTGCGCTTTATACTCGCCACGGTGTCCGGTTAACCGAGAGCACCAATATCAAATCCTATGGAGAAAAAATGACGCAGAAGTCATACCTGAAGAAAACGGCCACGATCGCCGTGTTTTTTATCGGATCGATCGCCGGCATGAACGCGCAGACCCCGGCCGCCACCGGTTCCAACAATTGCGGTCTGCTTCCCGGGTACACCGCGCTCAAAGCCGCGCTGCTCTCCGCGGTGTCCGCGGAAACAAGCGGTCTCAACAATCAGATGTGGGCTACGATCGTCGATCGCGACGGCATCGTCTGTGCAGTCGCATTTTCCGGGATCAGCCGGGGAGCCCAATGGCCTGGGAGCCGCATTATCTCGGCGCAGAAAGCGAATACGGCAAATTCCTACAGTCTCGATGCCTTCTCGAACAGCAACGGCTCGGGGCAGCCGAACGGGCTGGCCCTCTCGACCGCGAATCTGTACTCGGCCGTTCAGCCGGGCGGCAGCCTTTTTGGCCTGCAGGAAAGTAATCCCGTCGATACGGCGGTCGCTTATCAGGGTCCGTCCTCGAACTTCGGTACCGCCTCCGATCCTTTGATAGGGCAGAAAATCGGTGGCGTGAATGTATTCGGCGGCGGTTTTGCGATTTATGCCACAAAAGAGGAAATCGTGGTCGGCGGACTTGGAGTGAGTGGTGACACTTCCTGCGCCGATCACAACATCGGCTGGCGGGTCCGCCATAATCTCGGTCTCGACCACATGGCAAACATCGCCGGTGTTTCGGGTGATGCAACACGCCCGGATAACATCGTTTTCGACATCACGCCGAACCAGTATGGCGGCACGGGAATCAGCGCAGGAGGCTACGGGCATCCCATGTGCCCCAATACCACCACGAACTACCAAACCCTGCCGGTCGTTATCCAGTAGCGGTTATCCAGTAGTGGTTATCCAGTAATCGAATGTTGAAAGGAGCGCCGGCGATCTCGTCGCCGGCGCCTCAACCCAGCGCGCCCTGGTAAGGTCGAACAGCACTCCCTTCCGGTCGTGGCTGAGTAAGTTTTTGCAAACACGGGAAGCAAGCGTCCTAGTTCTGGCCGCCAATCCGCGTCGTCACTAAATTCCCGGCAACAGGCAACGCCGTACCCGATGTCAACGAAACCCCTCCGATAATCGTTCCGGATTCCGGCGAGGCTAAACGGGTGTTGATCTGAATGGTCTGTCGGGCGCCCGGAGCGAGCCGGCCCACGGTATATACAACCTCCCTCCCCTGCACTGTAACGGGCTCGGTCGGCGAATGGGCGGACTTCAGGCGGGAAGACAGAGTCAGCCGAACCTGCGTCCCGTTCAACGGCGTCGTCCCGTTATTGCTGAACGCGATCTCATACACAATCGGTTCCGATGTATGCGAGGGCGCCGAAACGCTGACGCGCACGGACGAGGAAACGTCTGGCTTCGTTATGGTCCATTGATCCAGAAGTGCCGACGGTCCGGTTGCCGGAGCCGACAGCAGGGTACCCGTCGTCCCATCGAGAACCGTGTCGGCGATCGGATCGTTCAGCGGTGTGCCGTTAATGTCGGTTCCGTATGGCGCCGGATCGCTGGCAGTAGCCGACGATGAACCCGACAGAGGCTCGCTGATCTGATAAAGAGTCATGCTGTTGCCATCAACCAGCACGTGGCCGAATGAAAACACCTTCGATTTGAACTTCGTCGTGATCTTCGGCCCGGTTCCGGCACTGGGAACGAAATTGACCATCTCCCGATTCGTCAGATTCGTATCGAGCCAGTCGGCTGGTCCCTGCGGAACGGTCAGACCCGCGACCGGCGTTGCAGTGCCTGTAGCAGAGTCGTCCTGATCCACGCCGAGGCCGCTGCCACGAGGCGGAGCGAGATCGCCGTCGAAGTCCCGGTTGCCGCCCGCTCCCTCGACGATGTAGAGAACCCCATCCGGTACTGTCTTAGACGATCCGTCGTAAGCCTGATCGATCTGGACGGCCGCTCCGGGCGAAGTGCCAGCGGGCGCCGCCGTCGAAGCTGTGGCGCGAAGCGGTAGAGTGCGCTGATAGTTGTGTTCGTGTCCGTTGAATACGACGTTAACGCCGTGATCCTCGAGAATCTTCGCCACGGCTCGCATTTGACTGTTCAGGAGAGTAGCGTCGCCGGATGAGAAGGACGGCTGATGAAATACGACAACCTTCCAGAGCTGCTTCGTCGTATCGAGGTCGTTGATGACCCAGTTCGCCAGAGCCGTGGGATAGGCGGGAAACTGGGGCGGCGCGGTCGTGTCGACGGTTCCGCCGGGAAGGATGCCGTTGAACAGATGCGGATTTGCATCCAGATAAAGGAAATGCGTGTTCCCATAATCGAAGGAGTAATTACCCATGTGGTCGATCTGGGCCTTCGTTCCCTTGCCGGTATTGACGTTCGTGGACGCGCGAAAAGCGGATAGGGCGGCGGGGGAAGTGTACGTCTGGTTCATGTAAGACAGATAGAATCCATTGGGCGTCGAAGTGTCGCCATTCCATGTGTTCTGAATGTCGAAGCCGGTGGGTCCGTTCAGCGGATAGTAGAGATTGTTGTAGAAAGCCAGCGCATCGCCGCCATCCAGATTTCCGGCGAAAGGCGGCGCCGTGTTGTCGGCCAGCAGATTAGCCGAAACGCCGGTGCTTCCCAAGTCGTGATTGCCGTCAACCACGAAGTACAGAAGGTTGCGTATGATTGGAGCGCCGGTTTCGTTCGAATCGGTGTCGTTGTTTAAAACGGGGAAAAAGAAGTCGCGGTAATTGCCTTCGGAGCCCTGATTGTAAATGTTGTCTCCCGTATTCAGGATCAGATCCGCGGGCGGCCGGGAAGAAGACCCCTGCACGGGAATGTTTCCCGCGTTATAAATCAGATGCGCGATCCGGGCTTCATAATTGATGATCGTCGCCGGGTTTGAGTTCGGAACCGCCGGAAAGTACCCTTCATCACCTTCCACAGCAAAGGAAAAAACGGAACCCTTCTTGCGGGTATGGAACCAGGCGGTAAAGCCGGACTGTGGAAGGCCCGGACCAGTTACGCTGTAGTAATAAGTGGTATCGAAGCTTAGCCCCGTCAGAACGGCTGTGTAATTGGTATGGGGCCCATAAGTGTAAGGACTTACAGGTAAGGTGGGATCAGCCGTCAGATAATTATCCACGACTCGCCCGGAAGGTTGCACCCTGGCGCCGTAACTTGTCGAGGTTCCGAAATTAACCTGATAGCCGGTACCCGGCGTGGCCTCATTCGTCTGCCACGCGATGACGATCCGGTCGGTCGGGCGGAAGGGCCCGTTATCGCCTAATTGCAGGTAGGGCAAATACGTTACCTGCTGGGCCGATACGACTTGCACGAGAGTCACTGCGGCGAACATTGCCGCCGTTCGAACAGCCAGCGCGCTTTTCGACAGCGCCGGCGGCCTTCTCAATAAAGTATTGAAACTCATTAAGTCTCTCCTGATGTAGTGGTGTCTCCGCCGGGAACGGGGGAACACAACGCCGAGTATAGTGGCCGAAGTGTTATCGTCTGATGAAAATCGGACTTCAATTGTGCTGCCGCGCGCTGAATTGAATCGGTTTTCCCTGGTAACAGAAAATTAACACTCTCTATTCCGTAAAATCCGAATTACACGCCGTGAACTCTACGAGAAGAAGGTTCCTTCGCCGCACTGCACTCGCCCTGGGATTTGTCTCGCCGCCCGCAAGCGGAGATGACGATCTGCTCGACATCGGTTCGCTGCCGCGCTTCGTCGATCCGCTCCCGATTCCGCGCAGGGCTTCGCCGTTGCAATCCACCGGGGGCGGCGCCGCTCAATACCGCATTGACATGCATCAGTTTCAGGCGAAGGTTCACCGCGACCTTCCGCCCACTACGATGTGGGGCTATGATGGCGTGTCCCCCGGCCCCACCATCGAGGTAAGAAGCGGCAGCCCGATCAGAGTCGACTGGACGAACAACCTGCCCTCAAAGCATCTGTTCACGGTCGATCGTACACTCGACGGAGCCTCATCCGACAAGCCCGAGGTACGAGCCATCGTGCATCTGCACGGCGGAAGAGTAGGGCCGGAGAGCGACGGCTATCCCGAAAGCTGGATCGGGCCGGGCCGTTCGGCGTCTCATTACTATCCGAACCAGCAGGATGCCGCCGCCTTGTTCTATCACGACCACGCAATGGGCATTACGCGGCTCAATACGGCAGCCGGTCTTGTGGGCCTCTACCTGATACGCGATGAGTTCGAGGATCGCCTGAACCTGCCCGGCGGCGAATTCGAGGCGCCCCTGGTCGTAGTTGACCGTTCGTTCACATCGAAAGGCCAGATCTTCTACCCGGTTTCCGGCGATCCCGAAAAACCCTGGGTCTCCGAATATTACGGCGGCGGAATTCTGGTCAACGGCAAACTGTTTCCGTTCCTCAACGTGCAGCCACGTCGATATCGGTTTCGTATTTTAAACGCATCGAACAGCAGCTTTTATGTGTTTTCTGTCTCGCCGGAGCTCTCGTTCACTTCGCGCCCGATGCCGTTTTTCCAGATTGGCGGCGATCAGGGGCTGCACTCCGAGCCATCGCAAACCGAAACGTTGATCCTCGGCCCGGGAGAGCGGGGCGACGTCATCATCGACTTCAGTTCCAGCCGCGGCAAGGAACTTTACCTGAGAACCAAAGCCGCGAATATCCTGCAATTTCGCGTGTCCAATACGCGAGTTGACGACCCGTCGCAAGTTCCCGCCACGCTGCGGCCTGTGCCCGGTATCCCTGAGTCGGCCGCCGTCAGGACCCGCGAACTGACTCTGTCCGACTACCAGGACCGGCTGGGCAGATCGAAGAGAATGCTGCTCAACGGCGCGCGATGGGCCGACCCGGTCACCGAGAAAGTTGTCCTGGGTTCCACTGAAATCTGGAGTTTTATCAATCCGACCGACGAGTCGCACCCCATCCATCTTCACCTCGTGCGCTTCCAGCTTCTCGACCGCACCACATTCGATCTGCCTGCCTATCAGCTCACAGGCAAGGTGGTTTTCACCGGCCCCGCCGCGAAACCCGGTCCGAGCGAAGCGGGATGGAAGGACACCATCCGGGTCGACCCTCTGTCGGTAACGCGCATCATCGTAAAATTCGAGGGATTTACCGGCCGCTATGTCTGGCATTGTCATCTTCTGGAGCATGAAGACAACGAAATGATGCGGCCGTACGACGTTCTTCCCCAAGCCTGACGCGCCGTCTTGTGCAGCTAAGATAAAGAAGAAATTGAGCGGGATACCCCAACTGCGCCCGTGCGTCCTGCTCGGGATTGCAACGCTCGGAACTGTTGCAGCGCAACCTTCAACGGCTGTTACGTTTGCGCGTGACATCGCCCCGATCATCTATAACAACTGTTCTTCCTGCCATCGCCCGGGGGAGTCCGCGCCATTCTCCCTTCTGAGCTACGATGACGTTCGCAAACACGCCCGGCAGATCGCGCTCGTAACGAAGACGCGCTTCATGCCGCCCTGGCTGCCCGAGCCCGGTTACGGCGACTTCGTGGATGAACTCCGCCTGAGCGACAGCCAGATCAGGCAGATCGCCGATTGGGTGAATGCCGGAATGCCAGAAGGCGATGCGTCCCAGACTCCGGCGCCGCCGAGGTTCTCCGACGGATGGCAGCTTGGCGCGCCCGATCTCGTCCTCAAAGCTTCCCATCCCTTCGCGCTGCCCGCGGGCGGACCCAACATCTTCTGGAATTTCGTCTTCTCCCCGAACGTTCCTTCCACTCGTTACGTTCGCGCCGTCGAAATCCGGCCGGGCGATAAACGGCTCGTGCACCACGCCAACCTGCTCATCGACCGCCTGAACTCGGGCCGGAAGACGGAAAAAACTCCGGGCGCGGGTTTTCCCGGCATGGACCTCGACATCAAGTCCGGCATCTTCGATCCCCCCGGGCATTTCCTCTTCTGGAAACCCGGCGGCGCGCCTTACTCCGAACCTGACGGCTTCTCATGGCGTCTCGAACCCGGCAATGACCTTGTTCTCAACACGCACATGCAGCCATCGGGTAAGCCCGAGCTCGTTCAGCCCTCTGTCGGTCTTTACTTCACGGACAAGCCGCCGACTCACTTCCCGGTTCTGCTCCAGCTCGAACATGACGGGGCTCTGAATATTCCCGCCGGTAACAAGGATTTTCTTGTGTCGGACGATTTTCGCCTGCCGCTCGACGCCGATGTTCTGGCAGTCTACCCGCACGCCCATTATCTGGGGAAACTACTCGAGGGCTACGCTACACTGCCCGACGGCAAACGCCAGTGGCTCATCCGCATTCCCGACTGGGATCTGAACCGCCAGGCGGTTTACCGTTACCGCAAACCGGTCTTCCTGCCCGAAGGATCGGTGATTTCGATGCGGTTTCATTACGACAACTCCGCGGCGAATCCGCGCAATCCCAACAACCCGCCGATCCGCGTCAAGGCGGGCAACAATGCGACCGACGAGATGGGTCACCTGTGGCTGCAGCTGCTGCCGCGGGGACCGGGCGACCGCCGCCGCGAACTGGAAGAAGCGGCAATGCAGCACCGCGTCGAGAAGTATCCGGACGATTACGTCTCGTATCTCGATCTCGGAGAGCTCAAGCTCTCGCGCCTCGATACTCAGGGCGCTCTCTCGGCCATCGAGACGGCGGTGCGCGTGGATCCCTCGCAATCTCAGGGACACAACATTCTCGGAGCCGCGCTCACACGCGTGGGCCGCTCGCGCGAGGCGATGGAGCAGTTTCAAACGGCGGTAAAGCTCGATCCCGCGAATGTCAATGCTCGTTACAACCTCGTCTTCGCACTCGTGAGGGCTGGGCGTCTTGAGGCCGCCGAGGACAATTTGCGGAAGGTCATTGCCGCCTATCCGAAGGATGCGGGTCTGCACAACCTGATGGGGGAACTATTCGCACAGAAGGCCGATTACTCGAATGCCGGCGCCGAGTTCGAAAAGGCTCTGGCACTCGATCCCAAACTGGACGCGGCCCGCGCCAATCTTAAACAAATCCGCAGCCGCAAATGACACCATTACGGTCGACCCGCGCTGACGGCTTTTTGGCGCGCCTCAAACCTTCGAGCCACACGCGTGACCAGCCCGCGCAGAATCAGATAAGGCACGATGGCCAGGATGAACGCCACGATGATCATTTCGCCTGGATAGACAAAGTGTTCCTCGATCAGCTGGTATACGGCATCGAGCACCATGGCGAGAATGAATACCTTGCCGACGCTCTTCCACCCGTCTTTTGCCATGGCCTCGCGTTGGCCGGAATCCGTGAGAAGTCCCCAGAAATACGGTGATTTGCCAAGCCTGGCATCCGCCAGGCCCGAGCGAATTGCGAAAATCGCAGCCATGGTCGGCTGAAGAACCAGCCTGAATTTCATCGGACCACTGACACGGTCGATCAGGTTATGTCCGACTCGCGTCCATATATCGTCCATTTGTGTTTATCCTTTCTTTACACAGCCGCGCTTCGGCCGATCTTTGGACCCTGGGCCGGCGCGTCGAGCGGCACGATCTGCTGCCAGTGCTCCCGGACAGCAACGACGCGAAACACGAACGAAACCGACACGGCGATCAGCGTTACGGGAAAGAACCCCGAGCCCTTGTAGGCCACCGCGATCAGCGAATAAACCGTAGCCGCGAGGATCGCGGTCGTGACGAGATGTTCCGACGGCCTGACGATTTCCGGCGTCACCCCGGAGAAAACGTCGATCAGCACGCCGCCGGCGGTGGTCGCGATCAAACCCACGATGACCGCGCCGACGATCCCTATGCCGTGTTCCAGCGCCTTGTGTGCGCCGAGCACCGCAAACCAGGGAAGCGAGAAGGACTTGAAGAAGGCCAGCAATCTGGTGCGGAACCACTCCTCCTTCGAATCGGCGTACCGATAGATCGCCACCCCCAGCAAACCCATGCCAACGCACACGAAGGGATATACCGGATCCTTGAGCGGCGACGGAATGTCGCCAAGAAGGACGTCGCGCGAGACGCCGCCACCGATACCGCCAAAGAAGGCCATGATCAACAGACCCACAAGGGCATAGCCGCGATTGTGCGATGGATTGCGGGCGACGAGCACTCCGTTGAGGGCATTGATTCCGGCGGAGAAGAGGTCGACATTCGGAAAACTTGGCAAGTACATTTCAGATTTCTCCTGAAAGATCTTCGCTGTTAAAATGGGCCCTTTTTGAGCAGCACCCCATAAAAAGTAATGCATCCAATGAGCACGATACAAATGGCGATCACAAAGGAGATCGACCAAACGCTTCGCAGGGACGAAGGTCCAAGTGTTTTCAGAAAACTCCAGTGCTGCCACGTCGCCGCGGCTAATGCCAGCGTGCCCAGCGCAATGAGCGTCAATCCCAGATTCCGCGGCGCGTAGGGGCGCTGAATGTTACCGGCGGCAATTTCTTCGGGAAGGTACTGGAAGAACTTGTAGATCGTGAAACCGAATCCGATCATCGAATTGGCGGTTCGTATCCACGCCATTAATGTTCTTTCCGCCGCGATCCTCGTCCGCTCGACCGCAAGATCGGTTCGCTCCTCGGCGAGAACGGTTCCCCGGTCTTTTAGCGATGTTTCCAAAGGGCCCGCCGGCTTTCCCTCAGTGTTTCCCAGATCGCCCAAAGGTGATGATGCGCATGCCGGCAAGTCGATTTAAAGTATTTCCGGCCTTATGCCTGGCGGACGCACAGGGGGCGGATTGCTACAATCGTGAAAGCCTCGTCAAGCGCGGGAGTAACTCAATGGTAGAGTCACAGCCTTCCAAGCTGTTGGTTGCGAGTTCGATTCTCGTCTCCCGCTCCATCTTTTCAATAACATCCTGATGTCGACGCAACCGAAGACCCTGCTGACCGCGGAGCAGTATCTCGAAATCGAGCGCGCCGCCGAGTTCAGGAGCGAATACCACGACGGCGAAATGTTCGCGATGGCGGGAGCCCGCGAGGCGCATAACCTCGTAGTCGGAAATGCGTTCGGTGAACTGCGGCAGCAGTTTCGCGGTCGATCCTGCCGCGTCTATCAGAGTGAGATGCGGGTGCGGATCAATGCAACTGGCCTCTATACGTATCCCGATGTCGTTGCCGTCTGCGAAGAACCGCAATTTGCCGACGACCAGCGGGACACGCTGCTGAACCCCGTTCTGCTGGTCGAGGCGCTTTCGCCTTCAACGGAGGCGTATGATCGCGGACGCAAATTCGAAAACTACAAGACTATGGATTCGGTTCGTGAGTATCTACTGCTCGCTACTGACCGAGTCCATGGCGACCTGTATACGAGACAAGCGGACGGGCGCTGGCTGCTCACTTCAGTGAGCCGGATGGAAGAGTCTCTGACTCTCGAATCGGTGGACGCACATCTCCTGATGGCCGATGTCTATGAGAAAGTCGATCTGCCACCCGCATGACGAGCCCGGAGCGTCAGGACGCCGCCCGAGCAAGATATGAGCCGGCCGCACTGGCCTGAACTCGCGTGGTAGCCGCTGCGGCGGCGGCGTCGAAATAAGTCCGGAATCGGGTGATGTGGGTGCCCGAGGTATCAAGAACGCTGACACCGTCGTAGTGAACTTCCTTGCCTGAGCGGTTCACCCCATCCGCTGTCCACTCGAGGGCAACGCTGTTATCGCCGATCACGATATTGCGAATGGTCGACCGGATACGGCTGAAGGTGGTCCGGTACCCATGCCAGAACTGACGCGCGCCTTCGATGCCGTGCAGTTTCTCCGGATTGACCGGGGTTCCGATTTCGCAGAACTCGCCGAATGTGGCCAGGATCGGTTCCATTTCTCCGTCCTGTTCGAGCGCGCTGAGCGCTTCGATAAAGCGGTAAGCAACCTGTTGCGTCATATGAACTCCTCCTGGAGAATTTGCAACTGCTTAGAGCCCGGGCACAACTTTTCGTACGGAATATCGACCAACGCCGTGCGTGGCGTCTGATTCGTCTCGTGCATATCGGGCACGCTTTCATCGGCGAGGAGAATTCCCGTCACCACCTCGCCGGGGTGCTGCTTCAGATAAGCAAAAGCCTTTTGCCTGTCGTGGACGTCGTAGTCTTCCGGCAGGCGAGTGAAGCGAAGCACGCTTCCATCATGCATTGTTACATTACTTTCGCCGTTTCGGGCAATTTCCGCAACAATTTCCGTCGCATGCGGTATGAAATCCGACTCCGTGGCCTCCGAAAGATGTCGTCGGGTGTACAAATAGCTTTTTGTTGAACCCTCGTGATCGTTAAAAGTCACACAAGGGGAAATCACATCGACCAGGGCGAAACCGCGGTGTGCCAGGCCAGCCTTAAGAATCGGAACGAGTTGCTCCTTGTCGCCGGAAAAACTACGGGCCACGAAGGTGGCGCCGAGGCTCAGGCCGAGCAGGACCGGGTCGATGGGCGCAAGTACGTTCGCCTCGCCCTTTTTGCTCTTTGAGCCGATATCCGAGGAGGCGGAAAACTGGCCTTTCGTGAGGCCGTAAACCCCATTATTCTCGATGACATAGAGCATGTTCACGTTCCGCCGCATGGCGTGGCAGAGGTGGCCGAGCCCGATTGAGAGCGAGTCGCCATCGCCGGAAACACCGATATAGGTGAGTTCGCGGTTGGCCGCGTTGGCGCCGGTAGCGATCGGCGGCATCCGGCCGTGGGCCGAGTTAAAACCATGAGCGGCGTTGACGAAGTAGGCGGGGGTTTTCGAGGAGCAGCCGATTCCGCTCAGCTTGGCGACGCGGTGGGGCGGGGTCGAGAGCTCCCACAGGGCACGAACGATGGCGGCGGTAATGGAATCGTGCCCGCATCCGGCGCAGAGGGTCGACATCGCGCCTTCGTAATCGCGAATGGTCAGGCCCAGTTCGTTCCGCGTGAGGCTCGGATGGGCAATGGGCGGCTTAGCGATAGAGGGCATCAAGTTCCTCCACACCCGGAGTAATCGCTTCCAGAACGTGGCTGGCGCTCAGGGGGAATCCACCATAGCTCAGGATCGAGCGGAGTTTTTCTTTCGGGGCGGACGTTTCCAGAACGAGCAGCGACCGCAACTGGGCATCGCGATTCTGCTCCACGACGTAGCAGATTTCGTGCTCGGCTATGAAAGCTTCGACAGGTTCGTCGAAGGGGAATCCGCGGATACGCATGTAATCCATGGGCACACCCTGGCGATCCAGGATGTCCAGCGCTTCGCGAACCGCGGGATCGCATCCGCCGATGGTGATCATGCCGGCGCGCGCCCCCTCCCGTCTCTCGATGACGGGCTCGGGCACGAAGGCGGCGGACTCCTTATGTTTGCGCAGGAGCCGATCCATCACCTCCTGATATTCATCGGGGATTTCGGTGTATCCGCCGTATTTGTTGTGGCCGGAACCGCGGGTGAAGAAGGCGCCTTTCGCCCCGACGCCGGGCAGGGTTCGGGCGGCGACGGCGCTGCCGTTCTGCGGCATATACCGCTCGAATTTCGGCATCGATTCGAGGTCCCTCGTGGTCAGGACGAGGCCGCGGTCCGGACGGAACGAGTCGTCCCAGGTCAGTTTCGGCGTGACCCAGTCGTTCATACCGATATCGAGATCCGTCAGCATGAAAACCGGGGTTTGAAAGCGTTCGGCGAGATCGAAGCTTTTCACCGCAAATTCGAAGCACTCGGCTGGATTCGAAGGGAAAAGCAGGATGTGCCGGGTATCGCCATGGGAGGCGTACGCGCATTCGAAAATGTCTCCCTGCTGTGTGCGCGTAGGCATTCCGGTGGACGGTCCGACGCGCTGCACATCGATCACAACAACCGGAATTTCGGCGTAGTAAGCGAGACCGAGAAGCTCGTTCATGAGTGAGATGCCCGGTCCCGCAGTCGAGGTGAATGCTCGGGCGCCCATCCACGAGGCTCCGAGCACCATGCCGATCGCGGCAAGTTCATCCTCGGCCTGGAGGATCAGATAATCATGTTCGCCGGTTTCTTTATCAGTTCGGAAGCGTTCGCAGAAAGCCTTGAACGCATCCATGGCGGAGGTGGACGGCGTGATCGGGTACCATGCCGCGACGGTCGCGCCCGCGTAGACGCAGCCGAGCGCCGCGGCGGTATTCCCATCGATCAGAATCTTGTCGCCATTCGCGTCCATCGTTTGTAAGTGGAACGGCAGAGGGCAGTCGAAGTGCGCGCGAACATAATCGGCGCCAAGCCGCAGGGCTTTCTGGTTCGATTCGCGAAGCCCCTTCTTACGCCCATACTTCTCTTCGATGAGTTTCTGCACGACCGCGCCGTCGATGTTCAGTAACTCGATGAGCGCGCCCGCGGTAGCGATGTTCTTCATCAGAACGCGCTCGCGCGATTCACGAAAACTCTCGTTACACAACTCCGCCAGGGGCACGCCGAGGTAAGTGATATCGTCGCGGATCAGAGAGTCATCCAGAGGCCACGAGGAGTCATACAGGATGTAACCTCCCGAGCGCACCTCACTTACATCGCGGGCATAAGTCTGCGCGTTCATCGCGATAATCAGGTCGTAGTCGAGCGCCCGCGCGGTGTAGCCGTCCTTATTGACGCGGATCTCGTACCAGGTAGGCAGACCCTGAATATTCGACGGAAAGAGGTTCTTGCCCGAGACGGGTACCCCCATCCGAAAAATCGCCTGCATGATGAGGCTGTTGGCGCTGGCGGAACCCGAGCCATTCACGTTCGCCAGCTTGATCGCAAAGTCGTTTATGCCGCTGTCCATGTTTGTTTGGGAGGAACCTGACCTGCGTAACTGATAAGGAGATCGAACTTCTGCATGTCCCACGCCGCGGTGGGGCAACGCTCCGCGCAAAGGCCGCAATGGACGCACAGGTCCTCGTCCTTCAACATGAGGCGACTGGTCTGGGGGAGCGGTTTTGAGGCGTACAGCGCCTGGTCCGGATTTACCGCGGGCGCGGAGAGACGATGCTTCAGCACGTCTTCCTCAGCGTCGGCAGCGATGGTGAGACAGGAGAGGGGGCAGATATCAATGCAGGCATCGCATTCGATGCATTTCGCGGCGGTGAAGGCCGTTTCCACGTCGCAGTTCAGACAGCGCTGAACCTCGCGCGCCGTTTGCTCGGCGGTGAAGCCGAGTTCGACTTCGATGTTGAGTTCCTCGAAGCGATGCACGAGGTCGACGTGATGCATCTTCTGCCGGTGAGCCGGATTGTAATCGTTGTGATAACTCCATTCGCTGAGGCCCATCTTCTGGCTGATGAGATTCATGGCATAGGGCGGGCGCTCGGCGGCCGGGGTGCCCTGACAGCGGTTGTGGATCGAGATTGCGGCCTGATGGGCGTGCTCGACAGCCCAGATGATGTTCTTCGGCCCCCAGGCAGCATCGCCACCAAAGAAGATGCCTGGGCGGCTGGATTCGAAAGTCACCTTGTTTACGGCGGGCATGTCGTACTTGTCGAATTCAATGCCAAGGCCGCGCTCGATCCAGGGGAATGCGTTGTCCTGTCCGATCGCCAGGATCACGTCGTCGCACGGGATGGTTACGGTTTCGATGACAGTCGAGCGCTTCGCCTCGGCGTCCCATTCGAGGCGCTCGAATTCCATTCCCGTGAGTACGCCATTCTCGATCACAAAGCGCTTCGGCGCGTGATTGATGACGATTTCAACACCCTCTTCTTCAGCATCGTCAAGCTCCCAGGGCGAGGCTTTGAAGAACCCTCGCGGGCGACGCGCCATCACTTTGATATCGGTTCCGCCCAGACGCCGGGAGGACCGGCAACAGTCCATCGCGGTGTTGCCTACGCCGATGATCAGGACGCGCTTGCCGATGGAATCGGTGTGTCCGAAGGCGACCGACCCGAGCCAGTCGATGCCAATGTAGATGTGATCCGTTTCGTAGCGGCCAGGCAGTTCGAGATTCTTGCCCCGCGGCGCGCCGCTGCCGATAAAGACGGCGTCGAAGTTCTGATCGAGCAGCGCAGCCATGCTTTCGATCGGAGCGTTATAGCGTATGTCCACGCCCATATCGAGGATGTAGTCGATCTCCTCGGCGAGCACACGCTCGGGCAGACGGAAGGACGGGATGTTGGTCCGCATCAGGCCGCCGGGCTGGCCGAGCTTCTCGAAGATAGTGACTTCGTAGCCGAGCGGCATGAGGTCATTGGCGACAGCGAGCGATGCCGGTCCCGCGCCGATGCAGGCGATCCGCTTGCCGTTTTTCGCGGCGGGTATGGGCGGGAGGAGCGACTGAATGTCATCGCGCAGGTCGGCGGCGACGCGCTTCAGACGGCAGATGGCGACGGGCTTGCCGTTTTCACCGGGCAGGCGTCCGCGACGGCACGCCGGCTCACAGGGACGGTCGCACGTGCGGCCGAGTATGCCAGGGAAAACATTCGATTCCCGGTTCAGCATGTAGGCGTCGGTATATCGGCCCTGCGCGATGAGGCGAATGTATTCGGGAACGTTGGTGTGAGCGGGACAGGCCCACTGGCAATCGACAACTTTGTGAAAGTAATCCGGGTTCGAGGTGTCGGTGGGACGCATGTAAAGATTTTGTTCGGGATGCCGCGCGGCAAGTGGAACGGGCCGCCGAGTCCAGATGAAAAGTTTACTCCTTTTGTCGGCCGGTCGCATGCGGTATGGAGAAGACCGCACGGGCAGCGGCGCCCAAACCGCTGCCCATCCAGTCTTCTTACCGCGTACGCACCATGAAACGTAGCGGTTTGTTGATTCAAATAGAACACATGAAATTGTTCATGGTGCATTTTTTGACCGCAAGCTATTGAAAAGGTTATGTCGATTTTTGTGAACGGGTTTTTGGGAGATGTGCATAGGGACGCCCACGGCGTGACGGTTGCAAAGTTAAACAGCCTTTCGCAGGTTGCCCACGGCGTGATGCCGAAGCACTGGGCGGCAATAAGTCGCAGCTCCGCCGGGACAGGTTTCCCCGATCGTGTTCGCACCGCCGAAGAAGTGCAAAACGCCGCATGGCTGAGCATCATGCTGCCCATTTAGGGGCGAATCGGCGGTAACTTTCGAAGTTGTAGTGGTGTCTTTGGGCGGTTGCGATGTCTGCGAGACGGAACTGGCGACGTGCTTCCGCTTCAATTTCGGCGGTCGAAAAAACGAACTGTCGGGTGATCGGTTCGGTTTCGTTCTGGATGTGATGGTGACCGTGTTTCACTTTCATCTTCAGGAGATTGCGCTCGGCTACGGCGGCGTCGAGTTCGGCTTGCCTTTGGGCTTTGCGTTCGGCCTGGAGGGCTTTGAGCTCCCGCATGGTCTTATCGAGCGTGCGGTGCAGGCGCTGTTCGTAGAGGGTCAGGTTGGCGAAGGATTTGTTATCGTCGCGGAAGACTCGCGCGGCGGTGAGCGCCGCGTGGACCTGCGGATGTTCGGTTTCGATTTCGCCGGCGGCTTCGGAGTGGCCGAGGGCGAGCATGGCGTCTTCGAGCGAGCGGGCCCGGTTCAGGCGCCATTGAGTATCGCAGAAGGTTTGGGCGTATTGCTCTTCGAGCGGGGTCTCGGGGGCGAGGGTCTGGAAGAGGCGTTTGCAGAAGATGTGGTATTGGTCCATGTCTTCGTAAGGCATGACGATCGTGCGGCCGGTCAGGCCGTGGCGCAGGGCGTTCAGAGCGGAACGCTGTTTGCCTTCTTCGGTGCGGGGTCCGGTGGACTGGTTGGGTTGCGGGGAGGCTGCGTTGTTTGAAACGGACTCGGTGGCCGGGGACATGGGTCTATTGTTTTCTCCTGGCTATTCTTTAGCATGCGTTTTTGGGGATGGTGCGCCCGGCGTGAGCTATGTGATTGGATTTATTCGTCAAATATTGGGGTCTGGCTTGTGACTGAAAAAGGTTGGTGAACTAAACGCTGGAGGTCTGGCGGAACGATTGCTGTTATGGTTTTTTGATCGCAATTTGACCGGAGATGTTTTATCGCGCGGAACTGTTGGCCGATTATGAGGTGGCGGCGAGTGTGAAGAGATCGAGAAGAGCCGCCTTCCCGCGTTCGCCGTCGGGGACATAGTTCTTGCACATCTTCGCCAGGGGCAGGGGGCGCCGCGCGAGCGCATCGCAGGCGCATGTACGCCTTTCCGTAGGGCTCGTCACAAATAACAGTGGCAACGCTCCCCTGAAGAACACCGGCGACGAGATCGCCGGCGCTACCGGTTTCGTGCTTTCCCGCTCCAAGCGTCTTCATCCATTTCGGTGGCCCGCAGGGCCATGGGGACTCCGTTGAAGACGCGGTTCCTGTGACGGCCGGCGCTGACGTAAAGCTCCTCGCCGGGCGGAAGCCCAGCGGCAGGGCAAAGCCCTGGCCCCACACCGGCTGCAGTGTCTTCATCCCCTTTGGCGGCCCGCGGCGGGCCATGGAACGCTCCCCTGCAGAACACCGGCGACAAGATCGCCGGCGCTACCGGTTTCGTGCTTTCCCGCTCCAGCATCTTCATCATTTCGGTGGCCGCAGGGCCATGGGGACTCCGTTGAAGACGCGGTTGGTGCGAACACCGGCGACGAGATCGCCGGTGCTACCGGCAGGACGTAAAGCTCCCGCGCCGAGCTGGGGCTCGGCGGCAGGCCGGGGGGCCTGCCCCACAACGGGCACCGCGTCTTCATCGCCTTTGGCGCGCCCGCCGCGGGCATGGAACGCTTGGAATACCCGCTCTGAAGCCGCGCGCGTCAGCAAGCCGGCCCGTAGCACGGCGACTGGCTCAAGAGGAGAGATCAGAGTTGGAATGGTTGATTCGAGTTGGAGAGACCGGACTGACAGCGGTCGCCATAATCGCCGCCAGTCCGATCTTATGTCACCGGGTACGTCGCTCAAAAACGTACAGGTTTGTTTGATCCAAATAGATCACATGAAATTGCGAATGGTGCATATTTTCGCTGTAACTTACTGAAAACGCCCTGTCGATTTTTGTGACCGGGTTTTCGGAGCGGCTCAAAGAAGCTCACGCAAGTCGGAAATCTGGTAGTCGGGTTCCCATTTTGCGAGCGCCTGGGCATTGCCGTAGCCGTAGTCCACGGCGCAGATTGTGATTCCGGCGCGCCGCCCGGCTTCCATGTCCGTCTCTGCGTCCCCAACGAAGAGACACTCTTCGGGGCTCACTCCAAGCGCCGCCATCGAACGATGCAGCACGTCAGGGGCTGGTTTGCACGGGAAGCCGTCGGTGCCCTGTACATGATCGAAGTAAGGCAGGAGCCCGAATTTTTCGAGAACTGCGCGAGTGATGGGCGTGCCTTTGGTAGTAGCGGTGGCTTTGCGTCCATCGAGACTGTTGAGCGCTTCGATCACTCCCGGGTATACGCGAGTAGCCTCATGCCCGCGCGCCGGATAGTGAAGCTTGTAGGCCTCAATCAATTCGTCAAGCTGCGTTCGCGTGTAATGCGGAAGGACATCGGTGAATACCGCGTCAAGGTGATATCCGATGAAGCCTTTGAGGTAGTTGAACGGAAGGGGTTCCGAAACATGCCCTGAAAGCGCTTGCTGGACTGCGCCGCAAATATCTTCGGCAGAGTCCAGCAAAGTGCCATCGAGGTCGAACAGATAACAACGAAAACGCGGGATCAAGCCGGAGCGGGCCGTTCCCCTTCCGCGAGACCAGGCAGGCGCCGGCCGCCCGTTTCGGGGCGAATGACCTGCTGGGTGTGATCCGCCGTATCCTTCGGCCTGGCCGTCGGACTCATCGGCGGAAGATTCCCACCGTCGATCAGCGTCTTCACTTCCGCGCCGTCGAGCACTTCGCGCTCGAGCAATGCCTCAGCGATCCGCACCATCGCGCTCGTGTGCTGCTCGATGATCGCGCGGGCCCGGCTGTAAGCGGTCGAGATAATCCGCTTCACTTCCTCGTCGATACGGATCGCGGTCTCTTCGCTGTAATCGCGATGCTGCGAGATCTCGCGGCCGAGGAAGATCTGCTCTTCCTTCTTCCCGTAACTCAGAGGCCCGAGTTCACTCATGCCCCATTCGCACACCATCTTGCGCGCCATTTCGGTGGCCCGCTCGATGTCGTTGCCCGCACCGGTCGTCATCTGGTTGAGATAGATCTCCTCCGCGATGCGGCCGCCCATCATGATAGCGAGCTGATCTTCGCAGTAAACCTTGCTGTAGTTGTGCTTGTCGTCAGTCGGCAACTGCATCGTCACGCCGAGCGCCATGCCGCGGGGAATGATTGAGACTTTATGCAGCGGGTCGGCATTCGGGATTACAACCGCAACCACCGCATGCCCGGCTTCGTGATAGGCCGTGGTCCGTTTTTCCGAATCGCTGAGAATCATCGACTTACGTTCCGCGCCCATCAGGATTTTGTCCTTGGCGAGTTCGAAATCGATCATCATCACGAGCTTGCGATTCTGGCGGGCGGCGTTGAGAGCCGCTTCGTTGACCAGGTTCGCCAGGTCAGCGCCCGCAAGGCCGGGTGTGCCGCGGCCGAGGACGGAAAGATCCACATCGTCGCCGAGCGGAACTTTCTTGGTGTGAACTTTCAGAATCGCCTCGCGGCCATTTACGTCCGGGCGTCCCACAACAACTCGCCGATCAAAACGGCCGGGGCGCAGCAACGCCGGATCAAGAACGTCCGGACGGTTTGTCGCCGCCACGAGAATCACCCCTTCGTTGGATTCGAAACCATCCATCTCGACCAGCAACTGATTGAGAGTCTGCTCGCGCTCGTCATGTCCGCCGCCGAGACCCGCTCCGCGATGGCGTCCGACCGCATCGATTTCGTCGATAAAGATGATGCAAGGCGCGTTCTTTTTGCCCTGTTCGAACAGGTCGCGAACGCGGCTTGCGCCTACGCCGACAAACATCTCGACGAAATCCGAACCCGAGATCGAGAAAAAGGGAACATTCGCCTCACCCGCGATGGCACGGGCAAGAAGCGTCTTGCCGGTGCCGGGAGGCCCGATCAGCAGCACGCCCTTGGGAATGCGGCCGCCCAGCTTCTGGAATTTCGCCGGTTCGCGCAGAAATTCGATAATTTCCTGTAGTTCTTCCTTTGCTTCTTCAACGCCGGCTACGTCCTTGAAAGTAACCTTGCGCTGCTGCGTGGAGTGGAGGCGCGCGCGGCTCTTGCCGAAACTGAGCGCCTTGTTTCCGCCGCTCTGCATCTGGCGCATCATGAAGATCCAGAATCCGATCAGCAGAAGGAACGGTGACGCGTTGACGAGGATCGAAACCCAGCTGTTCGAGTTGCTGGATTCAAAGGTCATTTGAACCTTTTTATCGCTCAACATGTCGTAAAGCTTGGGGTAATTGCTCGGCACTTCGGTATGGAAAGAATCACGCCCGCTGACGAAATCGCCTTTCACGGTGCTTCCGTTGATGCTGACGGACTTCACATTGCCGGCTTCGACTTCGCTCAGGAAGTCGCTGAAGTTCAGCGGCTTGTCCGGCTTCGTGTGGCCGCTCTTGACCACAGCCCACAACAGCACCGCCACGCAAATCAGGACGGCCCAGAAAATTACTGTTTTGACGTTAGTGTTCACAATACCTCCGCGCCCGGCTCAGGCGACTGCCGGAACTGGCTGCCACGAGCGCGCTTCACGTTTCTATCCTCGGGTCTCTCATTCCCCTGGTCTTTCGTGGGCCCCTGGTCTTTCACGGGGCTCCGGTCTTTCATGGGGCATATTCAGCGGCGCATACACCCGTTTGGACGTCAGGGACACCGGGTTTGATTCCGTGATCTCATCAATTACCAGCTCGTTGATCATCAGAATCTTCCGGCTGTCCGGCCCGGCGGCAAACTCGCTCGCCACGCCAAATCTCCGCGTCCACAGGATCGTATCGGGCTGATTCAGACCAGCCGCCGCCTGGGTAATCACCGGCCAAGTCCGCCGGTCCCACAGGGGCACTCGGAATTCCTGAAACAGTGTCTTGATCTTATCTGCCGCGGACCGGCCTCTACCTTGGTACTGGTCGCCCGGCCTCCAGTTTCGCAGCCTCAATTCCCAGGACGGCAGCGAACCGGTACACCGATCCCAGTCCAGACCCTGCACGCTATCATTATATACGTCCGCACTGCTAACCAGTTCCATCTCAATGACAATCCTGCGTTCCGGCAGCGCGGTACGTCCCGGTACATCGAGGGGCGCCTCGAAATCCCGACCCAGCCGGGAGTCGAACCCCACCGGCGCCAGGCGCAGCCAATCGAACGAGCGGTAGATATCGAGATCCGGAAGCTGCATTCGGCCGCTTCCCTCCCGCGTCGCCATGAGTGCCCGGATGGCCTCCACATGCCTGAAATCGATCGCCCGCAGTGAGCCGCGAACGCGAAGGATTCCCCGTCGAAGCAGCCGCCGCTGGACCGCAACCGGAATTTCGAGAAATGGCCTCGTATTTATCAGAATTGTTTCGGGCCGGGAAATGAAATGCTGCGATTCCAGGCGATCCATTTCGTCCGACCAATATTCTTCCTCATCCCGCGCCCACGAGGCGGTCGAGGCGAGGATCTCCGGAAGCGATGGATTCAAGCTGGCGGCGAGCTCGGGCATATGCTGGAGCCGGATTCTGTTGCGGGCGAATTCCGCGCTTGTATTGGAGTGATCTTCGCGCCATGGAATGTTACGTTCGCGGAGCCAGGCGCGGATGTCATCCCGTCGCAAATCGAGAAGCGGCCGGATGGCGCCGGCGGGCGTGACCGGGAGAATTCCGCTGAGGCCAGCGGTTCCCGCACCCCTGACGAAGCGGTAAAGGACAGTCTCGGCCTGGTCATCGAGCGTGTGACCAGTGGCCACTGCGTCGCATACCCCGTCGGCGATCTGCCGCGAGAAAAAGTCGTAGCGAAAATGCCGAGCTTCCTGCTCGAGGTTGCCGGCTGCGCCCGGGGCGGCGAAAACGCGCACAGGAAGTTCGAAACGGCCGGCCAGGTCGCGAACGAAGGCTTCGTCGGCATCGGATTCCGGACCGCGCAATCCATGATTGATATGCAGAACTATTGCGGCCAGACCAAGCTTTCGCAGTGCATGCAGCAGAAATACGGAGTCGGCACCGCCGGACACCGCCACGCCGATCCGGCCTCCCGCCGCTGTCATGCGATAGTGCTTTATCGTGGCGGCTGCCCGTTCGATCACGCTTTAATTGTCCCTTACGTGTGATCTCCAAAATCGAGATTCGATAAACGGCTGTAGGTAGGGCGGTCTCCGGTTCGTGGAGCCGGACCGGGGGGCCGGCGGTCGCGGTAGGGATGCCGGTTACCCGGCACCCCCCGCACAGATCCGTGCGAGCGCTGCTAACGCACACGGCTCTTATCGGGATGTTTGGCGAAAAACCGATCCAGCGGCGGGCGAGCAGGATGTCAGCATTCAGGTGGGATCGGCGCTATTCACGTTCGCCCTGCGCGAGTGAGGGATCGTCGAACCGCCGCCTGACGGCTTCCCCATCCGATGAACTACGATCTGCTCCGAAAAGAGCCTGGCCCGATTTGAGTCTCAATCCCACCGATGACGCTCTGTCGAAGACGCGGTCCAAATTATTGATTCTACGTAAACGCCATTTCGCGTCTTCATCGGCTTTGGCGGCCCGCCGCGGGCCATGGAGACTCCCTTCCGGTCGCGGCTCGTAAAGCATTGATAACAGGCAAGAACTGTTCTGGCCGCACGCGCAAGCAAACGTCTTTGCGTGTTTTTTTCGTAGCCCGCTACGCCGCGACGCGCATCGTCACGGGCTGTGCGGACCGGATTCGCGCTGCCGCCCAATTCCGAATCCAGAGGTTGGCCGGATCTTCGACGAACTCGAAGACGGCGACTGACGCTCCCATCACGAGCGCCATATACAAGAACCCTGTCCATGCCGGAGGAACCGACCCGAAGAAATGGAACGTCAGCGCCGAATACCACCAAAGCAGCGGGATATGCAGGATATACATCGAGTAGCTTACCTTCCCGAGATACCCCGCGATATCCCCTGAGAGAACGCGTGCAACAAAGCCACCTCCCAGCGCCAGGCCCACCAGAATCGCCACGTTAAGCGGGCGCAGCACGGTATTGAGGTTCATGGGCGTGCCGCTCAGAACCTGCGGATACACAATGAACGCAGCCGCCGCGGCGAGCGCCGGCAGATAGAGCCACGCACCCCACCATTTCCCAGCGCTCGTCCGCACGATCACACCGTAAAGGCCCGCCGCCGCGATCCCAGCCACGAAATCGGAGAGATGATGGATGGGTTTCCAGTAAGGCGGCATGCTCGTACGCGCCAAAAGCATCGGAACCACAAACGAAATCCCGAGCGCCGCCGATATTCTCACCATCCCGCCGCGCCGCAACCACAGGAACAGCAACGGGAAGCACAGATAAAAGAAAAATTCGCAGGAAAGAGACCACGCGGGCGTATTCCACCCAACTCCCAGCGACCCCTTCCAGCCTTGCAGAACAAACGCATAATCGCTCAGAACGCCGGCCTTCTGCAGCGCGCTCCGGCCCGGTTTAAGAAGGAACAGGAGCGCAAACCAGGAGATGACGACCAGGCTCAGAAGATAAGCGGGATAGATTCGCGCGAACCGGGCGGCCGCAAACCGCATCAGACTCTCCCGATTCCACCGCGTCGAAGCGTAGCTTCGCGCCAGTACAAATCCGGAAAGGAGAAAAAATGTCTGCACCGCCAGATAGCCGCCATGAAGCAGGCTCTGGAGGAACTCAGGTAGCGTTTCGGACCACGCGGCCAGCAGCATGCCCTTGCCGGTCAGGTGATGCATCATCACCCAGATCGCGAGCACAAAGCGAAATCCGGTCAGCGCCGGCAGATACTGTCGGTTGGGATGAATAGAAGGGTTAATGTAATCTATCCTACACTTACCCCTTGCTCCTTCTGGATAGGCCAACAAACCTCCGTTTTCCAATCCCGCGGATCGGCATAATCCCCCGGATCGTTCAAGTACGCTTCCCACGGCGCTCCACGTTGCCGGAATCCGTTCGCGGCGATCCATTCCTCGAGAGCGGCCCAGGCGTCTTGCAGTTGGTCATACGGTCCGGAATGGACGGTTACCGCAGTAAGGCCGCCAGGCAGTATTTCGGCCAAAACGTCGCCTCCACCCTCGGTAGCAGTCCACTGACCATCGTGAGCCGTCACCCGCATACCGGTCTCCAAAGTCACATGGCCGACGCTTGTTTCCAGGTACCGGGTAATCGGGTATCCCGCTATGGCGAACCCTCGCTGTTGCGCATGGAGGAAGACTTTGGGCAGCTCCGCGGTAATCGTGGCTGCGATCTCAGCGCGCCGCACCCGCCGCCTGACCACGAGGACCGGCTGCGCGGGGACTTCCTTCTTCGAAATTGCGTATTCCATGTTCTTTTGGGAATGCCTTTCTCTGATGTCGACGTGATACAACCCTACGCAGGGACCGATTTCATTCACCAGCCCCTGATGAGCCAGAGCGTCGGATCCCGCAAAGTGAAGCTTCCGCCAGGCGCTCGGACTCGTCCGAAAACGCCGCCGAAAGGCGCGGCAGAACGCCTCGTGGCTCTGGAATCCGCACGCCAGCGCGATGTCCAGAATTGAGCACCGGGAACTAACCAGGGCGCCGGCGGCCCGGTCCAGACGCAAACGCAAAGTGAACTGCTTCGGGGTCTCTCCCAAAACCGCGTGAAGCTGGCGATGAGCGTGGAATGAGGATTGATTTGTCTCGGCCGCCAGGTCAGCCAGGGTCACGTTTCTGCCGGTGTTTTCGGCGGCATGCCTGAGGGCTCGCTGGAGCCGTGCCCAATCCTTCATGAAGTTGCCCTGCGCTTGTAGAGAGTTCCTCCTGCCAGCGCCGCCGGCACGCTCAGGATGGCAATCGCGATCCACTGGCGTCGTGACGCGTGGTTTCCTTCCGGCGACAGCATCGCCATAATCGTAAGCCCCGCTTGAATCATTCCCATCGTAGCGGCATGCCTCATCGGCATGCGCCGTCCGACACGAGCCGCGACATATCCGCCCGCGGCCACGCAAGCAAGGCCATACGAGAAAGTGAGTGTCCTGACCCACCGATTCGTCGAAAGCGCCGCCGGCCCGGGGAAGGCCTGGGGAAATATTCTGAGTAACAGAGGATCGAGTGCCGCCTCTATTGCGAAGGATGACGCCGTAAGGACCGCAATTCCCGCGAGAACGGCCAACACGCTGCGAACCATAAGAGCAGCCTAATCCAACGAACGGATGCCTGCTTGATCTTTCTTGCGAATCTGGCGCTGCGAGGGCCGAGTCAGCGTGGAATTACGAAAGGCCTACTGCACCGTGAACGGCGCGTTGCTCGAAAGCGTTCCGCCTGGGGTGACCACCTGGACGGTTCCGCTGCCTGCGCCGACGGGCACTGTCGTCGTGATTTCGAAATCCGAAACCACGTCGAAGACGGTCGCTGTGCCGTTAAACGTAACACTGGTGGCGCCAGTAAGACCCGTGCCCAGTATTGTGACGGCCGCGCCCGCGCCGCCAAAGGCTTGCTGCGCTTTCACGAACGGACCGAGACCCTCATCCAGAACGAAGATCGTGCCGGCGCCGTGAGTCCCGCCGCCAGCCCCGGACACAATGAATTTACCGTCGGTATACTGCCCCAGTCCGGTGGGAGACCCGACACTTGCGTTTGCATTGAATAACGTTGTCAGCGTGCCGTCCGGAGTGATCTTGAAGACCGTACCCAAAGAGCCGCTTCCGCCGGACTTTGTAGTGCCGTAAAAGTTCCCATCCGAGCCTTGAATCAGCGCGTTAGGTGACGCGCCGTCCGGACCCGCGAAACTGTGCAGCGTCGTGAGTGCGCCGGCGGGCGTGATTTTGAAGACCGTGCCATTCCCGGTTCCGCCGAGCTGGGTTAACCCGTAAAGGTCCCCGTTCGCCGCCCGGACGAGGGTTCCCACAGGTCCCCAGCCGTCCGCGCAGCCGGCTTGAGGGCAAAAGGTGTAGATCGTCGTCAGCTTACTGTCGGGACTGACACGGAAGATCGTGCCGAAGCCAGTACCGCCGTCGCCTGTGGATTCCGGGGACCCGCCGCGATAGGTCGCGCCGTAAACATTGTCCCCCGGTCCTTCGACCAGGCCGCCTGCCGGTTCCGCGCCGCTCGGGCAACCGATCCGCGCACAAAAGCCGAGATGAACCGGAGAAGCGCCTCCTTCTGTAAGATTGAAAATTGTCCCCGCATTGTGTGGCCCTCCAAGTGCGCCTATCCAGTAAATGTTTCCATTAGCGGTCTGTATGGGGCTTGCTGTGACTACGATGCCGTAGTTGTCCTGAGTCAGAATCCCGTCCTGCCGGAACCTGCCCGAAGGTGTGACGACAAATAGGGTAGAGGGAAAGCTGGACGGGGAACTCTCCAAACCCCGTGTTGACCCCCAGATGCCACCGTCGGCCGCCTGGAGAAGCCCGCCAACCGGCGTGGCGCCGTCTTGACATTCGGATTTTGAGCAAAAACTGTAAATCGTCGTCAGCGTGCCGCCCGCAATTCTGAAAATTGTTCCCCCTCCGTGGGCGCCTCCGTTTGCCGTTACGCCATAAAGCGCTCCGTCCGCGGCCTGAATGGGCGCTGATTGCGGGTTCGATCCATTGGCGCCATTGAAGTTTAGAATGGTCTGCGCCGACAGCGAAGCCGCCATCATGTACAGCAGAAAAGATACGCGGGTTACCGGCCTGAGTTTCACTTGCTGGTACTCCCTTTAGGCTAAGGTTGCGCTGGGGTTATTCGCGATCAGATGAAATATACCATCAATTCCGACTCCAGAGACGTGTTTTAGTTATCTCTGAACCTGCCGGGGGTAATTCCTATATGTGAAATTAAATGTATGCCCGGCGAACTGTGGCGCATTAGTCGTGATTCAGGAAGAAATTGGCTTCGGCTGATCCCGCGAATCAAAGCGCCTCGCGAGAAATTCCTGGATAAAACTCCTGCAACCTTCCTTGTTATCGATTGAGAGTTCTTCACTTTCGCCCGCAGCTCCCGTTGCGGTGGCCGGGGTAATCCGCCGAAGCGTAAACGCGATAAGCCCCTGTTGAATCCGACCCTCTCCCGAAACGACGAAATGCCCCGAACCCGTCTTATAATTGCTATCGAAAGAGAAGCATGTGACGCCGACCGCGACGTTCCGTCCGAACCGCCCGAACCGGGCGTCGAAAGTATGCCACACCTCGCGGCGTTCTTCCCTCACATGAGAGTAATCAACCGTGTCCGGCCACATCAGAGTTTCCTCTCCCCGACTATCGTACGAGCGGCCACGCACTTTTAATTCTCCTCTTAGTATGTAGAACTCGACGAGAGACAAGGACCCTTCGGACCGAAAACGATCCTTCTCTTCCATCCACAGACCGCAAATCAATTGTGAGAGGCTGCGGCGTGTGGCGATTGCGTCTGCTATTGCCGCGATTGCCGAATCGAGAGCGCCGTCGCCCTGTGAAGCGAACGCGGCAGGATCGTACTCGGCCGTCAATATGCCTTTAAGATCCGATGGCAACTCCATTCCCCTGGCAGTCATAATCAGGCATCGATCGAGTCCCAGGCAAGCAACAAATACTCCGACTTCCAGAAGTACGTTGCCGTTGACCTGATTGCCCCAACGCTCATCGGGCGCAAAGATAAAGACACCAAAATCACTCTCGCGTGCCCGAGCTGCAACCCAGTCGAGAATATAGGATCCAATCGCCGCCTGGTCATCCATCCACACGCGTGGAGTCGCGCAATGATTCAACTGTCGGGCGACAGCATCCACGAGGGCTCTGTTTTTGATGCTGCTGGCCAAAAAGACGATCGGCGGCATTCCGGGTGCTGATTAGTGTACACGACAAACAGGGCAGTATTGGTCGGAAATCCAGAAATCAATTTATCCTTAGTACTCCAGTTCAGAAGTTCACTAACGTATTGTTGACCGGTCAAGCCGGCACGTTTTCGTGGGCCGAAAGCTTGGTGAGGAGGGCCGCAAGATCGGCTTTGGTGAACTTCCATTCGAAGGGTTTTGCGGTTGCCTCCCAGTAGTATTGGAAGTCGAGCAGGCGTTCGGCGAGTTGGTCGAGGCCGGTGAAGTCGTTCGGGGTGAGGACCTTTCGCTGCACAATGGAGAAGTAGATCTCGACCTGATTGAGCCAACTGGCGTGGACCGGCCCATGAACGAGGGTCAGGCGCGGGAACTGCTGCTTGAGTCTGGCGACGGAAGCCTTACCGCGATGCGAACTCCCATTGTCGACGATCCAAAAGACACGGCGGGCGTCGTTATAGGGAGGGCGAGTCATGACTTGCTCAACCAGGCGATGGAAGGGTGCGATGCCAGTGGTGGTTTCGCAGCGGCCAAAGATGCGAGCACGATGAACGTCGAGAGCTGCGATATAGGCCCAGGCTCCGCAACGACCATATTCATGTTCAACGCGCATCGGACGCTTGGGCGCGGCGGGCAAAGTCTCATGCTTGCGCCGGCGAGCCTGGATGCTGGTTTTCTCATCGGCTGAGATGACAAATTCATCGTTTTTGAGGGGTTTACCATTCCAGGAGCGCTCATACAGGTCCAGGATCCGGTTAGCCTTGACGGCGAAGGCGGGGTCTCGGGGGAAGATCCAGCTGCGGTGGTACCAGGGGCGGATGGCGTCTTCATGGAGCCATCGCCAAATGGTGCTTCCCGAGATAGTGGCGACCAAACCGGCATTACAGACCTGACGAGCTATGTCTGGGGTATTCCAGTGGGAGAGGGGAACGCCATGAGTGGCCGGCAACTCGCAAGCCAGCGCCTTAATCTGAACGACCAGTTCTGGGGGGAAAAACCCGGGGACGACCCGGGCGGGAACGCTCGTCCAGTCCGGCCAGGCGCTCCTCGAAGAAGCGTTTACGCCACATGCTAACGACTTCGCGACGAGTGTCAAGGCGGGAGGCGATCTGATCATTGGACAGTCCATCGGCAGCGAGAAGCACCATTCTGGCGCGCATGACCTCAAAATACGGTAACGTATATTTCGCGGCCCGCCGGAGCAGCTCGCGCTCTTCTTGCGCAGATAATTCTATAGAGTATGGGCTTGAGCGTGGCAATATGAATACCCCCGCTCAAGATGCCATACGTTAACGCATTTTTCAACCAAACAATACGTGTGTGTATTTTTGGAAGCGATGACTTAGTCACCGCTTATCGGCTTGTCTTCCGACGCTCGGAGGCACATCGCATGGCGGTCCAAGGTCGTGTGGACGCAGGCCGGGTCCGGGTTGCCGAGTTTAATCAGAGTCATCGCGAGTACGGGAATCTCGCGCATTTCGAAGTGTACGGCCAGCTGAAAGCGTTCCGCAAGCAGCGACTGCATCATCAGGCGCATCTGATCCTTCGTGGTGTTCGCCAGCGCGCGAGCCTGGATTTCGAAGCGGTCTGCGTCGCCCATTTCGGGAGATGCGACGTCGTAGGGTCCAGCTGCCAGTGGCTGCATGCAGCTTGCAGGCGAAGCTAATGTAGCCCGAGAGAGGCGCCCGCTGGGCGGTTGCATTTGCAGATTTGTGAACGCATCGCCGGACTCGAGAGGAAAGTCGGCGGGAAGAGTGTGTCGGGTTTGCTCAGCTTGACGGACGCCACATCGAATGCCATCCTGCCTCCGGCCCTGGTCTGCCAGTCTGTTGCATCCTGAGCCCGCACGGCGGGCGCACGCAGGACGTCAATAATGATCGATGTCGCCACCGCTACCATAGCGGCCCCCAGGGCGAGTTTCATTCCACGACTTGGTCCCGCGACACTTGCGATCTTCGGAAGATCGGCGGTGCTCATCGGCGTTTTCCCCAAACAGATGACGGATATTGATAAATTCCCGTGCAGCCGAATTCGCCATGGAACGGTTACGTCGCGCAGGTAAAACCGCGATACGTTGATCGCGATGAAGGCCCGCCGAGCCGCCCATGCCGAGACAGCTCCCGGCCGATCATGTAACCGCGCGCCGCCCCCCTCATATCAGTTCTCGGACGCCCGTTCGACGTGATCGATCACCAGCATCGCGACAGGGCCTTTGGCAGATTCGAGTTTAAGTCCGGCTTGCTCGCGCAAGGCTGGTATGAAACTCGGCCCTTCGGCGTCAAGCTCGGAACTTTGCGTGGTCGGCGGAGCAGCAGGCCCGGATGATCCTTTCTGCGGAATCGCGCGGCCGCGTCCAGGGCTTGCCGGGTCGGGCTTCCATTGTATCTTCGGATCGAACTTCCCGGCGAAACCTGTTCGGCCGATGACCGGACGATCGAGGATCCCCATTTCCCGGCAGATACCCGCGATGTCGGTCATCGTGACGCTTCGACCGCTGGCGACCCTTTGCCCGCCAGCGAGGAATTTTTGTCCAACTATGCCGTAACGGACCGGAAACAGCTCCGGCGTCGGAGGTGCGTCGCAGGGCGGTCCCTTGTCGTGTGTACGCGGGCCGGGCCCGAGCCGCCGTCTTTAAATAGCCTGGCCCCGGTGGGATAAACTTGGCAATCACCCACACCTGTGATTTCCATCCTTGCGTTCGCCCTGATCCCCGTCTTCTTTGGACTACTGCTGGGCTACTTCGCCGGTCGCCGCGGATTCGTGGACAATCGCGACGTCCACAGCCTCGTCCGGTTCGTCATGAATTTTGCGCTGCCCTGTTCGCTGTTTCTTGCAATCGCGCATACCGATCCACGAATGCTGCAAAGTGAGAGCAGACTGGTTGCGGTCCTCGGGCTGGTCTATCTGATTCTGTTTTTCGCCACTCTGCTTGCTGACCGGCGGATATTCGGCTCGGGTACGGCTGACAATGCCGTTCTCGCGCTAACCCTTGCGTTCCCGAACGTCACCGCTGTTGGTATTCCACTGCTCGATGCCGTTTACGGGCCGACCGCGGCAGCTGCGACTGCCATGGGCATCGCGATTGGCGCGGTCACCATTTCACCTATAACACTGGCCATTCTCGAGCATGGCACGCCGACGGGCCACGCGAAGTCGCAGGCGGCCGCGGTTCGTGGCTCGCTATGGAAGGCAGTGAAGCGCCCCGTGGTCTGGGCCCCCCTCCTGGGGGTTGTGGCGGCACTGATTAAACTGCACCTGCCGGACTATGTCAACCGAAGCTTGACCGTCATGGGAAACGCGACCGCGGGAGCGGCACTGTTTCTGACCGGTCTGATCGTCTCCGCGCAACCATTCCGGCTCGACGGGCGCGTCATTGCGGCGATGATGGCTAAGAACCTGATGCAACCGGCGCTTTGCCTCGGCCTGGCGTGGCTCATCGGACTCTCTGCGGTCGAGACGCGATATGCCGTCCTGATCGTGGCGATTCCCTGCGGTTTCTTTGGTCTGGTGTTCGGCAAAGGATTCAATTCATCGCCACTTACGGCCAGTTCCAGCCTGATTTTCAGCTACGCTGCCGGAATCGTGACGTTGGCCGGATGGATTATCTTTCTGGGACGGCTGGGATAGATGGGAGCGCGCAGAGGACCATCTCGCTGACGGACGCTCTTCCGATAGCACCATCATCGGCAACAGCCCTGGGATTGTACTGGATCAACGGCCCTTCCTTGTGGTGACATTCACGTTCGGGCCGGATTGGTTTCCCTGATCACGAGCTGACCCGCGGTTGGCGGCTCGGAAGAATCCGCCGACTACCGATATTTGTTCTTAACGTGCGACTGGAACGTCTGCTTCGCTTTCCTCGCGAGAGCGTCCAGTTGACAGGCGACAAAAATGTCAAGAGTGCCATTCGGGTATGTCGGGAATCCGTCTGATTCCACTCTCATTGCCGTCGAACGCGTCGATACACATCAGCTCGCCCAATTCAAAGAAGTCCGCCACACCCTGGCATTTTCGACGAGATGCTTGATGTGGAGGCCATTCTTCCGACATCGAAGAAGCGACAGGGACGGTCCACGCACAAAATCGTGTCATTTGGCGTTCAGGAAGAAGCTGAGCGCCTGATCCGGCGGTGGGAATTTTCTCGACTTGTCCTTCAAGATCAGCGGGGCACATATCCGGGACGTGGCGGGGTATTAGCGTTCGTCACCATAGTTGCCAGCACGGCATTATGCTCGGCGGGATGCATGCAGAAAATGATTTAATGCCGCAGCGGCCCCGTCAAGGTCGCTGCCAAAACCATCGACAGGGTCAAAGATCGACTCCGGCCGGATTTAAGCCGCAAAACAGGGCCGCTGCCCTTAAGAGTAGGTCGAACGTATATCCGCTCGACGGTCTCGGATTGACAGGTCCTCTCGCGAGTCCAGTACCCAATCTGCCTGGTGATGATCAGGCTCCGGTGATCTCTGTCAGCGACGAACGATGACCTTACGGATGCGAGAAGTCCAACCGCAGCGAAAAAGAAGGCGACTACTACGTCAACCGGCCGTCGAAAGGCGCTAAGTGTGAAGAGAGCGAAGGCTCCAAACAGCAGAGCAGCACCGTTGGTCGGCGACTCCTCAATAACAAGGTGTCGATGGGAGCGCTCGATCTCCTTGACGTCGTGACCAGGTGACCACAACTGAATTCAACTCCGATCTTCCCACCTGGCCTTAAAATAATCGTGATTCATTCGCGCAATCACATCCAGCCGTATCTCTTTCGGACAAACCGCTTCGCATTCCCCGATATTCGTGCAGCTTCCAAAAAGTTCCGTGTTGAACTGCGCAACCATGCGCAACGCCCGCCGCGAACGTTCCGCCTGCCCTTGCGGCAACAACCCAGGATGCGAAATCTTCGCGCCCGTAAACAACGCCGCCGAAGCACTCGGACAAGCGGCCACGCACGCCCCGCACCCAATGCAAGCCGCCGCATCCATCACCCCGTCCGAATCCATCTTCGGCACCGGCAAGGTATTCCCGTCGGGCGCGCCACCAGTACGCGCGCTGATATATCCATCCGAAGCAATAATGCGATCGAACGCACTCCGGTCCACCACCAGATCCTTGATCACCGGAACGCCCGCGCGCGCCACGGCTCGGGCTCATCCGAAAACGCCGTCGCGATCCTGTCCTATGGGGCGAGGCGCGGCATCCTGACCGCCAATGCCACGACACCCGTAGTACCGCTGGTTCGCCGATCTCTCATCACGGCCGATGGTTCTGGAGATGCCGTCGCGCGGCGTGCAAGGCGCGACAAGCGACGCGTGGCAGCGTGCCATTACTGAACCGACGGGCCCGCCCAGGTTATCTCGTCCTGGCCGGAGCAGAAGGCCCCGGACAACGTCGCCGGCTACGCCGTGCGCCAGTCGCCGACCTTGAATATCTTCCTTGGCGTGCGGCTACCGACCCGGATCCAGCCGTGGCGAAGCAGGCATTAGCCCGGCTGCAGATATATCCCTGGACGCAACATGACAACCTGGAGAAAACAGAAATATTCGACGCGGGCACGAAAGCACGGACCGGACTGCTGCCGGGCGGAATGGAATACCGGGAGCGGCTCAACGATGTGCCAGTCGAACTGCACGACATTTTCTTCCATGCGATGTTGCGACCGCTCGGCCTGCGGAAAGGGAAACCATTCAAGCCGGATGGGAGGCAGACGGAGATCCTGACCGACGCCGCTTTGGTCGGGGAGGCCATGGCGAAAGCCAACTCTGGCGACCGCCGCTTCGACGCCGGGAGATATCGCCGCGACGAGCATCGGGACTTCTCGCTCCAGCTGGACGCGAACGATCCCGACGCATTCTGGGACCTGCTCGACCAACGTGCACCTGGTTTTATGAGGCAGTCGGCGCCGGCCCGGCGATGGCCCCCAAACGGCCCGGTCCTTCGTCAGCATACCTGGGCACGTATAAGGACAAGACCGGCGCGTGGCTGGACGGCGGCGTGTTGTATCGCCCGCGAGTTCCGGCCGATCCGCCGATCAAACTGTGCTGGTCCGTAACTGTCTACGATGTAGACACGCGCGCACTGATCCTGAATGAGCAGACGATCGCCGATTGCTCTTCGCACATGGACCTTCGCAGGAACGAGGACGGGTCCGTGGACATCTATTCCGGATCGACGGTCCCCGACCGGCTTCGAGAAGAACTGGATCCCGACCGTCAGTGGCAGGAACTGGTTCGCCTGTTTCCGGTTTTATCAGCCGACTGAAGCCTGCTTCGATCGGTCCTGGCCTCTGCCGGACTTCGAAGAAATAGATTAGAAGATTGCGAATCGGCAGCAGCGCGGCCCGGAGATTTTGGCACAACTCCCGCCGATAGCTCGCCGGAGAGATCCTGCGAGGCGACACGCACGCTTCTCGGTCTCACTCCGGCGAAACGAGAGCTTTCGAAATTATGTCGGCGGAGATTAACTGGCGAGGGTCGGTTTCAAGTTTGCTTCGCTGCTTCACAACATGCGCTCGCATCCTGACCGAAAAGGCTCGGCAGCGAGACAAGGCTGACCGGACTGGGCTGGCCGTATCTCATTCCGGATGCTCCCGTGTGGTCACTCGCTTGGGGCCCGAGCCAACGAACTGAACCGGCTTGGAAGTTCACCGCAGGAGTGTGCTCATACGCGCCTCTTGGTCAGGCCTGGAGGCGCGTTAGTCGTGGTGCTTCGCGATTAATTCCCGAACCTGCGAAACAAGATCGTGAGGGACACTCATGACCGTTTCGGAAGAAGCTAAGCCGGCTTCATCTTCGGCCAACGCCTCATCGTCCTTCTGTTCGTCGTAGTGTGCGAGCACTTTTCGTACTCTGTTTTGATCCCATCCTTCCGGGAAATTGTTTTCGGTCATTGATGTTTTTTCCTTCTGCGTTTTCGGTATGCCGCGAGCGGTTTCCCGGTCAGGTCATAAGCCGTGATCACAAACACACCCTCGGGCTCCGGGACTTTAAGTACCTCCCCGATGCAGTCTGGCCTAAAGCAACTCTGGCACCATCCCGACCGGCACGATCCTCGCCAGGTCTGTCAAGAACGTCAACGACTTCATGCTCCTCCACCTGATGGCTATGTATGTGCGGCGCGTCTGTCGCCGGATCGATATAGAATCGAGTTTGCAATATTCCCCTTGATTTTAGCGCCTTTCGGATTCGAGAGCCGTTCGGTGACTGGCAATTTACCTGGTCTTAAAACGCCCGTCGCTGAGATTTGGCATCGGCGGCCGCACGCGCTCGGAAACCACGACTATCGAGAACTGAACCAGCGTTTCAAGACCGCGTAGCTCGTACTCTGGCAGCAATGCACGGCCACTCACATAACCGAACTCAACTCCGGTCTTCCCACTTAGCCTTAAGATAATCATGATTCATTCGCGCAATCACATCCAGCCGTATCTCTTTCGGACAAACCGCTTCGCACTCCCCGATATTCGTGCAGCTTCCAAAAAGCTCTGTGTTGAACTGCGCAACCATGCGCAACGCCCGCCGCGAACGTTCCGCCTGACCTTGCGGCAGTAATCCAAGATGCGAAATCTTAGCGCCCGTAAACAGCGCCGCCGAAGCATTCGGACAGGCTGCTACACAAGCTCCGCATCCGATGCAAGCCGCCGCATCCATCGCCCGGTCCGAATCCACCTTCGGCACGGGCAGCGTATTGCCATCGGGCGCCCCGCCGGTGCGCGCGCTGATATATCCGCCCGACGCAATGATACGGTCGAACGCACTCCGGTCCACCACCAGGTCCTTAATCACCGGAAACGCCCGCGCGCGCCACGGCTCCAGATACAACTCGTCGCCATCCTTGAAGTGGCGCATATGAAGCTGGCAAACGGTGGTCCCGCGCTCCGGCCCATGCGCAATTCCGTTGATCATGAAACCGCACGATCCGCAGATGCCCTCGCGGCAATCGTGCTCGAACGCGATCGGCTCCTTGCCGTCGGCAATAAGCTTCTCGTTCACCACATCGAGCATCTCGAGAAACGACATATCGGCGCTGACATCCTTCGCGTCGTATCGCTCCATGCGCCCTTCTTTCGAGCCACCCTTCTGACGCCATACATGCAATGTGAGGTTCACTTGTAGCTCCGCTGCGCCGGATGCACGTATTCGAACTCCAGCGGCTCCTTATGCAGCACAGGTCCAACATCCGTGTACTCCCACGCCGCCGCATACTGGAAATGCTCGTCGTCGCGCAACGCTTCACCGTCCTCCGTCTGATACTCCTCGCGGAAATGCCCGCCGCAACTCTCATTGCGGTCGAGCGCATCGATACACATCAGCTCGCCCAATTCGAAGAAATCCGCCACGCGTCCCGCCGCCTCGAGTTGCTGATTCAGATCCCCTTCCGATCCCGGCACGTTGACATTGCGCCAGTACTCCTCGCGCAAATCCCGAACCTTCTCGATCGCAACCCGCAGACCCTCCGCATTGCGCGACATCCCGCAATAGTCCCAAATGATCTTGCCCAGCTCGCGGTGGAACGAAGACACAGTTCGTGTCCCTTTAATCGAAAGCAGCCGCTTCACCCGGTCTTCCACCTCGGCGGTAGCCGCGCGAAATTCGGGCGCGCTCGCGTCCACCTTGTCGAGCTTCGTCGACGCCAGATAATTGCCGAGCGTGTAAGGAATCACGAAGTACCCGTCTGAAAGGCCCTGCATCAGCGCGCTCGCGCCGAGGCGGTTGGCGCCGTGGTCCGAGAAATTCGCCTCGCCCAGCACAAACAGGCCCGGGATCGTGCTCATCAGCTGATAATCCACCCACAGTCCGCCCATCGTGTAATGGATCGCCGGGTAGATGCGCATCGGCGTGTTGTAGGGGTTTTCGCCGGTGATGCGCTCATACATTTCGAACAGGTTGCCGTAGCGCTCGCCGATCGTCTTGCTCCCCAGCCGCTTGATCGACTCGCCGAAATCGAGGTAAACGCCAAGCCCGCTCTCACCCACTCCGCGCCCTTCGTCGCAAACCGCCTTCGCGGCGCGTGAAGCCACGTCGCGCGGAACGAGGTTGCCGAAGCTCGGATACCGCCGCTCCAGATAGTAATCACGCTCGCTCTCCGGAATCTGGCTCGGAGATCTCTTATCCCCCGCCTTCACCGGAACCCAGATCCGGCCGTCGTTTCGCAGGGATTCCGACATGAGCGTCAGCTTCGACTGATAATCTCCCGAGACCGGAATGCACGTGGGATGGATCTGCGTAAAGCACGGGTTTGCGAACGCCGCGCCGCGCTTGTGCGCCCTCCAGATCGCCGTGCAGTTCGAGCCCTTCGCATTGGTCGAAAGGTAAAAGACGTTCCCGTAGCCGCCGGTTGCCAGAATCACGGCGTCGGCCACGTGCGTCTCCAGCCTCCCGGTGATCAGGTTGCGGGTTACGATGCCCCGCGCCTGGCCGTTGATCACCACCAGGTCGAGCATCTCGGTCCGCGGCAGCATCTGCACGCGCCCGCCAGCCACCTGCGCTTCCAGCGCCTGATAAGCTCCCAGAAGCAGTTGCTGGCCCGTCTGTCCGCGGGCGTAGAAGGTACGTGAGACCTGGGCGCCGCCGAAAGAACGGTTGGCCAGCAGACCGCCATACTCGCGCGCGAACGGCACACCTTGCGCGACGCACTGATCGATGATGTTGACGCTGATCTGCGCCAGCCGGTAGACGTTCGCTTCGCGCGCGCGGAAGTCGCCGCCCTTGACCGTGTCATAGAACAGGCGGAAAATACTGTCGCCATCGTTCTGGTAATTCTTGGCGGCGTTGATTCCGCCCTGCGCCGCGATCGAGTGCGCCCGCCGCGGGCTATCCTGAAAACAAAAACACTTGACGTTGTAACCGAGCTCGCCCAACGACGCGGCGGCCGATCCGCCGGCCAGTCCCGAGCCGACCACAATCACGTTGAACTTCCGTTTATTGGCGGGATTCACCAGCTTCATCTCAAAGCGGGCTTTTTCCCATGCCTGTTCGATCGGCCCCGACGGGACCCTGGAATCAAGTTTCATTCTGATCCTATAGCTGCGCCGGCGCGTTCGTTGTGAGGATCCCCAGCAGCACCGCGGCGGGAATCGACGCGAAGCCGATGAAGTACAAAATCCCGATAACTCGCGCCGCTACTTTGATGCGCGGCGTGTAGTGCGGATGCGACAGCCCCAGCGTCTGAAACATGCTGTAAATTCCGTGATTCAGATGCAGGCACAGCAGCCCCATCGCCACCACATAAACGATCGCAACCGGCCACTGCTGAAATCCGTAAACCACGTTCGAGTAAACGTCGGTTTCGGAGAACTGCGGGTGAACCACGCCCACCGTAAGATGCAGCAGATGATAAATCACAAAGGCCGCGATCATCGGCCCCGTGACATACATACTCCGGGAAGCGAAGCTCGAATGCGAATTCTTCTTTTTCGCGTAACTCACCGGACGAGCCTTGTTCTTTAAAGCCGCCAGCTGGATGGTTGCGATTATGTGAGCCGTCACCGCGATGAGCAGAACGATGCGCGTTCCCCACAGCAATTCCAGATTGCCTTTCAGGAAGGCCGCGTAACCGTTGAGGCGCTCGGGGCCGAGGAAGACTTGCAAGTTGCCCAGCAGATGTCCCGTAACAAAAACAAAAAGGATGAATCCGGTAACCGCCATCACGGCTTTCTTGACAATCGTGGCCTCAAAAAATCGCAGCGCGCGACTCGACCGGCCGGCTATTGCCGGAGAGACTGTTGCAGTACTCATGGGATCTGATTTAATGGTACAATCCGCCCCGCTGAGGCAAACCTGCGCGATGCGTGGGCGCCATTCACCGCCGGTCGAGAAAAAACGCGATTTTCGATCCTTCAGATTCAATTACTTGCAGCGAGCGAGACCGCAAGTTCCAGCCGGGCTGGAAGTTGGATTTGGAGTAGCGGAAGGGCCCGCGCGTCCGATCCGGCAAGCCTTCCGGGGCGTACTCGTCGTAAGGCTCAAAGATCCAGAACGGCGTCCGTGCAAGATTATCCGCTGGGCCGCTTTCCCACAGGCAATCATTGGCCCGCGTGATGCCCGCACATGAGCCACTATCCGATAATTCAGATTGCTGAACGTCCGACTTCCCCGGGTTTACCCGATTCTAGATACCGCAACGATGACGCGACTGGACTTTGATCCAGTCAGAGCGGCGGCTGCGTTGCTCGACGGAGGCGCGCGGATACTCCAGTTTCGCCACAAAAGTTTCTGGAACCGCGAGGTCTTCGCCCAGGCGCAGGAAATTGCCGCCCTGTGCCGGAGCGTGGACGCGCCCTTAATCGTAAACGATCGGGCGGATTATGCCCGCTTGCTCAACGCGGGCGTTCACCTCGGACAGGACGACCTCCTGCCGGCCGACGCGCGTACCGTCATCGGACGGGACGCGATCGTCGGTTTCTCTACGCACAGCCCCGCCCAGATGGGCGCGGCCCAATCGGAACCGGTGGACTACGTCGCTTTCGGACCAGTCTTTACCACTGCATCGAAAGAGCGCCCCGATCCAACCGTTGGCATCGAGGGACTCCGTTCAGCCCATGCGATCAATTCGAAGCCGCTGGTTGCGATAGGCGGCATTACGCGCGACAACGCCTCCCTTTGCTGGAATGCCGGTGCGGATTCCGTCGCGGTAATCGGAGACCTTTTGCCTCACACCTGTACGCATCAAACGTTGCGCGAGCGCATGGAGGATTGGCTGAAGCTTTGATCTGAGAGCTACGGCGAGTCGGACTACGGCTTCAACTGGAGGTTGATCACGGCTTCCGCGTGGCTGTCAAACGAACTCAGCACGCGGGGTGCGCTCGATTTTCCATTGAACTGAGCCTTGAGTTCGTAATCGACATCGGTCGCCAGACCGTGGAAGAAATAATCGCCGCGATCCTTCGAGATAAACGAGCGGACCTCGAGCGTTTTCATGTTCTTGAGTTGCACGACCGCTCCGGGAACGGGGGCTCCGGCCGCATCCGTCACTATCCCCGTCACCGCCTTTTCGGCAGGTTGTTGATTCTTTTTCTGCGCGAACGTGAAGCTGGCCAACGCCAGCAACAATAAGAGCGAAGTCAATCGTGCAGTCATTATCTACAAGCTTAAACCCACCATGCCGCGGAGGGTTGTTCCTTTATCACGATCGTCTCCAGAAAATCGATCGCCTTCGTCAGTCCCTCTTCGGGCGAAAGCAGGCTGTCCTCGTGCTCGATCGAAAGCACGTAATCGTATCCAAACATTCGAAGCGTGGAGATGAACTCCGCCCACCACTCTTCTCCATGGCCATACCCGACCGTGCGGAAGATCCAGGACCGATTTCGCTCGTCCGTATATTTTTTGGTATCCAGCACGCCTGTCAGGGGCAGGTTGCTGGGGTACATTTGCGTATCTTTTGCGTGCACGTGAAAGATCGCATCGCCGAGTACGCGGATCGCCGCGATCGGATTGATGCCCTGCCAGAACATATGGCTGGGATCGTAATTACACCCGACCGCCTTCCCCGCGATCGAGCGCAATCGCAGCATGCTTTCGGGATTGTAGACGACGAAGCCGGGATGCATTTCCACCGCTACCTTGACACCATGGTCCGCGGCGAACTTGCCGTGCTCTTTCCAATAAGGCGCAACGCGCCGATCCCACTGCCAGTTGAGGAGGTCGAGATATTCGGTCGGCCAGGGGCACGTGACCCAATTCGGATGGCGGCTCTTGTTGCTGTCTCCGGGACATCCGGAGAAGTCGATCACAACCGGGACGCCGAGCCGGTGCGCCAGTTCAATCGTCTTGCGACTCACCTCGCGGTGGGGAACTCCGATGTCGCGGTCGGGATGGAGCGCATTTCCATGGCAAGAGAGGGCGCTGATCGAGAGGCCGTTGTCTTCGAGCTTCTTGCGGAATTCGTCCAGCTCCGCAGGGTTATCGAGCATCGACAGCTTGCAATGCGGGTCACCGGGATAGTTGCCGGTGCCGAGTTCAACGGTCGTGATGCCGAGGCTTTTCATCTTCGCGATGACGCCAGCGAGCGACATCTGCGAGAGCAGCGCGGTAAAGACGCCGAGCCTCATACGGTTTTATCCTTCGCATAGCAGACCGGGTCCAGCTTGCATTCCGCGCACTTCGGTTTGCGCGCGATGCAAAGCGCCCTGCCGTGAAGGATCAGCTGATGCGAGAAGAGGATCCAGCGGTCCTTCGGAATGATTTTGATCAGGTCCTGTTCGATCTTCACGGGATCGGTTTGCTTCGTCAGATCGAGACGATGCGACAGGCGCGCCACGTGGGTATCGACCACGATGCCCGAAGCGACTCCGTATGCGGTTCCCAGCACCACATTGGCCGTCTTGCGCGCGGCACCCGGTACGGTGATCAATTCTTCCAGTGTTTGTGGTACCTTGCCGCCAAACTCGGTCACAATTCGTTTCGCCGCGCCGATGACCGACTTCGCCTTGTTGTTAAAAAAACCGGTCCGGCGGAGGTCGTTCGCGAGCACTTCCTGGCGCGCGGCGGCGAAATCACTGGGTGTCGGGTATTTCTCGAACAGGCCCGGGGTCACCTCATTCACGACCTTGTCGGTGCACTGCGCGGAAAGGATGGTCGCGACCAGGAGTTCCCAGGGAGTGCGATGAATCAGCGCGCAGGTGGCGCCAGGATACATCTCGTCCAGATCTGCCAGAATCGCCTGCACGCGCCCCTGCCGTTCGGCCTTCGTCTTCGGTTTCTGCACCCGCTTGGGGTTGGTAACCATCATTCGTATCGTAAGACCTCAACCGGTGTGATGCGCGTGGCATTACGCGCAGGGTAGAGCGTGGCCAGCAGGCTGATTCCGAGCGCGGCGGCGGCAATCCAGACGCCGTCCCAGGGGCGCGGATCGAACGGAACGTAGCTCAGCGCATAGACCGACTCGTCCAGCGGGATCAGGTGATAGACGCCCGCGAAGTAACAAAACGCGTACCCGACCACGATTCCGATAACGGTCCCGATGATGCCGATCATCGCCCCCTGCATAACGAAGATGCGCCGGATCTGTCCTCGGCGCGCGCCCATCGACATCAGTACCGCGATGTCTTTGTATTTCGTCAGCACAATCATCGTAAGGGTGATGAGAATGTTCAAAGCCCCCACGAGTTCGATCAGTCCGATGGTAACGGCGGTGACCGCGCGCTCAAGTTGCAGCGCATGAAAGAGCTGGCGGTTCTGCTCTTCCCATGTTTGAGCGCTGTAGCGATTGCCCGCGAGGCGCAGCGCTTCCTTCGCGACGGCGGGCGCGCGGTTCGGATCATCCAGCCGGATCTCTATCGCGTTTACCACGTCATTCACGGATTGGAGTCTTTGCACGGAAGCCAGTGACGCATAGGCCCAGGAATCGTCGACGTCGAAGAAGTTCGTCTCGAAAATGCCGGTGACGCGGAAACGCTGCCTTTTCGGCGCGGGGCCATATGGTGTCAGGTTTCCTTCGGGATCAATGAGCGTCACGGCGCTGCCCACCAGGAGCCCGGCGTCTTGCGCCAGCCTGCTGCCGATCACCACACCCGGCAAGCCGCCGTCTTCGTCGAGTTGCGCCAGGGAACCTGATTTCAGATGACGCAGCGTGTCGCTTGCCGCCAGTTCAGCGCGAATATCGATACCCTTCAATGTCACGAGCTTGGCGCCATGAGGACCGGTGAGAAACACTTCGTCATAGAGGACGGGCGCGACCGCCACGACATGCGGCATTTTCCGGAATATCTTTATCAGGTTGCCCCAGTCATCGATCCCAGCGCTTGGATTCTTGTCCAGGATGTTGATGTGCGCCGTAGCCGCCAGCATATTCCGTTGCAGCGTGTTTTGAAATCCATTGTTGACCGCCAGCGAGATGATCAGCGCCGCGACACCGGCAGCCACACCGACGACCGAGATCACCGTGATGACGGAAATCACCTTCTCCTTGCGGCGTGCGCGCAGGTAACGGCCGGCGATGAAATATTCGAACGAGCCTGTCACTTTTATCCAGACGCTGCATCGAGACGGCGTAAGCGGTCCGCTATGCCGATCTCACCTTCCGGCCGCAGCAGCGGAAACAGGATGACATCGCGGATCGATTGCGAGTTCGTCAATAGCATCGCGAGGCGGTCGATCCCGAGACCTTCGCCTGCAGTTGGCGGCAGTCCGTAAGACATGGCGCGCAGGTAGTCCTCGTCCATCTGGTGCGCCTCTTCATCACCTCGTTCCAGCATGGCGCGCTGGGCGTCGAAGCGACGGCGCTGCTCCATGGGATCGTTGAGCTCCGTGTAGGCATTTCCGATCTCCATGCCGGCAATGATGAGCTCGAACCGCTCGACGAACGCGGGTTCGTCCGGCTTGTTCTTTGCGAGCGGCGAGATCTCGACCGGGAAGTCATAGATAAACGTCGGCTGGATCAGCTTTCGCTCCGCATGTTCCTCGAACAGGAGCGCGAGAGCTTCGCCCGCGTTTGTCTTTCCCGTCTGGCTTGTGAGCCACGCCGGGTCGCGCACCTCATCGAGAGAAGGCTTACCAGGCCCATCCCAATATTCGACGACGGCCTCACGCATAGTGAGCCGGCGGATCGATCCGAAATCGAGTTCCACGTCCCCGAACGGCACGCTGAGGCCGCCGATAACATCGATCGCAAGCTGCCGAACCAACTGTTCGGTCAGTTCCATCAGGCCTCGATAGTCCGTGTAGGCCTGATAGAACTCGACCATTGTGAACTCGGGATTGTGACGCGTCGAGATGCCCTCGTTGCGGAAGTTGCGGTTGATTTCGTAGACGCGTTCGAGTCCGCCCACGATCAATCGCTTCAGATACAGCTCTGGCGCAATACGCAGGTAGAGATCGATATCCAGCGTGTTGTGATGCGTCACGAATGGCCGCGCCGCTGCGCCGCCGTAGACCGGTTGCATCATCGGCGTTTCCACTTCGATAAAACCACGCTCTTCGAGTTGCCGCCGAAGTGACGAAATCAGCTTCGCCCGTTTGACGAATACCTCGCGGCTGTCCTGATTGGAGATCAGATCGAGATAGCGCTGGCGATAGCGGATCTCCACATCTTCCAGCCCGTGAAATTTCTCGGGCATGGCGAGCAGCGTCTTCGAGAGGAACTCCAGTTTCTCGACATGCAGACTCAATTCGCCCGTGCGTGTGCGAAAAAGATATCCTTCGACACCGACGATATCGCCTATGTCGAGCAGCCCGAACAGCTGATAATCGCGCTCGCCGACTGCGTCCTTTCGGACATAGCATTGCAGCTTTGCGCCGCTTTGCTGAATGTGGAAGAACCCCGCCTTTCCCATCCGCCGGATGGTCTGAATGCGCCCGGCGACCAGCATCCGGATCTCGGGCACGAGTTCTTCGGCCGTCTTGCCGCCATACTGGAGAAGCACCTCCGGCACGGTGCAGGAAAAATCGAAGCGCTTGCCGAAGGGCCTGTACCCCAGCGCCTCGATCTCATGCACGCGCGCGGCGCGCTGTTCAAATAATTCGTCTTCCAGCGACAAAACTTAAGTCTCCTGTAGTGGGAATCCGTTATTATAATTCTTCGTTAGCAATAACTTTCCATTTGAACCGTTCCATCTCAATCATCATCCCTGCCTACAACGAGCAGATCAGGTTGCCGGACACGCTCCGCCGGGTCACGGACTATCTGGAATCGACCGCCTGGAGCTTTTACGAAATTCTGGTGGTCGATGACGGTTCCAGGGATGGCACTTTCGCGGTGGCGGAAGAATTTGCAAAGGCACACTGCCACGTTCGCGTTCTGAGGAATCCGGGTAACCGCGGGAAAGGCTTCTCGGTACGCCGCGGAATGATTGAGGCAAGCGGCGAGTGGCGCCTGTTCACCGATGCGGATCTTTCCACACCGATCGAAGAGCTGCAAAAGCTCTGGTGCGCTATTGCGCGTGGAAATTACGATATCGCCATCGGCTCGCGCGCGCTGGACAGATCTCTGATCGGGGTTCGCCAGCCCGGCTACCGCGAAGCTTTCGGGCGGTTATTCAACAATGTGATGCGCCTTACGACCGGCTTGCGGATTTCGGATACGCAGTGCGGCTTCAAACTTTTTCGGGGCGCGGCGGCGGAGGAAGTTTTTGCCGGCCAGCTCCTCGAACGATTCGGGTTCGATGCGGAAGTGCTTTACATCGCATCGCGCCGCGGATATCGCATCGCCGAGGCGCCGGTACGCTGGAACCACGTGGAGGGCAGCAAGGTCAGCCTGATGACCGGGCTGCATGCTTTTGTGGAAGTGGCGCAGATCCGCGTGAACAGTCTGCTCGGCAAGTATCGTCGGAAATCATGATCAACGACTTCATTCACAAGTTCGTCGCAGGACGCTCAGCCGTTACTCTGCTGTTGCTCCACGGAACGGGCGGGGACGAGAACGATTTGCCGCCGGTTGCGCGCGCGGTCGCGCCGGGAGCCGCGCTGCTGAGCCCGCGAGGCAAGGTTACAGGCCAAGGTATGGTTCGCTTCTTCGGGCTCGACTGGAGAGATGTCCCCGAGCGGGCCGCCGAACTGGCGACGTGGGTCGGCGAGGCAGCGGCGCATTATGCGTTCGATCCCGCGCGTGTAGTCGCTCTGGGGTATTCGAATGGCGCCAACCTGGCCGCGAATCTCATGCTGTTGCATCCCGGAGTTCTGTCGGGCGCCTGCCTCCTTCGGAGCAGAACCATTCTTGTTCCCGAGCACCGAGCGAATCTCAAGGGCGCGCCCGTGCTGATTTCCGCGGGACAGAACGATCATATTATTCCCGTGGCTGATGCCGAGGCCCTGGGAAAGCTGCTGACCGATGCGGGCGCGCGCGTTGACCTGGCGATCCAGAACGCTGGTCACGAGCTCACGCCAGCCGACTTTTCCCTGGCGAAGCAGTGGTTCAGCAGGCTCCTGGCGGACAAAGCGGATTCCTGATGTCTCAAATCAAAATCTTCGGCTTGCGCGATCATCTCGGTCCGATCACGCAGAGCGTCTCGGATGTGGTCCATTCCTGTGTGGTCGAAGCGCTGCGGTATCCCCTGGGCAAGCGCGCTCATCGATTCCTGCTGCTGGACCGGTCGGAATTCTTCTACCCTGAAGGGCGGTCCGAAAAATACACGATTATCGAGATCAGTATGTTCGAAGGCCGCAGCGTGGAGGCGAAAAAGAATCTGATTCGTCTGCTGTTTCAGCGATTCGCAGAAAACCTCGGCATCGGGCCGAACGATGTGGAGGTTACCATTTTCGAAACGCCCAAAGCGAATTGGGGCTTCCGCGGTTTACCGGGCGACGAACATGTGCTGGATTACAAAGTGGACGTTTGATCCTGCAACGTGAGCACTTCGTTCAAAGCGCCCTGGCGGTAGCCTTCCAGATCCAGCGTGACGTATTTGTAGCCCAGACGCTTGAAGATCGCCGTCAATCGGGCTGCCATCTCCGCGTTGAGCGCCCGCGGTAACTCTTCCGGCGCGATTTCAATTCGCACCAGCTCGCCGTGAAAGCGCGTGCGGAACTGGCGAAATCCGAGGGCTTTGATCGCTTCCTCGCCGACTTCGACCGTCTTGACGTTCGCGATCGTCACCGGCGTTCCGTAGGGAATCCGCGAGCTCAGGCAGGCGGCCGCCGGGCGGTCCCAGGTGGGCAGGCCCGCCATCCGTGACAACTCGCGAATCTCAGCCTTGGTCAGATCCGCGTCTACCAGCGGCGCTTTTACCTGGTGCAGTTTCGCCGCTTTCTGACCGGGCCGATAGTCGCCCAGATCGTCTTTGTTCACGCCGTAAATGATGTTGGTAAAGCCACGGTCGGCGGCGATTTTCTCCAGAACCGTGAATAGCTCATCCTTGCAGTGGAAGCAGCGGTTGGCGTCGTTCTTCACGTAATCCGGGTTATCGAATTCGTGCGTTTCAACGTATTCGTGCCGGATCCCGAACTCGCGAACAAACGCCTCGGCGTCTCGCTTGTGAGACTCCGGAATTGAAGCGGAATCGGCCGTGATCGCAACTGCATCCTCTCCCAGCACTTGCTTTGCCGCCCACGCAAGATATGCTGAATCCGTACCGCCCGAGTACGCCACAATCACGCGGCGCAATTCTCGCAAGTGGGCGAAAAGCTTCTCCTGCTTCGGCGACGTCACAGTTCAATGTTATCGGACCAGATTCATGCCGTGCAGAAGCTTGTCTACGTGTTTGGCAAGAACGTCACATTCGATGTTGACGCGATCACCCGGTTTACGGCCGCTCAGGTTGGTCGCTTCGTACGTATGCGGGATGATCGCAACTCGAACGTGACTGTCTTCGATACTCGCGATCGTCAGGCTGATGCCGTCGATGCAGATCGAGCCTTTGTACACGAGGAAGCGGTCGAGATCGCTCGGGACACGAACCGTGAGCTCCCAATTCCCGTCGCCCAGTTCGTGGAGCGCCTCCAGGGTAGCGGTGGCGTCCACATGCCCTTGCACGATATGCCCGCTCAGCCGCGCCTGAAGCGTCATGGGGCGTTCCAGGTTGACAAAGTCGCCCGGCTTGAGATCCCCGAGATTGCTGCGTTCGAGGGTCTCCGGCGCGAGATCGGCCGAAAATCCGTCAGGGCGAATGTCGACGGCAGTGAGGCAAACGCCGTTCACAGCGATACTCGCCCCCATGGTGAGATCGGCGAGCACGCGAGAACAGTTGATCGAGAGGCGCGTTCCCGCCGTTTCAACCTTACCCAGCTCTTCGATAATTCCGGTAAACACTTAAGTACTCCAGTTCAGAAGTTTGTTAACGTATTCGAACAAACGCTCTGTCGAAGACGCGGTTCGTAAGAACACCAGCGACGAGATCGCCGGCGCCACCGGCACTGACGTAACGCTCCGCGCCGAGCGGAAGCTCGGCGGCAGCGCCGAAGCGCTGGCCGCATAGACCTTGCGCAGCGTCTTCATCCGCTTTGGCGGCCCGCCGCGGGCCTGAACGCTCCCTTCCGGTCGCGGCTCCGAAATTACCGGCATACCGAGCAGCCCGAAGAACCGCATACTCAGATGTCCTTCCGCACGTAAGCTTCGACGGCAAACTCGTCCGGCGGGATCATATGCAGCGCGGTGCGTTCCAGCAGAATCGCGTCCGCCCTGCGCATTTTTCCGATGCCGCCCGCCATCGGCAGGGACTGCAGGCCTCCGAGGATTTTCGGCGCGTAGTAGAGAAACACCTTATCCACCGCGCCGCATTCGAGCGCGGCCCAGTTCACTTTACTGCCCGCCTCGATCATTACCGACAAGCACCGGCGCTCACCCAGAAGGGCGATGACGTCGCGAATATCGACCCGGCCTCTTGGTCCGTCGAAGAGCTTCACCTCGATGCCGCGATTCTCCAGCGCACGCCGCCGCTCGGCCGAAGCGGCGGATGTCCCGGCCACCAGCAGATCGTTCTCAGCCGTCTGAACCAGCTTCGACTCGAGCGGCAGCCGCAGCGTCGAATCCAGCACCACGCGAATCAATGGCCGAACGCGCGGCAGCCCGCTGCGATCCGTCAACTTGCGGATCGTCGGCGAGCACCGTACCTATACCCGTGATCACAGCGTCCGACGCGTGCCGAAGCTCCTGCACGTGCGCCCGCGCGCGTTCGCTGGTGATCCAGCCGCTGTTGTCTTCCGGAGCTGCGATTTTTCCGTCAAGCGTCGAAGCGGATTTCAGCATCACGAGCGGCCGGCCGGTTCGGACGAAATGGAAGAAGGGCTCGTTCAGCTTCTCCGCTTCGATCTGATACTCGGTGGCGATCTCCACCTGAACGCCCGCGGCGCGCAGCTTCCGGAATCCTTCGCCCGCAACGAGCGGATTCGGATCGGAAGACGGCGCAACCACCTTCTCCACACCCGCCGCGATCAGGGCATTCGGCACAAGGACCGGTGCGCCCGGTATGCGAGCAGGGTTCGAGCGTAACGTACGCGGTCGCGCCGCGAGCGCGATCACCGGCCTCTTCGAGCGCCAGAATCTCGGCGTGCTTCAGGCCGTCCCAGGTATGAAAGCCGCGGCCGACAACCTCTCCGCCGTTCACGATCACAGCGCCCACCATGGGGTTCGGCGTCGCCAGGGCGATGCCTCTCCGCGCGAGCGCCAGGGCCTCGCTCATGTGCCCGGCGCGAACAGGCTCAGCGCTCATATTTCAAACAGCGAATCGATGAACGCTTCCGGGTCGAACGGAAGCAGATCCTCCACCTTTTCGCCGACCCCGACGAACCGGATCGGCAAGCCAAGTTCGCGCGCGATGGCGACAATTACGCCACCCTTCGCGGTGCCATCGAGCTTTGTCAGGACGATGCCTGTCACGCCCGATGTCTCGGTGAATTTGCGCGCCTGCTCAAGACCGTTTTGCCCGGTGGTTGCGTCCAGCACCAGCAGAACTTCGTGCGGCGCATCCGGGATTACGCGCGCGGCCGTCCGGCGCATCTTCTCCAGTTCCGCCATCAGATTGGTTTTCGTTTGCAGGCGGCCGGCGGTGTCGATGATTACGTAGTCGGTTCGGGCCGCCTTCGCCGCCTGCAGCGCGTCGAACATGACCGCGGCCGGATCGGCGCCGGTCTTCTGGCGGATCACACGCGTATCCGTGCGCTCGCCCCAGACTTCAAGCTGCTCGATCGCGGCGGCGCGGAAGGTATCGGCGGCGCACAGCAGCACCGTGTGTCCTTCCGCCTTGAAATGGGAGGTGAGTTTGCCGATCGTCGTGGTCTTCCCCGCCCCGTTGACGCCGACCAGCATGATCACCGCGGGTGGTTCATCCACGTAGGCCAGCGGCCGATCGTTCGCCTGCAGCACTTCGAGCAGGTACTCGCGGATCAGGCCGCGGAGTTCCGTCGCATCGCCTACCAGCTTCCGATCCACACGTTCCCGGATGCGATCGAGGATTTCATTGGTCGTGGCAACCCCGATATCCGCGCTGATCAGCGTATATTCCAGTTCGTCGAGGAGGTCCGCATCGATCTCCTTGCGGCCCGAGATGACGTCTTCCAGGCGCGAGACGAGTCCTTCGCGCGTTTTCTGGACGCCGCTCTTCAATTTATCGAGTAACGTCGGCTCCTGTTCCACCGAGCCGAATAAGGTCTGGATCATGCTTCATTCGATGTTATCCTGAGGCGGGTTTCGGGCGGTTAGCGATGCAGTAGACGTCAAACCGCGCCGACTCCGCCTGGCGCTTCGATTCAATATGCGTTGCGGGTCGGAAACGGCGGCCTCCCGGTGGCCAGCATCCGCACCGTGAACGATACGCTTTCCCAGTCGATCGCCGAGAGAATTTCGTCGCTCTCCTTCTCTCAATTTTCGGAGGTTGCGCGCTACGCCTCGCGGCGATCGGCATCTATGGACTCGTGGCTTATTCAGTTCAGCAGCAGACGCCGGAAATCGGCATCCGGATGGCGCTGGGCTCGGAACCGGCTCGGGTCAGGAATCTCGTGGTCTCTCAGGGTATGCGCCTGGCGTTGCAATCGGGATCGCTGCGGCCCTCGTCCTTTCACGTGTGCTGGCGAGCCAATTCCACGGCCACCGGCGGCATGACGCGGAGGTCTTTTCGGTCACGCCGGCTCTGTTGTTGGCCATTGCGTTCGCCGCAGTCTGGTTGCCCCGTGCGGCACGCGAGCCGCATCAATCCGGTCGATACGATCGTCGCGGGTAAGATCGCGGGCTGGCTAGCTGGCGCGTTTCTCGTGCATCAACATGTCGACCGCATGCTCCATGGAGCCCGCCAGCGTAATCTCTCCCGAATTCACGAAAAAGATCTGGTCCACGTTGTCGATCGTATTCAGGCGGTGCGCAATGATCACCCGCGTGGTTGTGGCCGGCAGCTTGTCGAGAATCTCCTCCAGAAGCTCCTCGGTCACCGTGTCGATATTCGCCGTCGCCTCGTCCAGAATCAGCAACTCCGGCTTCCGCAGAACGGCGCGCATGAACGCGATCAGCTGCTTCTGCCCCAGGCTGATGCTGTTGCCGCTGGTGGTGACGGCGGTGTCCAGTCCTTCGGGAAAGCGCGAAATCAAGCTCGAAAGATTGGCCTCCTCCAGAACCTCGGCCAAGCTGCTGGCTGGAGTAATTCTTGTATGGCTCATTTCCGTAGACGATGTTGTCGCGCACGGTGCCGCTGAACAGAAACGGATCCTGCAGAATGAACCCGATCTTTTGCGCGCGCTCTTCGGCGGTATACGAGCGGATGTCGCGGCCATTCAGAAGAACCGATCCTTCCGTCGGATCGTAGAGGCGCGCCATCAGATTCGCCGTGGTGGTCTTGCCGCCGCCGGTCGGACCCACCAGCGCATATGCCTTCCCTCGCTCCATCTCGAAGCTGACATCGCGCAGAACCTCTTTGCCGTCCGGATACTGGAACCAGACGTGCCGGAATGAAAGCACCGATTCACCTTCCGTGTCACCGCGGCGAGCACCGGCATATTCGATTCGAGCGCCAGCACTTCCGAGATCCGGTCCAGCCCCGCCATCGCCAGCTGGAACGACGACCACACCGTGGCCAGTTGCCGCATCGGACCATAAAAACTGTTCACGTAGAGCAGGAACCCGATCAGCAGTCCGACCGTCATCTGCCCGGCCTCGATGAGCGTAGATTCCGTAAGCCACCACGATCAACTGCGCCAGGTGCGAAGCCAGGCCGTACAGCGGCATGAAGATGTTATTCGCGAAGCCCGCCGACACGGAAGCGGCGAAGTTCTTCTCGTTGGCGGTCTCGAATCTTCCGCCGAAAATAATCCATTCGGTTAAACGCCACGATCACCTTGAAGTTGTTCAGGCTCTCCTGAATCTCCGAACTCATTCCGCCCAGCGCCTGCAGGCTTCCCAGGTTCTTGCGCTTGATCCAGGCGGAGGTTCCTCGGGTCAGAAGCAGCACCCCGAATGCGGGCAGAAGCGCGGCCATGCCCAGCTTGATATTCAGGCTCATGAGAAATATGCCGGCGCCGGTGATCAGGAAGACGCTGCCCACAAACTGCATCAGCGCCTGAGCGACAAACTGATTCAGCTTGTCCGTATCGTTGTTCAAGCGCGAGATCAGATCGCCGGCCTTGTTCTGATTGAAGAAGGCCACCGGCAGATCCTGCAGCTTCAGAAAGAGCGCGTTGCGCAAGTGGAACAGCACCCGTCGGCCGACGCCGCCCATGGTCCGCACCTGGACGTAGCTCGCAACCGCGCCCGCGACATAAATCGCCAGCACGAGCAGCGCAGAGATCAGCAAGCCGTGCGTATTCTTCAGCCGGATGTCGGTATCGATGGTCCGAACAATCATGACCGGCGCCACCAGCGTGGCGCCGGAACTGAGCAGGATGGCGGCAACCGCGGCGACGAAGGGACCCTTCTCGGTCGCGAACAGCGGCAGAAACTTGCTCCCGTATTCCCGCAGCGATCGCTTCTGCCGGGGGCCTTTCGCCGGTCTCAAGCGTGTACTTCATAGTGGCTCGTGCTCCGCTGCGAATCGTAGAGCTGGACGTATTCGGGCGATGTCTCCATCAGCTGGCTCGTGAGTTCCGATGGCCAGCACCTCGCCTTCCATCAAGAAGAATGATCTGGTCGTAATCCACCACCGACGCAATCTTCTGCGTCACCGAGATCAGAGTGATGCCGGGATAATTTCTGTGAACATTCTCCAGAATGGTCCGCTCGGTGTTGGCATCCACGCGCGCCGTGAAATCGTCGAGCAGCAGCACCTGGGGATTCAGCGCCAGCGCCCGCGCCAGCATGACGCGTTGTTTCTGTCCGCCGGAAAGACTGGTTCCCCGCTCCGAAACCACGGTTTCCAGACCCTCCGGCAACGCGGCGACGAAGTCGTCCAGTTCCGCCGTCGCGATGGCCTTTCCGATGTCCTGCTGCCCGGCGCTGGTACTGAAAGCGATGTTCTCGCGCAGCGTCAGATTGAACATCACGCTGTCCTGAAAGACAAATCCGACGCGCCGGTGCAGCGCCTCTTTGTCGTAAGCGTCGATCGGCTCGCCGTCGTAGGTGACGGTTCCGGATGTAGGCTTCAGAAGTCCGATCAGCAGGTACAGCAGCTGCGTCTTGCCGGCGGCCGTGGGTCCGATGATGGCCGTTCTCGTTCCGGCCGGGGCGGTGAACGAAACGTTCTTCAGTACCATCTTGTCGCCGAAGGACAGGAGACATCGTTCATGCCGACGTCGCCGCGCAACTCCGTAACAACCTGGCCGCCTCGTCCTCTTCGGGAGCGCTCAGAACGGCGCCAATGCGCATATACGAGGCCGACGCCTGCGCGATCACGTTGCTCATGAATCCGATGAGGATGATCGGAAAAATCAGGATCGCGAGGTAAGAATTGAAGGCCGTGAAATCGCCCAGCGTCATGCTGCCGGCGATGACGAAATGGCCGCCCAGCGCAAGAATGATCACCGTCGCGATATTGGTGGCAAGCGTGATGGCCGGTATCAGGCTGGCAAACAGACGCAGAATGCTGAGGCCCAGATCTCTGCGCTCGCGCGTTGGCCTGCAGGAACTTCTCATACTCGATCTGCTGCGTGTTGAGCAGCCGGATCAGCGAGGCGCCCAGGATGCTTTCGTTGATCACGCGATTCAGCCAGTCGATCGCTTCCTGCGCTTGCTTGAAAAGGTTGCGCACCTTTGCGCAGCACCAGCTGAAACGTAATGGCGATGAACGGAACGACGCCCAGGATCGCGAGCCCCAGCCGCCAGTTGATCGAGAGCAGAAGAACGCTGGCGCCGACGATCAGGAAAAGCGAAGAAATGATCGAGGCGATGGCCTGCGACACGAACAGTCTTGACCGCGTCCACATCGGACGTCAGATTCGTCAGCAGCTTGGCCGGCGTGAGTTGCTCCACCCACGCGAACGACTGGTCCGAAATCTTCGCCGCCAGGCGCGTCCGCAAGATCCTTCGCTACGCGCTCCGATGCCCAGGTCTGAACCAGGCTCTGCCCGTAAGTCAGGACGAACACCAGAATCCCGACCACCAGAAATTCCAGAACAACGGTATGCAGGACGAAGCGGCCCTGCGTGTAGGCGTCGATGGCGTGCGAGATCAGCTTCGGCACGACCAGATTCAGACCGTTGCCGGCAACGGTCAAGGCGACCAGTATGGCGATCAGAAGCCTGTACGGCTTGAGCAGCGGGAGAAGCCCGGCCGCGGACGGTCCCTTGGGCTTGCTTCCAATTCGGGTTGCAGCTTTGATGCGCATAACGGTGCTTATCGCCAGTCGGGAGTCAGGTTCAAACAGAAGATTAAAACACGCGTTTAACATTGTCAAGAAGATCGGGAACGGACGGTCCCAAAACAGAGCTGCGGCGCGGCGGGTTGCCGATTGTCGAAGTATGGGTTCTACCGCCGGAAAGTGATCCAGGACCCGTCTTCGAATTGTCCGGGTGGTTTAGAGATCGTACATTCCCGACAGTTCCCGGTCGGGCTGGCGACCGCTCATGGAGACGCAACGTTTTCGGTTTGCCCAATTCGAGACGTCAGGAAGGCGTTGTCCTCAATCATGTTCTTCTCCAGCGCCGGTTCGGTGACAAGGGGCGCTCCTCTTTGCAGGAGGGTTATGCCGTTACGCAATGTATTGGCGCTGTGAAGATGGATCTGGGAAAAATCGGGACAGTTGAGCAATAAGGTATTCACAAAAAGCCGCTCCGTCACCGCTTGCAGGTACCGGTCTCCGTCGATCCACCGGCCCGTCTTCCTGCCCAGACTGGAGCAGGTGAAGGCGTGGTGATCGGCTGTGAAAAACTTCCGATGCCAGACGCCCGTGTCGTGGACGGCAAAAACCGCTGTTTCGGAAAGGTGGGGGCGGATCAGGTCAAAGGTACTGAGGTTGAGCGAACAATCGTGCGAGGCATCGAGAAAGCAAAGGTCAATCTTTCGATTGTCGATATCGGACGGCGAAAAATCGTCCTGCGATTTTTTAATGAAGTGAAAATTCCTGAATTGGCGAAGGCATCGCTGCGCAATGTCCTCCGCTCTGTCGGAGATGTCGTAACTGAAAACCTGGCAATCCGGACGGGCCGCCAGCAGAAAATTGAGCGCGCTCTGACCTGTCAGGAATCCGAACTCGACAATCGTTTGGGGACAGAGAATCCGCGTCAGGCCGATCAGGAACAAGGCCTCGTCCCGGTCCACCGGACCTATAATGTCGTCTCGAAGGGAGACAAAATGTGAAAAATCGATTGGCAAACGTTTACCGCGTATCAGCCATCGCGCCATATGACGGCAGATCCTGGATCGAAAATAGATGACCCGAAGATGTTCCTTCAACGAGGTCATGATTTTTGCGAGTGGCTCAGATAAAGATCAAGCCGGTTTGGCGAGTTTGAAATCGAACTAGACTCGACTTCCAGTCTGTTGGCGCTCTCTTCAATTTCTGCCCGCGCGCTCAGGTCTTCGATCTCTTCCGCAACATATCGAATGGAAAGAATTGCCCGTCGAACAGTGCAAAGGATTGTGGATCTCCGAGTCGGATTGCGGGACACCCTGGCCGCATCAAGCAGTGCCCGCGCAATTCGGATGTTCGCCAGGAGAAGATCGATCAGACTCGTCTCGCTCTGCGTGTGCGGGGTCCCTGATCGGCGCAGTTCTGAGAACTTGTACGGCATACACCATCTCAAAGTTGGCGCAAGCGTCTGATTCGGGTTTATCTTAACGATTCTTTGAGCCGTCTCGCAGCCGGTAAAAATCCTGGGTCGCTGCCTTCGCTCCTGCCCAGGCGCCAGCGCTTTTTTCTGTTTGGGATATAAATCTCACCTCGGGCAGGCCAGGGAGGCTTACCCCTAAGAGATTGATAATCTGGCGGAGAGGGGGGGATTCGAACCCCCGGTAGAGCTTTAGACCCTACGACGGTTTAGCAAACCGCTGCTTTCGACCACTCAGCCACCTCTCCGTTTTTTAACTCGCCTGATTTCAGCGTATTGCGTTGGATGTTCCCTCATTATACAGCAACCCTGCCGTCACGGAACTCTCTCACCGCCGCATCCATATCACCGCATCCCTGACGATTCCCATATATAATGTGCTTCGGCTCAATTTGGGCCGGGAGCGCTTATGATCTTACTTCGCTCAATTGCCCGCATCTGCATTCCAGCTGTCCTGCCCTGGCTGGTGACGCCGGCCGCCGCTGACACTTATCAGCTGATCCTCCGCGGCAAGGTCACCATGCGCGACGGCTCGCCTCCACCGGCGACCGTTGGCATCCAAAGGCTCTGCAGCGATGGCCAGGGCTCGGCGCCCGGCCCGCTCACCAATAAGAAGGGTGAGTACCTGTGGCGCATGGATGTCGACAACATGCTCACCCGCACATGCCGTCTTGAGGCCACGCTCGCCGGTTACGTCTCGACGGCAATCGACATCTCGGACCTCAGCGGATTCATCAATAGCGCAAAGGAACTTCCGCCGCTCGTCCTCATGAAGCGCGGGGCCGATCCGCGGACGATCGACAGTAACGCCTCCGACGTGCCACCCTCCGCGCGAGCTGCGTGGAAAGCCGCGATGAAGGCCGTCGACAGCGGCAATTTAGCGGAAGTCGAGGCTCAGCTCAAACTCGTCGTCGCCGCTGCGCCCAAATTCGCGCGCGGCTGGCACTCGCTGGGAATCGCTTACGAGACGCTGCAGATGCCCGCCGACGCGAAGGCCGCTTATACGCATGCGATCGAGGCCGACCCCAAAATGACTGTCTCGTACGTCACGCTCTCACGCATGGATGTGCTGTTGAAAGATTGGCCCGGCGCTGCCGCGGCCGCCGATAATGCCATCCGGCTCGATCCAAAGCGCACGTTTCCCGAGGTCTACCTCCATCAGGCGGTGGCGCGTTACGAAATGAAGGACCTCGCCGGCGCTGAAGCCAGCGCGAAGCTGGCCCTCGAACTCGACCAGAGCCACAAAGGCGCAAGAGCCGAATTCGTAATGGGCCGTATCCTCGACGCGAAAGGCGATTCCGCCGGAGCGAGCGAACATGTCGCGAAATACCTGGCGCTGGATCCCAAAACTCCGGACGCGGACCTGCTTCGAGGCTATCTCGGAGTGATTGGCAAGCCCGAAGCCGCGGCGTTGCACCCGGACCTCGAGTTGCCCTGATTGCGGCAAGTCCTGGTATTCTCAGCACCGCGAAACAGGTGTTTCCCCGCCCTCGGCGGCAGGCACTATTGCCGCGCGATGCTTTCTGTGTCAACCTGAACGCTATATCAAGGGGACGGATAATTCCGTGGGTTGATCGGCGTGTTGACCGATTGTTCTGCCTAAGCAGGGGTTCCAGAGGTTCCATGAAAAGACTAAAGGGAAAACGAATAGAGGGAAGCAGATTTTTGATTTACAGCGCTATTGCGGTGAGCCTGTCTCCCGCTGTTCTCGCGCAACCGACGGGCCATCCGGCCGCGGTGATTCGGGAAGGCATCAATGAAACAAGACTGGCCACGCTGCAGGGCAACACCCGGCCCGAAGCAAACGCCCAAAACGATCGCGGCATCGTCGATGACGGCTTCCAGCTGGATCATATGCTGCTCCAGTTGAAGCGATCTCCGGAGCGGGAGGCAGCCTTGAAGCAATACATCGACGAACTCCACGATGCCAACTCGCCGAACTTCCACCAATGGCTCACCGCTGCCCAGTTTGCGGAACACTTCGGGGTCGCACAGAGCGACGTCGATGCGGTTACCGGCTGGCTCAAGTCTCACGGCTTCGCAGTCAATGGAGTGCAGCCCAGCGGACTGACGATCGATTTCGGAGGCAGCGCCGGTCAGGTTCGCGGCGGCTTTCACACGGAAATCCATAATCTCGTGGTGAATGGAGCAAATCACTTCGCGAATATGAGCGATCCGCAGATCCCCGCGGCCCTGCAGCCAGTGGTAGCGGGAATCGTTTCGCTGCATAATTTTCACCCGAAACCGCTGCTGGTACCAAGAGGTCAGTACACCTACACCAACTCATCCGGAACCTTTCACGCACTGGTGCCTGGCGACATTGGCACCATCTACAACTTGAACGCCGCTTTCCTGGCAGGGTTCAGCGGCCAGGGCACGTCCATCATGGTCGTGGAAGACACCTACCTTTATGCAGCCTCCGACTGGGCGACCTTCAGGACCACGCTCGGCCTTTCGGCGGCCTTTCCTTCCGGAACGCTGAGCCAGGTGAGCCCAACAGGCGCGATCAACTGCGCGAACCCAGGCTTCCAGGGACCGGGCACCCTCGGCTATGGAGACGACGGTGAAGCCATCATCGACGTTGAATGGGCATCGGCGGCGGCGCCGAACGCAGCTATCGTGCTCGCCGCCTGCAAGGACACGCTCACCACATTCGGTGGCCTGATCGCATTGGAGAACACGCTTAATGGACCCGCTTCGGGGCTGCCATCGGTGGTCAGTATCAGTTACGGAGAAGCCGAAGCTTTGAACGGCGCTGCTGCCAACCTTGCGTACAGCACCGCCTATCAACAGGCCGACGCCGAAGGTGTTTCGGTTTTCGTATCGTCAGGTGACGAAGACGACGCCAGCGCGGACAACGGCAATCCGGCGACGCACGGCATCGGAGTCAGCGGATTCACTTCGACGCCGTATAACGTCTCCGTGGGTGGAACCGACTTCGGCTACACCGCGGATAACGTCGATCCCGCGACCTACTGGAGCGCCACAAACAGACCGAACTTCAGTTCCGCTCTGTCTTATATTCAGGAAATACCGTGGAACGATTCGTGCGCCGGAACGCTCGTCGCGAAGTTCCTCGGGGCAACCGGCCCGCTTGCCCTCTGCAACGAATCGGATGTGACCAGTCCCTCGGGTTCGCTCAATTTTCTGCTGAACTCGATTGGCGGCAGCGGTGGTCCCAGTGGATGCGCCACGGGCACGCCCGCCTCGAGAGGAAAGGTTGGCGGCACTTGCGCCGGCTACGCCAAGCCCTCCTGGCAGGCCGGTCTGATCGGCAACCCCGGCGACGGTGTTCGCGACATTCCCGACGTTTCACTGTTCGCGTCAAACGGGTTCTGGGATGCCTATTACGTGACTTGCTGGTCGAACCCCGACACCAACGTCGGCGGCGGATTTACCTGCACAGGCGCGCCAAGCACCTGGGCTGGCTTCGGCGGCACGTCCGTCTCCTCCCCGATCATGGCCGGCATCCAGGCCCTCGTCAATCAGAAGACAGGTTCCCGATGGGGGAACCCGAACCCGATTTATTACTCGATCGCGGCCGCTGAATACGGCGCGGCGGGAAAGGGCGCGGCACTCTGTAACTCGAACCTGGTTAACAAGACGACCAACGGCTGCGTCTTCTACGACATCACGCAGGGTGACAACGTCGGCGTATGCAAAGCGCAGCTTCTTGTCGCGACTGATTGTTTCCGGTTCTTCACCACTTACGGGCTGCTCTCGACTTCCAATTCGGCCGATCAGCCCGCGTATGCTGCGAACACCGGCTGGGATTTTCCGACCGGCATCGGATCGGTGAACGCGTTCAATCTGCTGAGGAAGTGGCCGACCACGGGCGGAAGCGAGTAATCCACTCCAGATAAACCCGCAAAGTGGGGCGCACGCCCTCGTGCGCGCCGGACCCCCGGGTCCGGCTTCCCCGCTTAGTGGGTCATCGAATAGACAATGTAATTAACTCCGATACGAATCCCCTGCGCCGAATACTTCTCCGGGTAGCGTGGTTCATCAGCCCACTCCCACGAATCGCTCGTATCTGAATTGAAGTCAATCACCACCATCAGCCGATTCCTGTCATCGTAAATTCCACGCCAGTGGCCCACCCGGCCGCCGTTCAGATAGGGAACGCCCGAATGCAGAGACCATTCGCCCGGAATTCCATACCGGTCGCTGAGGTCATAAAGTACATGGAAGACCGAATCCTGATTGGGAATCTCAACCAGCGGGCGATCCGGAAAGACGCGCTTCATGGTTTCGGCGAAAATCTCCCACTGGTTCTCGCCCCACGTATCGGCGCACATCAAGAATCCGCCGCGCAAAAGATACTCCCGAAGCTTCTTCGCCTGAGGCGCCGTAAGGTCCATGGGTGACGCCTGAACGGCATATATCCACGGCCAGTTGTAAACGTCGTCGCCGTCCTCCAAGTTGATCGGTTGCTCCACAGATCTCACCTGAATGCGCGTCAGGCGGCGCACCGCCTGAACGAAGTGACGGTCCGCGCGCGGATAATCGTTGGTCCAGCTGGTGCCGCCCTGGCGCCAGTCCCGATAACGCTCAAGTCCGCCGAACATGCCATACGGAGAGCCCGGATACATCAGCCGTCCCATGACAAACTCCGTCTTCTCGCTGGCGTCCGGCGGAACGGGAAAGTCGTTGTATTCCTGACCGGGATATTCGCGGAAGGGCAACTGGAACGCGAGGGCCGCACCGACAATCATGAACATGCCGGCCGGCCAGACCCAACTCTGAATACGCATCGCGCTCGCCGTCAAGCTTACTATAACCTCCGCTAAATCCTGATATCTTGTGTGACGAGAGTCGGCCTTCCGATGCGAACCCTGTTCATAACGTTTTCATGCATGGTCATCCTGACGCCTGCTGGGGCACAGCCCGGCGATCCCGGCCGTCGAGACTTCGAAAACCGTTGCGCCCGCTGCCACGGCGCCGACGCCACCGGCGGAGAATCCGGTCCCGGAATCGTCACCCAGATCGCCTCGCGCAGCGACACCGAACTCGCGGTGTTCCTGCGCGAAGGCCGGCCCGCAAAAGGGATGCCGGCCTTTCCTCTGGCAAACGACGAGATGACGGCGCTCGTCAGCTACGTCCGATCCCTGGCGCCGATGTCGCGCAACGCGCCGGCTGCAATGGTGCGACGAAAGGTCCAAACCACAGACGGTCATACGCTGGAAGGGCAGGTCTTGAGCGAAGGTATGACCGATCTGCAACTCAGAACGGGCGACAACGAACTGCGCCTTCTGCGCAAGGACGGCGCCCGCTACCGCGTCGTGACTTCGCAAGCCGACTGGACTTCCTACAACGGCAGTGCAAGCGGAAACCGCTACACAACTCTCGCGCAGATCGATCGCAGCAACGTCAGCCGTCTCTCCCCCCGTTGGATCTTTCCCATGGCGAACGTGCCCCAGGTCGAGAACACGCCGCTCGTGATCGAAGGCGTCATGTATGTCTCCAACGCGAATGAATGCTATGCGCTTGACGCGGGCAGCGGACGCATGATCTGGCATTTCCAGCGTCCCCGCACAAAGGGACTTGCGGGCAACGCGGCCATCGGCTTCAATCGCGGAGTCGCATGGTCCGGCAACAACATCTTCATGCTCACCGATAACGCTCACGTCATCGCCCTGAACCGCTTCACCGGCGCGCTCGTCTGGGAGACCGAGATGGCCGACTGGCATCAGAACTACAACGGGACCGCCGCGCCGCTCGTAGTCGGCAATCTGGTAATTACAGGAACCGCGGGAGGCGATGAGGGCGTGCGCGGTTTCGTGGCCGCATACGATGGGGCGTCCGGCAAGGAAGTCTGGCGATTCTGGACGGTGCCGAAACCCGGCGAGCCCAATTCCGAAACGTGGAAAGGAAATTCGCTCGAGCACGCTTCGGGTGCGACCTGGATGACCGGGACATACGACCCGCAACTCGACACGCTCTATTGGCCGGTAGGAAACCCCGGCGCAGATTTCAACGGCGACGACCGCCAGGGAGACAATCTCTACACCGATTCGATCCTCGCGCTCGAGCCCAAAACCGGCAAGCTCAAATGGTATTTCCAGTTCACGCCTCACGACGTTCACGATTGGGATGCGCAGGAACCGCCCGTGCTCGTGGATGCGAACTGGCAGGGCCAGCCGCGCAAACTGCTCTTGCAAGCCAACCGCAATGGCTTTTTCTACGTCCTCGACCGGACAAACGGCAAGGTGCTTCTCGCAAAGCCGTTCCTGAAAAAGCTGAACTGGGCGGAGGCAATCGGCAAAGACGGACGCCCGATTCTCAACAAGCTGCCGGAGACAGCGGACGGTGAAACCTACGTTTGTCCCGGCTTCCAGGGCGGGACCAACTGGTTCTCAACTTCTTTCAACCCCGGCACGGGTCTCTATTACATCCAGGCGCTCGAAAGGTGCAATCTGTTCTCGAAGAGAACCATGGAGTGGCAAGCCGGAAAGAGCTACATGGGCGGAGCGGCGCGGCCCGCGCCTGGCGAAACGTTCGAAAAGGTGCTGTGCGCGATCGACCTGAAAACCGGTGAAATCCGCTGGGAGTTGCCGCAGATGAGCGGGACTCTGACGGCTTCTGGCGGCTTGCTCTCGACAGCATCGGGCCTGGTGTTCTTCGGCGAGAATAGCGGAGCGTTTATGGCTGCGGACGCTGCAACAGGCAAAGCCCTGTGGCAATTTTCCACCAACCAGACCTGGAAGGCCTCGCCTATGACATACATGTTCGACCACAAACAGTACATAGCGATAGCGGCCGGTTCGAATATCCTGGCCTTCGCCTTACCCGACTAGCCGTAGCGCCGGCGTCTTCGCTTTCTCGGCATTGACTCGACGATCCCCGACACGCTAAGATCAACGAAACTCGCAATATTAATGATTTCCTGATCGCTATACTCGCCTTCCACGTACCGAACGAGGGCTCTACAGTTAGCCGCCGTCTCCGTTTGACGGGTTGTTATTCAACTCGAACTCAAGGAGACACGAGCGTGCTTTTTTCCCGATTACTACTCTTTACGGTATTAACAACCGCGGCTTTTGCTCAGACCTTTCTCGGCAGCCTGTCGGGCACCGCGGCCGACGCCAGCGGCGCCGCCGTCCCCGGCGCAATTGTCAAACTGGATAGCCCTTCCACCGGCCTGACCCGTTCCGCGGTATCGGCCGCGAATGGCGGCTTTCTCTTTGCGGATCTGCCCGTAGGCGTCTATTCGCTGACCGTCTCCAGCGCGGGCTTCGAGACGAAAAAGGTCGACGCGGTCGAAATTGCAGTCTCAAAGATCACCGACATTACGGTAACCCTTGGGGTGGCTCGCCAGCAGTCGACCGTCGAAGTGAACGCATCCTCTGTCTCGGTCGATACCACTTCAAGCGCGCTGACGGCTGTCGTCAATACCGCCACCGTTCAGGATCTGCCGCTGAACGGCCGTGACTTCCGGCAGATGATCAAGCTGGTGCCCGGCGCATCGCCGCTTTCGAGTTCGATCAACGGCAGCCGAACCACCGGAAGCAACTATCAGATCGACGGCGCGGATAACAACGATGCCTTCCAGAACGTATCGGCGGTCAACCAGGGAGGAGTCGCAGGCATCGCCGGAACCCTGCTGCCGATCGAAGCGATCGACCAGTTCGCGGTCCAGGCGGACGGCGGACCCGAGCAGGGCCGCAACTCCGGTGCCCAGGTTAACGTGGTTCTCAAATCGGGCACTAACGGCTTCCACGGCAGCCTGTTTTACTTCAATCGAAATGAGGCCCTTGCGTCCCGTTCGCCTCTTCTTTCGCCGACCGCTCCGAAGCAGGTGATTCGCAACAACCAGTTCGGCTTTTCGGCCGGAGGTCCGATCATCAAAAACAAGACATTCTTTTTCCTTGCGGGCGAAGGTCAGACCGCCATATCGGACAATTCCATCCTGACCACGGAGCCTTCAAACGCCTACGTCACGGCGGCGGAAGGCGTGCTCGCGAAGTACGGCGTCCCGGTGAATCAGGTCTCGCTGAACCTTCTTACCATCTGGCCCAGCACGGTACGCAATGGCGCTGCGTCGCCGACCAACTACCTGAGCAATGGCCAAAACAACTACAACAGCTATAACGGCGTGATGAAGATCGACCATCGGTTCAACGACAAAAATTCGATGTTCGTGCGCTACTTCGTAGGCACCGGCACACAGACTGCCGATATTGGATCGCACATTCCCGATTTCTTCCAGATCGCGCCCAGTCATATGCATAACGTCGCCGTAGCCGATACGGCGATTTTCTCGCCACAGATCGTCAATGTGCTCACGCTCGGCGTGAATTACTTCTATCAGTCGTTCAACGATGCCAATACCGGCATCGATCCGATTGCCCTTGGCCTGAACACCGGAGCAACCGAGGCCGTGCTGCAGGGATCGCCCAAGCTCTCGATCACAGGATTCGATTATGTGGGCGCCACCAGTCCCGAGGCGCGGACCGACACTACCGGTCACCTCACGGATGCGCTCTCATGGAACCTCGGCAAGCACTCCCTGATCTTCGGTGGAGAGTTTCGCCGCGCCGTTCTCGACGTCGGCTACGACATTAACGAGCGGGGAACGTTCAACTTCGACGGCTCTCGCGGACCGTGGTCCAGCGACACCACGCTCTCGGGCAATCTGAGGTCGTTATCGGACTTCCTCGCGGGCTATCCCAGTAATTCGAACGGAGCCACCATTGCCCAGGGGCCCTTGCAGCGTCTCTATTATCAGAACTCCTTCGATCTCTGGGCCGGTGACACCTGGCGCGTCAATTCCCGGCTTACGGTGAACTATGGGGCCCGATTTACTTATCAGGGCGTGCTCCACGATTCGCGGAATTCAATCACCAACTTCGTACCTGGAGAGGGTTTTGTGACACCGAACATGAACGGCGCCGGCCCGCTGTACCCGAAGGACTGGAACAACATCGCTCCGCGTTTCGGTTTCGCGTACACACCTCAATCCGATGGCAAGACCGTCATCCGCGGCGGATATGGGATCTATTACGATGTGCCGGCGCTGAACTTTTTCACGGCGAATACGTCACTGTCCAACGGCGGCGCCGCCGGAGTCAACGCGAACCCCGGTGGGTCGACTCCCGTCTACAACCTGTCAGTCAAGAACGTAGTCTTCCAGAGCGGCGTGCCGATCTTCGGAGCCGCTAATCCCACTCCGCCTTTCGGTGTGTTCTCCGTCAACCAGAACTTCCGCACGCCCTATGTGCAGAATTTCAACCTCAATATCCAGCGCCAGATTTCAAAATCCACCATCCTGCAGGTCGGTTATGTGGGGAATGTCGGGCGCAAGCTCCCGGTGCTTCTCGATGTCAACCAGCCCGTGCTGATCGGCGGCGTTGCTGTGCGCCCTTATGCCTTGCAGAACCCTCAACTCGGAACAATCGATACGGCGGAGTCAATCGGGACTTCCAGTTACAACTCGCTGCAGACATCGCTGAGACAGCGGCTCTGGAAAGGGTTATCGGCAACCGCGAATTACACTTACGCGCACTCGATCGACGATACATCCTCCGTGCGAAATACCGTGCCGACGGACAGTTATAACCTCGGCGACCAGCGCGGCTCCAGCACGTTCGACATCCGCCATTTCTTCACGGGTTTTGTCAGTTACGACGTCCCGCAGTGGGCTCCCCGATTCCCGCGTCTCACGGCGGGATGGCAGCTCAATGCGCTACTCACGTTCTCCACCGGGCAGCCGATCAATATCCTGGCCGGAACCAATGTCAGCGGAACGGGTGAGAACCAGGATCGCGTTAACGTCGTCGGAGATCCCTTCGCCAACGTGCCTGTCCTGACAAACACTACAGCCGTGCAGTACTTCAATCCTACGGCGTTCGCAAAGCCGGCTCCCGGAACGTTCGGAAACATTGGAAGAGACCTTTATTACGGGCCAGGCTTCGGATCGGTCGATTTCTCGGTGTTCAAGAAGATCCCGATCACCGAGCGAGTCTCGATGGAATTCCGCGCCGAGATCTTCAATCTCTTAAACCGGACCAACTGGGCCAACCCGAGCGTGACGTTCACGAGCTCAAGTTTCGGCCAGCTTACCCAGACTCTGAACGGCGGATCCGCGCCCGGCCTCGGTTTCGGCGAGCCTCGCAACACGCAGCTCGCGCTCAAGATCCTCTGGTAACCCCGGCGATCTTGTCGCCGCTGGACTTTTAGCGCCTTGCCGCCCTCACGGGGCTTAATCGAATTCGACTGTCTCGTACACTGACTTGAGGTCCACCCGGCAGCCGACAGAATTCAACTCGACGACACTCGCGGGCGATGTGAATTCACGAAAAATCCAGGAACCATCCGCCTGACGCACGTGATATTCAGCGCGGGGCGTATCCTGGGCCAACAGGAGATATTCGGAGAATGATTCGAGCGAGCGATAGTAGCGAAACTTCTCACCTCGGTCGTAATTCATAGTGCCTGGAGAAAGTACCTCCACAACGGCTGTGGCATCGGTGATTGTGTCGCGACGGTCGTCCAGAAACTTACTTGCGCCGCAGCCGACCACAATGTCGGGATAAGTGAAAATGTTGTAACGAGCGCAAAAGAGCCTCAGATCACTCGCAAACGCTTCGCAGGGCTGCCCTCTTAACTGCTCTGAGAGCCTGGAAAGGACGTTTCGAACAATGCGCGCGTGATTCATCGTCCCGCCGGACATGGCGAAGACCTGTCCGTTCAGATATTCGCTGCGGAACTCCGACCTTCGTTCCATCTCCAGATACTGCGCGGCGGTCAGTAAGGAAATTGCATTACTCGACATCGGCTTCCCTGCTTGTTCAGTTTAGAATACGGAGAGCGCGCCCCCATGCCGTCCACCGACAACGCCGGGATCGTCACCATATCAAGCAATCACTCCGTCGATGAAACGGTGGAAAACCTCAAAGAGATACTCAGGCAAAAAGGTGTCCAGTTGTTCGCATTAATCGATCACAGCGGTGAAGCGGAAAAAGCCGGAATGCAGATGCGGCCGACGAAGCTCCTGATATTCGGCAATCCGAAAGCCGGTACCCCGCTTATGCTAGCCTCACCCTCAATCGCGATCGACCTTCCGCTGAAAATCCTGGTCGCCGAAGACGCCGACGGAAAAGTCCAGGTCTCCTGGAACAGCCCGGCATGGCTTCAGGCCCGCCATCATTTCCCGCAGGATCTTCTCCCGAACATCGCGGTCCTCGAAGCACTGGCCGCAAAGGCTGCCGGGTAAGCTCCGCGTCAAAGCTAAACTAAATGCGTGCCCGCTCTGAGTTTCACCGATGCGCGCTCAACCGTGCTTCGCGAAGTGCGCGCGCATCGTGTTCTGCCCGCCGCCGAGATCGTTCATATCGAGGCCTGCGAAGGGCGCGTCCTTGCCGAGGACATCCCTGCCGACCGCGACTATCCGGCCTTCAACCGATCGGCGCGGGATGGCTTTGCCGTCCGCTCCGAAGACATACCCGGGCGTGTCCGCATCATCGGTGAGGTTCGCGCCGGCGAACGTTTTTCAGGCCCAATCGAACCCGGCGAAACGGTCGAAATCATGACCGGTGCGCCGGTACCCGAAGGTGCGGACACGGTTCTCATGGTCGAATACGCCGTCCGGCATCCCGACGGAATAGTCGAAACAGATCGCGCCGAGCCCGCCGGAACGAACATTGTGCCGGCGGCTTGCGAAGCTCGCAACGGGATTGTCGTGCTGCAAAAAGGCACTCGCATCGGCTACACAAGTGTGGCGTGGATTGCGACGACCGGCCATATGCGTGTAAGCGTCTACTACCGCCCGAAAGTTGCCATCATCGCAACCGGCGATGAGATCGTAGGCATCGCCGAAACTCCTGCCGCGCATCAGATCCGGAACTCGAATGCATACTCCGTCGCGGCCCAGGTGCGGCGCGCAGGCGGCGATCCTCTGATTCTGCCGGTTGCGAAAGACAGCAAAGAAGCCACGCGAGAACTCATCCGCCAGGGCCTCGATGCCGACATGCTGCTCCTCTCCGGCGGCGTCTCCGCGGGCAAGTACGACTTCGTCGAAAGCGCTCTCGCCGAATGCGGTGCGCAATTCTATTTCGATCGCGTGCTGATTCAACCCGGCCAACCGGTCGTGTTCGGATCGGCGCAGGGCAAGTTCTTCTTCGGACTGCCTGGCAACCCCGCCTCCACCACCGTGACCTTCGAAGTTTTCGCCCGCGCCGCGATCGATCTCATTTCCGGAATGAACGACGCGCCTCTGCCATTAACGCTCGCGCGTCTATCGGAGCCCTTCCGCCACAAACCGGGACTGACGCGAATCCTTCCTGCTTACGTCAGCTGCTCTGAGGTCACGCCGGTTGCGTGGCACGGCTCCGGCGACATTCCCTCCCTCTGCCGCGCGAACGCATTTATGGTGGCAGACGCATCTCAGGCCGATTACGGGGCGGGCGACCTGATCCCGGTGCTCCTGAAATGAGTACCCTCTCGCATTCGATCCTGCAGGGACAGCCGCGCATGGTCGATGTCGGCGAAAAGAACGCCACGCGGCGCACAGCGCGCGCTCATGCATTCGTACGGATGAGCCGCGAGGTGCTCGAAGCCCTGCCGGACAACCCCAAGGGCGATCCGCTCGGCGTCGCGCGCGTTGCAGGCATTCTGGCGGCCAAACGAACGGCGGAACTGATTCCGCTCTGTCATTCCCTGCCCCTCTCGCACGTCGACGTCGAGATGACGATTGAGCCGGCGGGAATTCGTATTGTCAGTGTGGCATCGACTACCGCCCAAACCGGTGTTGAAATGGAAGCGCTGACGGCGGCCTCAGTCGCCGCGCTCACGATCTACGACATGACCAAGGCGCTCGATAAACGGATCGAAATCCAGGACATCTATCTGCTGGAAAAGACGGGCGGAAAGAGCGGGGACTTCCGGCAGATGATCGTTTCACCTGTTTGGCAGGCCGCGGTATTGACGATCAGCGACACCGGGCATCATGGAACTCGCATCGACAGTTCGGGACCGGCGATCATCGCGCGGCTGGAATCGGCGGGCTTCAAGGTCGTGGAACGGAAGATAATTCCCGATGAACGAGGCGAAATCGCGGAGCAACTGCGAAATATTGCGGATCGCCGGCTCGCAAACGTCATCTTTACAACTGGGGGCACGGGACTTGCTCCGCGCGATGTAACGCCGGAAGCCACCCGCGACGTAATAGAACGTGAAATCCCCGGATTTGGTGAGTTGATGCGGGCAAACGGACGGCAATCGACGAAGTACGCATCCCTTTCGCGGGCGCTCGCGGGTGCGCGCGGATCTGTTCTGATCGTGAATCTCCCGGGCTCTCCTCGCGGTGCGGTGGAGTCGCTCGATGCTATTTTGGAGTTGGTCCCGCACGTGCTCGATTTGTTGAACGGACAAACCGGACATGATGCCGGAGTTCTGGAGGCGTAGTGTTTGCTATGAAACGGCTATCGTTTTTGTGTCTCCTGGCTGGCGTATTACCGATACTTGCGCAGGCTCCCGCCGGTACGACCGACGTGCCCGAAATCGACCAACCTATCTCTCGCATTGACGTCACCAACATCGTAGCGCCCGTTCTGGTGACAGACCGAAGCGGCAACATTATCGACGGTCTGCAGCCCCAGCAATTCCACTTGTTCGATAACCACAAAGAGCAGAACATTCAGGTCGATGTCGCCTTCGAGCCGATTTCGCGTCGTCGTTTTAATCGAAAAGTCGGGCCGGGTGGAAGCCATCCTGCCGCAAATCAAACACCTCGGGTCGCTTCTGCCGCTGGTGGTGGGCGATCACGGCGAAGCGGCGATTATTGCGTTCGACTCCCGCCTGCAGCTCATGCAGGATTTCACCACGGATCCTGACAAGGTGAAGGTTGCGATCGACAAGATCAACGCCGGAAACTCGAGCGCCCGAATGATCGATGCGGTGGATCAGGCGGTCTTCATGCTGCGCAAACGCCCCGCGAATAACCGGAAGATCATTCTGCTGGTGAGCGAGACGCGCGACCAGGCGAGTGAAGGCAAGGTGCGGGAGTCGCTGATCGATGCGCAGCTCTCGAACGTCCTGATCTACACGGTCGACATCACTCAGCTGGCCGTGCGGCTGACCGAGAAGCCGACACCGCCCCGGCCCAATGCCGATCGATGTCACGGCCGTCCAACTCGCCTATGGGTCAGCCGAGCACGCCGACTACCGATGCGCAGGCCTACGGCGTTCAGAATCAGGTTCAGTTCGTGCCTCTGCTGATGGAGATCTACAAGGACACGAAGCGGATCTTCGTTGATAGTCCATCCGAGGTTTTCGCCAAAGGAACAGGCGGAGCGGAGTTCTCTTTCATCAAACAAAGGGGCCTCGAAGACGCCGTGCAGCGGATCAGCCAGGAAATCCGCAGCCAGTACCTGATCAGCTATACGTCCGAACAATACCGACGAGCCCGGATTTCCACCAACTCGTCGGTGACCGCTGGACAATCCGGCTTATGTCGGCGAAAACACGGCCCGGCTACTGGATCGGCGGCGGCAAGAGCCCAATAGCCGTCCCAACTCTGGCTCGCCACAAATAGTAGTATTGAGACTTCAAAATGGTTTGACGCGCGGCGAGAGGCGCACGCATCCAACGTCTCAGGTGACTAATCCTCAGACGGTAAGCTCCAAAAAAAGCCGGCATCGGACGCGCGTGCGCGAACTCTGGCCCGATATCTGGGCCATGGTCAAGCCGCGGCGCGGGAATCCTGTCTCTCGGCCTGGTCCTGATCGTCATCAAGACCGCTTTGCGGGTCTTCGTTTTGCCTGCTTCCACCCGGTATCTGATCGACGACGTCATCAACAAGCATCAGAGTTCGGCTTGCTGATGCCCCTGATGCTGCTCGTGGTCGGCGCGACCGCCATCCAGGGCATCACCTCGTTCTCGCTGACCCAGCTGCTTTCCATTGAAGGCCAGAAGCTGATCGCCGAACTGCGCCGGCAAGGTGCAGGAACATATCGGGCGGCTGCCGGTCACGTACTACGATTCCAACAAGACCGGGCAACTCGTCTCGCGCATCATGTCCGATGTCGAAGGCATGCGCAATCTGGTGGGCACCGGCGTCATCGAGTTCATCGGCGGATTATTGACAGCCGCGATCGGGCTGTTTCTGGCTGCTGCGAATCAGCCCGCTGATGACGGGGGTTGTCGCTCGCGGTCGTGCTGGTCTTCGGCGTCTGTGCTGAGCAAGGCGTTCAAGACGGTTCGCCCGATTTTCCGCGAGCGCGGCAAGATCAACGCCGAGGTCACCGGGCGGCTGACCGAATCGCTGGGCGGCGTGCGCGTCATCAAGGGCTATCACGCCGAAGAGCGCGAAGCCGACGGTCTTCGCGGCCGGCGTGCAGCGCCTGCTCGACAACGTGATGACGCAGTCTGACGGCGATGTCGCTGATGTCGCTTTCCGCGACGGTGCTGATGGGCATCGTCGGGCGCGCTCATCATGTATCTGGGGACGCACGCAGATTTACGCGGGAAAAATGACCGTCGGCCAGCTGGTGACCTTCAACGCCTACCTGATTTTTCTGATTGCGCCGATCATCGGCATCGTCAATATCGGGACGCAGATGAGCGAAGCGCTGGCCGGCCTGGAGCGGACGCGCGAAGTACTGCGTGAGCGGCCGGAAGACGAAGATCCCGAACGCACCGTCGACGATCGGCCCGATCGTGGGCGAAGTGGCGTTTCGAGAATGTCGAGTTCGCCTACGAAACCGGCCGCACCGTGCTGCACGGCATTTCGTTCGAAGCAAAGCCCGGCACGGTTACGGCGTTTGTCGGTCCGTCCGGGTCGGGAAAATCGACCACCATCGGGTCTGATCGCGGCGTTCCACAAACCCGTGGCGGGCCGCATTCTGGTCGACGGCGTGGACCTGAGCAACGTCAAACTTGCCGAGCTACCGGTCGCAACTTGGCGTGGTTCTGCAGGAGACGTTCCTCTTCGACGGCTCGATCCGCGAGAACGTGATGTTCTCGCGTCCCGGACGCCACCGAAGCGGAAATGCTCGAAGCCTGCCGCATCGCGCGCGTGGACGAATTCGCCGAAAACCTCGAACAGGGCTACGACACCATCGTCGGCGAGCGCGGCGTGAAACTTTCCGGCGGACAGCGGCAGCGGCTCTCGATCGCGCGGGCCATTCTTGCCGACCCGCGCATTCTGATTCTGGACGAAGCGACATCGAGCCTCGACTCCGAATCGGAGGCGATGATCCAGCAGGGTCTCGCCCATCTGATGCGGGGCCGCACGACCTTCGTGATCGCGCACCGTCTGTCCACCATTCGACGCGCCGATCAGATTCTGGTGATCGAAGCCGGCAACATCGTCGAGCGCGGCACGCATCCCGAGTTGTACGCTCTGCACGGGCGCTACTGGGATATGTATACGCGCCAGCACGAACTCGACGAGAATCTGTTCCTCGCGCCGGGCGAAGGCGACGTGATTCCGGAAGAAGAAGTCGCGTCAGGGCCTGCCCGCCCGGCGTTGGGTATCCTGTAACAGATCATGCAAGTTCTTCAAGCCGGGCGGCATAAACTGATCCTGCTGGAAATCGATGCCGCCAGCATTTCTGCCGTCGCGCAGCAAGCCGGCTTCGAAGCCAAAGTCAAGGAATCGGCGCGCAGCATTCTGCTGGATCTGACGGTAGAGCAGCGGGAGACACCGCTGCTGCTCTTCGACGCCGCCGATCCGGCCAACCTCGGCTGGTTCTCGCGCTGTCAGTTCTATATCGACGGGCGAACCGGCAGCGTCATGCAGACACCGATGACAGTGGCCAATAAACGAGACCGCGCCGGCCGTAACGTAGTCAACGCCCTGAGGCTCCGCATTTCAAAGGAACTGCCCGCCACTTTCCGACTGCCCGGCAAACAGCCCATGACCGAGCAGGTCTGTTATGCGATGCTGAACAACTTTCTCCAGGCCCTCATCCGCACGGGAGTCGCGATCTGCGGCGGCGGCGTCGTCCAGCCGCTTGCGGGACGCTCTGAGACCCCCGGCTCGCGTAACTGAAGCCCCTCGCGGGCTGATGGTGATGTGGTCGATCCGAAACGCGAGGCCGAACCATTGATTTACCTTCGCCGCCGGGAATGTAGGGATCAGATAATTCTGAATCAGAAAATCGAGAACACGCCCCTCGATCTGGATACCGGAAATCTCGACGCTCTCGACATCCACGCGCGCCTGGCCGTCGCGCGATTCGAGCCGCACGGCAATCGTGACGGGGCGCTCTCCCGCGAAGAGGTTCTTCGCCGCCCAGCCCGGAGGCTCTCCCGTTGCCGCCTGCCTCAATTTCACGAAATCCATCAGTGCGTGTCCGGTTACTTCTCCGTCGGCGAATTCCAGATGGGGATTGCGCAGGCCTTCGGGGAAGTAAGCCTTCGCTTCCGCGCTCACCCAGGAGTTCAGCTCCGCTGCGGTGATCAGCACGCTGGAACCCGCGGGGATCCGGCCGTTCGCGATCGCGCTGAACTTACGCTGCGCCGATTGCGCCTCGGCCCAGGTTGCCCCGAGAACGCCGGCGCACCCAAGCAATAACACGATCCACCGCAGGCGGCTCATTCCAGTCACAATAGACGTTTGGGCAGCACGAACGATTCCATCGTGGTTCGGCCGGCATCGGAGCGCGATTTTCCCGCGATCGCCCGCATTCAACGGCGTTGTCCAGAAACGGCGCAATGGCCGCTGGGCGATTATTCGAACTTTCCTTTGCTTCTGGCGATGATCGACGCCACCCCGGCGGGATTCTGTTCCTGGCGGCAGTCGGCTCCCGACGAAGCCGAGATTCTGAACATCGCTGTGGACCCGGCATGGAGACGGCGAGGGGCGGGTTCTGCCCTGCTAAACGCCCTCTCCAAAGAGGCTAAAGGTACCATTTTTCTTGAGGTTGCGAAGCCCAACCTGCCGGCGATCACCCTCTACAGGAAACACGGCTGGGTCGAAGCCGGAACCCGTCCCGGATACTACAACCAGGGGACCGTTACAGCAGTTGTCATGAAGAAATCTTCATGGTAAAGTCCGAGTAGACGGACGGGGAACCGTTCGCCACTTCAAATGAAGTGAAGCTACCTGCCTTACCGACAACAGGTTCCAGTGACGGTCTGGCGAGGCGACTCCACTGAGGAGACATGCCACGAATGGAACAAAACGCTCAAGAAGAAATTAAAGCGCACCTGATGCAGACGAATGAAAAATTCCGTGAGCTGATGGACCAGCATCATCAGTACAAACGGCAGGTCGAGGCGCTGGAGGCTAAACACGCGCTGTCCGCCGAAGAGGAACTGGAAGAACATCGTCTGAAAAAACTCAAACTCCATCTGAAGGACGAGATGGAACAGATCGTGAGCGAGTACCGCCTGCAACACGCAAGCTGAACTCCGTCAGGCGCGCTGCGCCAAATCAAAAGCCCGGCCGGCTCCGTAGCGAGTGGGCTGGGCTTTTTTGCTTATGAACGATTCCGACCTTCCTGTCCGCATTCCGATAACAGACGTTTTTGATCTCCATACTGTCCCCCCGCGCGACGTAGGCAGCGTCGTCGAAGAGTATCTCGCGGAAGCGCATCGCCTCGGCTTCAAAGCGCTCCGCATCATTCATGGGAAAGGCATCGGGGTGCAGCGCGAAATGGTCCGAGCGATACTCGCGCGCACGCGGTTCGTGGCGGACTACAGGGATGCCCCGCTTGAAGCCGGCGGCCGCGGGGCAACCGTCGTCACGTTACACCGTGACAGCGTTTGAACGAAGCGTGCCGCCGGGCTGCTGGCACCATACCACCACTTCGAACGGACTTCCCTCGCGCATTTCGAAGAGGGCCGCTACGGGAAGATCGGTCTCCTGCGCATCGCCCGGACCAAGCTTCACTTCGATGTTTTCCGTCCGGCGCTCCGGTTTCAACACCTGCTTGCCATAAGCCGTCAACTCAGCCGGCTGGCCATCCTGTCGGGTTACCTCGGCGTGATAGAAGAACATCCAGCCGGGAACGCTGAGACGCTTCTCCGCCGTTCCAGTGTTCCTGATCACAACCGACAGCACCGCCGGATCGCGAGCACTGTCCCTCGGCATCGTGCGGATCGAAAGCGCGATGCCATCGATAGCCGGCCCCCATCCCCGGCCCGTCATGTCGATAACCTTCGGCGGGTCGTCCCGGAGGACGAGCCCCATGTTGGCCAGAAAGTTAAAGACGCGAATGAAGCGGTCGGCTATTGCCACATTTCCTGCAAGACGCGTCCGACGGACCCGTCCGGTTCCTGTACTCTTGCAATGGCCGCCAGAGTCGGCGCGATGTCGTTGGCGGCGACGGCCTCATAGTAGTGACCAGCCTTGATACCCGGGCCCATGAATATCACGGGCACGTGCGTGTCGTAATTAAAAGGAGTTCCGTGGGAGGTGCCGGAGGCCTCATACAGATAACCCGGCTCCTGGATGATGAAGAGGTCGCTCGAACGGCTCCGGTAGACTCCATTGCGGACCCTCGACGAAATCGGATCTTCGGCCATCTGGCCGTTCAGGATCTGCTCGCGGGTATAGACGCGAAACACGTGCGGGGTTTTCCGGGCCGCATCCGCCGCGGTCTTTTCCACTTCCGCCTCATCCAGTTTCTTCGATTCAATCAGCTCCGTATTCAGGTAGGGTCCAGTGGACGACATGCTGACGATCCACTTGCCGGCGCCATACTTCGCCGCGAGGGCATCCTCCATCGCTTTCCGCAAAACGCTGCTGGAAAGCCTGCCGCCATTCATGCGCCTCGCTTCGTTCACTTCCGGTGTGGATACGACGCCATGATCGGCCGTCAGGACTACGACAACGTTGCCCAGCCCAACACTTTTATCGACGTGGTCCAGCAGCTTGCCCAGCAGCCGATCGGTCCGGATGGAAATGTCCCGCACTTCAGGCGAATCGGGCCCCATGGCGTGGCCGACGTAATCGTTGGCGGAGAAACTTACGGCGAGAATGTCAGTACCCGAATGCTGACCGAGTTTCTCGGCTGTCAGCGCGTGTTCGGCGAAATCCTCGATAATCTCGTTTCCCCAGGGCGTCGCTTCGAACGACGGGCACTTTGGCGTCTCCGCGGTCTTCTTGCCCATCGTGCAGAACGCCTTCGCCGAGCCAGGTTTGGCATCGACCGGATACCACAATCCGTTCTGCGCCGCGGCGGCGGGCTTGCCTTCATTAATCCGGCTGACCCAGGCCGGCATTTTGTCGACGTAGTAAGTGCTGGTGACCCAATTTCCGGCGGCGTCATCGAACCAGTACGCGCCGTCGGCCATGTGGCCCGCGGGCAGAATCGCGGCGCGGTCTTTGATCGAGACGCCAATCACTTTGGATTGCTGACCGGTCATCTTGATCTGATCCCCGAGGGTGCTGACCATCAGCCGGCGAGGCGACGAACCGTCACTGACGGCGGCATTACCGGATAATCCAAGCAGTTTTGTAGCGGGGTCTGAAACGCTGGTCACCGTCTTGCCCGTTTCACGGTCATACCACTGGTTTGCAACAATGCCGCTCAGCGACGGCGTCGCGCCGGTCAGGAAGGTCGAGTGTCCGATCGCCGTTACGGCCGGGTAATGAATCAGGTGTGCGTTATCAAATACCGCTCCCTGATCAAGCATCTTTTTGAGGCCCGACGTGTATTCATCACGAAACCGAAGCAGGTAGTCGTAACGGAACTGATCGACGACTACAGCAACGATCAGTTTCGGCTTTTGCGGCGCAGCCGGGCCCGCCATCAGGGCGATGGACCAACTGAACAGCATGAATCCGGCGAGAATGCGCTTCATGATTTGGCCGTTCATCCTATTCTAAGAGACGATGCAATATAAAATTCTTGGCAATACCGGAATCACCGTGTCCCGTCTGTGTCTGGGATGCATGAGTTATGGCGGCGGCGATCTTCCCGACTGGGCACTGGGAACAAAAGGCTGGCACGTCGATAAAGAGGGCGCGCGCGAGCACTTCAAGATCGCGCTCGATTCCGGAATCAACTTCTTCGACACGGCGGACGTTTACTCGGCCGGACTTAGCGAAGAGATCACCGGTTTCCACCTTCGCGAGATGGCGTCGCGCGACGACGTCGTGGTCGCGACGAAAGTCCATGGAGTGATGGGCAAGAGCCCCAATAAGCGGGGCCTCAGCCGCAAGCACATCATTGAGGGCTGCGAGAACTCTCTTCGCCGTCTGGGTATGGACTTCATCGATCTCTATCAGATTCACCGGTGGGACCCGAATACGCCGATCGAAGTCACACTCGATGCACTGGATTCGCTGGTACGCGCCGGCAAAGTGCGTTACCTCGGCGCCAGCAGCATGGCGGCCTGGCAGCTGTCGAAGGCTTTGTACACGGCGAAAGAGAACGGCTGGCATAAGTTCTCGACCATGCAGAATCACTACAACCTGGTTTATCGCGAAGAGGAGCGCGAGACGATTCCACTTTGCATGGATCGGGGCCTGGGCATCATTCCGTGGAGCCCGCTGGCGCGCGGCTTCCTGACCGGCACGCGGCGGCCCGGCGGCGGAGATACGAAGCGGTCCGAGACGGATACCTTCGCTAAAGATATGTACTACGCGCCGGAGGATTTTGCCGTAGCCGACGCGGTGGCGGACGTCGCAAAAAAGCGCGGCGCCACGCCTGCGCAGGTTGCATGCGCGTGGGTTCTGCAGGCGCCCGGAATCACCGCCCCGATCATCGGAACGACAAAAACGCAGCAACTGACCGAATTGATCGCGGCAGCCGATCTCAAGCTGTCGGCTGAAGAGGTTGCAGCGCTCGAGAAGCCCTACCGGCCACACGCGATTCTCGGGCACGCGCAACCCAGCCCGAAATCGATGGCGACCCGCCAGATGTGATCGCCGCAGCGGGAGGCAGCCGTATTCATCGGAAGGTCCGGGTTCAGTTCTTACGAAAATAGCCGCTGTTCGCCGTCTGTTTTCCTTTTTTCCGATGCTCATAGATTCTGCGCCCACGCAGTCGAGATCGTCGATTATCAGTGGGGCATCCGCCCGGGGATGTCTGATCCATCATTTCGAGGTGAGGAGCCAGTTGGGAAGACGACGGCTGCCGACGCCTGCCGGGCAACGGACTGATCCGCTGAGTACTCCATAATCATGCATCAAGAATCCGTTCTTTGCTGTGGCAGAGTCGAGCTCCAAAGTGTGCGAGCGGCTTTAATGAACACGCAACAGTTCTGACCGCCGAATCGCGGCTGGACGGGCAAGTTATTCCACTTTTTGGCGCCGCGCACGGCGGCCCCTGCCCTCTTGACCAGGCTGCTGACCGCGATCTGGAGCGGTCCATGATGTTCCGTCGTGTTGCCCCCGGTTGTCAAAGGAAGCGTGGTGGTCAATTTGTCACTGATTTCGCCTCCCCTGGGGCAGATAAAAGCAACGGCGAGTTCGCCGGCGTTACGCGGTAATCCGAAACTCGGGGCCGCGTGGAAGCCCGGTGGCGCCGTCGAAAACCACCGTTCCGCACTTTATGGCGGCAGCGAAAATCACGGGCGCTATCGCTGTCGTAAAGTTCCACGCCGGGCGGAAGCTCGGCGGCAGGGCCGAGCCAAAGCCCTGATACGGCGGATGCCTGGTGTTGGCGGCGTGGCGTAAATGCGAGTCGCGCTCGTTCATTACTGGCTGCTCGGCTCGCGAGGGGGAGAGAAGGTTCTTGAAGCGATCTGCCGGATACTCCCGCGCGCCGACATCTTCACCCTTTTCTACGACCCGGAGAGGGTCTCGCCGCTCATTCGATCGAAGAATGTCCAGGCATCGTTCCTGAACCCGCTTCGGAAGTATTATCGGGGGCTGCTGCCAGTCATGCCCCTGGCTCTCGAATCCTTCGACTTGCGTTCTTACGATCTTGTCATCAGCAGTGAATCGGGGCCGGCGAAGGGCGTGATTACGTCTTCGGGAACGCGGCATATCTGCTATTGCCATACGCCGATGCGCTATCTGTGGGAACTTTATCCGGCGTATTGCAAGGATTTTCGGCAGGGGGTGATTAAAGGGGCGCTGATGTCGCTCTTCGCCAACTATCTGCGTGTCTGGGATTACTCGACGGCGGCCCGTGTCGACAGCTTTCTTGCCAACAGCTGGAACGTCCGCCGCCGGCTGTGGAAGACCTATCGGCGAAAGGCGCGCGTCGTTTATCCGCCCGTCGCCACTACCTCGTTCTTTCACCGGCCGCCCGAAGATTACTTCCTGATCGTTGCGGAAATGGTTGCCTATAAACGTCTGGACTATGCCATCAGCACGTTCGCACGTAATGGGCGGCGCCTGAAGGTGGTGGGAGACGGACCCGAGTACCAGGCGCTGCGGAAACTCGCCGCGCCGAACATCGAATTCTGCGGTCACGTTCCAGACGCGGACCTGCGCGAGTTGTACGCGCGGTCCCTCGGGCTGATTATGCCGGGCGAAGAGGACTTCGGGATGACGATGGTCGAGTCGTTAGCCAGCGGTAAACCGGTGATCGCGCTGGGGCGGGGGGGAGCGCTGGAAATCGTCGGGCAGGATTGCGGAGTGTTATACCCCGACTGGTCCATCGCCGCTTTGAGCGAAGCGTTGAGAGAATTCGACCGGATCGAGCCATTTTTGAGCCCGCTCAATCTGAGCCGCCGGGCGGAGCGATTTTCCGAAACGGCGTTCGACGAGGCGCTTCCGTTCCGCGCTCTCCGGAAGGGCCTGGCGCTCTGCCGCACAGGAATCCGAGGCGGCCGCTGGGTTGCGCTGAGGGAATTAGCTTGCGCTGAGCGAATTTACAAGGTGTTTACACCGCCCAAACGACACCCGGCGGTTTCCGTCCCTACGATCGGTTATGCAAACCGATTCGCTTGTGGGAATGGCGGCGACCTGTCCGGAAGCCCTGACCGATCAGGAATTGATGCTGGTGCTCGGCGGTATCGAAGGCAACGAGATCCGCGACGACCTGTTCGGCGAAATTTTCCGGCGATATCAGGGGCGGGTGACGGCGTGGTGCTACCGAATAACCCGCGACCGGAGCCGCGCGCTCGATCTGGCGCAGGAGATTTTCCTCAAGGCATTTCGCCATATCCGGAGCTTCCGCGGAGATGCGAGGCTTTCGACGTGGCTCTACGCCATCACGCGAAATCACTGCCTGAGCTCGATCAAGAAGAGATCCGCGGACCCGGCCGAACTGGCCGAAGAGATGCCGCGCGGTCTGCGGGATCTGACGGTAGAGCCCGATCGCGACATTGAGCGCGCGCAGGCTAATCGGCGGATGTGGGAGATGATTCATGCGACGCTGGAGCCGATGGAGGCGCGGGTGATGGCGCTCCACTACGGGTACGAGATCCCGCTGGCGACGATCACGCAGAGGCTCGCGTTGTCGAATCCGAGCGGAGCAAAGGCTTACGTAGTCAATGCCCGCAGAAAGCTCAGCCACGCGATCCGCCGCCGTGCGCAAAACGGAACTTTGATCGCGACTCCCGAACCGGTTGCTTCTTTGAATCGCAGGCCGCGATCGGGCCCGGACAGGCCAGATAATAGTGTCACCAGTGATTTCGGCAAATCCGCAGCTTGAATTGTCCGCGGCTTCCGTAGAAGACCCGCTGGAGTATCGCGTCGCCCTGCCGTGGACGGCCCGCTACTACCCGATGGGCGTGCCTGTCGATATCGAAACGAACTCGGCGGCCGTGCTCAGAGTAGCGGAGCAGATCTGGGGCGGTTATCCTTGCCTGGCCCGTACAACGGCATTGACCGGCGTGGCCGGCTCGTCCGGGGTTAAGTTCCGGATTGCCGTGTCCGATCGGGACGCCATTATTGCCCCCTTTCCGTCGATGCCTGTGGGTCAGGGCCACCTCGTGACAATGGTGCAGGGGGCGTCCAACTTCGCAGTCTGCGATCTGAGCACCTCTTTCGGTTTTGCCCGCCTGACGCGGGACGTCGCCGGCGACAGTTCCTGGTTTCGGTATCACTTCCTTGAACCGGCCGTTTACGTGATGATCAGCGCGCGCTATCTCAGCCCGCTGCACGCCGCCTGTGTGGAGCTCAACGGGCGCGCGCTCGTATTCTGCGGCAATTCCGGTGCGGGCAAGACGACTTTGGCCTATGCCTGCGCGACGAAGGGGTGGAAGTATCTGTCGGATGACGCCACCCACATCGTGAGAGGTCGGCCAGACCACGCGGTTGCCGGCCGCCCGCTTTCGATCCGATTCCGCGAAACTGCGCGAAATCTTTTCCCCGAACTGAAGGCCTGGACTCCGGAGCGGCGTCCGAATGGAAAGCTGGATCTTGAAATCGGCACGGGCGACTTGGGCCTTGCCACCGCATTCGAGAGCAAGGCGTGCGGCGTGGTTTTTCTCAACCGGCAGAATCCGGGGGCGCGGCCCCGTATCGATCCATTTCCGGCGGCGGACGCACTCGAAGAGTTCTCGAAGGCCATCTGCTTCGGCGACGACGCCATGAGAGCGGAACAGACTGAAACCTTCAGGCGTTTTGCGGAGCTGCCGATCGTGGAACTGACTTACGGAAATCCTGACAGTGCGGAAAGGGCTCTCCGGGCGCTGGTCTCATGAGCGTCGTCCTGAACACGCTGCGGGCTTTGCGCTTTCACGACCGAAACGTGACAGGACTGGAAGCGCTCAAGCCGGCCGAGTGGCCGGATCTGCTCGCGATTACCGATCGTGAACGGCTCACGCTGGCCCTCGGCCTTCGGTGCCGCGATTCGCTTCCCAGCGCTGTAGCGAGCCGTATCGACCGCAATCTGGAGCAAAACGCAGCGCGGCACGATTGTCTCACCACCGCTTATCGGGAGATTGCGGGCGATCTGCAGGCGCGCGGAATCGAGTTTCTGGTTCTCAAGGGACTTACGCATGGCGCTTATTACGCGGCGGAAGCGCGCCATCGGCCTCAATATGATATCGATCTTTATTGTCCCCGGCACTGCAGTGCGAATGCGATACGCGCGATCGAGTCGCTGGGATACGTGGCCTTATCGAGAGGCGAGGACGCCACGACCGACCATTTTCCCGTAAGGATCCGGAAGACCGGATGGAAATGGCGGGGCGATTACTTCGATCCGGCGATGCCTTTCTCCATCGAACTTCATTTTCGCTTCTGGGATGAGCGGACGGAACGGTTCCAGGCCGGCGATGGCGAACGGTTCTGGCCCGATCGGGTGCACCGCCATGTTTCAGGTTTGTATCTGCCCTCTTTGAGTCCGGTCGACGGGCTGACTTATGTCACCTGGCATCTGATGCGCCATTTACTGCGGGGCGATTTGCGGCTTTATCACGTTTACGAACTGGCGCATTTTCTGGAGCAGTCCTCCGGGGATGACGCTTTCTGGAGAGAGTGGGCGAATCGGGACCGGCGCTCGCGACAGACCGAAGCGATTTCCTTCCGGCTCGCGAAAGAGTGGTTTCAGTGCCATATGCATGCTACGGCGCTGGCGGCTGTGGAGCGGCTGCCGAACCCTGTCAAACGCTGGTTCGAGCTGTTCGCGATGTCCCCCGCGTTGGCGATCGAGCGCCCGAACAAGGATGAACTGTGGCTGCACTGGTGTCTGGTGAACAATGCCGGCCACCGGCGGGAGGTCGCGATGCGCCGCCTGTTTCCCCTCTCGCGCGAGCGGGTTGTGGCCGACGCGCATGTCGCGCCGGAAAATGTCACGGCTGGATTACGAGCGCGGCGAATGGCTATCGAGACGCTGTTTCTCGCGAATCGCGCAGTTCATCATCTGCGTGCGCTGCCACCCGCGATCGGGAGCGGGATGCGCTGGTGGCTCGCCCAGCCACGCTCTCAATAAAATCGCAGACGTTTTGCTGAAAGCCTTCGAGCCGGAAACGACTCTTCCATTCGCGACGGCCGGCGATGGAAAGACGCTCCATGCTTGCTCGGTCTTCAATGAGAAGGCGGAATTGCGCGGGCCAGAGCTTCGGCATCGGCCGACTCCGTCAGTATTCCTGTGCGGCCATCTTCGACGAGCTCCGGAATACCTCCCGAGCGGTAAGCCACCACAGGCGTGCCGGCGGAAAATGCCTCCATAATGACACGCGTCGCCGCTTCCGCCGGACCTGACGGGACCGCGAGGACGTCCATTTTAGTGAGCGCGCCGGCGATATCGTTCGTCCAGCCGCAAAATTCGACCGGGAACGTTTTTGGCCTCGGCGCGCACAGCGAGTTCGTAGGCCTGGTTCGGAGAAGAGCGGCGCGCCGTAGACGTGGAAGCGTCGCGCTTACGAATCGGGCGGCGCGCACAAAATCCAGATGGCCCTTTTCCGGACTGATTCTGCCGAGAATGCCGATGCGCGCCGGGCGATTTCCGAACGACCTCAGGCCCAGCGGACAGGTCGGCAACCCCGTTGTAAATGACGCGCGCGTGAGGCCACGCGGCCGCGACAAATTTCGATGCGGCGATCACGTTCGCTTTCGCTCTCCTGATGGAAAACTCGGCGATTTTTCGGATTGTAGCCGCCGCCGATGTCGCTATGCGCGTGGAAAATCACCGGGACCCTGCTCCAGGAACAACGCGATAAGCCAGCCACCGCGGGGAGCGGCCTCGGTCCGTTCACGTAGATTAAGTCAATCGCGCGGCTGCGGACCAGTCTGCGGATCGCCGCGCTCATGCGCGGAACATCGAAGCTGTACCGGAGAAGATCCATCGCCGTCTTCGTGCCGTTTGAACAGGACCTGAGCGGCAGGGTATGAACGGGGATTTCGCCGGCGCGGCACCATCTCGCAAGTTCTCCGTTTCCGGGCGCCAGAAGATGCGGATTCCAGCCTCTGCATTTCACTTCCGGCAGCAGATCCATCAGGCAGCATTGCGCTCCGCCGGGATCGGTGAACTGATCGATGAACAGAATATTCATTCAGCGGATTCACGCACGGCCGTCGCCAGCACCCAGAAATAGACGGGAAGGACACGCCAGTAAGTAATCAAATCGCCGGAAAGCATCTGCACCATCTCGCCACACCAGAAGCAGAAGATCCACGTACCGAAGAAAGACGCGCGCGGACGGGCGGATCGCGCGGCGTGAAAGGAAGCGCGCAGAATCGCGGCGTTCAGGAACAGGAATGCGGCAAGACCGACGACTCCAGTTTCCAGCAGCAGGCTGAGGTACGTGTTGTCCGCAGGCAGATTCGGGCCCACGATGCCGGTATAGGGCAGCGTTTTGTAGCCGATGCCGAACACCGCGTGCCAGGGTTGCTGCATCAGACCATCGGCCATCATTTTCCAGACCGAGAGGCGGCCGGAAAGAACGCCATCCGGCGACGACCAGAGATATTGGAGCGACAACTCGATGCGGTTCCAGTAATGCGACGAGAGCTCCGGCAGGGCGATCCGGAACAATAAGGCGGCGCAGAGCATCGAGCCGCACATAACCAGAAAGGCGCGGCGGATGTTCATTCGCCTTACGCAGACAAAAGCGCAACCGGCGACCGCGACCGTCACGAGCGAGGCGCGCGAATACGAGAAGAGCAATGCGGCCGCAAAAAGAACGCCGCCGGCAGCAGAGCGCTATTCCCGAACACGGCCGCTCCCGCGCGGGTCGAAAAGCGGCAACGAGAATCATGACGAGAAAGAAGGCGCAGAAGTTGCCCAGTGTGCTGGCTTCATAAAAGAGGCCCTGAGCGCGCCGAAGCATGTCCTCACCAACCCAAATGAACTGCGCGCCGTACCCGGCGGGCGTGGGTAACTGGAAATAAAAATCGACGCACGCGAACAGCGCCGCGGCGGCCGCGGCAAGGAACAACCAACGCGCGAATCGCACTGGGTCCGCGTCACGGCCGCGTGGGACCCGCGAGAGTGTAGAAGAAGATCCAGACGCCCACGGCCAGAAGCATCACGCGTGCCAGACTGCCGGCCGCTATAGTCCAGCCGGAGTACAGCGCGGCGAACCCGACGCTTCCGGTAACGGTCGTGAGGAACACGTAAAAACGCGACCGGCAGCACTCCGCGCAGAGGGCGCCATTCATTGATTCGCAGGACACCTGCACGAAAATTCCGGCGAGCGCGAATGCGGGCGCCAGGTTCAGGCCGGCATTTCCGAAAGCGCCCGGCAAGAGGCGGCAGGAGAATGGCGCAGAAAAAGAAAAGGCCGAGCCAGCGCTCCGGCGAAAGGACCGTCCACCAGGCGAGCGCGAGCGCGACCGGAGGCCCCGCGATCAGCAGCTTCGAAGTGAGATCTGGCGCGAGCGCAACAGCGGCGGCCGAGCCACCCAACAGCAGCGGGGGCCAGAACCTGGCGTCTCAACGCGAATGTCATCGGAGCGCGCGGACGCGCAAGGCCTGCGCCGCGCGCGCGTCGGCAAGACGCGCCTGACTGAACCGGATCATGAGCCAGATCAGTGAACCCGCGAGCGACAAGATCAAAGCGCCCGCGAGATTGAGCAGCGTATTTGGCGAACTCGGCTGGTCCGGAACGATGCCCGGATCGACGATCTGGAGGCGTTCTCCGTGAAACTGCGCGGATGACAGCATCTCGTTCATCCTCGTGCTGGGCCGTTTCCCATGCTGCTTCGGCGGAGCGTTCGTCGCTCTCGAGCGCATCTCGACGGAATTTGCGCTCGTCGAGCTGCCCGGCTTTCTCAGCGAGGGCAGCGCGCAGCTCGCGAAGCTGGTTTTCGAGAGAGGCGATTCTCGCCTTCGCGGAAGCGACCTGCGCGGCGGATTCGCCGGGATTGTCAGCCCGCGGCTGCGCGTCGTATTCCGCAAGATCCGTACGCGCCGTCAGGAGATCGCGCTCAAGACCGAATCTAAGCCTGGTGTTTTGATCGACTTCGTTTTCCAGACCCTCGATCGGCTGGCCCGCAACATAAGCCGCCCGCGCCTCTTTCGCCTTCGTGTAACGCGAGAGCGCGGCGTTCAGTTGTGAGCGGAATTCGGCAGTCAGATCATTCGACGACCGATCGTCGAGCGACCGGTTCAATTCCACCGTTCTTTCGGCAATGAATTGCGCTACGGCCTGCGCCTTCCGCGGATCGCCGAGGGTCACCGGAAATCTCGATGATCGCGGTATTGGCCGGCTTCGTGACTTTCAGAACCCGTTTCTTCAGCGACGAGAACGAAGCGCTTTCTTTGCCTTCCGGCACCTGGAGTGCGGTGAGGGCTCGGCGCGAACAGCGTATCGCTCGAAGCCATACTCTCATAAGCTTTCAGCGATTCCAGATAGATGGGACTTACCGCCGTCGACGCACGGGGGTCGTTTTCTCCCGGCGCCTGCACGATAAGGCTCGCGGTGGCTGTGTAGCGCTTCGGCAGCGTCAGACTGGATGTTAACGCGATGCCGAGGGCCACGGCGCACGCGATCGCAATGGTCACCCAGCGTCTGCGTATGTATTCCATCAAACTCGAGCGCATCAAACATTCCGTTCATGAACCTGTTCCGCACTGGCCCCTGGCCTTGTCTCTATTCAGCAGGGGTCAGCGCTCCCGAACGCTCTTTCGGATAACCCGGCGCCGGGAGCGCTTTCATCAGTTGGACAGCGCCAGGGGCGCCGGGGGAACAGATCCGGCGGCGTAACCGCGGCCTCGGCTGGGCGGCAACCCTGAGACATCCACCCTGGAGGTGGTCTGAAAAGTGCTGGAATACTTTCACAGTTTCTGTACGCGGTTCTAACGTGTCCGCAGGCGGTAGCGCCGGCGATCTTGTCGCCGGTTTCCGCTCTTGCTCTCATCCGCAGACCGAAATCGGATTCCGAGTGGGGCCAGGGCTTAGGCCTGGCTTAGGCCCTGCCGCCGAGCTTCCGCCCGGCGCGGAGCTTTATGTCAGCGCCGGTGAGGTAGCGCCGACGACCTTGTCGCCGGTAACCCTGCCAACCACGTCTTCGACAGAGCGAATTCTACAGTATTTACGAAAATGCGCTAAGCCCGTCATCGGAGCTGCGGAGTCTGCCTTTCCATACGGGAGCGCTTGCGCTTAAGGCAAGGTCGATTGAGCGGCGAGTTCGTCCAGCAAAGCGGCCGTTACCTTCAGATTGTCGACTCCGAAAACCAGCAGCGCCAGCGGAGATCCCGGTTCCAGTCCGGAGTAAGAGTAGTCGATATTGATGCTTTTATCGCCGATAAGCGAGGCGGCCCGGCCCAACTGACCGGGACGGTGCGGGAGATGGACGACCGCGACGTCCGTCTCCTCGAAAATCATGCGGAGGCCGCCAAGCGTCGCTTTCGCGGTTGGGAGATCATCAACCACCAGCCGGGCGAGGCTCTCGCCTTCCTCCACGAACGATTGAAACGCCAGAATGTTCACGCCCGCCTCAGCAAGCGCCAGGAAGCACTTTCCGAGGGCTCCCGGTTTATCTTCAATGGTTACGGTAAGCTCCTTCGCCTTCGCCATGGGACCAATCCTCATCTTCTACACTACTCGGTGCCAGAGCACTGCCGGCGAGAACTCACCCGCCCTTTAAAGTCCGCGATATCGGAGGTCAAGCAAAGCGGGAGTTCGCGTTAAGCAGGCCGCTATGTTCAAGTCTCGCGCCGCCGCAGCCTCTCGGGCGCGAATTGCAGTAGAATCTAATACGCGTTTCATACGACCGACAGGAGGACCTCATGCGAACGTTTGGACTGGTTTGGGCGGCCCTGACGCTGGCGGGTAGCGCCACGATTTCCGCCCAGCAGCCCGCGGTTGTTGACTCGGCGGTCCTGAAGAAGGCCGGGACGCCCGCGGATCAGTTCCCCGGTTCCTGGCTCACCTACGGGAAATCCCAGAGCGAGACGCGCTACAGCCCGCTGAAACAGATCGACGCTTCGAACGTGAAGCGTCTCGGCCTCGAGTGGTCGTATGTGGTGGGCGCGGGCGGCTACAACCAGGAAGGCACCCCGCTGGTCTGGAACAACACGATCTACGGCACGACCACCTGGAGCGTGGTGTACGCCGTCGACGCCCGCACCGGCAAGCAGATCTGGCGGTGGGATCCGGAGGTCAATCAGCGCTGCCAAGGGCATTAACGCGAATCGTGGACTTGCGCTCTACAACGGGAAGATCTTCGCTCCGGGCCATCGATGGACGGTTGTTTGCGCTCGATGCGATTACGGGCAAACCCGTCTGGGAGACCCGCGTCGCCTAGCCCCAGGACGGATACTACATCACCATGGCGCCCCGGATTGCCGGCGGCAAAGTGATCATCGGGGTCTCGGGCGGGGATACCGAGACTCGCGGTTTCTTCGATGCGTATGACGCCGCCACCGGGCAGCGGTCGTGGAGATTCTATACGGTTCCCGGCGATCCGAGCAAGCCCTTCGAGAACGAAGCCATGCGAGCGGCCGCCAAAACGTGGGGCGGCGACTTCTACACCAAAGGCGGCGGCGGCGCGGTTTGGGATGGATTCGCTTACGATCCCGACGCCAACCTGGTTTATGTCGGGACCGGGAATGCGGAGCCGTGGACGCAGAAATTCCGCGGCGCAAAGAACCTGGACAATCTGTATACCTGCTCGATCCTTGCCGTGGATCTCACAACCGGGAAGCTCAAGTGGCATTTTCAGACGGTGCCGAACGACAACTGGGATTTCGACAGCGTCCAGCAGCTGATGCTGCTCGACCTGCGGATCGATGGGCGCGTGCGTAAGGTCCTGACGCAAGCCGCGAAGAATGGATTCTTCTACGCCATCGACCGGGTCACAGGACAGTTCATTTCGGCTTTCCCGTTCGTGAAAGTGAATTGGGCGAAGGGCGTCGATGATAGCGGGCGTCCGATGGTGAATCCCGAAGCTTACTACGATGTGGAGCCGGTAGCGGTGTATCCGACCGGTGGCGGCGCCCATAACTGGGCGCCGATGTCATTCAATCCGGATACCGGACTGGTCTACATTCCCGCTTCCTACACGTCGTACACCTACCAGGCGGTCGACGAATACAAGAAAGGCAGCAACGGCGATGTACGCACGAGCGCCGAACCGCGTCAGATCAAGGCGCCGGCCATCGGTCCATCGGCGCCGGACGGGGTCCGCGGCGGCCTGCAGGCCTGGGATCCGGTGAAACATATGCTGGTCTGGCGCGGCGATGGCGGCGGTGGCATCGGCGGCGGCACCGTGACCACCGGCGGGAACCTTGTCTTCCAGACGTCCAATGACGGGCGTTTCGCGGCCTGGAGCGCCGACAAAGGCGAGAAGCTGTTCGAGATTCAGACCGGCAAGCCCGGTGTGGCGCCACCGATCACCTACGAGATCGACGGCAAACAGTATGTGGCCTTCATGGCCGGTGCGGGCCGCCCCGCGGCGAGCGTCGGTCCCAACGATGCCAAGGTCGATAACCCTCCCATGCTGTTCGTCTTTGCGCTCGACGGGAAGGCCGAGCTTCCCGCGGTTCCCGCGCCCGCGCGGCAAGCGCCGCTGCGGCGCCAGTTCGTTAGAGTGTGTTGGAGAGAAGTACGACGATCGCCGGCGCCAGGACCGCAGCGCTACCGGCAGGAGAACTTTCGATGAATCGCTTCAGCTTTAAATGGATGGCGCTCGCGGGCGCACTGCTCGCCCCGGCTGTCGGTCATGCGCAAGTCTCGTGCACGCGCGAAGGACTCAAGGCCGCTGCCGATCTCTACATTGCCGCGCAAACCAAGGGCGACATTGCCGGCTTGCCGCTCGCGAAGGGGCTGGGTTACGTCGAGAACTTTAAGACGACGAACATCGACGAGGGCCTGATCAAGAAGGCGATGAAGATCGACCACCAGCGCAGCCTTCTGGACACGTCGACGTGTCAGACGTTCACGGAGGTGATCGTTTCCGACAAGGCGCGCCCGTATGTGCTCGGCACGCGGCTGCGCGTGAATCACGGGCTGATTGCCGAAATCGAAATGATGTGGACCACGACGGGTTACTGGGGTTTCAACGTCGATAACTATCTGAAGTACTCGTCCTCCGGAGGATTGGGGCGTCATTCCGGCTGCCAAGCGCGACACCCGCGCGACGCTGGTGTCCGCGGCCAACGCTTACCTGGATGCGTTCCTCGAAGGGAAAAATGGACCTGGTGCCGTGGGGTTTCCCCTGCAACCGCACCGAGGGCGGCATGCACACGGGCAAGGGAGCCGCCGACGATTCCTGCCAGGTTGGCGTACCGAGCGGCGTCAACATTGCGAACCGGCACTTCGTAGTCGACGAGACGATTGGAGCCGTCGTGGCCTTCTGCACCTTCGGCGCCGGCTCCGCAACGGGCGGCAGCGGAGCGCCGGATACCCATCTCTTCCGCGTCGAGAACGGCAAGCTGCGTTTCGTCCACACGCTGACGCATCTATTGCAGGCGAATGGTCCGGGCCGCGGCGCCCAGGGCAGAGGCGCGGCAACGGGTCAGGGACAGAAGTAAGGCAGGCGCGCGGATTATTCCCGTCTCAGTCACAGGCTCGATTCGGGAAGCCCGCCAGACCGGAGCGTAGCTGGCGAGCAAAGTCACGGCGGCAATAAGAACTGCGAAGTCAAGATACACCACAGGGTCGTTTGGCTTCACCTCGAACAGCATCGACGTGAGTAAGCGTCCCGGCAAACGCCACACCGAAACCCAGAGCCAGGCCCCGGCGAATGACAAACAGCGGCCACAGGCTTGCCGGAGTCGTGGAAAGACTCGATCAACGCGATGGAATCGGGATTATCGGCGAGATTCCACATCGGATCGTGGCCGCCCACATAAAATATGGTGTCGAAATCCTCCGATTTCATGTCCGAAAGCTTAACTGTCTGAGATAGCTCCTTCTGCCATTCCGAATCCTGCTTGAACCGTATCATCGCGGGAGTTTGATTCTCCGTCAAATCGCTTTTCGGGTCGAATCGGGGGCTGCCCTCCCTTCGGCGAAGCCAGAGTCAGTTGGACACCTGCGTCCCTGAAGACAAAGTACGGGGCCGCGAATTCCTCCAGCCAGAAGCCGATCTTCCGGCCAGTGTTGCCCAATTGATCATGCGACGTTAACACCATCAGTATTTTCACGTTTGTTCTCGTTTGTTTTGGCATTCCGGGCGACTTAGCCCGCAAGTCCTGTTTGACGCATCAGCGACCCGTCCACGCATATCGCGTACCACAGCGAAGGTATAGAAGCGAAAGAGAGAGCGCGAACGGTAGCGCTCTATTGTTCGCAGACCGACTCAGCAGGTCGACACGGTCCGACTTTCATCGGACTTCCCCAGTTGACCGCCGAACTATTCGCGTAACCTCTTTGGACCACTCACGTACGGATTGCCTCGCTCATAGAAGCGCAGTTTGCAATCCACGTTGCGTGTTATACCGATGCGTACACTCTCACCTATAGCGCCCGTTTTCAACCGGCTCGTCGCGAGCCAAAGCGGACCGGCTGCGCACAGATCCAAACCATCCTGTCGGAAGTCAATCTGCATGGCTTGAGCTAGTCGCCCAGGCCCCCGGGCTAAATCAAGCAGGCCTGCCCCGCCGCGAGAGCGTTGCATCCGATCGATTCCCTCGATCGGTTCGAGGGCACGCAAGAGAACTCCCGCCCCGACTCCGGCCGCCTCGCTCGTCACGTTCAGCATGAACGACGAACCATAAGCGAAATACACATAAGCGTACCCGGGCCCAAGAAAGAGTGAGGCATTGCGACGTGTCTCTCCGCGGAATGCGTGACCGGCGGAATCACCGACCGGATAAGCTTCTGTCTCGACGATGCGCCCACTGAGTCTCCCATCGTCGCTATCATGGACCACTACTTTTCCAACAGCCTCGTCTGAGGAATTCGTGGGTGCTTTTGGAACTCAGCGCGGCGATTGGGTGAGGAACCGGTGAAGTTTCCGGCAGGTGGAATCAAAGGAATTCTGTAGCGGCTCGGACATGCCGCCATGGATCAGCGGACCACCTTCGTCATCGATCACATCGCAGAGAATCTTGCCGACGTCTTTCCTTCTTAGGGAGGGGTCTTCATGCAGGTCACGAATGATCTCTCCGCCCAGCACCCATAGATTGTCGACGTGCTTGCGAATGGTTTTGCGGGAAAGGCTGGTCGATGCCAGGTGTTCCAGGAAGGGCCGAAAGCAGGCCACCAGCTTCTCTCCCGGCGGCACGTCTTTTTCCAGCCCCATCCACGAGCGCGGCCATTCATCAATGTCGCGAACGTAAAGGGCAAGATCCGGGGGCGAGGACGCGGCTGTGCGGTTTATGGTGGAGATCTTCGCCTTCGCCGCCTTCTTCGCCATGGAACTGATCACGATTCTAAACCGCTGCCACCATTTTCCCGGGTTCGTTTACTGGCATGCCCGCTTCGGTCCGGACAAAAAGACAATCGAGATCGCGGTGCGGCCCCGCAAGGGATCAACAGCTGTTTGCTCGGGCTGCCACCAGCCGGCACCCGGCTACGATCATCTTCCGGAGCGGCGCTTCGAGTTCATTCCGTTCTGGGGGTTCGTCGTTTTTCTGCTGTACTCGATGCGCCGGGTCGATTGCCGTCGCTGCAATACGGTGTTCGTGGAGGAGGTCCCGTGGGGTGACGGCAAGCATCAGTTGACGAAAGCCTATATGCTGTTCCTCGCCCGCTGGGCGCGCAAACTTTCATGGAAGGAAGCCGCCGAATCGTTTCGGACCACTTGGGACAAGGTGCATGACGCCGTCCAATACGTTGTCACCTGGGGTTTGGAGCATCGTACGCTCGGGCCCATCGAGGCCATCGGCGTGGATGAAATCCAATATGCCAAAGGCCACAAGTACCTGACGCTGGTTTACCAGATCGATCTCGGGATGACGCGTCTGCTCTGGGTCGGCAAGGAAAGAACGATCCAATCCTTTCAGGGATTCTTCACCCTGATCGGAGACGAACTGGCATCGAAAATCCTGTTCGTCTGCTCCGACATGTGGCAACCCTACCTGAAGGTCATCCGCCAGAAGTGCTCCCAGGCCCTGCACATCCTCGACCGTTTCCATATCGTCGCCAAAATGAATGACGCTCTCGACGACGTCCGCGCCAGCGAAGCGCGCCGCTTGCATCGCGACGGGTATGAGCCGGTATTAAAAAAATCGCGATGGCTCCTGCTTAAACGCAACCAGAACCTCACCGGCACACAACGATTCCGGCTCCGCGACGTGCTCCGCTACAACCTGAAGACCGTCCGTGCTTACCTCCTCAAGGAAGCCTTCCAACAGCTTTGGGATTACGACTCTCCCGCCTGGGCCGGGAAGTTCCTCGACGAATGGTGCCGTCAGACGATGCGCTCCCGCATCGAACCCATGAAGAAGATCGCGACGTCACTGCGCAAGCACCGTGAACTCATCCTCAACTACTTCCGTGCCCAAAAGTTGTTTTCCAGCGGCGTTGTCGAGGGCCTGAACAACAAAGCCAAAGTCACCATGAGAAAATCCTATGGATTCCGCACCTTCCGCGTCCTCGAACTCGCACTCTATCATTCACTTGCCAAACTGCCCGAGCCTCCGGTCACCCACGATTTTTTCTGACGAGTCTTCCAACAAGGTAGCGCGCCAGCTCCACAGTATCCACGGGCAGTTCCGTTCGACGGAGACGCCGAAGACGATAAACCGGAATCGTCTCGCCTGCGCGTTTCATTGGTCGGTGCGCTTACTTCGGAGCGCCCGCTGCTTGCGAAAGCGGCTGAAGTTCGCCGAGCATTGTCGGGATGAGTTCCGAAACGGTTGGGTGAATATGCACGGCCCGTTGAATAACCGTATATGGTCCTTTGGCATACATCACGTCAAGGATCGAGTGAATAGCCTCGTCTCCGCCGGTTCCGAGAATGGAGGCTCCCAGGCCAGAGCCAGATCGCAGCGCGCAGGGTCATACAAATTTGGCCTTCAGTATTACACGGCTCACGATCGTGGTGCTCGCGACGCACACCCGTGCCGGGTCCTCACAAATGCGCCAGAGGTAACCACAGCAGAACCAGGGCGTCTAACAGCGGAGGGTCGCGTGCTCGTACGGCCATTGCTGTTTCCACGATCGCGGCTTCGATCGCGTCAAACTTCCAGCGAGCTTATTCGTTCGCGTTTCCCTGGGTCCCTGGCGCCTGAAAAGGCCGCGCCTTAAGGAGGCTGCACATGAATCGGAATTCGGGACTTCGAGTCGCTTCGCTCAGCGTGCTCACGATTTTTACCGCCCTCGCACAGCAACAGACCTTCGAGATTGCGGATGTTCACCTCAGCCCGACCGCGCGCGGGTTTGCGCAGAACTTCGGGGGCGTGCTGCGCGAAGGCCGGTACGTCAACCGGGACGCGACTATGCTGAATCTCATCGTGGCGGCGTACGGCGTCTCGGAGGACAGTATTTCCGGCGGCCCGGGGTGGATCGGCTCCGACCTTTTCGATGTGATCGCAAAGGTTCCCAACGGCGCCACACCGGCCGCAGCTAACACGATGTTGCAGAACCTGCTGGCGGAACGCTTCAAGCTGGTGGTCCATAACGGCACGCACCCCGTTCCTCGTTATGTTCTTACCGTTAGCAAGGGCGGATCGAAATTGAAACCATCCAGCGGGTCGGGTAAACCGGGGTGCCAGCAGGTATCAGCAAGGGGGCCAGGCAGGTCCCACGGACCTGGCTGCGACGCCGGACATTAAGGTAGCCTGTCACGATCTGACTTCGCAAGCTATTGCGGAGAACCTGCATCAGATGGCCGGCGGTTATTTCGATCACGACGTAATCGACTCGACGAAGCTTGATGGTTCCTGGGATTTCGATCTCGAGTGGACACCACGGGGCGCGCTTGCCGCGAAAGGCCCTGAAGGCACTTCGGTATTTGCCGCGGTGGAGAAGCAGTTGGGGCTGAAGGTCGAGGTGCAGAACGTTCCCCTGCCCTCTCTCGAGATCGTAAGCGTGAATCGAAAGCCAACGCCGAATCCGGCGGGCGTCGAGGCGACGTTGGCGCTCGCGGCCGCGCGGTTTGAAGCCGCGACAATCAAGCCCGCGAATCCGAACGATCGCCCGCTGACAGGGCTGCTCTACACCGGCGGCAGCCAGATGAGAGCCGGGGGCACGCTGCGCCAACTGATCGCGATGGCGCTTCAAATCACACCGAATATCGCGGACGATATGCTGATCGGAGTCCCGAAATCGGCGGATTCGACGCATTGGGACATCACCGCCAAGGTGCCCAGTACCGGTGAGGGCGCTCCCAACGTTGTGGGCGGACGGCCGTTGCCGCCGCCGCTCAGCGTCGGCCTGGAGATGCTGCGCGGCTTGTTGCTGGATCAGTTCGAGCTGAAAACTCATACCGAGAACCGGGAAGTTACGGTATACGCGCTCATGGTCGGGAGCGGCAAACCGAAGATGACCAGAGCCGACGATTCCGAGCGGTCCGGATGCAAGCCCGATCCCGCGGCGCCACGGCCGTTCTCGAATATCCAGACGATGATCAGCTGCAAAAACACTGCGATGAATGAGCTGGCGCAGAACCTGCAGCAGCAGGCCAATGCTTATATCGATCACCCGATCGTTGATGCCACCGGTCTTGAGGGCGGGTGGGATTTTCTGATTGGATGGACGCCCAGGTCCGCCCTGCAGACGCCGCAGGGTCCGAGTCCGGATCAGACTCCCGGGGCGGTCGTTAATTTGGCGGCGCCGAGCGGTATATCGGTTTTCGAAGCAGTCGAAAAAGAGCTGGGGCTGAAGCTGGTGAAACAGAAGCGATCGATTCCGGTGATTGTGGTCGACCATGTGAATGAGAAGCCGCTGGAGTAAGTGGTCGTCACAAAATAACATGTCCAACTCCCGAACTCCGCTTGCTGACGCCCGCGCTCAGAACGGGTATTCCGAGCCGCGACCGGCAGGGAGCGTTCCATGGCCCGCGGCGGGCCGCCAAAGGGAATGAAGACACGCTGCCGGTGTGGGGCCAGGGCTTAAGGCCCTGCCGCCGAGCTTCCGCTCGGCGCGGAGCTTTATGTCAGCGCCGGTAGCGCCGGCGATCTTGTCGCCGGTAACCCTGCCAACCGCGTCTTCGGCAGGGAGCGTTGCCACTTTTATCTTGTAACGCGCCCTAAGTCGTCGCGCGCTCCTGTATGATGTGGGGCGTGTTACGCCTGTTCTTGCTGTTACCCGCCCTGGCTGCCCTCGTAAATGCGCAGTCGCTGCAGGGCACAATCGATATGCACGTGCATGCGGCTCCGGATGGGGCGCCGCGTTCGATCGATGCCATCGACCTTGCGCGCCTGGCGAAGAGCAGGGGCATGCGCGTTCTCGTTTTCAAGAACCATAAGGAATCGACGGCGGCTCTGGCTTACCTGGTCAATAAGGAAGTACCCGGGATCGAGGTGTTCGGCGGCATCGGACTGGATCTTGAAGTCGGCGGTTTGAACGCGGCCGCCGTCGAATGGATGACCAAAATGACCGGCGGTTATGGTCGTGTGGTCTGGTTTCCCACTTACGACGCCGAGGCGCAGGTCAAGCGCAGCAGAGAGAGTCGGCCTTTCGTCAGTGTCGTGAAGGACGGGAAAGTCGTGCCGGAAGCGACTCGGGTTCTGGAGGTGGCGGCCCGGCACAACCTCGTATTTGAGACCGGACACAGTTCGCCTTCGGAGGGCCTGCTGCTGATTCGAGAGGCGAAGCGGGTGGGTGTGAAATCGATTGTGGTCACGCATGCGCTTACCAACATGGGAGGGCCTTATACCATTCCGCAAATGCGGGAAGCCGCGGATCTGGGAGCGTTTCTTGAGGTGGTGTGGGGGCGAGGAAACGTACTGCGGGATAGCGCCGAGGCGGTAAAAGCGGTCGGCGCCCGGCACTTCATCATTTCGAGCGATCTGGGGCAGCCGAACAATCCGCTCCACCCGGATGGGCTGATGGAAATTTACAAGTCTTTCGTCCAGCGGGGAATCTCTTTGGCGGACATCGACCTGATGTCGAAGGCCAATCCGGCGGCGGCGCTCGGATTGCCGGGGAACTAAGGGTTCGTCACGAAATAACATGTCCAGCTCCCGGACTGCGCCTACTGCCGTGCGCCTGCCCAGAAGGGATATTCCGAGATGGGACCGAGAGGGAGTGGTCCATGGCCCGCGGCGGGCCGCCAGAGTGGATGGAGACACGCTGCCGGTGTGGGGCCAGGGCTTAGGCCCTGCCGCCGAGCTTCCGCTCGGCGCGGAGCTTTATCTCAGGGCCGGTAGCGCCGGCGATCTTGTCGCCGGTAACCCTGCCAACCGCGTCTTCGACAGAGTCACCATGGCCCTGCGGGCCGCCAAAGGCGATGAAGACGCGGAACGGCATTCACGCAGAATCAACAATTTGAACCGCGTCTTCAACGGAGTCCCTGGCCCGCAGCGGGCCGCCAAAGCCAGGCCGCGATCGTCGTCGCCTACGACGCGTCTTCGACAGAGCGTTTGCCACTGTTATTTCGTGACGAACCCTAAGGCAGACCGGCGCGCAAGGGCGAGTAAAATTTGTCAGCAGCGCCGGCAACGGATTTTTCCAACCTGGAAAAGCGCCGGCCGGCTCTGAAGGCTCATTGTTACCGGATGTCGGGTTCCGTCTTTGACGCGGATGACCCCGTTCAGGAAACAATGATTCGGGCGTGGCGAAGCATGGACCGCTTCGTCGGGCAGGCTTGCTGAAACCCTGGTTATACCGAATTGCGACGAATGTTTGTCTGGACGAATTGAAGGCTCGGGGGAGGCCAGCGCGCCTATTGAGCAAGATCCGCCCTCATCCGGATCGCCGCCGCTCGTTTTGCTGAACAAACGCCTGGAGTCGCTTCTGTTCAGCGGTAAATCAAGGACCGCCCAGGCATCATCACAGGGCGAACAAATGGCGAATTTCGTGATACACTTCGTCTGTCATGGCCCGGCGCAACGCAGGCGGAGAGCCGAAATTAAACCGGCAGGAACTGGAAGAGTTCCGGCGTGGTTTGGAAAAGATGTCGCACGGCGAATTGGAAGTGTATTACAAGGCCTGCCATAGCGCTTGCCGATATGAGGATATGCGGGTGGCGTCTCCGCAGGTTGTTCAACAATTTGTCCAGGTATGGCGACGGCTTCGGGCGCTGAAGGGTAGCCGGATGGTTTGGCAATAGCCCCCGGGTCCGCCGGGCCGCCGCGCCTTATTTCTTTCCGCTGTCTTTGGCGTCGCGATCGCAGCGGAGTTTAATTTCGGTGATCTTTTCCGGGGCCAGGATGGGTTTTCCCTCCTGGCAGAACCCGATGGAGGCGACGGAACCGGTTATGCGGTAAGCGTGACCGGCTTGAACCATATCGCTGCGAGGAATGCTGTAGGCCTTTTTGCCTGACTTGAAGCTGAGACACTCGACTCCGGGATAGACGCAGCCCTTCACGGTTATTGATTTGGGCGCTGACTCCGGGGAGGCTCCGCTTTGTGCGGGCGCCATGAGCGCCACGTATGATATCAGGAACATTGCAGCAGGACCGCACATCGGAGTTTCAATTATGGTCATGCGAATCCTCCCTGTCAACGCGCTGGAAACATGCGCGGAACGCCGCCGGCGATACAGTGAAGGTGCGGACCAATGGAGGTTCTTTCGAGAAATGCCGCCGCATCAAGGGCTCACGAACTCGTGATGGCCTGGGGACGGAACTCGACGGCGAGTCAGATCCTGAACCCCGGCATCAGGCTTTGGTTCGGCGCAGGCGATACGGTTGTCGGATACGTGCGGCGAAACTCGTGGCTTCTCGTGGCGGGAGAACCGGTGTGCCGCCTCGACGTTCTTCCGGCGGCCATTACGGAGTTCGAGGCGTGGGCGAGGGATCAGGGCCTCGGAGTCTGTTATGTGTGCGCGTCCGATTCATTACGCGATCTTTTCGCCCGCTCCGCCGATCACTCGATTATCACGATGGGCGCCCAACCGGTCTGGAATCCGGCGGACTGGCCACGCATTGTGAGGACGCGGAGTTCGCTGCGTGCCCAGCTTCATCGTTCGCTTAATAAAGGCGTTCGGATCGAACCGATGAATCCGGCCGCTGGCGCCCGCAACGCCGAGATCGGGCGGACGCTCTCGGAGTGGCTGGCTAGCCGGCGGCTGCCGCCCATGCATTTCATGGTCGAGCCGGATGTGCTGTCCGGCGTCACGGACGATCGGTTGTTGTTCGTAGCACGGCGGGAGCGGGAGATTGTCGCCTTCCTGGTGGCATCGCCGGTCGTTGCGCGAAATGGATATCTGATCGAGGAGCTGGTGCGGTCCCGTCGTGCGCCCAACGGTACGGCGGAACTGCTGATTGACGCAGCAATGGCGCGGTTCGCGGAATTGGGGTGCACGTACGTGACGATGGGTCTGGTGGCGCTCGCGAGCGGGACGGTTCCGGAGAATCCCTTCTGGCTGCGCAGTTTGATGTATATTGCGCGCGCGCATGCGAATCGCTTTTACAACTTCCGCGGACTCGAGCGATTTCGCGCCAAAATGCATCCCGCGTATTGGGAAAAGATATATGCGATCTCGAACGAACGGCGTTTTTCCGCGCAGGCGCTGTATGCGGTTGGCGGCGCATTTTCGGAGATATCGCCGGTGAAGGCTATCGGGCTGGCGGTGTTGAAGGGCGCCTGGGAGGAGATCGGGCTGGCGGTAACCAAAGTTCGAAGCGCGCTGGGCACTTGAATCAGTGTTTTCGTTTGCGGGTGCGTTGCACATTCCAGTCTGTCGCCGTTAACTGATGCGCGCTTGCCGCACGCTTGTTGAGCAGAACATTCGGCTTCTCGCATGGGCGCGGCTCGGCAAAGCGATGAGGACAAACACGCGGGCCGACAACCAGGACGCCCTTTGCTTCCAGGCCCGTCGTGAAGGTCGCGAAGCAGGTCTGAAACTCCACGGTTGAAAACATTTGAACCCAGTCCTTTCGCAATGCGACTCTGCACCGTGACCACCGGACAAACGAAACGAGCAACGGTAAGTTCTGCTATCGCCACAGTCCACAGTCATCAATGTCGATCCGTCCAGATACTTTGACATCGTTCGGCACTCTGACGCCCAAATCTAATCCCGACGAAAATGTTATCCGAAGATAGTATTTCTAACAATAGGAACTCTCTGTGTCTTTCCCAGGACAGTGATCTCCGTTGGAAATTACCATAAAAATACGAGACTTAGCGCCGCAAATCAGCTTCCGCCTCTTGTCGGTTAACCAATGGCAGTATTGTTCCAGCTTCTGTTCAGCGGTATGTATGGTGCTTTATCCACGCGATAAAAAAATCCAGCAATAAAAGAACACAAAACATAATTTTGGCCATTGATGGTTGCGTGGACACCTCCAGCCTGGGACGGCCTCTTCTTCACGCGCGGTTGGGTGGAACACGATTCGAAAGAGTCAGAAGTGGCCTTTACGATCCCTCCCGAATAGAGTTCGTAGAGTTTTTTCGGAGAGTTCTATGTTTAGACATGAGAAAAATTCCTCATTAGTTATCCTAAGTGCCCCGGTTATCCTGGTAATCGGCCTTTTAATGGCCGGCGATGCGTCCGCTGCCAATCTCCTGAGTAACGGATCATTCGAATCGGGCCTGTCGCCCTGGACTTTTACTTTGGGAACCGGCATCCAGGGAGTACAATACCAGGACGCTGGTACTCATGATGCCGGTAATTGGTCGGAGGCGATCCAGATGTGGTCGCCGGCATCGACCGTTCCCTGGGGCGCGATACTTAGCCAGCCTGGGATTTCTCTTTCTGCGGGCCAGGTTGTAACCGTTTCATTCGCCGCGATGGCTTCGAACACCCACCCCCTTACTGCGGGGATCCAGCAGACTTCCGGTGCCTGGTCCTGGTACGGCCTGAAAGCCTTCTCGCTGACCCCGTATTGGACTAATTACACATTCAGTTTCACGATGCCTGCCAGTGACTCCGATACCGCCCTGAACTTTGAGATGGGAAACATATCGGGAGACGTCTGGATAGATAAAGTTTCCGTGACAGTCGGCGGGACGACTTCGGCCCCCGCGGCGTCCATTGCTTTGGGAGATTCGCCTGATTTCAATTATGGAAATCCACTTTGGGATCCTGATCTCACCTCGCTCACGCAGGACGGGAATGAAATAAACAGAAAATTCACATTCATGCTCGGTTTCTCCGCATGGGCCAGCAACGGCAACTACACCACTTTTGGCGCGACGCAGCCAGCCATGGATGCTCTTAACAATGCAGGCTATAAGATTGTTCTCACCTGGTGTGCGCAGGACTCGCAGAACGCCGGCGCTAATCCGAGCTACAACTATGCCTCCATTATCGGCGGGCAACATGATGCTTACATTCGTCAATGGGCCCAGAACGCCGCTGCCTGGGGCAACGTCATTTACCTGCGTCTTTTCCATGAGATGAACGGAACCTGGTATCCCTGGGGAATCAATGTAAACGGCAACACCCCGGCCCTTGCGGTCCAGGCATGGCAACATGTATACAACATCTTCCAGAGCGCGGGGGCAACAAACGTGAAATTCCTGTGGTGCCCTAATGTGGTTAGTCCTGACGACGTTGACCCGCTGGCCAGCTTTTATCCTGGAGATGCTTACGTAAGCTGGCTGGGGATGGACGGGTACAATTGGGGCCTTTACGGAGAACAAAACTGGGACGTCCCGTGGTCCACATTCACGCAGATATTTCAGCCGACCTATGATGAACTGGTATCTACAGTCTCGAGCGCCAAGCCAGTGATGGTGGTGGAAACGGCCAGTTCTGCGGGCGCCGGCTCGACCGACAAGGCCAACTGGATTACTCAAATGCAGAATGACGTGCCGACGCTTTTCCCGAATATCCAGGCGGTGGCTTATTACGACTATTGGGACAGCAACATGCCCCCGAACTTCTGGCGGTTCGACAGTGATCCGTTCAGCCTGGCCGCGTTTACGGCACTAGCCGCCGACAGCAGATGGCAGGGCACCCTCCGGTAGTAAGTGCGCCAAAGGGCATTGATTCAAATTTCGGTCGATGAAGGGTTTCTCTTGTCATCCAGGCGCATACTCCTTTAGCATGTGATCTCCGCACGATCATGTCTGTGTCATACGCCCGAAGACTCCCTGTTCGGGAATGCGGACGCGCGCAAGGACCTTGGCCGGCGGATTTCCCGAAACGCCGTTTTGTAAGTTCGTCGATAAACGCTTCGCGAGAACTCAGCGAACCGATGGCCCGGGCTTTGCACCCGCTTTTTTTACTCTGTGGTACTCGTTCAGGCAAGCATTCAGCGGCTTGCCCTGCCTGTAGATACAGGCGCAGAAACCCTGACAGGCGTTTGGGTTGTCACTGAACTTGCACCCATTCGTGCATTCTGCTTCCTCATTGCCGGGCCGGATGTCGAATAGAAGATCATTGAAGACGATCACTGACATGGCCGCCGCGAAAACACACCCGAAAAACAGGAAGGGGAACTTGCTGGTCTCTACGACGTGGCGACCTTCGCCAGACCGGTAAAACGGCAAAGCATACTTCAGCCGGTCATAGTCCCAAACCAGCAGGAACAGGTTCGCCAGCAGCATCAGCGTGACAATACGGGTTCCGTCGAACCGCGTAGCATGGGTCAACACAAAAATGTTCAGGATGATGGGGAAGTAGAAGATCGCTCCGATAAGCGCTGTTCCTGGAATGAGCAACAGCAGCGCCGCAATCAGCTGGGCGGCGCCAATGAACGTATAGTAGAAACCCGTGAGGAGCAGAGCGTCGAAATAGTGGCCCAAAGGATGATTCGACGGCAAGGCAGTGAACCGCTGTCCAGTAACCTTTACGATTGCTGCCGGAATGAACCCGAGAGCCAGTGCGATGCGGCAAAAAATGGCAAACCAGCGAAGCCACCTGTTCCGCCTCAATTCACCGTACACCCCTTCAAGATCCGCAAGCAGACTCATCGGGTTGCCAAACCAGACATATTATGACGCACTTCACTGCTTCGTCAAGTACTTTTTGCTACAGAGTGACCGTTCAAATGTTGACCCGCCCGCCCGCTCCCGAAGGATGTTAAATGCCCAAGTAACCCTCGTTTCGTCAAGTCTGGGCCAAAGCCCCGCCGCACGCCCGAGAGCCTGCCCCCCCAACAATCAGAGGATGATCTTTTTTCTGACTGCGTAGAGGATCAGGTCGGCCGTGCCGTGCAACGACAGTTTCCGAAGTATGTGGCCCCGATGGGTCTCGACAGTCGTAGGGCTGATGTTGAGTAAGTTGGCCACTTCCTTGTTGGCGCGGCCTTCGGCTAATAACTGCAGAATCTCCCGCTCCCGGTCGGTGAGTAACTCGTAACTGTCGTCGAGCCCCTTCGACTGTAATTGCTCGATGTAATCCTGTTGCAGGATCCGGCTTACTTTCCGACTAAGGAACGACCGGCCGCTGGCGGCGCTTCGAATGGCTTCGAGGACGTCTTCACGCGGAGAGTCCTTCAGGAGATACGCTTTGGCGCCGGCCCGCAACGACTGCAGCACGTAACTCTCATCGAGGTGCATGCTCAGAACCACAACCGCGGTGGCGGGATGGGCCGCCACAATCCGCCGGGCTGCCTCGATGCCGTTCATGTTCGGCATCGCCACGTCCATCATCACGACGTCCGGCAAGTGCTCTTCAGCCAGTTGGATGCATTCGCGGCCGTCGGATGCCTCGGCGACAACGATAAGATCGGGCTGGCGGTCGAGCAGCGCGCGAAGGCCGTCCCGCACCACGGCGTGATCGTCAGCCAGCAGAATACGAATTGGCGGCATCGGTTTCTGCTTCCGCTTCCGGCATCTCCGGCAGCGGGAGTTCGGCGGAAATGGTTGTTCCCCGGCCCAGTTGTGAATCGATCTGAAACGTTCCGCCAAGGCGTCCTACGCGCTCCTCCATCCCCAGCAAGCCGAGCCCGCGGACCATGCCTTTGTCGAAACCGCTGCCATCGTCCTGCACGGAAAAGACTACACGCTCGTTTTCGCTCTTCACGGTGACCTGAAGGTTGCGCGCTCCGGCGTGGCGGGCGGCGTTGTTCAGGGCTTCCTGGACCAACCGGTAGATACAAGTCGTGTGCTCTTCCGGAAGATTGCCGGAGGCGTCATCCACCGATACGCGAACGTTGAGTCCGGTTCGTTTACTCATTTCGCGGGCGTGCCAGTTGAGCGCAGGCACCAGACCGAAGTCGTCCAGCATCGACGGGCGAAGCAGGAGGGCGAGGTCGCGCACGACGTTCAGGGTCTTCTCAGCGGTCGCCCCGATCGAGGAGACGCGATCCCGAATCTCACTGGTTGGCGCGGCGGCTTCCACATTGCCGGCCTCCATCATGATGGCGGAGAGGGACTGGCCGATTTCGTCATGGAGTTCGCGCGCGAGGGTGCGGCGCTCGTCCTCCTGTGCGCGTACCAGCCGCGCGGAAAGCGCCTGGAGATCCGAGCGTGCTTCCGTGGTTTCTTTGAGGCGCCGCTCCACTTCGCGCTCGAGACGCAACGTTATGGCAGTGGTTGCGATGGCAAGTACGAGGCCGCCGAATAAAGCGATCCCAAACGTAATGACAAGGGACCAGCGAAGGTGGTCGGCCGAGGCGGCCAGGCGCTCTTCCGAGCGGTTGAGGCCGCGTTCGTTGATCTCGGCGATGCGATCGGCAATCTGCAGCATCGTGGTGCGCCGGGGTACCAGCTGTTCATAGAAAAACGTATAGCGGAGCTTCTCCCTTTGGGCCGGCGTCCATTGAAAGGCGGTTTGCAGCGCCTGCCACCACTCGTCGATTTCTGTCCGCAATGCCTGAAACGTGTCCTGCTCTTCCGGTTCGAGACTTTGCCCATAGCCATCGAGCGCGGCGCGCGTCTGAGTCTGGATCGAAACGATCCCGGCGTGTTGTGTTTCGCTTCCGGCTGTGCCGGGCGAGAGAAGGAAATCCCTCATATCCGTGCCGGAGAGGTAAATATCCGAGCGAATCTGTTCGAGTGTACGAAGACGCGAGAGGAACGCCTGACGGATGCCGGCTTCGTCCGCGCGGACACGGTCGAGTTGAACCAGAGTTCCCACAGCGGCGGCGAGAATGAATAAGATCAGGCCGCCGAAGCCGACCGTAAGAACGATTAACGGGCGTAGTTTTCGGACGGGCGGGTCCTTCGGATTCTTCGACTGATGAACCAGCCTCAGCCGGGCCGCTTTCGAGATGCTCAGACGCTTCTCCTCACGGAGTCTCTACCGCCAGTGTAGTGGAGCCCGGACATCTTCAAAATCCTGTCTCGACAGGATGGTGTTCCACCGTGCCTTTCGAGGAGACTGGGTCCAGAGGGTTCAAACAAACATGCAAAGTCTTCGATATACGAGTATGATCGCCGTCGGGGCGCTCTGTGTTTTCGGAGCCGCGTGCGCGAAGAAGCAGGTTGCGGTGGCGAAGCCGCCGGCCGCTCCCGTCGCCGCCACCACTCCCGCCGCTCGCGCGACGCCGCCCCCGCCGGCCCGCCAGACGACCAATCGGCAGGTTGCGGAGTCCACTCCATCCCGGTATCCAAACGCTGCGACGCGTGCGCGGATCGACGAACTTATCGGCCGGATACAGGACGCCTACTTTAATTACAATCAGCACACTCTGCGGACCGATGCGATCAGCACGCTGGCCTCGGATTCAAAGGAACTGGCGCAGATTCTTCAGCAATATCCCGGCTATAAGCTGAAAATCGAGGGTTATTGCGATGAGCGCGGCTCGGCCGAATACAACATGGCGCTCGGCGACGCTCGCGCGAAGGCGGCCAAGGACTATCTCGTCAATGCCGGCGTATCCTCCAATCAACTCGATACCGTCAGTTACGGCAAGGAAAATCCCGTCTGTACAGAGCATGACGAAGCCTGCTGGCAGAAGAACCGCCGCGTACATATCGTGGCGGAGAAGAACGGCTGATTTGTGTTAGTTTAAGAGGCAGCGGAGCCACTATTATGCGCGCGCTGCCTCTTCTTATTGTTTATCTTCTTGGCGCCGGTTCTGGTTTTTGCCAGAAGTATTCCATAGCGCCTGTCCCGCCGGATCCCCTCGAATTAGTAACCGGCCCAACTCAGGCGCCTGCGACTCCTGAGCAGCGCGGAGCTCTGGTCGCGCTGATAAACCGCGCATTCGAACATTACAGCCTTCACGCGCGCGGCGGCCCGGCGCATGTTCTTCAGATCTCATTCACCGCCAGCGCATCGACCCTGAATCCGGGAGGAAACGGGCAACTGCGCGAGACGTGGCTTTCCGGCGAGAACTGGCGCTGGGATGGAACATTGGGGGGCTATACGCTCCTGCGCATCAGCTCGAATGCGGCCGTATACGATCAGAATCCGAACAGCATCATTCCGCTGCGGCTCAAGATGCTGGCCCATGCGGTTTTCGCGCCGATCCAGGGCGCCCCGAGGCGCGAGACGCTGCGGACGGCGACCGTAGAGTGGAAAGGCTCCCCGATTACCTGCATCCTGATGTCTGCCGAGGGGGCCGAGCAGACCGCGCAAAACGGCCGCCAATGGTATGAGACGGAATACTGTATCGATCCCGCGACCGGACTGCTCGAAATTTATTCAATCGCGCCGGGCATTTACACCGTCTACGACTACACAAATGCCTTGAAGTTTCACGACCGCGTGCTTCCCGGAAAAATCACGATAACGGAAAATGCGGCGACGGTGGTGGAGGCTCAGCTGACCAGTCTCACGGACACCGATTCGGCGACAAGCGGAAGCCTGCTCACGCCTACCGCGCAGATGGTTTCTCAAGGCGCGGCGACCGCTCTGGCTTTGCCTGGGCGATTTCCCATCCGGGTACCGCTGGCGGGCTCCGGAACGGTGATTCAGCCGGTGATCGTTCATGCGGTGATCCAGTCGGACGGCAAGGTGCTCGAATCGGAAGCCCTGCAAACATCCGGCGTAAGTACGACGGCTCTCAATCTGGTTAATGGGATGAAATTCCCCGCGCCAAAACCCGCGAGCGGAGCGTCGGCGATGGAGCGTGAAGCTTTCATTAACGTTCAGTTTCACCCCTTGCCGTAAGCGCAAGTGCGGCTGATACACTGTAATTTCACCCCCAATTTCATTTACCCGTGATTTCAGTAAGCAATGTAAGCATGCGCTACGGCGCAAAGATTCTTTTCGAAGACGTGTCGACCGTCTTCCAGTCCGGCAGGCGCTATGGCCTTACCGGGCCCAACGGATGCGGCAAGTCGACTTTCATGAAGGTTCTGACCGGAGAACTGGACGCCCAGAAGGGCTCGGTCGTCCGGCCGAAGCGCGTTGGCGTGTTGAGTCAGGACCAGTTCGCTTTCGATGCGTATCGCGTGATCGATACGGTCATCATGGGGAACAAGCCGCTCTGGCAGGCCCTGGCGGAACGCGACGAACTCTACGCCAAAAGCGACATGACCGACGAAGACGGTATGCGGCTCGGCGAACTCGAAGGGAGTTGTCGCGGAGAACGACGGCTATTCGGCCGAGAGCGACGCCGCCATTCTGCTTGACGGGCTGGACATTCCCGAAGCGCTGCACGAGCGGAAAATGAGCGAGCTGCAGGGCGGCCAGAAGGTTCGCGTACTGCTTGCTCAGGCTCTTTTCGGCGGTCCGGACGCGCTGCTTCTCGACGAACCGACGAACCACCTCGATCTGGAATCCATTCACTGGCTGCAGGATTTCATGACCCGCTACCAGGGAACGCTGATCGTGATTTCACACGACCGCCATTTCCTGAACAGCGTTTGTACGCACATTGCCGATATCGATTATCAGACCATCATCACGTACAACGGCGGGTACGACGAAATGGTGCTGGCGAAGACTCAGATCCGATCGCGGATTGAATCGCAGAATGCGCAGCGCGAGAAAAAGATTGCGCAGTTAAACGAATTCATTGCGCGGTTTTCGGCGGGCACGCGTTCGAGCCAGGTGACTTCCCGCAAGAAGGAAGTGGAGCGGCTGCAAACGAGCGATCTGGCGAAATCGAACATTGCGCGTCCATTCATTCGTTTTGAGATGAAGCGGCCGTCCGGCAGGCATCCGCTGGAGGTTCGCGGGATCTCCAAATCGTATGGCGACATCGACGTGATCCGGGACTTCACGGCGAGTATTTCGCGCGGCGAGAAGATCGGGTTGCTGGGGCGTAACGGCGTAGGTAAAACAACACTTCTGCGTTCTCTGATCGCGAACGCGCCCGGCGCCATTGACGAGCCGTTCACCATCGACGGCGGTTCGGTGGAATGGGGCCATGAAGTATCGGTCGGCTTCTTCGCGCAGGACCATCGCGCATCCATTCAACCGGGACTAACGGTTCTCGATTATCTGCAGCAATACGATCCCACGGCGGGCACCGAAGAGTTGCGAGGTTTACTCGGCCAGATGCTGTTCCTGCGCGATGAGGGCACCAAACCGACCGAAGCGCTTTCCGGCGGAGAGGCGGCGCGCCTGCTCTTCTGCAAGCTCATGCTGCAGAAACCCAACGTGCTGGTGCTCGATGAACCGACGAACCACCTCGACCTCGAATCCATCAACGCCCTCAACATCGCGCTGCAGAAGTATGAAGGCACGCTGTTCCTCGTAACGCACGATCACGATCTGCTGGAAGAGGTCGCCACCAGAATCTGGCACTTCGATAACAAGGGAATCGAAGATTTCAAGGGCGCGTACGAGGAATATCAGTCGGCTTACGCCTGATCCAACCCGTCAGACCGCGCGGCGGCCGCGGAACAGATGCGCGACCAGGAAGATTACTGCCAGAATCAGCAGCAGGTGAATCGCTCCCCCGGCTACGTGAAACGCGGCCCACGAAAGCAGCCAGACTCCCAGCAGAACAAAGAACAGCATCAGAAAGATAAAGTCGCCTATCACTCGCATATTTCCTCCAGAGCGTCTGTAACGACCGCTGCCTCTGGAGAGGCACTTTATTTGCCAAAAGCTGGTGAACCGCCGTTGACGCCGAAGTGTGGGATAGTGGATGCTCGCATGGACATCGAAATCGACTGGACGGATTGCGATCCGGTCGAGCGAACTCCGGGCGAGACCGGCGGCGAGCCCGTCATCAAAGGAACGCGGCTGAAGAACTGGAAAAAATTGGCCTGAACTGCCTGGAAGCACGATCGCGGGCGTTGATCGATTTCCATCGCTCCCATAGTCTTCAACCCAAGTGAGGGTTCTGCTCGATCTCGGTCAATTTCTCGTCGGCGTCGTTCTTCGTGAGCAGACGATAAACAGGTGGTTTGTGTTCGCGCATGGGAAGCTCCATTGCGGCGTTGATGGCGCGGGGAATCTGGTCCAGAATGGTTTATAGATCAAGAGAGGTTGTATGAACTGGCTGGAAAGTCCCGATGTCGAATCAGTCCCCGGAAAATGCGGCGGCCGTCCCGTCATCAGGGGAACTCGTATTGAGCCGGAAGGGCTGGTCACGGATTTCGAGATGGGCTCGCCAATCGAGGAAATACACGATAACTTTCCCACCGTTCCGATCGCAACGATCGAAAGGCTGATTGCATTCGCCCACAAGCACCAGCCCGTTCCGTGACGCGGCTTCGAGTGCTTCTCGATGAAAACCTCCCGCATGCCCTGCGGAACTATCTGGCTCATCACGATACGATGACAGCGGCTTACGCTGGCTTCGGCTCCTTCAAGAATGGCGAGCTGCTTAAGGCCGCTGAAACCGCGGCTTTCGACGTTCTGGTCACTGCCGACAAGACGCTGCGATTTGAACAGAATCTTTCCGGGCGCAAACTGTGCGTTATCAGCGTTTCCACGAATAGCTGGCGCATCATAAAGCCGCATATCGGCAAGATCATCGATGCCGTGGACGCCTCTCTGCCGGGAACTCTGGCGCTGGTCGATTGTGGGCTTTTCGTGCGGCAAAAGCGCCCCCCACGTCCGGCGCCGGGCTGAGAAATCGACCAGGGGAGAGAGATATCGCACACCTTGCTCACGCAAGGAGCCCCATTGCCCCTCAATCCTGTTGAGGTTCGCAAATTTGCAGAAATGTTGTTCTGCGGCTGCATGTACGGGCGGACCGCGTCATCTTCACCCGACAATAGTGAACACCTTGGTACTTGCTCGTTCGGTTATTCCGACTGCCGGGATTTATTTTGCCGGGCCTCTCATGCACCGCGTCGGACCGGAACATTTTCCAATCTGGGCCGGACAATTGGAAGCTGGGGCGGCTGGAGGGATTTGAACCCTCGACATCCAGAACCACAATCTGGCGCTACTACCAACTGAGCTACAGCCGCCGTGAGGGAGTAAATCTATTGTATCGCAGGCGCGGCCGAACTAACGCCGTCCCCCGTGATTGCTGCTTGCGTGTCCGCCACCTCCGCCACCACGATTGCCGCTCGGGGCAGGAGCGCTGCGCTGGTAACTGGGAGCAGGAGCGCTCCGCTGGTAGCTGGGGCCAGGGGCACGGCGCTCGTAACTTTGGCTCGGTGCACTGCGCTGGTAGCTCGGCGCGGGCGTCGGTCTGTAACCGCCGCCACCGCCATAAGAAGGCCTCCCTCCATAGGACGGCGCAGGTCTCTGATACGACGGCGCAGATCTTTGGGGCGCGGATCGCTCTGGCGCAGATCTTTGGGGCGCGGGTTGCGGACTGCCAAACCGATTCCAGCCCCCATTGGGCTCCGCACGTTGCAGAGGGCTCGGGACCGTAGCCGTCGGGGGTCTTCCGAAGCGCTGCCACTCTCCTTGTTGTGCCGGCGCTGGCGCGCCACGATAGCCGCCGAACGATTGCGCTGGAGCCCGTTCTCCGAACGCGGATCTCACTGCCGCCTGCTGCTGCGCAAAGGGAACGCGAGCCGTCGTCGCACCGCCGGTCTGCATTCTGCTGAAGAACCGCTGGTTGGTAATTTCACCGCGCGGAGTCGCTGTGGGAGCGGGGCGATCGCTGAAGCGCAGATTATTGGCGCTGGGCGTAATGGGCACCGCGCCCCGCACCAGCGATGCCTGCTGGAGTTGCGTGCGATCGATGCCGATCCGATTACGAAACACTCCACGCTGAAAGTCCTGCGAAGAAACCGCCGTCACGCCGTTGCCGAACCTCGCATTGCGATATGTGTTGTAAATGTTGACGTTGTTCACAACTCCCGCATGCCCGGCAACCAGCACACCGCGCCCCCCGTACCAGCCTCTGCCGTACCACGGGTGAAAAACCTCGAATGGCGCCAGAGGAACCCATCCCACGTTCCCGAAACCGAACCCGACTCCAAATCCGACGCCGCCCCCGAAGCCGAAAAAGCCGACCATAGCCGGACGCCACCAATAATGACCGTATCTCGCGCCGGGAAACCAGCTCCAGCCCAAGCCTGTACGGAAGTACCACGAACCGTAGTGAAATGGCGCCCATCCCCACGGCTCGTTATCCACCCACGTCCAGCCGTAGTAATCCTCCCAAACCCACTGACCGTCGCGATACGGCGCCCACGTCGGAGAGACGTTCGGTGTCCACACATTCCCGTATGCCGGGTCGTAGCCCCATCGCCCCGCGGCGTCCAGATCCTCGCCGCCCTGAATATCCTGACTCAGATATCGGTTGGACTGCGCCCCCTCGATGTACGCGTCCCGCTGATCGTTCCAGTTATCCCAGCCGTCCCGAGCCGGCGCAGAAACGATCTGGTACTCGGGATCGTCCGGTGATCCGCGCACCAGCATCATGTTGCCTTCATGGACATGCTCGGTACCCTTCGATGTAGACACATCCGCGTCGCCGTGGCGGACGATAATTCGTGTAGATCCGTCAGGCGCCACTTCCACTCGAACTGCCGAGGCATGGACCGGCCGGACAGCGACCGCCGGGGTGCTGATCTCCGACTGCGTGGCGGAATCCCGCAGGACGCGATAAGTGATCAATCCGCGCGCGATCTGAACCTGATTGCGGCCGTTTTCGAGGTCGGAGATCCGCATTTCGGTTTCGCCGGAGAGCCTGACAAAATTGCCGTAATCGAGTTGCAGCTCCGCGCTGCCGTTGGGACCGATCGAAAGCGAATCGCCCGCCATGAGCGGAGCATTGAGCGCGGCGGCGACCCACTCGCCCGAATCGCCTCTGCGCACCGAGGCTTCGCCGTTAATCACGCCGAGGCGCGCCACCGGCTGGCCAGGCTCATCCGGTGCCCCATTCGGGTCCTGCGGAGGAGACGCCTGTTGTTGCGCGGGATAACCCTGTTGCGGCGCTTGGGGATAACCGTATTGCGGCGGATAGGTCTGCTGCCCCAGGAGAATCCCGGAGGTGACCGCGACCGCCAGCAATACCGATATCCGCCGCATGCTCATGCCCAAACACACAAGGGCAATTCCCTGTCCTAACCTAAGCTTTTGATTCTCGGGACTTTTCGTCTATCATGGGGCATTCCCGCATGGTTGAAAACCACCAGCACCGCCCGGTTTCATCCACCCGCGCTTCGTCCACTCGCCCGTGGCTGCGGCGGGGCGGGATGTGTATGAATTGGTTGAAGATGACAGCGATCATAGCAACAGCGGCAGCAACAACTATAAATGTGGAAGCTCAGAATAGCAATGCAGTCCGGTACGTAGTACGGTTCCCCGCCCCGCAGACGCATTACGTCTCGGTGGAAGCCCTGCTACCGACCTCGGGCCAATCCGAGGTTGAAGTTTTCATGCCGGTCTGGACGCCCGGATCGTACCTGATTCGCGAGTACGCCCGAAATATCGAAGCCATTTCGGTTACCGACCAGGCGGGAAAGCAGCTGACATACGTGAAGTCGCGCAAGAATCGGTGGCGAGTCGAGACCGGCGGAGCGGCTGAGATCCGCTTTTCCTACCGGGTTTACTGTCGCGAGATGTCCGTGCGTACGAACTGGGTGGAAGATTCGTTTGCGCTGCTCAATGGCGCTCCGACCTTCGTCACGCTCGTGGGCGGCCTGAAGCGGCCGCATGACGTCCGGTTGGAATTGCCGCCTCAATGGAAAACCACCATGACCGGGTTGCCCGAAGCTCCCGGCCACGACCCGCATCATTATTTAGCGCCCGATTACGACACGCTGGTCGATTCGCCCATCGTGGCTGGAAACCCGGCCGTGTATCGCTTCGAAGTCGACGGTATCCCGCATTTCCTGGTGAATCAGGGCGAGGCGGGCGTCTGGGACGGGCCGCGATCGGCCGCCGACGCCGAAAAGATCGTGCGGCAATACCGTGAGATGTGGGGTTCGCTCCCCTACAAGAAGTACGTATTCCTGAATATGATCACGGAGGCGGGAGGCGGCCTCGAACACCGCAATTCCGTCTGCATGATGACCAGCCGGTGGGCGACCCGTACGCGCCGCGGCTATCTTGGTTGGCTCAACCTTGCGGCGCACGAATACTTTCATGCGTGGAACATCAAGAGGTTGAGGCCGGTGGAACTCGGGCCATTCGACTACGAGAACGAGAACCCCACGCGCAGCCTCTGGATTGCCGAGGGGATCACCGATTATTACGCGCCGCTGACCGTGCGCCGCGCCGGGCTTTCCACAACTCAGGAATATCTGGGCGCCGACACGCCGCCGTCGCCAGGCTCGCTTTCGACAACGATCGCCTCGCTGCAATCCACGCCGGGCCGCCTCCTCCAGTCGGCCGAGCAGGCATCCTACGACGCATGGATCAAACTTTATCGGCCGGATGAGAACTCCGTCAACACCTCCATCAGCTATTACACGAAGGGCGCGGTGGTGGGGTGGCTGCTGGATGCCCGTATCCGGCACGTGACCGACGGGAAGAAATCTCTGGACGATCTGATGCGGACCGCGTTTGCGCAATTCTCGGGTGACCACGGATACACCCCGGAACAATTCCGCGCGACGGCTGACCAGGTCGCCGGCCATTCCCTCGACGATTTCTTCCGGCGCTCGGTGGAATCAACCGAGGAGCTCGATTATACCGAGGCGCTCGAATGGTTCGGTCTCGGATTCCGCAACCAGAAGAACGGCACGGGAAAGCCGGAAAAAGCCGCCCTGGGCGTGGACACCCGAACCGACAACGGGCGGTTACTTGTCTCGCGGATCCTCCGGGATTCACCCGCCTTTGAATCCGGGCTCAGCGTGGACGACGAGATCATTGCGATCGACGAATTTCGCGTACGGCCGGATCAGCTTGCGCCGCGTCTGGAGAACTATCGCCCCGGAGATAAGGTTTCGATTCTCGTGGCCCGCCGGGACCAGTTAATTCGCGTTCCGCTTACTCTGACGGAGGAACCGAAGCGCTGGCAACTCGAGATCCTTCCTGGCGCGACGAGTTCTCAGAAGCAGCATCTGGAGAAGTGGCTGGCATCAGGCCGCTGACGCGAGCCGAAAGCATCTCCCGCTCACGTTCGTTGCGGGCAAGCCCCGCCGCGCGAATAAATTCGGCGCGGGCTTCGTCCAAACGGCCCAGCTTCGCCAGAAAATCGCCCCGGACGCTGGGTAAAAGATGATAGCCCCGAAGGGCGGGCTCCAGGGCCAGGCCGTCCACAACCGCGAGTCCTTCCGCGGGGCCAAATGCCATCGCGACCGCGACGGCGCGATTCAGCTCCACGATCGGCGAATGCGTAAGACGCGCGAGTTGATCGTAAAGCTCGACGATCTTCTGCCAGTCGGTCGCCTCCGCAGTCAGAGCTCGCGCGTGGCAGGCGGCGATTGCAGCCTGAAGGGCATACAGTCCGTGCGCGCCGCCGAGTCTTTCCGCGCGCTCCAGCGCCGCCAGCCCGCGCCGGATCAGGAGGTGATCCCAAAGCGAGCGATTCTGGTCGAGAAGGAGAACGGGCTCGCCCGACGGGCTGATCCGCGCTCTCGATCGCGACGCCTGAATCTCCATCAAAGCAACCAGGCCGTGAACCTCGGGTTCCGCGGGCGCCAGTTCGGCCAGAATCCGCCCAAGCCGGAGCGCGTCATCGCAGAGCGCGGGCCGCATCCAGTCGGCTCCGGCGGTTGCCGTGTAGCCCTCGTTGAAGATCAGATAAATGACTTCGAGCACCGCCGAAAGCCGCGCTGCCAGCTCGGCTCCGCGAGGGACCTCAAACGGTACGCGCTTTTCGGTGAGGGTTCGTTTGGCACGCACGATACGCTGAGCGATTGTCGTTTCCGGCGCCAGATACGCGCGCGCTATCTCACCGGTCGTCAATCCGCCAATGAGCCGAAGCGTCAACGCAACCCGTGCCTCGGCGGAGAGGACCGGATGACAGGCCACGAACATGAGGCGAAGCAAGTCGTCGCCGAACTCATCGTCCATCGCCGCTTCCAGACTCTCCACGCCGGCCTGCCGTTGGGCCTCTATCTCACGGCCCAGCTCTTCGTGCTTCCGCTCGACTCGATGGTTGCGGCGCAAATGGTCGATCGCCCGATGCTTCGCGGCAGTCATGAGCCAGGCGCCGGGATTCTGAGGAATACCCGATGCTGGCCACTGCGAAAGGGCCGCGACAAGGGCGTCCTGAGCCAGTTCCTCGGCCACGCCCACATCGCGCACGATCCGGGCGATACCGGCTATGATTCTGGCGGATTCCATCCTCCAGACCGCGTCTATCGCCCCGTTGACTTTGGTAGCCGTCACAGCTACCAATCACATCATCTTTACGTGAGCCGCCGCAAGAATGGCGGATTCCGGCAGCTATTGCGACGTTCCGGACTGCTTCTGCAACTCGGGAAACCCGGCGGCCACGTCCTGGATCTCCGGAGGGAATTCCGAAAACTCCTGCACCTGCCGGACCTCGATCACCTCGTTGTCCGAGGCGGGACAGCGTGAAGCCCATTGAAGCGCTTCCTCCCGCGATTTCACCTGGATCATCCAGTAACCCCCGACGGCCTCCTTTGCCTCGGTGAAAGGACCATCCGTTATCGTTGGCTTTCCGTCGTGAAACGAGACGCGCGCGCCTGCGGAGGGTGGATGCAGGCCATCGAGCGCGAGGAGCACGCCCGCTTTTTGAAGCGATTCGTTGTACTTCATCATGGCGGAAACGGCGTCGGCGCTCGGCATAGCGTCAGGCCGGGCATTTTCATAGCCTTTGGGGATCATCAGCATCATAAATCTCATCGTCTTATCTCCTTTTTCTCCTCGGTCTGGCTCTGCTACGATTTCGCGGGAGCCGGCGGCGCCTCATACAGCTGGCGAATCTCGGTCTCGCCGTCGCCCGCGACCGCGAGGAAACGCTTTGTCATGTCTATCGCTTCCTGCTTCGATGCCGTCTGAATCAGCGCGAAGCCGCCGATCAACTCCTTCGCTTCGGAGAACGGTCCGTCGGTGACCGTGTAGTTTCCGCCCGAGAGCCGGACGCGCGCTCCGAGCGCGCTCGGGAGGCACCCTTCCGTTGACAGCAATATGCCGGATTTGAACGATTCCTCGATGAATTTCCCCATCTCCTCCATATGGTTTTCGGTGGGTGGAGAACCCTCTGGCTTACCCGGTTTGTAGACACATAAATAGCGCATCGTTGTCATCTTGTCCTTTTTATTTGGCCCGAAACAGATCGGGCTCTACTGATACGTCGAACCAGGAGAGTTGAAATCGACACGCGATCTGTTTTTATTACGCAGGCAAAAAAAGGCCGCTTTCGCTCGTGAGGAGCTTCACGGAATCGAAGCGCCGTTTGGCGCGAAGCGCACAAACGGCCGGCGTAGACCTCAGTGTTGTCTTCGACTGATGATAAAGTCGAGTCGGAACCTGACCGTGACATGTTTTTCATCCTGGACGATTTAATAGACGCCGAAGTGATTGCGACCGACGGCGAAATAGGAAAGGTACGGAACTTCCTTTTCGACGACCAGTCGTGGACGATTCGCTATCTGGTTGTAGACGTGGGAAACTGGCTCTCGCGGCGGGATGTCCTCATCTCCGTAACGGCGATCGATCAGCCTGACTGGCAGAAAAAGATCTTTCGCGTCCGGCTGTCGAAAGAGCAGGTGCGGCATAGCCCGGACGTCGATTCGAAGAAGCCGGTTTCCCGCCAGCAGGAGATCGCTATGAGGGAGCACTTCGGCTGGCCCGCCGCGTGGGAGAACATGGGTGAAATTCTCAGTGCGGAGTTTCCTCCGGCCTCACTTCCAATCGGACGGGAATTCCCTGTGCGCAGAGGGGAAGATCCGCATCTGAGAAGTCTGTCGGATGTAGACGGCTACGAGGTCTGGAGCCATTACAGCGCGATGGGACGTCTGGAGAGTTTCGTCGTTGACGAATCCTCCTGGCATCTTCGATTCCTCGACGTGAAAATGGGTGACTGGCTCCATCGGCGATCCATGCTGGTTCCCACGAGCTATGTGGCCTCGATATCGTGGGCCCACCACCGCATCAATCTGCGGCAGGAAGCGCGGTCCGCGACGCCCTGACCTGCCCGGGTGGGGCCAGCGCTTCGGCGCTGCCGCCGGCCTTCTGGCCGGCGCGAAACTTTACGTCAGCCGGTAGCGCCGGCGATCTTGTCGCCGGTGTACGTCCGCCGCGGAACTTTACGCAAGCTCGCGAGTGGTTTTCAATGATGTCGCCGGGCTTCCGCTTGGCGCGACGCTTTATCTCAGCGCCGGTAGCGCCGCTGATCCCTGCTATTTCGTGATGAGCCCTCAGTCGGCTTTGGCAAGCGGCACATCCACAACGTGCTCGGAAATGAACCAGACCTGAGCCTCGTTCGTGCGGATCACATTGCTGACCAGCAGATCGTTCGTTCCGTCGTCTCCGGCTTTGGCGGCTGCTTTCGCAAATTCCCGGCTCTCGCGCAGGATGATTTCATGCGCTTCGAGCAGACGCGATATTTGCACCGGAGCCTCCTCGCGATCCTTCGGCGGCCGCGGAATCCGGGTGTTTTCGGCGACGTCGTGAGCCATCGCATAAGTGATGCCTCCTAACATCTGAATGCGCTCGGCGATTTCGTCCACCAGATCGGCCTGTTCCCCGAAGTGCTTGTCGAACAGGAGATGAAGCTGGTAAAAGGTCGGGCCGGTTAACTGCCAGTGATGCTTCTTGTAGAGGTCGCGCAGCGACATCGTATCGACCAGAACCTGGTTCAGGTCGTCGACCGCGCTCTTGCGGACACTCTCCTCAAGCGCAATCGGCAGTTGCGCGCGCACGGTGCCGAACACCTGAATTGCCCGTGCCTTCTGATGCAAAAGCAACTCCGCGCGGTTGCCGGATTTCACGACTTCTTTGCCGCCCTTTTGATTGTTGTTTTTCGATTTCTGGCCCATTTTCCGGATCTCCCGTCCATTCGAGTATAGGTTACGAGGAAACGTCTGAAACAATTTCGCAGCCACGCGACTCAGGCTTTATCGGTCCGTGCGCCGGGGCTCTCCGGGACAGGATAAACTGAATCCTTTAACAACCCCGTCCGTTGGAGGATCGATGACACCAGTTGAAGTTCTGCAATACGCAAAAGAGAATGGCGCGCGGCAGGTCGATGTCCGCTTTTCCGACATCCCCGGCCTGCAGCATCACATTTCGTATCCCATCGGCGAGTTGAGCGAAGGCTCGTTTACCGACGGATTCGGTATCGACGGATCGAGCATCCGCGGCTGGGCGGCGATCAACGAAAGCGACATGCTGCTGATCCCGGATTCCGAGACGGCATTCATGGACCCGTTCATGGAGACGCCGACGCTGGTGATGATCGGAGACGTGCGCGATCCGCTGACCAAGCAGAACTACGAACGCGATCCCCGCTGGATCGCGAAGAAAGCGGAGCTTTACCTCAAGAATTCGGGTGCGGGCGACACGGCGTACTTCGGCGCCGAAGCGGAGTTCTTTATCTTCGACAACATCCGCTTCGACCAGAACGCGCACTCCGGCTTCTACTTCATTGACGCCGACGAGGGCCGCTGGAACTCGGGCCGCGAGAAAGACAACCTCGGCTACCGGCCCCGCTACAAAGAAGGCTACTTCCCCGTGCCTCCCACGGACCACTATCAGGATCTGCGCGCGGAGATGGTCAACACGATGGAGCGCTGCGGACTCGTCATCGAATGCCACCACCACGAAGTCGCCAGCGCCGGTCAGTGCGAAATCGATCAGCGGTTCAACACTCTGGTGAAATCGGCTGACAACATGACGCTGTACAAGTACATCGTCCGCAACGTTGCGAACCAGTACGGCAAGACCGTGACTTTCATGCCGAAGCCGATCTTCGGCGACAACGGAAGCGGCATGCACGTTCACCAATCGATCTGGAAGGCGGGCAAGCCGCTGTTTTCGGGCGACGGATACGCGGGACTAAGTCAGATGGCGCTGCATTATATCGGTGGCTTGCTGAAGCATGCCCGCGCGCTGTCGGCGATCATTGCGCCCACCACGAACAGCTACAAACGGCTGGTTCCCGGCTACGAAGCGCCGGTGAATCTGGCTTACTCGCGCCGCAACCGCTCGGCGGCCTGCCGCATCCCGATGTATTCGGCCAGCCCGAAGGCGAAGCGCGTGGAGTTCCGTCCGCCGGATCCGTCCTGCAATCCCTATCTGGCGTTTTCGTCTCTGCTGATGGCGGGCCTCGACGGCGTGCTGAACCGGATCGAACCCGGCGAGCCGCTCGACAAGGACATCTACGATCTGTCGCCGGAAGAGATGAAATCGGTGCCGTCGATGCCGGGGTCGCTCGACGAGGCGCTGAACTGCCTCGAAGAGGACCATCAGTTCCTTCTCAAGGGCGACGTCTTTACCGAAGAGCTGATCGAGACCTTTATAGAATACAAACGAAAATTCGAGGCGGAAGCGGTACGTTTACGTCCGCATCCGTACGAATTTTCGCTGTACTACGACATATAAAAGGTTGCGTCGCGGGTTCCGGAAAATCGAATCTCCGATGGAGGGCGCCTATGCGAATTAATATAATACGGGCGCCACGTCCGCATTTTAGTCCTAACTGACGGCGCTCTTCATTAAATAATTCCAATCCCGCGCATCAGACTTCTCTATCGCAGAGATAAGTTCTTTTGTTTCCAAGCGGTCATCGGAAAGCAACAATCTGCTATAAGGCCCATCCAAAAAATTTATTTCCTCCAATTCTTTGACGGCACATACACTGAGTCTTCCACTCAAGGGAAGAACGATACCTCGTATGTATCACTTTCTATTTAATTAAGGAGAATAGAAAAATTGATGCGATTACCGCTCTGCATCCTGGCATTGGCGTTGTCTGCGTGGGCGGCAGACATTGACACCCCGCAGCCCACAGACACGCCGGACCAGGCTCAGGCGCCCGCGCCCGATGCGCAGGCGGCGGCTGCGCCTGCAACACCACCCGCCGCGCCCGCCAAATTGAAAGGCTGGGTATTCAGCGCCTATGCTGATGGATACGTCACTGTGAATTTCAATCACCCGTCCGACGGTGAGGGCAACGGGCTCGGCAACGGGCTGTACAATTTCAACGACAACAACGGTACGCCGAGGTTGAGCATGATGAAGGTGACGGTCGATAAATCCGATCAGCAGTTCGGGTTTCACATCGACGCGGGCTTCGGCGAAACAATGCGCCAGATCCACGCCGGCGACATCGCCGCGCAGAACAATAAAGCGCTCAGATACATCGAGCAGGCTTACGTGATCTGGAAGCCGCACCACACGAACGGCGCGGAGATCGATTACGGAAGTTTTGTGACTTCGGCGGGCGCGGAAGTAATCGAAGCGAACGCCAACTGGAACTACTCTCGCTCGCTGCTTTTCGCGTGGGCAATCCCCTATTACCACTCCGGCTTGCGAATCACTATGCCGCTCACAAAGACCTGGACGATCGGCGCGCAGGTAGTCAACGCGTGGAATACCGACTGGGGAAGCCACAACATGCAGAACATAGGCGTCACTTCCACCTGGACCAAAACCTTATTCACATGGTATGTCAATTACTATGAGGGCCCTAATAACTTCGGCACAGATACCGGGAAAAGGAACCTGGTCGATACCAATCTGGTGCTGACGCCTTCAAGTAAGCTTAATCTCTACGTCAACGGAGACTGGGGCCAGAACGGTAACGCCAGCGGGATCGGTGCCGCCAACTGGTATGGAGTGGCCGGAGCGGCCCACTACCAGCTGACGAAGCACATCGCCCTCTCGGCCAGGGCTGAAGTCTTCGACGACAGAGACGGATACAGCACGGGCACACAACAGACGGTCAAGGAAGGAACGGCCACCGGCGAATATAAGTACAATGACCACATCATTGCGAGGCTGGAATACCGCCACGACTGGACGAATGCGCCCTTCTTCTTCCGCGGCACCGACCAGATCATCCAGAATCAGACGACCTTCACCGGCGCATTAATGTTTCTGCTCGGCCCGTACAAATAACATCTGCGTCTGACAGTGCGTTTTCTCCTGCCGGCGACGCTCTTCGGAGCCCGCCGGCTTTTTTTTTGCCTCGTCGGAGAAATCTGTGGGTCAGCGATATGCTTCGGCTTAAGTGAATCGAACCCATGGACGGAATTACCCGGATTATCACGGCGCCGACTGCATACGCCTGAAACCGAGTTTGCGGACGCTGGAGTGGTCCAGTATGAATCCGTTAACGGCTCCGTGGACATCGCGGACGAATAACAGGATTCCCGGGCCAAGGAATGCATCCCTTTCAAAGGGCTGGAGCGGGGAGGGCGCCTGACCGGGCAGCTGAATCATCAGGCTGGAATCGCGCGCCAGGACCGTGAAGGCAGCCTGCAATTCGTCGCTCCAATACTGGCCACCAAAGGACCGCAACTCAGCCGCCTGCGGATTGTACGAGGTCAACACGAAATCAGCATCCCCCGCGCGACCGCCCGTAACATGCAACTCCCGCGGATGGCCCGCCGCGGCAGGAATAAATTCAAACATCATCCTGCCGGGACCACGGGCGTGCCGGAGGTCTACAGGAATCAGATCGAAATCGGAACCGTCGCCGTAGGAACTGTGGCCAATCCATTTGCCGTCGTGGACGGAAACGCGCATATCGCCCGGATCCTTGTCTGAAATACCGCGATATAAGCCGGCTGCGGAAGACAGGTCTGAGGCGGCTACGGTGACGCGAGCCGATGTGGGATGGGGAGGAACCTGCGTCAGGACATTCGCGAGGTAAAGATCGGCGATTTTGTTCGTCAGGACGATGGGGTTGATCGCGTCCGAGTTACACAACAGCGCGATGGCGAGCTTTTGATCGGGGAAGCGAATGACGTTGGATGAGACTCCGCTGCCGCCACCGGAGTGTTCGACGGTCCGCTGGCCCCGATAGTTCAGCAGAAACAGACCAAAGCCGTATTGTGTGGGCTTGCCGCTGTTGAGCACCGCGGGTCTCTCCATTTCGGCCAGCAGTTCGGGAGTGCCGACGCGCGGGTTGTCGAAATTGTTCTCCCACAGCAGAAGATCGTGTGCAGTGGTATACAAGCCGGAGTTGCCGACCACGACGGCCTCGGGGTTGGCGTGCACGCCTTGGGCATCAGTCGTATAGCCGGCGGCGCGATTTGTGATGAGCAGCGCGGGGTCATCACGAAACTGCGTGTGAGTCATACCGAGCGGATGGAAGATATTCGCGTCTGCAAAATCGCGCAGAGACTGACCGCTGACCCGCTTCACTATGCTCCCGAGCAGGTTGTATGCGCCATTGTTGTATATGAATTCAGTGCCCGCCGGAGTGTTCACGCCGTGCTGACGCGCGAGCATGCGCACCATTGCCTCGTTCGTTTGCGACTGCCCTGCCAGTCCCAGAAGGACGAATCCTTCGCGCAGCCCGCTGGTATGTGTAAGCAGATGGCGAATTGTGACGTGATGCTCGTGATCCGCCCATTCGGGGATGTATTTGCTGACGTCGTCGTCGAGTGAGAGCTTCCCGTGCTGCGCGAGCAGCAGAATGCTCATGGCGGTGAATTGTTTCGAGATGGAAGCCGCGCCCATAACGGTTGTGGCCGTGATGGGTATGATCCATTCGAGGTCGGCCATACCGTACCCGTGCTCGTACACGATAGCGCCGTTGCGGCTGACGGCGACGCTGCAGCCAGGAGAATGCGGATTGTTGTACTCGGCAAAGAGCTGGTCGACGCGGGCGTATGATGGGCCGGAAGGCGACTGATCGCAGCCCCCCAGCGCCGCAATTACGAGAGTCGTAAGAACAAGAGCATGACGGGGCTGTGGACGCACGGAGATCCAGTCATGGAATATATCACTGAAAAAGGAAGCCGGGAATCTGCCGGTCGGCAACCCTGCCCAGGAGTGACGAGGCCTTGGCGCGCCCCGGAAACACGCGTTAATCCCGCCCCTTCCGTTTCACGCCTTCTTATGTCATGCCTTCCGCGCGACCCACAGCAGCAGAGAAAAGACCGCAATCGGTATCAGCGCGAGCAGCGACGTACGTTGAGAATCTTCTTCGGCAAGTGCGACTTGCGGTTCTTCCAGTCGTGCAACTCAGGCCGATCGCCGGACACGCCAACCTGATCCTGATGCTCGAGATCCCACGCAAACTCGCGCGCGGTCCCGTAACGATTTTTGGGGTCGCGTTCGAGCGCCCGGTAAATGATCTCCTGCATCGCCGGCGTGATCGAGGGATCGACTTCCCGCGGCGGAACCGGGCTGTTCAGCAACCGATCGTTCATGATCAGGAACGGGTTGTTCCCGGTGAACGGCACTTTCCCCGTCAGCATTTCATAGAGCATCACGCCCACGGCATAAATATCGCTGCGAGCGTCCCCGCGCTTGCCCTTCACCTGCTCCGGCGAAATATAGTCGGGCGTGCCCATCACGTTGGATAACTTCGCGAAGGTCAGGCGGCGCGAGCCTTCATTGGCAGCGATGCCGAAATCGATCAGCTTGATGTGGTCCTCGGGATCGACCATGATGTTTTCCGGCTTCATATCGCGATGCACCACGCCGTGGGAGTGAATGTAGTCCAAGGCGTCGCAAATCCGCGCGGTGATCTGGGCGGCGCGCTCCGGCGGTAGTTTCCTGCAGTTCGCCCAGAATGTTCCGCAGCAGCTGGCCCTCGACCCACTCCATCACCATGTAGATGCGGCTGCGATGCTCGTCCTTGTAAACCTTCATCACGCCGGGATGATCGAGCTTTTCTCCGATCTCCTGTTCGCGCTTGAAACGATCGAAGAGCTGCGGATCGGCCTCCATCTCCGGATGCGGAATCTTGATGGCGACGGTGCGGTTATTGACTGTATCGGTGGCGCGGAAAATCGACGCCATGCCGCTGCGGGCGACGAGATTTTCGATGCGGTAATGATCGAGCATGATCGCCGGGATGGAGTGGGGTCATGGGAAGGTCGATGTCGAGATTATTAAGCGCCGCGCTGCGCTGTCAGTATCGCGCCTAGTGCAGTTTATAAGGCCGTCCGCGGTACATGCCCATGCGTTCGACGTCGCGGACGCGGATCAACTGGACGCTGATATTATCGCTGCCGTCACGCTCGTTGGCAAGGGCGATCAGTTTCCCCGCCGCGGTCTTCAGATCGGGATTCCACGTGACGATCTCGCCCATTTCCTGGCCCTCCACGGAACCGTGCAGGCCATCGCGAGCAAAGCAGCAGCACATCGTCGACCTGTACCTGGCGATCGCCGATTTCGACGTTCACGAAAAGATCGTTGCCGAGAGAGCGGCTGAGCAGATGGCGCGTCTCCGCCTCGGCGGCTTCGCGCGCGGAAAGCAAGCCCGAGTCGAACCTGTTCGGCGACGACCGTATGATCGCGAGTGATCTGCGAGGCGATCCCGCGGCGGATCAGATAGCAGCGTGAATCGCCCACATGCGCCACGACGACGCGATCGTAACGAAGAGCGCAGGCGACGATAGTGGTCGCCATGCGCGAACCGCCTGGGCTCGCAGCCCGGCCGAGCTCATAGATCCGGGTATTGGCGGATTGAACCAGGCGCGGCATGAGCACCGTATGCGCCTCGCCTCGGGCGCGGCGCGAAAGCCGGCGATCAGGGTTTCGATCGCGGTCTGCGAGGCCACCTCGCCTCTTTCTTCCCCGCCGACGCCATCGGCCAGCGCAAAGAGCCAGCCGTGCGTGCGGCCTTCGTTCTCGCGAGGCGGGCAACACGTGGCCGGAATAGTCTTCGTTGTGATCGCGGACGCGACCCACGTCGGACAGTTCGGCAAACTCGAGATCCAGCATGGAAGGTTGTGAGGAGCCCGGCTTTCCCGCACCCGCGGCAGCGCCTGCGAACATTGTCCTGTTTTAGAGCCTCGTTTATTCTACCCGCATCAAACATAACCCCTCGCCGGCGCCCGGAGCCGGAAAGGCCTCGGGCGCCAGCGAGGGGTTTTCTCGCGGTTATATGTTGCGACGGTTAGTGAGCGGCAGCGCGCCCTCGCTGCCCGACCAACGTCGTTCTGCCCTTCTTCTTGCTGGACGGACAGGAAGTAGATCGCCGCCGTAGATGCCCCAGACGGCGGCGATTCCCAGCGCGAGCAAGAGGTTCCATTTTGGTGCCGTATCCCATGAACGGTCCGATGAGATAGAAGGCCATGCAAGCCAGATTGGCGACCAGACCGAACATCGGAATAAACAGGTGCTTGATCGGGTTGTACATGGCATGACCCTGGAAAGCGACCATGCAGATGATGCAACTCAGTGCGTAAAGCAGGAAGGTACCGAAGTTCGAAGCCAGCGTGATCGTCAGCAGGCTGTTCGGCATTGCCGCCATCACGTCGTGCGACGGATACCCGAAGCTGGAGAAGAAGCCCTGCGGCAGAGCCTTGATGGTCGCGTCGCTGAGAGCCGGGCCGTCGCCGAAGAGCATGGAAACCGAAAGGCAGCCGACGACGGCCGAGATAACCGCCAGAGTCCAGATTGCGCGGTGAGGGGTCAGGTTCTCGGAGTGCAGCATGCCGAAGTGTTCCGGAACTTCGTCGTCCTTGCCCATGGCGTAAGTAACGCGAGCGCCGGTATTCATGCAGGAGAGCGTGGTGCCGATCAGCGCGAGAACGACCGTGAAGGCCTCGACCAGCATGAAGATGCGTCCGCCGCCCTGACCGAAGAAATGCGTTGCCGAGGATCACCATCATGTCGCCGATCGGCGCCGCCGAACCGGATGCGTTCTGCATCGTGTACCCGCTGCTCAGGAAGTAGTTCGCCGCAAAATACTCGATCAGATAACAGAACGCCCCCTGCACCAGCAGCGACGTGACGACCGCGATAGGAACGTCCCGTTTGGCGATTCTTCGCCTCGCCGCCCATCGACGTGACCGATTCGAATCCGACCAGAATCAGAATGGCGACGGTCGCCTGAACGAACATCCACGCGAAGTTGTGGATTCCAACTACCGAGCTTGCGCTCGGATGAGTCAGGAAGACGCCCTTGTCGTCGTTTTCGGGATAGTCGACGATGAACGGCACCGGCTTGCCGGCAGCGTCAAGCTTCGGCTTGGGGACCATGTTCGTGTCGCGGACGATGCTGTCGGTCGTCGTACCGTTAGCCGTCACCTTCTCCGTCTGAAACTCATAGGTGTACGCGTCGCCCGTCGTTGAATCGAACTGCCAGCCGGGGGTCCCGGCCGGGTGCGTGGAGCGATAGCTGAACGCCATCACGGCGAAGACCAGCAAGCGCCGAGATCTGGATCACGTTGATCGCGATATTGACCGCCGTGGATCCGTTAACGCCGCGATGAGCGATGTAAGCGACCGCGAACGAGAAGACGATGGCGACGAGCATCATGAACATCGGGCCGGGGTTGGTTGCGCTCATGACATTGGGCCACAGAGTTCCCACCAGGTAGCCGCAAATGACGCCGGTGACGCCGACCATCACGCCGGGATAGATCCAGTAATAAAGATGCGAGCCCCAGCCGACGATGAACTTCGAAAGCCGCGCATATTTCCAGGCGGTCGAGTGATTCAGAAACGACTGTTCCGCGAAATAGTAAGAACTGCCTGTGCCGGGATACAGCTTCGCCATTTCCGCATAACAGACCGCCGTGGCCAGACACAGCAACAAGGCGAAGAGAATACCGATCCACATGGAGGGAGCGGTCGCCCCTTCCGCAGCCTGGGGAGCGAACGTGAGCCAGAGAAAGGCGCCGGGCGCGATGAGCGCCATGGCGTTCATCGTCAGGCCGGTGAGGCCCAATGTTGCTTGCATTTGAGGAGCGTTATCTGCCATAAGCTGTCCTGATTTTGGTTCCTTTGTTATTCAATCTCGGGCCGCAAGCCAAGACGTGACGCGTTCCGGTCCTTCTATACTCACAGCGTTATTTCGCAAAGGGAAAGTCAAATTTCTTATGACTGGGATAGAGCTTTTGGATAGGCGGCAGATATCCTTCGATAGAACCGCGCGCAATGTTATTGAAAACAGGCCGGTTGGAATGTCCCATGGATGTGATATTTTGAACCAACGGAAGCGGTTCGACCTCTAAAGCATGAAAATCGCCGCGTTTTTATTACTGCTGGCCGGTTGGGCGCTGGTGCTCTCCGCGTTGTCTCTCCTGACGCGCGCGGTTCCGCGAGACGCATTTGTGGCGGCGGGTATGGCGGTGGAGGCGCTTGGCCTGGCTCTGGCCGTGCGCGCCCACTTGATACCACGCGAGAATGAGAACTGAATTGCCGGCCAATCTGTCTGAAATCCAGACCACGCTCTGCATCCTTTTTCTTATGCTGGCTCCGCTTTCGGGTTGCGGCCTAGCGCTGATTAACGCCGGGCTGGGCCGTTCGCGCAACGCCGCGCACTCGATGATGGCGGCGCTGTGCATCGTGGCTGTCGCGGCATGCGCCTGGTTCGTGTGCGGCTGGGCATTCGAAGGGTACCCGGGCGGCTTGACTTACAGTTTCCAGGCTGCGGGCCGCCCGTGGTACTGGCTCGGCGCGGAGCCCTGGTTCTTTCGCGGGTTTATCGCGAGCCTCGCGTCCGGCGGTTCTCCGGCATTTCTTTTCGCGTGGTTCGGAATCGTCGCCGCGGGACTGGCAGGTCTGATTCCCCTCGGGAGCAGTTCCGACCGATGGCGGCTCGGCGCAATCTGCGGTTCGACCGCTCTTCTGGCGGGAGTGACTTTTCCCCTTTTCGCTCACTGGAGCTGGGGTGGCGGCTGGCTGGCGCAATTGGGTTTGAATTTTCGTCTCGGCCAGGGGTATATCGATACCGGCGGTTCGGGAACAATTCACGCGACGGGCGGACTAACCGCTCTCGCAATCGCCTGGATCGTCGGTCCGCGGCGCGGCAAATACGGGGCCGAAGGTATGCCGATGGCGCTCCCCGGGCATAACGCGGTGCTGGTGCTGTTCGGCTGCATGGTTTCATTTGTCGGCTGGCTGGGGTTGAACTCGGCCGGAGCGGTTCTGTTCACCGGTGCCGACACGGCGCGGATTCCGATGATCGCCATCAATACGTTGATGGGAGCGTCAGCGGCGGCGCTGGCGGCGGCGATCGTTACCAGGCTGAGGTTCGGTAAACCGGACGCTTCGTTGACAGCCAACGGCTGGGTCGGCGGGCTGGTCGCGGGCAGTGCGGGCTGCGCCCTGGTTCCGCCGGCCGTGATGGTCATCATTGGTCTCGTCGCGGGAGCTTTGATTCCCTTGTTTGTGGAACTTCTCGATTTGCGCCTTGAGATAGACGACCCGGGCGGCGCGATTTCGGTCCACGGGGCGGGTGGAATCTGGGGAGTGCTGGCGGCGGGGTTGTTCGCCGGTCTGGGGACTCCGTCCGGTATGCCGGGGCAATTCATGGCTCAGATCGTCGGGATCGCCACGCTGATTGGGTTTGTTTTGCCGCTGACGTACGGACTGAACTGGCTGTTGAATCTGGTGCGCCCCCAGCGGGTCGGCTATCGAGGGCGATCAGCAGGGGATGGACCTGCACGAATTGGGCGCCGGAGCGTATCCCGAATTCGTGACCCACACTGACGATTTTATGCGCTGAAAAGTGTGGTAGCCTTCGGCAAGTAACGTGCTCTTCGTGAGGCCGACATGTCCACTGGAACCGTAGTGCTGCTCGGGAATCTCAACATTGATCGCGCTATTTTCGACGGTGTGGCAGCGGAATTCGGGTGGGCGGTTATCCAGACGGAGAATCTGCAATTCCTGAAAGAGATCAGCGGGAGGAAAGAGGTCGTGGCGGTTATTTTCGATGCCGCGAGGCTCGACCTTTCGTGGCAGGATGCCCTGGAACGCGTTCTGGAATCGTCCCCGAGAGCTCTTCCCATAGCCTGCGCCGGTTTTTCCGACGTCCTTCCGTGGTCAGAGTTGTCTGATGCCGGCGCCTTTCACGAATTGCGGCGGCCGATCGAGACAGGTGAGGTCAGGACCAGCCTTGGATTCGTGTGGGCGGCGAAACGGCAGGATGTGCCGCTGGTCCGCGCGGTTGGATCCCGGACTGCCGCGGCCGGGAAATCCGGAAATTCGCGTGGAAATAGCTTTGGGCCTGTCACGATTTTTTGACACCCGCGAATAAATCTTTGCCACCCGAATCAGAATTACGGGTTTTCCAGATTGCCGGTGATCAGGCGCGCGCCGCGGTTGTGCGTAAAGTAATCGTAAGCCCACTGGACGACGATCAACAGCCGACTCTCGAATTCCACGATATATAAGAGATGAATAAACAGCCAGGCGGCCCAGGCGAGGATGCCTGAAAATTCCAGTGGCCCGATCTTCGCCACGGCGGAATTACGGCCGATTGTCGCCAGGCTGCCTTTGTCGAAGTAGTGAAATGGCTTTGTTTTTTCGTTTCGCAGCCGGCCTTGAATCAGTTTGGCGGCGTAATGGCCTTGTTGGATGGCGGTAGGGGCCACGCCGGGAAGTTGCTTCCCGTCTTGCAGAAATCCCGCAAGATCGCCGATCACGAGTATCTCGGGATGGCCCGCGACTGACAAGTCGGGTTCGACTGGAACTCGTCCGGCCTTATCCAGGTTCACGCCCGTCTTATTGGCCAATACCCGGCCGAGCGGAGAAGCCTTCACGCCCGCCGCCCAAAAGACTGTTGTCGCCGCGATGCGCATCTCGCCGTCCTTCAGTTTCACCGTGACGCCGTCGCGGTCGACCATGGTGGCCATGGCGCTGGTGTGTACCTCCACGCCCAGCCTGGTCAAGGCCTGTTCCGCGGCGCGCGACAGCTTCGGCGAGTAGGTGGGGAGGACTCTGTCGGTTCCTTCGATCAGAAAAATCCTGGCATCTGCCGGATCGATGCGCCGGAAGTCTTTTTTCAGGGTGTCTCGAGAAATCTCACCGATCGCGCCCGCCAGTTCCACCCCGGTGGGCCCCCCGCCAACAATCACGAAGGTAAGCTCCGCCCGTCGGGCGCCGGAATCGGTCTCCCTTTCCGCGCGCTCGAACGCCAGGAGCAGGCGCGAGCGGATTTCGGTCGCGTCCTCCACGGTCTTCAGAGCCGGGCGCAAACGGCTCCCATTCGGGATGGCCAAAGTAGCTGTGCGTCGATCCGGTGGCGAGAATCACCGTGTCGTAAGGGACCCGCGAACCGTCCTCGAGGATTACCGCGCAGCCGGTCACGTCAATATCTTCCACTTTGCCCAGCAGAACTTTCGTGTTCTTCTGCCGGTTCAGGACATAACGAAGGGGCGCCGCGATTTCGCCGGGAGACAAGGCTCCCGTCGCGACCTGATAAAGCAAGGGCTGAAAGAGATGGAAATTACGCCGGTCAATCAGGGTGAGGTCAACGTCCGCGTGTTTGAGCGAACGGGCAGCGTAAAGTCCGCCGAACCCGCCTCCGACAATGACGACGCGGTGGGCCACTACCTCCACGATAGCGAATGATTAAACGATTCCGAACATGCGGGCGTATTTATCGGGCAGCCGAACGGGTCGCAGCTCACGGTTCAGAAAAACGTGGCGCGTCTGGCCCGTGGCGACCCGCCGCTCGGAGCAAGTCATTTCGTAATTGAAGGTGACGAACCGGTGATTCACTTCGGCGATCGTGGTCGAAATCGAGATCTCTTCGTCGAACCGGGCGGGGCTCAGGTACCGGCAGTGGGACTCGGCCACGGCCAGCAGAATTCCGTCGTCGAGTTCCATATCCTTATAGTGGAAACCGATCGCGCGGCAATATTCGACCCGCGCCACCTCCATCCATACCAGGTAGTTGGCGTAGTAAACGATTCCCATCTGGTCGGTTTCGGCATAACGGACGCGGACGCTGGTCACATGTTGCGGCACGGCATAAATTGTAGCGAGCGCGGTTCTGATAGCTTGGACTTAGTGCACATCAAAGTTCTGTTTTTCGGGCTTTTGAAAGAGATCTGCGGGGGACCCGAGGCCCGGCTGAAGCTGCCGGAAGGCTCGACGGCCGGGGCCGTATTCGAGCATTATGCGACCGAGTTTCCGAAATTGCGGCCCATGGCATCCAGCATCGTAATCGCCCGCAACCACGAATTTGCTTCGCCTGGCGAACCGCTTGCCGAAGGAGATGAAGTGGCGCTGCTGCCGCCGGTCAGCGGGGGCGCGACCGGCCCTGCGCCGGTGCTGGAAATTCAGGACCCTGAAGGGCACTACTTCGCGCTCACCCGGCAGCCGATCGATCTGCGAAGCCTCGAAACCCGCTTGCTTCAGGGATGTGACGGCGCGAGTGTAACTTTCCAGGGCGTAGTCCGTAACAATACAAGTGGCCGTGCGACCCTGCGGCTGGAATACGAATGCTACGAAGCAATGGCGATCCGCAAAATGGCCGAAATCGGGCGCGAGCTCGCGGGTCAGTATGCGATCAGCCGGATCGGAATGGTGCACCGGCTGGGGACGATGGAGATCGGCGAAGCGAGCGTCGCCGTCGTTGTCGCCGCGCCGCATCGGAAACCGGCGTTCGAGGCCGCGCTCGAAGGCATCAACCGGCTCAAACGACTGGTTCCCGTCTGGAAAAAGGAGTTCTTTGAAGACGGCGAGATCTGGGTGGAAGGGGAATGGGACCAGAATGCGCCTCGCGCTGCTGTTTCTTAGCGCGGCATCATTGGCAGTGCGCAGGACAGACCCGGTGTTCCGCGAGAACGTGCAACTGGTCCGCATTCTCGCCACGGTGAAAGACCAGTCCGGCGCGCTGGTGGGATCGCTGGAGAAGGGCGATTTCGAAGTTCGCGACAACGGCGTCGTCCAGCAGATTTCGATCTTCGAGCGGCAGACGGACCAGCCGCTCTCGGTCGCGGTTCTGATCGACAACAGCGGCTCTACAGCGAAGGACCTGAAATACGAAACCGATTCGGTCACGCGATTCGTGCGCGTCCTGCTGAAGGAAAGCAATCCCGCGGACGCGGTCGCGCTTTACAGTTTCAACTGGGAGATCGTCAAGCAACGCCCCTTCACCCGCAATGTGCCGTCAATCGAGCACGCGCTACGGTCACTTCGCGGGGATGCCGGCACCTCCCTTTACGATGCGATTCTGCTCGCATCGCGCGATATTGAGGACCGCCACGGCCGCAAGGTGCTGGTGATTGTGACCGATGGCGGAGACACGACGAGCCATAGCGATTTTCAGCGCGCTACAGAGGCGGCGCAACTGGCCGACGCCGTGATCTATCCGGTGCTTGTGGTACCGATAACGAACGAGGTCGGACGCAATGTAGGCGGCGAAAATGCGCTTACCACGATGGCAGAGCGCACAGGCGGGCGGGTCTTCGCGCCGTCGCTGGGCGCGGCGCTCGATGAGGCTTTCGATCAGATTATTCGCGATCTGCGCACGCAGTATCTGCTGGCCTTTTATCCGAAGAACGTACCTGCCACAAAAGAGCGTTTTCATACCCTTCAGATCTCGCTCGCCAACCCGCAATTGCAGGTAAAAGCGCGCAATGGATACTATGGAGAGGCGCTGGCCGTGGCGTCCGGCGCGCGAATGACTTCGGACCCGGACGGCAATTCCGTTCGAAAGCCCGGCAAGCCGCCGCCGCCCAAGCCGCCCAGACAGAGGAGCTCCCAAAACTAACGTGGCAGAAGCAAAGGCCAAAACTTCGCGGCCCCCGGAACAGACGTTCGAAGAGATCAAGTATCTGAAACATCTGATCGATCAGAAGATTCCCGTCGTGCGTGAAACTGAGCGACGACGAGGAAGTGCGCGGGGTAGTCGAATACTACGACCAGCGCTTCATCCGCGTGACGCGCACGGACGCGCCGAATCTGTTTATCTTCAAGCACGACATCAAGTACCTGTACGAGGTTGTCGTAGAGCGCGCAATGGCAATCTTTCTCGAAAGCGCGATCGAGATCGCGCATGAAGCCGGATCTCTGCTCCGGTACTACTTCGAGCGCCACGTCGCGTTTCGAACTTAAAGGGCGATTTCGATCTGGTGACCGAAGCCGACCGGGCATCGGAGAAACTGATTGTCGAGCGGCTGAAGGCGCGCTATCCGGACCACGGCATCGTGGCGGAAGAGGGCAGCGGACACGAGAGCCCTTCCGAATATCCGATGGTATGTGGATCCGCTCGACGGCACCACCAACTTCGCCCACGGCTATCCGATCTATAACGTCACGCTGGCGCTCGAAAAGGCCGGCGAACTGATTGCGGGCGTGATCTTCGATCCGACGCGCAAGGAATTGTTCACCTGCGAGAAGGGCGGAGGCGCCTTTCTGAACGGCGCGCCGTATCCATGTTTCGCAGGCGCCGAACCTGGAAGAGTGCCTGTTCAGCACCGGGTTTCCCAGCCGCCGCCGGCACCTCGACGTGAACATCCATTTCTATCATCAGCTCGCGATGGCGAGCCACGGAGTGCGGCGCGGCGGCTCGGCAGCGATCGATCTGGCGTATGTCGCCTGCGGACGGCTGGACGGGTACTGGGAGTTCGGACTGAGTCCGTGGGATATGGCGGCCGGAAAACTTCTGGTGACAGAAGCGGGCGGAGTGTGCCGGGACATGAAAGGCGGCGTCTCACAATCTGAAATCCCCGCATATTGCCGCGGACAACGGATTGATTCACGAAGAAGTGATGTCGTTGTTTTCGGAAATCTTCCGCGGAGAATACAGGCTGCCGATGCCCGTGATTCAGCCCGCATAGCGCTTGTCCTTTACTATCAGTGGGTTAACATGATACGCTAGACGTTTAACATGCGCACAGTTGACCTGATCCTGCGGAAACGCGGGGGCGAAGAGCTAAGTGTGGAAGAAATCCGAGTACCTGATCGACGGGTATACCACCGGCGAGATTCCCGATTATCAGATGTCCGCGTTCCTGATGGCCACGTTTTTTACGGGCATGACAGATCGGGAACTGAGCTCTTTCACCGAAGTCATGATCGTCTTCGGGTGAAACTCTCAACCTGGATGACATTCCGGGCGTCAAGGTCGACAAGCATTCGACCGGCGGAGTCGGCGACAAGACCAGTCTGATCTGCGCTCCCATTGCGGCTGCGGCGGGCGTGATCGTGCCGATGATTTCGGGCCGCGGTCTGGGCCATACCGGTGGGACGCTCGACAAGCTGGAATCGATTCCGGGATTCCGCACCGATCTCACGCTCGATCAGTTCCGCGCGCAACTCGCCGCACTGGGTCTGGCCTTCATGGGGCAGTCCGAGGAGATCGCGCCGGCGGACAAGCGGCTTTATGCGCTGCGCGACGTGACGGGCACGGTGGAATCGATTCCGCTGATCGCTTCTTCGATCATGTCGAAGAAGATGGCCGAGGGTCTCGATGCGCTGGTGCTCGACGTGAAAGTGGGCAACGGCGCATTCATGAAGAAGCAGGTGGAAGCGCGGCGTCTGGCGCAGGCGATGGTGGGAATCGGACGCCGTCTCGACAAGAAGGTGCAGGCGCTGATTACCGACATGAACCAGCCGCTCGGTTATGCGGTCGGTAACGCGCTCGAAGTGATGGAAGTTTCGCAGACGCTGCAGAAAGCGGGGCCGGCGGATCTGACGCGCCTGAGCCTCGAACTTTCCGCGCGCATGATTCACCTCGGCAAGATCACCGCGACGCTCGACGACGCCCGCAAGCTCGCCGAAGACAAGCTGATGGATGGCTCGGCGTACCGCAAGTTCAAAGAGGTGGTGGAGGCGCAGGGCGGAAATCCGCAGGCGCTCGACCGCTTCGAACTGCTTCCGAACGCCACCGGGATGCGGGAGATTCTTTCGCCGCGCGCCGGCTTCGTGAGCGCGATTATGGCCGAGGACATCGGCCGCGCATCCACCATGATGGGCGCGGGCCGCAACCGCAAGGAAGACGTCGATCGATCCCGCGGTGGGCGTGATCCTCGAAGTGAAAGCGGGCGAAAAAGTGGATGCGGGATCGGTGCTTTGCCGCCTCTACTACACGTCGGAAGAGAACCTGGACGAAGCCGCCGATCTGGTGGAAGACGCATTCCGGATCTCAGGCAACCGCCCCGATGAGCGGGAATTGATACTCGAGGTAGTCGGCTAGTTTTAATGGGCCGGCTAACGGGTCTTCTCGGACTTGTCGTTATCCTGGCCGTCGCGTGGTTGCTCTCGCGCCATAAGCGGCAAATCAAAGCTGCGAATTCTGCTCTGGGGTCTGGGGCTGCAGTTCGCCTTTGCGGTAATCGTTCTCAAAACCAGCGCGGGCAAGCTGTTTCAGGCTGCCAGCGTCGCCGTAACGTCGATGATCGGTTACTCGGAATACGGCAGCAAATTCGTATTCGGCGATATGCTGGGAAGTTCCAGCGGATCGATGGGAAGCTTGTTCGCGTTTCAGGTGCTGCCGATCATCATCTTCATCGCCTCGTTCTTTTCGATCCTCTATTACCTCGGGATCATGCAGATCCTGGTGAAGGCGTTCGCGATCGTAATGCAGAAGGTGATGGGCGCAAGCGGCGCCGAATCGCTGAACGTTGCGGCGAGCATTTTCATGGGCCAGACGGAAGCGCCGCTTACCATCCGGCCGTTCATCGCGGGCCTGACCGAATCGGAACTCTTCACCATTATGGTCAGCGGCATGGCGCACGTGTCCGGGCGCTGTGATGGCCGCCTATGTTTTGTTCGCCCATGTGCAGATTCAGCATCTGCTGACGGCTGTGATCATGACGGCGCCCGCGACCATCATGCTGGCCAAGATTTTTGAGCCGGAAGTGGGCATTCCGGTCACCGCGGGCAAGGTCGAGGTGAAACTCGAGAACAGTTCCGTGAACATCATCGACGCGGCCGCGCAGGGCGCCGGCGACGGTTTGCAATTGTGTCTGAATATCGCCGCAATGCTGATCGCTTTCCTCTCATTGATCGCTCTCGCGGACGGGATTTTTGGCTGGGCGCATGGCCATATCAGCTGGATTCCGGCGTCGATGGAGCAGCTGTTCGGGATCGTCTTCTCGCCCGTGGCCTGGCTGCTCGGCGTTTCGTGGAACGATTGCGCATCGATCGGAAGACTGCTGGGGGAACGGCTGGTGACCAACGAATTCATCGCGTTCATCGACCTCGGCAAGATCAGAAATCAACTCGACCCGCATTCCTTCACCATCGCCACTTATGCGCTCTGCGGTTTTGCAAACTTCAGCTCAATCGCGATTCAGGTAGGCGGAATCGGCGCCCTGGCGCCGAGCCGCAAGTCGGACCTTGCGCGGCTGGGAATGCGCGCCGTCGCCGCGGGAACGATGGCGAATTTCATGTCGGCCTGCATCGCAGGCATGCTGCTTTAGAGATGGAGTAATTCCGTGTCCGTCGCCAGCGACTTTATCGAATCCAAATCCACGGTCTGGCCGCGCGTGGCCGTGGTATTGGGAAGTGGACTCGGCGCGTTTGCGGATACGCTCGAAAACCAAAGCGTGATTCGCTACGGCGACATTCCGGGCTGGCCTCAATCGACGGCCGTCGGGCATGCCGGCAAACTGGTTGTCGGCACGGTTGACGGGTGTCGCTGTCGCGGTGCTGGCAGGCCGCGTGCACCTGTATGAAGGCTATACGGCAGCTCACGTAGTTTTTGGAATCCGGACACTCGCGGAATTCGGCGTGGAGTCGGTAATTCTGACGAATGCCGCCGGCGGCGTGAACGAATCTTACAAGCCGGGCCAGCTGGTGCTGATTTCCGACCACATTAATCTGATGGGACAAAATCCGCTCACCGGACCGAACGACGAATCTCTCGGCCCGCGATTTCCCGACATGAGTGAGGCTTATTCGAAGAAATATCGCGATATTGCGCGGCAAACCGGGAGCGAGATGGGACTCGATCTGGCGGAAGGGGTTTACGCCGCGCTTCCGGGACCGAGTTACGAGACGCCTGCGGAGATCCGGTATTTGAGGACCATCGGCGCGGATCTTGTGGGGATGTCGACCGTACCCGAGACGATCGCCGCGAACCACATGGGACTGAAAGTTCTGGGTATTTCCTGTGTAACGAATATGGCCGCCGGCGTGACGGACCAGAAACTCAGTCATCAGGAAGTGCTGGAAACGGGCGAGCGAGTGAAGGATACGATTGTGGACCTGCTGCGACGCGTACTGCCGCGGTTGCAGCCCGCTGCGATATGAGAGATCCGCTGGTTTCGGCTGCACTGGAGGTTCGCGAGAGAGCGCACGCGCCATTTTCGAACTTCAAAGTCGGGGCTGCTCTCGAGGATGGCGCCGGCCGCATCCATACGGGCTGTAATGTCGAGAATGCGACCTACGGACTTACTCTCTGCGCCGAGCGCGTGGCGGTTTTCAAGGCGATTTCAGAGGGCGCCGGAGGCTTCCGGCGGGTGGTGGTCGCCGCCGACACCGAAGTGCTGACTCCTCCCTGCGGGGCTTGCCGGCAGATTCTCTGGGAGTTCTGCGGCGATATCGAAATCGTTTTGGTTAACCTGCGGGGAAAGTCGGAAACGTTGAAGCTGGGCGCATTGTTCCCGCGGCCGTTCGACGATTCATTCCTGTGATCCCCGGTGAGGCGCGCAAGTCTCAAGCCTCAGCGTGTTATGCCTCAGCGTGTTACAGGCGTGAAGGCAGTCACGAGTTAAACTAATAGGCGAGATGCCGCAGGAAATCAAGAGGACCGAAACGGCAACGAGTCGGGCAACTCTCCCGGAGGGCTTCATTCTCTTGCCGCCCGTCAGTGTGGATGATCTGAAGAGAGACACCGAACACGACCCGGAAGGAGCGGAGGAGTTCGTGGCCCTGGTCCGGGCGCTTCGCCGGTCAGACTCTCGATCTGTAACGCTCTAAGTGAATCCGACAGCGATGGATTCCGCGACTCCATTGGTGGTTGTGGACACCGATGTAATCTCGTTCATTTTCAAAGACCATCAGCTTGCTTCCACGTACCGGGCGATTCTCGCCGGAAGGTCTCTGACGGTTTCGCTAATCACGTTGGCCGAAATCGAGTATGGCATGGAAGCGAAGAAGTGGGGAACCTGGCGGCGTGAACTGATGGGCCGTTTTCTTTCCCGATTCAAACCTCTGTTACCAGACGTCGACACCGCAAATCAGTGGGCACGGATCAAGACCGAATGCGAGAAAAAGGGTAGACCGATCTCATTTCCGGATGCGTGGATCGCAGCACCAGCGCTCCAACTGAACATCCCGCTGGTGACCCATAACGCCAGCGATTACGAAGCGATTGACGGCCTCACGATTCTCACGGCCACAGCGGTCGCTTGAGTCTTCCCGGTGCGGGGATTGGCGCGAACCCAGGCAGAGTGCCGAAACGCAGAACAGGTAACTCATGATTGAATCGCGGTAATGAATTGGAAGAAATCGAGTCAGGATGGTGTGCCTAATCGCAGAAAGTTGGAACCTGTTGATCTCGGAGCTTCGGAACCTCGGCAATCGGACGCCGATCATGCCACCGAGCGCCGTTAAATCTGTTGTTCTACTATACCAGCGTTGTACGGAACTCTCTTGCTGACCCCGCGCGTACCGATTCGTTGTGATGCCAAAGACCAACCACCTATTTTTGTGATTCACGGATATGCGAAAGATGTTCGTTATTCGCTGAACCGACGCTGCTGGCAGCGCCCGCAGACGCTATCATAATTGCCGGTGAAGCGCACAATCCTATTTTTCGCCCTGTCCGCAATTCCAGCGTGGGCGGACCTCGCGGCGGGGCAGCAAGCGCTTAAGAACCGTGATTATGTCAAGGCCCTCACGGAATTCCTGCCGTTGGCGCAGCGGGGTAACGCCCTTGCACAGTTCAGGATGGGTGAGATGTATAGCGAAGGCGAGGGTGTCCAAAAAGATGAAAAGGAGGGGCTGCGATGGTATCGTTTGGCGGCGGAACAAGGAAACGCCTCAGCGCAATCCAGTCTCGGCGGCATGTACTACGAAGGTCACGGCGTCCAAAAGGACGACAAGGAGGCAGCACGGTGGTTCCGCCTGGCGGCGGAACAAGGAGACCCGGATGCATCGCGTGCGGCGCAGTTCAATCTCGGCAAGATGTATTACCTGGGCGATGGTGTGCAACGGGATTACGTGGAGTCAGCGCGGTGGCTCCATTTGGCGGCAGAGCAAGGACTCCCGGATGCGCAGGTCGCCCTCGGCATGAGTTATGACTTGGGCAAAGACGTGCCACAGGACTATGTTCAGGCCTACATGTGGTTCAATCTGGCTGGGGCGAGCGGTAACGCAACTGGCATTGAGAGCCGCGACGTCGACCTCAGTAGGATGACGCCGGATCAAATCGCCGAAGGCCAGCGACTGGCTCGCGAATGGAAGCCGCCGCAATTGATCCGACCGCTCGTGCAATCCTCAAAGACGATGGATTGGCCCCAGATTTTCAGCGCGGGTGGCACGTGGGCCTTGGTATTTTTGACGTTGTGGCTGGTGATCGGACAACTTTCGAAAGCTGAGAAACAGCTAAAAAGTCAGCTATATTTGCAAATCCGACAGGACTTTGACGGCGACCGAATGGTTTCTGCCCGCAAGAAACTTGCCCAGCAACTGCTCGACCAAGTCCCCCACGATGGGGTTCAAGAGAAGGTGATGGACTTCTTCGAAGATATGGGCATGCTCTTACGCCGCCGCCACCTCGACCGCGGGATGGTTTTGGACACTTTCAGCTATTACGTCACAATGTGGTGGAGTTCCTCAAAAAAATACGTTTTCGAGGAGCGGGCTAGACAGCGCGGAGACGATACATTGTTTGCAGATTTCCAAGCCATTGCTCAAGTCATTGCGGCAAAGATGCCCCTCGATGCAGCGGGGATCGAACCCTCCCCATCTGAAATAGAGGACTTTTTGAAAGGGGAGGCACAACTCTGATAACAGATGGCCGCTAGTTTTGGCGTTGTTGCTCTCAAATCCCGATCCTCTCGACTTCCCCACCCTTTGTGTAACCAACCTGTTGCGCCGCGAGGACGTAACCAGATCCCAAGGCCGAGGAACTGATGGCTTCATGCGTTCAACAATTGAGTTCTGACCGTGCTGGCGTACCATTGCTTGCCCCACGGAGTGCGGATATTCGGCCGATTCCGAAATCGTTTTGGTTAACCTGAGGGGAAAGTCGGAGACGCTGAAGCTGGGCGCATTATTCCCGAGGCCGTTCGACGATTCGTTTCTCTGAATCGGCTTCGCGGCCGTTCAGGCGGCCTGGTCAGCGGGCCACGAAAGGGAACGCATCGATGCCTGCTCCTCGAATTCCGCGTTCTGCGGCCGGTCTCGAAACAGAGCGACCACCGTGCAGGCGGCGACGCCAACGAACGTCACCGACTGCATGATTCCCACCATATTCCAGCAAAACGCCCACATGCCCTTCTATCGGCAGTATCAGGCGAGGACATTATGCCGCGGGGCAATAATATACAGCTGGGTATTGAAGAGGACCGTTCAAACGACACTCTGTCGAAGAGGCCGTTGGCAGGGTCACCGGCGACAAGATCGCCGGCGCTACAAACTGACGTAAAGTTCCGCGCCGGGCGGAAGCCCGGCGGCAGCATTGAAAAACCGCCCCGAAGTGACCGAAAAACTCCGCGCCGAGCTGGGGCTCGGCGGCAGGCCTGGGGGGCCTGCCCCACGACGAAACTGCGGGAGGATCGGATGGTTTTTCGTGGTTGCTCGTGGACCGCAGGTCCATCTGGACAGCCCCGAAGGCCTGCCCCACACCGGCTGCACGGTCTTCATTCCCTTTGGCGGCCCGCTGCGGGCCCCCTGTCAGAACATGTACTTCAGGGCGAACTGCATGATGCGCGCGTTGCCAAAGACCGTGATCCTGCCGAACGTCGAGGCTGTGCTGATGCTTGCGTTCGGGTTGGTCGGCAGCACGTGATTCAGAAGATTAAAGGCTTCGGCTCGAAACTCCACCGTGTGCCTCTCCCTGAACCGAACGTTTCTCACCAGGCTGGCGTCCAGGTCGAATGTGCCCGGCCCGCGGATGGCGTTGGGGCTCATCCCAAAAGTGCCCAGCGCGGGTTGAGCAAAGGCCGCGGGATTCAGCCACGAGGCGAATGTCTGTTGCGAAGGATAGGGATTGCCGACGGACGCTGCCCTCTGAGCGCCGATGCTGTTCAGAGCCTGATCGGTAGCAGTCGTCACGGAAAAGTAACTGCCGGACTGGATTTTCATGATTTGAGACATCTTCCAGTCGCCGGCAACGATCTGGAGCCAGCGCTCCGAAAATCTCGGCATCTCTTCGACAGCCGAGACGTTAACCAGTGTGCGATGGTCGATGCCCGCGCAGTTGCCGCGGTCGAAGGACCGGTTACTCGGGTTTGTATACTGAACGCCATCGAGCTCGGACGTGAAAGCGCCGGCAATACAATGCGACCACGTGTAATTGCCCAGCACAGTGAAATGGCTGGCAAGACGGTGCTGCGCCGATAACAGAAGCCCGTTGTAGCTTGCGGTAGAACCGTCATCAAGCGAGTGGATGGTTCCATAGAACTGTCCCTGCGCCGGGTTCTGAAGATACAGGGGCCGGCGGAAGTTCTGGTTCGCAGTCGTGGAGCAGGCGCCGGGCGCCGTGAGTCCATACTGGCCGGGGGCACAGGTTCCCGGGATATAGACGGGCGCGTTAATCGGCGCATCCGCCCAGAGGTGAATGGTGCTGTTACCCAGGTAACTGGCAGAGAGAAGCCAGTTAGCGCTGATCTGCTTCTGAATCGAGAAATTCCACTGTTCCAGGTAAGTGGGTTTCACGTTCAACGGATACGTAGTATAGGTTCCGTTGTTCGGAAAGATGAAGTCTTTCGTCAGATTGAGGGGGAAAGGATTGCCACCCGGGAATGCGGCGCTGTTATTCTGGCCTGGTCCCCATGGGTCGGCGAAGAACACGTTCGTGCGGTTGATGTTCTCACCCCACGGGGGCGCCTCCGAGAAGCCGTATGCAAAAAGCGTGTGCGGCAGATCGTAGAAGATTCCATACGAGGCGCGGATCGTCATGCGCCCATTGCCGCTCGGATCCCAGACAACCCCGATACGCGGGGCAAAATCATTCATTTTCGTGTTCGAAGGCCGCACATTGGTGTTGAAGCCCGGATCTCCGGGGAACTGGATACCGGCCGGGGCATTCGGATAAACGGTAGAGTGCACGCCCTGACTGAAGAGCCCCTGATCGAAGTGCATCACGTATCCGGTTGCCATCTTCCCGCCGATAAAAGGCTCCCAGCGCAGACCGTAATTGATGCTCAGGCGCGGGCTCAGTTTCCAGTTGTCCTGCGCATATAACCCGATGTACTGATAGCGCTCGTCATCGTACTGAATGCCCTGCTGCGTGAAGGAAGAAACATAACCCGTGAGAAAGTCCGCCATCGACAAGCCGGTCGACTGACCGTTGAAGGTGAACAACCCGTCGCCTTCGAGCGGCCCATATACGTTCTGGATCGAATGGATCCAGTTGGCGCCGAATGCAATCTGGTGACCTCCACGGATGAGGTTGAAGTCGTCGGCAAACTGGTAGTCCATAACAGGATCCCTTGCGGCATATGAAAACACCGACGAGCTGTATATTGCGCCGGTGGCAGTGGCGACGATATGCCCGGGAACGAGAGTGGTCATGTCGATTCCCAGCGTGGGACCGTCAAAAGTCGGTGTCTGGATTTTCGTTACCGCGGATCGATTGAACGTGAAACGGAACGCGTTGACCATACTGGGGCCGATCACGAAAGTGTGGCCGAGGACAGCTGAATTCACCAGATCGTCCGCGCCCGAGGCGGTCATCGAAAGAGGATTTACTCCGTCATAGGGCGTTGGCTGCAAAGAGTGGGTTATGAAATAGCGCAAAAACAAAGACTGTCTGGAACTTAACTGGTAATCGGCTTTTGCCAGACCCATGTTCTCGGTCTGGTTCGCGAGGCTTCCATAGTAGAGTTTCCCGCAGCCGTCCTGGGGCAACGGATAATAGGTCATCATCTTGAGCGAGGGCGCGCTGAAGAGAGAGACCGGAACCTGATTGTTGGGGAAGAGGGTCTTGCCGGTTGGATCGCGCGGATCTTTCAGGTTAATTGTCTTTCCCGTGTTACACGCGGGCGAAGTGACTGTGCTGAAATTGCCCTGCAGCATATCCGGGGTGGGAACAAAACTGAACGCCTGCGTCGGGTTGGACTTGATGATCGTGCCCTGATAGCCGACGAAGAAGAAGAGCTTGTCTTTTTTAATGGGGCCGCCAAGAGTTCCGCCGAACTGATTGCGTTTGAGGGAATCGCGAGCGAGCGCCGCGGGATTTCGCGCGTTGAACAGGTAGTTGCGTACAAACTCGAAGGCATCGCCATGAAAGCCGTTGCTGCCGGACTTCGTCACGGCATTGACGGCGCCGGCGGAATGTTGACCGTACTCGGCCGGCAAAGCGCTGGTTTCTACTTTGAACTCCTGGAGAGCGTCGGGAAACGGGAGCGGCAGGTTCAGATTGTTGAAAGGATCGTTGTGAGTGCCGCCATCGAGAAGATAAGTGGTGCCATTCGCAAGGCCTCCGGCGATCGAGAGGACTGCCTCGCCGGGATAATTCTTGGCGGAGACAAGGTCGGCCGGAGGGGCAGGGGCCGCCGCGCCTGCGAGATAGATCAAATCCGTAGCCTGTCGTCCGTTCAGGGGAAGGTCGACGACCCGCTGCTGATCCACGACCTGGCCGACGCCCGAACTGCGGGTCTCGACCATCGCAGCGGAGGCTTCGACCACGACCTGTTGCGTTACGTTGCCGACCTGAAGCACCGCATTGATGGTGGGATTCGATGCCACCTGGAGAACGACGTCGTTCTGAACCCAGGTGTTGAAGCCGGCCTTTGTTACCTCAATGCGGTAATGGCCTATCGGCAGGCTCGGGAGCACATAGCCGCCATCAGCAGCACTCTGGGCGGTTCGCACGGCTCCCGTTTCGGTTTGCGTGATTTTGACTTCGGCTCCAGGAATGGCCAGACCGGTGGAATCCTGAACGGTGCCGGCGATCTGAGAGGTGGCGACGGATTGAGCGAATAGTCCGGCGCAAGGCATGGACAGACAAAGCACGATCTTGAGACACAACTTCATGGTTTTCCCCTTTGGGCCCTGAATCTGGAATGCCAGACCTACAGGTCTGGAATACCAGGGTAATGGTTACGGAAGTCTATCAATTGCGAAATTCGACGTCAAGGAAGTCTGGAGAAAGACAATACAAGTCGGGGTGAATTCACGGCGTGATTTCAGTCGTAAGGCGGTAAAACCCCGGTTAATCGCCTGGCATTCGGCGCGCCTCGATCAGTCGGGTCTGGCGTCGGAACTGGGAACGGATCGTCGTTCCGGGCCACCCGTCCGCCGTGGGATCGCACAACCGGGGTCGCCGATGAGGTTACGCTGATGCCGGGGCAAAAGGCGCCGCGACCTTGCCCGCGGCACGGGGTTCTGTGCGAAGGGTTACGCGACGGGCGGATCCGGCGGGAACGAGGACAGGTGGAGATTCAGGAGAGTTGATACCGGCCAGTGCGTCACGAAACGGCTACGCGGCAAGTTGTGCAGTGTTCTCGAACAACTCAACATGGCCATCACGTAATGCGCATCTACTGCGAGAGTCTCGGGGGGCGCATGTACGAGAAGTTCAGCCCTTCCTGCGCGGGGAAGTCTGCGTGAACCGGATGAAGGATCTGGGCCTGAACAAGGCACTGAAGAGCCCGCCCCCTGCGCCCAAGGGAGTCACCATGGCCCGCGGCGGGCCGCCAAAGGCGATGAAGACGCTGCGCAGGGTATGTGGGCCAGCGCTTCGGCGCTTCGGCGCTTCGGCGCTTCGGCGCTTCGGCGCTTCCGCCGAGCCCCAGCTCGACGCGGAGCGTTACGTCAGCGCGGGTAGCGCCGGCGATCTCGTCGCCGGTGTTCTTAAGCAACCCGAACCGCGTCTTCGACAGAGCGAAATCGGTTCCAGGCGGTCTATTGGTTTTCGGGAATTCCTAATGGTTACAACAATCCGGGGAATCTGCTTTCGCTCAATGAGCAAGTTCATCGGATGGAACGGATCGAGTTCGGACACAGTTTTGGCACAGCGCAAAGGAACAGCGAAAGCGATGGAGCTTCGATCGATGAACTTCTTCGGAATCAGCAGGAGGTTTGGTCGGGGCGGGGCGATTTGAACGCCCGACCCCCTGCGCCCAAGGCAGGCCTCAATGTAATGCATATTGATGGAAAAGGCACTTAGTTTGTGATCGCGATTACTTTTGAGGCGTTTTGATGGGCGGTATGGGCGTGTTTGCCCGGAGGTTTGCCCGGTGAATCTGGGATGACATCGGGACTTAGACTACCCGAGCCTCCGTAGCGGCTCACCAGAAGGAGAGGGCGAAATCCAGCAGTTACAGTTTCACTGGATATAAGCTTCTATATCGGCTTTCATTCGGAGATTCAGCGATATCCCTCCCGTTTTGCCGCCGCTCCTGTCGGCAACGAGTTGACGCTCAATCAAAGACGCGAGGGATGCGTCGAACGTCAGGACATTCTTGCAGTAGTGATTCTTCATGGTGACGGTGGACACCGACTTCGCTCCCCAATAGCGCCGACGGTACATTGCCAAAAGGATCTGCCTCGCTCCAATATCGAGGTCGATCTTTCGTCTAAAACCAACTATCGAGGTATCGAGCGACTCCAAGATCGAGTCGTACGTCTCGATTCCAAAGTAGTGACTGTGCGTCTGACGCACCGTTGCGACGTCAGACGAGCCAATCAACACAACCTCGAAGCCGCTTTCTGGGGGAAAATTTCTCTCATTTTGAACATAGGCCGAAATAGCCTCTTCTGGACTCCTGCCTACCATTTCCCAACTGACGAAGGATCCGTTATTCCAATCAAATACAATAATCCAGTTGTTGAGACCGCGACCTTTCTTTTCTTTCTCGATCATCGTCTTGATGATTCCTTCGTGGATGTGACTATCGAGAATCTTGCCACGGGGGGAAGTGGCTATGATCACTTCTGCTCGCTCGCGCAGAGAATCAACTTCAATTTTTTGACCGGCCGTCGGCTGACGCCCTGCCTCTAGTTCGTGGAATGCGTCCGACAATAGACGGAAATAGTTGATGACGTCCGGGTCGCCTTCGTCCTCCTTGAGATGATATCCGTAAATCACCGACGTGCGCTCGATGCTTTCGGCCCAGTAGTGTTGAACGCGACTCCGGATTTGAAGCTCCAACGAAACACCACTACGTGCCAGTATGAGGTGCAGCGCGCGATAGCCAGTTCGATCGCGCCCTTTCTGTCGATAGTCGGTGACCCGCCCGATTGTAAAGTGACCGTGGCCTTCGACCTGATGCTTCAGGTATTTGAGTAGGCGATCAACGTCCGCGTTTGTCGGGACAATGATGCGCGATCCGCCAATATCCTGCAACTGGGTCAGTCGGACGCTGAGACGTTTGAGTTTGCTGATTATCTGAGGCTTACGTTTCAATCGTTGAGCGATGTAATAGGGCTGGCCATAGTCGCCAAGCCACGACTGAAGTTCAAGGGTTGTTTCGGATAGCGGCTGTAAATGGCTTTTTCTGTAATCGTCGAATAGCGCTTCCAGTTCGAAGTACTCGTCATCACTCCGGTACTTGTCGCGAGTGATAGCCGCACCGGCCCTGTCAAGTTTGGATCGAGAGGTAATCAATTCCGTGATGATCGCAAGGCTACCGACTTTTGCGGCTCGGTGATGTGCGTTTGGCAAAGGCTGTGAAGTCATCACAGTGACCCCCTGCGCGCATCGCGCTATTTTGCCCGGAGGTTTGCCCGGTAGACACTTTATCCCGACTCCTAACTCGTTGATTCTATGGTCGGGGCGGCGAGATTCGAACTCACGACCCCCTGCGCCCAAGGCAGGTGCGCTACCAGGCTGCGCTACGCCCCGACAATTTGTGCTCTTTTGATTCTACGTGATGCCGTCGAATTCGCCTAACCCGCCTTTTCAAGCAGAGTCAGGCTGATCTTCTGCGATAGGACCATCTCGCGCGTGACCTGGAACTCCTTCACCTTCTTGTAAGACGGCAGGAAGTACATCAAATCCAGCATGAGGTCCTCGAGGATCATGCGCAGCCCGCGCGCACCGACCTTACGTTCGAGGGCGAGAGCGGCGATCGCATCGAGCGCCTCCTCGGAAAAACGAAGCCGAACGTTCTCGTATTCGAACAACCGCTGATACTGCTTCACGATCGCGTTCTTCGGCTTCGTCAGAATCTGAACGAGCGCCGATTTGTCGAGATCTTCAAGCGTGGCCACAACCGGCATACGGCCGATAAATTCGGGAATAAACCCGTACTTGATCAGGTCGTGCGGCTGGAGAAGACGAAGGAGATCGACGTCGCGGCGGTCGCTGATCCCGACGGTTTTCACCGGCTCGGTTGTCTTGCCGCCCTCGCGATTATTGTCTTCCGTCATGAAGCCGATCGACTTCTTGCCGACGCGGCGGCTCACAATCTTTTCCAGCCCGACAAAAGCTCCGCCACAAATAAACAGAATATTCGTGGTGTCGATCGGAGTAAATTCCTGGTGCGGGTGCTTGCGACCGCCCTGAGGCGGAACGTTCGCAATCGTGCCTTCCAGAATCTTCAGCAGCGCCTGCTGCACGCCTTCCCCGGAAACATCGCGGGTGATCGAAGGATTCTCATCCTTCCGGCAGATTTTGTCGATCTCATCGATATAAATAATGCCCTGCTGGCAGCGCTGAACATCGCCGTCGGCCGCCTGCAGAAGCTTGAGGATAATGTTCTCGACGTCCTCACCCACATAACCGGCTTCCGTCAGCGTCGTCGCGTCAACGATTGCGAAGGGTACGTCGAGAATACGCGCCAACGTCTGCGCCATCAGTGTTTTGCCGGTACCCGTGGGCCCGATCAGAAGGATATTCGACTTGGCCAGCTCGATCTCCGAATTCCGCATCCGGTTCATATGGATGCGTTTCGAGTGGTTGTAGACCGCCACAGCCAGCTTGCGCTTGGTAGCCTCCTGGCCGATCACATATTGATCCAGAAAGTCTTTGATTTCAAGAGGTTTTGGGATCTTGTTGGGACCCGCCGCAGGAGGTTCCGGCTTATCGTCCTCAAGGATCGAGTTGCAAACCGCGATGCACTCATCGCAGATGTACGCCCGCGGGTAATCGCTCGGGGAGGAGATCAGCTTGCCAACTACATCCTGGCTTTTATGACAGAAGGAACATCGAAGTGTGTCGTCCGACCCAGCGCGCTTCAAGAATTACTCCTTCCGTTAATGGCCAGAATGTAACCATTATCGCTTGTCGAAGGAAAGCGCGCAATGCTGATGGCCGGAAATGCCGTCGATTCAGGCTCGGGCAGCTTCCATCGCCGCCGCCCTCTCGAACTGATACCGTTCTATCGTCACGGCCACCTCAAACTCGCCGGTCTTCGAGGCTGAGGGTTGCGAACTGCGCAAGACCTTGCCCAGGCAGTGGAGGTGAACCGGGGCCTTATTTCCCGAAAGAGTTATGATGTATTCGATCCGCGCGCCAACGTCGACGGCAGTCGGTGACACAAAACATACCCCGCCTGAGCTGATGTTCCGGGTCCTCTCGGTGCGATTCACTCGCTGCTCGCCCAATTGCAAAATGCGAAGAGGGAGTTGAAGCCTGTATCTTTGGGTCCGTCGCTGTTCCAAGAAGATACTGTAATGTACCAATTACCACGGAAGCAATGGGTTAGGGTACTATCCGATCGGGTTCGTCGATTTGCAGGATCCGATAGGTATCACAACCGTTCTCGCGGCTGACCTCGTAGTGCACCCGCAGATCCACTGGTGAGCCCCGGCGGCTGGCGCGCAAGCGAATGAGTCTCTCGAAACTTTCCGAAACGGGTTTGTTCATGCTTCAGGGATACACCAGCGATTCCGCGAAGCTGTCATCGCTTTCCGCAAGTCACGGATTCTAAACAGATTTTTTTTTAAAATTTTTGTGACTGAAAAAATCAATTCCTCCAGACGGCAGAAAGAGGCAGCCGGGTTGCCTTGACAGATGACAGCGCGGATGGATGAGTTCGCAGGTACCCGGGGATCGCGAAGCTTCGAAGGCGGAGGCGTTTTGGGTATCGGTCGGCATGGGCGCAGAAACGAAAGTACTGCGTATTTTTCCGATTGCTTCGACAGGAGGGCCGCCGGATTCCGCGGAGAATGGGTTTGATTTGTTCCGGCGTTGCGTGCCGTACCATGTTGATTGTGGGAGAGAAAGATGCCGACAAGCACCACAGTTGTAACGCCAGCTCGTTATGATCAGGGACTGACTTACGCGGATTTCCTCGCTGGAGCGGTCGTAAATCAGGACAAGTTCGAGAGTAACTACAAGACCGCGCCCCTGGCCGAAGAGGATCTGGCGTTCTTCCGGAAGGCCGCCGCTTTACGCGATGGCGTGTCGAAGATACTTGCGATCGCCGAGGCGTGGTGTGGCGACGTCTATCGCGAGCTGCCGACCGTCGCGCGGATCGCCGAGGCCACAGGTATGAGTCTGCGGATCTTCCTGCGCGACGAGAATCCGGACATCATGGACGAATTCCTTAGCAACGGCGGCAAGTCCCGCGCTATTCCCGTATTTGTGTTCTACACCGCGGACCTGCGTTACCTTGCGCACTTCACGGAGCGATCCGCGGGAGCGCACCGTGAACTGGCGACGATCTCAAATCGGATTAAATCCAGACTGAACCTGCCGCAGTCCGCGACTTACTCCACTTTGCCGGATGCCGACAGGCAGGTCTTCATCCGCGAAGTGATCGCCGCAATTCAGCCGCGCTCGGACGCCTGGCGCCGGGAATCGATCGGGGAGATGCGGCAACTCTTGTCCGACGCGCTCAAAATCTGAGGTTTTATGGTTGCTCGCGAGATACCCGTCGTCTACACCATCCGCGGGTGCGATGCCTGCGTCAAGCTGCTGAGCAAGTGGGAGCAGGAAGGCCGCAAGTGGGAAGAGCGCCGCGTTGAGCTTAGCCAGACTGTGCTGGATGAGGCGCGGCAGTACGGCGACATGGTGCCAATTGTGGTGTGGCCGGATGGAAGAGTGGAGCAGGGATTCGAGGGAAACCTCGGATGCTTCCTGTAAATTCGGGCAGCCCGTCGCTCGCGCAATCCTGCGAGCTTTCATAAGGAGAGTAATCGCAAGCGCTCGGAATCTCCGCCCGCGAATCGCTCTGTGCCGGCGCATAATAACGATCGGCTTACGAAGGCATCGCGCCGTGCTGACCCCATCCGCGTAGTCCGTGCCATCCTTAACCCTTGAGAGCGGACTTACCGATCCGGATGCGATAAACTTCGTGTTTCAAGCGACCAAGAATATGAGCACACAAAGCGCCCCCCAACCCGTGACTAAACCCGCACCCGGCCCTGTTCCGAAAGCCACGGCGAAATCCAGGATTATCTGGATACTGGTTGCGGCTGCGGTCGGCGCCGGAATCGCGGTGGCGCCACAGCCGCCCGGGCTTTCCCACCCCGCGCAATTAGTGCTGGCGATCCTGGCGTTCACGGTTGTCATATGGGCTGCCGAAGTAATGAACAACGGAGTCGCGTCGATCCTTATGATGGCGTTGATGCTCGTAGCGGGAGTGCGGCCTCTCGGGGTTGCTAACGGCGTCGTCACGGGCGTTTTCAGCGGCTATGCGGACCCGGCGTTCTGGATTCTGCTTACAGTGCTGTACTACGGCTTCGCGATGAAAAAAACCGGTCTCGCGGAGCGCATTTCATATTACATTCTGTCGCTGTTTCCTGGAAGTTACGGCGGCATTCTCAGCGCGTTCTTTGTCATTGGTCTCGTGCTCGCGATGGGCATTCCCTCCATGACCGTACGGACGGCCATCATGGCCCCGATCGCCTGGGCACTGGTTCAATCTCTGGGATTGCCCCCGCGCAGCCGGGGCACCGCGCTCATCATGATCACGACCGTTGAGATGGCGGTGGTTCCGGGTCTCGCCTTCCTTCTTGGCTCGCTGAACGGGCCTGTAGTCATCAAGATGTTTGGAGCCGCTCATGTTCCCATATCGCAGGGTTCCTACGCCGAGGTGATGACACTTCCCACGCTGGTCCTCTGCGGGATGATCCTGATTCTGAATCAACTGCTGCTTAAGCCGGAGGAGCCCCTGAAGGCATCGCGGGAATTCGCGCGTACACGCCTCAAAGCACTCGGTTCAGTGCAACGCCCGGAGCTGATCACCGCGCTGGTGATAGGCGTTTCCATCATTCTGTGGGTGGCGACGAAGCTCCCGTCTTTTATGGTCGGAATGTTTGGCATGACGGCGTTCGCGCTGGCGGGCATCCTGCGCGATCCCGATATTGCCGGCGGTATCTCCTGGACGCTGATGTTGTTCCTCGGCGGGATTTTTGGTCTGCAAAACGTGATTCCCGAGTTCAAGATCACGGACTGGATGGCTGGTTTGATGGTGCCGCATGTGCAGGCGCTGGTCGTGACGCCAATCCTGCTCCTGATTGTCATATCGCTGGTGATGCTGGCCCTTCGTTTCCTCGATCCTACGGCTTTCATTGCCTTGCCGCTGGTGTTCCTGCCGCTCGAAGCGCCCCTCTCGAAAGCCGGGTTTCCGCCGCTGATCCTTACCGCCCCCCTGCTTCTATGCTCGGCTCCATTCTGGCTTCCCTATACGAACTTCTGGATCGCGATGACGGAGGGCATCACCGAAAAGCAGGGATTCAATCGCGGTGAGCTGTTTCGTCTGGCGACGATTTACGCATTCTCGGCGATCGTCGCCGGGGTGGTGGGCTACTTCTACTGGAGAGTCCTCGGTATCTTGAAATAATGCACGCGCCGCGGAGAAACCCATCCGGGTGATCCGATTTTCTGAAAGCCCGGGAGTTATTTTCCGGAAGCCGCCCGGCGGATTCCACCGAATTTGACGGTATTTTGCCGGTATTCGGCCCTTGACTCGGATACACTGGACAACCATGGACTCGAAGGCGGATCTTGTTCGAAATTCTTCCACGGATGACGGGTTGGCGGGAGAGGCATATGTCATAGTTCGCGAGCGAATCCTTCGGGGAGAACTCCTGATCGGCCAGGTGATCTCACGCCGAAAGATTGCAGCCGAACTGGGGATGAGTTTTTTACCGGTTTCCGAAGCGCTATTACGTTTGGAGCATGACGGATTACTCGAGAGCCGCCCGAGAGCTGGTACGCGTGTCAGGGTGCCGACTCGGCAGGACGTGGAAGGGCACTACGTCGTTCGGGAGGCGCTCGAGTCTCAGGCAGCCATGCTCTTCGCCATGCAGGCCACGCGCGACGAACGTTCGGAACTTTCAAAATTAGCCGCGCGGGTGGACGCGCTGTCGGCGCAGCCGGAAGGCAATCGCTTCATTTATCTCGGATTGCACGAAAAGCTTCACCGGAGAATCGCCGAGTGCGCGCGTTGCGCCGCATTGTCGGACGCAATCAGCCGGACATCGGCATTGGCCTCAACGTGGCTCTGCGCCACGAAGCCGGCAACCCTCAATCCGCCGACCCATCATGAGGATCTCATCAGGGTGCTTACCTGCGACGAGCCAGCTGCCGCCGCTGAAGCAATGCGGGCGCACATCAGATCCAGCCGGGATAACGCACTCAGGCGCCTTGAGCCGTACTTTCTCATGCAGAGAGAATACACGCAAACGTATTCCCGGTCGGCGAAAAAGCCACCTTCATTCGAGCAAGTTCCCCCCAACCGGGTTGAAGCTGTCGAAGTTGGCGCATCACTTCATTAGACTCCAGTCATTAGAGTCCGGCGCCTGATCCAGGCCGGGAACGGAAGCCGACTGAGTGTGACGCTGACCGCGCGCGCGGTGCAGCCAGCTGGTTGCAGCCAGCTTGGTGCAGCCAGCTTGGTACAACCCAGGACCGTGGTTGATCAGACCAACCGTTTCGGAGCGCGGGGAATCGTCAACCTGTTTTGATCTTCCGGACTGGTTCCAAATCGAGCACCTCCGGGAATACCAGGGGCTGGACCGTCTCATTGCCACTCAGCAACATCCGGACCTTATTAACAAGCCGAGCCCTTCGGCTGCGCGCCGCCCACGGCCGGTTGAGGAGTTCCCTCACGAGCGCCGGTTCTTCCCAAGGCACGTCGTGGTAGGCGTTGTGCAGGAATTCGGACCATGAATTACAATCCCATGCCTGGGGAAAATAAGCGATGATCCCGCTCCTGGTCACGCATTTCAGCGACGCGACACGACCGGTTAAAACCATGCATAAAGCACTGACCAGATCCCGGCCATTTCCCAGGCGAATATGGCACTGGGGCGTTACCCGGGCGTTGACCTCGATCAGCAAGGGCACATCGCTGTCCCTTTCGATCATAAAATCGAGGCCGCAAAAACCAGACAAAGAGAGACGCTTCACAAGGGCCTTCGCCGCCTGAAGCATGGCGGGACTCTCCACCACGCGAACAACTGTGGCGGCCCCCGTCTCGCTGTAGGCGACAGCTACTTCAACGCAGATTGCGGCAAGCACTTCGCCCTGAAAGGCAAACACGGCAACATTGGCCGGACGCCCGGTAATATACTCTTGCGCTATAACTGCGGGGGGGAAACGAGGCGCCAGGTCTTCAAAGACGAAGCAGTCCCGGTCAATCGCAGCTCGCTTTAACGCCACCATGATGTTCATCGGGCGCCTCATCGCCGCCGCGGCCCTGCGAGCCGCAGTTTCAGCGTGAACGATCTTTACGCCAAACCCTCCCGATGTTCCGTCGGCTTTTAGTACCCAGGGACCTTCCTGCCGCGCACACCAGCAATCTATATCGGCGTCCGTCTGGATCAGAGACATTTCGGGGGTTGAAATGCCCGTTTCGCGAGCGACTCTGAGAATCTCATAGCGCGAATTCAAGACAGGATAAGCGCTGGGAGACCCCAACGAATCCTCGATCAGATGTGCAAGATTCGAATCGCCGTCGGCGATCGCCTGGCCGTGCAATTCATAAAGATGACGGACGGCCCGGTCATCACAGGGGATGACGACGGAAGGTTCACTGGCTGCGATGGCTGAGTACAGGGACTTCCGCGGATGCCAGGGACTATAAGGAACCGGTCGGACGAAGGCCAGTTTCGACAGAGGATTGCCGCGAGGGAAGACCGCCTGAACCTCGCATCCAGCTTCGGAAAGGGCGATTGCCAATCGCGCTGAATGAGGCCACCAATTAGTAGCAGCCAGTAGAATCTTTGGCACCTGATCCCCCGTCTTGAGCGGTACTGATTTTGCGTTCAATTCTGTCTTTGGAAAAGTGTGCCTTGACACAGAGCTGGCTCCAGACATTATATCGAAAAGCCCTATGCGAAGAAAAGACTTTGCGTGCGTCGAGTTCGGAGCCGGCCGTCGACCGGCCTGCGACGGACGCCGAGGATGCTCCGACATCGAGGATGCCAGCTGGGATCCGAATGGAGGTCATAGACAATGCGAAACTTTCATGATGCGAACGAAATCGCTCCAAAGGACCGCCCGGATCACTAAAGCGGCCAGGCCTTTTCTTTCGTCCCGGCGCCGCGACCCTGAGGATAAATTTGTACCCGTGTATTACGAGCTTACAGATGCCTTTGACTCTCCAGCAAGCTCTTTCCTCAGGTTCTCCACGCCAAACGTACCGGTACTTGTTAGCATAAACGAATGAATTCCTTGGGGTTACGGCTCGCATGGGTAATTCAACGGTGTGCGCCTCGCTCGGGTAAACCAGGACCTCGTTACGCCGGAAGTTCAAAGCTGGAGTGTTTGCCAGATCACCGCCTCTCGTGCGAGGAAACCGCCCGGTAGCTTGCGGAGGACATCATCGGGAGACAGTCAGTTCCACGATATTTAAAGGGCCCCGGACTGCGATTGTGGAAGCCGCCATCATTATCGGAGTACGCGCCGCTCCGGAGGAACCCGAACGCCGCCGCAATCTGATCGCGTGTCTGGAGTCGCTGCGTGCCCGGCCGGAGACTACTAAAGTCATCGTCATCGAACAGGACGGTGCGCCGCATCTCCAACAGCTGATTTATCATCTTGTGGACCGGTACGTCTTCGCGCGGAACGCCGGCCTTTACAACCGCGGGTGGGCCTTAAACATCGGCGCTGTTGAGGCTGCGGACGCGGAATACCTGTTCCTGCTGGATTCAGATGTTCTGCTTCCGCACGATTCTTTAAATCGAGCTTTGGAGCGGATGCGGTCCGGCGTCAGGGTTCTGCGCCCCTACACCGAAGCGCTGTTCCTGAATCCCGAGAACGACGGGCGGTTGTTCTTGAATCCGATGGGCCTTTGCCTCTGGATTCGGTCCGACTTTTACCGTGAGGTGGGTGGTCACGACGAGAGTTTCCGAGGCTGGGGATGGGAAGATCGGGAGTTCTGGGAGAGGATCGAACGCCATACCCCGATAGACAAGATGCCGGATCGCATCCTGCATCAGTACCACCCCCGCCGGGTGATGGACGATGTGAGCGCCGCCGAGAATGCCGAACGGTTTCATCGGCTCCTTGCGGCTAACTTCCCGAGGCCTGCGGATAATGCGGGCGACATCACGAAATATTCACGTGAGCCGGTTTGGAACGGTCTCGTTCCCGCCGTTGAACCCGCGGCCGGCGGCCTGCGCATCAGCATCGTGATGCCGACCTATCGTCGTGAGCATACGATTCGGCGCGCCGTCGCCAGCGTTCTCGCCCAGACGCATCCGGACTGGGAGTTGATTATCGTCAACAATGCTCCCGGCGATCTCGGAATCGATTTTGAAGACCCGCGAATCCGCGTCCATCAGTGTTCCGATAAGCCCAGCGCCAGCTACGCGCGAAACCGCGGGCTGCCATACGCGACGGGCGATCTCATTTGTTTTTTCGACGATGACGACGAAATGTTTCCTGGCTACCTCGCCCGGTTCGCAGCCGCTTTCCGTGATCATCCGACCGTCGGGATGGTAACCTGCGGCATCATTCGTCCCGATGGCAGCCCCGGATTTACGCTTTCAACACCGGGCTGCTGTCTGCGCCGCGAATCGGCCTCGCCCGACTGGATTCCGGACCACGGCCACGATAAAGTCTACTTCCGCCGCATCGCCGAGCGAAACAACTGGACCGTCTCAAACGGAGGAATCATCGAGCTCGACGAAGTGCTCTGCCGAGCCTGGGCCGACCCTTCGGGCGGTTTGCGCCGCGGCGACCTCTAAAGAGCTGCCAGCACTTCCTCGGCGTGGCCCTCGGGCTTCACGTTATTGAAGACCTTGACGATCTTCCCGTTCTCGATGACAAAGGTCGTGCGCGCGACCCCCATAACCTTCTTGCCGTACATGTTCTTCTCTTTCATGACGCCGAATTTATTCGCGATGTCTTTGTCCGCGTCCGCCAGAAGAGTGAAGTTGAGATCGAACTTTTCTTTGAACTTCGCCTGCGCTTTCGTGGTGTCGGGGGAGACGCCGATAACGGTTACGCCCTTCTTCGTGAACTTCTTCACCGCGTCGCGGAACGAGCAGGACTCGACTGTGCAGCCCGGAGTATCGGCGCGGGGATAAAAATACAGAACAATTCTTTCGTTCTTGTGGTCCGCGAGATTGAATTCCTCGCCGCTGTCGGTCAGAACTTCGAACTCGGGTGCTGCGTCGCCCTCTTTGAGCATTGATTCTCTCCTGGTCAACCCAGCCTAATCGAGCCGGGATTTCAGTAACTCGTTTACTGTTGCGGGATTCGCCTGGCCGCGCGACGATTTCATCACCTGACCGACAAGGTATCCGATGACGGTGGTTTTGCCGCTCTTGTATTGTTCCACCTGCTTCGTGCTGGCGGCGATGACCGCATCGACCAATTTTTCGAGCGCGCCGGTATCGCTGATCTGCCGGAGACCTTCGCGATCGATGATCGCCAATGGCGGTTCGCCGGACTGAGCCATTTTCGGAAGGATCTCCTTCGCAAGTTTGCCGCTGAGTTCCCCTTTGACGATCAGGCCCACGAGTTCTCCCAGATAGCGGGCAGGGACAGGCGACTCCGCGATTTCTTTGCCGGCGGCTTTGAGCAAACCGGAAAGGTCTCCGATCACCCAGTTTGCCGCCATTTTCGGATCCGTCGAAACTTCGGCAACCACCTCGTAGTATTCGGCCATCGCGCGCGTCGAGGTTAATACTTCGGCGTCATATTCGCGTAATCCGTAAGACGCGATGAACCGGGCGCGCTTTGCCCGCGGCAGTTCCGGCATACTGGCGCGAACTTCGTTGAGCCACTTCTCGCTGATGCGGAGCGGCACGAGATCGGGCTCGGGGAAATAGCGGTAATCGTGAGCGTCTTCCTTGCTGCGCATACCCGCCGTCTCGCCCGTGTCGGAATTGAAGAGGCGGGTTTCCTGATGGATGGTTCCCCCGGATTCGATCACGGCGACCTGGCGGGCTATTTCGTATTCGATCGCCTGCTTGAGGAAGCGGAACGAGTTGAGATTTTTTACCTCGGCGCGGGTTCCAAATTTCGCCGCGCCTCTGAGGCGAACCGACACGTTCGCATCGCAGCGGAGGTGTCCCTTTTCCATGTCGCAGTCGGATACGCCGACGAACTGGAGAGCCTGCCTGACTTCGTTGAGATACGTCACGGCTTCGTCGGAGGAGCGCACGTCGGGCTCGCTCACGATCTCAATCAGAGGCGAGCCGCAGCGATTGAGGTCGACATAAGTGAAACGGTCGGAATCGCGGAAGCCCTCGTGCTGGCTCTTGCCGGCGTCGTCTTCCATGTGAACGCGGGTGACGCCGATGCGCTTCTTCGCGCCGTCGACCTCGATATCAACGAAGCCGTGTTCGGCGAGCGGTTCGTCGTACATGGAGATCTGGTAGCCCTTGGGGAGATCCGGATAGAAGTAATTCTTGCGGGCGAAACGGGAGACAGGACGGATGGCGCAGTTCAACGCGATTCCGGCTTTGATCGCAAGCTCGACCGCTTCGCGGCTCAGGACGGGTAGCGCACCAGGTAGTCCGAGGCAGACCGGACAGACGTTCGTATTTGGCGGCGCCCCAAAACTGGTGGGGCATCCGCAGAAAATTTTGGTGCGCGTACCGAGCTGGACGTGAACTTCGAGACCGATGACCGGTTCGTACTTCGCGATGAGTTCGGGCGGCGCCAGGTCCATGGTCACAGTCGACATTTAGTTTAAGGATAACGGCTGGATTCACTTCCGCCCAGTGAGTGGGGCGTCATGAATTACGGGAATCTGGCGGAGCTGATTTCATACCCGGGGGCACTGCAGAAGCTGTATCCGTTTTAGGAAGACGCGCAAGATAGGGAACACCCCAGCGCGAGTGCGCATCGACAAGGGCTCCGGATCCATCGCTGAACTCGACGAAATATAAAATGCTTCCAGCCGCGCAACCGAACACCGTTACCTGCACGTCAGGCTCGACCTGGAACATCGCCCTTCATGGCTGCGTAAGTTCGGAACTGCCTCTACCCGCTCATGTACAGGGCAGCTCTGCCAGCACCGTATTCATCCGCTTTCATTTCATCGAAGCTGACGTATTTGCGAATCGTCTCATCCATGCGGTGCTTGTAGCATGGCGCCGCGACCCGGCTCCCGATGCGTCTGCGCCGTGATATATCGCAATCGGTCGGCCGGTAACGTGGCGCGCCGCGGCGAAGGCCTCTCGTGACCAGATGAGCGAAGTTGCGGCCCGTAAGCGGATCGGCACGAAGTGGCACGACAGTTATAGTAAATTCCGTCGTAAATGATTAAGTCCGTTTAATTTTGCAAAGCATTGTAAGAACGAAAATTAATCCGCGTCAGGCACTATTTTGGAGTACACTGATTCCGATGCGTAAACTCCTTTTCGTACTCGCAATTGGCTCCATGATTCTGAGCGCGCAACCGCCGGCGGGCAAAGGCGCCCCGCACAAGAACCTTCAGGTTCTCTCCGAAGCAGACATGTCAGCCGGCGCGATGCGTCAGGCCGCGACGGGTTTGGGTGTAATGTGCACCTTCTGCCACGTTGACGACCGGTCGAGCGATGAGAAGCCCACGAAGCTGATGGCTCGCAAGATGTTCGCGATGACCAAAGAAATCAACGCGAAGTTCCCCGATGGAAAAGTGCATGTTACGTGCTACACGTGCCATCGCGGTGCGGAAGCGCCCCTGACCGCTCCTCCGGCGGCCCAGTAACTCGCTGGCGCAGGCCGGCACTCAGCAGCAATCTGGAAGTTATCGGACCCCTCGCCGATCCCAACGCCGCATGGCTTGAGACGGCGAGGGGTTTTGTTTGTGCGACGCCTGCGATAATACGGCTTCGGCATGAAGCTTACGATCGACACCGAGGCCGGTGTCCTGACAACTCAGGATCGCGATACCACCCGCGAGTTCCCTCTTTATTCCCGCGAAGCATTTGAATTGGTCAGCCGGGAATGGGTGCGAATCGGCTGGGCCACCGATTATTACTACACCTTCACATGGTCCGGGCTGCCCATTCTGCAGTTGCCGGAAGATCTGGTTCGGCTTCAGGAAGTCATGACTGCACTCAGGCCGGACGTCATCATCGAGACGGGTATTTTCAAGGGCGGATCCCTTCTGTTCCACGCCACGCTTTGCGAAGCGATGGGCAACGGGCGCGTCATCGCGATCGACAAACGAATTCTCGACGAGACCAGGGAGGCGGTTTCGCGACATCGTTTAGCGCATCGCATCGAGATGATCGAAGGTGATTCGATAGCGGAGGAAACCGCAGCCTGCGTCCGCAACCGAGTTAAGCCGGGGGAGACGGTCCTTGTAATCCTCGATTCGCATCACTCGAAGGAGCACGTCGCGGGTGAGTTACGAGCGTACGCGCCGCTGGTCACGCCCGGCTCTTGCATCATCGCGACCGACGGTATTATGCGCGATCTGGCCGACGTTCCTGGCGGCGATCCGGCGTGGCTGCATGACAATCCGGCGGCCGCTGCTCTCGAATTTGCGGCAGCCCACCCGGAGTTCGAAATGCGCCAGCCGCGCTGGCCGTTCAACAACAGCAAACTCGAACGGAACATCACCTACTGGCCCGATGCATGGCTCTGGAGAAGACAGTGACAGCAGCCGAGATACGGCAAGGGATCGAAGAACTGGGCCCGTGGTTTTATCGTTTCGACTTCGGTGACGGGCTCCAGACTACTCCGGCGATTCCCCCCGCCGTGGTGGATATCTTCGATACTCGCCTCCGGATGGTGAACAGCGCCATTGACGCGCATTTCGGCGCGCGGCTAAGGGACATCGACTGTCTCGATATCGGCTGCCATGAAGGATTTTATTCGCTCGCCATGGCGCGGCGGGGCGTGCGAAACGTGGTCGCGATCGATGCGCGGCCGGAGAACCTCGAACGCGCACGGTTCGTCGCCAGCGCGATGGGGCTCGACCGGATCGCATATCGCGAAGGCCACGTGGAAACCCTTGCCGCGGATCAGGGCCGGACGTTCGAATTAACTCTGTTTCTGGGCGTTCTCTATCACGTTGAGGACCCGATGCGCTGCCTTCGCCAGGTCGCCGCGGTGACCGGCGAACTTTGCGTGATCGAGACCCAGGTGGTGGACGAGGTGGAAGGCTTCGCGGAATGGGGCGCGTGCGAGTGGACGCGGCCGTATCAGGGGATCCTTGCGCTGATCGATGAAACAGGCGAGTTCGACGCCGGCAACCGCGAAACGGGCGTCAGTCCCCTGGCGACCTGCCCGTCACCCAAGGCTTTGCGGTTTATGTTGAAGCAGGCCGGCTTCCGCCGGGTCGAAATCCTGACTCCTCCGCCGGGCGCCTACGAACAGCATGCGCGCGGCAAGCGCGTTGTCTGCGCGGCCTGGAAGTAAGCGGTCGTGAACGCGGTCGAGGTCTCCAACCTTTCCAAACACTACGAGTTGTCAGGCTCTCAGTTCACGCGTCTCAGACGTCTGATGGCGCCCGATCGCCCACGTGACGGCGAGGGCCTTTGGGCTGTACGCGATGTGAATTTTACGGTGGCACGTGGCGAAGCTTTCGGCATTATTGGGGCAAACGGCTCCGGCAAGAGCACTCTGCTGCAAATCATCGCCGGTATCATGCGGCCCACCAGCGGAACCGTGACAGTCAACGGCCGGCTGGCGGCGCTGCTCGAATTGGGGTCGGGCTTTTCGCCGGAGTTCACGGGACGCGACAATGTTTTTCTGAACGGATCGCTGCTCGGTTTATCGCGACCCGAAATCGAGGCCCGATTTGACGATATCGAGCGCTTTGCGGGAATCGGCGATTTCATCGATCAGCCGATCAAGACTTATTCCACCGGAATGGTCCTGCGGCTGGCATTTGCGGTTTCGGCGCATGTGGACCCCGACGTTCTGATCGTAGACGAGGCGTTGGCGGTCGGAGACATCTCGTTCCGGCAGCGCTGCATGAGAAAAATTCACGAACTGCGGGCGCGTGGCGTCACCATTCTTTTCGTCTCGCACGAGACAAGCGATGTAAAAGCGCTTTGCGAGCGCTGCCTTTGGCTGCAGGACGGCGCAACCCGGCAGGTGGGCGAAGCGGACAGCGTCGTGGCGAAGTATCTGAGCGCGATGATCGAGAAGGAGCTTTCGCAGACGCGGGGCTCGCATCATGGCGCTCCTGCTCTTGAGGATGCAGAACCGCGTCTTGCGCAGGAGAATGCGGGATTCGAGACCGCCTTCGAGGGGCATCGCTATGGCGACGGGCGCGCGATGATTTTGAGCGGAACGCTCGCCGAGCCGTCAGGCCGTCAGATTCGTTCGCTCACGCCGCTTCAGCACGTCGTGCTCAGGATCGTGTTCCGGGTGAACGAAGCCATCGATTCCGCGATCGCGGGATTTCTTGTTCGGAACAGCAAAGGCGAGAGCATTTTCGGTTCCAATACCGCGAGGGAAAACTATCCGCTTCCGCGGCTCTCGGCGGGCGAGACGCACACCGTCGACTTTCACTGGAGCGCTCCAGACCTGGCGCCGGGAAAGTACCACGTCTCTCTCGCGATCGCCGATGGCGATGTGCGAGAGTTCGGACTGTGCGACTACGTGGAGGACGCCATCGAGGCAGGCTCTTCGGAGCGCTCGGCGTCCCTGGGGGACGCCGGATACTTCCAGCTCAATTGCGCCAGCGTGAAACTCCATCGCGATCTGCCGCGATCGGCATTGTAGATAAAGGAAGTTCCGTGGTAAGGTGAATGAAGCTCTTGAAACCCAGTACATCGTTTGGAACCTCACACGATAAGCGTTCGCCTCTCGCTGCACCGTCTCATTCGAGTCTCGGGAAATTCATTGCTGGAAAGAGAAAAGGATGAAAGAGACAGGAACAGTAAAGTGGTTTAACGCCGGCAAGGGATATGGTTTCATTTCCCGTGAAAATGGCGAGGACGTATTTGTGCATTTTTCCGCGATTGAGGCAAGCGGCTATCGTTCACTGGAAGAAGGCAGCAAGGTTACCTTTGTCGTGAACCGCGGACCCAAGGGTTTGCAGGCCGAGCAAGTTACACCCGCTTAATAACTTCTCCGGAAGATTCGCGTAGCGCAGTTGTAAGAACGCCGTCCGAAGGTGCGGCAACGGATGCAGTTGGTTTACATGGGGTTCACTCAGGAGGCCAGCATCCGCTGCTTCCATTTTCAGCGAGTGCTAACGCAGGTGCGGCTCGCAAATTTGCCGAAAATCGTACAGTTCACCCTGAAAGCGGATATGTCGATGTTCACCCAATATCACATACCCGTGCAGGAGGGGCCTGCGCTTTGTCTTCAGATTCTCACCGATACCTTGGCGGGATCTGACGAGACAGCCCTGGAAGCGGCCTCGTACGCGGTCACGACGGAGCATCTGTCGAATTTCGCGTCGGCCCGGACGCTTAGTGAAGAAGCAAAGATGGCGCGGCGCAAGTCGCGCCCCCCGTTCAAGCCCTCAAGCTCGTCCCAATTGAAGTTGCCGCCGCGAAATTGAGTAGACAGATCGCCGGTGTTACCGGACGGCCATGGCCGGCGGCCCGCCGGGCTTCCGCCCGGCGCGGAACTTTACGTCAGTTTGTAGCGCCGGCGATCTTGTCGCCGGTGACCCTGCCAACCGCGTCTTCGACAGAGCGTTTGCCGGCGCTCGGCGCCTGACTTTACGAATGCGGTAGCGCAGGCGATCTTGTCGCCGGTGATCTGCCCGGTTCCTACTGTTATTTCGCAACGAACTCTACTGCACCGTGATATAGACATTACTCTGAGTCGTCGCGCCGCCCACGCTCGCCTGCACTAACTGGTCGCCGCTGCCGGTTGCGGGAATGACAACATTGATTTGATAAGAGCCCGCCTCGGTGATTCCGGAGAACGTTACCGTCGCAGGCATCCCGCCTATTGTGATCGTCACCGCCCCGGCGGGAGTCTGAGCACCCGGACCGCTATACACCTGGCCCGCCGGCACTGGTGGAGTCGTAGGTCCAAAGCCCACACCATAAAGTTCCACGGATTCTCCAACCTTGACCGGGCGCGTGCTGAAACTGAAAAAACCACTGGGGCCGAGAAGGTCGTAGGTACCACCCTGGTAAGCGCCGGACCCGTCTGCTGTGGGGATCACCCCTGCCACGTACTTGCTGCTGTCGAACAGGTTAAAAGACGGGGCCACCGGCGCCAGTGTGACCGTCGAGTTCGCCGGTCCATAGGGCGTGTTTACCACCACGTCGACGCTTCCCGTCGTCGTGTCGTCCGGGGCCTGCACATTAAGCTGCGTTGGACTGACGAACCAGAGATAAGCCGCTTTTCCGTTGATCGTCACGGTATCTCCGCCCAGAGAGGTCGGAAAGTTTCCGCTCCAGGTATAGATATTGTCGGCGAGACTCGTTCCATAGATCGAGATCCACGAGCCCGCTTGAATCGTCGGAACAGAACTGAAAATGGGTACGACTCCGCCCGTAGTGATCGTGGGCACCGGCAGGTTGATCGGCAGCGTGAAGACATTCGAAGTCGCCCCGCCGGGGTTTACCACCGTAATGGACGCGCTGCCCTTGGCCGCGATGAGATTCGCGGGAACGGATGCGCAAACCTGCGTGGTGCTCTCAGTCGTCGTAGTGAGCGCGGCCCCGTTCCAGTCGAGAGTAGCCCCGGAAACGAAGCTCGATCCATTGGCGCACAACGTGAAAGCCGGGCCTGTCGCCACAGCCGACGTCGGAGTGAGGCTGGTGATGACCGGACCGGCGGCATTGATCGGAAACGCGGAGGCGCTCGACGGCGTGCCGCCAGGGTTCACAACCGTGATGGTGGCGCTGCCCGGCGTAGAAATCAGGCTGGCGGTCACTGCAGCCGTCAGCTGCGTGGCGCTTACCAACGTCGTCGGAAGCGCCGTTCCGTTCCAGTCCACGGTGGCGCCCGAAAGATATCCCGTACCGTTCACCGTCAGCGTAAAGGCCGGTCCGCCGGCTGCGGCGGAAGTCGGACTCAGGCTCGTGATTACCGGTGCGGCCGGGCTGATAGTAAAGGTCGTGGCAGCCGATGAAGTCCCGCCCGGATTCGTGACAACTACGCTGGCGATGCCCGCCGCTGAGATCAGGTTCGCGGGCACCGCGGCTGTCAATTGCGTGGCGCTGACGAACGTTGTCGTCAGCGTCGTGCTGTTCCACGCTACGAGAGCACCGGATACAAATCCCGTACCGTTAACCGTCAGGGTGAAGGCGGGGCCTGTGGCAGTCGCCGATGGCGGGTTCAGACTGGTGACCGTGGGTGGCGGACCGCCACTGTTGATGGTGAATGTGGAGGCGCTCGACGTCAGGTTTCCGGGGTTCACCACAGTGACGCTGGCGGTGCCCGCGGTTGCAATCAGGCCCGCCGGGACCGTGACGCTGAGCTGAGTCGCGCTCACGAACGTCGTCGGCAGCGCCGTTGTATTCCAGTACACCGCGGAGGTCGAAACGAAGCCCGAGCCGTTCACGGTCAGCGCGAATGCCGCGCCGCCCGCCGCCGCCGATGACGGGCTCAGGCCGCTGATAACGGGAGGAGGCGTCGTCGACGCCGACACGGTATACGTCACCGGAATGATGATGGCGCCCGCCGTCCCGCTACCGGTGTTGACCAGAACGCTGGCCGTGTAGGGTCCTGGCGCAAGTGCCGTACTGAAGTGGGCGCTAACGGTGGCCGATCCCGAGGCTGGCGCCGTCCCCGTCGCGCCCGTTAAGGTCAGCCATGTTGCGGACGCCGGACTGACGGTGGCCGTATATGCATAGCTTGTCCCGCTGTTCGAACCCACGCTGATCTGCCCGTCGGCAGGCGGGGTTCCGTTTGCCATCGCCGTGGCGGAAATCCCGCTGAGCGGCCCCGCCGTAAGTCCTACCGCGTTAATATTGCCGGTGATGCCGACCGTTCCGCTGGAGGCGCCAAGCATGTACGACGTTGACGACGCGGGCGCGCTGAAGCTCGCCGATCCGAATGATAACGCCGAGGCAGATGCCAGGGGGGGAATTGTCAGGTTTGCGCTGAACGAATTGCCCATGCCGTCGCCGAACGTAGCCGAAATCTGGCCGCTCGCCGAAATAGCCACGGTGCCGGTCTGATTGTTAATCGTGATTGGCCCGATGGAAACGCTCGCCGTCGCCGGATAGCTGCCCGAATTCCCCGAGTCGGTTTCCAACGCTGTTGTGATGACCCCAGTGCTTCCTGCGAGGCCGAACGGATCCGGTTGGCCGGGAAGCGCCGAAAAAGTAACGTTGATCGTAACAGACACTGGGTAAGCGAACACCGGCGTCCCGAGAATCGAGATCAGAAAAATCAGAATCGAAAGTGGTTTCAGAAGGCGGTGCAGAGTAGGCATAGGTTCCGTGCTCCGAAAGTGCGGTGAACTGGACAGCTTGATTCGACTGTGGAACTAAAGACCCTCCACTTTACCATCTAAATGTTTCACGGCCAAGTCTGAAAATCGACTCGGCGCATCGGCTCTGTCCGGATGCACCTTTGTGCGGAACTCTACGTCAGCCGGTAGCGCCGGCGATCTTGTCGCCGGTGATCAGGTGGGCCGGTGTGGGGCCAGGGCTTTCGCCCTGCCGCCGAGCTTCCGCTCGGCGCGGACCTTTACGTCACAGCCGGTAGCGCCGGCGATCTTTGTCGCCGGTGTCCGTCCGCCGCGAAGCTTTGCGCAACCTCGCGAGTGGCTGTTCAATGCTGCCGTTCAGGCCTGGAACTACGGTGCAAAATAGCCGGACGTGTCGAGAATCAGAAAAGTGGCGGCGTCGGCGAACGCGCTGATTGCGTTACCGTTCGCCGGTACAATCGCCATGTTGCTGGTGATGTATCCGTCGGCCGCGTTCAACGTGGAGACCACCGGCTGAGCGCTTCCCTGAGGCCATAGCGTCAAATAGCCGAGTGGCGCCGGAGGCACAACAGTGGCATTAAACACATATGCCTGTGCTGCGCTTGCGCTCGAGCACCCGCTTGAGATCACGTTCACGTTAATCGTGCCCGTGAACGGTATGCCCGTCGGCTGCCTCGAGTCCAGCACCCGGCAGGGAGACACCGGATAGAACGACAACCCGCCTGTCCCCGGCGCCGCAAAATAACCGTTGATATCCACTATGAGATCGGTAGTATCCGTGGCGAAGACGTCGATGCTGCCCGCGGTGCCGGCGGGAACGATTGCCGCGTTCGCCACGATCGTCCCTGTCGGGGCGTTCAATGTCGAAACCCCTGGCTGCGTCACTCCGGTCGGATACACCGTCAAATAGTTCAGGGTGCCATTCGAAGGAATTACCGTAAAATTCAACGAATAGGCCGCCGCAGTCCCCGGAACGCCGCAACTGCTCGAGAGCAGTGGAAGGGTGCGGCTCGTCCCGGCGATCAAAGCTCCCGTGCTGACGGTCGACGAGCCGTTTGCCCGCGTATCTACCAGGCGGCATGGCGCCATTGCGTAGAACGATTCCGCGCTCGAATCGGACGCGGGTACGAAGTACCCGTTGATATCGAGGATCACGTCCGCATTGTCCGTGGCGTATACCGAAACGGCGCCGCCCGTACCCGCCGGCACGATCGACGCGTTTGCTTTAACGCGGCCATCGGGGGAGTTGAGCGTCGATACGACCGGTTGGGTCTGGCCCGTTGGCCACAGTGTCACGTATCCCAGCGTCCCGTGCGGTACGACTGTCAGATTCAGAGAATAGGCTTGGGCGGTGTTGGGAATGCTGCAACTGGTAGAACTCGCAATGGGAAAATCACGGCTGCCGTTGCCGGGCACGAACGGGCCGCCTAACGGCCCTGCCGCGCCCCGTGTATCAACCAGCCGGCACGGGGACACAGGAATAAACCGTGACCCCGAAATCACCGGGTTGATCGTGAAAGCCGATGCGTTCGACGTAACGCTGCCTGACGTCACCACCGTGACGCTCGCGCTGCCCGCCGTTGTAATCAGATTGGCCGGTACCGCTGCCGTTAATTGTGTCGCGCTTACGAACGTGGTCGTCAACGCTGTTCCGGCCCACTTGACCGTATCGCCCGAGACGAATCCCGTGCCGTTTACCGTCAACGTGAAGTCCGCTCCGCCCGCCGTAGCTGAAGCCGGGCTCAGACTCGTAATAACAGGCGCCGGAGCGCTGACAACGTAGGTGAACGGGATCGGGATGGGTCCAATAGTGTCGCCGCTGGTATTGACTAAGACACTTCCGGTGTATGTTCCCGGCGCTAATGCGGTAGTCAACGTTGCGGTGACAGTGCCAGGGGTGGTGCCGGTCGCGTTGGTGAGGGTGATCCACGATACCGACGGGGTGGCGGAATAAGCGAGGTTCGGGTGGGCGGTGTCGTTCGAGCCCACCGTGATCTGTGACGGAGTGGGTGCTGCTCCGTTTTCCGCAGCTGATAAGGAGAATCCGGGTAGGGGTGCTGCCGTTAGCCCGACTGCGGTAATAGTCCCGGTAACTCCGACCATTCCGCTCTGGCCGAAAATCGTATACGACGTCGAGGACGCCGGCGCGCTGAAACTGCCTGTACCGAATGATGACGCTGCAGGCGTCGGAAACGTCAACGAGGTCACCACCAACGCGTGGAACGAACTGGTACCGACGCCGAAGGACGCAGAGATCTGACCATTTGTCGAAATGGTTACGGTGCCGGTCTGGTTATTGATGACGAGCGTTCCGATCGTCACGTTCACCGTCGCCGGATAGGTCGCTGAAGTCCCTGTCGCCGTCGCGCTCTCAAGGGTTGTGGTGATCACGCCAGTCGTTGTACCGCTCATGCCGAGATGAAAAGGGTCGGGCTGGCCCGAAATCTCGGAAAAAGTGACGTTGATCGTAACGCTCACCGGATAGGCGAAAATCGGCGTTCCGGCAGCCAGGAGCAGAAAAACAAGAATCCAAACGGGCTTCAGACGGCTGTATAAAGTTGTCATATTTTGTTTTCCTGTACCTGAGTGCAAATGCAACTGAAGCGGTCGAAAATCGACACAATTTACCGGGAATCACCCACTTTAGCACCGAAACATCCCCGGGGGCACCCTGAAAACGGTTATCAGTAGTACTGGTAAGCTTCAGCCAAGCGACACCGAATTTCGGCCCATTTCCCTATCGGGAAGATAGGGATTTTGACTTTTCAGATGCTTTTAATGCTGCGGATTGATCGGCGGGAAAATTAAAAAATAAAGCCCCCGTCCCGCTGCGTCGCGGTAGGGAGCTTTATTCAACCAGTTAACAGAGGTACCTGAATCGATTCAACAGGTGAAATCTAACGGGTCAATCGCGTTTCCGGCGATTCCTGCTCATGATGCGTCAGACCGTCGTGAAGCATGTGCTGACTCTGCTTCTTCGACCCCTGCTGCCGTTGAGTCTTCTGTCTTTGATTCTTCTTCTGGTCTTGCTTTTTGGTGTTCATACGTGGAACACTCCTTTCCCCTTCATAGATACCATAAGCCGCACGAGACGTTGCATGAAACTTGGTCTATTTTTGGTTAACTGTGGTCAGTTCGACATCTGCGGCCCAGTACCCGAGCCTTTCCGCTTGGGTTGGCAGGTTCCATTTTTCAGTCACAACAAAGTTGATCAGTGAAATCAACGACTTAACACCCGAACTGCTTTTGCGTGTGGTTCACTGTCTGTTTTAGAGGACCATATCGATGAACCGAACAATTTCCGAAAAACAGCTCGAAGCAAACCGCCGGAACGCGCAGCGTTCCACCGGCCCCAAAACGGATGAAGGCAAAAAGGTCTCCGCCCTCAACGCCCGCAGGCACAACCTGACGGGCCAGGTGACCGCCATGACCGACGCCGATCGGATCATGCACGACGCCTTCTCCGCCTCGATCATCGAAAACCTCGCGCCCGAAGGGGCGATGGAGACCCAGCTCGCCCAGCGCATCGCCACCGACAGCTGGCGTCTCAACCGGCTGAGCGCCATCGAAGACAACCTCTACGCCCTCGGCCACTCCGCGCACTCGGACGAGATCGAAACCGAACATCCCGAAATCCATGCCGCCCTGACCGCTGCCAAAGTCTTCGAGGAAAAATCGAAACAGCTCCAGCTCCTGACCCTCTACGAGCAGCGCATCAACCGCAGCATCCAGAAGAACCTCGCCTTGCTGCAAAGCCTCCAGGCAGCCCGCATTGCGAAGCGCGAAGGCGAAATGAAGGAAGCAAAGAAGCTTCTCCAGCTCAGTGAAATGAAGGGCTTACAATACGAACCAACGAAAGATGGCTTTGTTTTTTCAACCGCCGAAATTCACGCCGCCATCGACAAGGAACGCCGTCTCAACCGCGCCAATCTCACCGATTTCACCCGGCACAGACCCCAAAAACTCCATGCCAACGCCGCCTGACATGCCAGAATCGGCGACATGATATGATCTGCCTGGTCTTTGACCGAGCGGGACGGCCATGACATCGAAACCTCTGACACTCCGGAACTGGCTAACTCTGTTCACGTCTTTTGTAATTCTCACCATAGCCTTCGCCTTCGGTTTGTTTTGCTGGCCCGCGCTCTACCGGCCGTTAACCAAAGCCTGGGGATGGAGCTTCGCCAGTGCCAACGCAGGCGGCTCAATCGTTCTTTTTCTCATCGGCGTCTGCTCGCCATTCGTAGGCACTCTTGTCGACCGCTTCCAGCCGAAACGTGTGATCCTCGGTGGAACCCTCATCGTCGCAACGGCTCTGGCGCTGCTCTCCACCATCCACTCGCTTGGGCAGTATTACGCCTTCTGCTTCCTGCTCGGAATCGGCGCCTCCGCGGTCTCCATTCTGCCCACTTCCATCCTCATCGGCCCATTCTTCTCCCGCTGGCGCGGACTCGCCGTAGGCTTCATCAACGCGGGTATCGGTCTCGGCGGATTCATCGCCCCGCGCCTTGCCACCGCGGAGATCGCCAGGCGCGGCTTGTCCGGCGCCTTCCTCGTCCTCGCCGCCTGCATGGTGATTCCTTTCGTACTCACTTTGATCGTCGTCAAAAACGATGACGAACCCGTGCTGCGCTCGAACACCCAAAACGTTCCTTCCCTTCCCGAACTCGCCCGCATGCCGATGTTCTGGATTTTCGGTATCGCCCTGTTCTTCAGCGCCCACGCCATGCTGGGCGTGCAGCAAAATCTGATCTCTTACCTGACCGGCGCGCACGTCTCCCCGAAGGAAGCGGCCCTCATCCTTGCGATCGCCCTTGCCGCGGCGGCGCCCGGTAAACTCATCAGCGGCATACTCGCCGATCGCATAAACGCCCGTGCCGGAATGATCTTCAGCGTCATCTGCGTCGCTCTTGGGGTGCTGGCTCTTTTGAATACCCCTCCGCAATCGAATCTGGTTTACTGGCTCGCCATCGTATTCGGTCTGGGCTACGGAGGCATCTTCAACGCCGCTCCCACCGTCATCTTCGAGTTTTTCGGCACCCACCAGGTGGGCAAAGCCCTCGGACTCTTTTACGTGTTCTTCGGCCTGGGGACCGCCAGCGGCGGCGAAGTAGCGGGCTATCTCTTCGACGAAACACATCGTTGGTCGGTCCCGTTCACGGTCGATCTCGGGCTCTCCTGCGTCGGCTTGCTGATGCTCCTGGTCAGCGCCCGGCAGACCCGCGCCGCCGCCGCCCCTTCCCGGCCCGCTCTATCCGCGACTTAACTTCAATCACATGTCAGACAAACTCATTCTGGAAGGCGCCTGCTGGAAGTTCGGGCACAACATCCCAACCGACCTGATCACGCCCACCCACATCATGTGGAAGCGCGCCGACGAAATGGCCAAACACGTTCTCGAAACGGCCGATCCCGACTTCCCGAAGTACGTCAAGCCCGGCGACATCATCGTAGCCGGCCGCAATTTCGGCTGTTCCTCCGGACGCGCGCTGGCGGCGAAAGCGCTGAAGGCCACCGGAATCGGCTGCATCGTCACCGAGCTTTTTGCTCGCACCTTCTATCGCAACGGGCACGAGATCGGCCTTCCTTTGCTCGAAGTCTCAGGCGTACATGAGATCGTCGAAACGGGGGACCGCCTGCGCGTGGATATCAAGCGCGGCACGGTCGAAAACCTGACCTCGGGTAAATCCGTCGAAGGGCGTCCGCCGTCCGGTTTTCTGCTCGAAATGCTCGAAGCCGGAGGACTGATCCCTTTCATGAAAGCCAGCCCCGAATACTTTTCGCGCGGGGTGAATCGAGACGCCAATTCATGATTCTCCTGAATAACGAAGACGTGGAGCGCGCTCTGACTCCGGAAGACGCGATTACCGCCACCGAAACCATCTATCGCGAGCTCGCCGAGGGCAAAGCCATCAACCGCCCGCGCAGCCAGACCTACATGCCGGTCGAATCCGCGGAGAATCCCGGCTTTCGCTACCGCTTCAAATCGCAGGAAGGCAGCGGAGTCGAGAGCGGTGTCTGGGCATTGCGCATCACTTCCGACATGGCGGGCTTCTCTTATACCGCCGGTGTGAAGCGCCGCCGAATCCTGCCGGTCGCCACGGGCAATCGCTATTGCGGTCTCGTCGTCCTCTTCGATCTGGAACGTATCGAGCCGATCGCGATCATGCCCGACGGCGTGATTCAAAAGGTGCGTGTAGCGGCCTTGAGTGTAGTCGGCGCGAAGTATCTCGCTCCGGAGAAGCCAAAGGTCCTCGGCCTTTTCGGAAGCGGATGGCAGGCAAGCGCTCACCTGGAATTCCTCTGCAGTGAATACCAGTTCGAGCGAGTAAAGGTATACAGCCCCAACCAGGAGCACTGCGCGGAGTTTTGCCGGCGGATGAGTGCCCAACTGAACCGTTCCATCGAACCCGTCGACTCCTCCACAAAGGCTGTCGAAGGCAGCGACTTCGTCCAGGCCGCAACCGCCGCATGGGACCCTGTCTTCGACGGCCATCTCGTCCAAAAAGGAATGTACGTAGCCTCTATCGGAGGTTCGGACGCCAGCAACAAGCGCCGCGAGATCGACGACGAAACCATTCGCCGCGCCGATCTCTACGTAGTCCATTCCAAAGAAGTCGCGCGCCTCGATCAATCGCCCGACGTATGGGAACTCGAGCAGCGCGGCATCATGAAGTGGGACTGTATCCAGGAGATACAGGACCTTGTCGCCGGTAAGATCCAGGGCCGCACGCATCCGGACCAGATCACGGTATTCAACAACAACACCGGCGCGGGAACGCAGTTCGCGGCCGTCGGGGCGGCGGTTCTGAAACGCGCCCGGTCGATGGGACTCGGAAGAGAGATCCCAACCGAGTGGTTCCTCGAGGATGTCTCTCCCTGAGCACATCCGCCACGCGTGGGGCAGGCCTTCGGGCCTGCCGGCGGGCTTCCGCCCGGCGCCGCGAAACCGGAAGGTTATTTCACGAATGAACATCAACCAATCCCGTCTTACTCAACTAACCAGCCTCATGACCGAGCACGGCTGGGACTTACTGCTCCTGTACGGGCATACCTGGAGAAAAGACTATTTTCGCTGCCTCGTAAACTTTAACTTCGCGGGACCGCACGCAGTGGCCGCAGTCGACCGTTCCGGGAGCGTTCGAGTGATCGTCTGCGATCCCTGGGATCTGGAAGCGCTCAACGGCGAGGCAATCTTCGAGATCAATTTCGCCGAAGCCTTGAACCGTCTGATCGCCGTATCCAAAAGTGGAAAGGTGGCCGTAGCCGGCAAGGAAATCATGCAGGCGCGGTTCACCAATGACGAACAGATATCGGCGACATATCTGGTAGAGGAACTGCGCCGAGTCAAGAGTGAAGAAGAACTGATGCTCATCCGTCAGGCGGCGGAACTTTCCGACCGCGGCTATCAGCATTTCGCCCAAGCCGCTGAAGTCGGAATGACCGAGTACGAACTCGTGGCTGAGGTGGAGTCGTTCCTCAAATCGAACGGAGCCGAAGATAACTTCATGCTTATCGCATCGGGTGGAACCGAAGTGGTCGGAATGAAGCCGCCCACCGAACGTAAGTTACAAACGGGCGATTCTGTAACAACGGAACTAACGCCGCAAATTGACGGTTACTATGCCCAGATCTGCCGCACGCTGGTCATCGGCGAGCCCAATGGCAAGCAACTCGAAGCCTTCGGAATTTTCAAAGAGGCCCGGCAAGCCGCCGAGGATCTGTTAGCCCCGGGAGTGAACATAGCCGACGTGGCGCGCGTCCAGAACGACGTGTTCCGCAAATATGGCTACGGCGAATACACCGGACCAAAGTACACGCGCGTGCGAGGCCACAATCTGGGTCTGCATCCCGACGAAAACCCCTACGTCCTCGAAGATGTGAACTACATAGTAAAGGAAGGAATGGTCATCATCGCGCACCCGAACACCTATCTGCCTCTCTCCGGATACATGGTCTTCGGCGATACCCTGCTCGTAACAGCCAATGGCTGCAAATCCCTGAACACCACCGAAAGGAAGTTATTCCGGAAATGAAGCGAGGCTTGATTACCTGGGACAAGACGGAACTTCCGCCCGCGGTTTTCGAACGCCGCCTGGCTGTGGTTCGAGAAGAGCTCGCAAAAAAAGACCTCTCCGCGCTCGTGGTCTACACCGACGTCTGGAGGTCCAATCAGGGACGCTACCTTTCCAATTTCATGCCCTACTGGAATCGCGCTCTGCTCGTGATCCCGCGTGACACCACTCCCATCCTGCTCTGCGGCCTTTCACCGCGAGTCTATCCATGGATCAAATCTGTGACCATCCTCGAAGACATCCGGCCCTTCCCCAATTTTTCGAATTTTTCAAAGCTGCGCGAGGAAAACGGATGGACGAGAGTTGGAGTGCTCGACCTTCCGCTGCTTCCGTACGATATGACGATTCCCAACGCAACCAATGTCCGATGGGACGCTATCCACCCGGAGCCCGACGACGCCGAACTGGCCATGTATCGGCGCGCCGCGAAAATGGCGCGTGACATTCTCGCCGCAGAACTGCCGAACTTCTCGATAGGCAACCTCGAACTGAAGCTGCGCCAAGCGGGCGCCGAAGACGTAGTGGTCCTCGTGAACGATGGCTCTGTATCCCTGGCCATGGAATACCGAGGTCACTGGGCCAAAATCGAAAGACCGCTGCCCACCCGCGACTCTCTTCCGAGCGACGGACCCGGCAGGGCCGGGTCAAAGGCCAAGCAACTCGAGTCTTGGGCCGCGACCGGGAGGGAGCGTTCCATGGCCCTCAGCGGGCCGCCAAAGCGGATGAAGACACGCTGCCGGTCTGGGGCCAGGGCTTAGGCCCTGCCGCCGAGCTTCCGCTCGGCGCGGAGCTTTATGTCAGCGCCGGTAGCGCCGGCGATCTTGTCGCCGGTAGTTTCTCCGCCAAAACCGAACTTCTCACCGGTCCCTATCCCTACGAATGTTGCCAGAGATCCGACCTCACGCCGGGCGCAATCTTCGCCCTGACAAACGGCAACACGGGCGACACGTACAGGCTGGGATCGGAAGGCCCGGAACTCCTATGAACGTAATCGAAAAGATCCTGGCCAAAGCGAGCAACAACAAAGAAGTGCGTCCCGGCGACGTCGTAGTAGCAAACGTCGACCTCATGGTGATGCACGACCTCAGCTCCAACTTCGTCATGAAGGTCTTCGAAAACGAGATGGAGAACGCGAAGATCGCCGACCCGTCGCGCATCACCTTCGCCTTCGACCACAACTTCGCCCCCGCCACGCAGCAGGCCGCCGAAGCGCTGGCTGCGGTCCGCAAATTCGCGGCGAAGCACGGCATTCGCAACGTCTTCGATTGCGGCTGCGGCAGCGTACATCACGCCATCATCGAAAGCCGCCTCTGGAAACCCGGGCAGGTCATCATCGGCTGCGATTCCCACACGCCCATCTACGGCGCGCTCGGCGTCTTCGCTACCGGCGTCGGCAACAACTCAATGGCTGCGCTCGGTTTCCAGCACAGCCTCGGCTGGTTCCGCATTCCCGAAACCATTCAGGTCTTCTTCCATGGCGAAACCGGCCCGGGCGTAACGCCGAAAGACATCTCGCAGTATCTCGTCGGCCGTCTCGGCGAGGACGGCGCGGTCTACAAAGCGATCGAGTACGCGGGTCCATATATGGAGTCCCTGCCAGTCGAAGACCGCATGCTGTTCCCCCTCATGTCGATCGATGTAGGCGCGAAATGCGGCTACATCAACCCCGACGAAAAGACCATCGCCTTCGCCAAAGCCTACTCCGGCGCCGCCGATTTCGAAATGCCGGTAAACGACCCCAATCCGTCATACGTGGACATCCTCGATATCGACGTTAGCGCCGTCGGACCTCAGGTCGCCTGTCCACCGACGGTCGGCAACGTACGCCCGGTGGAGGAAGCTTCGGGCATCCCGGTCAACATTGCCGAAGTCGGGGGCAGCACCGGCGGACGTATCGAAGACATTCGCCTCCTCGCACGCTATTTCGTCAACCGCAAGGTACACCCCGGCGTTCGTCTGCAAGTAGTCCCGGTGAGCCGCGGAACTTACAGCACCGCCCTCAGAGAAGGTCTCTTCGAAATCCTCCACGACGCGGGGGCGAACATTTTCCCGCCGAGCGCCGGCTCCAACCAGGCCTTCAACATGGGCGCGATGGCCGAAGAAGAAGTCATGATCTCCAACCAGGCCCGGAATTTCCCCGGCCGCAACGGACATCCGAAAGCGCGTCATTATCTCGGGTCTACACTGACGGTAGCCGCGTCAGCTATCGCCGGACGGATTACAGATCCGCGAGCAAATCAGCCTGGAGACCTATGACACTGCTACCGGTCTTGCTATTCGCCTTCTCCATCATGAACGCTCAGCCTCCCGCAACACCCAAAAAGCCGGTTACCGACACCTATCACGGGGTCGCGGTAACAGACGATTACCGGTGGCTCGAAAACTGGTCAGACCCCGCGGTAAAAGCATGGAGCGAAGCGCAGAACCAATATGCGCGCCAGTATCTCGATGGCCTTCCGATCCGCGCCCAGATTTACACGCGTCTCGAACAACTCTACCGGCACGAATCGCCGGGCTACACCCAGCTCACGCCTCGAAAGGGGATGATCTTTGCCATCAAGCGGCAACCGCCGAAAGAGCAGCCGATGCTCGTTGCGCTCAAGTCCGTCGACGACCCGAAGTCCGAAAGAGTCATCGTCGATCCCAACCAGATCGATCCTTCGGGCCACACCGCGATCGACTTTTATGAGCCCTCCGTCGATGGGAAACTCGTCGCCGTCTCGATGTCGAAAGGAGGCAGCGAAAGAGGCGACGTTCACATCTTCGACTCAGTCTCCGGTCAACCCACCGGTGAAATCATCTCTCACGTCAATGGCGGCACGGCGGGCGGTAGTCTGGCGTGGAATGCCGACGGCTCCGGTGTCTATTACACCCGCTATCCGCACGCCGGCGAGCGCCCCGAAGCCGACCTCGATTTCTATCAACAAGTCTGGTTTCACCGCATCGGCGCGAAGCCCGAAACCGATACTCACTCGCTCACGGCGGAACTGCCCCGGATCGCCGAAATTGTCCTCAGGAGCTCGGCTGACGGCCGCTTCATTCTCGCCGACGTCTCGAACGGCGACGGAGGCGAACACGAGCATTTCCTGCTCGCGCCCGGCAAGCCGTGGTTCCAGCTCTCGCACTTTTCCGACGACATCAGCGCCGCTAAATTCGGACCAGACGACTCGGTCTATCTGCTTTCGAGACAAAGCGCACCGATGCATAAGATCGTCCGCGTTTCAACATCAAGTCCCGATCTCAGGAAAGCCCAAACCGTCGTTCCCGAAGGCAAAGTGGTCATCGACGATTTCCTCGCCACCGACCACCTTCTATATGTCGCGGACATAGCGGGCGGCCCGTCCCAGTTGCGCGTCTTCACGCTGACCGGGGAATCCCGTGGAACGGTCGGGATACCCGACGTCTCGTCGGTGGGCCAGCTGGTCCGCGAAAGCGGCGACATGCTTCTTTTCCGCGACGCAAGCTATCTGGAACCGGCCGCGTGGTTTCGCTACAATCCCGATTCGAAACAGATCGCGAAGACGGCGCTCCGCGAAGAGTCCCCGGCCGACTTCAGCGACGCCGAAGTGGTCCGCGTCTTCGCCACTTCAAAGGACGGCACCAAAGTCCCGCTGAACATCATCCGCAAGAAGGGCGTCAAACTCGATGGCACGAACCCCGTCCTGCTGACCGGTTACGGCGGCTATCTCATCAGCCGGACTCCGGCTTTCAACGTCCGCGTCCGCCCGCTACTCGATCATGGATTCGTCTATGTGGTCGCCAATCTGCGCGGGGGTGGGGAGTACGGCGAAGCCTGGCACGAGGCGGGAATGCTGACTCACAAGCAGAACGTATTCGACGACTTCGCCGCCGCGGCCCGCTATCTGATCGACAACAAATACACGAGCCCTGCGCATCTCGCTATAGAAGGGGGGAGTAACGGAGGCTTACTGATGGGCGCCGCGATGACGCAACACCCGGAACTTTATCGCGCGGTCGTCTCACACGTGGGCATCTACGACATGCTGCGAGTGGAGCTTTCCCCGAACGGAGCCTTCAACGTCACCGAATTCGGGACGGTCAAAGAGCAGACCCAGTTCAATGCCCTCTACGCCTACTCGCCCTATCATCACGTGAAGGATGGAACTCAATACCCGGCGGTGCTGTTCATGACCGGAGCCAACGACCCGCGAGTCGATCCCGCAAACTCGCGAAAAATGACCGCTCGCCTTCAAGCCTCCGGAACGAAGCTGCCGGTCCTTCTCAGGACCAGCAGCACGTCCGGCCATGGTATCGGTTCGGCCTTGAGCGAGCGGTTGAACCAGGAAGCGGATGTGGAAGCCTTCCTGTTCACGCAGCTTTCAGTACCGCGTTAGAACTGATAACGCAGCGCCATCTGCATTACGCGGGGAGCCGCTCCGTAGGCGTACCCCGTAATCTCGCCGAAGGTAGTCGAAGTCGCCATACTGAGATTCGGTATGCCGAACTCCACATTGTTGAAGGCGTTAAACGCCTCGGCACGGAATGTGATTCTTTGCTGCTCCCACGGAAGGATGAAGGTCTTGCTCACCGCAAGATCGGTATCGAAGAAGCCGACGCTCCGCAGAATCCCGCGTGTTCCCACCACTCCCGGACCGGCGCCGACGAATGAACTCACAGCCGACGGGCTCGCGAAGATACTCGGGATTCCGTTGGAGTCGAAGGTCAGTCCGTTGGCAGGTAACTTTGCTCCCGGCGCCAGCATTCCGAATGCGGAGTTGTCGTAGTTGACGTTGTAGGCTCCGGTATCAATCACTGTGAGCGGAGTTCCGGTCCGGAAAGTAACCAGGCCGCTGGCCTGCCAGCCTCCGACGATCTGGTTCACCCAGCCTTTGGAGCTGCCCAGCAGCGCCTTGCCCTTGCCAAAAGGAAGCTCGACAACAAAGTCCGCGGTAACGGTTTGACGGCTGTCGAAGTCGGAAGGTCCCCGGAAAGCGTTCGGATTGAAAGCATCCTGCAGCAATCCACCGGAGCTGTAAACGCTGGTGCCCGAGGCAACCCCGCCGGTTGTGCCGCCGTTTTCCACGGATTCCGAAGCGGAGCCGTTATCGATGGCGTGTCCCCACGTGTAGTTGAAATCGTAGCCCCAGCCGCTGGTTACCGCGCGGCGAAGCACGATGGTCATCGCGTTGTAGGAAGAGCGGCCGTTGTTGGTGTAAACGTCAAGGCCAGAGTTCTGCAGCATGAAGAACGTGTTGCAGCCCGTCGCGACAATGCATCCCCCGTTCGATTGCCGGATGCGATCGACGGCGTTGAGCGCATCGAGCCAGCTGCCGGCGTTGCTGCCGTACACCTCATAGAAGAAGTTGGCGCTGGGACTTCCACCGGGCACAAGATTCGTGAGCCCCGGGACCATGTTGTTGAAGAAAGGCTGATTGGGAACGAGGCTCGGATTCGCTTTGACCTGAGCCGCGGTCACGCCGGAGTTGAAAAGAGCTGCCAGCGGAGCGCCGGCCTGAGCGAAGGTCTGTCCCGACTTCGGATCTTTGAAATCCGTCAGCGGCTGCCCGTAATCCTGGTAAATGATTCCGCGATGGCCGAGGCGGCCGACATAGCCAACCTCAATGCTCATCTTTTTCGGCAGCGACCGTGAGTAGCTCGCGTTCAGCACGTATTGATACGGCGCCTTCAGGTCCGTCGAAACACCGGTGAACGTGTTGAATCCGCTGCTGATGACAGCGGGTGTCAGGGGGAACCCGCCGGCGGCCACCGTCGGCAGGGCCGGGTATGCGGAGCCATTGTAACGGAAGCTGCTCGTGAAATCTCCGTTGACCGGCTGAGAAACGGTGGTGGCAAGGCCGGGCGATCCGCTCGAAGCGAACGACTGCGCCATGGCGGTGCCGTAATGATCGTAAACAAGCGCGCCGCCCGCGCGGAACACGCTGTCTTTACCCATATATTTCTCGAGCCACGAACCGCCAGTCGGACTCCAGGCGAGCGCGAGACGCGGTCCGAAGTCTTTCTTGTCCACAGGATAATAGCCCGGTCCGTTATTGACCGGACCGCCGAGCCCGTAGGTAATCAGCGAAGTCGCCAGGTCCCTGTTTGGAATGCCGTTGTTCGCCGCGAAGAGACGGTCCGCAAAGTACTGGTTCATCGGGGTCGTCGGCACCACCTGCCGGCCATTGACGTCGTAGGGCACGCCGGAAATCGAATAACGGAGACCCACCGTGATCGTGAGGTTCGGCTTCCATTTGAAGGCGTCCTGAATGTACCCCTCGTATTCGTGGTCGGCAAAGGAGGTGGTCACCGGATTTCCAAACGCAATTGGATTTCCCTGAACCGTGTAGTTGTAGGTCGCGCCGTACTGGTTAATCAGGCCAAGGACAGGGCCGAAGGCATTAGTCACGTTGGTGCCGGACGCCAGCGCTACATTGCTTCCGTAGGTCGGCGCCAGGAAGTTGAGCACGTCCGTGTTGATGTCGCCGCCCAGTCCCAGCAGCGTGTTGCGAGAGAAGCTGTAGTTGGGAACATTATTGAACTTGAGGTTGGTGTTCAGGGCGAACCGGAAGTTCAAACCATACTGGATCGTATGACGGCCCTTCGTCCAGGTCATATCGTCGGTGATGTTCGTCGTCGGCGCGATACGCTGAGTCGGGCGCGTCGTTCCGATCGGACTATCGAAATAGAAGGTCGGCACAACGGTTTCCGTGCCGGTGCCCGCATTTCCCAGGCGGGTGTATCCATAGTTGAAGACGTTCACAAGAGTGGGCGTCAGAACGGCGGTATAGCGCCCGGCGAGACCGCGAGAGTTATCGAGCGTCTCCTGAACCGCCGATTGACCGGGGAATTGGGCCAGTCCGGTTGTGCTGCCCACCGTACCGTTGCCGTCGACGGAGGCGCCATTCAGAGTTCCCCGAAGCGACACGGTGTGCTTTCCCGCGTTATCGATGTTGTAATCCAGCTTCGCGACCTGCGCATGATTATTCAGATCCTGCGGCGCGTTGAAGGTCAGCGTGTTGAAGTTCAAACCCAGATCGGGAGAGGCCAGCGGATTGTTGCCGCTCGGATACTGCTTCAGATAATTCGTCATGTAGGCGGTCTCGCCGATGCCCAATGGATCGATCTGGGCAATCTGGGACGGAGTCAGGGTGACTGTCTGGCCGCTCTTGAGCAGCACTTTTATGTCTCCCTGTTGCAGCGACTCACTCGGAACTGTGCGGTTCACCGCGGTCGCGCTGCGGTCTTTGCGGCCCTCCCAGTTGTAGAAGAAGAACAGTTTGTTTTTCAAGATCGGTCCGCCCACCGAAGCCCCATACTGATTGCGGATCAGCGCGGCGCGGGGCACGCCGGCCCGGTTGCTGAACCAGCTGTTCGCGGCCAGGTCCGTGTTGCGGTTGTATTCGTACGCGGTCCCGTGAAACTGATTCGAACCGCTCTTGGTAATGATCGAGACTTGTCCGCCGGAGGAACGCCCCTGATCTGCTCCGAAGCCGGCGACGGTCGTGCGGAACTCCTGAACCGAATCGAGCGGTACCGGCAAAACGGAGGTGAATCCATTGGCGCCGGCGTTATCGTTGACGTCCACTCCGTCCAGCAGCACATTATTCTGATCCGGCCGGGCTCCCAGCACCTGGCCCGTTGAGGCCACACCGGGCTGTACGCCAAGCAGTGCGACGATGTTGCGGGTCTGCAGCGGAATCTCTTTGACCTGGGTTTCGGTGAAGGGATTGCCCACCGATGCATTCTCGGTGTTCACGAGGGAAACTTCGGCCGTGACGTTAACGCTTTGACTGACCGCGCCCACCTCGAGGGTGACGTTCAGGGTCGAGGGCGTATTGGTTTGCAGGAGAACCTCGGATGTCTGAACGCGGAAGCCCGGTTTCTCGACGGTGACCTGATACTTGCCGGGAGGCACCTGGACCACCTGGTATTCGCCGCGGTCGTTTGAGACCATCGCGCGTGTCGCGGTCGTATCCTCGTTCTCGACTTTCAGGCTGGCGCCGGGAACCACCGCGCCGTTCGAATCCGAAACAACTCCACTGAGAGAACTATTCTGGGCTGCAAGGGGCAGGACGCCCAGCATAAGTAGAAAGACAAGCCGATTATTCAATTGATCTCCTTTTAGACTGCGGGCCAGTTTTAGACTGCGGGCCAGGCAAATGCGGTGACGAGTTACCGCCGTCTCAACGGAGAGAGAAACCGAACACACTACGGGTGTTCACTTTTCTGAAAACACTCACTTCCTGAAAAGCTCTGTTTGAAATGGTGCGGGCAAAAAAACTGGCGCAGCCTCAACCAGGCACGTTGCGGCTCCCTGAAGAGTCGTGCAGGGAAACAACCGAAACTCTGCGCAGAGTTCGATTATTTGCAAAGTTATAAATGCTTTTTGTTTATTATCAGACTCCGGCGATTGGATTGTCAAACTGAACGGGACGGAGCATTCTCACGGCCGGTGGTCTGTAACTTACTGGATTTATTGCTCTTCCTGCGGGGTGGGAAGCAGTCAACGTTCCTGGTTTCCGCGCTATCGAAATATTCTATCTGGAGTATCTAATGAGCAATCGCCAGACAAAGAAAAAGGGCGCTCCGATGAGCGCCCTTTTGATTTAACAAATGTCATGTAACTGGCGGCCCTGGTCAGGCTACGATGTCATGAAGCACGTTACCCGCCACGTCCGTCAGGCGGAAGTCCCTGCCGCTGTACTTGTAAGTCAACTTCGTATGATCAATTCCCATCAGATAGAGGATGGTGGCGTGTATGTCGTGGACATGTACGGGCTTCTCGATGGCCTTGAAGCCGAAATCGTCGGTGGCTCCGTAAATCGTGCCGCCCTTGACCGCTCCGCCCGCCAGCCACATGGTGAAACCGAAAGGATTGTGATCACGGCCCTGCTTCACGGCGCCGCCGCCGCCCACTTCGCGCACCGGAGTGCGGCCGAACTCCGAGCCGCAAACCACGAGAGTATCCTTCCAGAGACCGCGCTGCTTCAGGTCTTTGACCACCGCCGCGAACGCCTGATCCGAGTTCTTCGCATTGATCTTGTGCGCGAGGATGTCGGCATGAGCGTCCCACGGGTCGCCTTTCGAGTAGTAGAGCTGAACCATGCGCACGCCCTTCTCGGCGAGGCGCACGGCCATTAAGGCGCCGCGAGCCACGTCGCCGGGTCCGTACATATCGAGCGTCGCCTGCGACTCTTTGCGGATGTCGAAAACCTGTGGGGCTTCGGTCTGCATCCGATAGGCGGTTTCCATGGAACTGATCACAGCCTCGACCTGAGGGTCCGATCCGGCGTCTTCCGCGCGAATCTTCTCGATCTTCTGCAGAAGGTCAAGCTCGCGGCGCTGTTCGACCAGAGTGAACTTCGGATTGTTGACGAAGTTCAGGATCTTTTTGGGGTCGAAGGTCTTTTCAATGACTACCTTTTTCGCCTTTTCCTTGCCTTTGTCATCCTCGCCTTCCAGATCTTCGGGCGGAGCGTCTTCGGGTCTCTGGATTTTATTCGAAATGTAAGTGCCCTGATTGACTGCTGGGAGAAAGCCGTTGCTCCACAGGGGCGGTCCGACGGTAGTCGGAATGTCCGGACACAACACGACAAATCCGGGTAAGTTACGGTTTTCTGTGCCGAAGCCGTAAGTAAGCCACGCACCCGTGGAGGGGCGGCCGGCCTGATTGGCTCCGGTGTTCACCATGAGACATGCGGGTTCATGGTTGGGTATCTCTGTGTAGACGGATCTGATCCAGCAGATATCGTCGACCACGCCGGATAAGTGCGGCCATAAGTCGCTCACGTCCATGCCGGATTGACCGTACTTCTTGAATGTGTAGGGCGACTTCATCAGTTCGCCGGTACGCCGTTCGGTTGCGATCGAGCCGCCGGGCATGGGCTTGCCGTCGTACTTCGTGAGCGCCGGTTTCGGATCGAACGCGTCGATCGTAGAAAGGCCGCCGTTCATGAACAGAAAGATTACCCGCTTTACACGCTGTGGATAGTCGAGGTTTGCAGAGGAGACGCCTGTGGTGGCGAGATCCGGACTGATTCCGGCGCGCGCCATCGATTCACCCAGCATGCCGGCGAACGCCATCATTCCGAATCCGCCGCCTACGCGGCGTAAAGCCTCCCGTCTTGTTACCGGGATTCGTTTTGTATGATCGAACATCAGATATTAGTCCCTTCGCGTACTTTTACGTTTTGCGGCGCCGGGCGGAAGCCCGGCGGCAGGCCCGAAGGCCTGCCCCACAAACCCACCGGTGACAAGATCGCCGGCGCCACCACGAGTTAGTCTATGAACAGAAATTCTGACGAACTCAACAGCACCTTGGCGTAACGACCCCAGACTGTCGTGTCGTACTTGACTTCCGGCGCCGCCGCGGCCTTTCGGCCGCGCCCCCCTGGCATCGCTCCACCCATACCACCCATCATCCCCATGCCCATTCCCGGGTTCGCGTCCGCGACCTCGGAGAGCGCACCCGCCACTCCTTCGGCTGCCGGGGCATCCGGAGCTTTCTCGTCCACCGGTTTAGCCTCCGCCGATTTTTCTTCCGTCTTCGGGCCGCGGCCGGGACCACCCTTCTTAGCCTTGTCTTTCTCCGCGTTCTTACCTTCCTCGTATTCCTTCATGGGCTCGGAACGAAGATAGTCGAGAGCGGTTGCGATCTCGTCTTCATTCGGCGCGCGTCCGTATACGAGCGAATAGAGTTTGGCGATACGGGCTTTATTGTCCGCCTCGCTCATGGCCCGTTTGGCGAGCGATTCGGCCTCGATTTGTACGAAGTCGCTGTTCATCAGGAACAGCCGCTGCAACGGAACCGTCGTCGTGAAGCGCTTTTCGGCGCTGATGTTCGGCGGCGGAAAATCGAACAACTGAAGGTAAGCGTCCAGTTTGTAACGGCTGACCTTGCCGTAAACCGTGCGCCCTTTGAATGCGGGCGTCAGATCCTGCGAGGGTCCGCCAAGCGACAGATCCAGGTCGCCCGCTACATCAAGAATCGAGTCGCGTACCTGTTCGGCATCCATTCTCCTCCGGGTGGCGCGCCAGTAAAAGCGATCGCCCGAGTCTTTTGCGAAGTCCACGGTATTGTCGGCGGTACTGAGCTGATAAACCTGGCTCAGCATGATCTCGCGCTGGAGCTTCTTGATGGACATCCCGTTACGCACGAAATCACTGGCAAGATACTCAAGCAGTTCGGGGTCCGTCGGGCGCTCACCCGCGAATCCGAAGTTACTCGGCGTATCCACAATGCCCGTGCCGAAGTGTTCCTTCCAGATGCGGTTTACTATGACCCGCATGGTGAGAGGCTGCTTGACGATCAGGTCGGCGAGCTGGAGCCGTCCGCTGCCTTCCGTCAACGGCGTTGGTTCGTCGCCGTCGGAAAGCACGCTCAGGAAGTGACGAGGCACTTCAGGCCCCAGATTTTCGGGATTGCCGCGAAGCGCGAGTTTGATGTTGACTGGATGCGGAGAATCCATCACCCCGTGCAGGAAGGGATAGTGGGGATCGAGCTTCTTCTTCGCCGCGTTGAGGTCGTCCTGAATCGCCTTCAGTCGCTCCTGCGATTCCGGCCCCAGGCGGCTTTCGAGACCCCAGCCGCGGAACAGAAGGACGCCCGGTTTACCCTGACGGCCACCTGCCATCATGTCGGGATCCACCTGGTATGAAATTTCGCGCTGGAAGATTTCGATCCAGAAGTTATTCTGCTCGTCCGGAAGCTCCTTCAGCCGAAGATCCGAGCCGGGATTGAAATCCTTGTTACTGACGAAGTTACTCGGCTTGTCGGTACGCTTCTTGGGTTTGCTGCCCGGGATATCTTTATCGGCGATCACTTTGTTCTGGGCGTCAATGTCGTTTTTGGCAAGCATCGCTTCGACGACATCTTCCTGGAAGCGCTCGGCCAGTTTCTTTGCCTCGGCCGCCGTGCCACCCTTCTTCATCATGGCCTGCCAGGCGACTTTGTTCTTGTATTTATCCGTGGTCTTTCCCATGTAGGAGATCCAGCGCGTCAGCAGCTCGTAATCGAGTTTGCGCGCATCGACTACCTGCTCCAGTTCCTTCTTTTGAGGCCCTGTCACTTCCCAGACGCCCTGCAGATAATTCGAGGTCTGGTAGGCGAGCACGCGGGAAAGCTCCGCCGAGAGATCCTGGCTTGTCTGCTGCAGAATCTTCTGTTTCTCATCCACCTGATCGGACAACTTCTCGTAATCCGCGACTACTTTCTGGGGGGCCATCGGGTATTCTTCGTAAGTCGTATTGAAGAAAACGCCGGCCAGCGCGTAATAGTCGGTCTGCGGAATCGGATCGTATTTGTGGTTGTGGCAGCGCGCGCAGGCGACGGTCAGGCCGAGAAATCCGCGGGAAACGGCGTCCACACGGTCGTGGCGCTCATCGGCGCGAGTGACTTCGTTCGAGCCGTTATCGTAATACCACGGCCCGAGGCCCAGGAACCCGGTAGCCGGGAGCATTTTGACGCGATCCTTCGGGTCCATCAAATCGCCGGCGAGCTGAGCCTTCACGAATTTGTCGTACGGCAGATCGTCGTTGAATGCCTGGATTACCCAGTCGCGGTACAGATAAGCGTTTGGATAGGGGCGATAACCTTTCGGATTGGGATTGAGACTGCGGTAATCGTCCTCGCCGTAGCGGGCGACGTCGAGCCACACGCGGCCCCATCGCTCGCCATAGTGAGGCGAGGCAAGCAGGCGATCCACCACCTTCGCGAATGCATCGGGCGATGTGTCCTTCTCAAAAGCGGCGATTTCTTCGGGGGTGGGCGGCAGGCCGGTCAGGTCGAGGGTTGCGCGCCGCAGCAGATCGCGCTTGCTCGCCGGGGCAACCGGCTTGAGGTTTTCCTTTTCGAGTTTCGCCAGCACGAATTTGTCGATGTTGCTCTTCGCCCACTTCGCGTCGGCTACGACCGGCGGCTGCGGGTTCTGCAGCGGTTTGAAAGACCAGAAGGCGCGCCGTTCGGGGCTGATCACGTACTTCCCGGTGGTGGTCGGCGCCGTCGCGGCCGAGGCCTTCGGCCAGACTGCACCGGCTTTGATCCAGGCGGCCAGCGTCGCGATCTCGGAATCCTCGAGTTTGCCGCCGAGAGGCATCTTCAGACCGGGATCGGTCTGGCGCACGGCTTTGATCAGCAGACTGTTGTCGGGATCGCCCGGAACAACCGCGACTCCGCGATCGCCGCCTTTCATCAGGGCCGCGGCGCTGTCAAGGCGTAAGCCGCCAAGCGCGGAATCGGTGTGGCATTCGAAACATCGATTTGCCAGGATCGGCCGGACTTTATTCTCAAAAAAATCGGGTGAAGCAGCGGCGGGAGTCTGAGCGAACAACGAGAAGGGCGTCAGAACACAGACCGCGGAACAGACGTATAAGAACTTTCTTTTGATCACGCTGGGTCGGCGCATATCTCTCTTTCCAGGACCACTTTCCAGAAACCAGTTACAAACAGGCACGCGCGGGGGGTGTGCCTCAGGAGTATAGTTGCAGGTTCGGACGGGGAAAGCGGTGAGCCGACTGAGCTCGGGTCGGGAGTAAAAACGTAAGTCGGGCTTTTACTCGGACTTACAATTGGTGTACCATGGCCGCCCTCTAATGTCAATTTGGGAGTGCCCGTATATAGCAGAGAAGACTGTGTTTAGGCGGATTACCGAGTTTCCGCCGGTCATTTCCTTCAAAAACAAACCGCCGTTTGGGACATCAGCGGTAAAAGCGCGCTTTATCGATGGAATCAATGGTTTGTGTAAAATCCGACTCGGAGTGGGATCGAGTTTTCTTGTGGCGGAAACGGTTCATTTGCCGCTAGGATAGAGGATTCAGCACACACTGCCGTCTTCCCGTCAGAGCCAGGCAGTTGATTCCCCCGTCCGGCAGGCCGTCCTTTCGTTTTTAGTTCAGCGAACATTTCCAGGAGGTTGTACGCTTCGTGCGTTTACTTTACGTACTAGCTCCGGCCGCGGTCATTCTTGTGATCGGAGTGACCGCTCCGGCAGCGGGATTTGAAAGCAAATCTGTCAAGACAATGGCCCACAAGGGTCATCAGGCGGCCGGTTCGGCCGAAGGGGTCAAGACCCCGGGTGTGCAGATTCCGATCACGCGTCTGAAGCCCGAAACCGAGATCCCGGCGCCAGCCAAACCGGCATGGATCTTCGTGTCGGATCATGCGTTCATTCAGACGGCCGACGGTCTGAACCCGATCGATGCGAAGACCGGCAAGGCGGGGACAGCGGTGACGGGCCTGGCTAATGCGTGCGACGGAATGGCTTCGGGGTTTTCCAGTCTGTGGGTTCCGCTGTGCGGCGAAGGCGCGCTGGCGAAGCTCGATGCGAAGAGCTATAAGGCGGGCCCGAAAATTCAGACGGGCGTGTCCTCTGTGCCGGGAATTATCGCTGCGACGGGCGACAGCGTGTGGATGCTGACCGACGACAAGACGACCCTTACGCGCATCGACCCCATGCAGAACCAGGTGGTGGCCGATTTACGAATTGAAGCCGGATGCCGCGGGCTGACTTTCGGCGAGACGGCGCTCTGGATTGCCTGCCCTTCGAACAATAAGGTCATCCGTTTCAACCCGGAGACGAATCTGGTGGAGAAGCGAATCGAGGTGTCGGCGGAGCCTGAGGCCGTGGCTGTCGGGGAGGGATCTGTCTGGGTCTACTGCCGCAAGGATGGCAAGGTCGATCGCATCGATCCGAAGACGAACAAGGTTTCGAAAAGCATCGATGTGGGGCTTCCGGGGCTTGAGGCGCAGATTGCTGTGGGCGAGGGTTCGGTGTGGCTGAGTTCGCCTGGCTTTCCGATTACGCGGATCGATCCGAAGAGCGAAACAGTGGTGCAGCAGTTTACGGGTGAAGGCGGCGGTGCGATCGCGACGGGCGGCGGTTTCGTCTGGCTGTCGAACCGGAATGCGGGGACCGTCTGGAAGATCGATCCCAAGCTTGTTGCTTTGACGCTTCCTGAATAAGACATGCTCCTTGAGGACGGGATGAAAACGATAAACGCTTTGACGGAAAGCTCGGCGAAAAGATCGCCAGCGCTGTCGGCTGACGGACAGCTCCGCGTCGGCCATAAGGCCGGCGGCACCCTCGAAAACACATGGCGAAGTTATGTGGTTTCATTGCTATCCCTGGCAGCGGACTCGCCAGTAAACACTATTGAAAAACCGCCCCAGGTGACCGGAAACTCCGCGCCGAGCTGGGGCTCGGCGGCAGGCCTGGGGGCCTGCCCCACGAGGTTTTTCGTGGTTGCTCGTGGACCGCAGGTCCATCTGGACAGGGCCGAAGCCCTGCCCCACGACGAACACCGGCGACAAGATCGCCGGTGCTACCAGATCGCCCGAGTTGCTGCCTGCATGGTGGCAGCTGTCGCTCTGGCGAGCGCTCAGCAGCCCGCCGGGCAGGGGCAAAGGCGGACGCCGCCTCCTCCGCTTCCCGGTGTACCGGGGGTGCAGGGCCCAATGTCCGGTCTGATTCCCGACGCTGAATATTCGTTGAGCGCGGGCTCTCCCGACTGGCTGGCGATCGGCCCGGAGGGCGCGTGGGTTACCAGCAAGCCCACCGATGAGGTGCTGCGCATGGATCCGGAATCGAACAAGATCATTGCTTCGATACCGGTTAAGAAGCCCTGCGCCGGGTTCGCATTTGGGGCGGGCACGCTGTGGTCGCCGAGTTGTGAAGACAAGAATATTTCGCGGATCGATCTGATCTCAAACAAGGTCGTGTCGAAGGTGGCTGTGAATCCGGCGAATACCGAAGGCGGGATCGCGTTCGGCTCGGGGTCGGCGTGGGTGCCCACCGCGCCCGGCGATGTAGTTTCGCGCATCGATCCCGCTACGAATATGGTTGCCGCGACGATCAAGGTCGCTCCGGGTTCTTACACGGCGGTGTACGAATACGGCCGGGTGTGGGTTTCGAGCACGGATAAAAGCGTGGTCAGCGTGATCTCTCCGGCGACGAACAAGGTGATTGCCGAGATCCCGGTCGACGAGAAACCTCGGTTCATGGCGGCCGGCGAAGGCTATGTGTGGTCGCTCAATCAGGGTAAAGGTACGGTGAGCAAGATCGATCCGAACACGATGAAGGTGGTCGCGACGATCGAGGTGGGAGTACCGGGGGGCGGCGGAGATATTTCGGCGGGCGAGGGGGCGGTGTGGGTTTCGGCGCGATCGATTCCCGTTTCGCGAATCGATCCGGCGACGGGGAAAGTAACGGCTCAGTTGGCGGGCCCGGGCGGTGATGCGTTGCGGGTCGGGCTCGGGTATGTGTGGCTTTCCAATGGGCGCCAGAAGACGGTATGGCGATTCCTGCCGCAGAAGGTGGTGGCCGCGGCGCCGCATGGCTGGAAGGACGATGCGCGCAAGGTGGATCTGGATGGCGACGGCAATCCCGATTTGCTGGTTGAGGAGGCGCCGGTGTTCCTGCCGGGTGAGCCTGCGCGCTTTCATGTGAAAACGCTCAGCCCGCAATTGAGCGGCGACCTTGTGTTGAAGACGACTCTTAATGGCAAGACTGCGGAGTCTTCATTTGAGCGATCGGGCGAGGATTGGGTCGCATCGCTTAGTCAGACGGAACCGCGATGGATTCACTATTCGGTTTGCATCGCTCATTCGAGCGTGTGCGGGCCGGAGATGGTGGTCGCATCGCCGACTACGAGCGTGGAGCGGGCGAAGGGCGACGTGCGGTTTGTGGCGGACAGCTTCATGGTTCCGGCGCCTCCGGATGGCAAATATACGTGGCACATTCTGGAACCCGCGATTTTACGGGCAGATTACGCGGCGCTCGAGGGTGCGGGGCTGCAGACGACGATCTCAGAGAACGAAGATCTGGGCGAGTTGAAGCGCCATCGGTGGGAGTTTCAACATCATACGGCGTTTGCGTGGGGCTTGCTGACGGCGGATGGGTCCACGGAAGTGGCGTGCGTTTATGTGACACCGAGCAAGGAGGAAGGCTACGACGCGGCGGTGCATTTTCTGATGACCAAACGCGGGAAGGCGGAGAATCTGCAGCCGCAGCTCGAGTCGGAGGTGCGCGAGTGGATGCATGCGAAGTGGCCGTTCGCGAAGGTCGCGTTTCCGGGTGCGGAAAATTGAGCAGGGTCTTCGCGGCGGCGCTTTTGCTCTGCGCGGTGGGCGCGCAGGCTGTGGAGATTTCAGAGACAAACGGCGCTGGCTTAAAGCCCGGTACTCTTCCGGATCACTGGATGACCGGCGGCCCGGATTGTGTTTCGGTTCCGGACTGGCAGGTGCATGAGTATAACGACGACTTTTATATCCTGCGCGAATCGGGCTGCATTCATTTCGAGAAGCCGTTTTTGTATTTGATTTTCGGGAATGAAAAGGCTCTTCTGGAGGATACGGGCGCGGGGGAAGTTCAGACCGCTCCGTTCGTTATGGATCTGCTCGCGAAGTGGGCGAAGCGGACGAAGCATGCTCCGGTGAAGCTGGTTGTGATTCATTCGCATGCGCATGGGGATCATATTGCCGGCGATAAGCAGTTTCAGGCGATGCCCGAGGTTGAGTTTATCGACCATACTCCGGAGGCGGTTTCGAAGGCGGCGGGAATTGCGAAGTGGCCGGTGGATATCGGGAGTATCGATCTTGGCGGGCGTGTGGTCGACGTGATTCCGATACCGGGGCATAACGATGCGAGTATTACGCTTTACGATCGGGTTACCGGGAATCTGCTGACCGGGGATAGTCTTTATCCGGGGCGGTTGACGGTGCCGGATCTGCCTGCCGGGGCGGAGAGCGCGAAGCGGCTGGTTGCGTTCGTCGAAGCGCACCCGATTGCCTATGTGCTCGGCACACATATCGAGCAGATGCGTACGCCTTACAAGGATTATCCGCGGGGATCGACTTATCAGCCGGATGAGCATGCGCTGGCTTTGACGCGGGGTTCGGTTTTTGAGTTGAACCAGGTGTTTGTCGATATGAATGGGATGCCTCGCACGATCGCGGAACCTGAGTTCACTGTGATTTCGCGCAAGCCCGTGGCGAAGAAGAAGTAGCAGGCTGCGAAAAATGGCCGTTTCGCTGACGCCACGGTATGTAGAGACCCCACCTGAGGGTCCGGCCCGATGGACCATCCGCCTGATCGCCGAGGAGGCGGTGAAGCGTAGGGTGGCGCCGCGTGCTGGCCGCGAAATGATTCGAATCCTCCTCCAAAGCCACGACTTCAAGCCGTGGCGGGAAAAAATGTGGTGCGCGGCGGATCTGACCAAACGCGTACCTGGCAAGCATTGAGGAAGATCTATGAAAGGCCTTATAACCCTTCAGAACCAGTAGTCTGTTTCAATGGAACAGCGGCCTGACTGTTGTCATACAATTCGGTCGAGAGGTTCGTTGCGTTGCAGGCGAAAAGTACTTCCGGATTACCGGTATTACTGATATCTGCGCTCGATCCGCTATTCTGCAACGCCCAAAGTATCCCGCTAGCTAGAGGTCCCGTTGGTGGAAATCTCAAAGGAGGCTCCGCGGACCTCGTAGAACGTGGCGGATTGCGAAGCCGGCGTGTCGGACAATTGTCCGTTTGTCAATTGGAATGACCGAATCGTGTCGTTGATGGCACCACAGTAGACATATTGTTGAAGAAGACTGGAGTGCTGAAGTTCCCCGATTCCGCGTTGCCAAATGGCAACGCCCCGGGTAGCGACTGATCATTCTGATTGTCGTTATTCGCGTTGTAGTGGCCCAGGCTGTCTCGATTGATCACGAAGATTGCGCCGCTCTTCCCGGCTGTGATGAGCAGGTGCATGAACGGGCCAGAAGTCTGATCGACCAGCATCAGTGGATCGCCCGCCCCAAGTCTATATATATATTGACGTTCATGTTCTCCTGGTCATGTGGTGTGAAGTAATCGACCACAACTCCACTGGGACTGAGTTTTTCGACAGAATCGCCGTAGTCGACGCCCCCTTTTATTTGTATAAAAGTCAGTATTCCTGGTAACAAAGTAAATGTCTCCAGTCGAATCGGTTGCCAGCCCGCCACCGCCCTGACGATACCGCCTCCGTTACCATTAGACCGTTATCGGGGCCCCAACGGGAATTTTGTTCCCGTTAGCCGGTCGATCAGGCCGAGATCTTCAGGCCGAGAGAGGCGACCAGTGATCGAGGACGGCGGTGACGGATCGGTATAGCTTATCGAGTTGAGTCAGCCGTTCGTCCGCCATGATTCGATCTCCGCGATACGGATGAAGGAGGCCTGCGGCGAGGGGCGCATAGATTTTGTCAAACAGTTTGAGAAACAGCAGACAGATGCGGTCTCCGTTTGGCGGGAGATGATAGCGGCGGGAGTGTGGAAGTCTCTCAACCAGGCCTTTGGCGCGGAGTTTCGATAATTCATAACGAACTGAGCTGAGCGGGCATTCCTCAACGGGGATAAATCGGCGCGACCGGGCGCAACGCGCGGTCGCGCTGTCCTGCAATCCTGGCGGATAAGCGCTAAATCCCAGGGGGGTTGGGGGGGGGTCGGGGGGAGGGTTGGGGGAGGGGTTGGGGGAGGTTGGGGGAGGCTCCCCCAGTCCAAAAAGCTCCGCTTCCGGTTGAAGTCCCCGGCCTTCATGCCGCTCGCTCCCCAGCCGGCATCCGTTCCGGCCAGAGGATGGCGAAACGGTTCAGCGCTTCGCTCCAGTTTTGGATTGGCATGGTCCATTTCTTCGACGCATTTTGCAAGGCGAGATAGAGCAGCTTCATCGCCGCCTCGTCGGTCGGAAATGAGCCGCGCATTTTGATGATTTTGCGCAGCGACATATTCAGCGACTCGATCGCGTTGGTCGTATAGATCGCTTTCCGAATCCTCCCCGGGTACGCAAAGAACGGAACGATCCGGCTCCGGTTGCGCCGCCAGATCTGGCTCACCATTGGATAGACCTCATCCCATTTCGCGGCGAATTCTTCCAGGCGTTGTTCCGCTTCCATCGCCGTGGCCGATTGATAGATGCGCTTCAGATCGGCGGCTACCGACTTGCGCAGCTTCCAGTTGACGAAGTTCAATGAAGCCCGCACCAGGTGGACGATACAGATCTGCACCTCCGCCTTCGGATACACTGTCTCGACGGCTCGGCCACGGGCGCAGCCGCGGGGGTCAGCTTCTGAGGAACTAACTCCTCGAACTACGGGAATCAGTGATTTACACGGCTGTGGCTTCCTCGATTTTGACAAGCTTGTATCCTCGGGCCTGAGCCTGTCGTTTCAGTTTGGCTTCGAATCTCTTCTCCCGTTCCACGTCTTTCTGTGCCCAGATGGAAGCGTCGTATTCCACCTGGTTCTTCACCATCGTGTAAAAGATGATCGCGATTTTGTGAGCCGTTGCGGTTTGCGCCGCTGCCGGGCCGATTTTGCTTTTCATGCGACGCAGGTGGTCGCCCATCGGGCTCAGGTCGTGATGAAGAGCAAATGCTCCCATGCGGAATATCTGACCGGCCCGGTTGCGCGTTCCTCTCATGCCGGACCACAGAACCCGGCCGCCGCTGATATCGTTGTCCGGGCACAGGCCCAGCCACGAGCAGAAGTGATCGGCGGTGGGCCATTTTGACATGTCCCGTCCGATTTCGCTGAACAAGAACAGAGGACTGACCATGAGCCCGGGGATTTGCGTCACGTCCACGCCGAACAGCTTGTAGATTTCGGTCCGCATGTCGAAACCGGTCTTCGGATTGACACCCGGATTGACACCCCTTCTCTTCCGCTTTCTCTGTTGCACCTTGCGGTCCGGCGGCAGCGGACGTTCGACCGGATCCACGCGGGGCTCGAACCCAATTACCAGCTTCTCGATCTCTTCATCGCAGGCGGCGATCGACTCCTCGTAATACCGGAAAATCTGCCGCGACTGTTTCAGCGTGAACAGATGCTCCTGTTTCCAGTTGCCCACCAGCGATTTCCGAACGATCTCCTCGCTGGCGCGAATGCGATGATCTCGCAGTTTAGCCAGCGACTGCCGGATCTCGCTCCCCCGCCAGTATCGCGTCTATGATCGCTAAACCGGTCATGCCCGTGATCACGTGATGTATCTGTAGATTCATCTGCGTCAGCGCCTTTTGCATATCGACCACAAGCGAGAGCCGCATGGTCAGCCTTGTCCAGGATAAGGGTGACCATTTTGCTGCGCCTCTGGCCGATGTGTTGGGCGGCAATCTGAACCATGTCTGTCCGGTGGCGCATCAGAGCGCGCACCGCGACTACATCGCCGTCCGGGCCGGAACGCCGCTCTCAGCAACCCGACTGAATGCAGGAACTGAAGCCATTGGCATTCATGCCAGTCGGTCCTTCGCCCCGGCACGTTTTTCATGTTCCGGGCATTGACCAGACAAGGCATGATCCCATGGCTTTCGAGAATGTCGTAGAGCGGAATCCAGTAGACTCCGGTGGATTCCATGGCAACTGTGGTGACACGGCAACTCACCAGCCATTTGGCCATTTCCTCCAGGTCTGCCGTAAAAGTTGGGAAAACTCTTACCGGATTTTCATCGCGGTCCGCCGGCACGGCAACAAAGATTTCCCGCAGAACGGGGCGATCGCCAGGCGATCGCCCAGCGTCATCCCCTTTCTTCGTCTGGCCCGACTCTTGCCGGCGCCTCTGTTCTGCTTTCCGGCTTCTCCCGGCTGCTTCTTCTGACTGGACACGGTGCTGCCTCTCCGCTCAGTACCGGCCAGATCGCGCAAATGAAAGTACTCTTCTGATCAGAATCAGCCTGAAACTGCTCAGACTGTAACCACATGTATGGAGCACGGAACCTGGGGCCAGGCTTATCCTCGGCTTTGACAACACCACTGTTCTGTCGGCCTACTTCCGTACCTGTGCATTACACAGTCTGCACCGCCTGCGTCCTGTCACGCAAAGTTCCGGCCATGTATGGCCCCGCAAAAGCGGGACCTTCGCTTATCCAGGAGAAGTTTGACCATGCGTCTGCGCTTCTGGGCAAAGCGTTTCAGCCCATCCACGCTGGCGATGACGATGTCCTTCACTCCCCGGTTCTGCATCTCCGTCAACACCTGCAACCAGAACTTCGCGCCTTCGTTCTGCGCCGTCCACAGGCCAAGCACTTCCTTCTTACCTTCGATATTCACCCCGATGGCCACGTGGACCGCCTTGTTCACCACGTGCCCGCCGTCCCGCACCTTGACCCGCAACGCATCCATATAGAGGATCGGATAAACCTCGTCCAGCGGCCGGCTCTGCCAGACCTTCACTTCTTCCATCACCGCTTCGGTGACCTTGGAAATCAGGCCGGGCGAGACGTCAACCCCATAGATTGTCATCGCCGGTGAGAAACGCCCGCAATTTCGCCGGTATTGCGGTTGATCCATTGGCCGGCGACAAGTGTTTCTCCCTCGTCGGCGGAACCGCGCGTCTGATCCAGCCACCCCCGGTTCTCTTGGAACTTTTGAATTTGGAGTGCGTATCGGCTTTAGTTCTCCGTCGGCTTCTCAATGTGGGTGATGACAAGGACCTCGATAGGGTCCTTTTCTGAAACCAGACGAATCCAAGTTGCTCCTGAAGAGCGGCGAAAATGGACGCCCCTCCCGGCTCGGCTGCCGGAGCTTCAACATCAACCGGCTCGCCGACCCTGCTCTCATCCGCTGTCCACCGAAGCTTGAAATTAAAAACTCCGGGAAGGTCGGTTTTGTCCACGACCCTCCGGCCGGTGACGACCGTCAGAACACGCGCGATCTGTTGTGTTGATGCATTTTCCCCTGTCACGTTCGTGCGGTTCGTAATTCGAATCCCGCCACAGGAACCTGCCGGTGGCGGCTTACAACCAGGATCTGAGGGCGGACTGTTTTTGCCCGCCTTTCGCGATGGTCAGCGCGTAAACCGGAACTATCTGGGTTTCGCGTGTGATAGCCAACTTGAAACGGTCCGTCAGAAGGCTTTGCAGCATATGGCGCGTCTCCGCAAGACTAGCATTACCCGGAGTCTCCGCGTCGATATCGTATCTGTCGGTGGTCAACCACTTGGGCCCGCCGAAGACCTGGAAAGCTTCAACTTCGTATGCGGTTTCAATAAGTCGTCCGAGCGGGACATTAGTCGCCTTGAACCTGCCCCCCGCAGGTGGGGCGATCGACAGTCCTCTGTCTCCAGAGAGGTTCAACTTGACCGACGCCACCTCAAAGGCCGGCACTGTCTGCGATGGCGATTGAGCGCGGAGCGGCATCACTGGCAACGCAAAGAGGATCGCGGAAACGACCTGAAATCGCGCTCGATGGGGACGGAATATGGACGCCATTATTCCCTCGATTCCCAGCTTTCGATTTGTCGACGTAAGTCTCCTATCCTTCGCTCTTGTGAATCAAACGACCGCATTTACGCCGGTTTTGTGGTGGAGCCATTGGCGGGGACGCGGTACGCACTCTACAGCAGTTTCTACGCTTTTTCTGAGACTGCGCTCAGAAAAAGTGGCCCCTTCGGGGCAGCTGGGAGGGAGGTTTTGGTGTTTGCCCGCAACATTGCAGCCAGCGACGTAAGCTGCGGTCTGAGGCGCTAATGTCAGACCAGTTCACCAGCCGATACGCGGAGTTTCTCGAAGGGCAGTACGACTGTGTGGATCGGGTTGTAATCAACGCCTTTTTGCCCGGCGTTGGCGGAGGGGGAGGGTTCCGGAATTGGTGGCGTTCATTATACGGGTCCGATGAGAACCTCGACGACGAGCACCTGATGCGCATGGCGGGACGCTTCAGCCGCCGGCTGCGAGCCTGGGCCGAAGCCAATGGCGTGCCGGTCGTCGACTGTGGGCGCGGCGAGAGGAAGCACCAGACGGCCGAAGAATTCCTCACGGACCATACACCCAAACCCGGCCTGTTCCTGATTCTGGTGGGTCGCGCGCCAGGAGTCGTGTGGCATGTGCCGAAAACGAAAGCGGGAAAGATCGGCAATATTGCGCGAAAAGAACCGTGGCCGTATGTCAACCATTACTATTTTCACATCATGGACCCGGACTGGGGACATATTACGATCCGCATGTGCGGCCATCCGCCATTCAATGCCCAGATCATCCTGAATGGTCACGAGTACGTAGCCTGCCAGGCGCGGGCGGCAAAGATCGAGCCCATCGAATTCGTCAAAGAAGGGAATTGTTTCGTTCATACCACCAACCCCGAAGGTTTGCAGAAGGTGGCGGATGCCTTGCGTTCCGACGACGCTACAGGGCTGCTGAAGCAAATCTGCGAGAGTTGGATTTATACCGCCTGTCTCTGCTTTGCACTCGACATGAGCGAGCAAAAACGGAGCGGGTTTCGTTACGAATATTCATCGTTTCAGCTCGAGTACAGCCGCAACCTGCAGTTTTCTGCGGGTGGACAGATGGAACAGGTCTTTCAGTCCCTGATCGACCGGACGCGTGCATCCCTGGATCTGGACAAGGTGAAAACCATCCCGGGATACCTGAGGCGGCCCTGGAAGAAGAAGTTTCGCAAGGGCCGCTATGAAGTCATTGTCGAGAAACCTGAGTATGGGTTAACGGTGTTCAAGGTTCACTACGGCCGCCTGACGCTGAAAATCTATACCAAAGGCGAGCGCGTTCTGCGCATTGAGGCCATCGTTCACAACACCAAAGAACTGCCCCGCTGCCGGCCGATTGCGAGATTTCCCCGGGTCGTCGAGCCACTGCGGGGGATGGTGGACCGGTTTGTGGAAGCTCTCCACAGTATTGATGCCTGTTACATCGCCGACGACAAACTGGAACAGTTGCCGGAGCCCGGGCAAGTCGGGCTGACGAAGGTGGGCGGAATCGACTGCAACAAACTGCGCACGCGGACTGTAATGCATGCCGTCGTGGCTCTCTCGACCTCCCCCAAAGGATTCACGGCTTCCGATCTGGCCCGAAAAGTATGCGCGCTGAACAGCCCGCAGGCAGCACCGTACACGGCAAGACAGGCAGCATACGATCTGAGGAAACTACGCGGCAAGGATCTCGTGGGCAAAATCGGCAACAGCCGCCGCTACCAACCCACACCAAATGGACTTCGGGCAATGGCTGCCCTGGCGGTTCTGCGCGATAAAGTAATCAAACCCCTGCTTGCCGCCAGTTGCAATCCATCTCTCCGTCTGGAGCCTCAGGATCCAGCCCGCATCGACGAACACTATGCCAACCTCTGCTCCGGCATGCGAGGACTGTTCGGTGCTCTGGGGATCGCCGCATGAAACATCGACAATTCTTTTACGATCTTTGTTTCACAGCGCCTAAATCTGCCAGGAGCCTGATGCGACAACGCCCGTATGGGTGAACGGCGTTGTCGCTACTGCCAGCAGGTTTTCCAGCCATCAAAGTTCCAGCCCCGCCAGGCAGTGCCGCGAGGTGTGCCGCGACAGTGCTCGTAAATGGCGCGCCAGCCATCCCGATTATTGGAAACAATACCGCGAGAACCACCCCGCGGCCGCCGAGCGCAACCGCCAGCAGCAGAAGCTCCGGGATCGGAAGCGGAGGCTGTGCAATCTTGCAAACAACACCTCAGCTCTGGATTTAAAGCACTCCGCCGCACAGGTTTGGCTCGTCGGCTCCGGCGCCGCCCATCTTGCAAACAACAACTCAGCTCCGGCGCAAATCTGGCTGATTGAAGCGCTTCCACCTCGACCGGCGTCATCGATGTGATCTTGCAAACAACATCCATCTGGTCGGGTTGTCGATCCTGCCGCATAAAGAGGATTAGCCATGCTGACCACCGAACAGATCAACGATCTGCACCGGCTGTACTGGTCCGATCACTGGCCCATCCGCAAAATCGAGCGGCAACTCAACATTGGCTGGAAAACCATCCGGAAGTATCTCGATGCGCCCGCGCAGAACCCCGCCCATCGAGACCGCCCCAGCAAACTCGATCCCTTTAAAGCCGCCATCTCGGAATGGATCGAGACGGACCCCACGGTCACCGCCGCGGTCATCGAACAGAAGCTCCGCACCCTGGGATATGACGGCGGTCACAGCATCCCCAGAGAGTACGTGCGGAACATCCGGCCGAAAGTTGCTCCCCGGCGTGCCTTCGTCCGCATGGAGCCACTCGCCGGAGAGCGATTCGGAGTTGACTGGGGCCACTTCGGCGCAATCAGTTACTCAGGCGATTCACGCAAACTCTACGCCTTCGCATTAATCCGAAGTTCTTAGACCGATTTTACGCAAGCGTAGACGAAGCAATGAGATAGCAGACTCAGGGTGTCGGAGTTACTGCCTACGGCCGAGGAAAATCAGTTGAGTCGAAGGGTGACGCCGAGCAGATCAAAGGCATGTTGCTGAAGTGTAGTTGGCGTGGTTAGTATGTCGAAGGCTGGAATCTTTTTGTCTTTGGGCAGGATGCGGTTTTTGACGATAGTGGCCAGGTCGCCAAGCAGAGTTTGGAAGCTATGAACTTTGAGCCCATCCTCGGTCATTTTCGTGGCGGCTTTACGGCGGGCGGCGTCAGAGCGTTTGGCGGGGGCCACCATGGAAGCACGGGCGGCCTTTGCCTGTGATTTATCGTGATCGTCGAAGAGCATGGGAGCGAGCAACTGGCGCATGTGCCATTCGACGTAATAGGCCAGCATGCAGAGCAGGATATGAGCGCGCACGCGATCCGGCAGGCGGTGATGGATGGGCCGCACATGCAGATCGACGGTCTTGAGGCTGCGGAAGGCTCTTTCCACGCCCGACAGGCTTTTATAGCTCGCCACGACCTGTTCGCTGGATAAGGCGTCTGCTTTGACACTGGTGCGAATGACGTAGATACCGTCGAGGTTTTGTTCGCGCTCGATGTTAGCTTGTTTGCGCTGGTAGTGAAAGCTGTCCTCTTCGATGCGCAGTTCAAAGTGCTTGCCCATCTTGTAACGGTTGAGGATTTTGCCCGCGCGCAGTCCGATATTCTGCTTGCCGCGCAGGGGCCGCCGGGAACGCTTTGTGGCGGCGGCAATTTTCTCCAGTTGCTTCTCGGTAGCGGCCAGCAACTCAGGTCGTTTCCGCGCACGTTCTTCGGCCAGCAGTGGATTGAAGCAGGCGACCAGTCTTTCACCGGGAAAATCGGGATGAGCGATTTCGACCATATCCGTCTGGTCAAAGAACGACATCTGCAACCTGCCATCGCGGGCCAGTTTCTGAATCTGTGTGGCGCGTAAAGCGGAGATCCATTCGATGCCGTGAGAGGCAGGCAGGTCCTCGCGAATGCGGGCGCTGGTGATCATGCCGCGATCTCCGACGAGTACGACCTTCTGAAGACCGAAGCGGTGACGAAGCTTGTCGACCTGTGTGGCCACGGTTTTGGGATCGGCAGTATTGCCGTCGAAAACTTCGACGGCAACCGGACAGCCCGCGGCGTTGGTGAGAAGCCCGAAAACGATCTGCGGAATACCGGATTTATCGTCGCGTGAATGGCCGAGCTTAGCCAGTGGGCAATGACGGCCCTCAAAGTAAGTGGAAGTCAGGTCGTAAAGAACCATTGCTCCGTCCCGCAGTTCGCGTTTGGCCAGTTCCCGCTCGATGCGTGGCTGCCGCGCGAGCAACCAGTCCATGGCGGAGTAGAGTTCGGTTTCGTCGGCGGAATCGAGAGAAAGCGATTCGCCGAGGCTGCTCTGGAGAGTGTCGGAATGCAGGCTGCGGGCGGTGGCAAGTTGGGAGGCCGGATCGAGAAGGCGGGCGGCAATCATGGCGACGACGAGATCGCGCGGCCGGCTGGATTGGGGATCGATAACAGCCGGGAGTTGAAGTTTGCGCAGGGAGCCGAGAACGGCGGCAACGTGACCGTGCGGGCGGGAACGGTGGACGTGGAAGGCATCAGGCAAGGGCAGGCCGGCGACGGAGACAGAGCCGGACAGGGCACCGCGAATGGCTTCGATCTGGGCGGGTCGCAGGTGAGTGATATTGGCGATGGTGCGGGTTTTGACTTTGCCTTCTTCACGATAGGATTCGCGGAGGAGAATGGCTGGCGGTGAGTTGCGGTTGGGAATCGCAGTCACATACATGATTACATAATACAGCGAAATAACAACAATAGCAAGCAATAAAATCAAACGCAACATGCCTACAAAAAATGTTAAAAAAACGCCTTGCGACAACAAAACAACCAGCTTAGGCGTTTTCAGGGTAAGAACTTCGGACTAATCGATGCGCACAGCCGCATGCTCTACGTAGAGTTCACTCACAGTCAGAGTTTCCAGCCTTTCGCCGGCTGCCACATCCACGCATTCACCGCCCTGGGTGGCATCGCGCGCGCGATTGCCTACGATAATCTGGCCACCGCCGTTGCCGAACACGACGGCCGGCTTGTCCGTTTTCTCCCGCGTTTTCTGGGCTTCGCACGTGAATATGGCTTCGCCCCGCGCGCCTGCAATCCGGCGAGCGGCTGGGAAAAAGGCAAGGTCGAAAGAGCTATCGGTTATCTTCGCCAGAACTTCTGTCCGCTGCGCGAGTTCGCCGATATGCACGACGTAAATCGGCAGTTGAGGCAATGGCTTGCGGAGGTTGCCAATCTGCGACTGCATCGTGAGACCCGCGAGCGGCCTCTGGATCGCTTCAAGCCCGAGACGCTGCGGCCACTCCCCATCATTCCTTACGTGCCCAGCCACGCCAGGGCCTGTTGTCGCCGTGGGAGCCGAACGCGAGGCAAACAACGCCATTGCTTAGAAGGCGTTAGCGTGCGTAGAATCAATAGTTTAGCGGGATTTGGCGGGATTGCCCAGTCTTGGTAAATATTGTTAGATGTTGTTGCATTGCAGGGACTTGGCCGGGATTGCTGCATTCGGCTGTGGCAACCGTGCGAAACGGTGCCATGCATGGGGTAGGCACAAATTTGGGCACAGTTCTGTGGGGTGAACCTGGCGGTGTCGCACAGTCAATTTGTTAGAGAGGCAGATCGAGCTGCGGTTCCAGGTCTAGGATCGTGATTGGCTCCCGAAGAAACTCGCGAACCCGGCGTTGAAAGCGAACTTGCCGGAAAGATATTCCTGGCACCGTCCCAGCGGTTCGATACATTTAGTGAAAGCGCGGGCGCATATTCTGCATCACGTGCATGCGTGCTTGTGGGACAGCCGACGGAGATGCGTGGAATAGCGGATGGGTCTGCGGCTGACGTAGAGCGCGATCAGCCAAGACGCCGCCAGGACCGACCGAGAGTCTGTCGGCGAACGTTATGGAGAACAGGCGGTGATCCGCACCGGCGACTAAAGGCTGCGCTGCGGGAAGCGCCGGCATACGTGATGCCGTTCGTGAACTATCAGGTGCAGCCACAGCAGGAATTCATACTGGCGATTTTCGAGGGTCTGATAATGGCCCGCCGAGAACAATGCCGTCTTAGAAAACCAAACATCCATTCGAGGTTCGAATTCCCATTTTACACCTTCCTTCGAGTTCTGGGGGCAAAAAAGGAGACGTTTCCGGCTTGATGCGCATGGGGAAAACCGGCGGCACGCACAGATTTTCCGGACGAGGCAACCTTGTCTAACTGCAGGTTGCCTGCGCGATTGGCAAAGCGGTCTCTGTCGAAGGGGATGAATCGCGATGTGGAAGTTCGCGGCGAGGAGAAGGGGTGGCGCGCGTGAAGACGGATGACGCGAATTTACCGGGGGGTCGACGCCCTCTGCAAAACACCCATGGTACAGGCGCATCGGGCTTAGAGTGGGCGGCCGGGATGATTTTGTGAGCGGAAGGATAGATCTTACTGACAGATTGCCGGGATTCGCCCGGCATGTTAAGGACGGAGCGAGTTGATCAGGACTTGAAGCGGGCCGTGGTGGAACATTCACCTCACCCACGAGGCGGGGCGCAGTGCCTAGCCCACTACTTCACCGTGGTCATCGATCTGGATCGCAGCCGCGTGTTGCTCGCCGCCGAACACCGCACCACGCAGAGCCTCGAATAAGTTCTGGTCTTCCTTAACAGCCCAACTGATCCAGGCGGTCCATGCTGTCGGCTATGGGATATGTGGGATCCTTATCGCCAGACATCTCCTGGAGGTTCTCGATCAGGTTCGCCGCGAGATTACGAGATTAACACTTCGGGCGAAGGGCGACGATCATTTGACGGCTCCTCGCTACGACTGACGGCAGCATCCCACCCACACGGCGCTGCAAGACAGCAAAGACTTTCGCCTTACTCCGCGACAGTAACCTCAAAACTCAATCTCTACAGCCGTTTGTGCTTCGCGCCAAACAGTGTGAGCCCGGGCGCTGAAAAAAGTGATGATGGGTTTCTTTGAATACTTTATTAACGTCCGGCCGAAAGCTCTGCCGCTGGCGGGATAACTAGGCTGTGCGGAGCCGGGCAAAATCGGATCACGGAGACAGCACGTATGATCCGCCGCTTCGAAAAAATCATCGCTTGTAAGTCACTGGATCACGAATGCCGCCAGCGAGTCAATCGACTCAAGGATCCCGTGAGTGAACTACCCCGCCGCAGCACCCGGAACTTCGTCACCGCGATCTACTTCCACTGTGGAAGTCCTGATCTCATGCCCTCGACTCATTCAATTCTCGGAGGCGCCTAGTATAGTACTGGTTCCGAGAAAAATCGTTGTTGCCCTTCTTCTTCCGCTTGCGGTCCAGCCTCGCCAGCTGCTCGCGGGTAGGAGTCTCGATGCCGGATTCTTTCGCCAGACCCTTCAGAAAGTCGTCGTAACTTTGACCGTTATCCCGGCGGACGATCGAACGCAGCGCCGCATTGGCCTCCAGCGTAGTTCCGTCCACCGCAACCGTGTTGCCTTTCAGCAAGCCTTCTTCGGCCAGCATGCCCAGCACCCAGAGAAACACTTTGCGATGCGTTTCCACATCGATCAGACGGCGCGTTCGCGAGATCGTCGAATGATCCGGTGTCGACTGGTCCAGCTCAAAACCCAGAAACGAACGCAACGCCAGCGAGTCGGCTGTTCGCCATGCAATCCCGCGTTCCGAATCGATGCCTTCGAAATACCCGACCAGAAGTGCGCGGAAGTAAACGCCGGGCGCCAGACCCGGACGGCCTGTCTTCGCGTAAAACGATTCGCATGCCGATTCGGCGAACGCGTCGAATCCGCGTTTGCCCAGCAACCGGTTCAGACGCTCATAGAAAGGGTGGCCGACGGGAGTCGCCAAACGAGCCGCTTCGATCCAGATCGGCTCCTGCTAGGGGATGTCTCTAATTACATGCGAGAATGGGCCGGAACTAACAGATCGCCTATGATTGTTACAAACCACTCACATGCAGACATTCTCGCAGAGAGAATCCGATCCAAATGCGCCCATGTCGGTGTCTTAGGACTTGGATACGTGGGGTTGCCCCTTGCGGTCGAATACGCTCAAGCTGGATTTCAAGTCACCGGAATTGACCTGGATTGCACTAAGACGTCGCGCGTCAATGCAGGTGAATCGTATGCGGGAGACGTCCCATCCTGCCTGCTTAAATCGTTGGTCGAGAGCGGCCAGCTGAAAGCGACGACAGATTTTTCGTCCATCCTCGACTTCGACACAGTGGACATATGCGTGCCGACGCCACTCCGTAAGACCAAAGACCCCGACATGAGTTACATCGTAGCAGCGTGCGAGGAGATCGGGCGATACTTGCACACGGGAATGCTGGTGATTCTTGAATCGACCACCTATCCCGGCACGACGGACGAACTGGTACTGCCCATGCTGGAAAGGTCCGGCCTGACGGCCGGGCGCGACTTTTTCCTGTGTTTTTCTCCTGAGCGAGTTGATCCCGGAAATCAGAACTTTTCAGACTAAGAACATCCCTAAAGTCGTGGGCGGGACAACGCCAGCATGTACAGCATTGGGAAAACTATTCTATTCCCAGGCACTGGATAGCGTGGTGGACGTGAGTTCCACGAAGGTAGCCGAGATGGTGAAGCTGCTTGAGAACACGTTCCGGATGATCAACATAGGATTGGCGAATGAGATGGCCATAATGTGCGACGGCATGGGCATCAACGTCTGGGAGGTCATCGATGCGGCGGCGACCAAACCGTTCGGGTTCATGCCCTTTTATCCGGGCCCCGGCCTGGGCGGGCATTGTATCCCCATCGATCCTTTCTATCTGTCATGGAAGACAAGGCAGGCGGGAATCGAAGCGCGATTCATTGAGCTGGCGGGTTATATCAATGGACAGATGCCGCACTTCGTGGTTGAGAAGGTGCGGAATGCATTGAACGAAGCGCGGAAGCCGCTGAAAGGTTCTAAGGTGGTGGTGTACGGAGTGTCTTACAAGCGCGACATTGATGACGTACGCGAATCGCCCGCGCTCGACATCATGCACCTGCTCAAAGTCCGTGGGGCCGACGTATCTTATGTGGATCCTCACGTATCAGAGATCCGGTTCGATAATGAGATTCTCCTAGGCGCCGCACCTGAGAGTGTGCGGTCGGCCGATTGTGTTGTGATCGTGACGGATCACTCGGCGTTCGACTTTCCGGCTCTGCTATGTGACGCGAAACTGATTGTCGACACGCGAAATGCGCTGAATGGGGTTCAATCAGAGAAGGTGTTCCGGCTGTAAAGATGTTCTCACAGAGCGAGGCTCATCGGGTTTGGATCATCCGATCCGGCACCGTCGAACTCCTCCGCCCGCGCATCCCTCGGTCCAGCCTGGAACTCCACCTGCCCACACCGATCTCGGCTCCTGAGTCCCGTTCATTAGTCATTCCGGGATGCTGCCCAATGCCGTTTCGGATGGTCGGCGATTCCGACGACGGTCGCTCCAGCGACACCTGCACCACTTTTCGCCTTCACATGAGTCGCAGTGCTCCGTTCAGGCTTTCCTGCTCACATATTCCTCCATCAACGGACGCGTGGGGCGAGGATTTTAGGGGTACTTGCAGTTGGAGATCGATTCACTACTCTTCTCTTCCCGCTTCGCGCACTTCACTCGCTGATATGGAAGAGAACTTCAGTTAAGTATGATTCTTCGGTTGCTGTGCGCTCCTGAGACGCATTCCCTCTTCGTCTCTCCTTGCGTCGGGACACCCTCAAATCACCGATCCTGGCTGGGCTATCTATTTGATTTCCGCCCTTCGGCATCGGGGCGCCTCAGAAGCCTTACCTACGACATGGCCTGATGTACTCTCGGCGGCCCTCCGCGCCGCGGTCAGGCCTCTCTTTGACCCCATCACTTGCCCTAGCGGCACAGAGGAGATCTCCGGGGACATCAATGGACAAAACCCAATCCGGGTCCCCATCGTGGTTGTCGCCGGGAGTCGTAAAGTGCTGAGTACCGGAGTTCTCAAACGGTGACCCGGCGATCGCAATGTAGGTGCCATTCGATGGATCGTACCATTGCGCCTTCACCGGGCCGGAGAATTCGGCAAGATTCACCGTTAACGTTGACGCGTTCGGACAATAGGTCAGTGCCAGGCTGCCACTGGTCATCCAACTCGTGGGGCAGTAGGTGGCCGTCGTGAAATTCGCATTGTTCCCGTTATAAGTGCCGTATCCGGCGGTGACAACCTCGTGCGCCGTATCAGGGACCAGTTCCCACCAGGGGATTCCGCCAAAGAGTTGGTTGATGTACCGAACTTCCAAGGCGCCGGGGCTGTCCAAAAAGGATTGCCAACCCGAAATAAACTGCCACGTGTAATGATTTCCATAGAGCTGTCCCGTACCACCACTGAGCATTGTCCAGTATGCCTGCTCTCTCAACACATAAGGCCCTGCTGGACCCGGGAGTCCGTCGAAGACGTTTTCGTACTCGTAATTCGCTTCGGTTAGATAAGTCGGAATCGTGAGAGCGCTGTTATACGACTGGAGAACGATATCGTAAGTTTCGTAATACGTGTAAGCGGAATCCAGAGTCAGGAGCGATCCCAAAGCGGAGTCCTGGTTGGAATAGCTGGCGAGGTAGTTCAGTTCGATGGTTTGTAGATGGTTGGAATCGACGCTGGCGATGCCGGCCATCACCTGCCTGACCAGATTATTGTCTGTCGTACTGTTGGACCAGCTTTGAAAATCGTTGCCATGTAACCAGACGATGTTTGTGAAGTTTTTGTACCGATTTCCGAGATAGACACCGTAATCGTAAGCCTTGACGTTTCCATTGTTCTTAAGTGTCACCAGCCAACCACCGGTTTCGATAGGGTCCAAAAACACTACGAGGTTCCGGACCGCCGCGAGAATGACCATTTTGTCGACACGGGAAAAATAGATGCTATTGGGGGTTGCGAGGTCATAATCGGAAGGATTGGATCCGCTCGTGAAAGGCGCAATTCCGTCATAAGTTGTCCCATTCGAATTGCAACCGGTGTAGCTTTCGCACAGGATATCTACAAGAATCGCGTCGAACCCCAGACTTTCCCGATCGGCCATGTAGGTAGCCATATCACTGACGGTGAGATTCCCGACCATAGATTGCGGCGAATCGCCCATCACCAAAAACGGTGCTCCGTTCTGGTCGACCAGATAGCGATCGTTCGAGCTCGCTTTCAACGGTAGCCGGTATCCGGTTGCAGCCATCAGGCTAAGTGGCTGCGCGCACGAGACAATGGCGAAGGAGGCTAGCAGCACACGATACCCAAGCCGGCCAGATACAAGACAGTCACGGACTGACGTTCTCATGAAACCTCTCTCTCGGGGCTTTAATCCCACTCAGAGCTCCATTTTCAAGAATCTTCGTGCGCCCGCTCGATCCCATCCGTAACTGCTGTACCGGGCCGTAATGCACTACTCTCAATTCGCGCCCTGGTCGTGATTCGCGCGACATTCTGGCCGTTCCCTGGTTGGCCATCAGCAAGACGGTCGTGTTTAGATGTTCAAGTCATAGCAAGGCAACGATCGTGCGAGACCTTCGCCTGGAGGTCAGCACTACGGCAACAGCCCAAAAACGGTGAGCTGGGTCTGTCCAGCTACGAATACCTTTCCGTTTGCCACAAGCGGAATGGAAAATTTCGTGGCTAGATCCAGAGTGTCGCGGCTTCCGGCCTGACTGCTGTCATACAGTTCCGTAGAGAGATTGGTTGCGTTGTACGCGAAGAGTACTCCCGGATTACCGGTATTATTGGTATCTGCGCTCGATCCGTTATTCTGCAACGCCCAAAGTATCCCAGTAGAGGTCCCATTGGCGGAAATCGCAAAAGAGGCGCCCCGGACTTCGTAGACCGTGGCGGATTGCGAGGCCGGCGTCGGAGATAATTGTCCGTTTGTCAATTGGAATGCCCGAATCGTGTCGTTGATGGCACCAAAGTAGACGTAATTGTTGAAGAAGACCGGTGTGCTGAAGTTCCCCGATTCCGCGTTGCCGAATGGCAGCGCCCCGGGCAGGGATTGAACAATCTGATTGTCATTACTCGCGTTGTAGTGACCCAAGTTGTCTCGATTGACCACGTAGATTGTTCCGCTCTTACCCGCGGTGATGAGCAGGTGCGGAAACGGGCCAGAACTCTGATCGACCAGCATCACGGGACCGCCCGCCCCGAGGTCGATATTGTTGACGTTCATGTTCTCCTGGTCATGCGGTGTGAAGTAATCGACCACAGCTCCACTGGGACTGAGTTTTTCGACAGAGTCGCCGTAGTCGACGCCCCCTGTATTTGCATCAAAGTCACCGTTGCTGGTAACAAAGTAAATGTCTCCCGGTCGAATCGGTTGCCAGCCCGCCACCGCCCTGCCAGATACCACCTCCATTACCATTAGCTGTGTCGTTATACTGCATCGTCCGGGTGAGGGTCGTGGCGTTGTATCCCAACACCCAGCCGTGCCACGGCGTGTTGTCGCCGTGGGAGCCGAACGCGAGGTAAACGACACCATTGTTGAGAAGAAGTGCGGGTCGCTGGTTTTCGCGCAGCGAGATCGAACGGGACGTTTCCTCCTGAGGATCCGCTACCGGTCCCGGGGACACTCCCCTGAAGGACGACAGGGCCACCAAATTTCTCCGCACCCGTCGTAATGTCAAGCGCATGCAGCCGCTGCACCCAAGTGCTGGCGCCCTCCTTCGTTGCGGCAACTACGTATATGGTGCCACTGGCAGAATCAATGACCGGCGTGCTCGTAATCCCAATCTGGGTGAGGATGTCGCCGCATTCACCCGTATCGGCGCACGGAACCGTGGTGACGCCGGATTTGAGAAAGCTCACGTGCCAAAGAGGGCTCGTGCTTAATCCGTCGGCATCAAAGGCGTAGACGCTATCGTTTTCAGTCGCTACATAGACAACGTTGTGGGAACCCTGTCCAGGAATGCTAACCCCGGCTACGTACAGGGGCGAGGCGTGGGCCATACCATCTAACGGGTACGAAAAGAGCTTTCCAAATTGGGCCTGGTTCACGTTACTATACGTCAAGACTGTTTCGTTGAGGTTCTGTCCGGTTCTGAGATTGTCATTGTGGTAGGTAAAAGTACCCGGGTAGTTCGTGACGTACACGGTCGCAGTCGTCGACTGTGGCACCGTGTTAGTCGCTGTCACAGTGTGAGTACCGGCGGCAGCGGGCGGCGTGTACAGGCCGCTCGTGGTAATCGTTCCTGACGCTGCCGAGCCGCCGACGATGCCATCTACCGACCAGGTCACGCTACCACTGCTGGCGGTAAACTGTTGTGTTTGCAAGGAAGTAAGCACGATGACGCCGGGAGAGACCGCGAACCCGGTGCCGGTGCCCGAGAGACTGGCGAATTGCGGACTACCGGGCGCATTGTCAGTAATCTGCACGGTCGAGCTGCGAGATCCCGTGTTCGTCGGCGTGAACGTCACGTTGATCGTGCACGTGGCGTTTGGCGCCAAAGTCGCGCCACACGTATTGGTCTGCGCAAAATCACGAGAATTGTTTCCGGAAACGGCTATCGCTGCAATGTTTAGCTGCGCGTTCCCAACATTCGTTACGGTTATCGGCTGAGGGCTGCTCGTCACGCCGGTCTGCTCGTTGCCAAAGTTAATGCTTGTACTGCTGAGACTGACCGAAGGCGCTGGTACCAGGTGGCGGCGCGGAAAGGCGACCATCTGCATGATCCACTGGCCGGCCGGAACTGACCGGCGCGGTGGCGCTATAGCTGCCGGTGGCCGTACCATCTCGTCTTCGGCGATATCCGAGATCCGGCTGCGTCAACAAGCGAGTCGTGAAGCCGGCGCCTGGTCCGTTGGTGTTAGTGAGAACCAGGTTGGCGCCAAAGAGAAGGTCTATGGCGTTGGTCGTAGTCGCCGACCCGCTGCTGCTGGTAGCGCTGTTGCCGCTGCCGGCGGCCGTCACGTCCACAGGGTTGTTCGGGTCTGCACCGCTATACTCCAGGATCCGAATGTCGGGGTATGCCGCCGCAGCAGAGAAAGTCACGGTGACGCTGTTCGCTCCAGCGCCTGCCGCCGCGATGCTTTTTGCGTAATAGATGGACTGTGAAGCAGTTCCTGAAATTACCGTGGGGCCTACGGCGAGCGTATAAGGGTTGCCGGCCTTGTCTGTGACCGCAGTGACTTTGGACGTGCCGTCGTTCCACCCCACTGCAATGACGTTCAAATCGCCCGCAACTTGCGCAGCCGTGAACGCGACCGTCACGCTGGTTTGAGCCGTTTGCGGGGTAGCATAATTGCCCTGAATAAACGTGATGGTCGAGGTCGCCGACAGGGTAACAGCGGTCGCAACATTCGAGAACGGGCTGACGTTTCCTTCAATATCGATGGCCTCTACCCGATAGCTGTAACTCGCGCCCTGGATGAGACCCGTGTCACTCAAGGCCGTGCCCGTCGGGGTCGCGATTTGCACAAAGCTGTTGCATCCCACGCCCTGGCAACGTTGCACCACATAGTTTGCCAATCCCAGGCTGCTCATGGATGCTGTCCAGCTCAAATTGATCTGGCTCGCGCCCACTGCTGTCGCGGTGAGGTTACCCGGCGCCGTCGGCGGCTCGGAACCAACTGTGCTCACGGTCGCGGTGTTCGAAAACGCGCTCATGTTGCCTGCCGTATCGACAGCCTGCACCCTGTAGGTATAAGTGGTACTGGATGATACCGCCGAATCAATGTAGCTGGTGCCCGTCGCCGTGCCGACCTGTGCAAAGTTCGTGCACGTGGCGCCCTGGCACCGTTGCACGATGTAGTCTGCTATCCCGATACCGCTGGTCGACGCGTTCCACGTCAGATTCACCGGGCCATTTCGATCCGCTGCCGCCGAGAGATGCCCAGGCGCTGATGGGACGGAGCCGGGCGCCGCTACAATTGCGACGTTTGAGTAGGGACCTGTAGCGCCGGTTGTATCCTGGGCGCGAACACGATAACTGTAGCTCGTGCCGGCGGTCATACCGGTGTCCTTGAATGTCGTGGCCGTCGTTGTTCCGATTTGCGCAAAACTCGTACATCCAGCGCTTTGGCAGCGCTCAACCAGGTAATTACTTATGGATGCAACGATCTCGTTGCCCCCGATTTCGACCGATGGCGTCCATGAGAGTGTGGCTTGAGTCGGGTTGTCGGCTACAGCCACTACCGCAGCTTGCCAGGTTTGGCCCGAGCCGAGCAGGAATGTTGCCGCGTAAGTGCCCGGGGTTGGCGCCCAAGCCGTTTCGGCATTAACGAAGCTCGAAGATGCTGCCGCCTGCTGAGTAAATCCGCTGCCGGCCAGGATATCGGCACCAGTGGAAAGCTGCCCGAAACCGATGAGCAGATCGCTGATGCCAGTCGTGCTTATGTTCGGGCTGGCTACGTCGGCTGTCTGGGTCCCGTTATCGCTGCCGATGATAGATGCGATATCTATCGGTGAGGCGGTATCGGCCCCGCTCACAACGAGGACGGAAGCCGTGAGGGGTTCCGCAGCCGAGAGACCTATCGTGATAGTTTGCCCGGGACCTACCACAGGATTCTGCGCATACCAAAGCTGGGTTCTCAAGCTCGTTCCCGTGGTGGTGCTGGTTGGTCCCGCGAGTGATATCCAGGTATTGCCAAAGTTGTCAGTGGGGGTAAAGCTCACTCCTGCGATGGAGCGGGCGCTCATCACAATCAGATCCCCGCCTGTGCTATCGAATGGAGCCGTTGTGTGCGACGTCAGGGGTGTTGCATTGTTGTAGCTTTGGCCAGCGGTGACAACCGGGCCGGCTGCCGTGAGATTGCCAGGTGCAGCGGGCACCGAAGGGATTGGACCGACTGTCATCAGCGTCACAACGCTTGAATAAGGCCCTGTAGTGTTGGCTGTGTCCCTGGCGCGCACGCGATAACTGTAGCTGGTGGAGGGGGTAATGTTCGTATCGTTATAGGTCGTAGCTGTCGCGGTGCCGATCTGAGCGAAATTCATGCACGCCGCACCCTGGCACCGCTCCACAAGATAAGTGCCGATGGTTCCCCCGTTCTCCGTCGAAGCTGTCCACGAAAGCGTCGTTTGATTCGGACTGCCGGCCGCAGCCACGACTGCTGACTCCCAGTTTTCCGGTGAACTGATGTTAAACGCTGCGGCGTAAGTCCCTGGGGTTGCTGCCGGGCCAGTCTCGGCATCGAGGTAGTTCGAAGAAGCTGCGGCCTGTTGGGTAAAGCCGGCACCCGGCTGGAACGTGACACCAGATGAAACCTTCGCAAAGCCGATAAGCAGATCGTTGATGGCCGTCGTGTTTATGTTTGGGCTGCTGACGTTGGTGGTTTGCGTCCCATTATCGCTGCCAATCAGAGATACGGCATCTATCGGAGAGGAAGTACTCGCACCACTCACAACGATGATCGACATCACAAGGGGTTGTGAGACCGAGAGGCCCATGGTGACCGTGTGACCTGGACCCACGACAGGATTTAAGGCGTACCATAATTGGGTTCTCAGATCGAATCCCCCGCTGGTACTGGCACTGGTCGGTCCACTGATGGGAATCCACGTGTTGCCGAAACTGTCGCTGGGAGTAAGAGTGACGCCCGAATGGGACGATGCAGCAAACACAATCAGATTGCCTCCCGTGCTGTTGAAGGCGGCTGTCGTGTGAGAGGTCAGGAAGGTTGAATTGTAGTAACCCTGGACAGCGGCCACCGTTGGTACGGGGCCCCCGTCGACGGCTGTCAGGTTCGTTGGCGCCGTCGGTGTCAACGCCGCGTAAGTGAATCCGTTCGCCAAACTTCCGCTTGGCACTCCAATGTTCGTCACGGTCACCGTCACGGCACCGAGGTTTCCCGGTGGCGTTGCGGCGGTGATGCTTGTACTGTTTACCACTACCACGTTGGCGCCCGCTGCGCCGCCAAACGCCACCGTCGCGCCCGGAGCGAAGTTCGCACCGGTGATCGTAACCGCCGTCCCACCCGCGGTCGACCCTGTATTCGGGGAGACGCCGGTCACGGTGGGTGTAGTTACGTAGTCAAATCCGCTGGTCAGACTTCCACTATGCCCGTTCACCGTTACGGTCACCGTCACCGCTCCGACGCTTCCCGCCGGAGTTGTCGCTGTGATGGAGGTAGCGCTCAACACGACCACATTTGTCGCCGGCGTCCCCCCAAATGTCACGGTCGCTCCCGTGGCGAAGTTCGAGCCTGTGATGGTAACTGCCGTGCCGCCCGCAGTCGGGCCGCCAATCGGCGATACACTCGTCACTGTTGGACCAGTCGTGCCTCCTGATGGAGTGCGAAAAGCAACCATCTGCATGATCCATTGTCCGGAACTGAGGGGTGCGGTAGCGCTGTAGCTACCCGTCGCCGTGACCATTTGATCCTCGGCAATATCACCATCCGGCGATGTCAGGAGGCGTCTGGTGAAACCACTTCCCGCGCCGCTGGTTGTGGTCTGAACCAGGTTGGCTCCAAACAGAAGGTCTGTCGCATTGGTCGTCGTCACGGATCCGCTGCTGCTGGTCGCACTGTTTCCGCTGTTGGATGCCGTCACGTCCACCGGGTTGGCGGGATCTGCACCGCTGTATTCCAGTATCCGAATGTCCGGGTACGTCGCGGCGACCGAGAAAGTTACAGTGACGGAGTTTGCGCCTGCGGCTGCCGCAGCGATGTTTTTGGCATAGTAAATCGATTGAGACCCGACTCCGCTCAGAATAGCGGGCCCGACGGCAAGTGTATAAGTGTTGCCGCTTTTGTCCGTGACCGCACTGACCCGGGCCGTGGTGTCGTTCCAACCCACTGCGACGACATTTAGGTGCCCGGCAACTTGCGCAGCGGTGAACGCAACTATCACGCTGGCGGCAGGAGCTTGGGGGTCGGCTGAGTTACCCTGCACATAAGTGATGATGGTGGGCGTCACATAGGTGAATCCGTTCACCAAACTTCCGCTTTGCCCGCTGACCGTTACTGTGACGGTCGTTGCACCGACGCTCCCGGCGGGAGTCGTGGCCGTGATTGAGGTGCTGCTCGCCACCACGACACTGGTCGCCGCCGTTCCGCCGAACTTCACGGCGGCTCCCGCGACAAAGTTGGTGCCGGTGATCGTGACTGCCGTACCGCCCGCCGTCGATCCCGTATTGGGCGATACCAACGTCACCGTGGGTATCGCGGCGTAGGTGAATCCACTGGTGAGACTTCCGCTCTGCCCGCTGACTGTCACTGTGACCGTCACAGCTCCGGCGCTTTTCGCTGGAGTTGTTGCTGTGATGGAGGTACTGCTCACCACCACTACGTTGGTCGCCCCCGTCCCTCCAAACGTCACCGTCGCGCCCGTGGCGAAGTTCGCGCCGGTAATTGTAACTGTTGTTCCGCCCGCCGTCGAACCACTATTCGGAGATATGCTGGTCACTGTCGGCGTCACAACATAAGTGAATCCGCCGGTTAAACTTCCGCTCTGACCGCTGACTGTTACCGTCACCGTCGCAGCTCCGGCGCTTCCCGTTGGAGTTGTCGCCGTGATGGAGGTACTGCTTGCCACGACCACATTGGTCGCTGCCGTCCCTCCAAACGTCACCGTCGCTCCGGCAACGAAGTTTGTGCCAGTGATCGTGACGCCCGTGCCGCCCGCAGTCGACCCCGTACCAGGCGATATGCCGGTCACCGTAGGGGTAGCTACATAAGTGAATCCGCTGGTCAGACTTCCACTCTGCCCGTTGACTGTCACTGTCACCGTCACGGCTCCGGCGCTCTTCGCTGGAACTGTGGCCGTGATCGAGGTACTGCTCACCACCACTACGTTGGTCGCCCCCGTCCCCCCAAACGTCACCGTCGCGCCTGTGGCGAAGTTCGCGCCGGTAATTGTAACTGTTGTCCCCCCCGCCGTCGAACCGGTATTCGGCGATACGCCGGTCACTGTGGGAATAACCGCATAAGTGAATCCGCCGGTCAAACTTCCGCTCTGCCCGCCGACTGTTACCGTTACTGTCGCGGCGCCGGCGCTTCCCGTCGGAGTTGTCGCCGTGATCGAGGTACTGCTCACCACCACTACGTTGGTCGCCGCCTTCCCTCCGAACGTCACCGCCGCGCCTGCAACGAAGTTCGTGCCCGTGATCGTGACTACCGTCCCGCCCGCCGTAGATCCGGTACTCGGCGACACGCCGGTCACCGTGGGCGTAGCGACATAAGTGAATCCGCTGCTCAGAGTTCCGCTCTGCCCGCTCACCGTTACGGTCACCGTTGCGGCTCCGACGCTTCCCGCTGGAGTTGTGGCCGTGATGGAAGTACTACTCACCACGACTAGGTTTGTGGCTGCCGTCCCGCCAAACATCACCGTCGCGCCTGGAGCGAAGTTCGTGCCGGTAATCGTAACCGGCGTCCCGCCTGCTGTCGAGCCGCTATTCGGCGATACGCTGCTCACTGTCGGGGCGCCCGTGCCTCCTGACGGCGTCCGAAAAGCAACCATCTGCATGATCCACTGTCCGGAAGTGAGGGCTGCGGTAGCGCTATAGCTACCCGTAACCGTGACCATTCGATCCTCGGCAATATCGCCATCCGGGGAGGTCAGCAGGCGTTTCGTAAAGCCGCTGCCGGCGCCAGAGGTTACAGTTTGAACCAGATTGGCGCCAAAAATCAGATCGGCCGCGTTGGTGGTCGTTACGGACCCGCTGCTGCTCGTAGCGCTGCTGCCGCTGCCTGCCGCTGTCACATCTACCGGATTGTTGGGATCTGCGCCGCTGTATTCGAGGATACGAATATCCGGGAAGGTCGCAGCGCTCGAAAACGTAACCGTAACTGAATTTGCTCCGGCCGCTGCCGATGAGATGTTCGGAGCATAGTAAATGGATTGCGATGCGACTGCCGCCTGGACGGTCGGGCCCACAGCCCGCGCATACCGATTCCCACTCGTGTCGGTAACTGCAGTAACCGTGGCGGTGCTATTGTTCCAACCGACGACCACAACGTTGAGATCGCCCGCAGCCTGTGCGGCGGTGAACTTGACCGTCACAGATGCAGGGGACGACTGTGGCGTGGCATAAGCCCCTTGCACGTACGTAATCCCGGACGCGCCGAAGGAATCAGACGGAAAAAGGCACGCGGCTAAACAGACGAGTACGGCGGGCGCAGGCCGCGATAACCTTCTGGAAAGCAAACAGCCCATTGCCACCACCCAATTCATAAGAACCCTCCTTCAGCCTTAACTACTTCCGCGCTGCAGTCGAAGCATCTCGCTGCAGTCGACGACGGGCTAACCCGCCCAGAAGGGCAGCTTTTACTCGCCATCAGAACGCTTTAACGGGTATTCGTCTTTCGCCACCACGCGGGGAACTCTGAACCGATGGAGATTCGGGCCCGGGACTGACTGGACATCGAAAAATCGACGCGTAACGGAGAATGCAGTCGTTCCTTCTCTTGTTAAACGGCTCAAGGCCCCAATACCTCCAGGGCCAATCACGCCGAATAGAGGGGTCGCCATTGTGAATTTCTTCGAGACGGTCCGCTAACGGAATCCAGCCATGCTCCAGCGCAACCCTGGTTCGAATGTCTATCTCCATCCCTGAGACAACCAGGCATCCGTTCTCTGCAACCAAATGAGCAATGTTCCGCAGACAGCGCTCGGCTTCCTCTGGCCGCATATGGCAAAGGAAGTTATTTGCCACCACGAAATCCTGACGTCCCAAATGGTTCGCCAAATCTGGATCGTTGGCGTCGCCGACCTGCCAGTCAACACCATCTCTGATCCAGGCTTTGACCTTGAAACCTTCACCCTCCTTATCAAAAATGCCTCTTATCTCAGCATTGCTAAGTCGTTCGAAGATTGGCGAATGTACAAGTTGGTTTGCGTCAGGAGAGTAGACAGCTCCTTTGGCCACGTCGATAATGGCGGGCGAAATGTCGGAGGCAGTTACTACCAGACGGAGATCCGGCCGGATCGATCGGATCATCCACAGAATCGAATACACTTCGGCGCCATTGCTGCAGGCCAAAACCAGGATTCTTACCGTGGAGTTCTCAGGTCGCTGAGTCACAAGGGTGCGGATCATCTCGAGCTGCGGGCGATTTCGAAGGAAGAACGTGCCATGGAACTGAGTACGCGAAGAGCGAAGCTTGACCAGGGAATGCAGAAACGCGCCGTAGGTAGAGATGGGGCATCTCTCCTTTAATGAGGATGGCAAACGATTCCAGAGTCGCTCGTTCACATAGAGAAACGGTCTGCCGAAACATCTACGAAGGCCTGCGGCTCTCGATATTCTGACGAAGATAGATTCGGTTATATAGTTGTCAGCCACTGGCCAATCACATTCTGAAGAAAGATAACCCTTCAACTAGGACCTGATCATCGGTCTAATGCTAATGTCAGTTATCTCAGCCGTGCGCGGAAGCATCAGCGATCCGACGACCACAGATGCGACATCCTCCGGTTGCAAGAGCGCACTCGGATCATAGTCTCTTCCTTCCGGGCGGTGCAGAAGCTCCTGCATCGGCGTTGCAGTGCGTCCCAGATACAGAGTGAGCACACGAATCCCCCGCGAATTAACCTCTTCACGCAAGCTATCCGCGACCGCTTTCAAACCGTGTTTTGTGGCTGCATACTGGCCAATATCAGCACGCCTCGCCGTCAGTCCAACACTGGAATTGATGAACACGATTTGCCCGCGGGCGTTGGTCAATGTGGGCAGCAAGAGACGTGTAAGCAAATAGGGCGCACGGAGATTTGTAGCGTATTGAAGATCCAGGTCTTCGATACGGGAACATTCCATAGCATCCTCGCAGATCACGCCGGCGCTATGAATCAGGATATCCAGCCTGCCATTTTTTCGTGACACGTGCTCGACCAAAGGGTGCAGCTGGTCTTCGACCGTTAGATCCAACTGAAAGTTCTTTACCTGGGAAAAGTCTTGCGCTATCGCAGCCGTCTCGCCAAGCCTGACCGAGTCCCGTCCGACGAGACACAGTTCAGCCCCTTGCTGAGCCAAAGCGACCGCGATAGCTCGCCCGATCCCGCTACTTGCTCCTGTGACCACCGCTACATGACCCTGGAGCGACATGGGGGTGGAGGACTGGTGGCGGCTCATGCTTACCACCGGCAGGTAGCCTCATTTTGCATGGTGATCGATCAGAGTACGAGCTTGCGGCAATAGAAGGCCTCCGCATAGCCGCTGGGTGCATTGCACTCCATGCCTCGCAGCCGCATCAGGGATAAAAACGTCTCTTCCTCAAACCACCGTTTATTGTGCTGAGACTTGAAGATCTCCACAATATGACTAACTTTCTGCCTGCAGACTTCAAAGTCTAGCGGCACGAACACGCTCGGCTGTCCGAGGTCGCCGTCGTATTTCGGGATCTCGTATTCCAGAATCAGGTGATTTCGGAAGGTGTTCCACGTCAATTCAGCAACCATCCGGTGGTCCTGATGCGCATCCCGGCGATTGTGAGTAAAGATCAGATCGGGAGAGATTGCTCTTTTCAACTCTTCGAAAACCGCCTTCACTTCAGAACCGACGAAAGGCAGAGACCCGTCCGGGAAAGTTTTCAGCAATGGCCCGGCAAGACGGGATCCGGCAAACCGCAACGCGGCGCTCTGAGCCTCGGCAGCCCGCACGCCATTGGCGCTGAACACAACCCAATGAAAAGTTGAGTCGGGATACTGTTCCGCCAAGCGGAGAATTGTCCCGCCACAGCCAATTTCAATGTCGTCGGAATGGGAACCCAGGCAAAGCACCTGCAGTCCCTTACGCGCCGCTCCGTCCAGACTCAGTTGAATCATGCCGTCGCCGAGATCTTCTCTTCCGGTAAGGCAAGTGACAGATCGACCGAAGCCTCTGCCCAAACCTTCCAGGGAGCCGATCTCTGGTTCATTTCGTCCAGCCGCTGCTTATCCTTGAAAGTATCCATGCACTGCCAAAAGCCGGTGTACTTGTACGCCATCAGAGCCTTTTTCCTCGATCAACCGCTGGAATGGCTCGCGGACCAATTCGTCGCCCGGGTGGATGTGATCGAAGATCTCGTTGCGCATCGCGAAGAAGCCGCCGTTGATCCAGATGTCGGACCGTGGTCAACTCGCAAATACTCGTGACGTTACCGTCCGTCGCTATTCACGATGTCGAAGCTCGCAGTAGGCTGCACCAGCAGCAGCGATGCTATCGCGTTGCTCTTGTCTGAAGGTGTCCAGCATGATGGGAAGTGGGAGATCGCTGAGACCATCACCGTAGTTCGCCAGGAAAATCTCTTCGCCGTCCAGGTGCGGCTCGACCGCCTTGAGCCGTCTCGCCGATCGTGGCGTTGGCTCCGGTGTCGACGAAAGTGATCGTCCAGTCGTCGATATCGCGGTTCAGAAAATGGATCTTCTTGCCGCCTTGCGACCAGACGAAGTCGTTGGAGACAGACTCGTCGTAGTGGAGGAAGTAGTCCTTGATGCTGTTGCCTTTATGGCCGAGACACAGGATAAAGTCCTTGTGTCCGAAGTGAGCGTAGTACTTCATCAGGTGCCAAAGAATGGGGCGAGCTCCGATCTGCACCATGGGTTTGGGAATGTCGTCCGCATATCCCCGGAGCCGCATCCCGGCCCCTCCGCAAAAAAGAACCACTTTCATGAATCGGTCCTCCTATCGCTGCTTCAATCGATGCTCACGTTTGGAATGGGGATCACGAATCGGCCGCCCCACTCACGGATATATTGCAACTGCTTCGTAATTTCGCTCTTCAGATTCCACGGCAGAATTACGACGTAGTCCGGCTTCGTTTCACGAATCCGGTCCGGATGATAAATCGGGATGTGAGTTCCCGGCAAGAAGCGGCCCTGTTTATACGGACTGCGATCGACCGTGTATTCGATCAGATCCCTTCCGATTCCGCAATAGTGCAGGAGCGTCGCGCTCTTCCCCGGCGCTCCGTAGCCGGCGACCGACTTGCCTTCGCGCGCCGCGTTGACCAGAAAGTCCAGCAACGCCAGCTTGGTGTGTTTAACCTGGCGTGCGAAACTCTCGTAGCCTTCGAGCGACCCGAGTCCGGCAGCCTCCTCATCGGCGATTACCTTTCCAACCGCGGGGCTGCAGGGCGTGAGTTTCATCCTCCGCGCGGCAGGCGTAAACGCGCAGTGAGCCACCGTGCGATGCCAGTTCCTCCACGTCGAACATCCGAAGACCATGAGCTTGCAGGATGCGTTCGGTAGTCAAGCAGCGAGAAGTACGAAAAGTGTTCGTGGTAGATCGTGTCAAATTCGTTGTGCTCGATCAGGCGGAGCAGATGAGGGAACTCCAGCGTGAGGACCCCGCGGGGCTTCAACATGATCTTAAGCCCTTCCACGAAATCGTTCACATCGGGCACCTGCGCCAGGACATTGTTGCCCAGAATCAAATCGGCGCGTCTGCCCTCAGCGGCCAATTCTCCAGCGAGTTTCGTGCCGAAGAAGTTCACAAGTGTGGCAACGCCTTTTTCCACCGCAACCTTCGCGACATTCGCTGCCGGCTCGATTCCCAGAACCGGAACGTTCTTCTGAACGAAATACTGCAGCAGATAGCCGTCGTTGCTGGCCACTTCGACCACAAAGCTTCGTTCATTGAGTCCAAAGCGCCCGATCATTTTGTTGCAGTAGTTTTCCGAATGCTTCAGCCACGAGTCGGAATAGGAGGAGAAATAGGCATAGTCGCTGAAGATGCTTTCCGCGCTCTCGTATTGTTCGAGCTGAACCAAAAAGCACTTTTCGCAGACGTAAACGTGGAGCGGATAATACGTTTCGCCGCTGTTCAAGTCCGCGGGCGCCGGGTAGCTCTCACAGAGCGGAGACATCCCCAAATCGACAAAGGTGCGCTCGAGGTGGGCACCGCAAAAGCGGCACGGTTTGGTCGTCACCGGCGGGCTTTTCAACTTCGGCTAAAAGAGTGGTGGTTACCATAGATTTGTCGTGGCTGATCGGTCGGTTCCGGCAACCGCGGAGGTCACCGCGCTGCTCTGTTTGATCCATCGGAGCGAACTGTCCAGCGTGCCAACCGCTACTAAGCCCCTGAATATGCCTGATGCGAATGTAGCGGCCTCGTTCCAGGTCGGTGCTGGTGAGTCCGGCCACGCGATACGCGTCGAACAACTCCTGCGCCCCTTTGCGCGCGGTCCACTGCGGATGGAAGTTCGGGAGGACGCGCCGGATCTTGTCGCAACTAACGCGATAGCAGCGTTTGTCCGGGGTGCCCCCCGGTGCGTATTCGATGTGGCATCCAGGCACTGTTTCGGCGACAATCTCAGCGAGTTGGCTGATGCGATAGTTTTCCTCGGTTTGGCCCACGTTGAAAGTTTCGTTGTGAATCGCTTCGCGTGGCGCATCCAAAACACCTGCGACGGCGCCGATAATATCGCGAATGTGCACGATGGGCCGCCAGGGTGTCCCGTCACTCTTGATGAGAATACGACCAGTGGCGTACGCGGACGCCACCAGATCATTCAAGACGATATCGAGCCGCAAGCGGGGCGATGCTCCGTACGCTGTGGCGTTCCTCATGAAGGTAGGACTGAAACGGTCATCCGCCAGTTGTGCGATATCACGTTCGACATAGACCTTGGATTCGGCATAAGCGGTCACAGGACTGAGCTGTGCCGTCTCGTCCAGAAAGTGGTCTCCCGCAGCGCCGTACGTACTGCAAGATGACGAGAAGACGAAGCGGCGAACTCCCGCCTCTTTTGCCAGTTCGGCCAACCGCACAGACGCGCGGTGGTTGATGTCATAGGTAAGACCGGCGTCGAGGTTTCCCAGCGGATCATTCGATAACGCTCCAAAATGCACCACGGCATCGAAGCCCTCTACATCCGCTTTGGTCAAGGACCGAAGATCCTTGCGTATCTCCGGGATATCCCCTGCAGTTTGGCCAAAGTCGCATCCGGCGAACAAATCGGTGTCCAAGCCGACGACTTCATGTCCGGAGGCGCTCAGCGCCGAGCTGGCAACGGCACCGATATAGCCTTTGTGGCCAGTCAATAGAATTCTCATAGGTGAAGAACTTCCTTTTCTCATCCCTGAGGGACGGGAACCCAACCCATTTGCTGCTACCCTCTCATTCACGTGCGAAATACCAGCTCAGGGTTGAGGGGCGAGTGCGGCGTTACAGGGGCAGTTCCGTTGCCAGGATGATTAAGTCAATAATATCAATGCGTTACCAATTTTAGGGCTCTCGATAAAGGAGGTTAATTTGGACTTGCTTCCAATTTATGGGACTAAAGTCGCAGTCTCCCCGCCACGTTCAAGTGTCGCCAGGAGTCCTGCCTCTACCAAGAGTTCCGCCGCTTCGTTGACATCCTCAAACGGAAGCCCCGAGCGTTCAGCGATATCGAGCAATGAATGTTTCCCATCCGACAGATTCAGAACCCAAAGCCGGGCCGAAATCTCGTTCCCCACAGCCTCGCCGCCCGTTGCGCGATACAAATTTCGACGGCCCAGCTGCGGCTCGCAAAAAGGGTTCTGGTTACAATATCGACGATTGTTTTCAATAACATCGATGATTCCAACGCACACGCGCAGGGAGCCGGCCAGCTGATGTGGCCGGATGAAGTCCAGGTTGTCGGCAGAGGTGTGGTACTCGGGAAAACTGCCCCAGACGCTCCGCATCAGGCAGCCGACCGGCAGATCGAATCCGGGCGAGCAGTACTGGCGCTCGTCGTATCCATACGGCGAGAATTCGAGGATCTCAGAAGATTCTCCAAAGTGACGCAAGCACATTCGCCGCTGCCCGGTCGATCACAGCGTCCCCGCGCCGGCTTTTCTTGTAATGGAAGCCACCAGAATCTCCAATACAGGTGAGCACCAGCCCATGGCGAATGAGCTTCGCCGCTTCCGTGTTTTGCGCGAGCCAGGTGATGGCACCGATTGTTCCTGGAATGAAAAGGAAACGGTACGAGTAGCGCAGGTCGCGCCCAGCGAGCATTTGGGCTAAGGCGACTGCCACCGTGAGCCCGGAAAGATTGTCGTTGGCAAGCGACGGGTGACAAGCGTGGCACGAGAAAAGGACTTCCTCGTTCGAGCGGCCCGGCACGTAGCACTCTCCGTAGGTAAGGCTGCCATCCTCCAGTGTCGAATCGATGCAGACCTCGTAGTCGCCGTCCTCAAGGGCCGACACTTGATTGTGGGCGACACAAAATCCCCAGTTGTCCTGGTAATATGACGTCCGGTAGGGGATCCAATCCGGGTGTTCCGGTAGCGTGAACAGGTGCGGCTTCAGTTCGCTCAGTGGCATCATCGCCCGCACGGGAGTACTGTAGTTCAGCACATGAAGGTTGTGCCGATTGAAGTCCACGATTCGCTCGCCGTTCGGTCCTTTGATGAACGCACTTCTGATGTTCCACTCCCTCGGAACGGTCCAATCGAAGACTGCCGTGCCGGATGGAACTTCCGTGGTGCGCAAAGGAATGCGGCGTCGAATGATCTCGAGTGTCTGACGAATCCCGTCGCCCGTGATGCTCCGGCATAGGGGATAGAGGTCCGCGGCGAAGGCGTGAAGCTCCTGACCGAGTTTAGCCACATCCCTTTGATCGATGTCCCGAAGCAAGCTCATGAATCTACTCGAAGTTCGGATAATCTCTATCGCGATCGGAAATCATTTGCACGTCGGCCGGCCAGGTGATTTGGAAGGATGGATCGTTCCAACGGACGCCGCGAGCCAGGTCCTGATGGAAAACCTCTGACATCTGGTAAAACACCTCGGTATTGTCTTCCAGCGTCAAAAAACCGTGTCCGCACTCCTCCGGCACGTAAAGCATGTGCCTGTTCTCAGCCGTCAAAGTCGCTGCGACCCAGTGCTTATAGGTTGCGGATCGTGGACGAAGATCGACCACAACATCGTAGATCGCGCCTCTCGTGCAGCGCACGAGCTTGGTCTCCGGGTAAGGCGCTGCCTGGTAATGGATTCCGCGCAAAGTTCCTTTATGTTCATTGAACGACAGGCTGCATTGTACGAGCCTGGAATTTAACCCGCTGGATTCGAACTCCCGCTGACACCAGGCGCGAGCAAAGAAGCCGCGGGCGTCGCCTTTGCGCTCGATATCGATCTTGAATACGCCAGCAAGCTCTGTCTCGTTGAAAATCAAGAGTCTATCCTGTGCGCCTGTAAACACGTTCCGAGAACGCACCAGCCGACCCGGAGCGAGTGCAAGAGTGTGACGAGCTGCGGGCCTGTCCCAGACGTTTGCGCAGGATGGCCGCACGCTGTATTTCATATTTCATAGATTCACATTCGGCCGGGCGCAGTTCCTCTGAATGCAGGCCCTGCTGAATTCGGAATAGACCTCACCGGAATTTCGGGCAAGGAGATCTTCGTGCTTCATGAACCTACCAGAGGCGCCAACCCCGTGCTTGCGCAAAGCGAGATACGGAAAGGCTTCATCTTCGCGTACCTCCAGCGAAAGCTTGCCAACGAATCCTAATCATGCCCACAAATGCATCCAAACAGCCAGAGGTGCTGGCCGAGATATCTCAATACTCACAAATGGCACCGACTATCGGTAAGCAGTTAAGCTTAAATAGGCACACTCGACTTTTCTAGGCCGACACCAATACTTCGTCGTCAACCGGTAAACGCCGCGTAAATCGTTGAATGAGATCCATATAGAATGCTCGCTGACCCATGACGTAAAAAAGCGTAACGAGGTACGTAACGATCAATAACGCACTTCCCAAAGCAAGCCGAACCCAATGAGACGGGCCGCATAGTAAGCATCCGGTAAACGCGACGGCCGCGCCGACAGCGCTGGAGGCCAAAGGGCGGCTTACAGCTACAAAAACATCTCTCGGAGAAATTACAGTGCCATATACCGACCAAACAATAACCGGTACAGTCCAGAGCACCATCACCACAGAGTAAGCGAACGCGACGCCCTTGGGTCCATAAGGCAGTCCCACAAAGTAACTTGCAATCATTAGTGGCGCGATGACGAGTGCCATCTTGACGCCGCGGCCGACCATACCGATCGCGCCGAGAAACCATCCCAGTGGATTCGCTATAGCGAAAACCAGAATTGTAGGAGTCAGCAGGCGAAAAATAGGGGCGGCTTCTTTCCATTTTGGCCCAAGAACCACTATAATCATGTCGGTCGCGAATAAGCCGCAGGCAACAGTGGCCGGAAGGGTCAGCGCAAGCACCAAAGAATAGCCTTTGAGGAAGTAACTCCTGAGACGAGACGGATCGTCCTGAAGGCGAGATAGGGCGGAAAATGCGACTTCCCCGATTGCCCCGTTGAGGGTGTCGGTAGGGAGCTTGATCAACTGAAAGGCGCGTCCGTAGATTCCAATGGCATCCGCTCCCCAAAAACGGCCCAGAAGTACCTTCTCGAAGTTCGAAGCAACATAGACGATAAGTCCGTTTATTGTCAGGGTGCTTCCGAAGCGGAGCAGAGACCGAATGCCCGATCGCCGCCGCGGCATCCCCGGCACCCACCCGCTGGCGAACCATGCGCAAGTGCTGGTGACGAGGGGTTGAGTGACCGTCATCGCCACCAGCGCCCAATATCCCCAGCCGGCCCTGGCGGCGCAGACCGCAACGCCTGTACTCAGTATCCACGAGCCGGTGTCGATCATCGACAAACTGGTGAACCGCATTTGGCGCTGCAAGAGAGCCGAGTGCTGAATGCCCGCCGCATTGAAAAAGAATCCACTTGCCAGCACCACCGTCACCCACAAAAGGCGAGGCTCATGGTAGAAAGCCACAAAAACCGGAGCCAGGCCCGATACAAGAAGCGTGAGCGTCCCGCCAGCGACGATGTTGATCCAAAATAGTGTGGAGGTCTGCTCTTCGGTAACGCTGGCACGCTGAACTGTGGCAGCGGAAAGACCGAAGTCTCGGAACAGGTAGAGAACTCCAGTTAAGGCGGTGACCATACCAACCAAGCCAAAATCCCTTGGCTCCAGGATACGCGTGAGAATAATGAGCGAACCCACGCGCAGCGATAAATTGGCCGCCTGGGCACATACTCGCGCCAGAGATCCCCTGACGGCCCTCTCCTTCAGGTCCTTCATGGCCTTTTAGCAGAGTATGACAAATCTTCGCAGCCTCTCAGTTCCACTTGTGCTTACCATTGACCTCGCCACGCCCATCGACATCTTGTTTGGATAAAGACTGTTCCGGAACGCGCAGCAGATTATCAAAAACCAAGGCGTATTGTTCGTCCAAGGCGCGGCGGTAGCCTTCTACCTTCTCTCCAATCATGCTCTTCAGGCCGGTAGCATTCCTCTCCAGCTGACAGAATTGCTCGATCAATTTGTCCCCCCGGAGCCCCTTGATGTCCTGGCAGTATTCCGACAAGCCCATCTGGCTCATAAGGGAAGAAGATTTATGATGAAAAGAAATAGCCATCGACGGCTTGTTGAGGAGCAGCGCGAGCAAAACATTGTGAAAACGAGTGCCAACCACAAAATCCGTCATCGCAAGCTGCGACAGCAGGCCCTGAGCGGATGTGATCGGATCGGCCACAACACGCGCCGGATCGCTGGCCGCGCCCCGTACACTGAGCAACGCCTTGAATTCCTCTATCACTGGCATGTCCGCGAGGTCTCCGATCAGTAGCCGGACATCGTACTCGCGGTGCAGAAGCCATTCTACAAATCCAGCCAAAGCCTCCAAATATGTCCTATAGTCTTCACGGGTGGTGCTTTCGACGCCGTACATACCACCATAATCCATCAGGCCGAGGCCGACGACCATGCGCGCATTTCGCTCATAACCTTGCGGAAGCAAAGCTTGCGGAAGGCTAAATGCCAGATCCGGATAGAGCCGCTCATACCCCGACTGGAATCCGATATGTTTAAGATATTGCGCAGTCGCGATATCTCGGTACGACCGAAAGTCCGACATATAGAGCGTCGCCTTAACAAGAAGCCTGCCCATAGTGCTGTTCAGCGGGCCCGCCCCAACGCTCAGAAAAACGAGTCGACAGCGGCACACTTTGGCTATCACGGACCACTTGAACGTGCTGTAGGGCCCCCAGCCGCCAACGCTAAAAGCGTCCGTCAGCAGTCCGGTTCCCGGAATGATAAGCGTGTCGGCCCCCCATAGCGTAATAACGCCACTTAGCCAACGATGAAGCTCGCTTGGTATCCCAATAAGAAGCTTCCGGAGCCCTCTTACCCACGAACTGCGACCTGTTTGAGACCTGAATAATAGCGCATTCATTGGTACAGCCACGATACCGTAGTCCTCAGCAACGGTTTCAGGCCAGGTGCAAATGCAGGTGACTTCAGCGTCGGGTAACAGACGACGAACATGGCACAGCATTGCTTGAAACGTGCTCTCGTTGCCGAAGTTTCGCGCTCCAAAATGCCCAAACAGGGCGATCTTTGGGCGTTTTTGTCTATGCTTAACCACCATTCCTGTCCTGTCGCTATTACTCACAATCACTAGAACCGCGATGAGATATTAAGCCTCCACTACACTCAAGCCACTTTGTCGAAGATATCTTACCTGGTTCTCTGCACGAGCTTTGTCGGTCGTGGGTCCCGATAGCATTACTTTGTTCTATTGGAACTCCCTGGAATGTCCCAGCGATTGGCTCGAGGCACCTTTCCCACTTGCCGCGCACCTCGCAAGGGCGCTCGTGTCGCGCAACTTGCTCACAGTTTCATAGGGATTTAGGGCAGCCTTGAACAATCTCGAGGAGACTGCTCCCATCAAGCGGAGGAAGCTGAAGCCGACAGTTTCGGTCAAGTTTTTCCGGTGAAACTCCCAGAATTTCTTGTCACGGCGACCTCGCATCAGGCTAACCGCGAGAAAATTATAGTATTCAGCCAAAAGGCGATCGACACACATCCCAAGTTCTTTCCTGGTCAGAAACTCGCGGCCATGCGTCACAAGTGTGTACAAAGTACAGCCAAAGTGTGTCATCAGATCCATGGACAACGTCGCCGTCAGCGATTCCGCTGCCAGTCTTTTGAAACTAAGAATCTGATGAACAAAACCGAAGTCGCAGGTTTTCAGCAGTACTACGCATGCCTCCCTGTCGGCATGGAAATTTGTCTCGTTATAGAAGGGATTCCGGCTTCTCACAAGATCTGAGCGATAAAGGACGGACGTCGACGTCCCGAACACGTACATTCCCTCCAGAAATGTACGCCGGCATATCTCGCGTCCACATACCAGCCGACTGGGGTGAGGTAATCCTCCCCACACGACCTCGTTCTCCTGCAGGCCGTAGGCTCCAACGACACCGACGGACGGATGCTCCTCAGCTACGGCTACCATTTCTTCTATGCAGTGCGGGAAGATCCAGTCGTCCGCGAACACGATCTTGCAGTACTTGCTGCCTGGAGAAATCTGACGTAAAGCCAAGTTGTGGTTGGGGACCGCCCGTAAAAACTCACCATTATCGTGCACGCGAATTCGGGCGTCTTTGGCGGCATAACGACGTGCGATTCCACCTGAGTCATCGGTAC
>CAWHSB010000003.1:0-18185 GCA_963831795.1 Terriglobia bacterium | reverse complement strand
ACGCGGATTGGATGGCGCGGACGCTGCGTGCCGCGCGTCCGCAGATGCCGTAGCCGTGAAACTGAAAGCCGATATCCACGCTTTACATTTCCCGGGCGTATAACGGATTGGAGGGGGTAAGGGATGATCCGTTCGCTTGCCGGCGTATGCCTGCTCTTGTTGTCTTGTGTGGCTCAGAGTGCAGACCCGAATGCCCTGCCGGCCTTCGATGTAGCCTCGGTAAAACCTTCCAACGGTCAGAAAGGCGTCATCGGCATGTTCACTTACCCGGGCGGGCGCGTAACCGCTACGAACTACACCCTGAAGATGTTCATTCACGAGGCATACGCCATCGATGACTACAAGATTCTGGGTGGCCCCGGCTGGATGGAAACAGAACGCTACGATCTGGAAGCGAAGCCGGCGCCATCCTCAGCGTTGAGTGCATGGATTCCGGCCAACTTAAAAACTCCTCCGAATCCCGAAATGCGGCGGATGCTGCAATCCCTGCTGCGCGAGCGTTTCAAGCTGAAACTGCATCGTGAGCCCAAAAGGGAATTTATCTACACGTTAGTGGTAGCCAGGGGAGGTCCGAAGCTCAGTGAGCCGAAAGACCCGAGCCAACAACCGTTCGTCAGTTTCCTCCCGCGTGGCCTCCGGGGACAAAACGCCACTATGGATCTTCTGGTCGAAAGACTCGCGGGCGTCGTCGGACGCCCCGTGATCAACCGAACGGCACTCAAAGGGAATTTCGATTTTCTGGTCGACTACCCGCCGGACGACTCCGGGACCGACGTCGAAGTGCGGTTACTCAGCGCCCTGCAACAGGTGGGACTGAAATTTGAATCCCGGCGAGGCTCCGTCGAGGTGATAGTGATCGACCATGCCGAAAAGCCTTCCTCGAATTGAGTAATGCGGGCATTTGCGTGACGCAGACGACCGCTCTTCGAACCATCTCGACCCACCTGGGGGCATTCATTGGCTTGACCTCGAATAGCAGTCTGACCATCAACTTCGGCAGGCCGGCAGCGGATGCAATGCCCAGGAGGAAATTTCCGGCGCCGACATCTGGCTCGTCCTGTTGGGTTCGGCTTGTGTTTGCGGTGCAAGCGATACCACATATGTAGAGTTTAGATGTCAAGAACCGTATTGAGGCTATTCGTAGCGCAAGGAGACCATGGGGTCTACGCGGGTTGCGCCGACGGGCCGGCACATAGCACGCGAGAAGTCCCACGACGCAGAAGAGAAGAGCCGCCCCAGCCAGGGTCGCGGTGTCCATCGGCTTAACCTCGAACAGCATGCCGGCCATCAACCGGGTCACACCTGCGGCAAACACAAGCCCCAGCCCGATCCCCACCAGCACGAGCTTCGAACCCTGTTGCAGAATGAGGGCAAGGACACTGCTCCGCTGCGCCCCCAGGGCCATCCGGATGCCCATTTCGCCGGTCCTTTGCTGCACGGACCAGGCCATCAATCCGTAAAGACCAACGAGCGACAAGAACAAGGCGGCTGCGCCAAACGTCGCAAGAACTGAGGTTTGAAACCGGCGTCCGGATGCGGCCTCGGAAACCAGTTGACTCATCGTGCGAACATCGGCTACCGCGAGGGCGGGATCGAGTTCGCGCGCCACCGTGCGTATCTCCGTAACCACGCGATCGGTATCGAGGCCGTTCGTTCGCGCCACCAGAGCGACGTGGTTGACATTGGACTGCCAAAGCGGTGAATAGTTTTGCAGGGATGGGGCGCTTTCGAGGTTCGACTGACGCACGTCGCCCACAACTCCCACGATGGTGATCCATGGCGGTTTCGGCCCGGGATAGTGAAACCTCTTACCGATGGCGCTTTTGCCGGGAAAGTATCTTCGGGCGAAGCTTTGGTTCACGATCGCCACCTGTGGCTGACCGGCCTTGTCACCATCGTTGAAGGTTCGACCTTCGATTAAAGGTATGCCCATGGCCGCAAAGTATCGAGGGGTCACCTGACGTTCTTCGAAGAGTAACTTGTCATCGAATGGATGGCCTTCCACCTCCAGCAAACTGACCGAACCGCCTCCTCCCAACGGCAACAGGCTTACGGCCGCTGCTGCGCTCACCCCCGGCAAGGCATTACTTCTGTCGACCAGCGAGCGGAAAAACCGGAGCTGACGTTCCGGGGTGTTGTACCTTTCGTCAAGCTCGATGCTCATCGTCACTGTCGATATGGGACTGAAGCCTTTATCAACCGACTGCAGTTTCCAGAGGCTACGAATCAGCAGACCCGAACCTGCGAGCAGAACCACAGTAAGCGCTATCTCGGCGATGGTCAGTCCGCGGTGAAACCCGCCGGAAGTTCCTCTGACACTGCGATTCCCGGCGCTTTTCAGCGCTTCGCTCAAGTTGGACCGCGAGGCGGACCATGCGGGATAAATCCCGCTGAGCAGTGCGGCGCCGACGGAGGCGCAAAGGGTGAAGAGTAAGACGCGGCCATCCATCGAAGTCTCGTCGATGCGAGGGATGCCGTCTGGATTGAGTTGCGTCAGGAACCGAATTGCGGCCCATGCGAGCATTACGCCAATGATGCCGCCCGCGCAAGCAAGGCACAGGGACTCTGCGAGAAGCTGGCGAATCAGGCGCGTGCGTGACCCGCCGAGCGCGGTTCGGACATTCATTTCGCGGGTCCTCGAATGGGCACGCGCCAGAATCAAAGCTGCGACATTGCTGCAGGCAATCAGCAGCACGAGGACGACCGCTCCCGTGAAGATAAGAAGAAGACGCCGCGACGAGCCGATTATCCTTTCGGCGAACGGGCGCACGACGGCGTAAGAGCCCTGGAACATAGCCGGGTGGAGCGGGTCGATTCGGGCGGTGATCGCGCGGAGTTCCGCTTCCGCCTGAGGGGGCGCGACGTTCTCCCGCAGGCGCCCGATGGCAGAACCCGGATCTTCGTATCGCGACGTTTCCTTTTCCGGAGTCATTGCCCATGGCACCCAGACGTCGGTCGTTTTCCCGGCTGTCTCCAGGTTCTCGGTTCCGTGGGGAAAGGCAAAGCCCGGCGGCATTACGCCGACAATCCGGTACGGTTTCGCGTCGAGTATCAGCTCTTTGCCGACTACCTGGGCGTCGCCGCCGAAGCGCGATCGCCACAACGTGTTACTGATCACAGCTATCTGACCTTTTCCGGGGTGGTCGTCATCCGCTCCGGCGACTCGGCCGAGCTGCGGCGCGACGCCAAGAACGTCGAAGAACTCTCCGGTAACGCGCGAACCGTGAATGCGGATGGCGCTCCCGCTACCGGAGAGATTCATCGCCTCTGTCGTAAACAAAGCGATTCCGGCAAACGATCGGGCTTGTTTTTGCCAGTCGCGGAAGTCGGCGTTGAATGGTCCGAATGCGTCGAGCGGAAGGCCCGCGAAGTGTGAATTCGGTTCGTATAGGAAGACCAGCCGCCCGGGATCACGATAGGGCAGACCGCGCAGCAGCACCGCGTTTACGACGCTGAACACCGCCGTGGTGGCGCCAATGCCGAGTGCGAGAGTGATGGCGGCCGCTATGGCAAAACCAGGATTCCTGCTCAGCGTCCGGAGACCGTAGCCAATGTCTCGGATGATCGATTCGGCCAGCGCCGCGCCAAGCGCGTCCCGGCAGGATTCTTTGGTTTGTTCGATCCCTCCGAATTCGAGAAGGGCCTGACGTCGGGCCTGTCGCGCGGGAATGCCACGCTGGATGAGATGCTCGGCCCGATTTTCGATGTGGAAACTCAGCTCGGCATCCATTTCGCTCTCGGTGCGCGTGCGATGCACGGTCGCTTCGAACCACGAACGAAAGCGGGCTGCGAGCATCACAGTCCTCCCGGCGTTGTGCGCAGGATGTCCGCCATCAGGCCGGCCATCTGATTCCATTTCTCTTCTTCAGACCGCAACTGGCGCTTTCCGGCCGGGGTGAGGCGGTAGTACCTTGCCTTGCGTTTGTTTTCCGATTCGCCCCACTCGCTTGTGATCCAGCCCTGATGGCCCAGGCGGTAGAGCGCGGGATACAGGGATCCCTGGTGGATCTGGAGCCTTTCCTTTGAGATTTGCTGGATGCGCAGCAGAATGCCGTAGCCGTGCAGCGGGCCCAGCGAGATGGCCTTGAGGATCAGTAGATCGAGCGGGCAGGGCATCATTCTTTGGATTCTGGTCGGATCAGCCTCGCTGATCGCGATCTATACGGGTCTGATTTCCTGACATGGCGCTTCGTTCGGTACGAGCAGCAGTCCCAGGATCGCCGGCGCTACCGGCACTGACGTAAGGCTCCGCGCCGGCGACGCAGCGTCTATTTATGTGTCCTTTGACGCTTCTTCCTGACTCTTTTCACGTGGCTTGACGGTCGAACGCACCACCATAATCTTGTTAAGCATGTCGAACCAGAAGGGCGCTCCCAATGAGACGGCGAGCGCAGTCACCAGCCAACCCAACAATATGTTCAGGTAGTGCCAATGCCACTCGCCGTTCTTCAGGACATCCGGTATGTGATTCCAGCCGACGGGAATTCCGAGGTTGCTGACATCCATCACCTCCGTTTTCGCGTCCTGGATCTGGCTTTTAAGAGGTTCGGTCGCTCCGGACGCTTCGGGCTGTTTCGCGCTGCCGGCGGCCGCAACAATCGACTGGCGCAAGGTGGAGTCTTTCGAAAGTTGTTTCAGGATATTGATCGCGTCGACATTCATCCCGACAGCGAGCACTAATCCGATAACAAAGAGGATCTTCTGCGTGCGGTATTTGTACCATCCGGACACCCGGTCCATGGCGCTGTTGTACCAGTCTTCGAGGCTCTTCTTTAGTTTGGCCGCGTCATTCCCCGCCGCTTCGAGCATCGCGATCAGCGGCTTGCCGACTTTATCAGTCCTGGGATCTTCCGCCAGTTTCTGCGCGGCTACCCATAAAGACGCGAAGAGGGCCGCGTCGGCCGAAGGGTTTGCCGCCGGTGCGGGCAGTGGAGCGGGAGGCGCGCCATCGGTCGCCTGACTCGAAGTCAGTGGCGCCGAACCCTCGGGAGCCGGCGCCTCGGGGACCTCCGCGACAGGAGGAGATGGTGGAATGGGGGCTGGTCCTGGCGCATTCGCCGCTGCAGCCGCAGCCATCGCTTTCTGTTGACCGGAAGTCGACATCCGAGCGGCAGCCGGAACAATATCGAGAAAAGCCATTACGAAGTTTTGAGCCGGTATATATGAAGGCAGATTCCCGGGCTTCTTCGGATCGAACGCTCCCTGAAAGAGTCCGAAAATCTGCCCGTGGTTGTAGAGCTTATTGACTAAACCCGAGGCGTCAGTATCATCCAGGAGTGTTTGCAGACCTGTCAGGAGTTCCTTCCCCCGCATGTTGAGAAACGAGAGAATAATTTCGTTCACGGTTGAGGCGATGACACTGACCAGCAAGAAGACGAACACGACTCCAATGGCAATATCGATAATCGCAGAACCGAACATACACCCCCCCTTAAGTTATCAATGCGCCTTCGGCGGCGCTCCAGCGATACCGCGAGTCAGTATAAAGCAAATCGCGGCTTTTGAATCCGTGATTTCGCTTGTTTTTGCACCGATTATCAAACCACGCAACCGGCCAGCCCGAATTCACTGCGACAACGTGCAACGCAAGCGCCTATCCGTTCACTTGTTACGTGTCAAGCCACGGGATGCGGAACACGTCCGCGGGAAGATCGCAGAAGCCTCAACGGGCAAGCCGCAGCCAGCAATCGAAGCATCCCGGCGGCGGCTCGACTGGTCGACCGTCCCGCGAGACGTCAAGTACTTAGTAAGGAGTAACAAATGGCGACATTCCCCACGATCACTCAGAACGGAAATACCACGCTGACCTGGATCAACAGCGGCGGCGGAATCACCAACCGGGAGGTTTTCACGTTCACGCTGCAAAACACAAGCCCGGCCAACAGCACAGGCACCAGGATTTCGAACGTGACTACGTTCATTCATCCCAACCGGTACTCTTGCACGCTTGCCGTAGCGGGGCCGCAGGCGGTTTCGGGGAACTTCGAAAGCACGGGGATATAGGAGGAGGCGACATGAAACTCAATATCGTAAAAGACAAAGCGGGCAAGGTCATCGCCACCTATGAAAAGGCGCAGGGAGATGGGCCTTCCGTGACGCCCGAGCTGGACCACGGCCATACGGTGCATGAGATCGAGGTCGCGGAGAATTACATGCACAGTATTGAACGTCTTTACCATCAACACAGCAAGTAATCTTCCTGGCGCGGAAGGTATTCTAACGAGGCGAAAACTAATCCGACGATCACATGCGTCTCGCTCATATTCACCGGCGTTAACGCAAACCGGGCTCTCGTACCAACCGCGCCAGCTTCCGGCTCGACCTGAGACGTCGCTTCGCGAGGCACGATTCGGCGCATCGGCGCCTGCGTATCTTTCGCTGGTGAGGAGAATGGATTACAAGATTGATCCGCGCCAAGAGGAAAGCGGCGCCTCATGAGCGGTGCAGAAGCGGCCCGAACTCGATGGCGAGGAAAGATCGTCGTAATAGAATCTCCATGGCATCGGCAAGTCACATGACGAACTGAGCAGGTCGGGCATTCGCAATCGAAAGCCTGCAAAAGGAAACGGCGCACCGGGAAGGCCTGCTTCAGGCTTTCACCGAAGGCCCGAACTCGCCGACGGCATCGGACGTCAGGAAATGAATCGACGGGAGGCGAGCTTCCTTATCTAACGGTCTGCGTCCAGCGCTCCGCAGGCGGTTTATTGAGGGTGAGCGATCGTGCCCGGGACAGCCGGGCGCGGCGTAGCGGGTGGCGCCGCAGGTCCGCCCGCTCGGCCCCGGCCGACGGAAGGCGGAGGCTTGAAGGTGCCAAGCCAGGCCACCACGTCCGCTATTTCCTGCGCACTGAGTTTGTCCTTGAAGGACGGCATCGGCGATTTGCTCTCAAAGGCGTATTCCCGCAGGTCCGCCTTCTCGAAAGAGAGCAGCCGCTCTTTTTTGTCGATCATTTGCACGCTGAAGGTATCCTCGTTGAGAAGCCGTCCGATGGTGGTCGTTCCGTCCTTCGAAACCACCCTGAAGGTGCGGTTAGCCGGGATGATTTCCGCATCCGGATCCAGTATGGAGGTCTGAAGCTGCTCCGGCGTGCGGGCGCCGGCTTCGCTCAAGTCGGGGCCGAAGCGGGAGCCGTTCCCATGAATACGATGGCAATTGGTACAAGCTCCCTTGCCTTCGAAGATCAGCTTGCCCTTTGCAGGGTCGCCGGGCTGCTGCGCCATCAGCGCTCCGCTCGCGAGAGCCAGAATCAACAATCGGGTCGTCCACATCGTCAGGTCTCCGTTTCGACCGGTGCTGAACCATATTACACGCGAAATCGGCAAAAGACCGAACCGGCAGTTCGGGTATATCCTATGTGGCATGCGCTTGCGTTTACTCCTGCCGGTTCTTGCTACGGGGTCTCTTGTTTCAGGATCTCTTTGGGGCCAGGGTGTCACCTTCGACCGCCTCCTGCACGCCGACCGGGAACCTCAAAACTGGCTCACCTACTCGCGGACGGTCGACGGCCAGCGCTATAGTCCGCTGACGCAGATCACTCCGGCCAATGTGAAGAACCTGGAACTGCAATGGGTCTGGCAGGCGCAGTCGCATCGAGAAGTTCGAGACCACGCGCGCTGGTGGTCGATGGCGTTCTCTACACCGTGCAGGCGCCCAACGATGTGTACGCGCTGGACGCCGTCACCGGCCGCATCTTCTGGACGCTTCCCTATACGCCGGCGCCGGAAGCGCGCCCTGTGCTGCGGCCGCGTGAATCGCGGGCTCGCGATTCTGGGCGACACGCTGTACATGGGAACGCTCGACGCGCACCTGCTCGCGATCGACGCCAAGAACGGGCAAGATTCTCTGGAACACGACCGTCGGTTCGCCGCGGACCGCTACGCCATCACGCACGCGCCGCTGATCGTCAAGGACAAAGTGATCGTGGGCACGGCGGGCGGCGACGGCCCGATCCGCAGCTAGATCGCCGCGTTCGACGCGAAGACCGGCAAGGAAGTTTGGCGCTTCTACACCATCCCCGGGCCGGGCGAGCCGGGCCATGAAACCTGGTCGGGCGATTCCTGGAAGACCGGCGGCGCGGCGATCTGGAACACCGGCGCCTACGATCCGGACACCAACCTCACCTTCTGGGGCATCGGAAATCCCGCGCCCGATACCAACGGCGACGTGCGCCTCGGCGACAACCTGTACAGCGATTGCGTGGTCGCGCTGGACGCCGACACCGGGAAGCTGAAATGGTATTACCAGTTCACGCCGCACGACACGATGGATTACGACTCGACGCAGGTCCCGGTGCTGGCCGATATCGAGTATCAGGGGCGTCCGCGCAAGGTGATGATGTGGGCCAATCGCAACGGCGTGTTCTACGTGCTGGACCGGACCACCGGCCAGTTTCTGATGGGCAAGCCTTTCGTCAAGGCGAACTGGCTGACGGGCTTCGATGAGAAGGGCCGTCCGATGCGCGTTCCGGGACAGCAGGATAGCGCGGTACCCGTGCTGGTTCAGCCGAATGGGCTGGGCGGGCACCAACTGGTATCCGCCATCGTACAGCCCGCACACCGGCTTGTTCTACATCCCGGGCTGGGAGAACAGCGGGCACCATGGTCGCCAAAGGGCGGTGGTTTCGGGCACTCGACCGGCGACACGCCGATGGCCCAGCCGAATCTCATCCCCGATCACAAGACCGAAGGGGAAGGCTTCGGGATCGTGCGGGCTTTCGATCCGAAGACGGGCGAGAAGAAGTGGGAATACAAGATGACCGACATCACCTGGGCCGGCGTGCTGTCGACGGCGTCGGATCTGGTGTTCAGCGGCGGCCGCGAAGGCTACTTCTTTGCGCTGGACGGGAGGAACGGGAACCTGCTGTGGAAGGCTGCGCTCGGCGGCCAGGTGAATAGCGGACCGATGAGCTACATGGTGAATAATCGGCAGTATGTCGCGGTGGCGGCGGGCAGCGCGTTGTTTGTTTACGCGCTGCGGCAGTAAGTCGTCGCTCTGCGGAATTTTGGATCAGGTCTTTGCGGCGAAATCTTTCATCGCGTCGCGATTCAGCTCGAACCCGAGTCCCGGGGTGGTTGGAAGGACGATGCGGTCGCCGCCGGTGAGTTCGGGAACGCCTTTGTAGAGTACCCGGCACATCGCGACCGCGCTGAGGTGCCATTCGCACAGGCCGCCGTTGGCGACTCCGGCGTGCAGATGCATATTGAAGTTGGAGTACGCGCCGGCGTTGGCGATGGGCACGCCGAACGCCTGAGCCATCCCGGCCACTTTCACGCCGGCGGTGAACCCGCCACCCATGCAGACGTTGAGCTGCAGCAGGTCGACGGAATTGTTCTCCATCATCTCGCGCCAGCGTGAGAGCGCGCCTTCGTTCTGGCCGGCGGCTATCGGCATGGGCGCTTCACGGCGAAATTCCGCCAGCCGCTGGATGTCGTTGCCCCGTAACGGCTCCTCAAAGAAGCCGATGTTGAAGTCGGCAAGCTGACGCGCAAGGTGACGCGCCTGATATTCATCGAGGCTTTCATTGCCGTCGATGGAGACGATGGCGTCAGGCCCCGCGGCTTCGCGCACGGCGCGGACGCGAGCCACATCCTCGGTGAGGATGGATTCGATCGATTTCTTGCCTCTGTCGAGATTGTCGGCGCCCGAGGCGACGACCATTTTGAGGCGGGGCAGTCCGCTCTTCACCATGTCCCGGGCCGACTGCGCGAGCTCCTCGCGGCTGAGGAAATTCTGGCCGCAGGTGGTATAGACTCTGACCTCGTTGCGGGCCCCTCCAAGCAACCGCCAGATGGGTTCGTTGTATCGCTTTCCGGCGATATCCCACAACGCGCAATCGATGACGGAGATGGCGTGAACCGCATGGCCCCACTGACCGCGCGGCGTCAGGCGCCAGTAAAGATCTTCGGAGATTGCCTCGCGGGCCATGGCGTCTTTGCCCTTGAGGTACGGGGCAATGACGTCGCGAATGGCTGGTACAACGAGCTGTTCGTTGATGATTGAAGTAAATCCATGACCGGTCAGGCCGTCGGCAGTTTCCACTTCGGCGACGACGCCGCCCATGCGGATCTGCCGTTTGTAAGAACCTGCGATGTACTCGCAGGGGACATTAACCGAGGTTACCGTGACTTTGGTAATGCGGTTGTCTCTCGCGGCGCCTGCGGAGTTGGCGGTTTGCGCATCAAGGGAGCTCAGTAACGGGGTCAGGCGTCCGCCGAGGGCTGTCATTGCAGCGAATTGACCACCTCGCAACAGGAACTGCCGCTTCGTCATTCCCTGCTCCTTTTCCAATAAGGCCCGAGTTTATCAGAGTTTCAATCGTCGACCTGAGAGCGTGGCGAATACCCTGCTGATAAGATGTCGCTTCACGGAGGTGTCTCATCGCGCTCATTATCGGTGTTCCGCGCGAGACGTTCGGAGGCGAACGGCGGGTCGCGCTGACGCCTCGCGCATGCGACGCGTTGATCAAGCTCAAGCTTGAAGTGATTGTGGAGTCTTCCGCGGGGCTCGCGGCGGGGTTTCCCGATGAGGACTATGCGCGCCGCGGAGTCCGGCTGGTTTCGCGCGCAGAGGTTTTCGCGGCAGGCCGGCATTGTGGTGCAGGCCCGCGCGCCCGGGGCGAACCCGGACGGCGGGTTGGAAGATCTGCAGGCGCTGCGGTCCGGCCAGGTGCTGATCGGATTCGGCGAACCGCTTACCGCGCTAAGGGAGTGTTTCCAACTGGCCGAGCGCGGCGTTTCGTTTTTCGCCATGGAACTGGTGCCGCGAATCACGCGAGCTCAGGCCATGGACGCGCTTTCTTCGATGGCCAGCATCGCAGGATACGAAGCCGTCCTGATCGGCGCGGCGACTCTGCCCAAGCTGTTTCCCATGATGATGACCGCGGCCGGAACGATTACGCCGGCGAAGGTGCTGGTGCTCGGCGCGGGCGTGGCCGGGCTGCAGGCGATCGCGACGTCGAAACGGCTGGGCGCGGTGGTTTCGGCCTACGACGTGCGATCGGCGGTGAAGGAACAGATTGAGAGCCTCGGGGCGCGAAGTTCGTTGTTCTCGACATCGAATCGGCGGAAGGCCAGGGCGGTTATGCGAAAGCCATGGATGAGGCTTTTTACAAACGCCAGCGTGAGTTGCTCGCGGCGGTGTTGAAGGAGCAGGACGTTGTGATCACCACGGCCGCGGTTCCCGGCAGGAAGGCGCCGATCCTTATTACCAGCGAGATGGCGGAGGCGATGCTGCCGGGTTCCGTGATCGTCGATATCGCGGCCGAGCGGGGCGGAAATTGCGAGCTGACGCGAGCTGGCGAGACGGTAGTGCATCGTGGAGTCAGTATCGTGGGCCCGGTCAATCTGCCATCGCGCGCGCCATATCATGCGAGCCAGATGTATGCGACCAATGTGGTCAATCTGCTCAAACTGATGGTGAACAAGGAGGGCGCATTCAGGATCGACCTGAACGACGAGATTGTACGGGAGACCCTGGTAACGCATGAGGGTAACGTGGTAAATGCGAGAGTGAGTCAATTACTCCAGGCTGGAGTGGCCAATTAAGTGAATTACGAATTCGGTTTTTATGTTTTCATGCTTGCGGCGTTCCTGGGATTTGAGCTGATTCGCAGGGTATCTCCTCTGTTACACACGCCCCTCATGTCGCTGACGAATGCGATCGCCTCCATTTCGGTGGTCGGAGCGATCGTTATCTGCGGCGAGAAGGATGCCTCGACGCTGTCGCGCGTTCTGGGCTTCGTCGCGGTGGTTTCGGCGACCACTAACCTGGTGAGCGGCTATCTGATTACGGACCGCATGCTCAAGATGTTCAAGAAGCGGGAGCCGGCGAAGAAATGAGCCCTGGCATTTACCAGGCGCTCTACATCATCGCGGCGGGCTGCTTTATTCTCGCCCTGAAGTGGATGTCGACTCCGGCGACGTCGCGGCGGGGCGTGATCATCGGCGAACTCGGCATGCTGCTGGCCGTGGTCGCGACGCTGCTGCGGCATGAGGTGGTCGATTACACGTGGATTGCCGCCGGGCTTAATCGTCGGTTCGGCGATCGGCGTTCCGATCGCGATGCTGATGCCGATGACGCAGGTGCCGCAGCGGACGGCAATTTCGCAGGCTTGCGGCGCGCTGGCTTCGGCGCTGATCGGCACGGCGGAATACTATCGCCTGAAGCCGCACGGTTTCACGATGGTCGCGCTCGCGCTCGAAATGCTGCTGGGCTTCCTGACGACCACCGCGAGCGTGATGGCGTTCGGCAAACTGCATGAGTTGCTGCCATCGCGTCCGATTACGTTCAAGGGCCAGAATGTGGTCAATCTGGGGATTCTGGGAATCGCCGCCGTGATCGGCGCGGTGCTGGTCGTCCATCCGGAGGACAGTTACCTGTTTCCGATTTTCGTGGCGCTGGCGCTGACTTTCGGGGTCCTGATGATTATTCCGATCGGCGGCGCGGATATGCCGACGGTGATCGCGCTGCTGAACTCCTATGCGGGATTGTCGGCGTGCGCGATGGGTTTCGCGCTGGACAACAAGCTGCTGATTATTGCGGGCGCGCTGGACGGGTCGTCGGGATTCATTCTCTCGATCATCATGTGCCGGGCGATGAACCGGTCGTTCACCAACGTGCTATTCGGCGGCTTCGGACAACTGCAGACGAGCGCGGGAGCGCAGGAGGCGCGGCCGGTGCGCTCGGCGAGCCCCGAAGAAGCGGCGGAGATTCTGGGCGATGCGCGCACCGTGGTGATTATTCCGGGCTATGGAATGGCGGTGGCGCAGGCGCAGCACAAGATCCGTGAGCTGCACGATCTGCTGACGAAGCGCGGAGTGGATGTGCGGTTCGCGATTCATCCGGTGGCGGGACGCATGCCGGGGCATATGAACGTGCTGCTGGCCGAGGCGGATGTTCCCTACGACAAGCTGATCGAGATGGAAGATATCAACGGCGAGATGGGACTGACCGACGTCACGCTGATCGTGGGCGCGAACGATATCGTCAATCCGGCTGCGCAGAACGATCCGTCCAGTCCGATCGCCGGCATGCCGATTCTGGATGCGTACAAGTCGCGGACCGTGATGGTCATCAAGCGCGGGATGAGTCCCGGGTTTGCGGGCATCGACAACGAGCTTTATTACATGGACAAGACGCTGATGTTGTTCGGCGACGCGAAGTCGTTCGTGGCGAGTCTAGTCAAAGAGATCGGTTCGAACCACGATTGAAGACGAATCTCACGCCAAGCCGCAACGACGCAAAGAAAGGCATATAAGAATTCTCGTCGGGCCTCCCCGAAGGTTCGGTGCTGTCCGCCTGTTCCCGGGCGGACGAAGCAATATCGTTTTCGTTTTTCTTTGCGTCTTTGCGGCTTGGCGTGAGACCCTTGTTTTTCGCCTTCGGAACAGGCCCACGTTACACTGAATTCACACCCCATGATTCAGCAGTCAATCCCCGAGGGGCTTACCTTCGACGACGTTCTTCTTTTACCGGCCCGCAGTTCAGTCCTCCCCGCCGAGGCTGACACACGAACGCGGCTGACCCGCAAAATCCCCCTGAACGTGCCCATCGTCAGCGCCGCGATGGATACGGTCACCGAATCCCATCTCGCGATCGCGCTGGCCCAGCAGGGCGGCATCGGTTTCATTCACCGAAACATGTCGATCGACCGGCAGGCCGAGGAGGTCGACCGGGTCAAGCGGAGTGAAAGCGGGATGATCGTCGACCCGATCACCATCGCGCCCGACAAGCGTATTTCCGATGCCCTCGCGTTGATGGAGCGCTATCGCATTTCCGGCGTTCCGGTGACGCAGGACGGAAAACTCGTGGGCATTCTGACCAACCGCGATCTGCGCTTCGAATCGCGCTTCGATCTGCCCATCTCGGACGTGATGACGAAGGAGCATCTGATCACAGTCCCCGTGGGCACGACGCTGGATGAGGCGGAAGAGATTCTGCACCGTCATCGCGTGGAGAAACTGCTCGTAGTGGACGATCAGTATTTTCTGAAAGGCCTGATTACCGTCAAGGACATTCAGAAGAAGCTCAAATATCCGAACTCCGCCAAGGACGAACAGGGTCGGTTGCGCGCCGGCGCCGCGGTAGGGGCGACCGGTGACTTCCTGGAGCGCGCGCAGGAATTGGTGCGGCGCAAGGTCGATGTGCTGGCGATCGATACAGCTCATGCCCACAGCCAGCGGGTGGTCGATGCCGTCAGAGCCGTCAAGAACGCGCTGCCGGATATCCAGCTCATCGTCGGGAATGTCGGCACTTATGAGGGCGCGTGCGAACTGATCTCACTGGGAGTGGATGGTATTAAGGTCGGGATCGGACCGGGTTCGATCTGCACGACACGCATCGTCTCGGGCGCCGGCGTTCCGCAGCTTACGGCAGTTGCCGAGTGCAGCCGAGCCGCGAAAGAAGGCAATGTCCCGCTGATTGCCGACGGCGGTATCAAATTTTCGGGCGACATTACGAAGGCGGTCGCGGCGGGCGCCGATTGCGTGATGATCGGGAGTCTGCTGGCTGGTACGGACGAGAGTCCGGGAGAAACGATTCTCTATCAGGGGCAGGACGTTCAAGACCTATCGCGGAATGGGATCGCTCGGCGCCATGGCGACCGGCAGCACAGACCGGTATGCGCTCGATCCCACGCAGAAACTGGTTCCGGAAGGCATCGAGGGCCGGGTCGCTTCCAAGGGTCCGCTTTCCGACCTGATTTATCAGCTGGTCGGCGGGTTGAAGGCGGGCATGGGATATTGCGGCTGCCGCACGATCGGGCAGATGCATTGCGAGGCGCGGTTCATCCGGGTATCGCCGGCGGGGCTGCGCGAGAGTCACGTGCACGACGTGATCATCACCAAAGAAGCGCCCAATTACCGCATCGAATAAGCCGCGAGGCAACCGGATGACGGGAACTCCTCTCAGCGGGTCGATCTGGACTCTCTGGATGTATGACGTCTGCGAGGAGATCAATCTCGACGCGCTGCGAGCGATTCTCGGCGTGGAAGCGCGGCGCGAACCGGGCTTTCGTCTTCCGGCCCCCGAGTATGTGCGATTCGAGCGTCCGCCGGTGGTGGAGCGCCTCGAACCGATGGTGCTGGAAAGCGGCGCGTGTCTTCAAGGTGAGCTGAATTATTACGAATACGGCGTGGTGAGCATCAAGCTGGAGTTGCCGTTCTCGAGCAGCTGGCCGGAGCTTACGGAATTATCCAGCCGATGGATGACGAATACCGAACCGGAAGCTCAGGCTGTCCAGGTGGTTCGCCGCAGGCTTGAGCGGGCGCGTTCGGCGCTTGTAAATCCGCACCCGGACTGGTTGAGCGAGGATTACTACATCATTCACTTGCAGGGCGGCAGCACCGCCAGCTCAGCTGTAGCGAAGACAGCGGCAGAATTAATCGCGCAACACGGCCAGGAAATCGCGAGAATTGTCCGCGGTGAACAAGCGGAGCTGTCTTCGGGTGAGATCGAGGAGATTCTTGGTTCGCGGCTGTCTTATTATCCGGACGATCTGCTGGTGGTCGGGTGGACGGCGGCCTTCATTCACGACACGGCGGAAGACGCCGCTCCGACGATTCAACTGCTGGAGTATGCCAATACGCAGTTGCTGGAGTTTCGCTACTATGACGCGGTTCTGAGCCGGCTGCTGCAGGGCGTTTACCGTTCGCTTGAGAAGAAAGGCGGGTTTTGGGCGCGCTGGCGTCTCGCTTCGCAGGCGGAAGATTTGAACAAGATCCGGCTGGATATCCGTGAACTCACGGAACGGGTGGATACATCGATCAAGTTCCTGAGCGATATGTTCTCGGCGCGATTGTACCGTCTGGCGGCCAATAAAGTGGGAGTGAAGGATTACCGCAAGCTGGTGGATGGCAAGCTCGATACGGCCGGTGAGCTGTACGAGTTCATGATGGACCAGTTTCATCAGAGCCGGGCGTTCGTGCTTGAGGTGCTGGTGGTGATCATCCTGATTATTGAGCTGGTGTTTCTTTTTCGGGGTAAGGGCTGAAAGTTTCGCGCAAAGACGCAAAGACGCAAAGAAAAGCGAAGAGAAATTTATACGTTCCCGTCTTCGATCAGGCCGTTTACGATTCGGACGATTCCGTCTTTGATGAGCGCTACGTTGAAGTTAATCAGCAACCCGAGGCGTTTGTCGGCCAGCCTGAGGTAGGTCGTAAGCTGCTTCCGATGGACAGGAGCGATCGCTTCGATCGACTTGATCTCCACGATGATTTTATCCTCGACTATCAGGTCTGCTCGAAACCCGGCTTCGATCCGAAGGTCGTCATAAATGATTGGAATCGGCTGCTGACGCGCAACACGAAGTCCACGGCGCACCAACTCGTGCGAAAGGACCGCCTCATAGACCGACTCCAGCAAACCCGGGCCGAGGGTTGTGTGAACCCGAAAGGCGGAATCGACAATCTCCCTCGCAATATCATTCTCACTCATCTGTTTTACTTTGCGCCTTTGCGTCTTTGCGCGAAAATCTTTTAACTGGACATACCACTTTCCGTTGCTATAATCGAAACATAATATTCGCCTTTTGTTCGCATGTCAGGAGATGCCCACCATGGATGAAAAAGAACGCGCACGCGCACTGGAACAGACGCTCGGCCAGATCGAGAAGCAGTTCGGAAAGGGTTCGATTCTGCGGCTCGGGGTCGAAGGACGCAATCGTCCCGGTCTCGGTCATTTCGACCGGATCGATTTCGCTCGACGCGGCGCTGGGAACCGGCGGATTTCCGCGCGGGCGCATCTGCGAGATCTACGGTCCGGAATCCTCCGGCAAGACGACGATCGCGCTGCAGGTGATCGCCGAAGCGCAGAAGAAGGGCGGCATGGCCGCGTTCATCGACGTGGAGCACGCGCTCGACCCGGTTTACGCGCGGAAACTCGGCGTGGATGTCGATAATCTGCTGGTTTCGCAGCCCGATTACGGCGAACAGGCGCTCGAAATCACGGGCGCGCTGATCGCTTCCGGATCGATCGACGTGCTGGTGGTGGACTCGGTCGCGGCGCTGGTTCCGAAGGCCGAACTCGATGGCGAAATGGGCGATTCGCACATGGGCTTGCAGGCGCGGCTGATGTCGCAGGCGCTGCGCAAGCTCACCGGCATCGTGTCGAAATCGAAGACCTGCCTGATCTTCATCAACCAGATCCGCGAGAAGATCGGCGTGATGTTCGGCAGTCCCGAAACCACCACGGGCGGCCGCGCGCTGAAGTTCTATTCGTCGGTGCGCGTGGATATCCGGCGGATCGCCGCGATCAAAGACGGCGACGCCGTGGTCGGCAACCGGACCAAGGTCAAGGTGGTGAAGAACAAGCTGGCGTCGCCGTTCCGCGAGGCCGAGTTCGACATCATCTACGGCGAAGGCATTTCGAACGAAGGCGATCTGATCGATCTCGGCGTGCAGCACAACGTGATCGAGAAGAGCGGTTCGTGGTTCAGCTACAAGGGCGAGCGGATCGGGCAGGGGCGCGAGAATGCCCGCCAGTTCCTGAAAGACAATCAGGACATCCGGCAGACTATCGATACTGGAGTTGCGCAAGGCGCTGGGATTGATTCGGATTGAGCCGGTGAATGGAAGCGCCGCGGGAGCGGGAGCGGCGGCCGCAGGAAACGGTCCGATTCCGGCGCCCGGAATGAGGCCTGCCCCCGTCGCTGCTCCCCGGGGCCGATAGATATAGCAGGCGATATACAGATCCGGCAAGCGACAACAGAGGACATCGGCGCAATCGCCGATATCCTCCGGAAGCCGCGCAATGGCTCACGCAGGCAGGCATGCCGTTGTGGCGCGAGGGCGAACTGGAACCGGACCAGATTGCCGCGGATGTCGAAGGGGGACTGTTTTTCCTGGCCGAATGTTCAGCTGAGTGTTCGAACGATCCCGCCGGACGTCAAATTTCAGCTCGAAGATCCCGTCTTCTGGCCGGACGTGAGCCACGACAATGCGGCCTACATCCATCGCCTCGCGGTGCGGAGACGCTATGCGGGACGTGACTTGTCCGCCGAACTTCTGCGCTGGGCGGTGGACCGAACTCACGCTCTGGGCCGCCGGTTCCTTCGCCTCGACTTCGAAGCGTCGCGTCAGCGTTTACGAGAAATCTACGAGCGCTTCGGCTTCCGCCACCACAGCGATGCGCAAGTTGGCACTTATCTGGTTTCGCGATACGAGTACGACGTCGCGTCACGCGCAAGCCAT
>CAWHSB010000002.1:0-151767 GCA_963831795.1 Terriglobia bacterium | reverse complement strand
AAGGGCGTTCAGACGATGCTGGACGCTGTCGTCGATTACCTGCCTTCGCCTCTGGACATTCCGGACGTCGAAGGAACCGACATCAACGACAAGAACATCAAGTTGACCCGCAAGGCTTCCGACAGCGAGCCATTTTCGGCGCTGGTGTTCAAGATCATGACCGACCCGTTCTCGGGTCAGCTGGCGTTCTTCCGGGTTTACTCGGGCAAGATGAACGCGGGCGAATCGATTTTCAACGTGGCCAAGGGCCGCAAGGAACGCGTCGGACGCCTGTTGCGCATGCACGCCAACAAGCGCGAAGACATTCAGGAAATCATGGCGGGCGATATCTGCGCCGCCGTGGGTCTGAAGACCGTTTCGACCGGCGACACGATCTGCGACGAAGAGCATCCGATCGCTCTCGAATCGATCGACTTCCCGACGCCCGTCATTCAGCTTGCCGTCGAGCCGAAGACCAAGGCCGATCAGGAAAAGATGGGCATGGCGATCGCCAAGCTCGCGCAGGAAGATCCGACGTTCCGCGTGAATACGGATCCGGAAACCGGCCAGACCATTCTCTCGGGAATGGGCGAACTGCACCTCGAAATCATCGTCGACCGCATGATGCGCGAGTTCAACGTGGTGGCGAACGTCGGCAAGCCGATGGTGGCCTATCGCGAAACGATTCGGGGCACCGCGGAATACGATTACACGCACAAGAAGCAGACGGGCGGCAGCGGCCAGTACGCGCGCACGAAGCTCCGTGTGTCGCCGATTCCCGGCGAAGGCTTCAAGTTCGTCAACGAAATCAAGGGCGGCAACATTCCGAAGGAATTCATCCCCGCCATCGAAAAGGGCGTTGTCGAAGCCCTCGAAGGCGGCATCCTGGCCGGGTACTCGATGGAAGATGTCGAGGTCGCCGTGTTTGACGGCGCTTATCACGACGTCGACTCGTCGGAAATGGCGTTCAAGATCTGCAGTTCGATCTGCGTCAAGGAAGCGCTGCGCAAAGCGAAGCCGGTGCTGCTTGAGCCGGTGATGGCGGTCGAAGTCGTGGTGCCCGAAGAGTATATGGGTCCGGTGAACGGCGATATCGTTTCCCGCCGCGGCCAGCTCGAAGGTACCGAGATTCGCGGTACGACGCAGATTATCAAGTCCAGTGTTCCGCTGAGCGAAATGTTCGGTTATGCGACCGAGCTTCGTTCGCGCACGCAGGGACGCGGCAGTTTCACCATGCACTTCGCGCGTTACGAGGAAGTACCGAAGAACATCGCGGAAGAAATCGTGACGCGAGTGCAGGGCAAGGTTACGAAATAGTTCAAGGAGATTGGTGCGATGGGTAAAGAGAAATTTGACCGCAGCAAGCCGCACGTCAACATCGGAACGATCGGGCATATCGATCACGGCAAGACGACCCTGACGGCGGCCATCACGAAGGTGCTGGCGAAGCACAATCCGAAAGTTGCCTTCCGTTCGTTCGATTCGATCGACAACGCGCCGGAAGAAAAGGCCCGCGGTATCACGATCGCGGCCGCTCACGTGGAATACGAGACGTCGAAGCGCCACTACGCGCACGTCGATTGCCCCGGTCACGCCGATTACATCAAGAACATGATCACCGGCGCCGCGCAGATGGATGGCGCGATCCTGGTCGTGGCCGCCACCGACGGCCCCATGCCTCAGACGCGCGAGCACATTCTGCTGGCCCGTCAGGTCGGTGTGCCGTACATCGTGGTTGCGATGAACAAGGTCGACATGGTGGACGATCCGGAACTGCTCGATCTGGTCGAGCTCGAAGTGCGCGAACTGCTGAGCAAGTATCAGTTCCCCGGCGACGATCTCCCGGTCATTCGTGTCTCGGCTCTTGGCGCGCTGAACGGCGAGCCGCAGTGGGAAAAGACGGTCGACGAGCTGATGGAAGCCGTCGACACCTACATTCCGGTGCCGACGCGCGTGGTCGACAAGCCGTTCCTGATGCCGATCGAAGACATCTTCTCGATTCAGGGCCGCGGCACTGTGGTCACGGGCCGTATCGAGCAGGGGATCTGCAAGGTCGGCGAGGAAATGGAAATCGTCGGCTTCAAAGACACCCGCAAGACGGTTGTCACGGGCGTCGAAATGTTCAAGAAGCTGCTCGACGAAGGCCGGGCGGGCGACAACGTCGGCCTGCTGCTCCGCGGTGTGGAAAAGACGGAAGTCGAGCGCGGGCAGGTCATCGCGAAGCCGGGTTCGATCAAGCCGCACAAGAAGTTCCGCGGCGAAGTTTACGTGCTGTCGAAAGAAGAAGGCGGGCGTCATACGCCGTTCTTCAAGGGCTACCGGCCGCAGTTCTACTTCCGCACGACGGACGTGACGGGAGTGGCGGTGCTGCCGGAAGGAACGGAAATGGTGATGCCGGGAGACAACATCCAGCTCGACGTTGAGCTGCAGGTGCCGGTCGCCATGGACAAAGGCCTGCGCTTCGCCATTCGCGAAGGCGGCAGAACGGTCGGCGCGGGTACCGTGTCGGAGATCCTGGACTAACATGGCCTTGAAAGATCGCATCCGCATCCGGTTGAAAGCTTACGATCACCGGGTGCTGGATCAATCGACCACGGAGATCGTGGATACGGCGAAGCGGACGGGGGCCACGGTAGCGGGCCCCATTCCGCTGCCGACCTCGACCTCACGGACGACCGTACTGCGGTCGCCGCACGTCGACAAGAAGTCGCGGGAGCAGTTTGAAATCCGGACGCACAAGCGGTTGCTCGATATTCTCGAGCCCACGCAGCAGACGGTCGATGCTTTGATGAAGCTCGATCTGCCGGCGGGCGTGGACGTGGAAATCAAAGCGTTCGGTAAAGGTTAAGCGGGCGTTTTTGTGGGCGCAGGCCTTCGGCCTGCAGCCGGGCTTCCGCCCGGCCTGGTTAAGAACGCATCCCGGGTAAGGGAAGACAAAAAGATGAGTCCAGGAATTCTTGGAAAAAAGATCGGCATGACGCAGCTGTTCCGGCCGGATGGGCAAGTGGTCCCGGTGACCCTGCTCAAGGCCGGTCCCTGCTTCGTCGTGCAGCGGAAGACCCCGGCGACTGACGGCTATGACGCCGTCCAGCTGGGTCTCAACGAGTTCGTGAAGCCGAAGCGGATCAACAAGCCGGAGACGGGGCACCTGAAGAAGGCGCAACGCCGAAGGCGCGAAGTTCCTGCGCGAGTTCCGTCTCAAGGGCGGCGAAGGCGATATGAAGGCCGGCGACAAGGTGCTGGTCAGCGACTTCAAGCCGAACGAGAAGGTCGATGTCATCGGCGTCTCGAAGGGCCGCGGCTTTGCGGGTCTCGTGAAGCGGCATCATTTCGGTGGCGGCGACGCGACTCACGGCTCGCATGCATCACCGCGCGCCGGGTTCGATCGGCGCATCGAGCTTTCCGTCGCGTGTCGTGCCGGGTATGCGCATGGCGCGGACATATGGGAGACGAGCAGGTGACGGTCCGGAATCTGGAAATCGTCGAGGTGGACACCGAAGACAACGTGCTGGTGGTCAAGGGCGCGGTTCCGGGTCCCAACGGCGGATATGTTGTGGTGCGGAGGGCGAAGAAGTAATCATGCCCACAGTTGACGTTATCGATTTAAATAATTCGAAGGTCGGCGAGATCGAACTGGCGGATACCGTGTTCGGCGCCGAAGTGAATCAGGACCTGCTCTACGAGTCGGTTCGCCATTATCTGGCCGGCACAGCGCGCCGGTACCCACAAGGTCAAGACCCGCCACGAAGTGGCTGGTTCGGGCAAGAAACTCTGGAAGCAGAAAGGCACCGGCCGCGCCCGCATGGGTTCGGTGCGAAGCCCGATCTGGCGCCACGGCGGCACGGTTCACGGACCGGTGCCGCGCGATTACAGCTACAAGCTGCCGCGCAAAATGCAGTTGGGCGCGTTGCGCTCGGCTCTTTCGGCCAAGCTGCGCGACGGCGAGATGAAGATCGTCTCGGCGTTCCAGCTTGCCGACCACAAGACAAAGAGTTTCACCCAGACGCTCGGCCAGGCTCGGAGCAGCGAAGAAAATTCTGCTCGTCGAAAACGAAGAAAACCGCAATCTCGAACTGAGCGCCCGCAATCTGAAGGGCGTCGTCGTCGTCCGCAGCCACGAAGTGCATCCCTATCACCTGCTGGATGCGACGCAAGGTCCTTCTGACGCAGGCCGCGGCCGCGAAGCTCAGCGAAACGCTGGCAAAGTCGGCTCCGAAACGGACGGATTCGAAACCGGAGGGCCAGGAATAATGACCATTCACGATACTCTCGTGCGGCCGCTCGTCACCGAGAAAGGCATCACCAAGAAGGAAGAAGAGCGAACGCTCTGCTTCGAGGTGTCGAAAGACGCCAACAAGATCATGGTGAAGCAGGCCGTCGAAAAGCTGTTCAAGGTAAAAGTGGAAGAAGTTCGCACGGCGAATTTCGACGGCAAGCTGCGCCGCCGCGGAAGATTCGCCGGTTATCGCTCGGAATGGAAGAAAGCTTACGTGAAGCTGGTGGCCGGTCAAAAGGTCCCCGAATTCACGGAGATGTAGGCGAGCTTAGAAAATCATGGCGATCAAAAAATTCTCACCCACAACTCCCAGCCGGCGTTACATGACCGTGGTGTCCCGCGAGGGCATCACCAAAGAGACGCCGGAGAAGTCGCTCGTCGAGCCCCGACCGAAGTCGGGCGGCCGCAACAACACCGGGCGCGTCACTTCGCGCTTCATCTCGGGCGGCCACAAGCAGGCGTATCGCGTCATCGATTTCAAGCGCGACAAGATCGGCATTCCCGCGAAGGTTGCAGCCATCGAGTACGATCCCAACCGCTCGGCGCGCATCGCGCTGCTGAACTATGCGGATGGCGAGAAGCGTTATATCATCGCGCCGGAAGGTCTTGCAGTCGGGGCAACGGTTTCCTCCGGCCCTGACGCCGACATTCTGGTCGGCAATGCCCTGCCCCTCAAGAACATTCCGGCGGGCACCATCGTTCACAACATCGAGCTCAAACCCGGCAAAGGCGCGCAGATGGCGCGTTCGGCCGGCACGCAGGCTCAGCTGGTTTCGCGCGAAGGCGGCGTCGCGCTGCTGAAGCTTCCTTCGGCTGAAGTCCGCCGCGTTTCTACCGAGTGCATGGCGACCATCGGCACGGTAGGCAACAGCGATCACGAAAATATCTCGCTCGGCAAGGCCGGACGAAAGCGCTGGATGGGCAAGAGCCCGCACAACCGCGGCGTTTCGATGAACCCGGTCGACCACCCGCACGGCGGTGGCGAAGGCAAGACCTCCGGCGGCCGTCATCCGGTCACCCCATGGGGCCAGCCGACGCGCGGCTTCAAGACCCGCAACAACAAGCGCACCGACCGATTCATCGTCAAGCGCGGAGGCAAGAAAAGATAATGTTCCGGAGGAACTTGTAAACAATGGGACGTTCCGTAAAGAAGGGCCCTTTTACCGACACGCACCTCGAGGAGCGGATCGACAAGCTGAACGCAGCGAACGAAAAGAAAGTGATTCGTACCTGGTCGCGGCGTTCGACGATCCTGCCCGAGTTCGTGGGTCACACGATCGCGGTCCACAACGGCAAGAAGTTCATTCCGGTGTACGTGACCGAAAACATGGTGGGCCACAAGATGGGCGAGTTTTCGCCGACCCGCACGTTCAAGGGTCACCAGGCCAAGACGAGCGACAGAAGTCGTCGAAGTCGTAATCGGATACAGAGGACGAGATGGAAGTCAAAGCAGAAGCCAGATATATCCGGGTATCCGCGCAGAAGGCCCGCCTCGTGGTGGACCTGATCCGCGGGCGCAAAGCGAACGATGCCATCATCACGCTGCGCACGGTCAACAAGCGGATCGCGCCGGCCGTCGAGAAGGTGCTGCACTCGGCGATCGCCAACGCGCAGAACAAGAACGAAGATCTGGATGTCGATCAACTTTACGTTTCCGAAGCGTATGTGAACGAAGGGCCGCGGCAGAAGCGGGTTCGGCCGGCTCCGATGGGACGCGCCTACCGGATCCAGAAGCGGACCTCTCACATCGTTGTCAAAGTAACAGAGAAAGTCAAAGTAGCAGAGAAGTAAGAAGGGCGAAACAGGTTATCAATGGGTCAGAAAGTTCATCCTTACGGCTTCCGGCTCGGCTTCAACAAGCCGTGGCGCTCGCGCTGGTTCTCGAAGCAGGGTTATGCCGGGCTTCTGCAGGAAGACCTCGAGCTGAAGGAAGGCCTGCGCAAGCAGTTGAAGTCCGCCGGCGTCAGCTCGATTGAAGTCGACCGCCCCGGCAACAAGCTTCGCGTCACGATTCGCACCTCGCGCCCCGGCATCATCATCGGACGCAAAGGCGCCGAGATCGAAAAGCTGAAGACCGCGCTGGCGAAGAAGACCAAGCGCGAAGTATTCATCGATATTCAGGAAGTGCACAAGCCGGAGCTCGACGCCCAGCTGGTTTCGGAATCGATCGCGCTGCAGCTCGAAAAGCGCGTGGCTTTCCGCCGCGCGATGCGTAAGGCCGTCGACTCGGCGCTGCGTTTCGGCTGCAAGGGAATCAAGGTCCGGGTATCGGGCCGGCTGAACGGCGCGGAAATCGCCCGCAGCGAATGGTATCTGCAGGGCCAGCTTGCCGCTGCACACCCTGCGTGCCGACATCGATTACGGCACCACCGAAGCGCACACGACTTACGGCGTTATCGGCGTCAAGGCGTGGTTGTACAAAGGTGAAATTCTGGAAGGCGGCAAGCGCACGCCGCAGGATGGCGAGCCGCGCCGCAACGAACGTGGACCGGGTGGACGCGATCGCGATCGCCGTCCGCCACGCAGGGACAACGACCGTCCGGGTGGCGGTGACCGTCCGGCGCCAGGCAGGACAGGCGGCTATGCTCCAGGCGGCCGGCGCAACGTCATCGGTGAACCAGCCGCCCCGGTGCAGATGCCTCCCGCCGAAATCCGCCCCGCGCGGACCGGCGGCCCGATCATGCCGCCGCTGATGGCGCCGACGCAGCCGGCATGGAAAGAACCGGCGAAGCAAGCCGAAGCCGGCTCCCGAGACCTCCGGCGAACCGGAAGGCACGAAACCGGAAGGCAAGGAATAACTGAACTATGTTGATGCCGAAGAAGGTCAAATACCGCAAGGTACAGCGCGGCCGCATGAAGGGCAAAGCCTGGCGCGGATCGTACCATCTCGTTCGGCGAGTATGCGCTGAAGGCGATGGAGTGCGGCTGGATCACCTCGCGTCAGATCGAAGCGGCCCGTATTGCGATGACGCGCTTCATCAAGCGCGGCGGCAAGGTGTGGATCCGGTTGTTCCCGGATAAGCCGATCACCAAGAAGCCGGCTGAAACCCGTATGGGTAAGGGTAAAGGCGCCCCGGAAGAGTGGGTGGCAGTGATCCGGCCGGGCAAGATCCTGTTTGAGATGGAAGGCGTCGGACCGGAAATCGCGCAGCAGGCCATGCGTCTCGCGGCGCACAAGATCCCGCTGAAGACGAAGTTTATCGCGCGCGAAACACGCGGAGTAATCAGATGAAGAAAGATAAATTGCGGGATCTCGATCCCGCCGAAATGCGGAACAAGCTGCGGGACATCGACGAACAGTCCTTCCGCGTCAAGTTCCAGATGTCGATGGGCCAGACCGACGGCTTGAAGAGAATGCGCGAGAACCGCAAGGACCGCGCGCGCCTGCTGACGTATCTGCGCGCAAAGCGAACTGCGGGGAGCGAAGTAAATGGCCGACGAACAGAACAGAGCCACACAATCAGCACAAGAACGAGAAGGTCGGCGAAGTCGTCTCGACGAAGATGCAGAAGACCATCGTCGTTCAGGTCAGCCGCCGCGTTCCGCATCCGCTCTATCGCCGGATCGTGATGAAGCACAAAAAGTTTTACGCGCACGACGAGGAAAGCACGGCGCGCGTGGGCGATGTCGTCCGCATTATCGAATGCCGGCCGATGAGCAAGTTGAAGCGTTGGCGTCTGGGCGATGTGATCCGCCGCTCGGCGCTGGTCGGCACGGCTCAGCCCGCCGATCTCGACGTCAAGATTTAGGTAGGATCAGGGAAGTTTGAGGAATAAACCATGATTGGGATGAGAACTATCCTCGAGGTGGCCGATAACAGCGGCGCACGAAGACTTTCGTGCATTCTGCCGCGCGGCGGCGACCTCGGGCTCCGGGCCGGACTCGGAGATGTGGTAACGGCGGCCGTGAAAGAAGCGGCGCCCGATTCGGCGATCAAGAAGGGCAAGGTCGTCCGTTGCGTGATCGTGCGCATGCGCAAAGAAACCCGCCGGCGCGACGGCAGCTACATCCGTTTCGATTCGAATGCGGCCGTGCTGATCAACGAAGTCGGTGAGCCGATCGGAACGCGCGTATTCGGTCCGGTCGCCCGCGAGCTGCGCGACAAGCGTTACATGAAGATTGTCTCGCTCGCCCCGGAGGTGATCTAAGTGTCGGTGAAGCTCAAGAAGGACAGGCGTGAGCCGGTTCGCATCCAGCTCAAGAAGAACGATCAGGTGAAGGTGATCGCGGGTCGCGATCGCGGCAAGACCGGCCGCGTGCTCGATGTGGACACAAAGACCGGCAGCCTGCTGGTCGAGCACGTCAACATGATCAAGCGTCACACGAAGAAGAACCCGGCGAAACAGATCGCCGGCGGGATCGCCGAGAAGGAAGGGCCGATCGCCGTGTCGAACGTGATGATCGTGTGCGCGAAGTGCGGCCCGGCGCGGATCGGTCACAACGTGAGCGAAGGCCCCGGCGGCAAGACCCGGCGGACGCGGATCTGCCGCAAGTGCGGCCAGGCGCTCGACAAGAAGTAAGGCGAGAATGCACATGGCAGCGAGACTGAGAGAGCATTATCTGAAAAAGGCCGTGCCCGCCCTGACGAAGGAGTTCGGGTACAAGAACGTGATGGCCGTGCCGAAGATCGAGAAGATCTCGATCAACATCGGCCTGGGCGAAGCCACCGGCAACGCCAAGCTGATGGACGGCGCCGTCAACGAACTGGGCGCCATCGCCGGCCAGAAGCCGGTTGTGACCAAAGCCAAGAAATCCATCGCGGCGTTCAAGCTGCGCGAGGGCATGGCGATCGGCACCATGGTGACGCTGCGCGGCGACCGCATGTACGAGTTTCTGGACCGTCTCGTTGAACGTCGCGCTGCCTCGCGTGCGCGATTTCCGCGGCGTGTCGTCGAAATCGTTCGATGGCCGCGGCAACTACACGCTGGGCGTTAAAGATCAGCTGATTTTCCCCGAAATCGACTACTCGAAGGTCGACAAAACCAAGGGGATGAACATATCGATCACAACGACCGCCCGCACCGACGCGGAGGGTGTGGCGTTGCTGAAGCAGATGGGAATGCCGTTCCGGGCGCAGTAGACCCGGGACAAGACAGGGGAGAGAAAGAATTCATGGCAACAACCGCCAAGATCGCAAAAGACCTCAAGAAGCCGAAGTTCAAGTGCCGCCACCGCAACCGCTGCTGGCGCTGCGGCCGGCCCCGGGCGTTCCTGCGCAAATACGGCATCTGCCGGCTGTGCTTCCGGCAACTCGCGCTGAACGGTGAAGTCCCGGGCGTCGTGAAGGCAAGTTGGTAAGGCCAGTTGGCAGGAAGGAGGGACCAGATAAGTGACTAGTGATCCAATCGCAGACATGCTGACTCGGGTGCGGAACGCCATGGCGGCGCGCCATCCGAAGGTAGACGTGCCGGCTTCGAAGCTGAAGACCGAGATCGCCCGGATCCTCAAGGAAGAGGGCTACATCGCCAACTTCAAGGTTGCTCCCGCCGAGGGCGGCCACAAGAGCGACGCGGACGAAGGCCTGAAAAAGGTCATCCGCATCTACCTGAAGTATGCGACCGACAACTCGCCCGTCGTGACCGGAATCGAGCGCGTTTCGCGCCCCGGCTGCCGCACTTATGTCGGCAAGACCGATATTCCGCGCGTGCAGGGCGGCCTCGGTATCAGCATCCTGACCACGCCGCGAGGCGTCATGACCGGCCGGACCGCGCGCAAGGAAGGCGTCGGCGGCGAGATTCTTTGCCGAGTTTGGTGAGAAGAGATTTGGTGAACGAAATATGTCCAGAGTAGGAAAAAAGCCGATCCCCGTGCCTTCCTCCGTGAAGGTTGAGATCGGCGACCAGTTAAAAGTGCAGGGCCCCAAAGGGAAGCTCGAAGTACCGATTCCCAGCGGGATACGCGTTCAGCAGAACGCCGGAGTGCTCGAGATTCTTCGGGATTCCGACGAACATGCCGCGCTGCACGGGCTCACCCGGGCGCTGGCCGCGAACGCCGTTCAGGGCGTTTCGACCGGCTTCACGCGAGAGCTCGACATCGTCGGCATCGGTTATCGCGCCGACGTTAAAGGCAAGGTCGCCACGTTCACGCTGGGCTATTCGCATCCGATCGAAGTTCTGCTGCCGGAAGGCGTCGATCTGAAGATCGACAAGCAGACGCACCTCGTCCTGTCCGGCTACGACAAGCAGGTGCTCGGCCAGGTGGCGGCCAACATCCGCGCGCTGCGCAAGCCGGATCCGTACAAGAACAAGGGCGTCCGCTACACGGGCGAAGTGCTGAAGAAGAAGGTCGGCAAGTCGGGCGCGACCGGAGGCAAGAAGTAATGAGCTGACAATGATTCGCAAAATCTCCAAAAACGAGATCCGCGAGCGCATCCACGTTCGCATCCGCAAAAAGCTCGAGGCACCACCGAGCGGCCCCGTCTCACCGTGTTCCGCAGCACCGCGCACATCTATGCGCAGGTGATCGACGACGTCAAAGGCGTGACCCTGGTGGCGGCCAGTTCGACCGAGAAGGCTGACGGCGAAAAGAAGACCGGCGGCAACCTGGCGGCGGCGAAAGAGATCGGCAAGCGGGTCGCCGAGCGCGCCAAAGAGAACGGCATCGACAAAGTGGTATTCGATCGTGGCGGCTATATCTATCATGGCCGCGTAAAAGCGCTGGCCGACGCGGCGCGCGAAGCGGGACTGGAGTTTTAATGGCTGTCGCAACGGTAAAGCGGGTCGATCCGCAGTCGCTGAACCTGAAGGAAAACGTGGTCGCGATCAACCGCGTCACCAAGGTGGTCAAGGGCGGCAAGAACATGAGCTTTTCGGCGCTGGTCGTCGTCGGCGATCCCTCGGCGCGCGTGGTCGGTTTCGGCGTCGGCAAGGCCAAGGAAGTGCCGTCGGCCATCCGCAAGGGCATCGAAGCGGCGAAGAAGAACCTGCGCAAGGTCCATCTGCTCGAAAACACGATTCCGCATCAGGTGCTGGGCCGGTTCGGCGCGGGCATGGTGATGCTGAAGCCGGCCCAGGACGGAACCGGCGTGATCGCCGGCGGTCCGGTGCGCGCGGTGGTGCAGGCCTGCGGAATTCCCAATGTCCTGACGAAATCGATCGGCAGCCACAACCCGCACAACGTGGTGAAGGCGACGATCAACGCGCTCGAACAGCTCCGCGACAGAAGCGCCGTGATGGAAATGCGCGGCCTGACACCGGAGAAGATGTAGCATGGCTGAATCCACGCAAGGTATGATCAGCATCAAGTTGATCCGCAGCCCGATCTGCACGCCGGAAAAGCATAAAGTGATCGTGCGCGCCCTGGGCCTGCAAAAAGATGAACCAGGTTGTGGAGCGGCCCGATACGCCGGCGCTTCCGCGGCTTCGTCAAGAAGATCCCGCATCTGCTGGCGCTGGTTGACTGAAAAGAAAATTGGCCACGAATGAACACAAATAAACACGAATCCGAATCGTATCTATTCGTGTTCATTCGTGTTCATTCGTGGCCCAAATGGTTTTCGCAAAGGAATATCGATGAATCTGAGTTCACTCAAACCACCCGCCGGGCAGAAGCACCGGAAGAAGCGCATCGGCCGCGGTATGGGTTCGGGCAAGGGTAAAACCTCGACCCGCGGTCACAAGGGCGCACGCTCCATCTCCGGCTACAGCATCATGCGCGGGTTCGAAGGCGGCCAGATGCCGCTGCACCGCCGTCTGCCGAAGCGCGGCTTCACCAACATCTTCAAGAAGCAGTATTCGATCGTGAACCTGAAGGACCTCGAAAAGCTCGAAGGCGATACGTTCACGGTCGACAGCCTGATCGAGCGCGGCATCATCAACAAGCTGGGCGACGGCCTCAAGGTCCTCGGCTCGGGCGAGATCACGCGCAGCATCGATATCGAGGCGCACATCTTCTCGAAATCGGCCGCCGAGAAGATCCAGAAGGCCGGCGGTCAGGCTCGCGTCATCGGCGCTCCGGCGAGCGAGCCGAATCCGGGCGTAGAATAGCATCGGTAGTCCCAAGTTAAGAAAGCGAGAAACCTGTGGGCAAGCTGTTTGAAGCGATAGGCAATATCTTCCGGATTCAGGATCTCCGGAACCGCGTCCTTTTTACATTCGCCATGCTCGCCGTTTACCGGTTCGGCAGTTACGTTCCGACGCCGGGCATCGACGTCATTCGCTGGCAGGACTTTCTGACGCGCCAGTCGGGCGGCGTCTTCGGTTTCTTCGATCTCTTCGCCGGCGGCAATATCCGGCGCCTGTCGGTCTTCGCGCTCGGCATCATGCCGTACATCACGGCGTCGATCATCCTGCAGTTGCTGACGGTCGTCGTTCCCACGCTGGAAAAGCTTCAGAAGGAAGGCGAACTCGGCCGCCGCAAGATCACTCAGTGGACCCGCTACCTGACCGTCGGCCTCGGCATCGCGCAGTCGTTCGGAATCGCCATGAGCCTGCAGGCGATGCAGGACAACATCGTGCCCCACCCCGGCCTCGGGTTCACCCTGATGACGATTCTCTCGCTCACCACCGGCACCGCCTTCATCATGTGGCTGGGCGAGCAGATCACCGAGCGCGGCGTCGGCAACGGCATGTCGCTGATCATCTTCACCGGCATCGTGGTCGGCGTGCCGGGCGCGATCGCCAACCTTTACCTCAACGTATTCGTCACCCATGAGTGGAGCGTGCTCGAACTGGCGCTGATCCTGGTCATGATGGTCGCGGTGGTCGGCGTTCATCGTGCTGGTCGAACTCGGCGAACGCCGCATCCCGGTGCAGTACGCCAAGCGCGTGATCGGTCGCCGCGTGATGGGCGGTCAGTCGACCCACATGCCGCTCAAGGTCAACGCCGGCGGCGTCATTCCGGTGATCTTCGCCTCTTCGATCCTGGCGTTCCCGCAGACGATCGCAACTTTCCCGGTCGTCAAGAACAACCTCTGGCTGAGCAACACGCTCTCGGCCATCCGCTACGGCGAACCGCTCTACGTAGTCCTGTTCGTGGCGATGATCATCTTCTTCTGCTTCTTCTACGTTTCGATCATCTTCAACCCGAATGAAGCGGCGGACAACATGCGCAAGTACGGCGGGTTCATTCCCGGCATCCGGCCCGGACGCAGCACCTCCGACTACATGAACACGATCCTGACCCGGATCACGTTCGTGGGCGCGATTTATCTCTCGATCCTTTGCCTGATTCCCAGCATCCTGATGTCGGGCATTCATTTACAGCATCTGCCGCTGGTCGGGAATTTCATCGACAAGACTTTCCCGCGTTTCCTGCTTGAGGGTCTGAACGTCCAGTTTTACTTCGGCGGCACCTCGCTCCTGATCGTGGTCGGCGTGGCGATGGATACCATCAATCAGATCGAAGCGCAGCTCATCATGCGCCACTACGAAGGGTTTACGCCGCGAGCGGGGCGTGTCCGCGGACGTCGCAGTTCGTTCTAAATGGCGTTGTCAAAACGTGGCCTGAACACTGGCGCCTAGCGGCAACCTCGGTCAAACCGCTTGCCCTGACCCTGTTCGGCTCGCCCGGGTCGGGTAAGGGGACGCAGTCGAAATATCTGGTGAAGTGGCTCGGGATTCCGCAGATCTCAACCGGAGACATGCTGCGGGAGCATATCCGGACGGGCGATTCGATCGGCGCCGCGGTCACGGACAGAATGAAAGCCGGTTCACTGGTTTCCGACGAACTGGTGAATCAACTGGTCTTTGAAAGAATTCATCAGCCGGATTGCGAGCGCGGTTTTATCCTCGACGGATACCCGCGGACGCTCGCCCAGGCCGAGGAAATGCTTCGGGTCCGCAAGGCGATGCACGCCGAGGGGGTGGTAATTCACCTTGTTGTTGATTACAATGTAATTATCTCGCGAATCAGCGGGAGACGTGTGTGCCCGAAATGCGGCACGCTTTATAACGCGGTTTCCCGTCCCCCAAAAGTCGATGGTGTGTGCGATCTGGATGGGACGGCGCTTGTAGTCCGGGAGGATGACAAAGAAGAAGTGGTCCGGCAGCGGTTGGCTCAGTACGAACGCCAGACGCAGCCGTTGATCGAGTTTTTCCGGACGAACAGCGACCGTCTGGTTGAGGTAGACGCCAGCGAGGACGCGCCGGAGACGATCTTCGAGCGCATCAAATCGGAATTGCGGGATCTGGTTCAGGAATAGGCGGTAATGATTGTCCGGAAGACCCAATCCGAGCTGGAGAAAATGCGCCGCAGCGGCCTGCTGGTATACAAAATCCTGCATGCGCTGGGGGCAATGGTCGAAGAGGGAGTTTCGACCTGGGATCTGGAAGTGGCGGCGGTGAAGATGATGGCGGACGCCGGGGCAAAACCCGCGTTCAAAGATTACTTCGTTCCGGCCGCCGGGGAACGGTATCGATACGTGCTCTGCACCTCGGTGAACGAGGAGATCGTGCACGGCATGCCGAACCCGAAGCGGATTGTGAAGAAGGGCGATATCGTCTCGATCGATACGGGCGTTTCGCTCGATGGGTATTTTGGCGATTCGGCTTTGACGGTCGGGGTTGGTGAGTTGAGCGAACAGGCGAAGAAGCTCCTCAAGGTGACGGAAGAGTCCCTCGAACTCGCGATCGATAAGGTCCGCGAGGGCAACCGGCTGTTCGATATTTGCGGGACCGTGGAAGACTATGTGGTCGGAAACGGATTCTCGATTGTGCGTGAGTATGTGGGCCACGGAATCGGGACGCAGCTGCATGAAGAGCCGCAGGTTCCGAATTATGTCGACCGGCGGAACGAGAATCCCCGGCTGCGCGCGGGCATGGTGCTCGCGATCGAGCCGATGGTGAATGCCGGAAAGCCCGAGGCGAAGGTTTTGAAGGATAAGTGGACCGCGGTGGCGAAGGACGGCTCGTATTCAGCCCACTTTGAACACTGCGTAGCGGTGACGGAGAACGGACCGTGGGTTTTGACCAGGCCGTGAATTTGCACCACGCGTGGGCGTGGGATAAGAGGACCGCGGCTCAGGAAGAGACCACGCCGTGAGCGTGACCGAAGCCGTCGTGATCGAGGAATTACCGAGCCTGGTGTACCGGCTCGAATTGAGTAACAACAAATCGTCGGTGCTGGCTCACGGAGCCGGAGCGGCGAATCGGAATTGGGTCCGGCTGAGGCCGGGCGACCGCGTGGAAGTCGAGCTCGGAGAGCACGACCTGACGCGGGGACGAATAGTCAGAAAGATCGGTTAACGAAATGAAAGTGCGCGCGTCAGTTAAAAAAATCTGCGACAAGTGCAAGTTGATCCACCGCGAAGGCGTCGTCCGGGTCATCTGCACCAACCCGAAACACAAGCAGCGGCAAGGCTAGAGCAGCAAGGTCAGAGAAGGATAAGGAAGATCACTATGGCACGTCTCGCGGGCGTTGATCTACCACCGAAAAAGCGGGCTGAGATCGGCCTCACTTACATCTACGGCATCGGCCGCACGCGCTCGAAGAGCCTGCTTCATCGCGCCGGCATCGATGCGAACAAGAAGGTCGGGGATATGACGGAAGAGGAAGTGAACCACCTCCGTACCATCCTCGAAGAAGAGGGCGCGGTCGAAGGCGACCTCCGCAAGGAAGTCTCGCTCAACATCCGGCGCCACATCGAAATGGGCTCTTATCGGGGACTGCGGCATCGCCGCGGCCTGCCGACCCGGGGCCAGCGAACCCACACCAACGCGCGCACCCGCAAAGGTCCGCGTAAGGGAACGGTAGCCAACAAGAAGAAAGCGACGTCGAAAACCTAATGGCGAAAGCACCGGCGAAGGGCACCAAAAAGAAAACCTTCAAAAAGAAGGAAAAGCGCATCGTTCACGTCGGGATCGTCCATATCCAGGCGACCTTCAACAACACCATCGTGACGATCGCCGATCCCGAAGGCAACACCGTATCGTGGTCGAGCGCGGGCTCTCTCGGGTTCCGCGGCTCCCGCAAAGGCACTCCGTTTGCCGCCCAGCAGGCGGCTCTGACGGCGGCCAACAAAGCAAACGAAGTCGGCCTGCGGACGGTCGAAGTCCGTGTAAGCGGTCCCGGTTCGGGCCGCGAATCGGCTGTGCGAGCGCTGGCGACGGCCGGTCTCGATGTCCGGTCGATCCGGGATACAACGGCGATACCGCACAACGGTTGCCGCCCCCCGAAGAAGCGCAGAGTTTGAATGGTAGCGCCGGCGATCTTGTCGCCGGTGAATTTAGTACGTTAAGCGGGACGAAGGTCCACAGGGATCGTAAACCGCACGAGCCATAGAAGAGGAGAACGATTTGGCACGTTATAGAGGCCCCGTATGCCGGCTTTGCCGGCGCGAGGGCATGAAATTATTCCTGAAAGGCGAGCGCTGCCACACCGAAAAGTGTGCAATCGAGCGCCGCAATTTCGTCCCCGGACAGCACGGCCAGACCCGCAAAGCCAAAAAGACCGTGGGCTACGGGCTCCAGCTTCGCGAAAAGCAGAAGGTCCGCCGCATCTACGGCGTGCTCGAAGCCCAGTTCCGCAACACCTTCGCCAAAGCCGTCAAGATGAAGGGCATCACCGGCGAAAACCTGCTCGGCACGCTCGAGCGCCGTCTGGACAGCGTAATCTACCGCATGGGCCTCGGAGCCAGCCGCTCCCAGGCGCGCCAGATCGTCCGCCACGGCCACATCGAAGTGAACGGCCGCAAGGTCAACATCCCCTCGTTCATCGTGAAACCCGGCGACGATGGTTTCGGTACGCGAATCCAGCAAAAACAACCCGACGATCCTCTCCTCGCGCGATGCCACGGCGCACGCGCCATCGCCCTCCTGGATGGACGTCGATCGCGAAAACCTGAAGGGCCGGATCAACAGCACCCCCCGGCGCGACGAACTGGTCCAGATCCCGATCAACGAGCAGTTAATCGTCGAGTTGTACAGCAAGTAGTAGAAGTCTTTGCAGTTGCAGTAAAACCCGGCGTGAGCGGATTGAGATAAAGCCACGCCGTTAATTGGAGTGAATAAAAGTATGTTCAAGGGCTTTCAAAAACCCAAACGTCTGGTCGCGAATACCGAGACCCTGACGGAGCGTTTCGGACAATTCACCGCGCAGCCGTTCCAGCGCGGCTTCGGCACCACCATCGGCAACTCGCTGCGCCGCGTGCTCCTTTCGAGCATCGAAGGCGCGGCCATCACCGCCATCCGCATCGAAGGCGTCGATCACGAATTCAGCCCCATCCCGGGCGTGGTCGAAGATGCCACCGACATCATCCTCAACCTGAAGCAGGTTCCTTTCAAGGTGATGGGCGAGGGCATCAAGACCGTCCGCGTGGTCGCCGACAAAGCCGGTGAAGTATTCTCCGGCGCGATCCAGACCGACGCCGACGTCGAAGTCCTCGACCGCACTCTGCACATCGCAACCGTGAGCGAAGGCGGCAAGCTCGACATCGAAATGCGTCTCAAGTCGGGCCGCGGCTATGTCAGCGCCGACAAGAACTTCGACGAAGATCTCGCCATCGGCTACATCCCGATCGACTCGGTCCACTCGCCCGTCCGCAAAGTGAACTTCACGGTCGAAGCCGCCCGTCTCGGCCAGATGACCGACTACGACAAGCTCACCATCGAAGTCTGGACCAACGGCGCCATCTCTCCGCAGGACGCCATCGGCCACGCCGCGAAGCTCCTCAAAGATCACATGACGATCTTCATCAACTTCGAAGAAGTCATGGAAACCACCGAAGAGCCGGCCGAGCGCAATCTCGACCGCGTCAGCGATCAGCTCAACCGCAGCGTCGAAGAGCTCGAGCTTTCGGTCCGCTCCTACAACTGCCTCAAGAACGCCGGCATCCAGACCATCGGCGAGCTCGTGCAGAAGTCCGAATCCGAAATGCTGCGGACCAAGAACTTCGGCCGCAAGTCGCTTAACGAAATCAAGGAAATCCTCCAGACCATGGGCCTCGCGCTCGGCATGAAACCCGACGCGCACGGCCGCCTGATCGCCCCGCCGCCTCCGCCGCCGGGTTCGATCCCGAGGATATTCCGGACGACGATCAGTTCGCCTGATCGGTTTATTCGCCTGAAAGAAATAGACCATGAGACATCGATTTGGCAATGCAAAACTGAAGCGCGACGTCGGGTCGCGCAACAGTCTGTTCAAGAATCTGACCACGAGCGTGATCGAGGCCGAGCGCGTCATCACGACCGTCCCCAAGGCGAAGGCGATGCAGCCGCTCGTCGAGAAGATGATCACTCTCGCCAAGCGCGACACGCTCCACACGCGCCGTCAGGCCGCGTCATTTCTGACCACGCCCAAGTCGGTGCAGAAGCTGTTCGACACCCTCGGCAGCCGCTTCGGCCAGCGCACCGGCGGCTACACCCGCATCACGCGCCTCGGACCTCGCAAGGGTGATGGCGCGGAGCTGGCCATGCTGGAACTGGTTGGTTCCGAACTGGTCAAGCGCGCCGAGGAGCGCGCGAAGCGCAAGGAAGAGCGCCTCAAGGCTCAGCAGGAAGGCCGCGAGCCCGAGGAAGAAGAAAGCAAGTAACTCCTTCCGAACCACGCCAACCCTCAAAGCCGCGAATCGGTCGCCACCGGTTCGCGGCTTTTTTGTTTTTCTATCCCGCCCGATTTCTGTCGGCCGATAGCGCCGGCGATCTTGTTGCCGGTACTCTTACGAATTGGAGCAGGTATTGGTTCCGGCCAGAACAGCCCGATCCGCATCAGCGGCCGGGCCGTCGATCATACTGGAGCGCCGATGCCGAATCAGACCGTAAGGCTGAACCAAAGCGCGGTCGAGATCGCTCGCACCCAAACCGCGGAGAACGGCAGGTTTACTCTTTCGGCGCCTCCGGACCGGGACTATTCCCTCCGCATAGCTGTGGCGGGGTTGGGCGGGACGGAAATCGAAATAGATGCGGAGAATCGGCCCTTAGAGCTGGGCAGCGTTGTGATCCAACCTGCCGGGCGCCCGCTGTCGCCTCTCAGCGCGTCAGTTCGTGGCTCACGCACCTCCGGACGGCTCACGGATGCGAACGGAGCTGCCTTGTCGGGAAAGGTTTTGTCTTTTGTGGACATCGACATTCCCGGACAACCTCGCAATTTCGAACTGACGAACAGCACGCTTGCGACCGATTCTGCCGGCTTCTTTGTATTTCCCGCCGCTGCGCACCATGAATACGAGGTCTATGTTATCCAGCCGGGCCGCCCAGCCGTCTACGAATTCCTGGGAAAAATCGAAGTTTCCCGAGGCCTCGATGTGAATTTAGGCGTTATCACCATGGGCCGTTCTCCCGGTCAAAACGAACCCCTGGGCGTTCTGACAGGCGCAGTGGACGTTACCTCTGCGACACCAACCCCCAAAATGGCGCGTGTTGCTGCGATTTTTATCGGAGCCAACGGGACCAACGTACTTAAAGGCGATGGCAAGGTAATTCACCCGGCGCCGGAAGAGGGACAAGTGGGTTCCAGTTCTCCTCGGATCTCCGAAGACCGCACTGCTGCCGGTTGGTTGGTTGAATCGGATTTCTGCTGTACGTCCTATCCCCTGGATCTCATGCTTGTTGTATCACTGCCGTCCGGTTATAAGTTGAACAGAATCAGTTGATTGCCGGGATCGGACAAATCGAGTTCGGAATCGGACGGCTGAAGTGCCTGTAAAATGGGCATTTTTTCAAAAAGTGAGAGGCTGAGAATCTGTAGAATCTGGTAGAGGCTGGCTTTCATCCCGAGACGCTTCCTGACGATGGCGACGAGTACGTATATCGATACCGCGATCCAGATCTGGGTCTTCACGGCGTTCTCGCTCTGACCGTAGAACGCCTTGATTCGCAGATGCTGTTTGATCCATTTGAAGAAGAGTTCCACTTGCCAGCGCGACTTGTAAATCCGCGCGATAGTAAGTGCGGGTAAGACGAAGTTGTTCGTAAGGAATGCGAACCGCTTGTTCGTTTCCGGGTCAATGTAGCTGACGCGGCGTAGCGCTTCCGGATAGACTTTGATGGAAGCGATGGCCGTCAGAATCACCGTCTGATCGGAGCGGACGCCGGTGCTCTTGTCGACCTCGTGAGAATAACGCCGTTCGAGCAGGATGTTCTTCTTCGTGCGCACCACGAAGAATGCGGCGCTGAGAGTGAACCCGTACAGGCGCTCGAAATCGATGTAGCCGCGATCCATCACATAGAAGGCGCCAGGCTCCGGAATGATCTCGTCAAGCATTTTGACATCGGCCGTTTTGCCGTCTGTAATGCCGATAAACGTTGGGATATTGCCATGCAGGTCAAGCAGCGTGTGTAACTTGATGGCTGCCTTGTGCCGGCGAAAGCGAGCCCACGAGAACAGCGAAAGGCAGAGGTCGATGGTCGTCGAGTCCAGCGCATACAGGCTGGCATTCAGGTCGACGCCGATCGGATCATCGGCGTACATAGGCCGGGCGACAGCGATCAGGACTTGGGCGAAATCCGCGAACATCCGCCAGTCGCGCGCCTCGTTGGCATCGGCAATAGTCGAGCGCGCCACCTTGCCGCGAAATCCCATGTTATAAAGCTTGCCGCCTACCGAGCGCAGGCAAGCTTCGATATCGCGAAGGCTCTCGCGATAAGTTAACTGGGCGAAACCCATCGCCAGAAACTGATCCCAACAAGAGAAACTCTTTTGCTGATAGTCACCTCGATAACGTGCTACACACTTTTGGAACTCGTATCGCGGGAGGTGTTCCATGAGTTGAGAAAAAACTGTCTGACCACTGTTCACCCCTCATTGTCGGGCGCGGAACTCCGACACATGTCGGGAGCTGTTTTCGGCCAGAAAAAGTTCAAATGGAAAAATCTTCAAACCCCGGTTAACCATCCCACTATCAAACCCTTGGCGGGATTTCAACATTCATCTCCCGGACAGCAGTGTTGTTGTATACAGGCCGGACAAGCCAATACGCCGGTTCACGGGGGACGGGCGGGCGATCTTCGGATGGAAATTTGTGAATAGCGGACATCAGATATCGCTTTACCAGAGTTTTCCCCACGGGCCGCCGGTTGGACACTATGAGCTGCGGGACATCGATAGTGGGCGCCTGGTTGGCCGTTGGGATGAAGATCTCACAGCACCCATGCCTGCCTGGGCGCGCGCGCTCGGGCGATAACGAACGACCTGACCAGCTATCGCGACGTGGATTTCACGCGCCGCGCGCCTCGGACCTCGCAAGGGCGATGGCGCCGAGCTCGCCATGCTGGAACTCGTCGGCTCCGAACTCGTCAAACGCGCCGAGGAGCGCGTAGCGTAAGGAAGAGCGCCTCAAGGCTCAGCAGGAAGGCCGCGAACCTGAGGAAGAAGAAGGCAAGTAACTCCTTCCGAACAACCCAACCCTCAAAGCCGCGAACCGGTCCCAAACCGGTTCGCGGCTTTTTCTTTTCCTGAGTAACCCTCCGTCAGAGTACCTATCTTTCGTCTTTAACATTAAACGTTAGATAACTCCTCCGCCTTCTCCCCACTTACTCCCCATATCTCAGTGAAACCTTCGGTAAAAATCCTGTAACGAAGTCTTTAAGACTAGCTCACATAGCTGTATACTGAGCCGGGATCGGGAACGATTCCGGTTCATTACGGATACCCACCTTACGGAGGAATGATGTCCAACGTAGCATTCGACCTCGAAGTACTTAACAAAGTTGCGGCGGCAGTCCCGCCGCCTGGCTCGGCCGCATCGCTGCCGTTCGCGGCGCTCGGCTCTCTCGGCCCCGATCTTTACGAATACGTTCCGATCTCCGCCAAACTCAGCAGCCGGACTCGTCAAGGCCGTTGACAAGGCGATCAAAACGCTAACCCCCGCGCAGGTCGCGGCAGGCACTCTGCCTTCAGTCGATCTCAGCGCCATCAAATCCGACGCGGCCCTGGCCACGGAACTCTTCGAGAAGCCGATGATGGCGATTTACTCGGTTCTCTTCTCCGAGATCGTTCTTCCGTTCTGGCCCATCTTTCAGACCGACGCCAGCCTTCTCGACCAGTTGCAAACGATCGCAAATAACCAGGACGGCGACGCTCTCAAGTCAATCGCAAGCCAGCTGGATCAGCTCACCAATGACGGAAACACGCTGTCAGATGCTTGTACCGACGCTGCTCACCGTCATGAGCCTTGCTCTGCAACTGGTCGCCATCCCGCCCGGCATCGAGGTGACCGGCGCGGGAGCCACTCCCTGGGTACCGTTGTTCGATCGCCTCTCCGAATTTCTGCGCTGGCATGGCACCGACACCTTCGCTCAGAATCTTCAGCAAGGCGCTAAGACGGATAACGACAAGGCGTACGCGTACGGTTATTTCTCCCACATCGCCTCCGCCGTTACCGGCAAACCGTTCGTGAACAACATTGTCGGAGGCCCTTACCGGACTCACTGGTGGCGCAATCGTCTGGTTTCCAACTGGGTGGACGCATGGACATTCGGCCGCTACGAGACGCCCGGCGCCTCCATGAGCGGCGACACGCCCACCCCGCCCTACAGCTCGTGGGCGAATATCTGTAGTTCGAATCTTCAGGATAAGTTCAACGTTTCCGGACTCAGCTGAGCCGGCCGGGCAACTTCCGCCCGCAATAAAAGCGATCGCTACCGGTGATCTGGGAAGCTTGCCCGGGCAGTTTCCGGCCGAAGTCGCGGCTTTCATTCAGGCGGCGATCGATGCCACGTACCCGGCCGCTTCGCGTCCCGCGGGCTTCACGACTGAAGCCATCGGACAGGCCGCGGTCGGCCTGTTCGGCGTCGTCTGGTTCATGACGTCCGGCTTCGGTCCGATGACCCCCATCGTTCTCGGAGCTGCTCCGACCACCTGCACGACGCCGCCCACCTGGGTGACCAGCCATGGGTCTCCGCCGTCGCCGCAGCAAAGCGGTCCCTCAACCGGAGCCACGGTTTGCGGGGTTATCCTCGCCATTCTGGCCGTCCTTCTCTTCATCTTCGGAGCCTTCACCGGAGGGTCCACCTGGGGCGCGGGCGTCAGCGCCGTGATCGGCGCAGTCAAAGCCTTCACCTCGGGCGGCGGCATCGACTGGGACGTCCTTCAATGCGACATTTTCTGGCTTCGAAACTTCCTGTTACAGGCCGAGACCGGATTGCTGAAAGCCCTGGTTGACGGCGGCCTCGCCTATCCGTTGCCGGTACGTCTCGGGAATTCGGGCGTCAATGGCGTCACCCCCGCGGTCGATCTCAACGGAGCGCCGCTGACTAAATCCAATGCCGCCGGTCCGGCGACGGTTGGAGTCGCGAACCTCTATCCGCACCAGCTCGACAAGACAAATCTCGGCGCAGCGGATCTCAACTTCCAGAAGTTCCCCACATCCGCCCGCGGAAACTCCCACGACCCTGAGTTTCCCGCACCCGCCGGCCTACGCGGACAGCGTGGTCGATGGCTCCGGCCTTCAGAATGGCGGCATTCTGCACGGCGGGCCGTTCCCATCGCTCAATCTGTTCTTCGGAGACGCTCTCGCCAACGCCCAGCAACTGATTCACGTCACATGCGAAAGGTCTCCCTCGTTACAACCTGGATGCCGACCGCGGCTACGGATGGCAGACGTGGAACCCTGCTGTGGGCACATTTCCGGGCGGCGGAACAGTCGTTAACCCAACACCAGACGTCTAGGACCGGAGGAAAAAGACATGAATACAACGACAAATCCAACCGGCGGCCCACCCCCCGGAACTACTGGAACCAAGGGCGACCCGAATCGCCCCCTGCCGAATCCCCGGCCGACGGATAATGGCACTGGCGACGGCAAAGGACCGCACTACACTCCCTGGCTCGTAGTTCGCTACGTTTCGGGGGATGACGGCAGTCGCCCTCTCTCGCCCGGCACTGTCTTCTGGGAATCGCCCGACGTCTGGACGATGGGTTCGATGGGAATCAATCAGCCGGTAGCCGGCGAAGCCACTCAGGTGTTCGCGCGCGTCACCAATCTGGGCCTGGCCGACGCCATTGGGGCCACCATACAGTGGGTGTGGGCGAATCCCACGATTGCGATCAACCCGGCCAACGTCCATCCCATCGGCATTCTTACCGGCCAGAACATTCCGGCCCAGAACTCGCTGATCTTTCAATCCCCGACGGACTGGGTGCCTGTTGTCGAAAACAACGGCCACGAGTGTCTGATCGCGCAGGCGTTCGTTCCCGTATTCGACCCCCTGACCAATCCCGACCAGCCGGTCAACGATCGTCACGTGGGCCAGAAGAACGAGCAATTGATCACTCTGGCGCAGGGCGAAAGCTTTCACTTCACAGTGGAAGCCCACAACTTCACTCGCGTCGCAGAGCAGGTCGTGGTCGAGGTGCGCCGGGGTGTGATTCCGCTGAATCTTCAGACGCGGTTCGGACGCCCGGGGCTCTTGCCTACGCAGCTTCTCGACCCCGCAGTGCTGTTGCCATTCTCACTCTCGGCCGGAACGGCTGCGCCCATCAAACCGTCGGCGGAACGGCTTGCAGCAGCGAACTGTCTGGGTCCCGCCCTGGCAACGACCACACAACAACTTAAGCCCGGCGAGGTGCACAGGGTCGCGCTGGCTGGTCAATTGCCTCCCACGGCATTGCCGGGAGAAGTACATGTAATCCGGATCTCCCAGCGCGTCGGTCAGGTTGTCGTTGGCGGTTACACGCTCTACGTGACGCTCAAGACCCAAAAACCACGCTGAAGGAATCGGCAGCTCCGGCGGTCCTGCCGCCGGAGGCTTTTCCTCTCTCGGGGACGCCGATCACCGGTGGCCCCCGTGTGCTCCCTAACTATCATCCGCCGGCCGAAATCGGATTCCGAGCCACGACCGGGAGGGAGTGTTCCATGGCCCGCAGCGGGCCGCCAAAGGGAATGAAGACACGGCGCAGCCGGTGTGGGGCGGGCCTTCGGGCCGGCCGCCGAGCTTCCGCTCGGCGCGGAGCTTTACGTCAGCGGCGGTAGCACGGGCGATCTTGTCGCCGGTGACCCTGCCAACCGCGTCTTTGACACAGTGAATTCTACAGTATTTACGAAAATGCCCCACTCTCTTGCGACATTCACTATACGGCCTCAGGTGTGTCTTAAATAACCGAACGGCTTTGACAAGCCATCCCGAGGATGTTAGAAAGCATAAGGTGGACTTTCGAAAGTAAGGCGCCCTCCGAAAGGCAAGGTGGCCCTTGAAAGTAAGATCCGTCTTGTTTTTCGCATTAGCGCCGACGGCCTTCGCCGCTAACCTTGGCATAGAAATCAACGGGAACTGCGTTGCCGGGAGTTGCACGCCGCAGGCTCTCACTATCGGGGCCACGGCGGCCCTGCCTTTTTCGGCCAACGTTACACTCGCCAATGGAGATTCCTACAGCTTCACCGGCATTCTAAACACTTCCAATCCAGCAAGCGGAAGCAGCTTTTCTCTTACTTACACGTTCGTAATTACCTTTCTCGGCAACTCCGCCGGGGGAGTTTCCCAAACCGACGCGCTTAATTTAGATGCCTTCAGCGCATTTCAAAGCAGTTCCCCTTCGGGCAACTTTTCCCAGGTGCTCACCGGCGCATTTTCTCCGGGCATCGCCTCTGCCAGCCGGGCGCAGGTCTGCGCTGGCGACGTTTGTCTTGGTCCGGTACATCCGCCAGGATCTTTCAACCTGGTCGGCGGGTCCTATATGCTTACCGCGGTCGAAGAGGCGTTTTCCTTCGACAATACTTTCAGCACTACCTTCGGCGCGGGTTCGCCCGCGGGCTCGTATGTGCTCTACAGTTACCCCGCCATTCCCGCTCCGAGCATTTTCGTCGGCGGTGTGGCGCCGATCTTCAGTTCCGCCAACACCATTCAGCCCGGCGAATGGATTTCAATATTTGGCCTCAATCTCGCCCCCGCCCCCGCCACATGGAACGGAAATTTTCCCCAATCCCTTGGCGGCGTAAATGTGACCATTAATTCCAAACCCGCATATCTCTGGTACGTCAGTCCCTCACAGATCAACGCCCAGGCGCCTGATGACATTACAACCGGCCCGGTAAAAGTAACAGTCACGACGCCGACTGGCACGGCCAGTTCAACCGTTACGCTGGCGCCCTACGGTCCGTCTCTCAGCCTGTTGAGTAGTAACTATCCGGCGGCGATCGTGCCCACACCCGGCAGTCCCGGTAATAGCGGCGCCGGATACGACATCATCGGGCCTTCGGGCGCTTTCTCCTACCCCTCGCGACCCGCCCATGCCGGCGAGACAATCGAAATCTACGGGGTAGGATTCGGTCCGACGATGCCCGCCGTAATGGCAGGTCAAACCGTCTCGGTCGCGGCGCCGGCCGTGGTGAACCCGACCGTGTCCATCGGCGGTGTTTCGGCGACGGTAAGTTTCACCGGAATCGTCGAGGCTGGTCTGTGGCAACTCAACGCCGCAGTTCCCTCGGGATTGACCGGCGACCAGTTGTTAACCGTAACAGTTCCCGGCGCTTCGACCCAAAACAACGTCTTCCTCAACATTCAGTGACATAAATGTCTCATCACTTCGATACGCCAACGGCCAGAGAGGATCCCCGCATCAACCTGTGCGACTTCTATCTGTTTCAGGGCAGTCCCGAAACGACAGTCATGGCCATGACGGTAAATCCGAATGCCGGGGTTTCCTCGCCCGATACTTTTCGCGACGAAGGCCTCTACGCGTTCCGATTCGATCTGAACAGCGACGCCCGCGAAGAAGTAACGTTCAAGATTCGGTTCGGCGGCGCCGTTCATGCCGGCGAAGACAAACACTCGCATACACAGAGTTTCGAAGTGCGCCGCGCGGCCGGCGAAGCCGCGTGTCAGGGCCTCGAAGGAGAACTTCTCATCGCGGGCGCCACCAGTCAAATTGAGACCGCCGCCGATGGCGTGAAGGCTTATGCGGGTCTGGCGCCCGACCTTTTCGCCGCCGATGCGGTCGCCCTGCACAACTTCTTCAAAGGTATCTATCGGGAGGAACGTTTTAATGCGGGCGCATTTGAAAATCGTCAGAACGTCTTCGCCGGCCAGAACATTACCGCGATCGTCCTTGAAGTGCCGAACACGATGATCGGCGGCGGTTCCGTGCGCGCCTGGGCTACTGTATCGCTCTGCGGCCACGCGCCGGAAGTTCAGGTCTCGCGCTGGGGATTACCCCTGATCACCAATATTTTTCTCTCCGATCCGCAGCTTCAGGATGCGCAACGGGAAGATTACAATCGAGCCGCGCCCATCGACGACGTTGTCCGGTTCGCTCCACTGCTCCGCGATTTCGCGGCGAAGGTTACACGGCTTGCGGGCTCGGCCGCCGATCCGGAAGAGTATGGAAATCAATTGAGCGCTCGCCTGTGCCCGACTACCCTGCCCTACCGGCTCGGCACGCCCGCTTCGTTTCATCCTGAGGGTTTCAACGGCAGGCCGCTTGACGACGATGCGATGGACGTGATGCTGACCCTGGCCGGCAATACGCCGCTTGGCGACGGAGTAGCGCCGGACAAAACGAAAATGCGTTCCGATTTCCCGTATTTCGGCGCACCACATCGGAGCGATGAGCCCAAGCCGTGAGTGATGTCCCGACTGTCTGCGTAACATCCGATCTCGCGGAGGGACTTCGCCTTCACTCGCGGGCACTATGCGTTTACTTGAGCAGCGAACGGCGCCGCGCGCCGATGCACTCTCATGCGAACAGGACTCTTCGGCCTGAGCGTAACGAGTTGCGCCGGCGTGATCTCCTCGGCGGCCTCCAACGACAGCTGGCAGACCTGCGCAATCGTTGAGAGGATCAGCCGTGCTTCCATCATCGCGAAACCATTGCCGATGCACACGCGAGGACCGGCGCCAAACGGCAAATAAGCATAGCGGGGAATCCGTTCCTCCCAGCCGGGAGCGAAGCGGTCTGGATTGAATCGATCAGGGTCCGGAAAGAACCATCCATCACGGTGAAGAGCGTAAGTGCTGACCATGATCATGCTGCCTTTCGGTACCTCATATCCTCCAATAACGACGTCTTCGATCACCTGTCGCGCAAACGCCGGGGCGGGCGGATAGAGCCGCATAGACTCCCGCACGACCATCTCGGTATAGGGCAGACTGGCCAGGTCCCCCGGCGCCGGGTCGCGTCCTCGGAGAACGCGCCGAAGCTCTTCGACCAGTCTCGCCTCGACCTCGGGGTGGCGCGCCAGCAGGTACCAGGTCCAGGTCAGCGCGTTTGCGGTCGTCTCCTGTCCAGCCCCAAACAAGGTCATCATTTCATCGCGTAGCTGCTGATCCGACATGGAAACGCCACTGTCGGCATCTACCGCCGCCAGAAGTACGGACAGCAGATCGTGATGGGTCTGATCGGAATAGGTCTGATCGGAATAGGTCTGATCGGACTGGCGCCGCGTGCGGACCAGAATCCGGAGCATTTCGTCCACTCTGGCCAGAGCCTTGCGCTCGCGAAGGTTGCGTTTGGTCGGGAACCATGACGGAACCTGAAGCGGCATATTCATCCGCTGATTGACGGCATCCAGGATTGCCATCAGAGAGTCCCCGATATCGCATGCTTCCGGAGGAAGATCCTCGCCGAACAGTGACCTGACTACAATCGCAAGCGTCAGTTTCCCCATTTCCGCGCCGATATCGCGGATCTCTCCGTCCACGAACGACTCCGCCATGCGCGTGGCATGGCGCACCATGATATCGGCGTAGATCCCGAGCCGATCATGCCGGAAGGCCGGCTGCATCAGCTTCCGTTGCTGTTTCCACAGGGCGCCATCGCTTGTCAGTAAGCCTTCTCCCGCGATTGAGCGGAGCGCCCACTTGAGCAAGCGCGGTTTATGCATTTTGGGCGCGTACTCTACCATGGCCTGCTGGATCAGGTCGGGATGGTTCAATTGATAAACGCGGATCGGGCCGAAGCGGTAATACGCGATAGGCCTGAATTTGCGGGCGACCTCCAGACTGAAGGCGAGCGGGTCGAATGGTAAGGACCGCAGTTGCCCGATGATGGCATGCAGGAAATTGATCCTGGGTCCGGGCGGATGTTGTCGCTTCATGGAACGGGCGGTGTTTCGCTAAAGACCGCTAAGGTCGATTTTATCCTGCGGATCGCAATGGGAGACGCCCCACAGCAGTTGGTCTCCCAATGCGGCGTAATGCTCTTAGGCCGGGGCGCACCACGTCGGTCGCGGTGGGAACGGTGGTTCATTCGGAGCGCTTGAAGTGCGCGCCGGCCGATAGCCATTCGGTGCTTCCAATACCGGCCTACGGCTCGCCAGCGGGATTCGGGACCAGCGCTGTCTCAATTTTGGGTTGCTCATCCGGAATTCGCCGATCAAAGGCTACTACCCGCCTGCGCCTGAACTGCTTCACATCTTATGAATGCGCGATCCACAGCCGGCCGGGCTCAAGCTCTTCAAAGGCCGGAGAAATGGCCTCGATGATGGGTTCTCTGGACTGGTCCGAAACGCCTCCGGATCTCCCAGCGGTTTTGCCGCCGGAGGCCTCTTCCTCCTCGGGGCCGCCGCTGATCCGGCGGTCCCGGCGTTCTCCCTGGTAAAGCCTCACCTCCCGCCACTCGCCTCGATGGGCGCTTCGTTTTTCCTCAGTGGCCTTTACACTGTCGATAATTATTCGACTGGACGCGGATGGATCTCGACCGCGCGAGCGCTTATCCCTATGCTTCGAAGGGCGACCGAAGACGTTTCGACGAAGCATTATCTGGACGAAGCGATCGACCGCATCCAGCAGGTCGTTTCTTCGAACCCGCTCGATCCCGGCTCGCGGGGGGGCGCGCTCGGAGGATCTCGGGGAGAGGGAGTACTGAGAAAGAGCGGGGGGCTTCCGCTTGACAGGCCTTCCGCCAGTTCCAGACTGCCAATCAGGAGATGCGGTGACGAGAGCCGTGACGCCACCGGGTTTTGGGAGACGTCATCGGGTCCGGTGGGAACCCGGGGCGCGTTAAATAACTAACGCTGAGAGCCGGAGTACCTGGAAATTTCGGGAGACGGGGCGCTTACTAAAGTTATCAGTCAGCGCCCCGAAGGAGGAGCATTCGTGCTTCTTGACTATTTGGTGCGATCCCGGAGCCAAGTTCTCAAAATCGTCCCGAGCGCGAGGCCGGGACGCGGCCGGAAGAGACGGTCGCGTCGGTTTCATCGATCACTACGCCAACACGCCGCCGTTATGGCGCCTTTTTCAGGTCGATGAACGAACGCTCACCGGCATCATATTGAAACTGATATTGCGCGCCTTCCTTGCAACTATCGCCAGGCGCAGCAAGCCGCGGCAACTTGTATTTCAGCTTGAAATTCTTTTGGGCGCGCAAGTCGGAGTCGAATTCGATGTCGAGTTCCGGTGAGCGGTCCATGTTTGGCCTGTCGTACGTGTGAACAAACGACTGCTGCCAACCGGGAGACAAACTGCGGATGTGCCATGCCCCGTCATTCTCTTTATATCGATAAAAGACGATCGCCTCCGTTTTATTGGTCACGCATACTACGCCGAAACGATTTACCGCCTGTGTGGCGGCCGGGAACATGAGAGTCGCAAAGGCGCCGACTACAGCAACGGCATTGATTCTCATCGTCTATCTCCTTCCTTCTGCATGTATTGTGGCCGGAGCGGATGAAATCGTTTCAGCGCATTCCGGAGTAGCACAGATACTGCCGGCTTCTCGGGCGCCAACTGTTCGTTGTACGAGATTCGCTGCTGTGGCGCGCTCAGGCTTGAAGCGCTTTGTCGACTTCGGCGAAGAGTTCCGGCAGCGGGATTTCGGTGTCCTCGCCGGCGGTCAACTTGCCATCGGGGTGAACCCAGATGCCGTCCGGATGTTCGCGCGTGACCATCCAGGCGGTGCGTTCAACCGGATTGACGATCCAGATATATTCGACACCCCAGTCAAGGTAACGCTTGCCTTTTTCGATGACCTGTTTCAGGCGATCGTCCGGGGAGAGGATTTCAACGCAGATCTCAACGGGCAGAGTCGGATATGGCAATGCCACCGGGCGGCGGGTTGCCACGACGTCGGGAACCAACTCCAGGTCCCGAGTCATCTTCAAGGTCAGTTCGATGAACGGCTGCCAACCGCGGCGTTGGAGTAATGTTCCGAGAATATACTCTAATAGTGCGTGAAGCGTGGTTGGCATAGATTTAGGCACGGCTTCGCCGAACCAGTATTCGTGGTTCGGTTTCACGCCATCGTAGAGCCGGTGAAACTCTTCCAACGACAATCGCGTTGCAGTCGCCATCTTTTTAGATTATGACGCTTCGAGAAGACGAAGAGCACCCGGGAGTTCGTCGAGTTCGTCAATTACAGCGTTTGTAAAGGGACAGGCGCCCCAATAGTCGTCGCGTTTCCAGATGGCTCGAATGCCGGCTTTCTCACGCCCTCCGCTTCCGAGATCGCAATGGTGTCGAACAGGTGTTCGATCGCCAGTTGCGGATCGCGCGCAACCGGAAAAAGCAACCGCCCCGTTCGTTACGATTACGAGTTTCATACCCCGCTCTTTCAGCGTGGCGAGCGTTACAAGCACGTTCCGGAAGCCGGCACAAAACTTTGGATACGTCTGAAAGTAATCGTCCGATAATGCCGCGGCAAGTTCGTCCCGAATACCCGGTTCCAGCCCCATAGCCTCGTAGACCGCTTTTTTCGGCACATAACCTCGTCTGTCGAGTGCGCTGAAAAGCGAGACAAACTTCTCCGGACCGACAGAAGGAAGCCGGTCTCGAAACCTCGTGAATTGGCTTTGGACGCACTTCCGAACGCAAGTCTCGCGGGTCCAGCAGAGTCCCGTCAAGATCGAAGAGTACAGCGCGAAGCATGTTGCGCCTCCCGGTATCAAGTCTCAAGTAGGCGGATCAGCTTCGCCCTGAGCGTATCGGCGGCGCCCGAATCGGAGCAGATCACGAGAACGGTGTCGTCGCCCGCGATGGTGCCCACCACCTCAGGCCATTCCTCGTCATCGAGCGCAACCGCGACGGAACTGGCGTGCCCGGGGGCGGTCTTAAGCACCACCTGGTTCTGAGCCAGGCGCACATCCCGCAGGAACTCGCTCGCAAGGCCGACAAATCGGGAGTTCGGCGCGTCCGGGCCCAGTTCGCGATAACCCTCGGAAGTCTTCACCAGGCCGAGCTCGCGAATATCCCGCGACAGAGTAACCTGCGTCGCATCGATCCCCGTGGCTTTCAGCGCTTTCGCCAGTTCTTCCTGCGTGAAGATGCTCCGGCTGCGGACCAATTTGAGGATCTGGCCGTGGCGGAAGCTCTTCGTCATTCGAGGTTCGCGAGGCGAACACGGGCGGTAATCAAGGCCGCCGCCACTGTTTCAGGTCCGGTGCCTCCTTCGATCTCGCGCGTCTTCATGCCTTCGCGCGGATCGAGCAGGAGCGCCATTTCGGGCGTGAATTCCGGTGCGAAGCGCGCCAGATCGTCGCCGCTTCCAGTCGGCAGGCTTTTTGCCCTTGCGAACGCTTTCGAGCACCAGACGCCCCACGATCTGATGCGCGTGGTGGAAGGAGGTGCCGTTGCGCGCGAGAGCTTCCGCGAGATCGGTCGCCACGACCCAGCTTTCGTCAGCCGCGGCCGCGGGGACTCGTTCGCGCAGAACCACCGATTCCGCCACGGCGCGCGCCATTTCGAGGCAACCGTTCACCTGATCGGACGGCTTCGAAAAGCGGCTCTTTGTCCTCCTGCATGTCGCGGTTATAGGTAAGCGGCAGGCCCTTCATGGTAAAGAGCAGCGAATTGAGAGCGCCCAGCACGCGCCCGGATTTGCCGCGAATCAGTTCGAGCGAATCGGGATTCTTCTTCTGCGGCATCAGGCTGGAACCGCTGGTGACGCCATCGCCGAGCTCGATCCAGCCGAACTCTTCGGAGGAGTAAAGAATCCAGTCCTCGGCAAGACGGCTCAGGTGAATCATGGTCACGCGACGCCGCGTAGAGATAGTCGAGCGCGAAATCGCGGTCGGCCGAGACATCCATGCTGTTGCGGGTGATGGCATCGAAGCCGAGATCGCGCGCGATGGCCTCGCGGTCGTGCGGAAATCCGCTGCCCGCAAGCGCACCCGAGCCCAGCGGCATATAGTTCGTGCGCCGGCGCGCTTCACCGAAGCGCTCGTGATCGCGCGCGAACATTTCGAAGTAAGCGAGCAGATAGTGCGGCCACAGGACCGGCTGCGCGCGCCGGAGGTGAGTGTAACCGGGAATAACAGCATTCGGATATTTGTCCGCGAGATCGAGGCAGCGCTCCCATCAGCAGGCGCAGCAGTTCGCGCGCGCGATCGCATTCATCGCGCAGCCAGAGACGCGTATCGAGCGAGACCTGTTCGTTACGGCTGCGCCCGGTGTGGATCTTGTCGGCGAGGGCGCCTACCCGTTGCTGCAGCTTGCCGATCACGAACGAGTGGACATCCTCAGCATCGCTGTCCGCGCCTTCGAAGAACGACGGCGATTGCGCGTCTTCGAGGATCGAATCGAATGCCGTCGAGGATCTCTCCGCATTCGGCCGTGGTCAGAACCCCGGCGCGGGTGAGTGAGCGCGCGAAGGCCTGCGAGCCACGCACGTCAGCCTCAATCAGACGGCGGTCGAAGTGAAGAGAGTTGGAGAATCGCTCGAAGATTTCCGAAGGGCCTGTCTCGAAACGCCCGCCCCAGAGTTTCATTGAAAGTTTTCCACTTCAGGACAGCAGCATCAGCAGCAGCGCCTTTTGCGCATGCAGCCGGTTCTCCGCCTGGTCGAATACGACGGAGCGGGACGATTCGATGACGCTGTCCGTTACTTCTTCGCCACGTTTGGCGGGCAGGCAGTGCATGAAAACCGCATCGGGCGCCGCATGCGTGAAAAGGTTATCGTCAACCTGATAATCCGAGAAGGCGGTGCGGCGGTCGGCGGCTTCGTTTTCGGCGCCCATGCTGGCCCAGACGTCGGTATAGATGACGTTTGCGCCGCGCGGCAGCTTCCGCGGGATCTGTGCGTCACGAGGATCGACGTACCGGAGAGCGCGGCCAGTTCGCGGCCCTCGGCAAGGCGTTCATCAGCCAGCTCGTATCCTGCGGGAGTGGCAAGCGCGAAATCCATGCCCAGACGCGCCGCGTCAAGCATCAGAGACGTCGCCATGTTGTTGCCGTCGCCGACGAAGGCGAATTTCAAACCCCGTATGACGCCGAAGTGTTCGCGAAGGGTCTGCATGTCGGCGAGAGCCTGGCAGGGATGGTAGAGGTCGCTCAGGGCATTCACGACGGGCACGTTCGACCAGCGCGCCAGATCGTCCACCGTCTTCTGAAGGAAGGTGCGCGCCACGATGCCGCTGAACCAGCGATCGAGATTGCGCGCCATATCTTTGAGCGGTTCGCGCAGGCCGATCCGGCCGTCGTGAACAAGCGCGAAGCCGCCCAGTTCCTGAATGGCGAGCTCGAAAGTCATTCGCGTTCGCAGCGAAGGCTTCTCAAAGAGCATCGCGATCGATTTCCCCGCGAGAGCGGTGCGGTATTCACCGGGCGAGCTTTTGACGTCGTCCGCAAGGTCGAGGACGGCAAGGAGTTCACTCGAAGCGAGGTCGAGATCCCTGGTCAGATCGCCGGTGGCGATTCGCGGAATGACCGGAACTGCCGTCATGAATTTTTATGCACTCTACTGAATATTTAAGCATCCAGCGAGAGCGCTCGTCAACCGGCCGAGCGGCATGATCACAAATTCTCAATACAGACGGCATCATACGGCTGCCGTTGCCGGATAGCGCCCGAGTGCTCGAAGACGTTGAGCGATTGCTCATACAGGTCGCGCGGAATTCCGGCTCCGCCGTCCCACGCCCCGATGCTCTGATAGCCGGCGATTGCAGAAGCGAGCGCGTTTTGACTGATACCCGGAAACCAGGGAGCCTCGATGGCGGCAATCTCCGCTGCGGGCGCGGTGCGGACCCACTCTTTGGCCTCGGCGAATGCTTTCGCGAACGCGCGGCACTCGTCGGTCGCGAGGAAATCCTTCGAAGCGCAGAGAGAGCTGAAAGCATTGGGCGGCATGGAAGCGCCCACTGAAACCGCAGTCCATCCCACACCTTCTTCTTCGAGCAATTGCGGCGATGGGGCTTGAACATGGATGTAGTCGCCCTCACCCGCACGAAAGGCCGGCATCATTTGCTCCGGCCGACCGGCATTGATGAAATTGATTTTTCGCCAGTCTCCGCCATTGTGATCCACGGCATAGCGAAGCATCGTGAGAGGCTGCGACCCATGGTCCGCCAGTACAGCTTTTCCCTCAGCTTCGTCCACTCGAAAACAGGTTCCTTTTCGCGGGAAACGAGGAAGAAACCATCGCGCCGATTAATCAGCGCAAAATGCATTGGAAAACCAGTCTCGCCCTTCTCCATCTTTGCCCAATTTGTGGAAGGAGCGGACTGCATGACATCCGTCTTCCCTTCCCGACGATCAGGGCATCCTGCCGGCGGTGGTCCACCCGGCGCCAGGACGGAATAGGTATATTTAAGCCTCGTCTTGAAAGGAACCCACCCGCCATTGAGGAGATCAGGGGGCTACAGAAAGCGGAATGGCGACTGGCAGTAATTCGACAGTCAGGCGGGTATCCCGTAGCCAAGGTAATCCAGATAGGTCAGCAGAAGGATAATCTTATGAGCGCGCGCATCGGGATCGCGCCATCGCTCGTGAGCATCGGGATCAAAAAAAGCGGACATCAACCGATAATAGTTGGACGTATGTCCCTGGGGATATTCGGCCTCAAGGATGCACGCGCCCTGGAACTCGGCGAGGCATTCAAGTTCATCGCGAGAGAGACCCCGAAGGAAATCGTAAACAGTGTGCCGATTTGCCGGGACCGCATTACGAAGCAGGGCACCGACCAGGGAAGAGCGAGAGGCGACAGCTGCCAAAATTAGCTCCGAGGGTACGGATAATTACCCACTACCCTCATTATCCCGGAGCCTGTGATACAAAAGCAAGGGGGCGCCGACGTTTCCACTCAAACCGAAGATCAAAGAGCCGGAACGTCGATTGATTGCCGGGTCTCCCGGAGGTTGGACCCGGCCTGTTTTTTTGCGGTCAGATCCGACCCATGAGAAGCAGGATTACGACGATCAGGAGAACTAATCCCAAGCCACCGCTTGGATAGTAACCCCAACCAGAACTGTAACCCCATGTTGGCAGCGACCCCAGCAGCGCGAGAATGAGGATGATCAACAGAACTGTTCCCAGCATTTGAAAACTCCTTTCGATTAAACAGGTTGCAATCTACGGACCGATACCCCGCATAAGATGAGCCGTTCAGCCTGTTTTTTGATTCAATCTGTGTGCGGCGATACGTCCGAGAACGAGCAGCGCACCGGTTGCCAGAGAACGCCGATTCGCCAGACTCCAGCCCTGGTTTCGAATGTTTGTTGTTGCGGCCCGGCGGAAGAAACATGTTGGCGACGGATCCCAGCAGGTCCTGAGTCACGCCGGTGCGTGAGCGCATACGCCCTTGCGAGAATGCCTGCCGCAGTCGTTAAAACCTTACCGGCATCGCCTCGCTTTACTGTCTGCACAAGTTGCCGCGCGGCGCGGTTCGCGCTCATTGAGAGGAGAGGCAAGCTGGAACTCAGGCTGAACCACTCGGACTCCGCTTCCTGGTCGCCCTTGAAAAGGGCGGCATTATAGGAGCCGGTCCGCATCAAGCCCGGGCAGATTGTTGTTACGACAACCCCTGTACCGGAAAGTTCGGCGCGCAGACCTTCGGAGAATCCGACCACTGCATTTTTTGCCGATGAGTACGGCAGCAGATGGGGAACGCTGACCTTGCCGCCGATCGAAGCAATATTGACGATCTGGCCCCGGCCTCGGGCCAGAAATCGCGGCAGCAAGGCAAGCGAAGTATAGACCGTACCCCAGAAGATGACGTTCATCGCATCTTCGAAGTCTTCGATCACCATTTCTTCCACTGGACCCACGTGAATCACTCCGGCATTGTTGACGAGAATGTCGACAGATCCGAAGTGCGCGATAATCTCTGCGATCATCTGCTCGACTTCAGATCTCTTCGTGAGATCGCAGGCAACGGCGAAGACGTCCGCGCCACGCCCCAGCAGATCTTCCCGGGCGCGTTCAAGCTCCCGGGAATCGCGGGCACAGATGGCAATGCGGCAGCCCTCGCGGGCAAACCTGCGCGCCAGCGCGAGTCCGAGTCCGCGAGAACCGCCTGTCACCAGCGCGACGTCGCCCCTGATATCGCGTTCGCGTGATTTGTCGAAGAGTCCGCGCGCGACCAGCCCGGCAGCGGTGCTGCCTGCTGCGATCGCGAATTTTGCAGTGTTCGTCATTAGCCAGCTCTTTCAGGGCTTGAGGACGACCTTGATACAGCCATCCTGCGCGTCGAACGTGGAATAACCGTCCGCGCCTTCATCGAGCGCCAGCCGGTGCGTGATCACGAATGAGGGATCGATCTCGCCCTTTTCCACGCGATCGAGCAATGGCTGCAGGTAACGGTGGACATTAGTCTGGCCCATGCGGAATGTGAGCCCCTTGTTGAATGCCACTCCCAACGGAAATTTGTCGACCAGTCCTCCGTAAACGCCCGGAATCGAAACGGTGCCCCCCTTGCGGCAGGCGTATATCGCCTGGCGCAGAGCGTGCGTCCGATCCGTCTCGAGCTTCACGGCCGTCTTCGCATAGTCGTAGATGGCATCGATAGAGCTGCCATGCGCCTCGAGGCCCACGGCGTCGATGCAGGCGTCGGGGCCGCGACCCCGGTGAGATGCCGAGCCGCTGCTCCACATCTCCGGCATCGTAGTTGATCGGTTCCGCGCCGCCTTTCTGTGCGAGGTCCAGGCGGGACTGAATATTGTCGATCGCGATCACGCGCTCCGCCCCAAGAAGAAAGGCGCTGCGAATCGCGAACTGACCTACGGGACCGCACCCCCAGACGGCGATCGCATCCCCGGGCCGGATGTTGCAGTTCTCGGCCGCCATGTAGCCGGTCGGAAAGATGTCAGTGAGGAAGAGAGCCTGTTCATCGCTGACGGATTCCGGGATCTTTACCGGACCCACATCCGCGAACGGCACCGGACATACTGCGCCTGCCCTCCGGCATATCCGCCAAAGAGATGCGAATAGCCGAAAAGACCGGCCGCGCTCGATCCGTAGACTTTTTCCGCCAGTGATGCATTTGGGTTCGAGTTATCGCACTGCGCCGTCATTCCGTTCTCGCAGAAAAAGCAGTGGCCGCAGGCGATGCAGAAGGGCACGGCGACGCGATCGCCCTTTTTCAAATTTGGTACGTCGGTACCAACCTCGACTACTTCCCCCATGAACTCGTGGCCCAGAATGTCGCCCTGTTCCATCGACGGGATCACGCCGTGGTAGAGGTGGAGATCGGACCCGCAGATCGCCGTAAGGGTCGTCTTGATGATGGCGTCGCGTTTCGTGAGCAGCTTGGGTTCGGGGACGTTTTCCACCCGAACATCTCTTTTGCCGTACCAGCAGATTGCTTTCATTTTGAAGCTCCCGATCTCGGTTTCGAGTGGTTAGTGGGTGTAAGCCGGAGCGTCGCTTGCCGGGAAGGACTGCTCCGATGACATGGCGACTTCATCGCTGCCATGGGGAACGGCGCGATGCGGCATCTGGGTACCAACAGGCTGACCGTCCGTCGACGGCAAAACCCCTGCTTCCAGGCGAGTCTTCAGACGCCTCAAGTCGTCCTGATCTGGCTGGAAGGATCTCCGCCGAACATACGGGCCACGAATGCGGCTACCGCGCCTCCGGGGAGTGCGTACTGGAGCTCCACGTTCACCTGGGTGCCACGGCCGCCGGGGACGTCTTTGAAATGAACCGAGCCGGCATTAGGCACATCCGCTCCGTCAAGGGATCGCCAGGCAATCAGTTCGTTTTCTTTTTCATTGATGATTTCGGCGTCCCACTCGATGGTTTTACCGTGGAAGCCCTTCGCGACCCAATGGGAGCGGTTTCCGCCGTTGACGGCGGAGACCGAGCTCGACGTTTTCCATGCTGGAGCTTGGCTGATGTTGGAAAGATCCCGCCAGACGGATCGATCTTCCGCGCGCGGGCGGTTGATCGTTATCGCTTCATCGACCCGAACTCCCGACTCATGTTTGACGCTGGATCCGGAACCCTCTGAGTCCGCTGTATTGATGCCGAGCGCCCGCCGGGTGTACGAAAATCCGGTGATACCGTGACGCAGAAGGGCGACGCCCACCAGTCCGGTAGCCGCCCCGGTCCAGCTCTTTTCCCTGGTTAGAGCGCGGCTGACGAGGAGCGCGCCCGCAATCAGCGAAGCAATGCGCTCCGCCGTCCCCATGTTCGGGACATGGTATTCGTGACGAATGGTCTCCATGTCCGAATGCTTAGCATTTGCAACGCCAATGTCAATGGCGTTGTGAAAAGCGAGCCTCCAGGACTACTTGATGGAGACAGTGGTGGCGATCTGAGCGGGATTCGCGGGATTCGTGCTCGGGACGCTGTTCATCAGAACCTGAATGGGGACATAATTTCCGGTTTGCGCGGTCGCCGGGATCTGGATATTGATCTGCCAGACGCCCACCAGATAAGGAGCCAGACCGGAGTATTGGATCGAGGAACCCGGAATGTAAACACCGCCAAGAAGCACCTGGGGATTCAAAGCCGTAGGAACCGGCCCCATGGCCGGTTCCCCATCCGGTGGCGCGTTGGCAACCGGCCCCTGTCCGGTGGCGTACAGGGTGAGGTATTGGCCGCGCGCAACCGCATTGGTCGGCGAGTTTACGGTGTTGTCGACGGCGTTCAGGGCAACTGCCTGGCCCGTTCCCGTTCCGCCTGCGGTGAATAATCCCGGCGAGGCGGTAGCCATGGGAACTTCCGCGCCGCCATAAATCTGACCGGTCGACTGGCGAATCACCTGCACGTCAACCGTGCCTCCGGTCGGCAGGCCAAGTGACGAGAGGGAAATTGATTTGCCCCGGGGAGACGTAAAAGAGCGCCGAGGGAGTGCCGTTAACTAAAACCTGGGTGTCAGCCAGGACAGGCGACAAGGGGAATGTAGCGGCGCTGTCTGTGCCGTTCGCAATGATATTCGTGCTGACCTGCGGGAAAACCGCGGCGAAGGTTCCCGGGGCCAGTGCGCGGCCCGAAATCTAATTCTCCGCGTTTACCACAGCAAGCTGCGGCGCAAAAAAGAGGACTCTGTTGATTCCGTCGGCCACCAGCAGATTACTGAATTGATCCACAAATGCGGATCGTGGAGAGACTGCCGGCTGGCTGGCGTCGGGTGCGTAATTCTTGATCGGGAGCTGATCGACGGACGGAAAGTGAAGCAGATCGTTCTGGCTCGCGTCGGCGACCCAGAATTGTCCGCTCGAAGCCATGCCGATCGAGTCCGGCTGGCCAAGGCCGGAAGTCAGGGGGAAGGATGCTCCCGCGCCGTTTGCCAGACCCGCCGCGGTCCCGAATACCTGCACCCGCGCATTCCCGGTGTCCGCGACGAGGATCCTGTCCTGCGGGTCGACGGCCACGCCCCGAGGCCCTGACAGCCCGGAGGCAGTCGAGCTTGCGGTTGCCGACGTGAAGTTCCCTTGCCCAAGAACAACCGAAGCGCTCATCCCGATCGAGAACGGCTTCTGGAACAGGAGGACACGGTTCTGAGAAATGTCGGATGCCACCAGCCATCCGGCGCCCGCAACGGAAGCGTTCGCTCCATCTTTGGTCAACGCCAGACCCGCCGGAGCGCGCAACGTCTGCGAGGTGGCATCGGTGACGATCGACGTAAAGCTGGTCTGACCGAGCACCAGATCGGCAGTCTCCAGCGTCGTGCTTCCCGACGGCGGACTGAACGGAGTGGGGAAACGCAGGATGCGCGAGTTCAGCGAGTCGGCTACGTAAAGATTTCCGACCGAATCGACGGTGAGCGCAGAGGGCTGGTTGAGTCCCTGGGCATTCGGCGTACTGGCATTGTTTGTAGGGTAGTTCACCATCGTGCGAAACAGGTCGGGCTGTCCGATCACCAGATCGGCCGCCTGGCCGTTCCGCATCGCATTGAAGTTGTTGAATCCGAGAACGCGGTTGTTCAGTGTATCGGCGACGTACAAGTGCGGCGGGGTAGCGCTGTAATCCAGAATCGCCGAACCGGAGACGAAACCGCTCGCGCTGGTGATGCCGAACTCCTTCCCTTCCACCAGATTCAATCCGTAGTAGGGAAAATCGAGCTGACCGATTACGCGTGCCGCTGTAACGGCCGGGGTTCCACTTGAGATCGTATATACCAGCACGCGATTGTTGGCGCTGTCCGCTATGTAAAGCTCGTTATTTCCAACCCCGAACTCCACCGGCTGATTCAATGTGCTCGCCGAGGCATCCCCGTTCCCCTGGTTCGCTTTGGCGCTGGAAAAATCCGCTTGCCCGATTACAGAGGTGGCGGCCGGCGAAAACATCGTCGTCTCAGCGGGCCAGGTGTCGACCGAACCGAATACCATAACCCGGTTATTTGCCACATCCGCGACGAGAATATTTGGCCCGACTACCGCTACCCCAAGCGCCTGGCCCACTGTCACATTGTTGACAGGCGGCAGACCGGATTGGCCGGATGCAGATCCGAGAATTCGTGTTGCGGTGGCGTTGACGCCGATCCCGGCCGGGTAGACAACGACCCGCTGAAGCTGATCGGCGACCAGCATTCGGCCGGCGCTGTCGAACGCCACGCTCGTGGGATGCGACAAACCGTTTTTCGCCATCTGAGCGGTTGCGGCGGCACTGGATACGAGGTCCGTTTGTCCGGCGGCGAGATCGGCGGAAGGACCGTTCAGATTCGCGCTCAGCACGCCGGCGGGAAATCGCAGTACCCGATTGTTTCCGGTGTCGGTGACCCAGAGATTACCCGCGGCGTCGAATGCAAGACCAGTCTTCGGGACGAACGACGAACCGCTTGAGAGAAGCAGGGTGCTTGCGGACACGCCGCCGGCGTTACCCGTATATCCGGAAAAGGACGTCTGGCCGAGAATCAGGTTCGGAAACTGATAGCCAGCCGGCTGGGAAAAAGGTTTGGGATAACGGAGTACGCGATTATTTCCGGAATCGGCCACATAGAGATTCCCGGCGCCGTCCACGGCGAGACCGGTGGGGTGGTTCAGCCCGGTGGATAAAGAGCCCGAAGGAGGACCCTGGACGAGGTTGCTGAATCGATCGGACTGTCCCAGCACGATATCGGCAACCGCGCCCGGTGTCAGCTGCGTAGTGTATTGCCAGGCCAGGATCCGATTATTCGACGTGTCTGCGATGTAGACGATCGGCGGAGCGACCGAATTATCGATAGCTACGCCAAGAGGTTGAGACAGCTCGCCTCCTTGTACAACGTTCGGACCGTAAGAATCGAATGTAAGAGGACGTGCGGCCGTTCCGATGAAATTCGGGTCGCCGAACACCTTAACCGGTTTGTTGAAAAGCGCCTGAGCCGACAGGCCAGAGGCGAACAGGGCGGTAGCAGCCACGAACGAGAAACAACGATTCACTCGCAAACTGAACCAGGATATCACGCGGAATAAATTTCCGGTGAGCGGAAAGGATGCCGGAAGACGCTCACCGGAAATTCCCGGGCCGGCTCTAACTACCCGGCTTTCCGGGTTTTCGGGGCGGCCCGGATGTGCGAGGCTTCTGTGTTTATGCCCATCTCGGCCAGGCTGTTGAGCTTATCGTTGGTTTCTTTTTCCTCGGCCAGGGTTTCGTCCAGCATCCTCACGGCATTGGCGTGTCCCAGTATCTCGGCATGGGCGCGGGCGCTGCCGTAGCCGGCGATCTCGTAATGTTCGACCTTTTGTGCGGCTGCGATCAAGCCAGCGTCGCGAACCGCAGTTTGTTCGGTATCGCTCGCAAGCTCGTCGCCCTCTTTAATCAGTCCCGCCATCGCCGCGCATTTTTTACCCGAACTCTTTTGCGCAAGAGATTCGAAAATCTCATCCAGCCGCTCGACATGGCCCTGGGTTTGTTCCAGGTGGTCTTCAAATGCCTGCCTCAACTGGTCCGACGCGGCAGCTTTCGCCATCTTCGGAAGGGCCTTCGTCAGCTGTTTTTCGGCATCGTAAAGGTCACTGATTTCGTCGAGGAAAAGATCGTCCATCGTTGCCATTTTCGACATAACTTGTTCTCCTTGCTTTCTAATGCCGTTGCCCCGGGGTATAGGTCGTCGACGGTTCGTATTCCGCGCTTCGATCGGAACGCGGGTTGTCGCCCATATAGTCGCCGGCTTCGGTAGTGTGGTGTTCGTAGTAGGGCGCCGCGCCGAAATGGCCATATACGGCGCTTTCAAACGCGGGATCGCCCATGTCCGGCCAGTTGTCCTTGTCGAATCCCGGTGCGTTCTCGAGGGTCTGGCGGTCGACGTTCAGGATGAACTGGTGTGCTCCCTCATCAATTCTCAATGAACTCCAGGGTACTGCGAATAATTTATCGCCGATGCCGAGAAACCCTCCGAAAGAGAGAACCGCATACGCGATCCGGCCGCTCGGGATGTCGAGCATGATCTCTTCGATTTTGCCGAGATCCTCACCAGCGGAATTCCGCACCGGGTCGCCGGCGAGCGTACTCGCGGAGAGAACCCTTCGCAGGCGGGTGGTCTTTTGTTCGCCCGACGGCGATGTTGAATAACCGTCCCGCACATCGTCGCGGGAAATCGCCTTCGAGTCTTCAACGTCCTGAAAGTTCGAAGGATATTGCGCCTTCTTATTGAAGGTCCCCTGCGCAACGCGGCTGTCTTCGAATCCGTTTGACGACATAATTTTTCTCCTTTACTGCAGACTTCTACCTGAAATTGAGCAATCGCCACTCCAGGGTGGTGAAATGGACCCCGCCAATTTCAGACCGGTTCCGACGTTGTGGGGGATGGCACGCAACGCGCCCGAATTCTTCTGTTGCTTTCCAACAAGAGCTGTGACATGCTTGTTTTGGAATCCCACAGGAGTTGAACGGCCTTATGGGCGATAAGAAAGATGTCTGGCAGGGAACGCTTGCGCTGATGGTGCTGAAGACGCTCGATGTGCTCGGGCCGCAGCATGGTTACGGCATTGCCCGCCGCATCGAACAGATCAGCGAGAATCTTCTGGCGGTAAACCAGGGAACCATCTACCCGGTGCTGATCAAACTGGAACAGGAAGGCTCGATCTCATCCAGTTGGGGAGTTTCCGGCAATAATCGCAGAGCGAAATTTTACACTCTGACGAAGTCCGGCAAGAAACAACTGCAGGCGGAGTCGCAGCACTGGCAGCAGACCACCGAAATCATTGCGCGGTTCTTCGCGCCGCCCGAAAAGGCATAGGAGGGCACGGCGTGGACATCGAGCGAAAAGGCGTTGCCAGAAACAAGCTCATCCGCCGCGTGATCTGGCTCATGCTCGGTGGCCACCGTCCTCGCGGTCGGCGGCTGGCGAATCAACCAGCTCAAACCGGCGGCGCCGGCGGTCGAACGCTCCACTCAGCTGATCGACTCGGTCAAACGCGGTTCCCTGGTGATTGATGTACGCGGCATCGGGACGCTTGTGCCCGAGGACATCCTCTGGATTCAGGCCGCGTTCGACAGCCAGGTGAGTAAGATCCTCAGCCAGTCGGGCGACGAGGTCAATCCCGATTCGGTGCTGCTGGTCCTGACCAATCCGCAGATGGAGGCCGACGCCAACGATTTCGAATGGCAGACCAAACAGGCCGAAGCAAACTATGCCGATCTCAAGGTGAAGCTGCAGAGCCAGACCTTCGACGAGCAGGCCGTCGTCGGAACGGCCGAGGGCGATCTGAAGCAGGCCCAGATCACCAAAGAGAGCGAGGATCAGCTTTTCGCGGCGCATCTGGAATCGCAGCTCAACGAAAAGCTGGCCGCGGCGAAGTGGGAACAGGCGGTGAATCGCTTTCAGACGGAGAAACAAAAGCTCGGCATTATGAAGGAATCGGCTGACGCGCAACTGGAGGCGCAGAAGGTTCAGATCGAGAAGCTGCGCGCGACCTGGCTGCTGAAGAAAAAGCAGGTGGACGATCTCACGATCCGCGCCGGCATCAAGGGGCGCATGCAGGAGATGACGCTGCAGGTGGGCCAGCGCGTGAAAGCGGGCGACGTGCTGGCGAAGGTTGCGCAGCCATGGAAGCTGATGGCGCGGCTGCAGATCGCCGAGACGCAGGCGAAGGACATTCTGCTCGGGCAGAAGGCTTCGATTGACACGCGGAACGGCATTGTTCCCGGGCATGTCAGCCGCATCGATGCATCGATTGTGAACGGCACTCGAACGGTGGATTGCAAGCTGGATGGTCCCCTGCCCTCAGGCGCCGTGCCGGATTTGAGCGTTGACGGAACGGTTGAGATCGTGCGTCTGCCCGACGTGATTTATGTGGGACGGCCTGTATTCGGCCAGCCGAACAGCTCGGTGAGTCTCTTCAAGCTGGATGCGGACGGCAAGGGCGCACACGCGAACCGTCGTGAGACTGGGCCGCGCTTCGGTCAACAGCATTGAGATTCTCGACGGCCTCAAGCCCGGCGATCAGGTCATTCTGTCCGACATGTCGAATCAGGATGAACGTCCGCGTATTCGATTGAACTGAAGTTTACTCTGGAGCGTATTTTTCAGGAGAGTCACGGTGATGATGGAACCTTTAGTCCATATGGAAGCGGTGAGCAGAGTATTCGTTACGGATGAGGTCGAGACGCATGCCCTCGCCGGCATCGATCTCGAAATTCAGCGAGGCGAATACGTTTCGATCTCCGGCCCTTCGGGGTGCGGGAAGTCCACGCTGCTGGCTATTTTGGGATTGCTTGACTCTCCGACGGACGGATCGTATGTCCTCAACGGGCGGCCGGTGCAGGATCTGAAGCTGAGCGAGCGCGCGCGTATCCGTAACCGCGAGATCGGTTTTGTGTTCCAGGCGTTCAATCTCATTGGCGATCTTACTGTTTATGAGAATGTGGAGCTGCCGTTGACTTATCGCGGTATGGGCAGCGCGGAGCGTAAGCGCCGGACGCAGGAAGCGCTCGATCGCGTGGGCATGGCGCATCGCATGAAGCATTACCCGGCGCAGCTTTCGGGCGGCCAGCAGCAGCGTGTCGCGGTTGCTCGCGCTCTGGCGCGGTGATCCTTCCATCCTGCTTGCAGACGAACCGACCGGTAATCTGGATTCTGTTAACGGCGAGGCTGTGATGGGCCTGCTGACCGAGTTGCATCGGAACGGCGCGACGATTTGCATCGTCACGCACGATCCGCGCTATGCCCGGTTTGCCGAGAGATCGATCGATCTGTTCGACGGCCGCATTGTTGGGGTGAAGTCAACGGCGTGAACGGGCCACGCCGGGCGCAGCTTGCCTGTTCCCCTGGCGGAACGATATCAGTATTCAGTTGAGATGTTCTGGGCCGGCATGAAACGCAATATCCTGACTTTGTTGTTCCTGGCTCGCATATTGAATGGCCAGGAGCCAAAATATTATATGGGAGTTCCGGCTGAACGGAACGCGGTCCTCCGTTATGACGGCAATTGATATTGAGCGTGTTGGCGCATATCCATCGGTGGTGCATCTGAAGGGCAATGTCAGAGCGGGGTGAAGAATACCGGCTCGGTCCTGACCATCGCATTCCAGGGTCCCAAGCGACGCGGACCTGAAGCCATACGCCAGGCATCCCCTCGCTGACGGGGCGCCGGGCTTCCGAATCCGCACCACGCCGAAAACGGAACATTCGTTTATCAGGCCGGACAAGGGCGTGGGCGAAACCGCATTTTACTTCGCATCATAAAGTGCTTTACACCATCAATCATCGCAGGTATCATGACCCTATGCGAGAACGCAAGCAGGAGGTCAACAGCTTTAGTGGCTATGTGACAGTCTTACTCTCCCTGATTGCGTTGCTTGCGGTCGTTGCGGGGTACGGCCAGCCTCCACAAAGGGACGAAGGTACACCCGCACATATCTTTCAACTCGCGATAGTGTTGCTCGTCCCGACGGTGCTGGTTGTTCTGGCAACAGGCGACTGGAGCCAACCCTTACGCACTGCGCGCCCACTGATGTTTTCGGCCGCGGCGCTGGCTTTCGCATTTGGCGCGCTCTACTACCTGGAGCATTATCGAAACCCGACGGCAGATGCCGGACCATGGAACCGGCTATGCGCGCATGAGAGCCATGGGCTTCAGGGATGCGCTCATTACAGCGTTCCGCCTCGCCACTCGGAGCGAGATGACGGGGTGATCGAGATCCGCTTTGTATTTCGAGGGCGATGGGACGGTCACCGGGGAGCGCGCAGCACAGTCATGAGGATTCAATTGGGCAGAGTTTTAGAGCGTTTTGTGGCGTGGCTATCCTCGAACGATAGGTTTTTTAAAGCTGAGCGGGCGTCCTGAAGCGATTTTATGGCCAATCTTGCAAGCGTGCCGGATGCGTCAAAATCGATGCCCGGGAGGTCGCGAAGAAGATCGAAGCCGCGGGGAGCGCGATCGAAGCGAAAGAAACTGCCGCGCTCCGCGAAGTCTCGACGCGAATGCGCTGAGGAGACGCGCCGAACTCGGCGAGCGCGGCATACACCGACTGCGCGTTGGCCAGGTTCGCTTTTATAGAAATAATCGCGGTGTTCGCAGAAGATCGTCACGAAGTAACAGTGGCAGGCGCTCCCCTGAAGAACCGATTCCGGTTGCTTAAGAACACCGGCGCCGAGATAAAGCTCCCCACACCGTCATCCGCTCTTGCGGCCCGCGGGCCTGTTTGTTCGGGAGACAGGTAACACCCGTTCCGAGGCCGGGTGCGCTGATGGGAGAATTGTTTCTGGGGATGAACGTCTCAGGAACATTTGCACTACTCGCCGTTGCGTTGCTTCCCGTGCAGGGCGCAGGGCCGCAGGAGAAAGGACAACTGCTCCGGCTACAGCCGAGGGATTTCCGCTGGGTTCCCTTTACCATCCGGCAGACGCCGGCCGAGGTGGATTGTCACTTTGAAGTGGTCAGCGGCGATGGAAGCGTGCATGTCGAACTGCTTCCGCTGAGCGAATTCCGGCTCTTTGACCGGGGGGAAGATCACGCGACGCTTGCAACCACCCCCGACGCCCGATCGGGCGATTTCCGGAGGGTTCTCGAAACGCCGGGCCAATACGCCGTGGTGGTGATCAATGCGGACGGCCCGTCGCCGGTCAGCGTATCCCTGCAGGTGCGAACGAACATCAATCCGGACAATAAAGACGTGGCGCGGACGCTGCCTCCCGAGCGCCGGCTCACCGTAATCCTGATCAGTTTCGCGTTTTTCTTCGCCACAGTAGCGTGGTCCGGCCGGAAACTGCGGCGGGCGATGCGCAATTCCTGAAAAACCAGGGCGTTATCATAAGATTGTTTGGCCGCCACGGACGCTTATGGATGACGCTTATGGATACCGTTGAAGCGCCGCCGAAGCGGCGAAGAATTCCAAAGTGGCTGATACCGGCGATCGGATATACGATCTCCGGCGCGTCGCTGATCTCGGTTTTCTGGAAATTTTCCTACGCGCAACTCGGCGAGGATCTGCGGAAACTGGACTGGAAGCTGGTGGCGCTCGCGATCGCCATCGAGATCTCCGTTTATTTCTTCGACGCGTGGCGATGGAAGGTTCTGGTCAAACCGGTGGGCGGTCCTTCCTTTGCCTTGTGTCTTCAGGCCGTGTTCGTCGGTTTGTTCGCGAACGATGTGCTGCCGGCGCGGGCGGGCGAGCTCGTTCGCTGCTTTCTGCTCTCGTATGAAAGCAAAGTGCCGTTGTCGCTGGCGTTCACCTCGGACTTCATCCTGCGGATTATGGACGGGATCTGGATTGTCATTATTTATCTCCTGGTGACGTTTCAGATCGGAAGCCATCGGGTGATCACGGACGTGATGTGGGCTTTCAGCGGCGGTGTCGTCGTGATTTCAGCCCTGACTCTTTTCGTGTTGTTCCGGCGGCATCATGCTCATCACTTTGTGAAGAATACGAGCTGGGCGGCGCGATTCGTTCATCTGCTTGAAGAGATCCATCGGCTCGGGCATTGGCCGGAACTGCGGGCCGCGTTGGGAATCAGCGGGTTCTACTGGCTGACACAGGCGCTGGCGGTGTGGGCGCTCCTGCGGGCGGACAACTTCGATCTTGGTCTTTCCGCCGCCGGTTTTTTATTGGTGGTGAAGGCGATCTTCACACTGATTCAGGTCGCTCCCGCGAACGTGGGCGCATATCAGCAGGCGGTGATGTACGCTCTCATGCTGCTGCTTTCCGAGCACTCGCCGTCGCAGAGTTTCGCGGAGATTATGTTCTGGTCCCTGTCGCTGCCGGTGGCAGTGGGTGGGGCGATCGCGGTGGCTTTCGCGGGCGTCGATATCACGGCGCTCCACAAACGTGCGCATAGCGCGCGGGAAACGGGAAAGCTCGACGGACTGGCTTAGGATTGATCCGGTGTTTGATCAGCAACGGGACCTGGCTGGAAGACGAGGTCAAATGGTTGGATCATGCGGCCGCCTGGCTCGCCCGGGGTGTTGAGATTTTTCAGATTCGGGAGAGGGAGCTTTCAGCCAGGGATCTCGCGGCCTTGACACGCCACGTCCTGCGGTTGCCGAATCCTCATTCCACGAAAATAATCGTGAATGACCGTGCGGACGTGGCAATTGCGTGCGGAGCGCACGGCGTTCACCTGCGCGACGGTTCGATTTTGCCGGAAGTATTTGCGCGCCCGGGTTTTCTGGTCACGGTCGCGTGCCATCGGCTTGCCGACGCCGGACGAGTTCGCGGCGCAGATTTTGTACTGCTCGCACCAATTTTCAAACCTTTGTCGAAAACGGATTCCCAGCCGGCCCTTGGGCCGGAGGCGATCAAAGAGTTCACCCGGCTATCCGATGTGCCGGTTCTCGCGTTAGGGGGCATTACTCCCGAGAACGCCCACTTGTGTACCGAAGCGGGCGCCGCGGGAGTGGCCGGAATCAGTTATTTCGATTCGATTCAGCAGCTTTGACTCGATAGCATTGAGTCAATGGCTTTCCTTCAATAGCGCGGGGCGGAACCCGCCTTGCTGACTTTCTCTTCTTCTTTCATAGCCTTTGCCCATTCATCCGCTTGTTTCTGCGCTTCCTCGTGGGCTATGCCGTAGCGCTCCTGGATGCGGCCGACGAGTTCGTCTTTCTTGCCGGCTACTATTTGCCAGTCGCTATCGGTGAGTTTGCCCCATTTCTGGCGCGCCTGACCCGTAAACTGCTTCCAGTTACCTTCGATGGTGTCCCAATTCATTTTGGAATTACCTCCAGTGAGGTTAAAAGCACCCGTCATGCCAAAAGCAGCGATTGCGTATGGGCGGCGACGGCACGCGTGAGTCCTGCGAGGTTGTAGCCGCCCTCGAGGACTGAGATCAGGCGTCCGCCGGAGTGCTTGTCGGCTACTTCCAGGACGAGCGTTGTCAGGTCGGCAAAGTCGGCGTCGGTGAGAGTGAAGCGGCCGAGGGGGTCGGCGAGTCGCGAGTCGAAGCCGGCGGAGATCAGCACGAGGTCGGGGCGGAACTCGTCCATTTTTTCGGCGAAGCGGTCGCGAAATGCGCCGAGAATCTGGTCACGTCCGGCGCCGGCAGGGAAAGGGCAATTGAGGGTTTGTCCCTTCCCTGCTCCTTTGCCGGTTTCGCGCGTGTCGCCGGTTCCAGGGTACCAGGGCGACTGGTGGGTGCTGAAGAAGAAAACCGAGCCGTCTTCGTAAAAGATGTCCTGAGTGCCGTTGCCGTGATGGACGTCCCAATCGACGATGGCTACGCGATCGACCGCATAGCGGGACTGCGCGTAGCGGGCGGCGATGGCGATATTGTTGAACAGGCAGAAGCCCATTCCTCGCGCGGCCGAAGCGTGATGGCCAGGAGGCCGCACGATGCAGAAGGCGTTTCTCGCGTCACCTCTCATTACGAGATCAACGGCATTCAGACATGTGCCTGCCGCGCGCAGGGCGACGTCGAACGACTGCGGGCTGAGATCCGTATCGCCCGTGCTGAGCACGGTCGCCCTGCGTTCCACGTCGCGGCGTGCGATTGCGATGTAGGGGCGGGTGTGGCAGAGAGCGAGTTCGTCTTCCGTGGCGGATCGCGGCGCGACGTCCGTCAGTGGATTTGTGCCGAGTCCGCGAACGGCCGCGTCCCAGCGGGCGGGCTGTTCCGGATGGCCGGGACCGGTGTCGTGCTGCTTCGCGATGGGGTCGGCAAGGAAGGCGGTCGTCAAACTGGATTTTACCCGAAAGAAGTCCCGGACGATCAGGCCGCCTGACACTCGAACGTGATGTCGAAGTAATGAAATTCTATTGAAGGTCCCCCGAAATCACATCGTGGTAGACTCAGTGACCATGTCTGCGCCATTAAGAGCGTTCTTGAAAGCTATTGGAGTGTTAAGGTCGGGTAAAGGATGGGGCGCACTCATAGCCGCATTGATGTTAATTCCCTCGGCTCACTCCCAGGTCATGTTAACGGGCGCAGTGGAGTTTTCAACCAACGCAACTGGCGGCGCCTACGGCGGACAGATCTGGAACACCTCAGGCAACGATGCTGCGTGGGACTTATGGCTCAGTTCGAATCCCAATGGCAGTTCGCCTGTCAATGGTCCGTCCGATCTGGAAGCCAGCGTCAACATTTTACTCGAAGCCGGTAAGTCTTATAGGTATTACATGTTCGGCGCGCCGTCTGCCATGTTCAAATTCGCCGGCTTGAACTTGTTCTTCAACGGCAACAATTCGACGCCGGGAATTTCGGTGTTCGGTCCCGTGGAGACTCCGTACTTCACGCCAAACAACAACAGTACGGAAACGCTGTCTTACGCGCCGGTGCCCGGAGCGGGTACGGCAGTTTATTTCTACAATGGTTTCGCCGTGGTGCTCACCGAATACACCTGGAGAGCGCCGGGCACTCCGCCGGGGGATATATGCCAGGCGATGAGCTTTACACCGGGTACGGCGCCTTGTTACTACGGCTCCTTCTCTCTGACGGTATTGCCCGCGGCATCCTTGAGCCTTAGCCAGAGAAGCGCGTCGCCTTACTCGAAGATTACCGTCTCAGGCAGCGGCTTCAGTCCGAACGAGCAGATCGATGTTTTCGCAGGAGTCCTTCAACTGTCGCCGGTGCTCGCGGCGGCGAAGGCGGACTCCCAGGGGTCGTTCTCGGCTGCGTTTCTGTTTCCGCAGCAACCCATTGGCGTGGCGAACGTTTATGCTTATGGCCTGACCAGTAAGGACCTGGGCGCGGCGACTTTGTCGGTGATACCAGCCGTAGCGGTGCTTCCGGCGATCAGCGCGCCTGGAGACGCCATAACGACATCACCCGTGGGATTCGGAATGGGCGAGGCGGTAAGCATTTACTGGAACAATCCGCGTTTGCTCTTAGGCACCGTGACCGCGAATGCGCTGGGAAGCGCCAGCCTTGCGGTGACTGTCCCGTCGAATGCTACGCCGGGGTTGAATGGCCTGTTTGCAACAGGCGCGGCGACGGGAGCACTGGGATTGGGCAAAATCCTGCTCAAGTAAGGGAAAACAATTCCCGGTCAGATCGACGACATTCGTTCTTTCGCCAGGGGCGTTTGACCGGGGAAGCCGCCCGGTCCGGTTGGCTTTTTCAGCTGATCGCGCGCGAATTTGAAATCAAGCGTCACATCGACCACATGCGTCTTAAGATTGACATCGGGCGTAGCTTTCGTATCGCCCAGGTTGTCGAAGATGCCTTCATCTTTGACCTTCTTGAGGAAGTAATCCCCGTAGCCTTGCGGGTAGTCGTCGCCTGGCTTTACGCTCCACATTTTACGGATCGCCGCTTCGCCGTCAAGGCCGAGGCCGTTGACGGTCAGCTTTCCCATTGTGTATTCCGGACCCGGATCCAGGACGAGGAAGAATTCGACGGTCTTCTTCTCGTCATCCAGCTTGCGATCGGTCGTGACATCCGCGTCGAGGAAGCCCTGGCCGCGCATCGATTTCTTTACGCTTTCCGCGGCCTCGCGCACCTGGTCGAAGTTCGCGACCGTCATCTGCGGCAGTTTGGCCCGTTTCAGGATGCGCTCGCTCTCCTCCGGCGACTTGCCCGCTACCGCAACCCGCACGAGCTTGTATTCGGGGCCTTCATTAACGGTCACCTTTACGTCGACGCCAGTGACGCTCGTTGACGGCGTGGCCGAAATCTTCGGGAACGTGACTCGCAGGTAGCCTTTCGCCTCATACAAGGGCACGATCTGGCTCTCCAGCAGCATGCGAAAGGCGCTGTCGCTGAAAGGCTGGCCGAAAGCCACTTCGTTCATTTTGTTGTGGAGGTCGATCGCGGAAATCACCTTGCTGCCTTCGAACGTCACGGCCGCGACCGCGGGCAAACCGCGCGGCGGCGTGAAATCGATTTCGAGTTGTCCGGGAGCGGTGGCGACGACCCTCCCCGCGACTTCCGCCGGATGGCCTTTCAATTCGAGGTAGAAGTCGATCTGCTTCGCGGTGTGATCGAGGACTTGCTGGGTGCCGGGCATCTTGCCGGTAAAAAGCGGATCCTGGGTTTTCAGATAACCTGTGACCTCATCCGCGGAGACCGGAAGCCCGTCAACACGGATGGGGTATAAGGTCTCGAGCTCCTGGACCTCGAAGGTGATCTGGTAGCCGCCGGACGCCGCCGGTTTATAGCGATACGCGACCATGTCGAAGTATCCGCTGGCGATCAGGCGGTCCCGCGCGTCGTCGAAAACCGCGTTGTTGCCGTTCTGACCCTTCCTCAGACCGGAGGCGGCGATGATGGCGGGGGCGGTGAGAATCCGATTGCCTTCAACAGTAATCGAATCGATGGGGAAATCGCGCGCAGCGCTCGGGGGGAAGTCGCGCGTAGCGGTCTGGTTCGGCGAGTTCTGCCCCGTTAGAGCGAGGGGAAGAACTCCCGCAAATAGCAACAAAACCAAAGAGATGCGCGCCATTCCTCCAACCATGGTATACAGACGTGCCATGTAGAATGGAGTTACGTGACATACGACCTGATTGTGATTGGTAGCGGCCCCGGCGGCTACTCGGCAGCGGTGCGCGCCGGGCAGTACGGACTGAAGACCGCCATTATCGAAAAAGATGCGAAGCTGGGCGGAACTTGTCTTCATGTCGGCTGTATTCCGACCAAGGCTCTGCTGCATACGGCGGAATTGTGGACTTTCGCCAACCACTCCGCCGAAGAAGGCATAACGATTGAGAAGCCCGTTCTTAATTATCCGAAAGTAATTGAGCGGAAAAACGGGATTGTTCAGAAACACGCCAAGGGCGTCGATTTTCTGATGAAGAAGAATAAGGTTGAGGTGGTTCCGGGATTCGGGACGATCAAAGGCGTTCGTCCGGACGGGATCAAGCTGGTTGAAGTCAAGAACGCCGAAGTGAAGGGCGACAAGGGCACACAGGTCCTTGAAACCAAAAACATCCTGATTGCGACGGGGTCGGAGGCGCGGATGCTTCCCGGTTTGAAGCCGGATGCGGACCGTATCCTGACCAATATCGAAATCCTGAACATGACGCAGATTCCGAAATCGCTGATGATCATCGGCGCCGGCGCGGTGGGCGTCGAGTTCGCGTCGATGTTCCAGCGGTTTGGTTCGCAGGTGAGTATTTTCGAGATGCTGCCGCGACTGGTTCCGGTGGAGGACGAAGAGGTTTCGAAAGAGCTCGAACGCGTATTCAAAAAGAACAAGATCCGCGTCGAGACCGGGGCGAAGTGCGAGAACGTCGAGAAGACGGCCACCGGCGTGAAGATGAAGGTTACGCTATCGAGCGGCAAGGTCGAGGAAGTCGAAGCGGAGAAACTGCTGGTCGCGGTGGGGCGCTCGCCCAATACGGCGAAAATCGGACTTGAGAATACGAAGATCGTGCCCGATCGCGGGTTCATCAAGGTGAACGACTACCAGGAGACCGCTGAGCCTGGCATTTATGCGATCGGCGACGTGGTTGCCGGAACGCCTCAACTGGCCCATGTGGCTTCGATGCAGGGAATGGTGGCGGTGGCGAAGATGGCGGGTAAGCCGGCGAAGCCGATCAACCGGAACCACATCCCTGGCGCGACGTATACCGAGCCTGGGATCGGAAGCGTGGGGTTGACCGAGGCTCAGGCGAAGGCGGCCGGGTACAAGGTGAAGGTCGGGAAGTTCCCCTTCGTGGCGAACAGCAAGGCGACGATTCTGGGGTCGCACGACGGGTTCGTGAAGGTTGTGGCCGACGAGAAGTACGGCGAGATTCTGGGCGTCCACATCATCGGTCCCCAGGCGTATGAGCTGATCTCGGAAGCCGTGGCGGCGATGGAGGCCGAGGCGACCGTCGAGACGATGATGCACACGATTCATGCGCATCCGACGATCTATGAGGCGGTCGGGGAAGCGTTCAACAACGTGTACGGCCTGGCTATCAATGCATAGCCGGTTTTCACAGATGATGCGGGAGTGCGTGGTGCGGGATCTCGGGCGTATGGCTTACCGCGATACGCTGGAGATTCAGCACCGGATCGCGGCGGAGCGGAAGCAGGGGCTCGGCGCGGACCATTTGCTGTTCGTCGAGCACCCGCACGTGATTACGATCGGCCGCAACGGACATGAGGAAAATCTGCTGGCTTCGCCCGAAGTTCTGGAGCGGGCCGGCATTGCACTGCATGAGAGCGACCGCGGCGGCGACGTTACTTATCACGGCCCGGGCCAGATCGTCGCGTATCCGATCATGGATCTGCGGGAGTGGAAACGCGACGTGGGCGCGTTCGTGCGCGGAATCGAGCAGGTTTTGATCGACACGCTTGCGGACTTCGGCATCGAGGCGAGACGTATCGCGAAGTTGACCGGAGTTTGGGTGGGCGAGGCGAAAATCGCAGCGATCGGCGTGCACTTGAGCCGCTGGGTTTCGACCCATGGCTGGGCGCTTAATGTTTCGACCGATCTTCGCTATTTCAATTACATCGTGCCGTGCGGCCTGACGAAGCCGGTAACGTCGATGGCCGCGCTGGGAATTCGGGCCGACGCCGAGAGCGTGAAGGACTCGCTGATTCGGCGTTTTGGACAGGTTTTTGAGTTTGAGATGCAGGTTGAGCCTGTGCTGGTTTGCGCAGAGGAGAAAAGATGACAGACGTCGTGATGCCCCAGATGGGCGAGAGCATCGTTGAAGGAACGCTGACCAAATGGCTCAAGAAGCCCGGCGACAAAGTGGAGCGCGATGAGCCATTGTTCGAGATTTCGACGGATAAGGTAGATACCGAAATTCCTTCGCCATCGGCCGGAACGCTTGGAGAGTTGCTGGTGCAGGAAGGCCAGACGGTTCAGGTGAACGCGGTGGTCGCGCGGATCAACGACAATGGCGCCGAAGCGCCTGCCGCCGCCGGCTCCTCCTCCGGCGGCGGCTGCTCCTGTAGAACCGCCACCACCTCCGCCACCTCCGGCCCCTGTCGCGGCGGCTCCCGCTGCGCCACCGCCGCCTCCACCCCCGGCGCCTGTGGCTGAAGAAGTCAAGGAACCGGCTGGTCCGTTGTCGCCGCTCGTGCGGAGAATCGCTCGCGAAAACAATATCGATCTGGGAAAGGTCAACGGTACTGGCGCGGGCGGACGGATCACGAAAGACGATCTTGAGTCGTACATGAAGCAGGCGGCTGCGCCAGCTCCCGCTCCCGGCTGCGCCTCCGGTCCAGGCTCCTTCGGCTCCCGTGGGTCAGGCCCAGCCGACGGCGAAAACGCGGATCGAGCCGATGAGCAACATGCGCATCAAGATCGCCGAGCACATGGTCATGAGCAAACGTACATCGGCTCATGTGACCACTGTGCATCGCGTCGATATGACCCGAGTGGCGAAGATGCGTGCGAAGCACAAAGAGGATTTCGCCGCTCGCTACGGCATGTCGCTCACGTTCCTGCCGTTCGTGACTCGCGCCGCGGTGGAAGCGCTGCGTACGTACCCGATCGTGAATGCGTCGATCGACGGCACGAACATCATCTATCACAACGAGATCAACCTGGGCATCGCGGTTGCGCTGGACGGCGGGCTGATCGTGCCGGTGATCCGGAATGCGGACGAGAAGAACGTGCTTGGTTTGCAGCGGTCGATCGTGGATCTGGCGGCGCGGGCGCGGGCACGTCAGCTGAAGCCCGATGAAATCCAGGGCGGTACGTTCTCGATTACGAATTTCGGCAGCTTTGGCAGCGTATTCGCGACACCCGTGATCAATCAGCCTCAGGTTGCGATTCTGGGCGTGGGTACGGTGGAGAAGGTTCCGGTCGTGATCGACGACGCGATTGCGATCCGCTCGCAGTGCTATCTGGCGCTGACCTTCGACCATCGGCTGATCGATGGCGCGCTGGGCGATCAGTTCACCGGCAAGGTCAAATCCGTGCTGGAGAACTGGTCGGAAGAAGTTCTTTAGCTGTCGAAATAACGAACCCGGGTTAGCAGATCCCGGCTGGGCCGTCCCGCAATTGTGGCGGCCCAACCGATCAGGTCCGGTCGCGGGCCGAAGAGCGCAAAAACAAACCCATTTTGATTCGGCACGGGCCGGAGGCCGTCTTTAACGGTCCAGCCGCCGGCGCCGCCATCGATAAGAGCGGCCGAGGGCGCGCGCAGTTCTTTTGCGCCTTCGGATCGCAATCGCCGGGCCTCGACCTGACAGGCCTGGTAGGTTTCCAGCCCTCCGGTTGCGATTTTGGGTTTGATTTGCAATTCTGCCGGACGAATTGAGTCGGGAACCTGGATTACCCAGAGGGCTCTCCGGACGTTCCGTAATTCCTCCTCCAGCGTGATTTCCTCGTGGCGAAGGAACTCGGCCCAGGCGCCGTCCGGCGTGTCGGCGAGATACTGGACCGGCCCCTCGCCGGCATCGTGCCAGCGAGCGGCGGGCTGGTTGGCGGTTTCCTGAAGAAAGGGAAAACGCGGGTCGGCGTGGCGATAAAGAATCACGCGGCGAAAGAAGCGGTCAGCGCCCTTGCGAGTTCGCGCACCTGGGACGGCCCTTCCATGTCGGGCGTCCAATCGCCTTTGAGGAGTTCGGCGGGGGGACGGCCGCCCAATTGGGTTCGTTTTCTGTCGAACCACTGGCGTACGCCCATATTGTTGTAGGCGCCCGCGAGGTCTCCCGTAACCATGGCCAGGAAATGCAGCCGGGCGGCGACTTTGTCGGGCGTGGACCGGGCGGCGGCTTCATAGCGGCGCAGACTGATCGGGGAGATGCCCACCAGCCGCGCGAGCAGTTCGGGACCGAGCACGCCGCCAACCTGCTTCCACTCATATTCCGGGACGGGCGATTCCTCGAGAGCCGCGTTCAGTTGCCGGAGAAGATGTTCCATTTCCACAGGACTTTCCGCCAGATGACCGTTCGCCATGGCGTGTATTGTTCTGCCAATGCCCGCACGGTGCAGATGGTCCAGCATGCTGAGAAGCGCGGCGGTGAGATCGCGCGTATCGATCGGCTCGTCGGCCGGCAGCAGGCCCATAGCGTCCGCGCGACCTAGTGCCGCAACCGCTTCGCCGGCGATTTTGGATGGCGTTTGGATCATGTTATTTATCCGTATTGTATCTGAATGGGGAGCCGAAAGTCCAGGATTAGCGTCGGGGTTTTGGGGCAAGTTGTTGCAGATCTTCGAGCTTCAGGACTTGCTGGCCGCTCTGGAATGCAAGCGCGTCGCCGCGAACTTCGATCAATCCCGGTTTAAAAGGCATTCCGGTGCTCGCCAGCAGGTTTTGATTGTTCTCCTTATTCACCAGTTCCAGCCACCGCCCGGGCATGAACGACGCGCGGAATTTCGCGCTTTCAATCAGCGAAAAGCCGGCCGTCGAAAACGCCACCGCCCCGCCCTCCGGAAATACCGCGAACTGAATGGGTTCCGTGGAAGAAGCGGCTCCTGAAACGTTGATGGAACCGGAATGGAGTCCGGGGGCCGCATCCCTGGCGAAGACGCGAAACGAGATGTCACGCGCAACTGACGCGCCCACGGTCACCTGAAGTTTCTCGGGTGAGAACTCGATCCCGTCGCCCTTCAGCTCTATCTGGAAGTTGCGGATTTCGGGGGCGTTATTGCGGAGACTGATCGTGAGGTCGCGTCCCGCGCGCTGATTTACCGCGACAGTAGCCGGAAACAGCGGTAACGCCGAGGCGGCGGAGAGGTGCACGCCGATGGCATCCGGTATTCGTACCGTAACCGGGACCAGCAACTGAGGACGCGCATGGCTCATCTGCACTCCGTCAGCTTCGATTGCCAGGTCGGCATGATCTCCATTAACAAGGGCATCGGGAACCCTGATCCGATAAACACGAGCGAGCGGATCGCTGCCGGGTTGCTGTTCCGCCTCAAACGCCGGCGAGGAACGGAGCCGCGAGCGCTGCGCGATCGCATCGGACGAAAACTGTGCCGTAAGGTGGTTGGTTTCGCCGATGACCAGCACATGCGCGCTATCGAAAAAGGCGGTGGCGTCCGGGGGCTCGATCGCGATTCCGATGCGCACGTGGCTGCCGGCTCCCTTGCCGGCAGGGATCGGGAGCCGGACCCGCTGAGTGTGTTCGTCCCAATCGAACTCGACCGGCCGACCACCGGCAACCAGCGGTCCGTACGGCTCGCGCGCAAGCTGCAGAACGGCTTCGCCTTTTCCGTGAGAGGTGAATTCCATGGCCAGAATGCCGTTTTCGTATTCCATGGCCGTCAGTTCGGCGGTTGCGTAGACAAGCCGGTCGGCGTTGGAGAAGGCGCTGCAATCCTTGCACAAAGCTCCAGCCGTGAGGGGAATGTCGACGGGGAGCCAGAGCGCGTCATGGGCGGGAACCGAGACGCCGGGGACGCTGATGGAGCGTTTCGCCGTGGGATAGAACACCTTCAGGTCACCCGTCCAGGGGCTGGCCGATTTGTTCACGACGGAGACGACAGAGATGTTATTTTCGCCCGCAAACTGGCGCACTGAGGGGCCGGCGGCGTCTTGTTTCGCGGCCGGCGTGGCGGCGAGCGTTACGCCGGCTCCCGGCATAGGCCGGAGAGACGGAAAGGTCTTACTCCAATAAGAGGAAAGCTGAACGCTTTGACGTAGCGGACCGGTCGCGGGGGTCTCTTCGCCCGCAAAGTTGACTGCGCCTGGCCGATATCCGGAGGGTCCGAGCGTTTCTTCCACGTCGGTCCAGATCAGCGCCGCGGTCCCGGCAGTCAGGAGTTCCCGCGAGTGCGTCACCGCCGCGGGCGCGAGGGTCGAAATTCGGGAAACCGGACCTGGCAGCGGATCGGTAAGAAAGCCTCCGTGCGCACGACTGAGGGGCAGGAGAGAGTCCGGTATTGGTCCTTCGAGATCGGCCTCGATTCCGAGCCGGCGAATGATCTGAAGCACTTCTGTCAGCTGCGAGACGTCCTGCGCAGGCGGGAGGCTCACATGAGTGACGCCGATATTTTTCAGCCAGACCAGTTCCCGTTCCCAGAGTTGCCTCGGATACGCATTCCACGGAAATTCGACCGATTCCACCCATGCGGGCGCGAGCGCGGCGGAGAAAAGAAGGAAGACGGCGGCGCGGACGATCATGCGTCGGGCCTGAGGCCGCTCGGTTTTCGCATGCGGAAATCCTCGACGAGAGGCATTTTGATAACCCGGCACATTTCGAACAGACGCGAGCGGGCGCGCGGACCGATACGCTCAGTTAACGTGGTTCGATAGTCGATTTTACCTTCGGCGGAGCGCTCGTAAGTGGCGTATCCGGCTTCCGGATCGATCAGATTCGTGGTTGCGATCAGAGGTTTGCGCTGATTGCAGCGCGAGGTAATGATCGACGTGACGGTGTCTTCGACCCAGTCCGTAACACGATGCGCACCGAGGTCGTCGAGCAGGATGACCTCGGTGTCGATAGCTACCCTGTAAGCTTCTTTATCGGTCGAATTGGAGGATGAGTCGTAGCCTGAGCGAATGCGAGCAAGCAAAGTCTGGTAATCGAAAAACAGGCCGCCGAAACCTTTGGCCATGATGGCGCGAAAAGCGGCTACAGCGAGATGCGTCTTTCCGGTACCCGGCTCCCCCATGAGAAGAAGGCCCGGTTTCTTTGCGTGCGGGAACTCGCGGGCATAGCCTCGAACGGCGAGATACACTTCGGTCAGTTCGCGGTAGCCGATCGGGTTGTCCCGCGAGAGGAGAAAGTTTTCGAAAGACGCTTTCTCGTAAAGAGGCGGAATATCGGCCCCGGATTCGAGACGCGCCGCCCGCTCGGCGGCTGCGCACTCGCAGCGGACGGCGCCCGAAACCTCTTCGCGTTCCACGATCTTCCATCCCGTACCATTGCATTCGGAACAGACAACTGCTGCGGCAGGCATTGTCGTATACATTATCGCGCCCGCACGGGGTGCGAGACGCTTAATCGCCGCGGTGGTGCAGCGGTATGTGGCTATGATCCGCTACCGGGTCGAGCAGCCGGAGAACGTGGTCCCCCGTCTTCGCATCGTAACGGTACGAAAGGATCGCATCGGCCGCGCCGAGATCCTCTCCGAGTTCGAGCTCCGGGTTGTCGACGCTGATCAGCCCGTCGTGGCGGATTCTCAGCTCCGTCCCGACCTGAAGGGGAATACGCGTAAGCGGACGCTCAGTGGCCAAGTTCATTGTCCTTTCTTGTGGCCTTCTTCGGCGTGATGCTTCATCACGGTGCGTGCCGCCACTTCCTCAGCCCGCTTCCCGTAGCGGCCGCTTGCTTCGGCGGACTTTTTGATCTCTTCGTACATCCGTTGTTCCTTGTCGCCTACGCCTTTCAGGTGTCTTTTACCCGGCATTGGTTTCATCTCCTCGCCGGAAAGGCGAGCAATTTACGTTCCGGTATTCAGAACTGGACTTTGGGGACGGTGCGCGCATCGGGCGCGGTCTTGAAATAGGCGTCTTCGCGCTGGAAGCCGGACATGGACGCCACGATGTTGGCGGGGAACAAGCGAAAGGTCCGTGTTGTACTTCTGCACCGCCTCGTTATAGCGGCGGCGCGACTGCAGAATGCGGTTCTCGGTTCCGGCCAGTTCGAACTGCAACTGGCGGAAATTTTCGTTCGCTTTCAGGTTCGGATAATTCTCCACCACGACCAGGAGCCGGCCCAACGCGCCGTCGAGCTGGTTGTTGGCGGCGATCTTCTCCTCGGGGGTTCTGGCCCCGCCCAGCGCGGCACGGGCATTCGCAACGGACTGAACCACGGTGGTTTCTTCCTTCGCGTAACCCTTTGACCGTCTCGACGAGGTTCGGGATCAGATCGGCGCGGCGCTGCAGGTCGGCGTCAACCTGGCTCCACTGGCCGTTGATGGCTTCTTTCTCCTTCGCGAGGTTGTTGCGCACTCCGACAAATTCGCAGCCGCCCAACACGAGCGCGAGCACTACGACGATCAGTATGATGACTCCGGATTTCATGGCGTGATTCTCCTTCTCCAGTCGATCGACTGCGTCGATCACCTTGCCGATCTCATTCAGATATGCGGCGAGCAGCGACTGCGGCTCGATCTCCTTCGGCTTACTGCGTTCTTCGCGCTGATCGAGGAGAGCATTAAAAGGCGCGGGATCGATGCCGAAGTGTTCTCGTCGCCCGATCGATAATGTCGCGCTTGCGCGCAGGGGCATCGACGCCGTGCAGGATCAGGGCGTGCCGGAAGAGCACACAGAACGTCGAAACGGAGTCGACCAGCAGGCGGCAAAGAACATCTCTATCGGAAAGAATCCCGGACGATTTCTGGCGCACGCGCAGCAGCTTTGCCCGCAGATCGTGCTCGACCTGGGCCCGATAGAAACACCGGTCAACCGTCAGCGACGACACCAGGTCGGCGCCGAAGAGAATGCGATGGTGCTCTTTAATGTCCTGGAATTCGATGGCGAAGCAGTCGGTGGACGTCCGGACCTCATCCTCGGTCAGCAGCAGCGGCGACGGATTCCCTTTTTCGCGCCACCAGCGGAAGACGGTTTCGGTAGCGCGCCAACTGCGCGGGTGTGACGCTGCTCAGAACACAGAGCACGTTGTAGTCGGAAAACTTGCCGTGATGGTCGCCGACTGCGGCCGAGCCGTACAGCACGACCGAGACAAGATCCTGGCCAAGCGCATTCCGCAGTTTTTCCACGAGTTGGTCGAGGGCGTCTGGCATGCGATAGCTCTGTTATTCTAACGTGCCTGTCTTTAACCGGGCGCGCGGCGAGACTACCAATCGCTCGATGCGCCGCCACCGCCCGAATCGCCGCCACCGAAGCCGCCAAAGCCTCCGCCGGAGCCTCCGGAATCGAACCCACCGAAGCCGCCGCCGTCTCGTCCACCGCCCCATCCGCGACCGGAATTGAGCACCTGTCCGAGCAGGAGCCCGGTCCAGAATCCCCCACCGCCTCCACCCCCGCCACGATACCCTCCGCCGCCGCGACGCAGAAGGAGCAGCAAAATGAAAATGCCGAAAAGAATGATCGGCCACGGAATGCTGTCGCCGGTGGAGCGGCGGACGCGGTAGGCGACTGCCGGTGGAGGAATGGTGACGCCCTTAGACTGCGCGATTGTCGATCCGAGGCGTTCGGCCGCGGTCAGCAGAGCGGGGCCGTACTGGTTCTGGCGCAATGCGGGACGCATATCGTCCAGCAGCAGCCCCGCCATGCCATCCGGAACCGCTTCGCCAAGGCCGCCGCCGACTTCGAGGCGGGATTTGCGATCCGCGATGGCAAGGAGAAAGAGCGCGCCGTTGTCCTCCCCCTTCTGGCCGATTCCCCAGGCGTGAAAGAGGTCATTTGCGACGTCCTCGATGGGCTCGCCCTCCAGCGACTGGACTGTGACGAAAGCCAGTTGGGCTCCCGTCGCCTGCTGAACGCGGCCCGCATAGCCTTCGATCGCGGCCTTGCTTTGGGGGTCCACGACGCCCGCGAAATCACTGACGTAACCCTGGGGCTTGAGCGCCTTCCAGTCTACGGCGAAAGCCGGTACGACAAGGCAGAGCAATCCTGCGCACAGCCGTAGACTGAGTTTCATTCGATAACTACAGTGTAGCGAGGTGCGGAACCGCTAAGTGGCTGGTCAGGCAGCGTGCGTTTTGCCCCAGTCTTCTTCCCACTTTTTGATCTGCGCGTCGTATTCTTCGATTTCGGGGGCGGTGACCTGGATGTAGTCCTTATCGATATCTTCCGCGGTCTCGATGACGTGCTTCAGTTTGCACATAGCGATGCGGGAGCACCAGGCGTCACTGACCGGACGGCCGGTGCGCTTTGCGTAAGCTCGAATATCGGCGTTCTGGATCACGATCGTTTTATGCGTATGGTCGGATCCGCTTTCCAGGTTATAACGGACGTCCACGGAGTCGCTGTGCCGGATCGAGATCGCCGTCTGGAGATATTTGAATTGGGCGTGCCACTTCTGGCCGAACGGGTCGGGACCGACTTCGAAATCGCGGAAGTTTTGCATCATCGATATTTTAGCTTGCGAGGACGGGCGTGTTCCGGAAAGAGCGGCACCCATTGAAAACCGGGCCGAAGTGACCGCAAAGCTCCGCGCTCGGCCGAAGCCGGGCGGCGCCATTGAAAAACTGCTCGCGCGCTTGCCAAATCTTCGTGGCGGACGGAGAACCGGCGGTAGAGTCGAGGCCGGGCGCGGGTGCTGATCTTCGCAGACCGTCCCTTTTCCCAGCCCCGCTCATCAAACCGGACGTGCGGATTTCCCGCATCCGGCTTTCCGACTGGTTTCGTCGCAGGCTCACGAACATGTGCCTTCGTTCTTCGCCTTTCGATAAAGCTTGATCTGCAGGTCCCGAATTTTATCCGGTATTTCCAGACTTGCGTCAATCACCGGTCTTTTCCTCCTTCACAAGCACACCAGAAGCGAGGGTCCTTCCCTCCACCGGCGTTACCCGGCTTCATCGGTACCTCTGACCCTCTCCGACGCCCAAGCAGTCCGCCGCCCTTTCCGGCGACGTTCGCGGTTCGCAACCCCGCGACTACTCCGGGCCTCCCCCACTGACGCTGATTACCTTTCCGGCATGCTGTGCTCACTACCCCGGTGGACCGTACGGGTACACGATGGTTATCGTCATGGCGCGCTCCCGCGCCGGGTTTTTCCCCGTCCGTGCTGCCTTCCCCGATCTTGCGGCGGGTCGGCGTCCACATTGCCGCTTTCGAGGCCTGCTCAAGCTTCACGCGTGTTACGGCCTGCCGGATTGCTCGCCCACCATACGTGGACTTTGTCGCGAGGTTCCGATCCGCCCGGTTACCCGAACCAACCGCTCGCCAGCTATCGAACCTAACCATCAATTATTCGAGTGGGTCCTTCCCCCACTGGTATTCAGCCCACTTGGGGCACACACAAGATCGCCGGTGCTACCGGCTGACCTAAAGTTCCGGGGCCGGGCGGAAGCCCGGCGGCAGGGCCAAAGCCAGGCTGAAGCCCTGCCCCACAAGGAGCCGGAGATCCATCTGGACAGCGCCTATAAAGCGAAGTCGAAATTATAGACCCGCGAGTCCGGTGGCGCTTGCGGGCAATGTGCCGAAAGTCCCTACAGATACCAGCGAGCCGTCCGGGTTGACAATCCATCCACTGATATTTCCCAGACCTCCGTTGAGCACGTACAGAAATCGGCCAGAGCCGGAAAATGCCAGATCCGCAGGCTTGCTTCCCTTCGCAACAGTTGCAGCGATCCCGTTTCCGATGAGCTGGAGCTGGCCATAGCGGGAGACGCTGTAGGCAGAGAGATTGTCGCTCATCGTATTCGCGACGTAGATAAATTGACCGCTGGACGATAGGGCGATCCAGCAGGTCGCCAGTTGAAAGTTCGGAACAGAAGCGCTGATCGTCTCAAGCGTGCCGGTATTTGAGAAGCCGTATGAAGACACTGTGTCTCCTCCGGAAACCGATGCCCCGGCTTCGACAACGATCATGTGACCGAAGTAATCGAACAGAAATCCGAACGGCACGGGGCCTGACGAGGACTGAACGCTGGCGGGCGAGAGGCTCCCATCGAAGTTAGCCGTGAAAACGTCGATTTTGTTTGTCGCCTTTTCGGTTACTACGACAAAGCCGTCGAGCGAATAGCCGATTTGAGGCGCTACCGGCGCCGGCGTGCTCAGCAGCTGGATCGAGTTGGGTATCGGACGCAGGCGACCGTCAACACCGAACTTGAATCCGGCAACGTTGGCCGGCGAACCGCCGTTCAGGACGTACACATTAGCGCCCGCGAGCGCGACGCTGATTGGCATGGAACCGCCAGAGTTCGCGACATCCACGAGAAAGGGGCCTCCGGGACGGAGATCGAAGACCGCTATGCTGTTGCTTCCCGCATTGACGGTAAATAGCCACCTCCCGCTTGATGAAATCTGAATGCCATTATCGGAGCCCAGAGCGGCGCCGGTTCCCGCGCCGCCGGTACTGACCCTTCTGGATTCAGTCAGGACGCCGGATTCCGAGCGGTCATAAACCACAAGCTGGTTCTGCGTTGCATTCGTCATGGCGTAAATGGTTGCCGAAGGGCCGGACTGGGCCATCAGGGGAGCGGATGCCAGCACAAGGCCGGCAGTTAACGTGGAAAGACTACGTGAGACGTTGAACATAGTTTGTGGAATCTCCCTGGTCGTTCGCGAGTCTGATTCGCTGCGAAGCGGGAGAAAGTTACGTCTGCGAATCAAAAAAAGATCCGCGTCTTCTCAGGGCGTTCGTTGCGGCGCCCGAAGCCGCTCCCAGACACGCCGCCGTGAGGGTCGCTCCGAAGTGCCAGACGCTTCGATGGGCGCGATCGAGCAACGGGCAGTAGATCTCGATAACAGTCAGGCCGACCAGACCCGAAAGAAATCCCGCGGCAGTGCCCTGGGCGATCGGAGAAAGCCATGCGCCGCCGGCGCAGGATTACCGCAAAAAGCGCTCCGGCACATACGGAAGTCAGAAGGGCGAGTTCCCAGCACCTCAACCCACGAGACATGAACTGAGGGTCTGGTGTGTATGGAAAGAGACCTATAAGGTCCGCCAGGAGGATGGCGGCAATTGCCGGAATTGCGATGGTTGAAGGCAGCGGATGCAATGCGCCTGGCGCCATGTTCGCGATCACGAGCCGCGACATTACGACGACGCCGGCGGCGAGCAGCGGAAAGCTGACAGCCGCCTGCCAGGGCGCCATGGCTCGCCAACCCGCGGCGCCGAGCACGAATGTGCCGCCCGCGACCGCTGCGAGCGCCAGGCATAAAAGCACGATCCACTGCAGCCGCTTCCGAAGGCAACGGGGAGACGGGCCGGAGTTGAGCGAGAACGGAATCGGTAATACTCGCGACAAGCTCGGTTGGAGGTTCGGGGCCTTCGGCCGAAGTACTTAGTAACTTCTCGATCCTCCGGCAGGTCTCGCAATTGCGCAAGTGTTCTTCGACGCTCGCAGGCGAGTTATTTGTCCGGAGCCTGAGGGCGTCCAGCTCTTTGCAGGTCACTTGCGGAGAGGCTCCTCTTCGAGCGGGAGCCGTTCGAGCACCTGGCGGAGCTTCCTGTACGCCCGATGCGCTCTCTGCTTTACGGCGCCTACAGTCGAGGCCGTCGCGCGCGCAACATCCTCAAGGCTCATGCCGGTTTCTTTCAGCATGGTTACAACTTCACGCTGATTCGGCGGCAAGACTTCCATCAGAGTTGCGAAATCGGGCGTGGCGCCTGGCACCGCGGCTGTCCTCGCCCGCGGTTCAGGTAGTTTGTTCATGGTCCGTTCATTCGAGGCGACACGCTTGCGCCTGCGATATCCATCCACTCCGACGTGCCTTGCAATAGCATAGAGCCACGGCAAAACCGGCTCACCGGGACGATAGGTGTGGCGGACTTTGTGCACGTGGAGCCACGTTTCCTGCAGGAGATCGGCGGCATGATCCCGATTGCCCGGAGAGCGCAGAAAGAAGCGAAACAGCATGGGACTGACCTGTTGAATTAAAGCGATTGTGGCAGAATCGTCTCCTTTCTGATAAAGCTCCATTAATCGATCCATCTCGGCACGGAAGCCGCCTTTCTCCGTGGCCGCCCGGGTCACATCGTTCATCGCTTCCGAATGCTGTTTCGTTTGCCGGGGTGAAAAAGTCACGCCTGAAGGTTCAGTATGGCGCGTGTAACGCCCCGGCGGTTGCGCGCGAACTTGCGCCAACATGGTTTGCGCACGAAAGAATACCAGCAAAATGTTGATGGATATGGCAACCCTTGCGATCACGATCGGGTTGAGGGGCGGCCTCCTGGCGGTTCCCGCGTCACCCCATGCGGCGGAGGACCAATGGCAGGGAACAAGTTCTCGGGCCTGTGTTGAGAAGAACTTCGCCCCGATACGAATTCGGCAACATATCCGACATCGGGCGTCCTTGGCACGCTTTCGCACGGTGCGGAAACGGCTGGCGCATAAGTTATCGAGGATTGTTTACCATCTGGTGTCCACCCGCCAAACCTTCGATGCGTCCACCCGGGAGGGGGAACGGGAACAACAATCAAGCTATCAGGAAATCAGGCTGCAAAAAGGCCGCGGACCGACTCGGTCTTCAACTCCTCGCGAAACAGGCAACATGGAAGTATTTCGGGTGAGAGTTGCCTGGGAACGGCGCGCGAAAGCACGCGCTTTATTGGTTCTTTCGGCACCCTGCCGGCCAAGCCAGTCCAGAGCAGGGTGCTGAAAAGGGCTGCTTAGCGCTCCGTTGAAGACGCGGTTTATGAGGTCCGCCCGATCGCCGGCGACAAGATCGCGGCGCTACCGGCTCTACGTAAAGCTCCGCGCCGAGCTGGGGCTCGGCGGCAGGCCTGGGGGCCTGCCCCACGACGAAATTGCGCACGGAGAGAACAGCCCTGGTCCCACACCGGCAGCGTGCTGAAAAGGGCTGCTTAGCGCTCCCTCCCGGTCGCGGCTCGGAATACCCCTTCTGAGCAGCGCACGGCAGTAAGCGGAGTCCTTAGCCCTAAGCTAGGCGCGCTTCACTGTCAACTCAAACGGCATGCCGGCGACCTCGATGGTGAATTTGATCTGATCCTTCGCCACGGCGCCCTTGTAGTTCAGAGTTAGAGGCATTCCGCCGAAATCGAAACTAACTGTGAAGGTAATGTTGTCGCCATCCACCTTGCCATCGGTAATCTTGACTTCAGCACCGTCTGGTCCCGCGGTTGAGCCGTTCAGCATCGCGCCGTCCGCTTTGAAGGTGAAGGCAACGGGGACGTCGCCGTTCGGGGTTGACATAGTGCCGGTCCACTTTCCATCGACATCCGCCGCGAAAACGGAACCCGCGAGTAGTAACGCAATTAAGAGTAGTTTCATCTCGATCTCTCCTCCTTACTTTCTCTTTAGCCTCGTTTGTCAGGTGAGTATGTAGTTTGTCTGATTATAGATCTTTTTGAAAACGGTCAATGGAAGTGATAACGCTCTATGAGAGATGAATGTTCCCTTGTTTTGCGGCGAGTCGTTTTGCGGCGAGTCTGTCGCGTTGCTTCGATTCAGCATAGAATGTCGGGGAGACCACACCGCATGTCGAAACGGAATCGCGTTATCGCCCTGGCCGGCCTTATTGCCACCCTTGCATTCGTCGCCGTCATTCACGCGCAGCAGCCTGGAACTCCGCCTCACATTGATGCCGAGGTTCTGAAGAACGCCGGCACGCCAGCCGATACGCTGCCCGGATCGTGGCTGAGCTATGGCCATTCACAGAGCGAGACGCGCTACAGCGCCGCTCAAACAGATCGACACCTCCAACGTCGAGCCGGCTCGGGCTCGCGTGGTCCTACGTGGTCGGCGCCGGCGGCGGCAATCAGGAAGGACACGCCGCTGGTCTGGAACAACACGCTCTACGGCATCACCAACTGGAGCGTGGTCTTCGCGCTCGATGCGCGCACCGGCAAGGAACTCTGGCGATGGGACCCGGAGGTGAATCAGGCCGCCGTGCGTCCGCAAGATCTGCTGCGGCATCGTCAACCGCGGCCTCGCCCTCTACAACGGCATGATCTTCGCGCCCGTCATCGACGGCCGCCTGATCGCGCTCGACGCCCTCACCGGCAAGTCCGGTCTGGGAATCGCGCGTCGCCTTTCCGCAGGACTTGTACTCCATCACCATGGCGCCGCGCATCGCCAACGGCAAGGTGATCAGTCGGCGTCTGCCGGCGGCGACCATCCCACCCGCGGATTCTTCGATGCCTATGACGCCGCAACCGGCGCGCGCGCTCTGGCGCTTCTACACGGTTCCCGGCGATCCGTCGAATCCTTACGAAAACGAAGCCATGCGCGCAGCCGCCAAAACCTGGGGCGGCGACTTTTACAAGAATGGGCGGCGGCGGCGCGGTGTGGGACGGCATGGCTTACGATCCCGAAACCAACCTGGTCTACGTCGGCACCGGCAACGCCGAACCATGGGTCGCAGAAGTTCCGCGGCGCCCAGCACGTGGACAATCTCTACACCTGCTCCATCCTCGCCGTCGATCTCTCCACCGGCGAGCTCAAGTGGCACTATCAGACCGTGCCCAACGACAACTGGGACTTACGACAGCGTGCAGCAATTGATGCTGCTCGACCTCACCATCAACGGCACGCCGCGCGCAAGGTCATCATGCAGGCCGCGCAAGAACGGATTCTTCTATGTTCTGGATCGCGTCACGGGTGAGTTCATCTCCGCGGCAGCCTTTCGTGAAGGTCAACTGGGCGAACGGCTTCGACGAGAGCGGGCCGTCCGCATGGTGAACCCGGAAGCCTTCTACGACGAAGACGACGGCGATCACGATCTTCCCCACCGGAGGCGGCGCCCACAACTGGTCGCCGATGTCGTTCAATCCCGCGACCGGTCTGGTCTACATCCCGGCGTTCTACATGCCGTTTCTGTATGCGACGACGCCGGAACTGAAGCCCGGGACCAGCGGTTACCGGCGGCCCTCGGGCGACGTGCGCCATCTGAAAACGTCGATGGGCCCGGATGCCCCGAAAGACGTGAATGGCGGGCTCCAGGCATGGGATCCCGTAAACCAGAAACTGGTCTGGCGCGCGGATGGCGGCGGAGGCATCGGCGGCGGCACGGTGACCACGGCCGGGAACCTGGTTTTTCAGGTGATCAACGACGGCATGTTCCGCGTATACAGCGCCGACAAGGGCGAGAAGCTTTTCGAGGTGCAGACGGGTCGCACCGGCATGGCGCCGCCTATAACGTACGAGGCCGACGGCAAGCAGTACGTCGCCTTCATGGGTGGTTTGGGCCGCCCTGCCACTGCGCCCGGAGCACACGAACGATACGATCGAGTTTCCGCCGATGCTGTTCGTGTTTGCGCTCGACGGCAAGCAGGAGTTTCCGAAACCCGCGCCCGTGCCGCCCCGACGCCCGGCCGCGCCGGAACAGGCCGACGGAAAGAATTAGCCGGGAAGAATCCGCTCAATTATCGGTCGGCTTCGTCTCGAAGTGGTCGATTACGATCACCTGCTCGGGACGTTTCCCCGCTTTCAGCTTCAGTCCGAGCTGGCTGTCGATTGCCTCGAAAATTGTGTAGCCTCCAGCGGGATCGGGTGCGGACGGGCCGTCCTGAGGACCACCCCCGCCACCACCACGGCCCCGGACCGTTCAGCAGCGCGAGCGGCAAGATGCTGAACGTGAGCGAGAAGTCCCAGCCACCCTCGATTCCGGTCGTGTCCAGAACCGGCCAGTTCAGGCCAGGGTACATCTGCAGAAGTTGGTCCGCGAGCAGCGCCATCGTCGCGTTCTGGCAAACCAGCGTCTGCGAACCGGGCGGCGAACCCGCGGGCGCCTGGCCACGGCGGCAGAAGATGCGGCTGGCCGGATCGGCTTTTTTCATCTTCGGTTTTGCCGCTATCAGCGAATACGCGGTCACCGGCCGCTCTTCCTCGTGATACTTCATGTTGAAGCGTTCAACCAGCAGGCTGCGCAACAGCGGCGCGAGCACATCGGGGTCGATTCCGGGACCAGCCTGAACTTCCGGCGGGACCTTCGCCGTAATGTCGACCCGGACCGAATCGAACCCTGAGGGCAGTCCAACCAGCTGATCGTTATTCGCCCTGCCGTTAAACGCCTGGGTGATCAATAATCGAAGCGGGCAATTCTCGCACACAAAACGGCCGCCGGGCAGCATTTGATACCTCATCCTGCCGCCCGGAGGAAAGCCAGTCCCGGGCGCCGAGAGCTTCACGTCGGCAACATCAAATTCCTTAGGCGCCGGTGGCATCGGCAGCGCCTCGGCAAGACCCGGCGGGTTCGGCGTCGGCGACCGCCTGGCGCTCTCAACGACAAGTACCTGCTTTGCTACCGGCTTCTGTTCGAGTCTCAGTCCAAGTTGCTTGTCGATTGCATCCGCGACCGATATCTGGTCGCCGCGGTTCAATGCTCCAAGCATCGCCAACGACCAATGGACTTCGAAATTCCACGTTCCTTTCAGGCTGGTCTGATCGACCACCGGTTCCGATCCCAGTTGCACACCCATCATGCTCCGCAGTCCAGCCGCAAACGCGGCCATTGTGATGTTGCGGCATGTGTATGGAATGGTCCCGCCAGGTCCCAGACTGATCGTGGTTTGGGTCCCGTCCGGATTGCTCGTAAATAGTCTGATACCGCCTTCGGAGGGCGCGCCGGACCCCTGTATCCTGCATCCGGTCTCGCCCGACCCGTCAGCCTCTTTCAAACGTGGCTGCTTTCCGGTTTCAAGGACCCACGTCGCAATCGGCTTCGTATCCTTGCGAACTGCCAGGGCGAAGCGTTCCGCCAGCAACGATTGCAGCATAGTCTTCTGCTGGTCCGTATCGGCGCCCGCTGGAACCTTCGCGGTTACATCGAAGCGATCAAGCTCGATCCAATTGGGTCCGCCGCTTATCGTCTCGTCAGTGAAACCATAAGCGATTCGGATCAGATCGAGCATGGTGGCATTTTTGATCTCGTACCGGCCATTGCGCGAAGGCGTGGCCCGAAGGAACGCGTTGGTCCTCTTCGGGCTCGAATGCACGTCGGCGACTTCGAACTTAGGCGAGTCTGCGGACTGGCCGAAAACCACACCTGTAATAAGAACAATCAAACATGGGCGCCCGGGGAATCGCATCTTTAAAATCTCCCGATGACGCGGCCGCATTCCGAGGCAGCCTGCTATCTATAGACGTATTGTGCACGGATTTGGGCAGGCAAATGTCAGGCCGGGTGCTGAAGAATCGCAACGGCGAACGAAATCAGTTGTCCGAAGGGCGCTCGACGCGATCCACAACCAATGTGCGGACCGGTCCTTCCGCAGGGTCCAATTTCAATCCAAGCTGCTCGCGTAAGGCGGTGATGAAGGATGGGCCCGGCGGTTCGGCTGCGGGCCTGAGATCCGCCGGCCCCGCGTTCGGTCTTTCGGCGGCGAATTCGAGAACGAAATCGAATCGCCCCTTGAGGCCGGTACGATCGACGACCGGCCGGCCCACACCCGCGGCCACAGGCATCCCACTCGCAAGCAGATCCATCGTTGTGTTGCGAGAGCCGAGGCGGCTCAAGCCATCACCTCGAATCGACATCGAATAAACATCGCACCGCTCGGGATAGGGTCCATCCGGCGATGTTGAGGGAGTCGAATCGCACGGCGGCCCCGACTCATGCGGAATCAGCTTCGGTCCCGTCCTTCCCGGTTTCACCAGCGTGAGTGCAAAAATTTTCTCGTGACGAGTCTCGAAGTGCACCTTCAACCCGAACCGCTCTGCCAGCAGCGATTGCATCATCAGTCTGAACTGATCTTTGGTCGGACTACCGTGAGCGGTGGCCTGAATGGTGAACCGGTCGGTCGCCGCCCACTTCGGCAAAGGCGCAAGCATCGACGACACCTGCTCGGGCGTCAGCCTTACTTTCCAGGCGAACTGGATGTAAACAGACAGTGGAAAGTCCGCGAAAAAGTGCCCACCGGTGTTCGTCCAGGAATCGTCGTCGCTCAGCGGAAACACAGGCGGCCGGAACGGCTGATCGAGGCTCGCCCTGACCGATGCCACGTCGAACGACATCTTGCCACCCGCCGCAGCCTGCCAGTCCGCGGTTGCGTCGGAGGACCCGGACTGCGCCCCAGCGGGCACAGCGCAAAACAGAATTCCGATCGCCAGCAATCCCATGTATTCGGCGCAAACAGTCAACAAACGGGACATGGCTGCTTACTCGGTCGGCTTCTCGCTCAAGTGATCGACGACAATCACCGGAATGGATCGCTTCTGTTTCATCAGTTTCAGTCCGAGCTCTTTTTGAACCGCGTCGTAAGCCGTTACTTCGCTCGGTTCCGCAACGTCCGCGACCGCTCCGGCCGGCTGGTTCGGATTCGGAGCTTGCGGCGGACGCTGACGGCTCCAGCCCAGCAGAAAGCTCCACCCGCCCTGAAGGCCGGTCTCGTCAACGATCGGGTGATCGAAAAATCCGGTGATTTGCTCCAGATTGCTCGCAAACTCGGCCGTCGTGATGTTCTTGCAATTAACCATCGTCCCGATGTTGGTCGCGTCGCGGTTGATATACAGGCCGTCGCGTATCGAGCCACCCCGATTCTGCGCAAACCAGTAAGCGGTCGGGCTGACATGAACGTCCGCCAGATCGAATTTCGGCTGCTGGGCAAGCGAGGGCATGACTGCCAGCAGACCGAGCAAAGCGATCTTCTTCATACCTGAACTCCTGCCCGACTTTCGGGCTTCAAGAGCAACGACGCTTAGTCGTATTAGACATCAATCAGACGAGGAAAGGTTTCCAATGATTCGACCCGATTTGGTTAAACCCAGCGCCGGACCCGAGCCTTATAGTCAAGGTAAGCGTCGCCGAATTTCTGGCCGAGATAGCGCTCCTCTTTGTCGATAACCAGGCGGCGCGTAACAATTGCCGCAGGCACAGCCATCACGACAGGCCAGAGCGCGTTAGCCAGCAGACCGAAGCCGATACAGATCAGCTCCCAGGCGAGATACATCGGATTTCGGGTGAATCGAAATGGCCCGTTCGTCACGATTACGTTGGAGGGTCGCGTCGGATTTGGCGTGGTTCCCGCGCTGAACATGACCCTCGCCGCCGAAGCGATGAGCGCCAGCGCTATCGCCAGCAGGATACAGCCGGCGACACGGACGATTCCGAAGCCACTCGCCCCGAGTTGTACAGGCGCTGCCCATTGGATCAGGAACCCGATTGCGATCGCGGCCACGTGAATCAGCGGAGGAAAAATCCTGACGCCGGAGGTTTCTTCCATTTCGCCCTCCCAGGCGGGTGGATGATATCACGTTCGCCTGGAGTATGATCGTCGCACTTGCCACTCTCGACGGAACTTGCAATGTGGGCTTCCAGTCTTGCATTCGAAGACTTGCCGGAAGACGTAGTCGAAGCGACGAAGCTTCGCGTCCTTGACGTGATCGGGCTGGCATTGGCCGGCGCGGAAACGCCCTTTGGACGGTCCACTCGCGCGGCGGCGATCGCGCTCTCTCCGCCGGGGCCATGCAAAGTGCTCGGGACTGGCGACAAGCTCGGAGTCACTGCCGCGGCCTTCGCCAACGGCGCTTTTTCGCAGGCGCTGGAATTCGACGACACGCACAACGAATCGATCGTTCATATGAGCAGTCCAACGGTGGCCGCCGCGCTGGCGCTGTCCGGGATTGTTCCGGTTTTGGGGCGCGATCTGATCGCCGCTGTCGCGTTGGGCAACGAGATTTCCTGCCGCGCCGGCAGCGTGGCATCCGGCCAGTTTCATAAGCGAGGCTTTCATCCGACAGGCCTCTTCGCCACGTTCGGCGTCACATACCTTGCGTCCAGACTGCTGGGGCTCGATGCGCACCAGACCACACAGGCGGCGGGGATTTGCGGAAGCTTTGCATCCGGGCTGCTGCAGTGCTGGGTGGATGGAACTCAGACGAAATTTCTACACCCGGGATGGGCGGCGCAGAGCGGGATTACCGCCGCAGTGCTGGCGCGCGAGGGAACAACGGGCCCGGCGGAGGTCTTCGAGGGCCGCTTCGGCCTGTTCGCTTCCCACCTGCAGGACGGCGGTGAATCCTGCAACTACGGACGGATCAGCAATGGTCTGGGAAAACATTGGGAAAGCAGAAACTCGTCGTTCAAGCCGTTCCCCGCGGCGCATGTGCTCCATCCTTATATCAGCGCGATACTGCGGCTGCGGGATCAGCATCGGATTTCAGGCGCGGATGTGGAGCGCATCGAGTGCCGGGTAACTGAATTCATTGTGGGCATCGTTTGCGAGCCGACGGCGGAGAAGTTTGCGCCGGCGTCCGATTCGCACGGCCGCGTCAGTTTACAGTACAGCCTCGCCGAGGCGCTCACTCATGGGTCATTGAACAAGAACGCCTATTGCGCCGACAGTCTGCGGAATCCCGATATTCTGGATCTCGCGCGGCGCGTGAGTTATTACGTCGATCCCGCGTATCCAGGGCCGGGCCGGTTCAAAGGCGAGGTCAGAATCACGTTGAAGGACGGCAGAACCTTTCACGAAGTCGAAGAGTATAACCGCGGGTCGGTGGAGAATCCGATGACTTACGAAGAGATCCGCGCGAAGTTCGATGAGAATGCGAGCGGATTCCTTTCGGCCTCGCGGCGGGACAAACTGGCCGGCCAGATCAGACGGCTCGAAACTCTGGTCGACGCCGTCGATCTCGTCGAATCCGCGTGCGTTTGCTCCGCGTAGATAAAAGACAAAAAAATCAGCTCTGCATACCCCACCGGCGGACCGTTACGTTCTCGATCGTTTTGAAGATCAGGTTTTCGACCAGCAGACCGAACAGAATCACGGTCAGGAGCCCGGCGAAAACGTTGGGGATGAGCAGCTGATTCTTTTGCTCGAAGATGTACCATCCCAGGCCGCCCGAGCCCGAACTGACGCCGAATACCAGCTCGGCGGCGATCAGGGTGCGCCAGGCGAACGCCCATCCTGTTTTCAGACCGGTCAGGATACTGGGAAAGGCCGCGGGCAAGAGAATCCGGATCACGTAACCGGACTTCGAGAGGCCGTAGTTTTGCCCCACCATTTTCAGCGTCGGACTGACGGCGCGAAATCCGGCATGCATGTTGAGAGCGACAGACCACAGGACCGCATGGATAAGAACGAAGATGACGCTGCCGTCTCCCAAGCCAAACCAGATGAGCGCCAGCGGCAGGAGCGCAATCGAAGGCAACGGGTTGAACATAGCGGTGAGGGTTTCAAGAAGGTCGGAGCCGACTCGGCCCGCGCTGGCGAAGGCCGTCAGAAGGCCCGCGAGCAGCAGCCCGAGGATATAGCCTCTGAGTAACATCCCGATCGAGTAAGAAGCGGCGCGCGGGATTTCCCCGGCGGCAATCGCGGTCGCAAGGGCTTTGACGGTGTCCGAGAAAGTCGGGAAGAGCAAGGGATTGTTCAGCCATCGGGCATAGACTTCCCAGATCAGGGCGAGCACCGCCAGCAGGACGATTTTGCGGGCTGCGGCGTTGTTGTAAAACTTTTCCCACGCGCTCAACGGCCTTTCGACTACGTCGAATCCGGTAGTGGCCACGGCACAGGTCAATTCGGGCCGGGAGTCAGACATGGTCGAACAGCATCGATTCGACGCGGGCCTCTTCGGCGCCGCGACTATTGATTTCCGCTTTCACCTGACCAGGATGAGCGCTCAACAGGAGGATGCGGTTGCCCACGCGAATGGCCTCCGGAATGGAGTGCGTCACGAACACGACCGTGAACTTCGTGTCGTCCCACAGCCGAAGAAGTTCCTCCTGCATGCGGGCGCGAGTGAGCGCGTCGAGGGCCGCGAAGGGCTCGTCCATCAGAAGGATCTCCGGTTCCATTGCGAGACCTCGCGCAATCGCAACCCGCTGTTTCATCCCGCCCGAAAGCGTGTGCGGGTAGCTGTTGGCGAATTCGGTCAGATTCACCTTGTCAATGAAATGCATCGCGCGTTCGCCGGCTTCGCGCCGGGCGAATTTGCCGCTCGCGGTCAGCGCGAAAGCGATGTTCTCTTTGACAGTCTTCCAGGGAAGAAGCTGATCGAACTCCTGGAAAACGAAGACGCGATCGGGTCCCGGCGCGACGACTTTCGCGCCATTGAGAAAGATGGCGCCTTCGACGGGGCTGACGTATCCGCCGACGGCCTTCAGGAGCGTCGACTTGCCGCACCCCGAGGGTCCCAGTATGACGAATCGATCGGACCGCGGAACATTGAAACTGACGCGCCATGTGGCGGTGACGATGTGTCCGGAATTCTTGTATTGAAGCGTGACCCCTTCCACCTGAAGCAGAGCTGCCATTGGAGGTTTTGGCTTAACTGCCCGGCGCTCCGTGAATCTCGGGGAAGAACATATCTTTCCACGATGCGGGACGGTTCCGGATCGACCCGATGGCATGCATGAAGTCCGCGTATTTCATGACGTTCTCCGGCGTTGTCGTGAACTTGATTTGAGGATCGTTGAGGACGTCGACAATTTCCTGGACGGAGAAACCTTTGTCGTTGGTTGACGCCAGCAAAAGACTGGCCGCCGACTTCTTGTCCGCCGCGATCATGCGGTTGGCTTCGCCAATCGCCTTGAGCACCGCCGCGTAAACCCGGGGATTCTGGTCGCGGAATCTGGTGGTGGTCGAGACCATGGTGAATGTGGTCGATCCGCCCATCACGTCGTCGGAAATCATGATGGTTCGCACATGCGGGTCCTTCTTTTCACGCTGGGCAAAAGGGGGAGAGGTGAAGTGGGCGTCGATGGCCGAGGATCCCGCAAGCATTGCGATCACGGCGTCGGGGTGAGTCATGGTGACCGTAAACCTGTCGAATCGCCCCGGCTGACCGTACTTTTGTCTGGCATACATCTGCATGACGATTGAAGGGATGGAAACCTTGATGGCGGTGACGGCGATTTTGTCTTTGTCCGTGACATCGTCGAGTCTCTTCAGATGCCCGGCGCGGGTGTTGAGGTACATCGGCATGGAAGACATGGCCGCGACGCCTTTGACTTTAGCGGACGAGGCAGTTCGGTCCCAGAGAGTGATGAAAGCGGGCGGCCCGGCGGTGATAAAGTCGGCCGAGCCGGATAAGAGCGCATCGTTCATGACGGCGGGGCCGCCGATGTTGATCCACCGCACCTTTACGTTCGCGTATTTTTCGATGAGGTGATACTTTTCCATCACGAGCAGCGGGAGAAATCCGACGCCGCCGGCTCCCGTGGGGATGCGGACTTCGCTTACTTCAGCATTGGCGAGAGAGGCAAATAGCGTAATGAAGATGAGCCGGCGCATTCCGCCTGACTATTATCCATCGGCTCACGGGCGGAACCTAAACAGCCACCGGCTGAAGAGTTGTCGCGCACTCCTGTCAGCACCATTGGCTTCGCCGGGCGGTCCCGGTCCGAAGGCGAGGCCCTCCTCGGCTTCCTCGGAGTGTCAGACTGTGGAAGAGGTCGGACCGGGGGGTCCGGCGCGGATCAGGGATCCGCCCCACCCAAAAGGCAATAAACCTAAACGTCGGCAAGTGGCAGAGCCAGGCTGATCAGATGATTTACGTCCTCCAGCCGATCGATCTGCCAGCACTGCCGCAGCACTTTTTCCACTTGTTCCGGCGGAAGAGCAAGCACGGCCTGATCGAGGAATTTGTCGTCAAGCTGACGGTCAGTCAAAGGACGGTGAATGTTGCCGAGTGATTTCTCGACGAAGCGCGTAAACTTCTCGCCGTTCGTCAGCTCGACTTCGATGCGAGCCTGATCTTCGGTAAGGGAAGAATCCCCCGTCGCCGTGGCGCATTCGCGCACGCGCTTCACAGCGGGGTCATTGACGGCAGCGTCGGTGTATTCCTGAATTCCCGCCTTGCCCCGAACCAACCCCACAGCAGCGCCATGATAAACCGAAAACTTACCCTGCAAGCCCTTCGTGATGTTGGTCTGATTGCAGAGATCGAGAACGAGGGGCGCGACGCGAAGGCGAACGGCGGCGATCGATCCGGGTTCCGGGTGATGCTCATGATGAATCTGAATGGCTCCGTCGATGGTAGGGTGATTCACGATCCCGCACGGAAACGGCTTGTAAGTGTTATCGCGTAGTTCGTAATCCACATCCAGTCCGGCGATCATTTTGGACAGGTCGTACGAGGCGGCCTGAACCGCGGCGAAGCCGCGCGGGCCTTCGAGGCCGTGCTCGCCCGCCGTGAAACCGGCCTGCGCGAGAAGCGCCGCGGAGTACCCGTTCTGCGCGGCGCGGCCAGGATGAAACGCTTTCGCCATCGACCCAAACATCTCGCGGATACCCGCGGCCTGCGTCGCCGCAAGTCCCATCGACCAGATCATTTGCTGAAGCGAGAGACCCAAGAGCTTCCCAATTGCGGCCGCGGCCCCGAACACGCCGGCCGTCCCCGTGATATGCCAGCCGGCATCATAGTGCGCGGGATAAACGGCATTGCCGATGCGCATTTCCGCTTCGAATCCAGTGATGAACGCCTCCATGAAATCGCGGCCCGTGACGGGATTAACGCTCGCATACGCGAAGAGCGCGGAGGCAACCGGCGAGGTGGGGTGCATGTAGTTTTTCGGCGTCGTGTCGTCGAAATCGTACACATGCGAACTGATGCCGTTCATCAGCGACGCGTGAAGGGGGTCGAGACGCTCCGCGCGCCCCAGAACGCTTGCTGTGGGCGGGCCGGAGTAAGGTTCGAAGGTTCGAATCGCGATGTCGACGGCCTCATCGTGGCTTCCTCCGAGAGCGCAGCCCACATAGTTGACGATGGCGCGGCGCGCTTCGTGGCGAACGTCTTCCGGGACGGTTTCAATGCGGTTGGAGACGATCCACGATGCGAGTGTTCTGGTCTCGGACATGAAATTCAGTTTATGAAATCAGGTCCAGCATGCCTGCCTGCCGGCGACTCGATCGTTGCAGGAGTCTTCGCGAAAGTGCGGACCGGAATTGCGATTGCGGAAGGCTGCCGTCACTGCCGCCTACGATCCATTGCCGCAGCGGAGCGTGCCAGAACGGGGTGTAAATCACGATGCCGCGCGAGAGCAAGGCCGCCGTATAGGAAAAAGAACTTTTCGCCATCACCAGAATGTCGGCGGTAATCAGATTATGAAGGCATTCAAAAGCATCGCCGTTCAGGTGCATCACGGCTCTGTCCGGAATCTCACCAAAATCCTCTTCGCATCCTTCCGAAAAAACGTGGATCTCATGCGGAACAGAGGCGAGCGCGCGAGACAGCTGGTCAATCTGATGCAGGACCGTCGAGTTATCAGTAAAGCGCTCTGCGAGATAGTGCTCGCCGACGTCACCTCTCCGCACGTGAACCGCGACAAAGAGGGAGCCTTTCCTGGACCGCACGGAATGAGGAGTTCGCTCGTATTTCCGAATGAGCTGGGGCTGGATGAGAGCGTAGAAATCCGGATGGGAGTCCGCATACCAGTGACATTCGGACGCGACCAGCAGAACGGGTTCGGCAGGTTGCGGTTTCGCGCGTTCGAACATCATTGTGTCGGCGGCAACCACCGCTGCTCCGCGCAGATCGAACGCGTTTAACTGTAGCTCCTCGTAACCAGGAGAAAACGTCCGCTCCCATTTTTCTGCCCAGAATTCGTCACCATGGTCGTTGTGCTCGACGGATGCGATCGGCGTGTGGAGATACGTCAGCCGGTTGAACCGAGCATAGAGCATCGTGGAAAAAATGGCATGCATTTGCGCGCCGCCGCCATCGCTCCGCCCGGCGCACGTAATGTAATACGCGGGAGGAAGTGCTTCACTACAAACTGGAGTTTCGGAACGGGACTCGTGGAGCCGGGTTTGCATGCGATTTCTTAAGTTTGACTTATACGAGGGTGGTCACGTTGGATTCTTTAATAACCTCCTGTCGCTGGAACTGGCGGTCGGCCTCAGGTGCTTTCCAACCGTTGTCTGCTCTTCAGTACGCCGCACCATCCCATCTTCAACAGCGACAAGCAGTTGAATTTGTTCGATCTGGTGGATGTGTTTCACCCTCACCAGGTCGGACGCTTTGACCGTCTGAAAGGCGAATTACTGCCGGATTTGCACGCGAACCGCCTGGTTTCGGCTTGTTTTCGACGCCTGAAAAGCGGTTCAGACGGAAGTGACCGTCGATGATCTTCCTGGCGAGCTGGCGTTCGGGCTCGGTTTTGGGTTTGAGGTCGGAGAGCATGGAAGCCGTGAGCCGGTTGCAGGCCTCCATTTCGTTGGGCTAGGAGCATCAGGCTCTGGCCCGTAAGGCCGTGTTTGAACGCGTTCATGGCAGAACGCTGTTTGCCTTCGGTCGTCTTCGGACCCGTCGATTTTTCGGCGTTGGCTCGGTTGATCTCGTCTCTGATTTCTTTGCGCATCTGGTTTTCCGATTTGACAGTAGCAGCCGAAATTGACAATGGTGACACGACTAAGCGCTGAGTTGTTGATTGGATTAGTCACAAAAAAGTCGGATCGCTGTCACCGGCAAATCGGAAGGGTCCTGCACGCGTTGATTCGCGACGAAACGACTTCTGGATTGCGCGAGCACGCCCAAGCGCGTGATGGTCAGTTGGCGGCCGGGCGCTCAATGCTTTCCACGATGTACACCGGCAAGATGTCCTCTTGTCGCTTCAGTTCGAGACCGAATTTGCCCAGGACGGTAAAGATCGTAGGGAGGCCGGCGAAGGGGTGCGTAGCCGGGTTGGCGTTCGGTGGCGGAGGCGGCAACCGCATGGGAACCCAGCCCTCACTGTTTACAGTGAACAGTCCGCTGAGCGCTGTGCGGTTCACGACTGGCAAATCCGTCCAATTCCCAATGTAATGGACAAGGTCGTCCATATCTATGGCTTTAGCATTCAGAGGATGACCCAGACCGCCAACAAAGTTATGGCAAGCGTCCGGGTCGGGATCGAAAGCGCATGCCTTCTCATCCATGCCCGACTTCTGGAGCTTCGGACCTCCGCCGGCAACGGTGAGAGCATAGACCGACATCGTTTTATTCTCAACCCGCATCACGAGTCCGAAACGATCGGTGAGCAAACCGCGGATCATTTGCTGAATTCGGCTTCGCACTTCGCTCTCCCGAATGCCGGGCGGGATGGCATGGGCAGGCGCTTTCGCCTGGATATCGTACTTCTCACGAATGGTCCAGTCGGGAAGACGGGAAAGGCGCGGCGAAGGGTTGACCGGCACGTCGTAAGCGTAACTCAAGAGCGTGATCACAGGGACCGCACTCGCAATCAGGTCTCCGTCAGGCCGCACTTGCAGGCGCGCGCCGCGCGGGTCGGTTGAGGTAGCATGCTTTATGGCAATCGTTGAAAATGCTTGCGATTGAGCGATGGCAGGCAACGCCACGAGCAGGTATATGAATGCCCGGCAGAACAGGGACATAATTCACTCGTCCAAACGCTCCCCTGGAGAACCGATTCGGGTTGCTTAAGAACACCGGCGACAAGATCGCCGGCGCTACCGGCGCTGACATAAAGCTCCGCGCCGAGCGGAAGCTCGGCGGCAGGGTCTAAGCCCTGGCCCCACACCGGCAGCGTGTCTTCATCCGCTTTGGCGGCCCGCTGCGGGCCATGGTGACTTCCCTCCCGGTCGCGGCTCGGAACGGTTCAATCCGCGCGCAGCAGCGAGCGGAGTCCCGGAGTTGGGCATATTATTTCGTGCCGATCTCTTAGCTGGCTTGGACGCCTCGATCGCAGCATTTGTTCCCGATGCCACGGTGGCAGGGCGACACGATCGCCGACGCTACCGGCTGCAGCTCGCTAAAACCCGAGCCAGAGCCCGTTTGTCCACATCCCGTTTGCACACATGCCACATATATAGACCGGGATTATCCCTTCCCATGCCGATGTTTGAGTTCCGACTACGGCGTAGGCTTGCCCTGGCACTGTACCGTCCGTATTAACCGGCCATTGGCCGGCGGGCGAGCCGTCCGAGTATGCCATCCGGCTGATCGGAATATCGACGGTGCAATCCTGCAGCGCGGTGCTTCCCATCCCGAGGCTGCAGCGCGTGAAGGTGTAATCCCGATTCAGAACCTGAATGCGAAAGTCCCAACCGGAATCCGAGGCCGGAACCGTCGGGGACTCAGCCGCAGGAATGATGTACATCGACACGTAGATCATCCCTCCGTCATCGTAATGAAGATTCCCAATCACAGCCGAGTTTTGGGGCGTGCTGGTTTGTTGCTGAGGAGTATTGGTGGCTGTTGAGTAGTAGGCAACCCAATATTCTCCACCGGCCCGTCCATTTGACGATTGAGTCGTATCAGTGAAAAATCCATATTCCTGATCTGAGTCGCTGCACTCATTGGATGAGGAATAGATGACGGCGACGGAGTAGGCGCCAGGAGGAGAATTATAAGCTCCTCCCGATGCATATCCCTGCCAGACGATACCCTTCGTCGCGCTGAATGGAGCGGCAACATTGAACATGCTTGAGGGAGTGGCGGCGAAAGTGCAGCCTCCGAACTGCTTTAAGGCAGGGGCAGTTGGGTATGAGGTTATGAAATAAGCTGCGCCTGGAGGTCTTACGCGCTGAATGCCCCACGGAGTATACTCACTATCCGCCATTGTCCGGAGTATCTCGCAGTTGAAGCCCGCTCCTGCGCAAGCACTTCCGTTTGTGGCGCCATTTGGCGCATTGTACAGCTTGTAATCCATAGGCTGCCCCTCGGTTTCGATCGCGGTCCACCTGGGGGAGTTCTGATTTGTTCCGACAGAAGAGGGAGATTCGGATGGTGCACGAGCGAAGCGGCTCAAGGTCCGGAAAGTTTGCGCGCTCGCGACGCCGGCTGAGAGTAACACAAGCGCCATCGTCAAAGGGAGAATCATTGTTGATTTTATTTTCACAGTCACAAACGGCTGTCCAGGTTAGTCTATTTCCGATTCAACTGAACCACGCGCCAGACCGGCTGATCTTTTTCCGCTGGTTCCTGCACGAACTCCTGCGACTTCTTCGCAGGATCATAATCGCGCCACAGCCACGTCAGCGCCTCCGGCAACTCCGCGGCGCCGTGCGCGTTGTTGTGCTCCCCGACGCCGAACGAGAAGTGATAGTCGTAGCCCTTGAATTTCAACGCGTTCGCCATACCGATGTTGGCCGCCGGCCAATTGCCGGCCGTGTTATCGAGATCCGCCGATCCATCCTGAAGCCACACACGGATATTGCGTTTCGACTCCCGGCGCACCATGGCCGGATACTCACCGCCGCCTGCCCTGAGGCACGCCAGGCCTGGGATAGCTGTCGGGTCCGAATGCCGGGAGGTTGTTGGAGCCGCCGATCGGCTTTCCATCGGCGATCCAGGTATATTTGTACGCCGTCCCCGTATTCAGGCGCGTTTCGACCACCCACAGCGTACCGGCCTTGAAAGCAGCGATGGGAGGCTCGTTGTTGACCTGGAGCGACGGAACCTTCTCCGCTGTCACCGCAAATACGAAATCGCCCATTTCGCCCGTGGCGGCCGTGCCTTTCACAATATTGCCGGCGCCAAGGGTATCGCGAGCCGCTTGCTCCAGGCCAGCGGAGCGCATTCGAGCCATCCGCAGCAGCTCCTGAGTGGAGACGCTCTGTGCAGCGCAAACGCCTGCGAGCATCGTAAGAATTAACAGAGTTCGCATATCGGACTTGCCCCTAAACCTCACGCGCAGCGGAGACGCAGAAACATCGCAGCGGCCGGCGAATCATTCTATCGCGCGAGCGCCTCATTGAACTGCTTCGTCTGCGACTCGAATGAACGGAATGCGCGCGCACCGTGCGACGAAGGGTTATCGGTTTTACTGGCAACCTGGGACATGACCGTGCTGATCGTGACCGTCGCATTCGAACGCATGAGCGATTCGGGCAAGCTGTCATAAGTTCGCCGCGGGTGGCGATCACGGGCGACAAGATCGCCGGCGTTACGGGATTGACGAGACGCTCCGCGCCGAACCGAAGCTCGACCCCACTACTTTGCTCGCGGCGCCCGCGCATATAATCACCAGTGGCGAGGAACAAACCATGCGAATCAGGATTCCACCGGTTGCTTCGATCATCGTGCTCTCCAGTCTTTTTTCAGGCATCGCCACAGCGCAAAACGACTGGCCGGCATACGGCCGCGATCCGGGGGCGCAGCGCTACTCGCCGCTGACGCAAATCAACCCCGGCAACGTCAGCCAATTGATCCAGGCCTGGAAGTACGAGACGAAGCCGGCTTCTTCGGACGGCAAAGCCCGGACAGTCAAACACCACGCCGCTGATGGTGAACAACGTCCTCTACTTTGCCACTCCGTATCAAAGCCTGGTGGCAGTGGAGGCCGAAACGGGCAAGAGGATCTGGACCTTCGATCACCAGCACGCCGCCCGCACCTCGCGGGGTATCGCTTACTGGCCGGGCAATCGCGACGCGCCGCCGACGATTTTCTTCGGTACCGAGGATGGCTTTCTGATCGCGGTGAACGCCCGCACGGGCAAGCTGGTGCCGGGCTTCGCGAAAGAAGGCGAACTCGATCTTGAAGCCGGGGGTGAAGGCCGACGAAGTGGCGAACGCTCCCTATGGATTGAACGGCGCCCCCGCCGTTTACAAGAACCTGGTGTTCACCGGGTCGCATTTGCAGGACTACGGCTCGTTTGGCGGACGCGGCGATGTTCGCGCCTGGGATGCCGCAACCGGGAAGCTGGTCTGGACATTCCACACGGTTCCGCAGCCGGGAGAACCCGGGCACGAGACATGGCTCGACGACGGATGGAAGAACCGGTCCGGCGTAAATGTCTGGAGCACGTTTACCGTCGATGCGCAGACCGGCACGCTGCTGATGCCGATCGGCGGGCCCAGCGACGACCGCTACGGCGGAGATCGTCCCGGCGCGAATCTGTTTGGCAACTCGCTGGTTGCCGTGGACGCGATGACCGGGAAGCTGAAGTGGTACCTGCAAACCGTGCATCACGATCTTTGGGACACCGATCTGCCGCCGCAGCCGACGCTGGTGGATGTGGTCAAGGATGGCAAGAAGATTCCCGGCGTTGATTCAGGCAGGCAAGACCGGCCTGATATTCATTCTGGATCGCCGGACGGGAAAAGCCATCTTCGGCATGGAGGAGCGGCCGGTACCGAAAGGCGATGTTCCCGGCGAGTGGTATTCGCCCACGCAGCCATTTCCGTTGAAGCCGCCGCAGCTGGCGCGCGCGACATGGAAGCGCGACGAGATCACGAAGTTCACTCCGGAACAACAGAAGTATTGCGAAGATCTGTTCAAGAACGCGCAGAACGACGGTCCGTTTGCGCCGGTGCGCATGACGGATACGGTAGTGTTTCCCGGGCCCGGATGGGGGCTTCAACTGGGGCGGCGGCAGCTACGATCCCAGGCTGGGCTACTATTTCATCAACTCGCACGACCGGGGCGCAGTGCAGAAGATGGTGGCGCAGGTTCCGGCCACGGAGCGGCCGACGGGGAAGATCAGCGGGGCGGGCGATCCGAGCCAAATGCCGTTCGTGCGCAAGACCGTGGGATCCGATCACCAATCCGGCAACGGGTTGGCCGTGCCAGTCGCCGCCGTGGGGCGAACTGTTCGCCATCAATGTCAATACCGGTGACGTAGCCTGGCGAATACCGTTTGGCCGCGTCGAATCGCTGGAGAAGATCGGAGTGATGAACACCGGGTCGTACAACATCGGGGGCTCGGTGGCGACAGCAAGCGGCTTGCTGTTCATTGGAGCCACGGACGATCAGCGCTTCCACGCCTACGAATCGAAGACCGGGAAGCTGCTGTGGGAGACGAAGCTGCCTGCGAACGCTTTCGCGAATCCGATCACGTACCTGGGCAAGGACGGAAAGCAGTACGTTGTGATCGCCGCGCAGGAGACGATCGTCGCGTTCCGTCTGCCTTAGCAGGGTGGGGAAAGAGCACCATTTGAACATCACTCTGTCGAAGACGCGGGTGTGTGAGGGCCGGCGACAAGATCGCCGGGCGCTACCCGGCGCTGAAATAAAGCTCCGCGCCGAACGGAAGCTCGGCGGCACCCTCGAAAACACATTGCGAAGTTGTGTGTTTTCATTGCTATCCCTGGCAGCGGGCTGGCCAGCAAACACCATTGAAAAATTGCCCCGAAGTGACTGGAAAGCTCGGCGCCGGGCGGAAGCCCGGCGGCAGCCCTGAAGGGCTGCCCCACGACGAAATTGCCCACGGAAAGAATGATTTGTCCGTGGTTGCTTGTGGGCCGAGGTTTTTCGTAGTTGCTCGTGGACCGCAGGTCCATCTGGACAGGGCCTAAACCCTGGCCCCGCACCGGCTAAAATCAAAGATCGCCGGTCGAAGACCCAAATGCAGACGCCTGAAGTGCAGAAGGATGACAAGCTGGTCGCCATCTATCCCGGATCCTTCGATCCGATCACCAGCGGCCATCTCGACGTGATCGCGCGCGGCTCGCGGCTCTGCGACCAGCTCGTCGTCGCCATCCTGCGCAACGAACGCAAATCCCCGCTCTTTACCGTAGCCGAGCGAATGGAAATGCTGGTCGCCGTCACGGCCCCTTACCCGAACGTCGAAGTCGACTTCTTCGACGGTCTTCTCGCGGACTACGCCATCCGCAAAGGCGCCCGCGTAATCGTCCGCGGCATCCGCGCCATCTCGGATTACGAAAATGAACTGCAAATGGCGCTGATGAACCGCCGCCTGCAGCCGCAGGTCGAGACCATCTTCCTCCTCGCCGGAGAGCAATACTCTTTTATCAGCTCAAAACTGGTAAAGGAGATCATCAGTCTCGGGGGAAACATAACGGGCCTGGTCCCGGCAGTGGTCGAAAAGCGTTTACAGGAGCGCATCAAACCGCCGGCCGCCTGACGGCGTTCACAGAAACACACCACCAGATGACACCAACTCAAACTTCACCGATCGCCGACCGCATCTCATCCATCAGCGTCTCCTCCACCATGAAGGTCACCGCCGATGCCGATAAGCTTCGCCGCGCCGGCGCCGACATCGTGGACTTCAGCGCGGGCGAACCCGATTTCCCCACGCCGGACAACATCAAGCAGGCCGCCGTCCGCGCACTCGAGCAGAACTTCACGAAGTACACAGCCGTAGGCGGCGCCCTCGACATCAAGCAGGCAATTGTCGACCGCCATGCCGCGGAGTTCGGCACGAGCTACACAACCGCCGAGTGCATCGCCACCATCGGCGGCAAACACGTCCTGTTCAACTACACGCAGGCGCTCATCAACCCGGGCGATGAGGTCATCATTCCTGTCCCCTACTGGGTCACTTACAAAGACATCGTGAATTACGCCGGCGGCAAATGCGTCTTCGTCCCGACGGACGAAAAGGAAGGCTTCCGCCTGACCGCCGCAATGATCGAGCGCCACATCACGCCCCGCACCCGGATGGTCATCATCAATTCGCCGGGCAACCCTTCGGGCGCGGTGCTCGATAGCGAGGAGTTCGAAAGGCTATACCACATCACATCGAAAGTCGGTATCTTCCTCCTGACCGACGAGTGCTACTCCCATTTCCTCTACGACAGCCAGCCGTATTCCGTAGCATCGATTCCGAACTCGAAGCAAACCGTGCTGGTGGCGGGAACAGTATCGAAGACTTACGCGATGACGGGATGGCGCATTGGCTACGGCCTGGCCCCCGAGCCGATCGTTGTGGCGATGACCAAACTCCAGAGCCATTCCACGTCGAATCCCACGTCAATCGCGCAGAAGGCCGCCGTCGAAGCGCTCAGGGGACCGCAGGATTCCGTGCGCCAGATGCTGGCTGAGTACCACAAGCGCCGCGACTTCGTGGTGGCGCGCCTCCGCCAGATACGCGGAGTCGAATGCTCGATGCCCGCCGGCGCGTTTTATGCTTATCCAAATATTCGCGAGGCGTTGGACCGGGTTGGAATCGCGACGCCGCTCGAATTCGCGGGCCGCTTGTTGAACGAGGGCAGCGTGGCCGTAGTTCCGGGCGAGGCGTTCGGAACGGAGGATCACGTCCGCATCTCGTACGCCGCCTCAATGCATGATCTCGAACGCGGTCTCGACCGTGTGGATCGTTTTCTAGCGCAATTATGACGACAACCACACATCGTCGCCTCGTCGGGACGCCATACGACAAAGTCTGGGGCTCGGCCCGAACCGATCCCTGGTATCGGAACCCGGAATCGAGGCCGATCGGAGAGATCTGGTTCCCGGCATCGGACGCGGTCCCGCTCCTCGTCAAGTTTCTCTTCACTTCGGACAAGCTCTCGGTCCAGGTGCATCCCGGCGATGACTGGGCGCAGGAACATCACGGCTGCCGCGGCAAGACCGAAATGTGGCACATCCTGCGGGCCGATCCGGGCGCCAAGGTCGCGATCGGTCTTCGCGAGCGGATTACTCCCGAGCGCCTGGAAGCGGCGGCTCGGAGCGGCGAGATCATGAAGTTGCTCAACTGGGTTCCCGTGCAGCCGGGCGACACGTTTTTCATCCCGGCGGGAACCATTCATGCGATCGGCGAAAATATTGCCTTGTGCGAAGTGCAGCAGCACTCCGACATCACATACCGCCTGTACGACTACGGCCGCCCCCGCGAACTTCATCTCGATCACGGCGTAGCCGTATCTCATCTCGAACCGCACGGGGCCGTAGCGACGAGCACGTTGCCCGTGAAGTGCCGCTATTTCCACACCTCGTTATTAACCGTAAACGGAACGGTTCGATACCCGTCGGCCGACCAGAATACACGCTATATCGCCCTCGAAGGAGGAGGAGTTTTCGCCGGTCAGCCATTCCGCGCCGGCGATGCCTGGGAGGTGGAACGACACTCCGGCGAATTCGAAATCGAAAGCGCTCACGCGGCTTTCCTCATAACCGCCGAACCGGCTATCGAACCTTGACCGTAACCGTGCCGGTGTCTTCTTGCCGATTCGCGCCCAGCGCGCTGATCCGGTAGGTAGTGGTCTTCTTCGGGCGGTCTGTGAGGCAGTTGGTCTTGCGGTCGAGCCGCCCGGAACTTACTGTCAGCGAGGTGGCATGCTGGACTTTGAAACAGACCTTCACCAGACTGCCGCGGCGCACCTCAGTCGGACGGGCTATCAAGTCGGACAGCCGCGGAGGCGCGGGTCCCACCTGAACCGCGACCGACTTCGTCTTCTTCACGCCGTCGACACCGTACGCGGTTAACGTGTACGTGGTGTTTGCGGTCGGCATGATGTCGATGCATCGATCGGACGCCGGCAGCACAGCTTCCACATGCGGGTTGATGTCGATACTGGTCGCGTTTTCAACGCCGTAGCAGAGTTTTCCCGTAATGCCGGCGGGCACAAGCTCAGGCACGGCCTTGAACTCGGTAATGTTCGGCGCCGGGACGGGCTGGTTTCGGCTGCAGGAGCTCAGTAAGGCGAGAACGATAAGGAGTAGAGAAAACCGAATCATAGGAACTGGTAGCCGTTGCGTGACACGCCGGTGGAAATCACTTCGGTCTTGCAGCCGTTCGCGGCGAAAACGCCGCGCACCAGCTCGCAAACCGTGTCAGCTCCGCGCTCGAAAAACACCAGCACGCTGGGGCCCGCTCCGCTGAGGGTACAGCCCAGCAGGCCGGGCTTGCGAAGCTGCAGAATCTCGGCCAGTCCGGGCACAAGCCTGGCGCGGAACGGCTGGTGCAGCCGGTCGTCCAGTGCCACGGGGAAGGCCGTAGCGTCCCCGGTGGCGAGCGCCGCAACCAGCAGGGCCATCCGTTGCACATTGTGAACGGCGTCCGCCCTCGAATAGCAATCGGGGAGGACCGCCCGCGATTCCCTGGTCGGAACCACAAAGTCGGGAACCACGACCGCCAGATCGAATTGGGGAGGCATCTCAAGCCGAATTGCCCGTGTCGAACCGTCCGCTTCCACGCCGCTCGCGACGATGGATCCGAGTACCGAGGCCGCCACGTTGTCGGGATGGCCCTCCAGTCGAGCGGCTTCGTCGAGAATTCGGGCCGCGCTCCATCCCAGCCCAAGCAAGCGTTCCGCGATGACGACGCCGGCGGTAAGCGCTGCCGCACTGGATCCTAACCCTTTGCCGAGCGGAATATCGTTATTGATCTCAAGCTCGACCGGAGGTAAGCAACAGCCCGTCCGCTCCGCGATCGCAGCCGCCGTCTTCCAGATCAGGTTCTCCTCGGTCGCGGTAATCAGATGCGAGTCCCGTCCGGTGACCCGAATGGACAGCTGATCGCTTAGCGAAAACCGGCACTCGAGGTAAATGTTCAGGGCAACGCCCAGAGCGTCGAAGCCGGGTCCGAGGTTAGCGCTGGAGCCAGGTACAAGTAGCGTATTGACGGGGTGCAATGTCCTACGATAACAGTGTCTTACGATAAAGAACGTGACGCGTTATCTGTGTTCGGAACTCGTAGCGCTGAAGGTGGGTTCCATAACGTCTACTGTGAACCTGGAAGAGATCTGGCCGGAGGGCGCCGTACTCGAAACGGAAGGCGCCGTCGAAGATGGCGCGCATATCGAAATTCGCTCGGGTGAGGTCCTGCTCGCCGGTCGAGTCGTGGGGGTTGAACTCCACGAATTCGGCTGGCGCGTCGAAGTGGCGTTCTCGCCGCTGACGCCGTGGGACCCGGAAAAATTCAAGCCGCAGCACCTGCTGGCGCTGTAGTTTATCGAATTTCCAGGATTTCTTTCTCTTTGGCTTTCGCGGCCTGATCGAGCTTCTGCATCCAGCTGTCGGTCAGCTTCTGCATCTCGTCGTGGGCCCGGCGATCTTCGTCCTCGGCGATCTTCTTGTCTTTCGAAAGCTTCTTGACGTGATCGTTGGAATCGCGCCGGATATTACGGATGGCTACCCGGTGATCTTCCGCCACGCCGTGCAGCTTCTTGACGAGTTCCTTGCGGCGCTCTTCGTTCAAAGGTGGGATGGGAATGCGAATCACTTTCCCGTCGTTCGAGGGATTCACACCCAGCTCAGCCGTGCGAATGGCCTTTTCGATCGGGCCGATCTGCGACGCATCCCACGGTGTGATCGTGATCATCCCCGGCTCGGGAACGTGCAGGTTTGCGACCTGATTTACCGGCGTCGGCGTGCCATAGTAATCCACCCGAACGTTGTCGAGCAGATGTACGGAAGCCCGGCCCGTCCGGATTGTAGCCATTGCGTGCTGCAGATCCTCGAGCGCCTTTTCCATGCGCTGCCTGGCAGCGCTCTCAATTTCTTTAACTGAGTCCATGATGTCAGCTGATCGATCTTTTTAGCTAATTAACGTGCCGACCCTGTCGCCGGACACCATTCGCATTATATTTCCGTGAGTATTGAGATTAAAGACCAGAATCGGCAGGTGATTATCCCGGCACATCGCAATCGACGTCGAATCCATGACGCCGAGCGACTTCGTCAGAACCTCGGTATAGGTAATGTGCTCGTACATCACGGCATCCGGATGCTTCATCGGATCCTTGTCGTAAACACCATCCACCTTGGTCGCCTTCGCGATCACCTGCGCTTTAATTTCGAGCGCCCGCAAGGTGGCCGCCGTATCGGTGGAGAAGTACGGATTCGACGTGCCAGCCGCGAAAATTACCACACGGCCCTTCTCCAGATGCCTGATTGCCCGGCGGCGGATATAGGGTTCGGCGACCTGGTGCATCTGAATGGCGCTCATCACGCGAGTATGCTGGCCCATTTGCTCCATGGCGTCCTGGAGGGCAAGCGAATTAATCACGGTCGCCAGCATACCCATGTGGTCGCCGCTTACGCGATCCATGCTCTTTGCCGCGAGCGCGATGCCGCGAAAAATGTTCCCGCCGCCTACGACCACCCCCACCTGAACGCCCGCGCGAGCGATTTCGACAACCTCGGCAGCCAGGTCTTTCACTCGATCCGCGTCGATGCCGAAAGATTGCGGGCCAGCCATGGCCTCGCCGCTCAGTTTCAAAAGGATCCGGTCGTATCTCGCCATCGTTTCCTTAAGTGAGGGCGGGCTCCTGACTAGGCCTGCGGCTCAGCCGGGGCGTTGCCGGCAGTTGTGAACGAGTCTCCGACCTTCATGCGGGCAAACCGCGAGACCGAGATATTCTCACCCAGTTTGGCGATTTTGGTCTTGATCAACTGGTCTACCGTAATCGTATTTTCCTTAACGAAGGGCTGCTCATAGAGGCAGACTTCCTCGTAGAATTTCGCCATGCGCCCTTCCACGATTTTGTCGACCATCTTCTCCGGTTTGCCGTCGTTGAGAGCGCGCGCCCGCTGGATTTCTTTTTCCTTCTCGATGGCGTCCGCGGTCACGTCTTCTTTGCGGATAAACTGCGGATCCGCCGCGGCGATATGCATTGCGATATCGCGCACCAGTTCCTGGAAATCATCCGTCCGGGCGACGAAATCGGATTCACAATTCACTTCAACCAGGACGCCCAGCTGGGAGCCCGCGTGGACGTATGTTCCCACGGTTCCCTGGCTGGTGGTGCGCGACGCCTTCTTGCCGGCGGAGGCGATGCCGCGCTTGCGCAGCACTATTTCCGCACCGGGGAGATCTCCGTTTGCTTCGGTCAGAGCGCTCTTGCACTCCATCATTCCAGCCCCAGTTCGCTCGCGGAGCTGCTTCACTAAACTTGCACTGATTTCGGCCATTTTCTCGAATTAAACCTGATTGGCTTCGGCTGCGGGAGGCTCGCTTGTTTCCGATGCCGGACCCTTGCGACCGGCGGGTGGGTTGTCTTCCGCCCCGATCATCAGACTTTCCTGCATCGTCTGTTCCAGATATTTCGGATCGACATACTGCGAGTATTCTTCCGTAATATCCTCGATCGGCGCATCGTCTTCCTTGACGGCAGCCGTAGCAAAGTCGTGTTCTGTCGCCAAAGCACGGCCTTCGATCACCGAATCGGCGATCTTGCTGGTGAACAGGCGAATCGCCCGGAGCGCGTCGTCGTTGCCAGGGATCACCCAGTCGACTTCATCGGGATCGCAGTTCGTGTCGACGATCGCAACCACCGGAATACCCAAGCGGCGCGCTTCCTTCACGGCGATCGCTTCCTTGTTCGAATCGATTACGAAGATGACGTCCGGAAGTCCGGGCATGTCTTTGATGCCGGCAAGGTTCTGATCGAGGTGCTTGCGGTCGCGTTCGAGGCGAACGATTTCCTTTTTCGGACGGCCGCCGTAGGATCCCTCGGCTGCCATCTGCTCCAGTTCCTTGAGTCTTTTGATCGACTTCTGGACCGTAAGCATATTGGTGAGCAGACCGCCCAGCCAGCGCTGGTTCACGTAGAACATCTGGCAGCGGTTGGCTTCTTCCGCGATCGCTTCCTGCGCCTGACGCTTGGTGCCGACGAAAAGTACCGTCTTGCCCTGCGCGGCCATCTCCACTACATATCGGGCCGCATCCTTGAAAAGCTTCAGCGTTTTCTGCAGGTCGATGATGTAGATTCCGTTACGTTCGCCAAAGATGTATTCCTTCATCTTTGGATTCCAGCGCTTGGTCTGGTGCCCGAAGTGAACGCCGGCTTCGAGCAATTCTTTCATTGAAATAGCAGGCAAACTTGCTCCTTAAATGCAGAGCCTGTGCTTCTTCGTTGCGCGATCCAAGGCGAGATTTGCGCTTGAGGAAAAGCAGGCGGATTGACGTCTGACATCACCGTATAGTTGCCGGGCAACTATGCGGCGACAAAGTTTCGGGGCGCAGGCAGAAACCCGCGCCCCGGCCACGATGTGAAAACTCTACCGCTTGGAGAACTGGAAGCGCTTTCGCGCGCCCTTTTGGCCGTACTTCTTGCGCTCATGTTCTCTCGGATCGCGGGTCAGAAGACCCGCTTTCTTCAGCGGACCACGCAATTCGGCGTTGAACTCGACCAGCGCCCGGGCGAGGCCCAGTTTGATCGCATCCGCCTGGCCGGCGACACCGCCGCCGTTGGCAAGGATCAGTACATCGAAACGATCGGTCATCTCGACGGTGACGAGAGGAAGGCGCACCGGCACGCGTCCCGCTTCGGTCGGAAAATAATTTTCCAGCTCACGGCCGTTCACCGTGATTTTGCCCGATCCGGGCCGAAGGAAGACTCGGGCGATGCCGCGCTTGCGGCGCCCGGTTCCCAAATACTGTTCTATTTTTCGTAACGCCAACTCGAAATACCTTTCTTATACAGCCTTATGGAACCGACTCTTAAACGGCCGGAACCTGAGGCGCGTTCGCAGACCGGGCAACCACAAGCGCAGCCGGCTTCTGGGCGGCATGCGGATGCTTGTTACCGGCATAGACTTTCAGTTTCCGGTACATTTGCTTGCCGAGTTTGGTCTTCGGCAGCATTCCGGAAATGGCTTCCTCGACGATTCGCGCCGGACGCGTGGCTCGTACCTTTTGAATATTCGTTTCCACCAGGCCACCCGGGTAACCCGTGAAATTCCGGTAGACCTTCTGGCTGTCCTTGCGGCCGGTCAGCTTCACCTTGTCCGCGTTGATCACGATCACGTGATCGCCGGTATCGAGGAAAGGCGTATAAATCGTTTTATGTTTGCCCATCAGAAGCCGCGCCGCATGGCTGGCGAGCTTTCCGAGGACAACGTCATTGGCATCAATAACATGCCAGTTTCTCTCAATTCCCGGTTTGGACGGGAACAACGTACTCATGAACACACGACTCCGTCTCTGGTTGCAGCGCAACCTTTACAGGCTAGCGAACTGGACCCGGTAATGTCAAACCCATGAAAAATATCGCCTGTCGACGTGCGGCGAATTCACCGCCCTTCAGGGGTTGATTCCCGAATTTCCCGATCCCAACGGCAGAGCTGGCGGCCCCGACCCAAGGCGCATGGGGGTAGTACTGCAGGTCACGTACCAGAGAAGTACTACTAGTTGAGTACTACCAAAAGCAATCTTGTCAGTCCTGTTTTCCGCTGCGAACGTTGAAAAGAAACGACGCTTGCCCCCGGGAACGAGCGGAAATTCCCTTTTTATTTGAATGGCTATGCGAGGATTCCCTTATTTCCTGCCACTCTGCTTGTCGTTCCCGGGCAAACAGATTCGGAGGCGGTCGGCGGTTCTGACCGTTATTCTTTTACTCTCGCTTGCGGGTAGCGCGCCGGCGCAATATCCGCAAATCGGCAGTGTCTGGTGGGGTCAGACCATTTACAATACCAGCCCGACGCAAGCGTCCAGGATCAAGCTTTATCTCGGCCCCAGTTTCACATCGGCGACGGCCGCCGCAGTTAAGGCTTCAGATCCTTCAGCGAAAATCCTGACTACCGTCAATGCCATGGAGACGACGGCCGGCGTGCCAGGTGTTCCCAGCAGCTACTATCTGCTCGATTCATATGGCAACCCCATTCAGAACTGGCCTGGAAGTCCCGGAAACTTCCTTTTGAACCTGACGAATCCGGCTGTAGTTCAGTTTATGGCGAATTACGCTTATCAACAGATGACCCAAGCGGGTTACAGGTACGATGGCGTTTTTTTCGACAACGTCGAAATGCAGATTTCGACGATGACAACCAACTGTTACGGCACTCCGATTCAGATCAACGATAACTACCCCGGCCCCGCGGATGCCGCGGGAGCGCTTGATGCGAAATGGAGCGCGGGAATGTACAACCTCCTCACAGCTTTCAAAAAGCTGGCCCCAAACGCGCTCATTTCGGTGCATGCTAACCAACTGCCAGCAGATCCGCGATCTCTGTCGGTTGAAAATGGGGATACCTTTGTTTTCGACGTGGCCGATGTGCGTGAAGGGCAAATGGCGTTTGGAACGCTCTACAACTCGTATCAACAGTGGTTTTCGCAAGGCCGATCGCCCGTGATCAGCACGGTGCAGTCGTCGCCGCCGAGTCAGATCGCTTACGGTTACGGCTATTCACCGCTCACCGCGGCGCTGCCGTCGACCATAGCCTTCGGCCAGCAGTGGTATCCGAATATGCGTTTCGGATTAGGAATCGCACTGATGAATAACGGCTATTCGATCTATGATCTCGGTGACACGAGCTCGCCCGTAACGTGGTGGTACGACGAATACGGCTTCAACCTGGGAACTCCGACCGGAGCGGCCCAGCAGATCGGCGCCCCCGTGGGAGCGAGCGAAATCCAAAACGGTTACTTCAGCAGCGGTCTATCCAACTGGGCACTTAATATCACCAGCGATGGACACGCGAAAGCATCGGTGTCGGCTCCGAACATGGGGGGCAGCGGAGGACCGGCGGCGCAGATTACGATCAGCTCAGCGGCGACGATTCCGTGGCACATCGAGTTCCAGCAGAGCAACCTTCACTTTCAGGCAGGGCAGGAATACCAGCTTCAATTCTGGGCGCAAGCCAGCACCCCGCTCAAATTCCAGGTGGTCACGCAGGGCGGAAGCTCTCCGTATTTGAATTACGGCCTTTCGAACACGATTACGGTGGGCACGAGCTGGGCGTCGTACACGGTTTCCTTCGTGGCGCCGAAAACGGCCAGCGATGGAATTCTGGAGTTCCAACTGGGCGCGCAAACCGGCACGCTGTGGTTAGATGCAGTTCAGCTGGGCACGGCGCCGACGGAGGTCTACCGGCGCAATTTCACGAACGGTGTTGTCCTTCTGAACGGTACATCAAGCAATCAGACAATTTCGCTTGAATCCGGCCTGCAGCGGTTCTCCGGGTCGCAGGCGCCGAAATACCAGTACATTATCGACGACGCCAGTTCCAGCTTCAAACCGACTGGTTCCTGGAAGGTGGATACCTTCGATACGGGCGAGCGGGTCGCCAGTGGACCTTACTATCATGCCTGGCAAAGCACCCTTCACGAACTGGACAGCTCCAGCGGCAGCGCGCAGTGGTATCTGGAACCGCCCGTCGCCGGTCATTACACAATCAAGGCATGGCTGCCCGCCGCGCCGGCGGCAAGCTCGTGGACCAAAAGCGCGACCTATAAGGTAATGTCGGGCACGACGGTGCTGGCGACGACGACCATCGACCAGAGTCTCGCGAGAGAAGGCGATCAGTGGTTCACACTTTTCACGGATCTGGATCTGACATCGGCGGTAAACCCCGTCCTGGTTCTGGTGAACGGCAGCTCGAGTCCCCTGATCGCCGATGCGATCTACATGTCCACATCGCGAGCGCTGTACAACGACGGGTCGACTGCCTCTCAAGTTACTCTGGCCCCGTTTGACGCTATTCTGCTACATCGGACGGGGAATTAAATTTAGCGATTTGCGGTCGAATTTCAGCGCAGCCGGGTCCGGCGGCATTACTGCTGCGGCCACGTGGCGGGCGCAATCTACTGCGATGTTACGACGTTTCTCATGAAGCTACTATCGAGCCAGTCAGTCGTCCTGGCCTGTCGAATAGCAGGAGGCCCATCCGGGACCCGCCTCGGCACACAGAGAGCCGTGAGCCCAAGCTTTCATCTTCGAGGCTGATCAAGTCGGCGTCCACATCAGCATACGTGAGGCACAGCGCAGGACCGGCCGATGCCCCGACGTCTTTCTGACGCGGATGGGCCTCGATCGTGACGAAACCTTCGCCCATGGCATCCGCCAACGGCCATAGCGCGTGTGTTGACCGGGTCCTGGACGATGACGATGACGCCTGCAGGAACCGTACATCTACGGATGCGACGTCGTCGAAAGATTCCCGGACGAGAACGACCCGTGATTATACAGGCGAATGGCCTCAGCAAGGCCTCGGTCGCAGAGGTCGGTTGCCGATGGCGCGGAGCCGCTCAGCGCCCGGCGAAGCTCCTTCGGAAATTCGCCACGACATCGAAGACGGAAGGGGCTGATGAACCACTGCAAAGTTGAGTGACTCTTCCTGATTGGACAAAAGAACAGTAGGCGTACTAGTACGGGTACTACTACTAAATACAACCTTGCCCACCACAAAAGCATTTTGGCAGAGTGGAGACTCTGCAGGTGCGAGGCCACCAACCTCCACCATATCCAAATTACCATTTTTTTATTTTTATTGTTTCCAGATAGTGGCTTATTTCTAACAATGGATGGGCCTCCAAATGTTGATAAACGGACAAAATTCGGCTGAAACCACGATAAACTCTCGTTCGTTCCGAAGATTCTTCCGAAGAGCGTCATTTGCGGCGGCATTCCTGTTTACGGCTCTGCACGGGAACGCAGAGGCGGCGAACGGTTCGTATCCCCAGATCGGCAGCGTCTGGTGGGGCGAGGCTATTTATACGGCCAACCCGGCGCAGGCTTCGCAGATACAGTTGTTTCTCGCACCTGGTTTCACCTCGGCGGTGGCGAACGCAGTAAACCTGGCTAATCCGAACGCGCCGCTTCTCGCGCCCATGAACGCTATGGAGACGACCGCCGGCGTACCTGTGGTGCCCGACAGCTATTACCTGCTTGACTCGAACGGAAACAGGATTCAGAACTGGCCAGGAACCCCGGGAAATTTTCTCCTCAATATGACGAAACCCGAAGTGGTTCAATTTCTGGCGCAGTATGCGTACCAGCAGATGACCCAGGCCGGCTTCAAGTACAGCGGCGTCTTCTTCGACAACGTGGAAATGATGATTTCCAACATGACGACGGATTGTTACGGCAACCCGATCCAGATCAACGACAACTATCCCGGGCCGCCCGATCCGGCCGGGGTGCTGGACGAGAAGTGGAGCGCGGGAATGTTCAATCTGCTGGCGGCGTTCAAACAACTGGCCCCAAACGCCCTCATTTCCGTGCATGCCAATCAGCTTCCGGAGGATCCCCGCGCCTTCCCCCTGGAGAATGGCGATGTGCTTGTTTTTGACGCCGAGAATGTCCGCGAGGGCACGCAGGCTTTCGGAAATCTTTGGGACACGTATCAGCAGTGGTTTTCACGGGGCCAGCAGCCGGCCATCACCACACTGCAGTCTTCGCCACCGAATCAGATCGCTTACGGTTACGGCTATTCGCCGCTGACAACGGCGCTGCCTTCCACCGTTTCTTTTGGCCAGACGTTTTATCCCGCCATGCGATTCGGTTTGGGGATGGCGCTGATGAACAACGGCTATTACGTTTTCGATTTCGGCGACTCGAGACTCGCCGGTGACCTGGTGGTACGACGAATACAACTTCAATCTGGGACAACCCGCCGCGCCTGCCACACAACTGGGAGCCGGCCCGGGAACGAACGAAATCGCCAACGGCGACTTCACTTCCGGTCTTTCATCCTGGTATTTTGGAGTCACGCATGACGGTTCGGGACAGGCAACGGCGACGATCGATGGCGCGGGCGGAGTGAACGGCGGGCCAGCCGCGCACATCAGCGTTACTTCCGCCGCCACCGTCAACTGGCACATGGAGTTCCAGCAGAGCAATCTGAAGTTGATCGCCGGGCAGGAGTATGAAGTACAGTTCCAGGCGCGCTCCGGTGCTCCACTCACCTTTCAAATGTTCAGCCAGAGCGGAACGGCTCCTTATCCCGCTTACGGGCTGAATGCCACCGTGACTGTAAATCAGAACTGGGCCCAATATTCCGTTTACTTCATTGCGCCGGTCACGGCAAGCGATGCCATAGTGGAATTCCAGGTCGGCAACCAGGCGGGCGACATCTGGCTCGATAACGTGCAGCTTTTCACGGCGCCCGCGCGCCTCTACCGCCGCGACTTCACCAATGGCGTGGTTCTTCTCAACGGGACCTCGACCACGCAGACGATTTCCGTGGAATCGGGTCTGACGCGGTTCAGCGGTTCACAGGCGCCCCGGTATCAATACATCGTCGACGACGCCGGCGCCGGATTCAGCGCCAGCGGATCCTGGACTGTGAACACTTACGATACAGGCTGGCGAAAAGCCAGCGGACCGTATTACCACGCGTGGCAAAGCACCCTGCACGAGCTGGACAGCGGCAGCGGCAGCGCTCAATGGAATCTGAATCCACCGCAGCCCTGGCATTACACGATCCAGGCCTGGTTGCCCGCGGCGCCGGCTTCAGGCGGCTGGACGAAAAAGGCGATTTATAACCTGATGTCGGGCGGGAACGTAATTGCCACGACGACGCTGGATCAGAGCCGGGCAGCCGGGGGAGACCAGTGGTTTACGTTATTTACCGATGTTTACCTTACCGCCCCTAATCCCTATATCACGATCCAGAACGGCGACTCAGGTCCGCTGATCGCCGATGCCCTGTATTTAACCTCGTCGAGGTCGGTTTACAACGACGGATCCGCAGCGAGTCAGGTCGTGCTGGCTCCCTTCGATGCGATTCTGCTGAAACGCCAGACCGTGCAAACCCAGACGATTACTTTTAACGCCCTGAGTAACCAGACGCTGGGAATTGACCCATTCCTGGTGTCGGCGACGGCAAGTTCCGGTCTGCCGGTTATCGTCACGTCGAATACGCCTTTGACTTGTCTGGCGGCGCTGAATATTGTGACTCTCATTCTGCCTGGCACCTGTTCGCTTACGGCAACGCAGGCGGGCAATGGCAGCTATACGGCGGCAGTACCCGTTACCCAGACATTTCAGGTATTGAACGCGGTGATCTCACAAAGCGCACAGAGTATTACCTTCGCGGCTATTCCCACCCAGGGAATGGGAGCCAACCAGTTCACGATTGGCGCGACGGCGAGTTCTGGCCTTCCCGTGAGTTTTAGCGGAGGGCCTACCCCGGTTTGCAAGCTTTCCGGCAATACTGTTTTTCTGGAAGGGGCTGGTACCTGCTCAATAACCGCATCGCAGGCGGGGAATGCCGGCTATTCCGCTGCGCCGCCAGTCACGCAAACCTTCACCGTGGCGCCCAACCTTATTGTTAATGGTGGCTTTGAGTCTGGTTCTCTTTCACCCTGGCAACTACTGCTCGGTGGGCAGACGGCATCAGTCGCACTCGACGACACGACGGGCTCCGGCGGGCAATTCTCCGCTTTCATCAACATCACCGAGACCCTGCCTCCGAACTGGCAAATCGACTTTCAGTCTGGCAGCTTTTCGTTGATCGCCGGCCAGGAGTACCAGGTCAATTTCTGGGCAATGTCCAATTCCGTTCCATCCATTACCGTCGTCACCCAGGGAGGTGGGCCTCTCTGGCCTTATTACGGGCTGCTTACCCCTGTCACGCTTACGAATGGTTCGTGGAATCATTATTCGCTTACCTTCGTAGCCTCGGCGACAGCAAGCGACGCTACGCTGGAGTTCTGGCTCGGAGCGCAACAGTCGGACATCTGGATCGATAACGTGCAACTCTTTGCCACCGGTAACTAACTCGCAAGCGCCCGCCGTCGCCTGCAACCTCGGCGAATAAAAAGGAAAATTGGCGATTTACCCTCGGTTCGCGTAGGATTACAAGACGCACCGCTACCGCGGCGCGCCGGCCAAACAAAATGAACAGACTCGGCCGAGGAAGCCGAGTCGAAAATGTAGAAACTGCCGGACTCGGCTGAGGAAGCCGAGTCCGGGGGCGTCGGTTTTTGAGGGTTCGTGGGCGCCAAAACCCGCCGCGTTTGAAACTGGTACTCGCTCAGGAGGCCAATTCCCCGACAGATTCGGTTTGCGAACGTCGAAAAGTACCCGGTCCCAGCCGTTCAAAGCTAAGCTGACTCGCGCCACTCATGACGACAAACTGAAACTCCGACCCCTTAGCAATTGACACTGACAGCTCCGAGCTCCGTTCGCTTTGTAAGTTGACGGAGTTTAATCCAGGTTTGAGTTACTTCGTCGATCGCATTGCAGCAGACAGAATGATTTTTCCCGCCACAGAGTATCAGGCGCACCGTTCATTACTACCGGTACTCATATCACCAAAAACAGCGTTGCCGACCTTTCCAGGTTTTGGCAGAGTTGTATGACATTGAGACTCCGGCAGCTTCCAAGGTATAGAAATGGCTGGGAATATCTATACTTCCCGTCTGCGGTTTTTAGCGCTTATAAATATTATTTATTTCAAAAAATGGATTACTTCCAGAGTTAAACATGACACGCAATTGCCCCGATCTCACGCTCAAATTCCCTTGGCGCCGCCGATTGCTCCGGAGATCGTCTTTTTCGGCCATGTTGTTACTCGCGGCTCTGGCTGGCCAAGCTGCGGCAAGCACAGGTTCGTATCCCCAGATCGGCAGCGTGTGGTGGGGCGAGACTATTTATACGGCAAACCCCGCGCAGGCCTCGCAGATACAGTTGTTTCTCGCACCTGGTTTCACCTCGGCGGTAGCGAACGCAGTAAACCTGGCTAATCCGAACACGCCGCTTCTCGCGCCCATGAACGCTATGGAGACGACCGCCGGCGTACCTGTGGTGCCCGACAGCTACTACCTGCTTGACTCGAACGGAAACAGGATTCAGAACTGGCCAGGAACCCCGGGAAATTTTCTCCTCAATATGACGAAACCCGAAGTGGTTCAATTTCTGGCGCAGTATGCGTACCAACAGATGACCCAGACCGGCTTCAAGTACAGCGGCGTCTTCTTCGACAACGTGGAAATGATGATTTCGAACGTGACGACGGACTGCTACGGCAACCCGATCCAGATCAACGACAACTATCCCGGGCCGCCCGATCCGGCCGGGGTGCTGGACGAGAAGTGGAGCACGGGAATGTTCAACCTGCTGGCGGCGTTCAAACAACTGGCCCCAAACGCCCTCATTTCGGTGCATGCCAATCAGCTTCCGGAGGATCCCCGCGCTTTCCCCCTGGAGAATGGCGATGTGCTTGTTTTTGACGCCGAGAATGTCCGCGAGGGCACGCAGGCTTTCGGAAATCTTTGGGACACGTATCAGCAGTGGTTTTCACGGGGCCAGCAGCCGGCCATCACCACACTGCAGTCTTCGCCACCGAATCAGATCGCTTACGGTTACGGCTATTCGCCGCTGACAACGGCGCTGCCTTCCACCGTTTCTTTTGGCCAGACGTTTTATCCCGCCATGCGATTCGGTTTGGGGATGGCGCTGATGAACAACGGCTATTACGTTTTCGATTTCGGCGACTCGAGCTCGCCGGTGACCTGGTGGTACGACGAATACAACTTCAATCTGGGACAACCCGCCGCGCCTGCCACACAACTGGGAGCCGGCCCGGGAACGAACGAAATCGCCAACGGCGACTTCACTTCCGGTCTTTCATCCTGGTATTTTGGAGTCACGCACGACGGTTCGGGACAGGCAACGGCGACGATCGATGGCACGGGCGGAGTGAACGGCGGACCAGCCGCGCACATCAGCGTTACTTCGGCCGCCACCGTCAACTGGCACATGGAGTTCCAGCAGGGCAATCTGAAGTTGATCGCCGGGCAGGAGTATGAAGTACAGTTCCAGGCGCGCTCCGGTGCTCCACTCACCTTTCAAATGTTCAGCCAGAGCGGAACGGCTCCTTATCCCGCTTACGGGCTGAATGCCACCGTGACTGTAAATCAGAACTGGGCCCAATATTCCGTTTACTTCATTGCGCCGGTCACGGCAAGCGATGCCATAGTGGAATTCCAGGTCGGCAACCAGGCGGGCGACATCTGGCTCGATAACGTGCAGCTTTTCACGGCGCCCGCGCGCCTCTACCGCCGCGACTTCACCAATGGCGTAGTTCTTCTCAACGGGACCTCGACCACGCAGACGATTTCCGTGGAATCGGGTCTGACGCGGTTCAGCGGTTCACAGGCGCCCCGGTATCAATACATCGTCGACGACGCCGGCGCCGGATTCAGCGCCAGCGGATCCTGGACTGTGAACACTTACGATACAGGCTGGCGAAAAGCCAGCGGACCGTATTACCACGCGTGGCAAAGCACCCTGCACGAGCTGGACAGCGGCAGCGGCAGCGCTCAATGGAATCTGAATCCACCGCAGCCCTGGCATTACACGATCCAGGCCTGGTTGCCCGCGGCGCCGGCTTCAGGCGGCTGGACGAAAAAGGCGATTTATAACCTGATGTCGGGCGGGAACGTAATTGCCACGACGACGCTGGATCAGAGCCGGGCAGCCGGGGGAGACCAGTGGTTTACGTTATTTACCGATGTTTACCTTACCGCCCCTAATCCCTATATCACGATCCAGAACGGCGGCTCGGGCCCGCTGATCGCCGATGCCCTGTATTTAACCTCGTCGAGGTCGGTTTATAACGACGGATCCGCAGCGAGTCAGGTCATGCTGGCTCCGTTCGATGCGATCCTGCTGAAACGCCAGGCACTTACTCAGACGATTGCTTTCAGCGCACCCGGTAACCAGATGCTGGCTGCCGGGTCATTTTCGGTGTCGCCGACAGCGAGTTCGGGGCTGCCGGTAACCGTTGCTTCCACCACTCCGCTGGTCTGCCTGCCGGCGGGAAACCTGATAACTCTCATCCTGCCTGGCGCCTGCTCGCTTACGGCAACGCAGGCGGGCAATGGGAGCTATTCCGCAGCAGTACCCGTTACCCAGACATTTCAGGTATTGCAAAATCCGCAGACCATTGCTTTCAACGCGCTGGGCGACCAAAAGGTGGGTATCGGATCACTTCTGGTGTCGGTGACGGCGAGTTCGGGGCTGCCGGTGATCGTCGTTTCGAATACGCCGTTAGTTTGCCTCGCGGTGGGAAATCTTGTAACTCTCCTCCTGCCCGGCAGCTGTTCGCTTACCGCGACCCAGGCGGGTAACGTGATCTTCGCGGCCGCTACGCCGGTGACCCAGACATTCCAGGTGCTGATCGGGGGCGGTTCGCCGAGTCCACAAACGATCAGCTTCGCGCCAATTCCTGCGCACGCGGTGGGAGCGAACCAGTTCACGATAACCGCCACGGCCAGTTCGGGCCTGACGGTCGGCTTGAATTCGACAACCGCCTCGGTTTGCAAGCTTTCGGCAAACACCGTCTTCCTGGGGGCAACCGGCACGTGCTCCATCACGGCAACTCAGCCGGGGAACGCGGCGTATGCAGCCGCGTCTCCCGTAACGCAGACGTTCACGGTGGCGCCAAATCTGATCGCTAACGGCGGTTTTGAGTCCGCCTCCCTGTCGCCGTGGCAACTCCTCCTCGGCGGGGAATCCGCCTCCGTCTCTCTTGCCACCTCGTCCACCGCGGGCGGCCAATACTCCGCGCATATCAACGTCACGCAAACGATGCCCCCGAACTGGAAAATCGACTTCCAGTCGGGAACCTTTTCACTGACTGCCGGCAAACAGTACCAGGTTAATTTCTGGGCGATGTCCGATGTCGCGCCGTCCATCATGGTCGTCACACAAGGAGGTGCGCCCTTGTGGCCTTATTACGGCTTGATGACCAACGTCGTGCTTACCGACGGTACGTGGAATTATTATTCCCTGACTTTCGTTGCTTCGGCGACTGTAAGCGACGCCACGCTGGAGTTCTGGCTGGGCGCCCAAGCGTCGAATATCTGGTTCGATAACGTGCAACTCTTTGCCACGGGTACTTAGATTACCGACAGGCGTCAGGACCATCCCCGGGTTGATCGGTACCCCGGGGATGATTCGCGTCCAGGTACCCGTTCCTCCCGGATTTCCAGCGTTCAGCATTCAGTCCAAAGATGTCCTACTTCCCGCCGCTGACTTCGCTCCATTTCTACTTGCCGGAGAACTCTGGGACAAGCGCCACGCGAACCCGCCCTATAAACGAGTTCCATTGCCCGGCAAGCACGATCATCTTCATGGCCTGGCTCAGTATTGGCCGATTGCCGGATTTTGGGCGATCGGGGCGATGATCAGGGAGCGCCACGGCGGATAAACGCCAAAAGCGACATTACTCAGACGATTCCCGAATTTCTTAAAAATTGATTTACAGAAGTAGCGCAGGCGCGTTCGACGCTGGCGGGAGCAGTGCTGATTTCCGGTGCAGATCCAGTTGTCGTATCGCCAGACCTTTGGTGAATCCGCTCTTGCAAAGGCGAGTCGGAGCGTCCAGATTCGGGCGTCCCGCTCGCCAGAAAGACTGATCGAGGAGGGGAAACGCGCAGGTACCCTCGGCCCGGCGTTGGCTATCTCCGAACACCATAGTCTGAACCCGTGCAGGATTCCGATCAATGGAACGACCTTTTCCGGGCTTTGTGGCAAGTGCCGTTAAGTCCCTTATCCGCTGTGTAGAAGCCCTGCTGCGGGCCGAAGGACTGCTTCAATCCATAAATCGGCGCTGTCCGAAATGATCGGTGACACGTTTTGCGAATTTCTTTTTCCTTTGTATTCAGTAACTTCACTTTTTCTCTTGTCACCATGGCGATTTTTCGATGCTAGTTTTCGATCGGGAACGAAATGCGCGCCGGAAGAGTTCCGGAGAGTGCGGATAAATCGAGGGCTGGTTTGACAGAAAAAGATAACCCTAAAGTGACGGTAATAAATCGGGTCGGGAAGAGCCCGAAACGCGGTGGAGGACTGGCGGCGGCGGTGGATGCGGCGATCAGCAGCATTCAGGACAGGCTGGGCAAGGAGGACATGAAGGGTTCGGTAGCGGACCTCGTCCGGTTGCTGCAGCTTCGCAAAGAGCTGAATGACACGCAACCTCAGAAGGTAACGGTGGGGTGGGTCGACGAATGGCAGCCGACACCTGCGAACGACCGATAAAGTACAAGGCTCTTGAGAGCCAGCAGAAGTTCCATAAGTCGGCAGGCGCGGTTTAAGGGGTTTTCGGGACCGATCGGGTCGGGCAAGAGCGCGGCGCTTTGTCATGAAGCGATCAAGCTCAGCTATGTGAATGCGGGGCGCACCGGACTGATCGGGGCGCCTACTTACCCGATGTTACGGGACGCGACGCTGGCGGCGCTGATCGAGACGCTGAACGACAACGAGATTCCGTTCGAACTGAACAAAGCCGACAACGTTTTGACGATGAAGGATTCGGGATCGCGGATCCTGCTGCGGTCGGTGGACGAGTTCGAGCGTTTGCGCGGCACGAATCTCGCATGGTTCGGGCTGGATGAGCTGACTTACACGCAGGAAGGCGCCTGGCTGCGCCTGGAAGGCCGGCTACGGGATCCGAAAGCGACTCGGCACTGCGGTTTCGCGGTGTGGACGCCGAAGGGTTTCGACTGGGTGTACCGGAAGTTCATTGCGCATCCCGCGGAGGGCTACGAGGCGGTGCAGGCCAAGCCGTTCGAGAACCGGTTTTTGCTGGATACGGTGCCGGATTTTTATGAGCGGCTGCGCGGAAGTTACGACGAGAACTTCTTCCGGCAGGAAGTGCTGGGCGATTACCTGAACGCCCGGGGCGGGCTGGTGTATCACGCGTTCGATCGCCAGAAGAATGTGCGGGCATTGGAGGTCGACGAGTCGCGGCCAGTGGTGTGGGCGGTCGATTTCAATGTCGATCCAATGAGTTCGGTAGTGGCGCAAGTGGAACGAAATGGAGAAGTCGTGGTGCTGGACGAGATCGTCCTGCGGCGCGCAACAACGGAGCAAGCATGCGAAGAATTCGAGAAGAGGTTCGGACTGCCGCGGGCAGGAGTGGTGGTGTATGGGGATGCGTCCGGAGCGTCGATGCACACGACGGGACATTCCGACTATCAGGTAATACGGAACTACTTTTCGTCGCGAATGGCGAAGGTGAGTTACCGGGTGCCGAAGGCCAATCCGCCAGTGCGGGATCGGGTTTCGGTGGTGAACGCGCGTTTGCGTAATGCGCGGGGCGAGACGCAGTTGTTTGTCGATCCGAAGTGCAAGGAGTTGATCGACGACTTTGAGCAGGTCTCGTATCAGGAAGATTCGACGCAGATCGATAAGGACAAGGACCGGAAGCGGACGCATCTGTCGGACGCGCTGGGATACCTGATCTGGCAGCAGGACAGAGGCAGCGGCACGGTCGGAGAACGCGGGGAGCGATTGTTTTGACGAATAACTCACATATCGAAAATAACTCACACATCCAGCAGGAACATCCGGATTACAGCTCGCGGGCCCGGATGTGGCGGCGTTATCGCGATCTTTACGCCGGCGGCGAACAGTTCCGGCTGAATGCGGCGGAGTATCTGCTGCGCCGGCAGAAGGAGGGGCTGGAGGTTTATCAGGAGCGGCTGTCGCGGGTGTTCTATGAGAACTACCTGGGGTCGATTGTCGACTGGTATGCGGCGACGCTGGTGCGGCGCGAACCGATTCTGGAGTTTACGGGGCGGAACGAGCGGGCGAAGGAGTTCTCTCGCGCGGCTTCGTACAGAACTGCGATCTGCGCGGGACTACGCTTACGCAGTTCTTCAAGCAGCAGATGACCGAGGCTCTGGTGTGCGGGAAGTCGTATGTGGTGGTGGACTTTCCGCGGACTGAGGGCCCGGTGATGTCGCGGGCCGACGAGGATGCGTCAGGGTCGTAGCCGGGCTTATCTGGTGGGTTACAACGCCGATGAAGTTATCAACTGGAGTTACGACCAGCATGGCGAACTCGAGTGGGTTGTAATCCGGACCTCGTTTTTGAAGCAGGACGGCGTTAAGACCTTCGGATGGAAGCGCGAGACGCGGTGGGTTTATTACGACCGCGAACGGTTTGAGATTTATGAGCGGCGTGGGGGCGAGCAGCAGACGATCGAGCTGACGGATCAGGGCAACCATGGGTTCGCGGGGATTCGGCGGGTTCCGGTTTTCGAACTGCGGGTCAGCGAGGGGTTGTGGCTGACGAATAAGATCGCGTTGCTGCAGCTGGAGCACTTCAATAAGTCGAATGCTCTGGGCTGGGCGCTGACGATGGGGCTGTTCGCGATGCCGGTGATTTATTCGGAGAAAGAGTTCAGTCAGATCACCGGGGAGAGTTACTATCTGCAGCTTGGTCCGGAGGATAAGTTCGGCTGGACGGAGCCGTCGGGGAATGTTTTCACGATTGCGGCGGACAATCTGGGGCGGCTGAAGAGACGAGATCTACCGGGTCTCGTACTGATGCAGCAGGCCGGGGATGCGTCCGGCGCGCAGCAGTCCGGGATTCAGCCAGCAGTGGGACTTCAGCGTTACGCAGGAGATTCTGCGGGCTTACGGCGACACGGTGAAGGACTCGATCCGGAATGTGCTCGGCGCGATTGTCGCGGCGCGGCAGGACGACCTGGCCATGGACGTGATGGGGCTTGATGAGTTCGACATCACGGATTTCAGCACCGAGGTGAGCGATGCAGAGAGTCTGCTGAAGCTGGGAATCAAGTCGCCGACGCTGACGAAGCAGGTGCGGAAACGCGTGGCTCTGAAGTATCTCTGCGATGCGCGGCAGGAAGTCAAGAATCGGATTGCGGAGGAGATCGACGCGGCGGAGTGAGGACGCCCTCAGTCGCGGCTCGGAAGCTGCGTGAATGCGAGGGAATCAGAGAAATCTATGAGCGAACCAATTAACGTACAGACGATCGTGCAACAGGCGATCGATGAATATATGCGCCAGGATGTTGCGCGGCGCGAACCGGCCTATAAGACCGAGTTACACGAGGAACGCCGGAGGCGCGAACAGCTGGAGAAGCGAGTCAACGAACTCGTGGAAGAGAACAAACGCAGCCGGGCCGTTGCCGACGAGGCGCAGCGCAACTCCAACATCCGGGCGGAACTGCAGAAGCTTGGTGTAACGAAGGTCGACCTGGCTTATAAGGCTGTGCAGGACGGGATCGTCCGCACAGACGACGGGCGGCTGATCGCGCGCGGCGAGAGCGGCGATCAATCGATTACGGAATATCTGACGAACTTCGTTCAGGAGAATCCCGAGTTTCTTCCGGCGCGAATCGCCGGCGGCACGGGAATGACGGGAACACAGAAAGCCGCACCGCTGGCCAACGGCGGCGGAATCGATCTGGACAAGATCAACCCTTCCATGAGCAAAGAGGAAATGGACCGGGTGCGGCAGGAGATTCTGCGCGTAGTTACGCAGACGCCCCGGGGCGCGTAGCCCCAGCTTGGTAAGTCGGAAGTAAAGCGCCGGCGGCGAAGATCGCCGGCGCTACAGCAACACACACTTAAGGAGAACGATGCCAGCAATTACGTCAACAAACGTGGCAAATGCGATCGTCAAACTGGTGGCGGCGGACGCTCTGCCCGCCCTGGTGGGGAACCTCGTGATGGGGAACCTCGTGAATCGCGATTACGAGCCGACACTCGCGCAGGCGGGCGATACGGTCAATGTGCCGATCGCGCCACAGCTTGTGGCCAACAACATCGCCGAGGGGAACTCAGTGCAACTGCAGAACCCCAGCCTCGGCAACGCACAGATCGTGCTGAACACGCACGCGGAAGCGACGTTTCAGATTCCGGACGTGACGAAGGTCCTTGCGGTACCGGATCTGTTGCGCGTCTACATGCAGCCCGCGGTCGTGGCGATCGCGGAGAAGATCGAAAGCGATCTTCTGAACCTGTATGCGGGCTTTACGGCGAACACGCCGCTCGGAACGGCCGGAACGCCCGTTACCGAAGCTCTGCTCGATCAGGCGGAGACCGCGCTGTTTCAGGCGAAGGTGCCGGCGAGCGCGCCGAAGTACCTGATGGTCGACAGCAACACCTATTCGCAGATGCGGCAGATTCCGCGATTCAGCGAATTCGACAAGGTCGGCGACGCCGGTCTGCGGGCGATGGTGGACGGGACCTTCGGCAAGATCAAGGACTTCTACGTTTTCCGCTCGCAGTATGTGCAGAAGACCGGAAGCTCGCCGGTCAACACTCACAACCTGGCGTTCTGCAAGGATGCGATCGGTCTGGTGGTTCGCCGCCTGCCGCAGCCGCTTCCGGGCACCGGCGCCATTGCGGAGTACGCCGAACTGGGCAACTTCGGAATGCGGGTCACGATGAGCTACCAGCCGAACACGCTGGCGCAGCAGTTCACCGTGGACGTGCTCTACGGTTGCGCGATTCTGCGGAATCCGTTCGCGGTTCAGATCAACAGCTAGCTGGCAGCTAAGAAGTCAGGAGTCAGAAGTCAGGATGTAACAGCGGATGCGGGGGCGTCTTGGCGCCTCCGCTTTTTATTTGGGTGACAGGAGAGAGATCAATGGACTTAAAGGCTTATTACAGGAAAGTGCGGGAAGCGGAAGCCACACTCACGGGCGAGCACATTGTGATGGTCAGCCTGGAGACTTCGGAAGGCGGCAAGAGCGGCGTCATGACCGAAGTGCCGCGGTTGATTGCGGCGAAGCTGATCGCGGAACATCGCGCGCGCGTCGCGAACGAAGAGGAAGCGTACGTGTTTCGCGAATCCCACCGCGAGGCGCGCGAGCAATATGAGCTGGAAGAAGCCGCAAACCGGATGCAGGTAGTGGTGGTTCCGGCGCGGGAATCCGGCAAGAAAGAACGGAGCTAAAACCATGGCGCTGTTTGTGGATGGGCCGGCGAGTACGATCGACGACCTGACCGATCAGGACGCCGGCCTGCTGGGGGTGTCGCAGACCGCGGGTATCAACGTCTCCACGAAGCTTCGGCTGGCGCAGGAGGAGATCGGGACCGACCTGCATTTGTGGCTGATCAGACCGCGATCGATGGAGACGTTTTGGGGGGCAACGCCAAAGCTCGATCAGGTCGTGGTGACCAGGTCCGCTGAAGCGCTGGGAGACGATGCACGCTCTGGCGCTTGTATATCGCGACGCTTACTTCAGCCAGCTTGGTGGACCGTTATCAGGCCAAATGGCAGGAGTTTGCGAAGCTGGCGGCGAAGGCTCGCGAGAGCCTGATCGCGAGCGGCCTCGGGATGGTGAACGATCCCCTCAAACAGCCCCAGGCGCCGGTTCTGGGGTCGGTAACGGGTCCGCAGGCGGGCGGTGTCTTTTATGCGAGCGTTTCGTGGGTGAACGCCGAGAGTCAGGAAAGCGCGGCGTCTGTCGCGTCGTCGATCACGGTTGCGGACGGAAACCTGATGACCGTCACCGCTATGAACGCGCCCGGTAACGCGACGGGATATCGGGTTTATGCAGGCACGGCGCTGAATGCGATGTATCTGCAGAACGACGTGTTACTGACACCCGGCACGACTTATACATATGTTCCGGGCCTGGTTACTCAGGGAACACTGCCCGGCGATGGCCAGAAGCCGGATTTCACGCGTCCGCTGGTGCGGACGCTGTTGAGGGGTTAGTGCATGGCGGGACTTAGCGGTACGTTGACTTCGATCGTTGTATCGATGTTGACGTCGACGACGAGCGGCGTGAACGCTCGGGTCGGCGCGATGGAGAATGCCGATCTGAGCCTTGAGGCTCCCGGGATACGAACGATTTCGGCGCTGAACGCGAGCGTCGAGATCAGCGAGAAGACGGGCTACGTGCAGTATCCGGCACTGCTGGTGTATTGCGACAAGCTTTCGAACACGCTGAAGGAAAAATTCCGGCAGTTCTCGGGCAAGGCGCACGTGGTGATTGAGGTGCGGCATTCGCAGGACGTATTGGCGGGCCTGGAATCGAGCGCACAGGTTTATGTGGACGCCGTTTGCGAACTGCTGAATGCTTCGCGAGGCGACTGGGGCTCGGGCTTTTTCTATTCGGGCGGATACGACGTAAGTTTTGAACCCGTTGCGCGCGGCGGCAGAAACTTTCTGCAGCGGGCAAAGGTGGGATTCGACGTGGAGGTCAGCGAGTAATTAAATGGCATATATTTCATCGAACGCAAACCGCTGGTACGTGGGGCGAGAAGCCGCCTACGGCCAGATACCGGCAATCGCGCCCGGAAACAGGATCCCCGCGGTCAAGTTGACCGCGCAGCAGCAGCGGGAGAAGAGTCAGCGGAAGGACAAGACCGGGAGCCGAACCTGGCAGGGCATGCCGCAGGGGATGCGACTGCAGACCTCCTTCGACATGACGTCTTATATGAGAGACTGGCCCGATCCGACGACTTTGCCGTCGCACGGACCGCTGGTAGAGGCGGCTCTTGGCGCTCCCGGCGTTCTGTGGGCGGGAAACATCGCCAACACAGGAAGCACCACGTCTACCATCGCGTTTACTACGGCGCATGGGTTGACGCCGGGTCAGGCGATCACATCGGGCGGAGAAATCCGGTTCGTTGCGGCCGTATCGGACCCGCAGACGGTCGTGCTGACGGCGCCGTTTTCCGCCGCGCCTGCGCAGGGGGCGATCATCGGCCAGACGGCAACTTACAATCTCGCGACGCAATTGCCGAGCGTCAGTATTTTCGATTACTGGGATCCCTCGACCGCAGTGCAGAGGGTTCTTTGCGGCGCCGCGGTGGATCAGATGACGGTGAAGCTGAATGGCGACTTTCATCAGTTCCAGTTCAAGGGAACGGCGCAGGATCTGATCGACAGCTCTTCGTTTACGCTCGGACAGGGCGGCCAGCAGGCTTATCCCGCGGAACCGGCGCTCGATGGTTTTACTTATTCGCCCGTGCCCGGCAACCTGGGTCAGGTTTGGCTGGGCGTGTTTCCGAACCAGTTCTTCACGGTGTCCGACGCGTCGATTCAGATTCAGAACGATCTCGACACGCAGATCAAAGGAGTTCGGCACCACGCTTCCGCTGGCGATTGTGCCCGGGTACTCGAACGGTCTCGGTAACGCTGCAGTTGTTCGGTCAGGACGATCAGGCGACGACGGCCCTCTATCAGGCCGCGAGGCAGCAATCGCCGGTCAGCATGATGTTCCAGATGGGGCAAATCGCCGGGCAACTGGTGGGGATTTATCTGAAGAGCCTGGTTCCCAACGTGCCGCAGTTCGACGACTCGGACAAGCGGCTGCAGTGGAAGTTCACGGACACGCGCGCGCAGGGTACGGCGGAAGACGAAATCGTGGTGGCATTCGGATGACGAGCTCCGCAAATGAAACCCGGTGGAACAGCCGTAAAACGGTTGATTCCACCGCGCGGCCGGGCGTTGAATACGTTGTATCTGCGGATGACGTTCGGCCGGCGCATCGAACTGATGCGGCGCGTTCGCGATCTGGCGGCGCGCCTCGAGTATTTCGAAGCGGGGCGCGACGCAAAGAATGGCATGGAAGCCAGTCTTCTGGGCGCCGAGATCGACCAGCTCTACATCCGCTGGGGCCTTGACGAGATCCGAGGGCTCGAGCTCGACGGCGCCCCGGCGACACCGGAGTCTCTGATCGAAAGCGGTCCCGAAGATCTGTTTCATGAAGCGCTCGAGGCCGTCAAGGCCGAGTGCGGATTGACGGAGAACGAAAGAAAAAACTGATCGTCGCGTTCCACTTTGTAACTGCAAGTCAGCAGTTTCCGAACCGGGCCGGGTGGAATTGCGAGAGCTGCCGGCAACACGGCCTGGAGGTAAAACGGCGTTGCGGATTCCTGGCGGACGACAAACGCGGCCAGCCGCGAATCGTGTGGGGGCGCAAGCACGCGCAAACCGAGGAATGCCCGAAATCGCTGGTTACCGGCGAAAGCCTTGCGTTGCTTGAGGAGTTCTTTGTGCGGCAGCGGCTTGGGATCCGGGAGTCGCTGGAAATGGAAGCCCGCAAGGTGGACGCGTTTGTGATTCTGCAGGACGAACTGGAGCGTGAGGAACAAGATGGCCCATCACAGTATTGAAGAGACTTTTAAGGCGATAAAGCCCAAAGGGCGCAAGGGAATTCCCAATCCGCCGGCGATCGGCGTTGGCGTGAGCAGCAATAACGGCGATCTCGGGACATCGCTCTCGCAGGCGGGCCAGCAGATTGCTCAATTGCAGCAGGCTTACCAGCAGCAGGCTTCGCTGATCTCGGCGAACACACAGGCGATCCAGGGCAACACCTCGGCCCAGAGCAGCCACTCGGCGTTGAGCACGGTCGGCAGCGCCGCTTCGAGTATGCTCGGGGGCTTCGGGTTACTTTCGCCTCTGATCTCCGGGATAGCGAGCCTGTTCCATCATTCGTCAACGCCTGCGCCCCTGCCGGTCTATATACCGCCATCGCCCGTTGCGATTAACGCGACACTGAACTCGGCGGCGAGCTCGGCAACGAACTCCGCGACACCGAACACAACAAGCGCGGCCGCTGCGACTACCAGCCAGGCGCAATCCGCCTCCACCGCAACTCCGGCCGCGCCGGCAGCTCAGGTGACCGTGAATGTCAACGCGATGGACAGCCAGTCGTTCATGGACCGCAGCAACGATATTGCGAATGCCGTCCGCGAGGCGATGTTGAACATGCATCCGATTAACGGCGTGGTGGCCAGTCTGTAAAGCGATGGCCACCTTTCCCACATTGAAGACGGGCGCCGTAGCGCAGTATCCGCTGAATCGCGGTGTGCGCTTCTCGACCCAGGCTGTCCGGTTCATGGACGGCAGCCAGCAGAAGTATCGGTTGATCGGCAATGGCTTGCGGAAGTGGACGCTGAAACTGGATCAGCTTGACGAGCGGGAACTGGCCGCCGTAATTGCATTTGTTGAACAGCAGGGCAGCGCGACGTTCGCCTTCACCGATCCTGTGACCAATGTCGCCGTCGCCAACTGCACTATTTCCGGAGAGCAGTTCGACGCAACGATGAACCTCGAAATGAACGGACAAACGACGATCGTGATTGAGGAGATCGCATGAGCTGGTTTCCTCAAATCGGAGCGGGGTCGGTCGCGCAGTTTCCCATAACTCGTTCGCGCAAGTGGCGAGCGATCACGAACACTCTCGAGAGCGGCGAGAGGATCCTGCTGCCGGATACGACGGCGGGGCAGATCGGATGGAAATTGTCCTATCGGGAACTTCAGGACCTGGAGGTCCAGAGCCTGACCGATTTGTTCACGGCCTCGCAGGGTGAGTTCGGCGCGTTCACGTTTATCGATCCGCTCGCGAATCTGCTTGGCTGGAGTGAGAACCTTACGCAATCGGCGTGGCAGGCCGGGTTGTTGACGAGCGGCGCTAATATGGCGGATCCGCTGGGTACAGCAAGGGCGTCCTCGGTTACGAATTCGAGCCCCGGGGTTCAGTCACTTCAGCAGACGCTCGGTCTTCCGGGGAACTACGTTACCTGTTTCAGCGCTTATGTGCGCAGCAACTCCGCCGGCACTGATTGCGTTGCAACGGGACAACACGCCGATACACGTTTCGCTGAGTCCGGTTTGGAAGCGCGTCTATCTGAGCGGAGTCGGGGCTGCGGGGGCGGTGCAGTCGACTTTTTCCGTCGCGCTGTCGCCGGGGCAGACGATCGACGTCTGGGGTTTGCAGGTGGAAGCGCAGCCGTACCCGTCCGCTTACAAGCAGACTACGGCAGCTTCGGGAATTTACGAGGAAACATATTTCGGAGACGACGAACTGCAGATTACCAGCACGGGTCCGGGGCTGTCGTCATGCGAGATCAATCTGTTGTCACGGGTTTGAAAAGAGACTAAATGCAAAGCGCACTCATCGCGAAGGAACAGCTGAACGCCGACACGCCGCTTCTGTTTTTCGACTGCACGCTGGCCGATGGCACGGTACGGCACTGGAGCAGCCAGACGGTCACCTGGAATGGGACGCCCTATGAAGGGCGCGTGATCCGTCACAATCTGTTTGAAGCGCAACTGGCCTCCGACACGCAGGTGGGCGGCGCGCCAAAGTTATCGTTCGAACTGGCGAACGCGGATTCCGAACTCTCGGAAATTGAGCAGCAGACGGGTTTCAAGGGATCTCAGCTGATCGTGAGGGCGGTGTTCTTCAACCTCGCGACAGGCGCGGCGACGACGCGACTCGGCCGTCGTGTTCCGCGGATTGATGAATCCGCCCGACACGATTACCGAATCGACGTTCCGGTTGAGCGCGATGAACCGGATTTCGATGCAGCGGACCGTTGTTCCCAACGTGCGGGTGGAACGGATGTGCCCGTGGCGCTTTCCGTCCACCTCGGCGCAGCGGCTCGAGGCCGTCGATGGCGGCTCGGCGCGGGGAAAATATTCGCCGTTTTACCGCTGCGGATATTCGCCCGATCAGCCGAATGGGGTCGGGAATCTGAACGGCAATGTGCCGTTCACAAGCTGCGCCCACTCGCGATCGGATTGCGAGCAGCGCGGAATGTTCACGATCGACACGAGCGGCCGGACTACAGGACGTTTCGGCGGGATCGAATATCTTCCTCCTACGATCCTGGTGCGGGGATCGGGCCAGAAGAACAGCCAGCTTTCCGCGTTGCAGCAGAACACCGCGGCCTACAACGATTTCGTTCCGCTGGTCTACGGGACGCAGTGGACCACGCCGGATGTGGTTTTCTCGCGAAACGACGGGAACCTGACGCGCATGGAAGTGCTGCTCGGTATGGGCGAGATTGAAGGCATCCTGAGCGTGCTCGTTAACGATGTCGAGATTCCGCAGGGCGTGAGCGGCGCGAAGATGACCTCGACCGGCTGGTACAACCTGATCACTCCAGGTACGCGAAACGGCCAGCAGGACCCGAACTTCACCGACGGGAATAATGTCGCGCAGGGCGACCCTTTCGGCAGTATGGCGTATCTGTCGGTTGTGGTTCCGAACAATATCAGCAACGGCACCAGCATTCCCACGGTCCAGGTTCTGATGCAGGGTCTGAAGCTCTGGCAGTACGACACAAGCGGGAATTTTCTGGGCGAACAGTTTTCGAGCAATCCGGCGTGGGTGTTGCTGGATATCCTGATGCGCTGCGGATATTCGACGCCGGAGATTAACACCGCGAGTTTTGCGACCGCCGCGGCTTATGCGGACGCTTTGATTTCGGTGGACGATCCGGTTGGCGGGTCCGTTCAGTTACCACGGTTCCAATGCAACTTTGCGCTGAAGGACAGCCAGAGCGCCGGGGAAGTTATTCGGTCGATTCGCAATGGTTCGCGGCTGTATCTTGTTTTGAATACGGCAGGTTTGCTGGAGGCCCGCGTCGAAAATACGTTCGCCCTTCAACAGGCCACTCTGCCGCCTGGAAGTAATGCCACAAATCCGTTTAACGGCGGATGGCCGGCGTACGAGTTCGACGCGAGTTCCATCGCGCGCAACAGGGATGGCAGTTCGAGCGTGCAGCTATCGAAACTGGGCGCTCAGGATACTCCGAATCGCTTGTCGATCGAGTTTCAGGACAGCTTCAATCAATATCAGCAGGATAGCTTGTCGCTCGAAGACGAGGATGATACCGATCTGTGCGGTCAGGAAGTGGCGGTCATCTGGGATGCAGTCGGGATCTCGACATTCAGCCAGGCTTCCCGCATGCTTGCGCTGGGGCTGAACCGGTCAATTTCCGGAAATTTGTTTATTCAGTTCCAGACGAGCGTCAAGGCGCTCGGGCTTCTTCCGGGCGATCTGATCACTGTTTCGTACTTAAAAGAGAATCTGGAACGAACTCCTTTCCGAATCACGAAAATTACTCCGGGCAACAGCTTTCGCACCGCCACGATCACGGCGCAACTTCATAATGACGACTGGTACTCGGACACGGCTACCGGGATCATCGGAGGACTGGGCATACAGACGGGCCGCGGATCCGGGCTTCCCGCTCCGATTGCAGGAACCGTGCTTGACGCTTACGGCAATCTCCAGTTGGGCATTGCCGAAGCCGAGGTCACAGCGAGCGATGGTTCGTCTGTCGCTCAGTTGACGGTTTCGTTTACAGCGCCCTCTGGTCAGCTCGGAACGCTTACAGCGCCGCTTGTCGGCCTGTCTCCGGTAGTCAGCACGACGGGTGGCACGCTGGCGGGCGGATCCAATTACTTTTACGCCGTAAGCACAGTGGATGCCGGCGGCGGGGAAAGTTTACTTTCCTTCATTGCGCAGGCCACCACTACAGCTGGAGTCAATACCAATTCGGTTGTGCTGGATGGTATTCAGCTTCCTGTGGGAGGCGCGAGTTTTAACGTTTACCGCGGCGAAAACCCGCAGTTGTTTTTTCGAATCGCGGCGAATCAGGCGCCCGCCACGTCTTTTATCGATACAGGCTTGCCGCCGCTGCCCGTGCTTCCGCCCGACCCCCAATTCGATCATGTGAACCTTTACTGGCGTTGGGAACTGTTGCCGGAGGCAGCCGTGACCATTCACTCAGCGACGACGGTCGGCAGTACTCTGCTGCAGCTCAAGGTCAACCACTATCAGTCCGCGATGGTCCGCATCACGCGGGGCACGGGCGCGGGGCAGGAACTCGCGATTCTTTCGAATACGGCGACCACTCTCACACTTGAGAGGCAGTGGGCGATCGAGCCGGATACGACGAGCTTCTTCGTGATCGCCGAGAATTCCTGGCGAACGGGCGCCAGCGGGAGTTCGAGCCCGATCTCATTTGACGTTCCGGAACGACTGGGTTCGGGTTTGCAGATTTCCGCGCTGGCGGCGAACTCCACGAATGAAGAGTCCGCTTATGCGCTATCTCCGCTCACTCGCTGGGTGCTGGGTCAATCGGGCGCGATCGTCGCGGATTCCGATGTTCCGCCGGCGCCTCAGTTCGGCGTTGTGGTGTCTCCGACGCAAGGTGGAGTGCTGGATCTGGGCGCCGTCGCGTTTGCCGCACTGACCAACACGCTGAGCGTTATCGCCGGGACTTACACGTTCCATTACTACGATGAGGTCAAGGGACTCGCGCCGACTGCGCTGACCGCCGCGATCGGGGTCGGCGATACGAATATCTCCTTTGGCACTACCTTCGCGACCGGCGCGCTGTTGCAGATCGAGCAGGAGATCGTGCAGATTGATGCAACAAACCCAGACGGGACCTCGGCGTGACGCGCGGCGCGCAGGGCACTGTGGCCGCGAGCCATGCCCTTCCCTGCTCTGCCTACCTGCTGAGCGAGACCGTGGTGATCGTTCCCTTCATTCGCAACTTCTTCGGGAGTCCCGCGAGCGGCGATTGGCAGTACAGCGTTGCGCTACCGAGTGTCCGGCTGGCGAGTGTCGAGCTTTATATGACGAACGCTCTGGGCGATGGGGCGGTCAACGTGAACGCTTATACCGGGACGATCGATTCGGGATTGCGTACGCTGGCGGGCGGCCAGTATTCGTTTCAGATCAGCGGTTATCTGGCGATTCAAACCGGCGCGGCGCCTATCGTGATTGTGGATGCCAATCGTTCTGTCAGGGATATTTACGGGATTGTCGGCACCCCGTCGGCCGGGGCCGGCATAACGCTGCAGGTGAATCGAAACGGATCACCCTACGCCACGGTGCAGTTTGCCGCCGGCGCGACGACCTCAAGCGTAACGGGCGGCTTTGGTTTGCCCGCGCTTCAGGCGGGGGACCACTTGAGTCTCGATATCACCGGTGTGGGAACGACGATTCCGGGAAGCAACCTCAATCTGATTATTCGGCTATGATTTGCGGATGAGTTGAATCTCGAATAGTTTTGGCCATAGCTTTCCGGTTACGAAGAGCCGGTCGTGGATGGAATCGTAAGCAATTCCGTTGAGGACGTCCGCACCGGCGCCGAGTTCTGCCGGCGAGAGGAGCCCGCTGAGATCGATCCAGCCCGTTACGTGACCGTCTGCGATCGAAATTCGGGCTATTCTGTCGGTCTGCCAGACGTTTGCGTAGATCTCGCCGCGAACGTATTCGAGTTCGTTGAGTGAGGCGATCGGCTCGGAGCCGTCATGAACCTTGAGGCGGCCTGTCTCCTGAAGGGTAGCGGGATTCCAGACAGCGGATCTCCGAGGTGCCGTCACTCATGAAGATCCGCCGTTCGTCGTTCGCCAGCCCCCATCCTTCCCCCGAATATTCGAAATCGCTGGTTTGCTGGAATGTGGTCCTGTTGTAAACGAACCCCCGGTGAGATTGCCAGGTCAGTTCGAAAATATGCTTGTCCAGCACAGTGATACCCTCTCCGAAGTATCTCGGGTCAAGTTGTATCTCCTGAAGAACCTTGCCCGACTCGAGTTCCACCTTTCGCAGAGTGGATCTCCCCTTTAAACCCGTTCCCTCGTAAAGAAAGCCATCATGGTATTCGAGACCCTGAGTAAAAGCTTCCGGATCGTGCGGATAAACGTGGACGATACGATATCCGTAAACGGGGGGCGGCGGCGCGGCGGCGTTCACAGCCTCGAAAAGGGCGGCGATCGCCACCAATAACACCCCACGCCAGGTTCGCATCGCCTTATGATAGGCCGTTACACTGGTCATTTGCTGCTCGTCCAGAACGTTTCGAAGCTCTATCGCCTTTACAAGACGCCTTTCGACCGGATCCGGGAGTTGAATCCGCTCCAGCGCAAAGCTCTCCATACCGATTTCTGGGCTCTGCAGGACGTCTCATTCAGCGTTGAGCGGGGCGAAGTGGTCAGTCTGGTCGGACCGAACGGATGCGGGAAGAGCACGCTGCTTCAGGTGATCAGCGGCATTCTGCAGCCGACGACCGGGCGGGTCGTGACGCGCGGGCGAGTGGCCGCGCTGCTGGAACTGGGCGCCGGTTTCAATCCGGAGTTTTCCGGCCGTGAAAACGTGTTCATCAACGGCGAGATCCTCGGGATTCCACGCGCTGAGATGGAGCGCAACCTGCCGCTGATCGAAGCGTTCGCCGAGATCGGCGAATTCATCAATCGTCCGGTCAAAGAGTACTCGAGCGGCATGTATGTGCGGCTCGCTTTTTCGACAGCGATTCACGTCAATCCCGAGATCCTGATCGTCGACGAAGCGCTGGCCGTGGGCGACGCCGTTTTCGCGAATCGCTGCATCCGCAAATTCGAAGAGCTGCGCGAAAAGAAGACCACGGTTCTCTTCGTATCGCACGACCTCGGCCTGGTCAAACAGCTTTCCGATCGGGCCATTTTTCTGCTGAACGGGCGGATTCAGGCCGAGGGCGAACCGAAGCACGTAATCGACAAGTACATCGGGGTCGTTCTCGAACGCCAGAAGGCTTTCGAGCAGTCCGACCGGCGAGCGCATCCCGCCGCGACGAACCGGCACGGCGACGGATCGAGCGAGATTCTCGATGTCACCCTTCTCGACGAGAGCGGGCGGCCCTGCGGCGTGGTTTCGAGCGGCGAGCGGGTCACCATCCGCATCCGGACGGCATTCCGGCGACGCCGGGTTGAGCCGATGGTCGGCATCCTGATCCGCAACCGCATCGGCATGGAAATCTACGGCACGAACACCCGAATCGAACAGGTGGATCTCGGCGCATTCGAACCGGGCGAAGAGCTCGATATCGATTTCCGGTTCGACTGCTGGCTGACGCCGCAGCACTACACGGTGACTGTCGCAACGCAGTACCCCGACGGTTCGAGCCACGACTGGCTGGACGACGTGCTTTCCTTCGAAGTGCTGTCGCGGCGCATGGCGGCCGGCGTCGCCGATCTGCGGGCGCAAATCGAGTGGCGTAAGACATCTGTCAACAGTGAAAAAAGCGAGACTCACGCTTAAGGTTCACGCCGGCGCACGGAAGACCGAATTCGCCGGGAAATACGGCGATGCGTGGAAGCTCCGCGTCGCAGCGCCGCCGGTCGACGGCAAAGCGAATGATGCGATTATCCGTTTCCTTGCCAGGGTCGCCGGTATTCCGTCGTCATCGGTTCGCATCGTGAGCGGTTTCACAGCTTCGACAAAGCTGATCGAGCTTTCGGGCGTCGACCAGGATAGGCTGGAGCGCGCTATTCTCGAATCCAATGGACCTCCCTCGAATTCAGGAAGCATTACGCCGCCAGAATCTTGACGGCTGGTTGTTCTTCGATCATCACGTCCGCGATCCGCTGGCGTACCGGGTGCTCGGGTTGCGCCCTCCGGGGCATGTGACGCGGCGCTGGTATTACCTGATTCCAGCCGAGGGCGATCCCAAAGGTCTGGTCCACCGGATCGAAGCGGGCGTTATTCATGCGCTCCCGGGCGAGAAGGCGGAGTATTCGAGCTGGCAGGAGCAGCATTCCGAACTCGGTCGCATGCTCAAGGGCCTGACTCGAGTGGCGATGCAGTATTCACCGCTTTGCGCCGTGCCCTACGTCGCCATGGTCGATGCCGGAACAATCGAACTGGTGCGGGCGCAAGGCGTCGAAGTCGTCAGTTCCGCCGAACTCATTCAGGAGTTCGAGGCCTGCCTGAACGACGAGCAGTTCGCCACACATCTGGAAGCCGGCCGGAGAGTCGACAAGATCTGCGCCGGGGCGTTCCGGTTCATCGGCGAACGCTTATCGACCGGAGTCAACGAGATGATGGTCAAGGACTGGATTCTGGAGCAATTCCGGGACGCCGGCCTGATCACCGACAGCGGGCCGATCGTCGGCGTGAACGGTCACGCGGGGGATCCGCATTACGATCCGTCGCCCGAAACCAGTTCACCGATTCGGCCGGGAGACTTCGTCCTGATCGACATGTGGGCAAAACTGGATCAGCCCGGCGCGATTTATTACGACATCACCTGGGACGGTTTCTGCGGTACGCCGCCGGACCGGGTTCGGAACGTGTTTGAGACTGTCCGCGACGCCCGTGATCGCGCGGTAGAAGCCGTCATCGCCGCCGTGGGAGCAAAGCGTGTAATTCGCGGTTTCGAGGTCGACGACGCCGCGCGAGCATACATTCGCGACCGGGGATTCGGCGATCGCTTCATCCACCGCACCGGCCACTCGATCGGCACCGAAATGCACGGCACCGGCGCAAATATGGACAATCTCGAAACCCACGACGAGCGCCGCATCTTGCCGGGCGCACTTTTTTCGGTCGAACCCGGCATCTATCTGGAGGATTTCGGAGTGCGTTCCGAGGTCAACGTTTTCGTGACGCGGGACTCGGCTTCGACGACCGGAGCGGTGCAGCGGGATTTGGTCCGGATCGAATAATCGCCGCGGCCCGCTCGAAGATTTCGTCCAGCATCTTCTGCGTCAATTTCCCGGTGGAGGTGTTCTGCTGGCTCGGGTGATACGAGCAGAGGAGATTCGGAACGAGCGGATGCAAAACATTGTGCCCGAACGCAAAATCGGAAAGCCGGTCGATCTCGCCGCGGTTTTTCAAAACCGCAAGGTAAGTATCAAAGGCGATCTTCCCCAGAACGACCACCACTCGAACGTTCGTCAGCAGCTCGAGTTCACGAAGAAGAAACGGGCGGCAGTTTCGCAACTCCTCGGGACTCGGCTTGTTGTCGGGCGGCGCGCAGTGGCCTGATGCCGTCATCCAGGCATCCCGGAGCTGAAGGCCGTCATCAATACTTTCGCTCGTCGGTTGAGAGGCAAATCCGGCGGCATACAGAGAGCGGTAGAGGAACTCCCCGGAACGATCTCCGGTGAACATCCGTCCAGTCCGATTGGCACCATGGGCACCGGGCGCGAGGCCGAGAATCAGAAGCCGGGCGTCTCGATCCCCAAAAGAAGGAACAGGTTTACCCCAGTAATCCCAATCCCGAAATGCGCGGCGCCGGGTGACGGCGACTTCGCGGCGATACTGAACCAGACGAGGACAGCGGTCACACTGAATTATTTCCCGATTTAACGTGTTAAAGTTCTCTTCAGTACGGTTTGAGATCTGTAACGGCGTTGACGTGTTCATTAACCTTTATTCTTGAATTGCGGATCTCTTGAAAAATCAGGATAGCAGCGATATATATACAGGCGGTTGAGCAAGATGCACCAGGAACTTGAAAGAAATGGGTTGACGGCAGCGCCAGGAAAAGACAAAATATTATTTCCGGTTGCTCCCCGGAATTGCCTCTCCAGAAACACTGCTCCGCGCTCCTCACGAGTGCTGTCTCCCGCCTCACGATTTCCTATGCTCCTTCGTGCGATCACGTTCGCGGTTGCTTTGAGTCTTGCGGCGGGTTCCGCTCTGGCCATTACGGAGACGGTTTCCACCGTTCACCACAAGAAAAAGAAGAAATCGGCCTCAACGTCATTGACCGCGAAGCCACACGCCGCGACGGCCGCCGCTTCGCCTCTTGTATCCACCACCATCGTCGGAACGACCGCAAGGAGAACGACCCACAAGCCCAGGGTAGTCGCTCAAACCTGGGATGAGCCGACCTATAAAGACTCCATCGCCAACGACAAGGTCGAGGGGGAAGACATCACCGTTCGCAAGGCGGCAGTCGATGCCCTCGGCCCCTTGAACGGTTCGGTCGTGGCGGTTGATCCGAGTACAGGGCGTATTTTGACCATCGTGAATCAGCCGCTGGCGCTCGGCGGCGGATTTCAGCCCTGCTCGACGGTCAAAGTTTCCGTAGCCCTTGCGGCGCTTCGCGAAGGGATCGTCGCCCGCACCAGTCCGGTCCGGTTTTACGGCCGGCATCCGATGGATCTGACGGACGCCATCGCTCATTCGAACAATTACTATTTCGCGAATCTGGGTATCAAGCTTGGTTACGAGCGCATGAACTATTACGCTCACCTGTTCGGATACGGCGAGAAGGCCGGCCTGAACGTGGAAGGCGAACAGCCGGGCTACTTTCCGCCGGCGCCTCCGAAGAACGGCGGAATGGGGATGCTGACCAGTTTTGGCGAAGAAATCTCTCAGACCCCTCTTGAATTGGCCGCGCTGATCGGTGCGGTTGCCAACGGCGGCACGCTGTACTGGCTGCAGTATCCACGCTCGCAGGAACAAGCGAACAACTTCCAGCCTGAGGTAAAACGGCATCTCGATATCGGTAATCTGATCGACGACATCAAGCCGGGCATGAGAGGCGCGGTCGATTTCGGCACCGCGAGGCGCGCGAAACAGGACGACGTGATCCTCGGCAAGACCGGTACCTGCAGCGAGGGCCGCACCCATCTGGGTTGGTTCGGCTCTTTCATCGATGACGGGGGACGCAAGATGGTTGTCGTCGTGATGCTCACGGGCGGCCGTATTTCGATCGGTTCGACCGCTGCGGAAGTTGCGGGTGATGTCTACCGCCGGCTGGCGTCCGAGAACTTCTTCAAAAGCAACCTGCCGCTGACGCCGGCTTCGCTGTTGACGCCCCAGATCTGCTGCCGACGCTAACTTACGTTATTCAGGCTTGCGCAGCTTGTCGAGGAAGTGAAACAACACGACCCCGATGAGTGCATTGATCAGCGCCAGAATCAGTTCTCTCTGAATCTGAAGGACCGCGGGCTGATCCAGCAGCGAGCGCTGCAGAACCCAGTAGAAAAACTGGTGGAACAAATAAAAGATAAAGCACAGGACGAACCGCACGAAAGCGTGTTCCACATCGAACTGGAGCCCGATCGAAGCCGAGAAGTAACCCACGAGCGTCTTGCAGATTCCGTACATCCCGAGATGTTGCTGAAACAGCGAATCCTGCGCCAGTCCCAGGGTTACGCCGATCGCCAGGCCCCGCAGTTGCGACCGCCGCATGAGCGCGAAATAGATCGTCACCAGCAACGGCAATTCAATTTGCGAGATGAACCGCAGCGTCTCGAATAAAGGCAGATAGACCTGAATTAACAGAGAAAGCAGCGGGATTACAAGATAAACCCACCACGAATAGCTCGCGCTGCGTACCTGCCGCGAACTATCCACCATGATTCGGCCGGCTGAATACTCCATCAGTGTTGCGGCTCTGTTTCGGGAGGCGGCGCGACGGGGGTCGGCTTGGGCGGAACGGTGGTCTGCGGGACGGGAGATGCAACCGGAGGGGCGGGCTTCGGTGCGCTGGTTGCCGCTGGTCCGGATCCCGGCGCCGCGCCCGCAGGCGCTCCGGGCGCATTCACGCCCGGGACCTTCAGATTAAAATTCGGCGGCGGAGTGCCCGGCGGTCCGACTCCAAACGTGTGCTTCTGCGCGTCGCCGATTTTCTTGTACTGATCCATCAGCTTGTCCGCGGTCGTCAGGGGCGCACCCGTTACCGGAGCCTGTTCAGCTGGCTTCACCGCCGGCGCCAGGAATACGGGCACATCGGCAGGAGGCTCGTCGGGAATCTCTTCATGCACGGGGTCCAGAATGACAAGCACTTCTTCGGGCGCGGTCTCAGTGCCCGACGGTTGCACTGTGATGTCCTGGAAGTTGCCGCCTTCGCGAACGCTCGTGACCTTCCCGACAGGCAGCCCTTTGGGAAAAACCCGGTCCTCACCCGACGTGAACAGCATTTCACCAACCTCGACCTTCTGTCCGGTCGGAACGTAATCCACCCGCGCGCTGCCATTCCCCAAGCCCTTCAGTACGCCATGTACGTGATTCTTCTGCGATTCAACACCGGCCGCAAAACCGGGATCGGTGACGGTAAGGACCTGGCTCGCGAACGGGAAGACCTCAAGAACCCGCCCGACAATCCCATCCGGTGTGACTACCGCCATTCCCCGGTGCACTCCCGACGAGGTTCCCCGATCGATCATCACTGAGTTCGTCCCTACTCCCGGTGTCGCCCCGATAACGCGGGCTCCGATCATCTTCGAAGGGGTCCTGGCCTGGAACCCGGCCAGTGCCTCGGCACGCTGAGCGGAAGCCAGATCGTTCTTGAGAAACTGATTCTCCAGCCGGAGGCGGTCGACTTCGGTCCTCAACGTCCGGCTCTGCTCGCGCGCGTTTCGCAGCTCGAAGTAGTTGGTGAAGAAACCGGCGGTCGCGTTCCGGAGCGTCTCGATCCCGCTCGCCACGGGAGTGACAGCGGTTACCGCCCAGACCCGCACCATGGGAACATCGCTGTCACTTCGCACCTGCCAGGCGAGCAGCACGATCTGCGCGCAAATCACCAAAAGCAGGACAATGATGTTCCGGTACCGGTAGAAGAGAGATTCCATGACGCGACATGGCGGCGCGACAAGCCGCGCTCCACTACTAATCTTCTCTTATCTGATTCGCGCTTATCAGATCACGCATAATCGATCGAAATCTTGCGGAGCAGCTTGAAATCGCTCAGCATCTTTCCCGTCCCGAGTACGACGGAGGCCAGCGGCTCGTCGGCGATCGAAACCGGCAGCCCGGTTTCCTCGCGAATGCGTTTATCGAGATTTTTGATTAGCGCACCGCCGCCGGTCAGCACGATGCCGCGGTCGCTGATATCGGCGCTGAGTTCGGGCGGCGTCCGCTCCAGCGCAACCCGTATGCCGTTAATAATAGTCGCCACGCATTCCGAAAGGGCTTCCCGAATCTCATCGTCCTTGATCGTGATGGTCTTGGGAACGCCCTCGATCAGGTTGCGCCCTTTGATCTCCATCGTAATCGGCTTGTCGAGAGGATACGCCGAGCCGATCTCCATCTTGATCGTCTCCGCGGTGCGCTCACCGATCAGGAGATTATACTTGCGTTTCAGGAACAACATGACGGCGTCGTCCATCGCATTGCCGGCCACCCGCACGGACCGGGAATAGACGATGCCGGAAAGAGAAATAACCGCGATATCCGTAGTGCCGCCGCCGATATCGACCACCATGTTGCCGGAAGGTTCGGTAATCGGCAAACCCGCGCCAATGGCCGCCACCATCGCCTGTTCCACAAGGTGAACTTCGCTTGCCTTGGCTCGATACGCCGAGTCCATGACCGCGCGCTTTTCCACCTGAGTGATCTCGCTCGGAACGCCGATTACAATCCGGGGGTGCACGAGCATCTTGCGATTGTGCGCCTTCTGGATGAAGTAATTCAGCATTTTCTCGGTGACTTTGAAATCCGCGATCACGCCGTCTTTCATGGGCTTGATGGCGACGATGTTACCGGGAGTCCGGCCGAGCATTTCCTTCGCCTCTTTACCGACGGCCTCGACTTCACCGGTGGTTTTATTGAGGGCTACGATCGAGGGTTCGTTGACGACAATGCCTTTACCTTTGGCGTAAACAAGCGTATTCGCGGTGCCGAGGTCGATGGCGAGGTCCGACGAAAACAGGCTGAAAAGAGAGCGAAGATTCATCTAAGTGATTTGAAATGCAAGGCGGGAGCTTGCGGATTTTAAGGTTCATCGTAGCATAGACCTCCATTGGATAATGGCTTAAGACGCTGCGTTCACGAAATCACTATGAAGCTTCTCAAAACCCTGTTCGACAACAACGAAAAGTGGGCCGCCAACATGGTCGCGCACGATCCCCTCTTCTTTGATCGTCTCGTCGAACAGCAGCACCCGCAGTTTCTCTGGATCGGCTGTGCGGACAGCCGGGTCTCAGCCGACCAGATTACGGGTTTGATGCCTGGCGAGGTCTTCGTGCACCGCAACATCGCAAATATCGTTCACCACTCCGACATGAATTGCATGTCGGTCATCCAGTACGCGGTGGATGTCCTTAAGGTCCGGCACGTCATCGTAGTCGGCCACTATGGTTGCGGGGGTGTCAAAGCCGTGCTGGACGACAGCCGGGTGGGGCTGGTCGATCATTGGCTTCACCCGGTGCGCGAGATCCTGCATAGCCAGCCGAATCTGCTGGCGGGCGAGAGGGATCACGCGACTCGCCTCCGGAAGCTGTGCGAGGCGAATGTTCTGGACCAGACAAGACACGCGTTCGAAACCACTTTTGTTCGCGACGCCTGGGCGCGGGGGCAGGAACTCGCGGTGCACGGGTGGATTTACGATTTGCGCGATGGCAGACTCCGCGATCTCCAGACGACAGTGACATCTCAGACAGAAGCCGAGCAGATGGTCGCTACAGGCTCTGTTGGCACAAAGCGGTTCCGCTTCGCGCCCGTTTCTTAGGCACTTACCGAGCCACGACCGGAAGGGAGTGCCAGCGTTACGGCACGCGCGCCACAGCAAGGCAATAGAAGGCCTGCTCCTCGCCCGGATTGGCTTGTGGCCATTGTCCGGCAGTCTGGACCGGCATGTAGAACGAGCCATCGCTGCGGGTGAGATAACGACCGCGGGATTCTTTGCCGCCGACCGGCATGCGTTCCACCAGCGTGAGGCCGAACTTTTCCAGAAAAGCGGCTTCATCGCCATTGGCGATCCCGAAAATCCAGGGCTCGCCCGCTTCGAGCTTTTGCAAACGGGCAACACCGGGCCTGGCCTGTTCCGGCAACTGATCGATAGATATGTTTGCCATGAAGTCGATCACGCCGCGATACACGAAGTCGAAGACGATCTCGCTCCCGGAAGCCTGGGAGGCGATCCAGAGCAGAGTCTCTTCGATGGCCCCTTCGGGAAGGTACATCGTTACGCCTTCCCAGATGAAGAAAGTGAGCTGCGATGAATCGTAGCCGGCCGCGCGAAGGGCACCGTCGAGTTCTCCATGGCGGAAGTCCACCGGTACGAAGGTGACGTTGGCCGGGACCTCAATACCGGCTTCCCGAATGCGGCGCATCTTGTATTCCTGCGTGGAAGCGCGGTCCACTTCAAAAACCCGCATATTCCCGAGGAGCTCCGTTAACCGATAAGCCCGCGTGTCGAAGCCCGCGCCGAGGATCACGAGTTGCGTGGCGCCGTTGCGTACCGCATCCGCCAGGCGCTCTTCGATAAAACGGGTACGGACCTGCATCATCAGAGCGGAGCCGATCGCCTCCCGGTTCTTCAGCGCCTCGGAGTACTCCTGGTCGAGAGCCTGGACACAAGCCTGTTCGGCGACGAGTTCCCTTTCGACAGGTCCCAGCAGCCGCTCCGCAAGGTAATCGGGGTTGCGGACCGCTGGATCGGGATCGCGAGCGCCCAGTGCGCGGCCGGCCGCGACGTAGAGGCAGGTCTTCGAAGGCAGGGATTCATTCATGGAAGTCCTTCCATCCTACTCAAAAACCCAACCGCTCTTTTAAACTTTTCACGCGCTCGCGCGCGATGGGCAACTCGGTGTGCGCCGGATCGTTCAATCGCGCGACCATCCTGCCGCCGAACCAGGAACAAACCTCGGCTACGGCGGAAAGGTTCACAAGATACGCCCGGTGAATGCGCTGAAACTGGCTCGGATCAAGTCTGGCTTCGAGCTGAACGATCGAATCGTCGACCACAAAGTTTTTTTCCTTCGTCGCGGCATATGTCAGCTTGCCATCGGCAAAAAAGTGAGTGACTTTCTCCAGGTCGACAAACTGCACGCGATCGCCGAGCTTCGAGGGAATGCGCCGGGGATAATGGCGCCCCTGCTGCCCCAGCGCCTCCGTTAACCGCTCGATCATCGCCTCATACTGAGATCGATATTCAGCCGGATCCCCTGCCCTGCTTCGCTCCAGCTTCGCAATTGCCCGGTCGAGCGCTTCCGGCGAAACGGGCTTCAACAGGTAATCCGTGCCGTTCGCTTCGAAAGCCTTGACAGCATATTGATCGTAAGCCGTCGTGAACACGACCGGGGGCCGCGCGTCGAGACGGCTGAGCAGTTCGAAACCATTGACGCCGGGCATCTCGATGTCGAGAAACAACGCGTCGACAGGTGTTTCGCTGAGTTGACGGAGAGCCTCTTCCGGATCAGTACTGGCGCCGGCGATCTCGACCTTGCCTGTGTCTCGCAGCATGCGCGACAGGCGGTTCAAAGCGAGCTTCTCGTCGTCTACCAGCCAGACGCGGATCATAAACTCAACTCATGCGGCGAGCGAGATCGCAATCCGGGTCCATCCGTCGCGGGCGGTCATCTCAAGAGACGCGGACGAGCCGAAAAGCCTCGTAAGACGCCTTTGCAGCAGGTCGAGGCCGTGCCCCGGTTTCATGCTGGTGAGCGGCTCGAAGCCGGGTCCGTCATCCGATACCTCGACGCGCAACTGGCCCTCCTGAACGCGCGCGCAGACCACAATCTCGGCGCCTTCACTGCAAACTCCGACCGCATACTTCACGCTGTTTTCGACCAGCGTCTGAACCGAAAGCGCAGGGACCTGCTGCGATTCCGCCGCCGGATCGACTTCGATCCGGAAACGCAGTCTCTGACCGAACCGGACCTTCTGGATTTCGAGATAATCGCGAACGATCCGAAGTTCCTCTCTGAGCGCCACCACACCCGCCAGTTCGCTGTCGAGAGAAAAGCGGAGCAGCGCGGACAGACGTTCGATCATGCGCTCAGCCTCGACCGGATCCTCCCGCACCAGAGCGGAGATCGAGTTCAGCGTATTGAAGAGAAAATGCGGATGAACGCGCGACTCGAGCGATGCGAATCGCGCCTCTGCCGCAATCTTTCGCTCCCGTTCCTCCGCGATCTGCCGGGTGTGCAGTTCCTCCTTCGCCGACGTCAGGCGCGAGTTCAGGGTTTGTATGAGGAGCGACAGCGCGCCAAACGTGTATGTGATCAGAAGGCAAATGCCGAGCGAATCGAGATAGCCGGCTCCCGATGGAGCCAGCAGCAAATTTGCGACCAGGCACCCGACAACGCCGAACACTCCAAACAGTCCAAGTACTGCGATGATCCGCGCCGGCGCAGACCTTTTCTCGATGCGGCAAAGGACTGCCGGCATCGCGATCCAGCAGGGGATCCCGATACAGCCGGCATAAACGACGCCATGCAGCACTGAGATCCCGAAGATGTGAAGGCTTATCCCGGCAAAGAGCAGCTGGATTAATCCGGGGATCGCGCCCAATGCGAGGCAACCTGCCAATACAGCGAGTAGCGGACGCCATCCTTTCACCATCGGGGATCTCATGCTCAGTTTACCCGCGTTACTTGCCGGTGTGGCATCCGACGCATCCCGCGCCGGGGACCGTATACTGCTCGCCCTTCAGATAAGCTTGGGCCTGCTGCTGATGACCGGACTGCGGCCCCAGGGCATCGAGCTTTTCAAAAAGGTCACGGGCCTTTGCGGTATCGCCGGTGCGAGCGTAGCCGTCCGCCAGACCGAACAGCAACTGGCTGCGCATATGCATGCTTAACTTGTCGAAGTAACCGCGCTGGATATCGTAGACATGCTGGTAATCGGCCACCGCCTGCTTGAGGACCGGAGCCGCCATCAAAGCCGGAGCCGTGCGGGACGCGGCGAACCAGGCGGCGGCGCGCGGAATCAGGACGGCGGGATTGTCGGGCTCCATCTGGCCCGCCTCCTCCATCTCTTTGTTGGCGCGCATCCACAATTCCGTTCCCGCGATGATGTCGCCCCGTTTGAACTTATCCCTGGAAAGCACCAGCAGCCCTGTTCCGTGCCATGACTTCGCCTCTGCCGCGAAATGCGGCTCGTTCGCAATCGCATCCTCGGCCGCAGCCATCCCGCGCTGCAGAGCGGCCGGGTCGCTGGCGATGCCGGCAAAAAAATCGGCCCTGACTTTGTCGTCGAAATGGGCCGCCGCAAAGACTGCGGAGGCTGAGAGAAATGCGGTTGCGGCGATCAGAATTTGTTTTGAGAACATCGGTGTTTCCTCTGCTGCGAGGGTAGGGCGGTAAGGGCGGTCAAGTCGCCGGTTTGGCGACGAAGCGCGGAAATGGCTGACGAAGGTGGGAAACAGGCCGACGAATCGTTGACAGAATTCTGGATGCCACGCTCCGCCCATAACCTGGCGAAGGTTCGGAAACCATAGACTGGCGTCATCTGGCACCGCATCCGGGATCCGCTAATCGGTGGCAGGCGTTTTAGCATCGGGTGTTGCCTCAATGCGGGTTTTGGCGTAATTTGAAGGGCATGGAAGTCCGCGAAACGAGCGCTGCTCGCGGGCGCAATCCGGCTTGACAGGACTACGGTTGCGCTTCATTGTGGTGCGTGTGTTGTCGCCGTGATGCAAGGACGGCGCAACCCCGGCTGATGGCGCCGATCTTGAGAGGCCGTGAGTAGCTTGTACCGTCCGATCAACACTCCATATGTGGTTGCCCGAACGTTGGAACCGCCAGAGAGAACAGCGTCGCTTCGAGGGCGGCCTGCGATGCGGATCTTCGCATTCGCAGCTTTAGCAGGATTCATCGCCGGGACGGTTCTCGCCCAGCGCGGCGATACCGTGCCAAAATTCAGCGGTGCGGAAATCCGCCCGAGCGCCCCGAACACGATCCTGTCGATGAGAAAGCGCTTCTTCCGGGGGCGCTATGAATTGCGCAACGCGTCGATGGCAGATCTGATTCAAACCGCCTGGGACGTCGATGCCGATAGCGTCGTCGGCGGTCCGGACTGGCTCGATTCGAAACGGTTTGACGTGATCGCCACAGCTCCGGTGGATTCCGGACCCGAAGCGCTGAGGACAATGCTGCGGGAGCTGCTTGCCGATCGGTTTCAGCTGGCCGTCCATCAGGGCATGAAGGATTTCCCCGCCTACGCGATGACTGTGGGCAGGAAGCTCCAGATCAGACAGGCGTCGGAAACCTCCGGAGACACCTGGTGCCGGGCACGGCAAAACCAGACTCCGGCAGAGCTGGTCCTCATCGATTGCCATGCAATAACCATGGCCGCATTCGCAAAGACCATCCCCGGCATGCGCGGTGCATCCGGTTATTTATTCGATTACCCGGTGGTGGATCGCACCGGTCTGAGCGGAGTGTGGGACTTCAGTATAAGGTGGTCGCCGCGCACGCCCTTCTTTCCGTCAGCGCCGGGGAGCGGCAAGCTCACCATCTTCGACGCGTTCGAAAACGAGCTCGGACTAAATCTGAAACGGACTGCCGTTCCGACGCCGGTTGTGATGGTTGACCACGTGAATGAGCAGCCATCCGGCAGTCACCCTGAAAGTACCGAAACGCCGCCCTCTCGTCCACGATTCGAAGTCGCATCGATCAAGCCGGACGAGCCCGGTCGGCAGGGCTCGTCTTTAGGCATTCTGCCTGGCGGCCGGGTGATCATCAGAATGACTGTCAAAGGCCTGATCCAGGAGGCCTGGGGCGATATGAATCACTTTCGGGTTGTCGGCGTCCCGAAGTCCCTGGACGCAACTCGTTTCGAAGTTGTGGCCAAAGCGCCAACGGAGGAAGGCGCCGTCGCGGGATTGAACGGGCCGGTATGGAACGGAGTGGATCTCGATTCCATGCGGATGATGCTGCGCGCGTTGCTGGTGGATCGTTTCGGCCTCGTGACTCACAGTGAAGACCGACTTGTCGCCGGCTACGCTCTGGTGCCAGCAAAGCCGAAACTCCGGGGGACGGATGCTTCGAATCGCGCCGGATGCAGGGAAGGGCCCGGGAGCGACGGGAGAGATCCCCGGCTTGCAAACCCAATGGCGTCGAGACTGGTGACGTGCCGGAACATGACACTTGCACAGTTTGCGGACGGATTGAACGGCGCGTTGTATGGGTTCCCTCCGATCACCGACGAGACCGGGATCAAGGGTCGATACGACCTGACGATCAATTTCACACCGCCGGCCGCAATACGAGCCATCGGAATCCCCGCCATGCGCGGCGACCTGGTGGGGTTAGAGCCAGACGGCACGATTTCCATCTTCGAAGCGGTCAGCAAACAACTCGGCCTCAAGCTCCAGCCGCGGAAGGTGAAGGCGGAGGTTCTGGTTGTAGACCATGTAAACCAGATGCCGACGGAGAACTGACGGGACCTCCGAAAAGTTTCTCGACCTGTTCCCGTAAAGTGTTCAGGCTCGTCACGATCCGGTCAGTTTCGACCCCCACCAGGTTGTAGGAATCTTCGAAGAGATTGTGCGCCTCGCGCAGGTTTGGCAGATCCCCTCGCGGAGCTTGCGAAACACGAAGAGCTTCGACCAAAGCTCGCAGCGTTTGATCAACCTTGCGTGCGAAGTCGACCGCCGCAGGCTCGGCACGCTCAGGCTGAGGACGGTACAAAGCAGACTCCAGCGCCATCACGGCGCGGGCGAACCCGTGCAAACTCACAAGGGCCGCATTCAGGAGATTCGCGCGTTCCGAAGATACGCCCGGTTCGGCGGCGATGCGCGCCACCAGCGCTTCGGCGTTCGCGCGAGCCACCCTGGCCTTCGAGCGCGTCTTGTCGAGATCGCCGTCGCCCTCACCTCTGTACGCCTTCACGACGGCATTGAAGTAGGCGCGATAGTCTTCGATCAGGTCGGCGAAAACCGGCCCCGCCTGAGTTCGCTCCCATGTCGGCCAGAGCGCGTAGGCAAGCAGTGCCACCACCCCCCCAAGCGCGGTGTTTACCGCGCGCGTCGCAATCACGTCTTTGGGACTCACACCGCCGATAGCCAGTAACAACACGACCAGCGCACTCAATGCGGTCACGAAAATACCGTAGTTCGCCAGACCGATCGAGCGCATCAGGAACGCAAAGAGGGTGAGCAGCACAATTTCTTCCCACGTATTCGCGTGTAAAAAATGAAACAATCCGGTCGCGACCAGCAGCCCCAGGAAGGTGCCCGCAACCCGAAGGATTCCCCGGCTGAACGTCGCATTAAAGTCGGGCCGCAACACGAGAGCTATCGTCATGGGCAGCCAGTAAGTCCGTTGCAGGCTGATCATGCGGCCCACCGCGTCGCCCACCCCGACGCACACCGCCAGCCGTATCGCATGGCGAAACGCGCTGGATCCAAAAGAAAGATTTGCCAGAATACGCGCGCTCCAACCGGTGAATCGTAGCCGCCACGGCACCCTCGGATCTCGCGGCACTGTTTCCGCCGTCAATCTGCAGGCCGATCGGATCTGGCCCGCAAGGGAGTCAATCTCGTCGCAGGCGTCCCGAAGCATGCCATTGAGGACCGGCACGGGCGACCGGGCGTGTTTTTCCCGAAATGTTCGTGCGGCTTCGGTCAGATCCCGGCTCTCTACTCCGGCCAAGCCTTTGAGCGCGTTCACGCTCACGGACTGCAGCGAGTCCGAAGCGTCGGCGAGAATCTTTTCGATGTCGCCGGCTGCCGCGCCGCCCTCGGGTTCGCGAGCGATTCGCCGGTGAAGCCGCCGTAGGGTGAGAAGTGACAAGCGGACGCGTTCCGCCTGACTCAGCAGAAAAACATAACGTTCTCCCTCTGGGGTGTGGTCCTGCGCCAGAGAGGACAGCGCGTCCTGCGTCTGGGCGATCTGATCGTCGCCTGGCGGAGGTCCGTCCGGACCGGCGGGCGAAATTGCGAGATGCGAAAGTGTCGCGTAAAGCGAAGAGATAATCCGGCGCTCGGGCCGGTATCGCCCGAACGGCCAGACCGCTACGGACAGGAGTGCCTGCAATACACCGCCGCAAACGGCCACCAGTCCGGATTCCAAAGCGATTTTGACAGGCATCGGACGTGCGGCGAAAACCACCAGCGTGACGAGCGTCGTAACCCCCAGATCGCCCGCCCTCGTCCCCAGCACAACCATCATGCCGGCCGCGAAGGCCCATAAGGTTACAGCTATGAAAGCGCTAATGCCGCTCGAAGCCGAAAGCGACCCGATGGAAACGGCGGCCCCAACGAGGAGGCTTGCCACCAGGATTCTGCGGCCGCGTGTTTTATATGGGTCGCGGCTGTCGGAAGACGCGACATTCAGCGCGCCAAGCGCTCCGAGCGCGCCGACGCCGGGACGCGCGAACACCGCTCCCAGAATCAGCGGAATCACGATGCCGACGCTGCTGCGAATCGCGACTTCGGTCGTGATCTTGCGCTTGTCGAAAAGAAACAGACTTTGCCAGAGCGGAGCTTGACGGATCCGATCGAGCCGTTGCATCCTGAACGCGAGTGAAGTGGACACCGATTTTCGCCCTTGTTCTAAGCCTGATTCCGCTGAGTTTGGTTAAGCAGAGCCCCGCCCAGGTCGCTCCTCACCGGCAGACTGAGCAGGACCGGCGTGAACGCCCCGAAGTGCAGCTCGTATCGTTCGTGCTGGACGACGTGCAGAAAACCTGGGACCGCCTTCTTCCCGCGCAGGAACACATCCCCTATCATCACGCGAAGCTGGTATTGTTCCGTAATTCAATACCTTCCGCATGTGGGACGGCACGAACGGCCACCGGGCCGTTCTATTGTCCGGGTGACGAGAAAGTCTACCTCGATCTCGCCTTCTTCACCGAGTTGAAGCAGCGGTTCGGGGCGCCCGGCGAGTTTGCGCAGGCGTACGTGATCGCTCACGAAATCGGACACCACGTTCAGAAGTTGCTGGGCGTTGAGGGAAGAGTGCGGCGCCTGCAACAGCGCGAGCCAGGCGAGCGGAATCCGCTGTCGGTGAGGCTGGAGTTGCAAGCGGACTGTTTCGCCGGAATCTGGGCGAACTCGACCGAACAGCGAAATCTTGTGGATCGGCGCGATATCGCCGCCGCGTTGAATGCCGCGGGCGCAGTCGGAGACGACCGGTTGCAGCGAATGGGGCAGGGCTACGTCAACCCCGATTCGTTCACGCATGGAACGTCGGCCGAACGAAGTTCCTGGTTCCGGCGGGGTCTCGATTCGGGCCGGATCTCGAGTTGTAATACGTTTCAATGAATTCCCGGATTGCTAGACTGAGGGGCATGAGCGACGAGGCTGAGACAACGCGGGAGCTGCTGGACGAGGATACCGGCCCCTGCCCTTCCCTTCCGCCTGCAAGCTTCGATTTTCTGGTGCATTCCCTGCGCATGCAGGCCGAGGTGAATCTCGGGATGCTTCCGCCTGACGCTGTGGACGAGGACTATCTCGGACCGGATCTCGAAGCTGCTCGCCACTACATCGACCTGCTCGCTGTCCTGCAGGAAAAGACCCGAGGCAATCTCTCTGCGGATGAGCAGCAGGCGCTGGACAACGCGCTCACCGAAATGCGGTTCGGCTTTGTCGAAACGATGAAGCGGCTCCCCGGCGCGTAATGGATCTCAAGATCACCGTGCTTGGCTCGGGCACCAGTTCCGGCGTGCCTACGATCGGATGTTCCTGCGGCGTGTGCCGCTCAACAGACCCGCGCGACAAACGCCTTCGCCCGTCTATCCTGCTGAGTTATCTCGACCATAATGTTGTCGTCGATACCACGCCCGACTTCAGAGCGCAGATTCTGCGCGCCGCTCCCGCGCGTCTCGACGCGATCGTTTATACGCACTGGCATGCCGATCATATTCTCGGACTGGATGACGTTCGGCCGTTTAACTACCACCAGGGTGAGCGCATTCCAATCTACGCTTCCCGCCAGGCGCTCACAGTAATCGAGCGCGTTTTTTCTTATGTCTTCGATAACCGGAAGCGCAGCACCTCGATACCCCAGCTCGACGTGAATGTGATCGACGAAACTCCTTTCGAGATTCTCGGTCTTCGGTTCGAGCCGATCCCGCTCATGCACGGCCACGACACGATTTTTGGGTTCCGGTTTGGCAGCGTGGCTTATCTTACGGATCACAGCGAGATCCCCGAGGCCTCGCTGGCCCGTCTGGGCGACCTCGACGTACTGTTTCTCGACGCTCTTCGTCATCGGCCGCATCCCAGTCACTCGACCATTTCGGCCTCGATCGAGACGGCGCTCAAGCTGAAACCGAAGCGGACTTATTTCACTCACATGTCTCACGACATCGGCCATGCCGCGACCGAGGCGACGCTTCCTCCCGGGATTTTCCTGGCATACGACGGCCTCGAAATCGAAGTTCCCGGCATATGAAGGTTTTTCGTTCGCCATCCGATATTCCCGCCGGCTTCGGGCCGTGTGTCGTGACAATCGGTAACTTCGATGGCATGCACATTGGGCACCGGCAGATCATGCGCCGCGTCGTGGCGCTGGCAGACATGCGCGGAGCTATTCCGGTCGTGCTGACTTTCGACCCGCACCCGGCCCGTGTGCTCGCTCCCGAACGCGCGCCGAAGCTGCTGATGACGATCGATCAGCGCCTGCGCGCCATGCGGGAAGAGGGAATCGAAGCGGTTCTGCTGCTTCCCTTCTCTCTCGATTTCGCGCGCCTCACACCCGAAGAATTTGCGCGCGAGATCCTCGCCAGGACGCTGTCTGCCCGCGTCGTTCTGGTCGGCGATGATTTCCGTTTCGGTTATAAGCAGGCGGGGAATGTCGAGACGCTGCGCGCATTGGGTGAGCGGCTGGGGTTTGAGGTCGAAGCAATCTCCGGTATCGGCCGCCGAGGCGAGCGAGTGAGCAGTTCGGTGATCCGGAAGCTGGTCGGCGCGGGAGCCGTATCCCGGGCCTGCCGCCTGCTCGGCAAGCCGTTCGCACTGGAGGGAAATGTCGTTCGCGGCCAGGGGATCGGTTCGAAACAGACTGTACCTACGCTTAATCTGGATCCTTCGAATGAGGTGCTGCCGAAAATCGGCGTCTACGTGACTCACACCCGTGCGTTGTCGCTCCCTGCCGGTCGCGGCTCGGTAGCACCGGACGAACTTCCGAGCCGCGACCGGCAGGGAGCGACCTGGACATCCATCACAAACGTCGGCTACCGCCCGACATTCGCCGGCGACAATCTGACCATCGAAACCTTCCTGCTGGACCCCTTCGACGGCGAGACACCGCAGAAAATCGAAGTCAGTTTCCTTTTATTTGTTAGAGATGAACGCAAATTCGAAACGCCTGAGGCCCTGAAAGCGCAGATTTTCCGGGATGTCGGAGTAGCGCAGCGGCTCCACCGGAGGCTGACGAAATCCCGCATGGGATAATCGAACATCACAAATTAAGGAGTCTTAACCGTGAGTTTATCCCCCGGCAAGCTGAAGCACATGAATGCCCTTTCCAATAAAGAGGGTGTAATCGCGGCAGCCGCGATGGATCAGCGCGGCAGTCTGGCCAAGTCACTGGCCACGGCAAAGGGTGTCCCGCAAAAGGACATCACGGACGAGATGATGCAGGAGTTCAAAAGCGCCGTTACCCGCATTCTGACTCCTTATGCGAGCGCCATCCTCCTGGATCCGGAATGGGGTCTTCCCGCATCTAAAGTAAGGGCGAAGAACGCCGGACTGCTGCTCGCTTACGAGCACAGCGGTTACGACAATACCCAGCCCGGCCGGCTGCCCGATCTGCTCCCCCACGTCTCCGTCAAGCGTCTGAAAGAGGATATGGGAGCGGATGCGGTCAAAATTCTGCTCTACTATACGCCTTATGACGACTCGAAGATCAACGACATCAAGCACGCCTTCGTAGAGCGTATCGGAGCCGAGAGCGAAGCTTACGATATTCCGTTCTTTCTCGAATTCGTTGGCTACGACCCCAAAGGCGGAGACGAAAAGGGTCTCGAATACGCGAAGCAGAAGCCCGAGATCGTGCGCAAGAGTATGGAGGAGTTCTCCAAGCCTCAGTACAAGATAGACATACTTAAAGTTGAGATTCCGGTGAACACGAATTTTGTCGAAGGTAGCCACGCTTTCAAAGGAAAGGCTGCCTACTCGCGCGCCGAAGCTCTCGACCACTTCCGCGCCGCCGCCGATGTTGCGAAGAAGCCATTCATCTATCTCAGCGCGGGCGTCAGTAATGCCGAATTTATCGAATCTCTCGGGATGGCCGCTGAGAGCGGAACCGACTATTCCGGCGTGCTTTGCGGTCGCGCGACGTGGAAAGACGGCATGCCGATCTACGCCACGAAAGGTCTCGCGGCCCTGGAAGATTTCCTCTCGACGGAGGGCGTGAAGAACATACAGTCAGTCAACCAGGCAATCACTTCCGCGAAATCCTGGAGAACCAAAGCGGGCGTCGCGGCGGCGTAAGCCGTCAGTCCGGCGCCGAACCGTATCAACAGTGTTGATATGTTGAAATAATTAGCCGCGTAGCATATGCCAAAAACAATCACCGAAACCAGGAAACGAAATTCAGCGGTCCCGCTCAGCAGCAACGAACACCTGCAAAAGTGGGTTGAAAAGATGGCGGAGCTGACCAAGCCCGAGTCGATCCACTGGGTGGATGGCTCACAGGAGGAGTACGACCATCTGTGCGCCGAAATGGTCGCCGGCGGCACGTTCATCAAGCTGAACGAGAAACTTTGGCCGGGCTGTTACTACGCCCGTTCCGACGCCAACGACGTCGCTCGCGTCGAGGACCGCACCTTTATCTGCTCGCTCTCGAAGGATGCCGCGGGTCCCACCAATAACTGGGAAAATCCCTTCGAGATGAAGCGTAAGCTGAAGGGCCTCTTCAGCGGCGCGATGCGCGGGCGCACCATGTACGTGCTGCCGTTCAGCATGGGTCCGGTCGGTTCGCCCATGTCTCAGATCGGCGTCCAGCTGACCGACTCGCCGTACGTCGTCGTCAGCATGCGCATCATGGCGCGCATCGGCCTGCCCGTCTTGCGCGAGATCGACAAGGATGACAAGCGCGTAGTGCCGTGCATGCACAGCGTCGGCGCGCCTCTTGCGCCTGGCCAGTCCGATGTGCCGTGGCCCTGCAACAAAGAAAAATACATCGTTCACTTCCCGGAGACGCGCGAGATCTGGTCGTACGGCTCGGGTTACGGCGGCAACGCACTGCTCGGCAAGAAGTGTTTCGCGCTGCGCATCGCTTCGAACATCGCCCGCGACGAAGGCTGGATGGCGGAGCACATGCTGATCCTGGGCGTGGAAGATCCGCAGGGCGAGAAGACCTATGTCGCGGCGGCATTCCCCAGCGCCTGCGGCAAAACGAACTTCTCGATGCTGATTCCGCCCGCGGGATTCGAGGGCTGGAAAATCTGGACCGTCGGCGACGACATCGCCTGGATCAAGCCCGACGCGAAGGGTCACCTGCGCGCGATCAATCCGGAAGCGGGATTCTTCGGCGTCGCTCCCGGCACGTCAATGCAAGACCAATCCGAATGCGATGAAGACGCTGGCGAAGAACACCATTTTCACCAACGTCGCGCTGACTCCGGAAGGCGGCGTCTGGTGGGAAGGCATGACCGACGAGCCGCCGGCCGAATGCATCGACTGGCAGGGCCGGATGTGGACCCCCGCGATCGCGAAGGAAACCGGCGCCAAGGCGGCTCATCCGAATTCGCGCTTCACGACGCCCGCTTCGCAATGTCCCACCATCGATCCGGCATGGGAAGATCCCAATGGTGTGCCGATCAGCGCCTTGATCTTTGGCGGACGCCGCGCGACCACCATGCCGCTCGTGTATCAGGCGTTCAACTGGACTGCGGGCGTCTACATTGGCGCCACGATGGGCTCGGAAATGACCGCCGCGGCCGCCGGCACTGTCGGCAAGGTTCGGCGCGATCCGATGGCGATGCTGCCGTTCTGCGGCTATCACATGGGCGATTATTTCCGCCACTGGATCAAGATGCAGCCGCCAATTGAGCGAAACGCCCCGAATCTTCCACGTCAACTGGTTCCGCAAGGACGCTGACGGCAAGTTCATCTGGCCCGGCTTCAGCGAGAACATGCGCGTGCTGAAGTGGATCGTCGACCGCGCTCACGGCCGCGCCGTCGGCAGGGAAACCCCGATCGGCTGGATGCCGCACTATGAGGACATCGAGTGGAAGGGCCTCGATTTCCCGCGCGAGAAGTTCGAAGAGCTTCAGAAATTCGACAGCGCCGCGTGGAAAAACGAGGTAATCGGCCACGAGGAGCTGTTCATCGAATTGCACGATCACCTGCCGCCCGAGATGGTTTACGAGCGCGAACTGCTGATCTGCAGAATCTGAAACAGCGACAGAAACGGAAAGGCCCGGCGGTTGGTTCCGGCGGGCCTTTCCGTTTCTACGCTTTTAGCTTTACCGCTTCCGAACTCCGCTTGCTGACTCAGAAGGCATATTCCGAGCCACGACGAGAAGGGAGTGTGTTCCATGGCCCGCAGCGGCCCGCCAGAGCGGATGAAGACACGCCGTCGCCGTGGGGCCAAGGCTTAGGCCGCCGCCGAGCTTCCGCTCGGCGCGGAGCTTTATGTCAGCGCCGGTAGCGCCGGCGATCTTGTCGCCGGCCCTCATGCGAACCGCGTGTCTCGGCTTTCTACTGACCGGGCGCCTTGTCCGGCAGCGTAAACAGATACGAAACGATGTTCTGCATTTCTGTACTCGCGAACTTGTAAGGCGGCATCGAAGTGCCATGCGACATCTTCTGCGGGTCCTGGAAATGCTCCACCACCCACGCTTCGGTGCGTCGATTCGCCAGGCCATTCAGAGGCGGACCAATCACCCCGCCTGCGCCGTTCACCTTGTGGCATGCGAAACAATTGTTCTTCTGGAAGAGCAACGCGCCTTGCTGCGCGAAATCGGGCGCCGAATCGATCACATCGCCGTTATCGGGCGTCAGCTTCAACATCAACGCCAGCAGATCCCTGAGTTCGGTATCGCTGAGATTTACGGGCGTCATCGTAGTTCCCGGGGTCAAGGCCGCAGGGTTCTTGAAATGCGCCAGCAACCACGCAGAATCGTGACGCCTTCCGGTGTCGAGCAGGTTAGGCCCGGATTTCGGGTTGCCCCCGGTAACGTTATGGCAGGTGTCGCAGTGCTGGTCGTTGTAATACTTGATGCCCGCCATTTCGGCAGGCGCCAGCTGCATCCACTGGATCGGACCCGCGAAGTCGATCTGCTCCGCCGCCGACTGCGGCGGTGTTCCTTTGATCGCCGCCAGCGTCAAACCGCCCCATCCCAGCCCCGCAAGCAGGACGATCCCGGCCGCCAGACCGCGCTGCCGCACGCGGACCAGCTTGCTTCGGTCGATGAACGGCGCCAGTATCAAAGCGAGAATCGCGAGAGTCGGCAGGATCACCGTTCCTACTACTTCCGGTACACCGCTCAAAACCTTCAGCGTCTGGAACAGGAACAGGAAGTACCATTCCGGGCGCGGATTATAGCTGGTATCCGTGGGATCGGCCATTCGTTCAAGCGGTACCTTCACCACTGCGGCCATAACGAACAAGATGGCGAACGCAATGAAAACCGCCACCGTATCTTTGAAGACCTGCTCGGGGAAGAACGACTTCTTCGGCTTCGCTTCATCCTCCGGACCGGGCGCCACGCCATGCCGCCGCACCAGGTACACGTGAAAACCAATCAGCAGCAGCGTTGCGGGTGGCAGCAGCAGCACATGCAACCCGTAGAAGCGGGCGAATGTCACCACCCCGATATCCCCGGTACTCGCAAGCAACCGGCTGACGTACGGCCCCACAATCGGAACCGAAGCGCCGATCTGCGTGGTAACGGCCGTGCCGAAATATGCGCGGTTGTCCCAAGGCAGCAGATAGCCGGTCAAGCCATATGCCAAGGTCAGCAGCAGCAGAATCACGCCCACGATCCACGTGCCTTCGCGCGGCTTTTTGTATGCCCCCCAGAGGAACACCTGAACCATATGGAGCACGACGATCACAATGATCATGCTCGCGCCCCAATGATGCAATCCGCGCATCAGCCGGCCGGCCGTGACCTCGGTCATGATGTAGCGCACGCTGCTGTAAGCGTCTCCCGGCGTTGGCGCATAGTTGAACGCCAGCATCGCCCCCGTGAAAAACTGAATCAGAATCAGGAACAGCGCCACGCTGCCGAACACCTGATGCCAGCCGCTCGAAGCGGGGATCTCTTCATAAAGGAACTTCTGAAGACCGGTGTGCAGACCCGTGCGGCGGTCGAACTCCTCGATGAACGTGTCGAATTTTTTTCGCATGGCTGTCAGGCGGGTAAATCGGAACGCTTCAGTTCACCGAGCTGAAGCCGGTTGTTTTCAATTTTCGTCACGTAGCGGTCGAGCGGCCGCGCCGCGGGTCCAGCCAGCACCTTGCCGTCGATCGCGAACTCCGACCCGTGGCATGGACACATAAATTTGCCTGCGCTTCCCTCCCAGTGATAGGCGCATGCCAGATGCGTGCAGAGCGGACCGAAAGCCACGATCTTGTTATCGGGCTCCTTGACCACCCACGCCGTCTTTTTCTCGGTCGACAGTCTCCAGCCGTCGAGGCGGCTCTCCTGAAAACTTAACTCGACCGGCTGGCCCGGCGTCAACTGGCTGATATCCCCGGCATCGATCAAGCCGGTTCGTTTGCGCGGTTTCGGAGGAATCAAAAGATAGAGGGCGGTCGGAATCGCCATCGCAAGACCGATAATTGCGCCAAGCACGTAGATAACGGCCAGATGAAAAGCGCGCCGTGTGGGGCCGTAAGCTTCCGCTGTTCTCAATTCAGTGGCGCCATGGCTGGTCATCGTGGGGCGAGTGTTCTCCTGTGACAAATTACCATCCTACAAGACTGATATGTCGGTTGCGCGATTTCGCAAGTCGGGTTTTCATATGATTTATCCGCCTCACGGTATAAGCTTGCTGAAGAGGACAATCGACGTGAATCCGATCGATCGCCGCAAATTCATCGGCGCTTCCGTGCTGGCTGGCTCAACCGCACTGGTAGCAGCGGAATCCGGGGATTCCAATACTTCGAATAATGGTACCGCGCACCCTCCCGAGGTTACGCGTATTCTTGCCAAATACATTGTTTCCGCCGAATTAGCCACGATTCCGCCCGGGGTGCGCAAAGAAGCGGCCCGAACGCTGCTGAACTGGGTCGGCTGCGCCATCGGGGGGTCGGGGAACCAGGCCGTGGATATCGCGATCTCCACCCTGTCGCCTTTCTTTGGTCCGCCGCATGCCTCGCTGCTGGGCCGAAAGGAAAGGACGGATATTCTGCACGCGTCCCTCATCAATGGCATCGCGTCTCACGTCCTCGATTACGATGACACTCATCTCCGGACCATCATTCATCCTGCCGGGCCCGTGGTTTCGGCGATTCTCGCATTATCGGAAAATCAGCAGGTATCCGGCGGCGACTTTCTCAATGCAATGATCCTCGGAATCGAGGCGGAATGCCGCATCGGCAACGCGGTTTATCCTGCTCATTATGACGCCGGATGGCACATCACCGGAACAGCGGGCGTTTTTGGCGCTGCCGCCGCGTCGGGAAAACTTCTGGGGCTCTCGGAAGGACAGATGGTATGGGCATTGAGCCTCGCAGCCACTCAGCCGGTCGGCTTGCGCGAAATGTTCGGCACCATGACCAAGAGTTTTCACCCGGGCCGCGCTGCTCAAAACGGTTTGACAGCGGCCCTGCTGGCAGCGAAGAACTACACGAGTTCAAACCAGGGTATCGAAGCCAAATCCGGATGGGCGAACGTTCTCAGCACAAAGCGAGACTACTTCGAGATCACTTCGAAGCTCGGTCAGACTTACGAAGTTTCCCTGAACACCTACAAGCCGTTCGCCTGCGGGATCGTCATTCACCCGATCATCGATGGATGCATCCAGCTCCGTAATTCGAACAACCTCGCGCCGGCCGATATCGATCACGTCGAACTGAAGATCCATCCGCTGGTTCTCGAGTTGACGGGCAAGAAAACACCTCAGACCGGTCTCGAAGGAAAGTTCAGCGTCTATCATGCCGCGGCGGTCGCAATCATTGAAGGCGCCGCCGGGGAGGCGCAATTCTCCGATCGCGCCGTTCGCGACCCATCTGTCATCGCCCTTCGCGACAAGGTCTCCACCACGGTCGATCCGTCCATTAAAGAGGACCAGGTCCGCATTGCCATTGTGCTCACGAATGGAAAGCGGCTCGAAAAGTTCATCGAGCACGCGGTCGGCAGCGTAACCAACCCGATGAGCGACAAGGACCTCGAAGCCAAGTTCGCGGCTCAGGCGGACGGCATACTGCCCGCCGCTCAGGTTCGCCGCGCCATGGACCTTTGCTGGGATATCGAAGCACTACCCAACGCCGCAGCCTTGGCCGAAGCGGCGTCTGCCTGAAGCTCAAGGCCATATAATTTTACCGAGTGGCGGCCGTCGGCGTCGACGGACACTGCGACGCGGGAATCGCGGTCCGCGGATTAAGCAAGACGGGCCGCGGGGTGCAGGGCAGCAGCAATTCCTGGCAGGGCGTCTACGGACTCAGCGGAACGAACGCAGGGGTCGTCGGCGAAAGCCCCAAGTTTCACGGCGTCTTCGGCGTGAGTCACGATCCCAACAATGCCGGAGTCTTTGGAACCAACGATGGCGCGGGGTTTGGCGTCACCGGCGTCTCACCCAATGGAATCGGAGTATCCGACAGCGGCGGAAAGCTCGCGGGCCGTTTCGAAGGCGATGTAGAGGTGTGGGGCGATATCCGCTTTACCAACGGCGACTGCGCCGAAGAGTTTCCGGTGGAAGCCGGCCAGCAGGCGGAACCGGGAACAGTCATGGTTCTGTGCGAGCACGGGGCCGTACGGCCCAGTTCCAACGCCTACGACAAGCGGGTTGCGGGTGTTGTCTCCGGCGCGGGCTCATATCGCCCGGCCATCGTATTGGATAAACAACCATTGCACAGCGGACTGGATCAGACCGGGCGGCATCCCATCGCGCTCGTGGGCAAGACTTATTGCAAAGTGGATGCCCGCCTGCATCCTGTCGAAACGGGCGATCTGTTGACGACTTCCGATCAGCCCGGCTACGCCATGAAAGCGGCCGATCCCGCGAGGGCTTTCGGCGCCGTCATCGGGAAGGCGCTTCAGCCTCTGTTTGGCGGCGCAGGACTGATTCCCATTCTGATCGCTCTTCAATAGGAACATGCGCCATGCCGTTTTATGCCTTCCGGCTCGACAACATCGACGTCAAGTATCAGCGGGGAAAGATACCGGATCAGGATGTGGTCACCTTCAATGTCTTTTCGAATAACATCGACCGCGGTTACCGGAGCCGCGGTGTATAGCGATCTTGTATCCGGGGCGAATATTCCCGCGGCCGCGGTTCCTCCGAAAACTTCGGCCAATATGACCACGCAGTGGATCGTCAGCCCGATGGAAATTGCGCCCCGGGATGTAATCACGATTGTCTATTCGGGAACGAACGTCAGCGACTGGCAATTGGGTACCGCCGCGGAACAGCGGCAGGACAAGGTCGAAATCCAGCTGCTCGACAGGGTCACGCTGGCCGTGCTCAACGCAACCGGGGTGGGCGCCATCGTAGGTGTACTTGGCGGTCTGATTACTTCCGCTCTCGATCCCATCGGCAGATTGCTCGGTTTCCAGTCTCAGGGACCCTGCAACGGCCCTGTGTTTTCCGACGCGGTTTCATTTACGGGCGCGGAGATCGCCGCATTGCGTTTCGGCCCTCCAGACTCACAGCAGCACCTTTATAACTCGTGGCCGGATTCACTCGAAGCTTCTTTCACACGATCCTATACCGACGAAGCCAGGCACAATACGGACATCTGCGGGCATATTGCGGAGACGGACGTCACTTTCTCAATTCTTCAGGTCGCTGCGGTGTCGGTTAAATACTACATGTGGCTTTTTCATCGTTATCAGCCCCTGAGCAACGGGCTGCGCCAGTTCGTGACGCCGGAAGGCGCCGCTTTCAGTTTGCGCAGGCTGATGCATCTGCGGGTGTGACAGCTGGCGCGCTATTTCGATAAACGCTACCGTCAATCGCGCGTCAGACCGTTGGTTTCCTGCGCTCGCGGAGCCGGCGCTCCCCCGGACCGCGTGCGATCGACATCATAGATGTCGCGCGGCCCAAGTCTTGACGGTACGAACGTGCGCAGGGCAATTCGCCAACCATCCCGCGTCTTGACGTACTCGTCTTCGTAATGGCCGCCGCCCTGGATGGCACCCGCATTGCCGTTTTCGCCCACCTCGATCCAGACAACATAAACGCGGCCGGTCGCAGCCCCGCGCGACGGCTGGATGATGTAGTTGGTCAAATACTCGCGAACAAACGCAGGACCACGGTGGGTGAGATCTCCTACTGCAAACGCCGCGAGCTGCGCGCGTCCCCTGACTTCGGTCGGCAGGGCTGTTTTCGCGATGAACGCTCCGTCCGCCGTAAAGAGCTGCGCGTAGGCGGCACCTCGATCGGCAGCGCTGTCAAGCGCGTACGCGGACCGTGCGATGAGTTGCTGGATCGCGATGGTATCGGACGCCGAAAGCGAACTCGCAGGTGCAGCGACGGCGGTCGTTCCAGCAACCTGTGCAGCAGATGCTGCGGGCGGCGTCGCCGCAGTCTGATCCTGCGGTCCCGACCGCGGCGGAAAGAGCCGGCGCGTCTTGATGCGCCAGCCTTGCGGCGTCTTCACGTACGTGTCTTCGTAGTGGCCGCCGAGAAACAACGAGCTCGCTTTGCCGTTCGAGCCGTTGTCGATGACGGCGAGATATTCCCTGCCTTTTGCGCCGCCGGGCATAGGTTCGATCACGTGATTCGTCAGGTAGTGACGCACAAAGTCCGGACCGCGGGGCTGAATCTGCCCGAGCCGGACCAGCTGGTCGTGCCCCGTGGCACCCGCGAACGAGGCGTCTGCGGTGTACAGTCCTGCGTATGCCTCGCCGTTCTCGCCCTTGCCATAGCCCGAGTCGAGCGCGTGGCCATAGCTGGCGACCAACTGTGCGATCTCGAGATAGTCCGTTGCCGAGAGCGACGATTGCTGCGTCGGCGCGACGAAGTTTGCGGCCGGCGCGAGGGGCGCGAGCGTGTCGATCGGCGTGGTGTCGGCTGGAATGCTCGGCGGCGCCAACGGCGCGGGATCGGCGCCACTCGTCGAAGGAATGAAATCACGCTTCCTGAATCGCCAGCCTACCGGCGTCTTGACATAGACATCTTCATAATGTCCACCGGTCCGTGCGAGTTCGCCGGCTTTCCGGCCCACGACGTCCCACCCGTTCGCCGGCCCGGTGCCCGCTCCGCCACCAGTACCGCCGGTGGCCTGAGCCGGCGCGATGTCCCAATTGAACTCTATGAGGTATGCCTTGCCGATCGCGCCATCCGGCGTCGGCTCGATGACATGATTCATGATGTAGTGCACGGTGTTGTCCGGACCCAGACGCGGACCGCGCGCGAGCGCCGCAAGCTGCTCCCGCCCTTTCGCATACGGCCGCATGAACTCGCCGTCCGGGGCAAACAAATCGGCGTAGTCGTATCCGTTGTTGCTGCCCGTGTCGAGAGCGAACGCGTACCGGTTGACGAGCTGACGGATTTCGATGTAGTCCATCGGCGTCAGCGTCAGCGCCTTCACCCTGGGTTTC
>CAWHSB010000001.1:0-100012 GCA_963831795.1 Terriglobia bacterium | reverse complement strand
GCGGCATCCGTCGCCAGGCCCCGCCCGTCGGACGTCGACACGAACCAAGGCCGGGCCGTTACCGCTACTCCCCGGCGTTTGAGCGATCGGATCGGGATCGCGGGGGCCGCTCCGGTCACCGGGCCATTATTTCGTCTCGAGGGAAACCCCGGTCATCGGCGTCAGCCTCCTCCGGCGTATCGCGGACGTCGAGCCAGAGGAAGACGAGACTAAGTCCGGCCGCGATCACGAGGAGCCACTCGCCCGGCTTGTTCCACCAGGCGATCATGCCTCCCACCGAGAACGCCAGGGCCACCCCGAGGAACATCAGGGAGAGTAAGCGGTGGAACCGGCCGACGTCGCTCTCGTGGAACGCGGCGAGCGAACGGTAGACGCGACGGCCATGGTCGTGCGGGGTGCAGAACTCCTTGAGCACGCACTCATTGCAAGTCGAGGCCGGTGCCTTGTAAATGGCCAGTTTATTGCGGCCGTCGAACGTGTCCAGGGTGAGCAGCTCCCCCTGCGGACACTCGTAGCGGTCGAGTTCGGCATCGTAGGCGAAGCCGACATGCGCATACCGCTGGGCGGCGATGGAAATGGGCCCTGGCCAGAGACTCCAGGGCCCAGCCTCCGACCCAGAGCACAAGCAGGTACGCCAGGAGGAGGACCAGCCCGAGGTCGAGTGTGAGGCCATACACGGTCAGCGTTGGCAACATCAAGAGTGACCCCCGGGGTCGGGCGATCCGGTCTCAGTCCTGGACGACGGCCCCGGCCGGAGTAATCTCAGTATAAAGGGTGGCTTCGAGGAGATTCCCCGTCTGGTCCACCGGGGCCAGGGTCTTCCGCGTCCGCAGGGCGACCTTGAGGGTCAGCCAGACGAGCGGGGCCGAGCCGGCCATGAACACAAGGTCACCCGGCATCCGCGCCCACGACAGCCAAGGGTAGTTCTTGAACCACTCGGTCCGGGCGTGCCAGTAGCCGTTGGTTACCACGTCGCCGAGTTGGAGCACACCGAGCGGGAACAGGTGCCCGAGGATCATCAGCATCAGGCCGACGTTCGTCGCCCAAAACGAGAACCTCACGATCCCCTCGCTCCAGTCCTCGGGGCGGGCCAGGTAGCGCGTGCAGAAGACCAGCAGCGCCAGGGCCAGCATGCCGTATACCCCCATGAAGGCCGCGTGGCCGTGGTTCGAGGTGAGAAGCGTACCGATCTCGTAGTAGCTGACGACCGGTAGGTTGATCAGGAACCCGAACACCCCCGCGCCGAGGAAGTTCCAGAACCCCACGGAGGCCAGAAACAGCACGGCCCATCGGTGCGGGAAGGCCGCCGCACCACCGACCTGTTGACGGTTCCCGAGCTGGAGGAACGACCACGCCTCGACCGTCAGGAGCGTCAGCGGAATGACTTCGGCGGCCGAGAAGAACGCCCCAGCGCCATCTCCACGGCCGGGCCGCCGCTGAAATAGCAGTGGTGGAGCGTTCCGACCACGCCGCCGACCGAGTAAAGCATCACGTCGAAGTAGATCAGGCGAGTGGCGAAACGCTCCGAAACGATCCCCATCAGCACGAAGATCAAGGCCACCAGCATCGTCGTGAACAGCTCGAGAAAATCCTCGACCCACAGGTGCACCACCCAGAACCGCCAGAAGTCGCCGATCGCGAACGTGGACTGGGTGTGGGTCAGGAGGCCGACCGCGTAAAAGGCCGGGATCGACAGCGAGCTGTAAAGGAAGAGCCAGGGCAGGTTGCCACGGCTCTCGACGGCCAGACGGGGCAAGAGTCCCGGTAGATGATCACCACCCAGAGCACCATCCCGACGATGAGCAGGTACATCCAGAACCGGCCGAGTTCCAGGTACTCCCACCCCTGCGCGCTCCTAAGAAAGAGCGCAGACCGCGGGGCAAGAGCCCGTGGTAACTCAGGTATTCACCGCCCAGGCTGCCGAAGACGACCACCGCCAGAGCGCCGAGTAGCACGGCCGACAGCGGGCCCTGCCCGTGCGGCTCGCGTCCGGCGATCAGAGGCGCGCAGGAAGATGCCGGCGGCAAGATACGCCGTGGCCACGAAGAAGATCGCCAGCTGAAGGTGCCAGGTCCGGGTCAGGTTATAGGGGAGCCGATCGCGGCAGGTCGATGCCGAAGAAGCCCCCGGCCTCGACCATGTAATGCACGGTTGCGCCCCCTACCAGATTCTGGAGCAGGAAGAGCAACGCGACGACCAGGAAGAACGACGCGGTCATGCGCTGGGCGGGGGTCAGGGCGACATCGGACGGGGGCACGAAGCGGACCTGCCTCTCCTCGGTCTCGTGCCAGCCGACGACCCGCGAATAGCGGCCGTAGACGCCCAGGACCAGCCCGCTCCCTCCCAGGAGCGTGACCAGCGACAGCGCGCGTACATGACCGCGTCGCCGGTGAGCGTGTTGCCCACCAGCTCTTCGGGGGCCAGTTGTTCGTGTACGAATAGGTCTTCCCGGACCGGCGCGACGCTCGTCCACGCCGTCCAGGCGATGAACGAGGTGATGGCGCGGGTGCCTCGGGGTTCTTGATCATTTCCGGCTTGAGACCCTCGCCGCTCACCTTCCGGCCATACACCATATCGCCGAAATGGTTGTGAATCTCCTCGAACGCCGAGACCTGCCCGGCGGTCCAGGTGAGGGTGCCCGTGGCCGGGTCGTAGCGGTTGGTCTGCAACTCGCGCCGCGTCCGCGCCCCCGCCGCCTCGTCACCCCGTAGAGCTTGTTCATGTGCAAGGCCATGCGGTGCAGGTAGTCGGCGGTGAAGTCGGGCCCGAGGTAGGCCCCATGGCCGGACACGGTGCCGAACTGCATGAGGCCGTAGGTGAGGAACTGCTCCTGGCCCTCGAGGATCTGCCGCCTCGTGAACAGCACCTTGCCCGCCTCGTCCACGATCCGGTCGGGGACCGGCGCCGAGTCCTGATAAATCCGCAAGGCCGAGAATGACAGGAAGCCGAAGCCGATGATGAATGTCAGGATCGACCCCTGCAACCAGAGCGGGGACACCGTCATCGGGCGACGATTAGACATGCGAGTCGATCCCCTTCGAGGGAGAGTGTACCGGCGGGGGCGGCCGGGGTTGACGCGGGACCGACCCGATCCCGGAACCCGAGCGGTGGCAACCGCCCTGCTACGAGACCCCTTCAAGGGCGGCCGGTCAAGGGGTGGCCGGCGTTTCCGCTGCCGTTGGGGCGTTGGGAAAGGTGATCGTCACCAGGAGCGAGGCGTCGGCGATCCCCAGGACGGAGTGGGGCTGACCGCCGTCGAGATACAACAGGTGACCGGGCTCCAGCTCGCAGGTGACGCCGGCGGCCGTAAGGGCGACGCGGCCTTCGAGGCATTGGACCTGATCGCCCCACGGGTCGAATGGGTGGAGATCGCCTTCCCACGGGGAATGACGAGCCTGATGACCTCCAGGCCCTCGGACTTGACCAGGACGGTCGTCCTCGCGGAGGCCAGCGCCGGTCCGAGCGGGCGGACGTCGGCCACCCCACCCGGCTGGTGGTGCCGATCGCCATGAGAATCTCTCCTTGGGCACTCTCGTTGTGGGTGAAACCGGGTCTAGAATGCTTCCGCGGCTTGAAAACACGGTGCAAAGGCTGTTTGGGAACGAACGGCTGCTCAGGGATTCCGATGAGGAATTGCCCCTTAGACTAACGCGACTTTCTGTTCCGTGTAGAGTCGAGGAGTGGCGCGGTTGTTTAGGCTTGGGACCTTCCTGTTCCGGCCCTTTCGTCTGCCGGTGCCTCACTAGCCTGGATTCCCATGGAGGCAAAAGCAGGCTAGGCTGCGACGCTATGTATCAGCGTAGTACAATTCGTCGATGTAGGTTTCCTCCTAGATTTCAAGGGGTTCAGGCTGACAACCGCTCATCGAAACACCTCCCTCGATGTTAGGTGATTCGTGAACTGAAAAAATGGCATCCACGGCGTCACGTTGATGCATCCACTATGGTGAATTTGATAGATTCGACCCCGAAACCCCTTGTTTTACAGGAGGAAATGAGATTCGGCAAACGAACATATCATCCATAGTTATCATATTGACTTAGTGGGAGACCCCCTTTTAGATCTTGGATGAGCATAACTAGTTCCGAGTCGAAAAGTTGAGAGTCCCCGGTTTTTTCCAAAATATGCGGCAATAAATGTTAGCCCAATCTGCCTCCATGGGAATCCAGGCTAGCCTCGCCGTGCTCCGTTTCCACTCCCCGCTCATCGAACCGGAAGTGTCGAACAAACTGCACGTCTAGTCACACCTCCCCCATCGCCCTCCGATCTGCCTATCATCGGGCTACCGGCGCTGCTCCAGTTGGTCGACTGGTTCCACACGCGCCGGCAGAAAGCTCAACAAGGAGGGTCCTCATGCGTCAACACCGGACAGCCACTGTCCCCCCCCGCGCCCGATCACGGCGGCTTGCCCGCCGGCCCTACGCCGCCTCTGGCCGACACTCCCCGCCGAGAGCCGAGAGCGGATCCTGAACGCCCTCAGTGCTCGTCGTGGCCCGGCACCTCGCAAAGCCTCCGGACCTTCAGGAGGTGACGCATGAGCGGCCATGACCGGACCGGCCTCCCGGCTGTCGCACGCGCAAGGGACCGAGGCGGTGGCGCCGCGCCCGACCGCGGCCATGCACGGGCCGAGGCCCGCCAAGATCACAGATCGTCATCTCAACAAATTGGCGATCGTCTACGTTCGCCAGTCCAGCCCCCAGCAGGTCTTCGAGCACAAGGAATCCCGCGAGCGACAGTACGCCATGGCGGACCACGCCGTGGCCCTCGGTTGGCCCAGGGATCGGGTCCTGGTCATCGACGAGGACCAAGGCCGGAGTGGCCGGACCGCCGGACAACGGCTCGGGTTCCAACACCTCCTCGCCGAGGTCACCATGGACCACGTCGGCTTGGTGCTGGGGCTGGAACTGTGCCGGCTCTCGCGCTCCTCCAAGGACTGGTATCATCTCGTGGAGGTCTGCGGCGTCTTCGGGGCCCTCCTGGCCGACCAGGACGGGCTCTACGACCCCAACGACGTCAACGACCGTCTCGTCCTGGGCCTGAGGGGGACCATGAGCGAGGTCGAGCTGTTCACCATGCGCAACCGCCTGGAGCGCGGCAAGCTCCACAAGGCCGAGCGGGGCGAATTGGTCCTCAACGTCCCCTGCGGGTACGTCAAGCTGCCCACCGGGGAAGTGGTCCTCGACCCCGACGAGCAGGCGCGCTCGACCGTGCAGTTGGTCTTCGACAAGTTCGACGAACTGGGCTCGTTCAGCCGGGTCTACCATTACTTGCGTCAGAACAAGATGTGTATGGGGACCCGCGTCCAGCGGGGCCCGCGGCGCGGCGAGTTGGAATGGCGGCCGCCCACGCGGGCCTTGCTCGCCCGGATGCTCCATCACCCGATCTACGCGGGGGCCTATTCCTACGGCCGCCGTCGCGTCGATCACAAGCGGACGGCCGCGGGAGCCGGCAAGGTCCGGATGCGTTCGGCGCCGATGACCGAGTGGCTGGTGCTCCAGCGGGATCGCCTGCCGGCCTACATCACGTGGGAACGTTACCTGGCGAACCAGCAGCGGCTGGAGCAGAACCGCTATCGGCCCGGCACCCCCGGTGCGCCCCGCGGCGGCGTGGCGCTGCTGACAGGTGTGCTGACCTGTGGGGCCTGCGGGCGGCGGATGCACGCCGGCTACCGGACCAAGTCGAAACCGTATTACGTGTGCATGCGCAGGAAGCTCGAAGGGTCGAGGTGTTGCGGGCTGGGGGCCGCGGCGATCGACGACCTGGTGGCCCGGCAGGTCCTCCGGGCACTGGAACCCGCGGCCCTGGAACTGAGCTTGAAGGCGATCGAGAACGTGAACCGGGACCGCGACCGCCTCCGCCGCCACTGGGAGCAGCGCCTGGAGCGGGCGAGCTACGAGGCCCAACGCGCCGAGCGGCAGTACAACGCGGTCGAGCCCGAGAACCGTCTCGTGGCCCGCGGCCTGGAGCGGCGATGGGAGGAAGCGTTGCAGAAGCAACGCGCTCTGCAGGAGGAATATGATCGCTTTCTGAAAGAACAGCCGCCGCGACTCGGCGAGGACGAACGGGCCCGGATCCTTGGCCGTGGCCGGCGACGTGGCGACGCTGTGGAACGCCCCGGGGACGACGGCCGCCGACCGCAAGCAGGTCGTCCGCCTGCTCGTGGACCGTGTCGTGGTCCACGTCCGGCCGGACAGCGAACGCGTCGAGGTGACGATCTCCTGGCAGGGCGGACTCGACGACCCGCCACGAGATCGTGCGTTCGGTCTCGCGGTACGAGTCGTTGAGCGACTACGATCGATTGATGGGCCGGATCGTCGAGTTGCGACGGGATGGCCTGACGATCAAGGAGGTGGCGGCGCGGCTGAACAGCGAGGGGTTCCGCACCCCGAGGTCCGGCAAGGGGTACACGTCCACTTCGGTCAGGAAGCTCATCTCCCGCCGCGGGCTGACCGGCGGTGGGGATTGCACATAGACGATACAATATTTTCGATGTACGATCACTTATTGAACGGTAGGACGGTCGGTCGAACGGGCTTGCCCTGTCGCGGGCCCGATCGACCGGCCATTTTTCACCCAGGTCGAAGCCCAAGGGCCTGTGACAAAGGAGGCATTATGAGACAGCTTCACCATCAGGGATGACGGCATGGATAACGAACTGGTCAAAACCATAGAGCGGAGCGTCGGTACGACGAGTGGTGTAGGCATCCTCCTGCAATGGATTCCGGGGCGGTGCCAGCAAGAGGCCAATTAGGGCACCCAGGAGCCTGTTGCCACGAGCCCGGACGTTATGCGCGAACTCGAAGAACCCCAGGTATCTTCCGATCCACCTCCAGGCGAGTACGTCCTGCTGGAGGTTGCCGACACCGGCTGCGGCATGACCGAGGAAGCAAAGGTCCGGGTCTTCGATCCCTTCTTTTCTTCCAAAGCCCTGGGCCGCGGCCTGGGGCTGGCTTCCGTGCAGGGTATCCTCCGCGGTATCGGCGGCTCCGTTCGAGTGGAGAGTTCACCTGGTCGCGGGTCCACATTCATCGCCTGGTTGCCGTGTTGGGATTCCAGACCGGAATCGGAGGAAGATCTTTCCCCGGCCGGACCGAGCCGTGTCCGGGCCGTATTACTGGTAGACGATGAGGATCTGCTTCGCGCGGCGGTGGAACGCGCGCTCCGGCGGGAAGGCTTTTCCGTGATGACGGCACGCGACGGCTTTGCCGCGGTCGAACTGTTCGCAAGGCACTCCGAAAACATTGACGTCGTCGTGCTCGACCTCTCGCTGCCCTACTTGTCGGGGCGCGATGTTTGCGAGAAGATGCGCGATTTGAAAAGCGACGTTCAGGTGCTCTTCACCAGCGGACATGACTCTGTGGCAACAAGAACGCCCCAGGGACACCCCCCTGATGAACAATTCAAAGAGCGCTTTCTCCGAAAACCGTACCGGCTCGGGGATCTGGTCCGAACGCTGCGAGAGATGATGCCGCCTCTAGCCACCGGCGTTCTGGTTGAACCGAAGTAGCTGTACGGTCGCGCGTCAGCGAGCGGTAACTACCCGCCTCATAACGCCTTCTCCCGCCAAAAGTAGAGGCGCAAAGCCAAACCGAGAGTTCTTACGGGTTTGTTCGTGGCCTTTCCGGTATTGTTCTCGTTCTCGTAGTAAGTATCGAACTGGACGTGGTTACCGACCGGAATCAGGGAACCCGCATACAGAGCGGTTGTGCTCCATTTGTGGTATTGCTCCACATAGTAGGGCTCCACGGCTGCGTACGGGGTCAGGTGGAAGGAGTGGATCGAGAAAGTGCGTTGGAGCATAAGGCGATTCCGATACCGCCAGTAGAACTTGCCGCTCTTCCAGTCCAGATCCGCGCGGTTTCGGTCCTGAATCAACAGTCCTGACGGCAGCGGGAAGTTTAAGGTAGCACTCACAATCGTGCGATTTGTCGTCGGCTCATTCGGCGCGGCGACATAGCGGTATCCGGCTTCAAGGACCAGGAATCTCGACTTCGCGTCGTCCAGATCAAAAGCCGTAATGTGCTTAAGCCTGACTAGTGGTTTCAGATAAAGCTGGATGCCGGGGCCTATAGACGCCTGCGCCGGATTGCCGGCATCGCGCTCGTCTTTGGCTTGAAAATTCAGCCGAATGAGTTGATGTACTTTGAAGCTGCCATCAAGCTCCGGATCAAAGTTACCCTCCTCGGCATACGCTGAAAGCGAGGCCGAATAAATGAGCACCGTAAACCTTATGCATTCTTTATGAACCAGCTTCATCTCTGATAACCCATCAAACCGCGCAGGCAGAACGGTCCGCCATGCTCCAGCGGGTGGTACTTGCGTACCAACGAGGCATAAATGACGCCTGTAGCAAAGCGGCGGTTTTGTTTTTGAGGCTCTCAGGAGGGGCAGGGACCCGGAAAAAATGCGCCTGTTCGGTTGATTCGGCATCTTCGCTTATCGAACGGAAGAATACGAGGTTGCCCGCCTTACCTCGCTCGGTCCCGAGTGCTCCAGCTTTGACAAGCGGTCCAGAGGGTTCGAGATCGGTCGGCGCGAACACATGAGAACCGTCACCTCTACCCGCGCGTTGACCATCGCCGCCTTCGCGTTGTGCTTTGCCCTTGGTGCGACGCTCGCCTTCGTACCGTCGTCCGGACTCTGGTGGAATGTAGTCAGATGGCCCTTCTACCTGCCCATTTTCCTGATTGGCGCTCGTTACGGTCCATTTTCGGGATTGGCTTGCGGAGTGGCTGTCGCTCTGTTTTTCATATTCATCGCCGCATCCAGAGAGACGGGCGATTCCTGGCGGGGTGTCGTGGCGGCCGACGTTGCCGTCGTTGGATTGCTCGGCGGCTTTTCAAAAGTGTGGTCTCGTTCCCTTCAGCCTTACTTCACAAGCCGGATGGACTCATTGTCGTCCGGCGGCCGGCTCCCCGATCCCGAGATCGGCATCGATTTGAATCCGATCGCCAGCATCGAAATTGCCGCCGGCCTGCTCGCCCAGGACGATACTTCGGCCGCGATGCGCGGGGAACTTGTCGGCATCGTCCTGGCGGAGTGCGAACATCTCTCAGCCAGCATTCAGGGCGTGATTGAGCGGTTCAGAACGACCCCGCAGCAGAATCGGCAAGTCGAAATCGCCACAATTGTCGATGCCGCGGTTGAGGAGATCGAGTTCGTGCTCAGCCGGCTCGGCGTCACCGCCGGCAAGAATATCGCAGCCGGAATACCTCCAATTCAGTGCAACCCTGGTAGAATCCAGACTCTTCTCGTCTGGCTGGCGATAAGCGCGGCGGAGTCGGATTCCGCGGGAAATCAGATCGTCCTGCATGCGCGCGGCGCCGATGGCGGAGTCATTCTCGACGTCGGGAGTCGGGGCCGGAGATCGTTCATCCGCCGGGCTGTAAATCGAATTTTCGAATCGCGTCTGAAACCGCCCGACGCCGTCGTTTACGATGCGGTCCGCCAGTGTGGTGGTAGAATTACCAGGAGCAAAGATCTTCGAAAGGGGTCTGATTTCTCGCTGTGGCTGCCGTTGCAGCGGGACTGCAGTCATGACAGGTGGCAAAGTACTTCTCGTGGAGGACGATGACAGCCTCAGACGAGTCACGCAACTGCACCTGGAGAAGTTAGGCTGTGTCACCTCCGTAACGCCCAATGCGGAACAGGCTTTGCAGACGCTTAAGGATTCCCCGTACGACGTTCTCCTCACCGATCTTCAGTTGCCAGGGATGTCCGGCATCGATCTGCTAAAGCACGTCAAGACGGAATATCCCGAGACCATCGTCATCGTCTTCACCGCATACGGCACTGTGAGCACGGCCGTCGAGGCAATGAAGGCCGGAGCATACGATTATGTCGTCAAGCCGCTTCAGCACTACAGATTGAACGAATTGGTGCGTCGGGCCGTCGATCACCGTCGGCTGACGGTCGAAGTGAGATTCCTCCGGGCGTGCATCGAGGAGAAGTACGGGTTCGAAAACATGATCGGTTCGTCTGCTCGCTTTGGGCAAACGCTCAACGTCGCCAGCCGGGCCGCGGCATGCGATGCCACCGTTCTGATCACCGGTGAGACCGGCACGGGCAAGGAAGTATTGGCCCGGGCCATTCACTTTAAAAGCCAGCGCAAAAACTGCCCGATCGTTACCGTCAATTGTGGCGCGATTCCACGGGATCTCCTTGAATCTGAACTCTTTGGCCACGTCAAGGGATCTTTCACCGGCGCCATGGCTCACAAACAGGGCCGGATCGAAGCAGCCGAGGGAGGAACCGTTTTTCTGGATGAGATCGGAGAGATGCCGGCTGACCTGCAGGTTCGCATTCTTCGGCTCGTTCAGGAGCATGAGATCGACAAGGTCGGGTCGACAGGACCGACCAGGGCCGACGTAAGGATCATCGCCGCCACTCATCGGAATCTCGAGGCAATGGTTGAGGACGGAACGTTTCGGGAGGATCTTTATTATCGCCTTTCCGTGCTGCCCATCGAAATTCCACCTTTGCGAGACCGCCCGTCGGATATTGCCGAGATGGTGCAGTACTTTTTCAATGCGTTCAAGCGGAAGCACGACCGGCCGAACCTGAGATTGTCTCCGGACTTATTACCCGCTTTTACGGCCTATCGTTGGCCCGGTAACATTCGCCAGCTGGAAAATCTTCTGGAGCGCCTCATCCTGCTGTGCGACGGAATCGAAATCAGAATGAACGATTTGCCGGAACAGTTGCGAACCTGCGCCACCGACGACGAACTGCTTCGGATCGAACTACCGGAACACGGTCTGGACCTTGAGGCGGTGGAAAAGGAACTCCTCCTGAAAGCTCTCGACAAATTTGGCGGAAACCAGACCCGGGCCGCGGCCTATCTGAATATCAGCCGCAAAACCTTCATCCATCGCCTGGACAAAATTCGAGGAACTGAACCAGGCGGCGCCGTCTACAATCGCCCGCGAAGCGAAGTCAGCCAGACCCGGCACTCTCGAGTCCTCGAATCCCATGGGGTCACCGAGCCGCGACCCTAAGTTTTGCGCAGGCGATCTCGTCGCCGGTGATCGTACTTCGGGCCCTCCAACTCATCATTTTTACAGCCAGCTGACGGAAACGATACTTCGACTGCGACAATTTGCCGCGACCGTATCCCGCCGAACTCCGGGATAATAAAGCAGTTTGATCCGGGAAACGCGCCGAGTACTAGTATCGCTGCTGGCGACGCTGTTCAGTTTTTCGCTGATCGCTCCTTTGCTTCTGGCGAACTTCTCGAAGGATCTGCCAGCCTGTTGCCGGCGCAACGGGAAGCATCGTTGCGCGATGGCGGGGGAAATCGGCGCGCCGCCCGCTGGACCGGCGCTTCAGTCCAGATGTCTCCTTTTCCCTCAAACGCCGTATCGAGCGACCAGCCGGTCCGACAACACCATTCCGCCGGCCGGCCTGGCGCGGAACTTTGTCGTTACTTCTCGGGCGCTGCTGCCGGCCCTCTATTTCGTCTGCGATTCTCCCTCAGCGGATTCCGCGCTGAAGCGCGGCCCTCCTTTCCCGTTCCGATAGCGTCTTCATCTTCAGCGCTTCGTGTCTCGCATTGGAAAGGAACCGGACAATTTGAGTTACTCGTCTGTTGGCAAGGCGATTTCTATTACATTTTTCTCTTCTTTTGCAGCTCTGTGGGGAACCGGGGTCTTCGCCCAGGAATCGATCAACAACGCAAGCATCGGCGGGCGTGTCGTTGACGCGAGCGGTGCGGCGATCGACGACGCTCAGGTGTCTGCGCGCGAGATTGAAACCAATGTAACCTCAATTATCACCACCGATCGCGATGGGCGCTTCCGCTTTCCCTACCTCAAGGTCGGGCCCTATGAGGTAAGAGTTCACAAGGAGGGATTCGACGATCAGATTCGGAATCTTACCTTGACGATCGGCTCGGCCTTTGATCTGCCTGTCGCGCTCAGTGTTGCGTCGACCCAGACAAGCGTTACCGTCTCTGGTGACACTACGGTCCTCGAAGCCGCGCGATCGCAGATCGCCGGCACGGTCTCGAAGGCCGAGATTCAGCAGCTTCCTCTGAACGGCCGCAACTTTCTGGACGCCGCGCTGCTGATTCCCGGAGTCTCGCCCACCAACACGGCGCCAGAACCAGCTTTTCGCCGAGACCGCGGCCGTTCCCGGCCAGGGAATCTCCATCGGCAGCCAGCGCAATTTCTCGAACAGCTTTATTGTCGATGGCCTCTCCAACAACGACGACGCCGCCGGACTCACCGGCGCCTTCTACGGCCTCGACGTTGTCGAAGAACTCCAGGTGGTCACGTCCGGCGGGCAGGCCGAGTTTGGCCGCGCCCTGGGCGGCTACGTCAACGTCGTCACGAAAAGCGGCACCAACACACTGCACGGCGACCTGTACGGCTACTTCCGCAACAGCGCCCTGAATGCCGCCAACGCCCTCTCGCACACCGTCCTGCCGATGACCCAGGCGCAATATGGAGCCAGTCTCGGCGGTCCGATCGTTCACGACCGGACCTTCTACTTTGCGAATTTCGAACAGCGGGAACTGAATCAATCCGGCCTGGTCACGATCTCGCCCGCGAACGTCGGCACCATTAACGCGCATCTCCTGGCTGTCGGATATCCCGGGCCGCCGATCTCCACCGGCATCTATCCCAATCCGGTGCACAGCACGAACTTCTTCGGCAAGGTCGACCACCGGTTCAGCGAAGACGATCAATTCAGCGTCGCGCTATAGCCTGTATCACGTCACCAGCATCAACTCGCGAGGCGCCGGAGGCACTGAGCGCGCCCACCGCGTCCGCCAATCTCGACGACACGGATCAGATCGTCGCGGTCAGCAACATCTTCACTTTGTCGCCGCGCGCCGGTGAACGAAACGCGCGGTCAATTCTGGAACAGCAATCTGCAGGCTCCGCCTTCCGACCCCATCGGGCCGGCTGTCAGCATTTCGGGAGTTGCTTCTTTCGGCACGCTGTCGGGTTCGCCGACCGCCCGCCTGAACAAGCTGGGCCAGATCGTCGACAATCTCTCGTATCAGGCCGGCGCGCACGCGATTCGCGTCGGAGCCGAGTTTCTCTATAACGACGACACCATCACGTATCCGCGCTCCTATCGGGGCAGCTATTCGTTCTCGTCTCTCGCGAACTTTCTTGCCGGAACCTACAACAACTCCGGCTTCACGCAGACCTTCAACACCAACACGATTCATCAGACCAATCCCAACGTCGGCTTCTATGCGCAGGACGAGTGGAAGGTGAACGATCGCCTCACGCTGAATCTCGGCCTGCGCTACGATCTGCAATTCCTTGCGATCCATCGCCACGGACACGAACAACGTTTCGCCGCGCGGCGGATTCGCCTGGACGCCGTTCGCCTCGCGCAAGACCGTGATTCGCGGCGGCTACGGCCTCTTCTACGACCGCGTGCCCTTGCGCGCGCTGGCCAACGCTCTGCTCTCGGCGAACAACACCATACGATCCCGCGAATCTGAGTCAGATCAGCATCAGTCTTTCGCCCACGCAGGCGGGCGCGCCGGTGTTCCCGAATATCCTGAGCAGCCTGACGCTCCCCGCCGGGAGTCCTGTTCAACTTCTCCACGATGGATCCGCATATGCAGAACGCCTACTCCGAGCAGGGCAGCTTTGAGATCGAGCAGCAACTGGGCGCGAACAGCACGATCAGCGCCGGTTACCAGCACGTGCGCGGGTTGCATCTGATCGTTTCCGTCAATCAGAACGTTCCGTCGTGCGCCGCGGCCGGAAACAACAACGGATGCCGGCCCAATCCGCTCATCGGCAACGACAGCCAGTATTCGTCGCTTGCCGATTCTCACTACGACGCCCTGCATCGTCTCGTTCGTGCAGCGCCCGGTCAAGTGGGGCAACTACCGCATCTCCTACACCTATTCGAAGGCGCTCGACAATGTGGGCGAGTTCTTCTTCAGCGCGCCGATCAACAACTTCAATATCTGGCAGGACTACGGCCGGTCGGACGACGATCAACGGCAATCGCCTCGTGTTCGACGGATCGATCCATTCGCCGATGAGCAGGGCCTCAACCGCTTGGGAACGTCTCAGCCACGGCTTTCACCTGAATGCGTTGTTTCAATACTACTCGCCGCTGCCGTTCAACATCACGACCGGAGCGAATACCATTCAGGGAACCGACGCCCGACCCACGATCAACGGCGTCTTCATCAATCGCAACGCCGGGACGGGCTTCGATTTTTTCAATCTCGGACGCGCGGCTCAGCCGCTCTTTCCAGCTGACGGAACGGCTCTGAGATGGAGGCGCTCGCCGAGGGATTCAATCTCACCAATCACGTCAACGGCGTGAGCCTCAACGGCACGTTCGGCACCGGAGCGTATCCGACGAATCCGTCGCCGACGTTCAAGCAGGTCACGGCCGTCGGCGATCCCCGTGGATTTCAGTTTGCGCTTCGGCTCGCGTTTTAGGAGGTGGCAATGCATTGGATCGTCGGATCGCTGTTGATCGCAGCGGGCATCGGTCCCATGGGACCGGACGCTCCCGCGCGCGAACCGCAACTGGCAGTGAGTGGATCGATCGTCGCGCTGGTATTTGGCGCGGGGAATTCGATCTATTTCAGCCGCTCCACCAACTCCGGAAAGACTTTCTCCGTTCCCGTGAGAGTGGGGGGCGGGCCTGTCATTCCACTGACACGCCATCGCGGACCCCGGATCGCGTTCTCCGCGTTCCGCCATCGTAATCACGGCGGTTGCCGGTAAGACCGCCGCGCAAGGCGCGCACGCGCATGGTCTGCCGTCCGACGGCGATTTGATCGCCTGGCGCTCGACAGATGGCGGCAAGACATGGTCGAAAGGAACCATCATTAACGACGTTTCAGGAGCGCCGACGGAAGGACTCCACGGCCTCGCCTCCGACGGGAAGGGACACCTGTTTGCGGCCTGGCTCGATAAGCGTGACGGGGGAACCAGACTCTACGGATCACGGTCGGACGACAGTGGCCTGACGTGGTCAAAGAACGTTCTGGTGTATGCGTCCCCCGACGGCACGATTTGCGAATGCTGCCATCCATCCGTCGCGTTCGACCGTGACGGAACGATCGTGGTGATGTGGCGCAACTGGCTGAATGGATCGCGCGATATGTACCTGGCTCGATCAAAAGACGGCGTCGGTTTTTCCGCTCCCGAAAAGCTCGGAACAGGTACCTGGAAACTGAACGCATGCCCTATGGATGGTGGAGGCATTGTCACGACTCAAACCGGAATCGTCACGGTCTGGCGGCGCGACCGCTCGTTATTCCTCGATCGCCCGGGCAGTCCCGAAATTGAGATCGGCGAAGGAACGGACGTCTCGATTTCCGCCGCTACGAATGGCCTGTACGCGATCTGGACGACTCCCGCGGGCATTGTCGTCCGAGCACCCGGCGACAAGCACGCGCACTCGATCGGCGGGAGGGGTTCCTTTCCGTCAATTGCGGCGCTGCCGGGAGGCGGAGCGATTGCGGCGTGGGAAAACGAAGGCAGGATCGCGTTTCAATCCGTGCCTTGATTGTGTCTGGCGGGGGCCAAGCGCTTCTGCGCTGTCTGAATGGACTTGCCGTCGGGGCTTCCGCGCGGCGTGAGGCTTCCAGTCACTGCGGGGCGACTTTTGAATGTTGCCACCGAGCTTCGGCTCGGCGCGGAGATTTATGTCACTGCCGGTAGCGCCGGCGATCTTGTTCGTCGGTGATCTTCCCCGCCGCGTCTACCGCGGATAGCGTTCCAGAAGAAATTCCGCCGCGGCCTCGTTAACTCCGCCCGACCATTCATGCCCGGCATCGATCTCGACGGTGCGAACGCTCACCGAACATTCCCGAAGCCGCCGTTGATCCTCGGCGAACTTCTCCGCCGGATACAAAGCGTCAGACACACCGCGCACAATCAGGACTGCCGCTAATCGCATCACCGCGTCGGGCTCCAGCTCGGGCGGAACATCGCCTCCCACGGCAATCACTCCGGGCGTCCCGCCGCTGGAATGCGCCGCCGCCCGAAACGCCATGCCGACGCCCTGCGAGAACCCGGCGAATACGATGACAGGAACTGTCGGCCATTCGGTCGCAACGGCGTCGATGCAGGCCGAAACATAAGCGATGTTGTCGGCGATCGCCGCCTCGCGGTCCTGCCGCGTCATCCAGCTCGCGATCACGGCGTTCGTGCGTGACTGGTAAAACCGGTGAAGCCCCTGGATCGACACCCTGAGCCAGCGCTCGCCTCCGGGAATCGCGCGCAGCCGTTCGAGTTGCGCTTCAGCATTCTCGGCATATCCATGAAAGCCGACGAGCATCGGAGCGGGTCCCGAGATCGTTGGGGGTACGGCAAGATAGCGGCCATGGATTGCGGTTGCTACGCTTCGTTCGATCACGTTCTTTACAGTCTTGCAAATCCCGACGTCTCTGCGAACAGCGTGGTAGGATGCATGCGGAGTCGCCACCCGAAGCCGGTCCAGCTCGAATGCTTAATGTTTACTCGATCCCCCGCGAGTCCCTGGTCGTCGCGCGGCCAGTCGGCATATTCGACATAAAGAGCGCGGAATCGCTGATTGAGTTTATCGAGATCAAGGAAGAACTGACTGAGACCGGGTTTCATCGATTCTGCGACCTGACTCGCTTGAAAGGAATTCAACTTACGACGGAAGATGTTCTTCGGCTGGCAGCGCGGCGCCGCGCTTTCAATCCGAACGACATTCGCGTCAAGTCTGCCTTTCTCGCCACCGATCCGCTGGCGTTCGGGATAGCGCGCATGTACGAACTGGTGCTGAATTCACCGCGCATTGAGGTAACGACATGGTGGGACCTGCAGTCGGCGGCGAACTGGCTCGGCGTGCAAGCGGATCTCCTGACGCTTTGATCTCTCGGTCAGGTTGCTGAGCCGCGCGCGTCAGCGAGCGGCAACGCCGCACCGGACATCGTCAGTCCGTCTCTTGCTTCGGCGTATACGGTTCGGGTGGTGATGGCATTTACAATACCAACCTCGCGGAATTGGTCGCTAAGTACTCCAGTTCAGAAGTTCACTAACGTATTGTTGACCGGTCAAGCCGGCACGTTTTCGTGGGCCGAAAGCTTGGTGAGGAGGGCCGCAAGATCGGCTTTGGTGAACTTCCATTCGAAGGGTTTTGCGGTTGCCTCCCAGTAGTATTGGAAGTCGAGCAGGCGTTCGGCGAGTTGGTCGAGGCCGGTGAAGTCGTTCGGGGTGAGGACCTTTCGCTGCACAATGGAGAAGTAGATCTCGACCTGATTGAGCCAACTGGCGTGGACCGGCCCATGAACGAGGGTCAGGCGCGGGAACTGCTGCTTGAGTCTGGCGACGGAAGCCTTACCGCGATGCGAACTCCCATTGTCGACGATCCAAAAGACACGGCGGGCGTCGTTATAGGGAGGGCGAGTCATGACTTGCTCAACCAGGCGATGGAAGGGTGCGATGCCAGTGGTTGTTTCGCAGCGGCCAAAGATGCGAGCACGATGAACGTCGAGAGCTGCGATATAGGCCCAGGCTCCGCAACGACCATATTCATGTTCAACGCGCATCGGACGCTTGGGCGCGGCGGGCAAAGTCTCATGCTTGCGCCGGCGAGCCTGGATGCTGGTTTTCTCATCGGCTGAGATGACAAATTCATCGTTTTTGAGGGGTTTACCATTCCAGGAGCGCTCATACAGGTCCAGGATCCGGTTAGCCTTGACGGCGAAGGCGGGGTCTCGGGGGAAGATCCAGCTGCGGTGGTACCAGGGGCGGATGGCGTCTTCATGGAGCCATCGCCAAATGGTGCTTCCCGAGATAGTGGCGACCAAACCGGCATTACAGACCTGACGAGCTATGTCTGGGGTATTCCAGTGGGAGAGGGGAACGCCATGAGTGGCCGGCAACTCGCAAGCCAGCGCCTTAATCTGAACGACCAGTTCTGGGGGGAAAAACCCGGGACGACCCGGGCGGGAACGCTCGTCCAGTCCGGCCAGGCGCTCCTCGAAGAAGCGTTTACGCCACATGCTAACGACTTCGCGACGAGTGTCAAGGCGGGAGGCGATCTGATCATTGGACAGTCCATCGGCAGCGAGAAGCACCATTCTGGCGCGCATGACCTCAAAATACGGTAACGTGTATTTCGCGGCCCGCCGGAGCAGCTCGCGCTCTTCTTGCGCAGATAATTCTATAGAGTATGGGCTTGAGCGTGGCAATATGAATACCCCCGCTCAAGATGCCATACGTTAACGCATTTTTCAACCAAACAATACGTGTGTGTATTTTTGGAAGCGATGGCTAAGCCGTCTAGTACTCGATCCTCTGTCCGCGGTGATAGTCCAAAACAATGGGCGGCCGGGCTCTCCGTTAGTGGTGCGGCCTCACGCTTCAGAGTCGCCATTCTGGTCTCATCAATTGCCTGCGTGATCAAAGCGCGAGGGCCGGCTGTCTGTGCCGGAGCCCTTCGTGGCAAAACACACCACCGACCTTAATTCTCCAGATCCACTTAGCCTGAAACATTCGGAGACCGGGACATCCGGGCCCGGTTAGAGGAGGGTTAGGCCGGCGAGCCTTCCCTGTAGCTTCTCGCGATAGCCGCGGCTCACCTTTACCTTCGAACCGCCCTCGATCGAGACTTCGTATTCTCCGTTTGAATCCAGCCTCATCTCGACCACACGGCCGATATTTACAATAGCCGAACGGTGGATCCGGCAAAACGTCTTCGGGTCGAGTTCACGTTCAAGGTCGCTCATGCTGCGGCGCAGCAGGTGCGTCTTCGTGCCTGCGTGCAGGCAGGCATAATAGTCGGCGGCTTCGATCCAGTCGATTTCGGTGGTGCGCAGAAACAATACGCGACCGGCGCTTTTTACGATGAGGCGGTCCATCGCTCGGGGCTCGGCAGGACGCTGCGCCAGAGAGGTCCTGACCCGGGCTAGTACCCGGAAGAACCGCGCATTACTGAACGGTTTCAGCAGATAATCGAGCGCCTCCACCTCGAACGCCTTGAGCGCATACCGGTCGTATGCGGTTACGAAAACCACGGCGGCAGGCGCATCGCCGCCAAGCGCTTCGATCACATCAAAGCCGTCGCACCCGGGCATCTGAACATCCAGAAACGCCAGCGCCGGCCGCCGATCCCTGATCACTTCGATGGCCTCGACGCCGGACGCGCACTCCCCGACGATTGCGATCTCCGGATCGGTCCTGAGCAGCGTCGCGATATTCGCCCGCGCAAGAGGTTCGTCGTCCACAATAACGGTCGAAATCGCCATCGCGGTCAGGTCCGGTAGGGCACCTGCACGATCGTCTCGACCCCGGCCTCATTGTGATTCCGAAGCTCAATCGTGCCGGCGCTGCCGTAAAGCCGGTCGAGACGGCCGCGTGTATTGGAGATGCCTACGCCGGGCCTCGAGTCGCGCGCCCCAGTGGATAGCGCCGGACCGTCATTGTGCACATATAGCGTCACCACACCCCCTTCCGCACGCGCGCCGATCCTGATCGAGCCGCCTTCGACGCGTGTCTCAATTCCATGCAGGATCGCATTTTCAACCAGCGGTTGCAGAATCAAACTGGGAACAAGTGCGCTGTAGAGATCGAAGGGCACGTCCACGTTCACGCTCAAACGATCGCCGAAGCGCATGCTTTGGAGCTCCACATAACGCTCCAGAAAAGAGAGTTCCTCCGCCAGAGGAACCAGCTGACTTCCGGAATCCTCCAGCACTCGCCGAAGGAGGTCGCTGAGGCCGGCGATCATATCGACCGCCGCATCGTTTTCGCCACTGCGTACGAGACCTGAGATTCCATTAAGACTATTGAAGAGGAAATGTGGCTCCAGCTGGCGGCGCAGCGCGTCAAGTTGGGCCTTTGAAAGCTCGGCGCTCAGCCGGGCCGCTTCGGCCTCGCGCAGAGCGAGCCGCCGCAGGGAATCGATCGTGTATCCGGCCGCGAGGATGGCGGCATAGGTGATCAGTTCCAGATGGAAGCGGTTGTAAAACATTTTGATTGCGTAAATTTTGTAAGAAGGGTAGGGGCCTTCCGCGTAGGGATTGAGGAAGTATTCCAGAGCCGCGACCCAGCAGGCGTCCACAATGCCGAGGAAAAGGCACGTCGCGCCGTGAAACGCCCAACCTTTCCACCCGCCCGCACGTGTAGGGGGAAAACGACGTCCCAGTTCCAGCACCAGCGGAGTCGCGCAGGCCCACACGAGCCACGAGACCGCCGAAACGAAAAACAGGGTGGACCAGTTATGGCGCATGTCGACTGCGCGCATCCCCACCACGACTTGTGCGGCGTTGATCAGCCCAAGCGCGACCCAGCCGAGGCAGATCGCAAACCGGGAGAGCGCGAGCGGGATGCGCTTCGGCCGCATGATTCGTTCAGGCGGAGACATTCGGAATATCTACAAATGTAACCGTCCGGCGCAAGACCGGCAAGCATTTGCAGCGAATCCACGCCTCTTTGCAGCGTAGGCACTCGACTCGCAGGGCAAATTCGCCGAATACTGGTTTCAGATATGCGGACAACCAGAACAGGCGCGGTTTTATGTGCGATGCTTTGCGCCGCCGGATTGCAGGCGCAACAATATACGAAAGACGGCGAGCTCCTCATGCCGAAGGACTACCGGAACTGGACATTTCTAACCTCCGGATTCGGGATGACTTATCCGCAGGAGGGAGCGGCGGCGGGCAAGCCCATGTTCGGAAATGTCTTCGTGCAGCCGTCGGCGAACGCAGGTTTTCTGAAGACCGGCGTGTGGCCGGACAAGACGATTGTGATGATTGAGGTTCGCGATGCGGGGCACAACGCATCCGTCAACAAGGACGGCAGATTCCAGACTGACGTGATGGGATTTGAATTCCACGTTAAGGACGCATCTCATGGCGGATGGCAGTTCTATTTCATCCCGAAAGACAAGCCCAGCGGCAAGGCGTTCCCCGCGACAGCGGATTGCTTCACCTGTCACGCCCAAAACGGCGCCGCGGATACCACCTTCGTCCAGTACTACCCGACGCTGATTGAAGCTGCAAAGAAAAACGGAACATATAAAGCCCCGAAAGAATAGAGCGGCCGGTTCTGTTTTGGCCCAACCGGGCCGGTAACGCTCGGCGGTCTCACCGCCGATGGAACTGGTCGGGACCCATAAATCCTCGCATCATCATGTACATCTGTCCGCAAGTCCTGACAGTGAAGATGTGTTCCCCGAGTCGCCACAGCGTCGGTAGATTCAGGCGGTGCTGCGTCAGGCGGTTCCCACGGCGCTGATTTCGGCATCGGGCATTCCGCTTCTCTCCACTCGGCGCGCCCGTCTGCGCCATTTCTATAAATGCAGAGGATGCCGTCGTGCCCCTCCTGCCCACCTGTGCCCGCCAGTCACATTGAGCGGCGCAATCAAGTCCGCTAGAATGAAGGATTCATCCCATAGCGCGCAAGCGTGCAAACGGAAACGCGATGCGAGGAAACGGTGCCGGGAAAGACCGCGTCCATCGTGATTGTTTAAAAACGTGATCCCTTGCGCCAGGTGGAAAGGAAACAGGTTTTCATGACTTTACTCAGGCCGATGCGCCTGAACAGTGCGTTCGTTTGTCTTTACGGCCTGATCGCCGTAATGCCCGCACTATCGCAGAATTCCCCAGCTCCGCCGCAGGCCGGGCAACAAGCCCAGCAACCACCTCAGACGCCGGCGCCCCCTGCCGGACAACCACAGACTCCTCCACCGGCGAACGGCAACAATCCTTTCGAAAACGTGCCGCAGGCGCCGGCCGCCGCTCCGCAGCAGCCCCCGGCGCAGCCTCAGTTCGAAGCGCCCAAAACTCCCCAGCCGAATACCCAACCGCCTCTACCCGCGAACGTGATTGAGGGAATTGAGTTTCGCGGCGCCCGGCGCGTCCCCCAGGATACGCTTCGGGCGTTGATTTTCAGCAAAGTGGGCGACGTTTACAACGAAGACACGCTGCGCCGCGATTTCATGGCGCTATGGAATACCAACCGTTTCGACGACATCAGGCTCCAAACCGAACGGGGCGACCGCGGCGGCACCGTTGTGGTCTTCATCGTCACCGAACGCCCCGTCATCCGCGACATCAAATACGAGGGCGCGAAGTCGGTTTCGGTCTCCGACATCCTCGACCGGTTCAAGGAACGCAAGGTCGGGCTGACCGTTGAGTCGATGTACGACCCGAACGTTGTGAACCATGCGGCGGTCGTGTTGAAGGACCTGCTGGCAGAGCATGGCCGTCAGTTCGCCATGGTCACGCCCCAGCTTCGGCGCATTCCTCCGTCGTCGCTTGAAGTGGTCTTCAACGTTGTCGAAGGCCCCAAAATCAAAGTGGGCGAAATCACCATTCTGGGCAACAAGGCTTTCACCCAGCGCGAAGTGATCCGCGCGATGAAGAATCTGCATCCGATCGGGATTCCGCACTGGCTCTTCCTCGAATTTCTGTTTCCCGTCACTTTCGACGCCGCAAAGCTCGAGGAAGACAAAGAGCGTATTCGCGACGCTTATCAGAAGGAAGGCTACTTCACCGCCAAAGCCCTCGATCAGACGCTGAAACTGCGGAACGTCGGTGGAGCGAACGGCGGCTGGCACATCCCGCTCTTCAAAGAGAACAGGCCAGGCGTTGTCGAAGACATCACGCTTCCCGTGGAAGAAGGCCAGCGCTATTACCTGGCGAAGATCGATTTCCAGGGCGTCAAACTGTTCCGCTCGACCGAGTTCCTCGGCCGCCTTTTCCAGATGCAGCCGGGCGATGTTTTCTCGACCGAAAAACTGCGAAACGGTTTGAAGAACCTGACCAAGGTGTACAGCCAGTTCGGCTACATCGATTACGTCGCGGAGCCCCAGATCGACATCGAGCCGAACACCAACAAGATCGATCTCACCCTGAACGCCGACGAAGGCAAGCAATTCTTCGTGCGCCGCATCGATTTTACGGGCAACACGACCACGCGCGACAAAGTCATTCGCCGCGAGATGCTGATCGATGAAGGCGATGTCTACAATTCGACGCTCTGGGACGCCAGCATCCTGAGACTCAATCAGCTCGGATATTTCGAGGTTCTCAAAGAGAACGAGTCGTACAACTTGAAGCGAAACGCGGGAACCAACACCGTCGACATCGAGCTGAAGGTGAAGGAGCGCGGCAAGAATACCATCAGCCTGAATGGCGGCGTTTCCGGCATCTCGGGGACCTTCATCGGCCTGAACTACTCCACGAACAACTTCCTCGGTCTGGGCGATACGCTGACGATGCAATCGCAGGTGGGAACACTCCAGGACCGCATCACGCTCGGCTTCACGGAACCCTATCTCTTCGATCGCCCGTTGCAGGCGGGCATCACGTTTTATCTCAGCCGCTACAACTACGATCAGGCCCGGCAGGAGTCTTTGCTCACCGGAGTCGACCTTCAGGCGTTTTACAATTCGCTGGGCAGCGCCAATGTATTGAACTACGTGCAGGATTCAAAGGGAGTGACGCTCTCGGGAAGTTACCCGATCAAGCGCAGCTTCGCGCGCATCGGCGTCACTCTGGGCTACGATATTTCCAGCATTCAAACGGAATCCACCGGAGCTCTGGCGTACTTTACCTACCTCAACTTCCTGGGCGTGAACGGGCCCAACGCGCTGGACGGCATCAAGACGTTCAGCATCACGCCTTCGTACAGCTACAACTCGAAGAACAGCTTTACGAACCCGACCGCCGGCAAGAGCATTTTCTTTTCGATCAAAGCCAGCGCCAGCGTACTGGGCGCCAATGTCAATATCATTCAGCCGACGTTCGACGGGCAGTACTATCACGTGAGCCCGCGCTGGCACAAGAACGTGCTGGCCTTCCATCTCCTCGCCACGACGGTCACGGGCTACGGCGGGAAAGTCGCGCCGCCGTTCATGCGCGGATACATCGGCGGCGAGCAGGACGTGCGCGGATTCGATTTCTTCAGCATCACTCCGATCGCGTTCATACCCAGCAGCGCGACTGATCAACCAGCTGAATCCGGACGGCAGTCAGCGCGTCCAGAACGAGATTGTGGCCGGCATCAAGACCCCGGTGAACGTTACACTACCAATCCCCACGTATCAGATCATCACGCCCGGCGGCGACACCCACGCCGTATTCAATTTCGAGTACCGGATTCCGATCGTCGGGCCCATCACCCTGGTACCGTTTTTCGACGTCGGCGTGAACCGGATTCTATACACCAATCAGCTCACGGTGAATCCGGGCCAGATTGCGAATCTCGACAACCAGTTCCCGCAGGCGGCGTTTCAGAACAAGGTCAAAATCGCCCCCGGAACGCAGGCGATCCGCACGTCCACGGGGGTGGAAGTCGACGTGGTCCTGCCCATCGTGCAGGCTCCCTTCCGGGTATACTAGGCATATAATCCGACAATCGTGCAAGAGTATCTGCAGCCGCCGATCGTGGTAGATCGGTCGACGTTCCCGAACGCCGCGACATTCACAAATGCGATCGCGTCTTACGGAACGCCCTATCCCTATTTCGAGAAACACAGTGTTTTCCGGTTTACCATCGGCAGGACCTTTTGAAGATCGGCCTCGCCGCCCGGACCTGGTGTCCTGGCGATTTACTAAAATTAAGTTTTGCAGTAAAGGAGTTTAAACGTGAGAAGTAGATTGACGATTGTGCCGGTGCTCGCCCTTCTGGGCGGCCTGAGCGCTTGGGCCCAGGCCCCCCAGAAGTTCGCGATCATCAACATGCAGGAGGCTCTCATCTCAACGAAAGACGGACAGAAAGCCGTCGCCGCTTTGAAAGCCAAGTTCGCTCCGAAAGAGCAGGAGTTTCAGAAGCGCCAGGCGGACTTGCAGGCGAAGCAGGATGAGCTTCGGCGAACCGAAAACACCATCAGCGAAGAAAAGAAAGCCGCTCTCGCCCGCGACATCGACTCGATGACCAAGAGCCTGCAGCGGGATACCGACGACGCCCGCGAGGACGTGAATCAGGAACAGCAGAAGATTCTGAACGATCTCGGCGCAAAGGTGATGGCGGTGCTGAACAAGTACGCGGTCGATAAGCAACTACACCATGGTCTTCGACATCAGCGGGCAGCCGAACAACGTGATGTTCGCGACGAACAGCATCGACATCACGCGGGACATCATCTCGCTCTACGACGCGAGCCCTCAGCCGACTCCGACCTCATCGTCATCTTCGGCCCCGCCGAAAGCTCCAGCCGCTGCGCCCAGGGCGCCTGCGGCCTCCAGCGGCGCCGCCAAGGCCTCCCGCGCCGAAATAATTTCGGTGCTACTCTTAAACCGAGGGAGGTAGCGCGATGAAAGCTCTCTCAGCTTTCTGGTTACCTGTTGTTGGCGCGATGGTTCTTGCGATGCCCGCTGTCGCCGGTGGTTTTGCGGCCGCAGGCGGCGCTGGATTTGGAGGCCGCGCAAACGCCCTCGGGGGAAATCCCGCCTCGCGCGGCGCGTCGATCCGTCCGCTCGGTGGTTTTCCGCCGGGCAGTCATCCCGATTCTTATCCCGGTTTTGGTTATCCCGGTCGCCCTGGTTATGGACGTCCAGGTCGTCCCGGTTTCGGTTATTCAGGGCCGGTATGGCAGATCGGGTCGCGGCGGACCCGGTTATGCCTACGGATATTCTTTCTACGTTCCGAATTACTACGACGGATTCGACGACGGGGGAGCCTATAGTCCGTCGTATGGAGCCGCTCCTCTCGCTCGGCGCCGGAAGCCTACGCACCGCCGGTCCCTCAGCAACCGGTGGTTATCAATCAATATTTCGGAGCCCAGCCCTCTGCCGCCGGCGGAGGGCAATGAACCCCAGCAGATCATCGACGCTCAGTCGGCCCAGGGTGACGTAATCGGGACGCCGCAGAATTACTACCTGATCGCCTACAAAAACCACGCCGTATATGCGGCGCTGGCGTACTGGGTCGAAGACAAGACGCTGCACTATGTCACGACTCAGAATACGCACAATCAGGCGTCGCTCGATCTGATCGATGTGACGCTCACGAAGTCGTTGAATCAATCGCGGGAAGTTCCGTTTACCCTTCCGGGCCAGTAAAAAACTCGAGAAATCGGGCATCCCCTTCGAGGAAATCCCAGGTCCGGCGAGTTCCTCCCGCCGCACCCACATGAATTTCTTTAAAATCCTGTTTTCAATTTCTCCGCGCCACGCAGCCACCCTGCGAAAGATCAGCAGGATCGGTTTTTTCCCGGCATAACTGAATTCGTACCGCATCAGTTCCGGCCCCGCGCTCGCGTCGATGCCGAGTTCCTCGCTCAGTTCCCGAACCAGCGCCGCTTCGGGCGATTCGCCCGGCTCCCGCTTGCCGCCCGGAAATTCCCACTTCAGCGGATGAGCCTGGTCGCGCCGCCGGCGGCAAATGAGAATCTTCCCATCGTCTTCAAGTAGCCCCGCGACCACTTCAGTCATGGCTACAATTGGAGCACGTCCCCGCAACTCATCGAGCATTTCACCAATCCGCGAAACGTAGGCGAACTGCCCGCGCCGGCCGTGACAATCGAGGTCTCAAATCCCGATCTGCGGAGACATTCTGCGTCTCTCCGCCGTTCTCGAAAACGGCCGCATCGCGCAATCCCGCTTCAAAGTGCGCGGCTGCACCGCGTCCATAGCAGCCGGCTCCGCGCTCACCGAAGTCATCGCAGGACGCGACAAAGCCGCGCTCGCGAAACTGACCGCCTCCGATGTCGAACAAGCGGTCGGAGGGCTTTCAAACGAGTCGAAACACGCCGCAGTCCTCTGTATCGACGGCGTTCGCGCGTCTACTGGCTCAGTTTCCGGTGTAGAAAATCGAGAGCCATCTGCGCCGCGAACGCCCGCACCCGAGCACGATCACTGGTGGGCCAGACGCGGTGAAACGAAGTCGTTTCCGCAGGCCCGCTCAATCCCACGTGAATCATACCGACCGGAGCCTGCTCGCCGTCCGTCGTCGGCCCCGCGTTGCCCGTTACCGAAAGCGCCCAGGTCGCGCCGGTCCGGCGTCGCGCGCCCAACGCCATGGCCTCCGCGGTCTCCGCGCTCACGGCGCCGAAACGATCGATCACCTCAGCCGGAACACCCAGCAACTCCACCTTCAGGCGCCGCGTATACGTCACGAAGCCGCCGAGAAACCAGCCCGAACTGCCCGGAACGCTCGTGATCCGCTCGGCCAGCCCGCCGCCTGTCGCACTCTCCGCCACCGCGAGTGTGGCGTGAAGCGCCTGTCAGCTGTTTGCCCACCACCGCCTCGAGCGGATCCCCGTTGCGGGAGTAGATCCGCGAGCCCAACGCTACATCGATCTTCCCGCCAACTTCAGCCAGCAGAGCCATGCGCCTCGCCTTCCGTCGCGCATCGTGCCCGCAGATGCACCTGCATGTCGCCGTTATGCGCGAGGATCGTGGTAACCGGGTTCTCGTAGCGCTTGTAGATCGGTGCGATAGCCTGATCGAGCTCCGATTCCGACATCCCCGAAATTCGCAGTTCCAGCGTGCGGATTACCAGCGGCGGCACCATCGCGCACGAGCCGCGGCAGGCACTGGCGCGTGAACATCGACTGCAGTTCATGGGGCGGCCCCGGCAGGCTGATCACGATACGCCCCGCATCTTCGATCCACTGCCCCGGCGCCGTGCCCCGATCGTTCGTAAGCACATGCGCGCCTTCAATCACCATCGCCTGGCGGCGATTGATCTCCGGCATCGCCCGATTCATCTGCCGGAATCGCTGTTCGATCCCCTCATTCACCGCCGCGTTCAACACCTGGCGCCGGTCGAGAGCCATCGCGAGAGCATCGCGCGTAAGATCGTCCTCCGTCGGACCGAGGCCACCCGAAAGAATCACTACCTCGGCCGCGCCCATCGAACGCCGAATCGTCGCAGCCAGCCGTTCCAGGTCGTCGCCGATCACGTGCTTCGCGGTCACTTCGACGCCCAGATTGTTCAACTGTTCGGTCAGGAACAGAGAATTGGTGTCGACCCGCTTATGCGTCAGCATCTCGGAGCCGACGGCTATAATCTCCGCGTTCATCCCGGGTGCCGGCGCTCCTAAGGGATCCGTGAGCCGCGAATTCCCACATCCACGCGAAAAATTGCATTCGTCGTCGAGATAATCATCGCGCGCGATGGCGAGAACGCCAGCCCCACAATCCCCGGTCCCGACACGTACAGATCCACCTCGCGGTCCGGCGTGATCCTGACCACGCCTTTGCGTCCGGCATGCGAGGCTGCCGAATACAGGTTCCCGTCCGCGTCGAAGGCCATCCCCTGCGGGCGTCCCAGGCCGCGGTAAAACGTCTCGACATCGCCGTTATCCTTCACCCGGTAAATGCTGTCGAAGCTCGAAGTCGTCGGGCCGCTCACGTAAAGATGCTGGTCCGGCCCCCACGCGAGGTGGTACGCCGAAATGGAGGGCTCGATGGTCGCGAAAACGAAGATCTGCCGACTCGGGCTGATCTTGAAAATCGTGCCGCTGCGGTCGCCTACGTAAAGATTGTCATCGTCGTCGAAGGCGAGGCCGGTCGCAACGCCCATGCCTTCCACAAACACTGACATGTTCCCGTTCGGGCTCACCTGATAAACCATGCCATCGAAGCGGCTCGAAATATAGATGTAACCATCGCGTCCGATCGCGATCGCCGTGGCGTTCATCATGTCGTTGATGAACGGCGTCAGATTGAAATTCAGGTCGATGCGGTAAACGGCTACCGGCACTTTCTGCCCGCGCGAGCCGCTGAACGTCGTATAAATATTGCCGATCGAATCCACCGCGGGGCTTGTCACCGGATGCAGATTTTCCGCGATCTGAACGCCGATATCGCAGCTCCATGAGTCGCTGAGGTGGTTCCCATTGCCCACCACCAGTTCGCCGGCCGAAGCGCCTTCCGGTACCTTGACGATCACGAGCGACTTCGAACCGATCACGACGGGCGCCGCGACATCCCCGATCGTCACTCGCGGCCGGTCCACCGCCGTGAGGCTCTTACCCCGGATATACAGTTCCCCGCCTGTAATCGCCGCTTCGGGCTGGACCTGAGAAATCTGCGGCCTTCCATTCGAATCTTTACGGGTTGCCATCTTTAATGATGATTGAACCATCCCACCAGAAATAAGACAAGTGCGCCGTACGCTCCGGCCATCATGTCGTCGAGTACTATACCGGCCCCACCGGGCACCTGTTCGATAAGACGAATCGGCGGCGGCTTCCAGATATCGAACAATCGAAAAAGCCCGAAAGCGAGTGCGAACGTCAACAAATCGAACCGGATGGCGCCCGCAAGCGTAAGCCACTGGCCGAGGACCTCATCCACCACCACCATCTGCGGGTCTTTCCGCCCCGATTCCGTCGCAACGATGCTCGACGCGCGGACCGCCGGGTAGAGAAGCGCAAACGCCAGAATCAAAAAGTGCAGCCTGCCGAATCCGAGCCGCGAAAGCGGCCATGCGATCATGACTGCCGCCAGAGAGCCGACCGTACCGGGAGCCTTCGGCGCATATCCGCAACCGAACCACGTGGCGAACACCCAAGCCTTACCAGATAGGGCTTTACCCGATAGAGCTGTGCCCAATCGGGCGTTATTCTTCATCAGACTCGGGGTCCGGCAGCCGGTCTTCAGGACGATGTGCGGGCGTGGAAATCACATACTTCTCGGTCGCCCAGTTGCCCAGATCGATCTCGCGGCAACGCTCACTGCAGAACGGAGCCTCGGGATCTTTGAGGTCGACCGGCTTTTTACAGATCGGGCACTTCATCGCACTGGAATCTGGTTCGGAACGACGAAACTCGGAGCGATCTGGATCAGATTCGGCATCGGCGCTGCAATTCGCACGCTTGTTTCGCTCGACGCAAGCAATGTTCCAATGATGTCGTAATCGTGCGTTTCCGTGATCCGCAAAAGGCGCATTTGACCCGCCACGGGCTCCGCTCCTTCGAAATCGTTGATCAGAACCACGCCATCGATCTCGGGCGCCTGCGTCGACATTCGCGCCTGCCAGAGCAAATCCGTCTCCGGCGAAAGCCCTTCCACCAGCACCGGAACCTCGCGCCCGATCAGCTGGCGGTTTTTCACCCGCGAAATCTTCCGCTGAATCGCCATCAGGCGGCGTTTGCGATTCGAGATCGTGCGCGCGTCGACCTTGCCGTCGAGCGCATAGCTGCCGCTGGTGTCTTCGTCGGAATAAGAAAAAACACCCAATCGATCCAGCTGCGCGGCCTCGACGAACTGGCAAAGCGTTTCAAAATCCGCGTCGGTTTCGCCCGGAAATCCGGCGATAAAGCTGGTGCGAATCGCCACGCCCGGGAATCGTGCGCCGGATCCGCTCGATCAGCTTCAGGAAAATATCGCCGGAGGCCCCGCGCTTCATCCGCTTCAACACCGGCGCGCTCGCATGCTGCAGCGGCATGTCGATGTACTTCACGAGGTCTGCATGCTCGGCGATCGTGTCGAGCAGCTTCTGCGTGACTTTATTCGGATACGCGTAGAGAAACCGCACCCATTTCTGCTGCGGCGTTTCGATCTGCGCCAGGCGCGCCAGAAGCTGCGCCAGACCGTCCTTCAGGCCCAGATCCTCGCCGTAGCAGGTCGTATCCTGCCCGATCAGGTTGATCTCGCGTACGCCCTGGCCGAACAGCCGCGTCGCCTCCGAAATCACGGATTCGAACCGGCGGCTCCGGAACTTGCCCCGATACTGCGGAATCACGCAAAAGCTGCAGGGATGATCGCAGCCTTCGGCGATCTTCATATACGCGAAGTGCCGCGGGGTCGAGAGAATACGAGGCGTCAGGTCGTGATACAGGTAAGGCGCGGGCGGCGCAGTGGGTTCGTTTTTTCTTTCTTCAGCCACGCCTTCACACACCGCCACGATCCGCTCGATCTCGTTCGTCCCGATGACGGCGTCCACCTCGGGCATGTCTTTGCGGATATCGCCGCGGTAACGCTCGACGAGACAACCGGCCACCACCAGGCGCTTCGCCTTGCCGACCTTCTTGTATTCGGCCATCTCCAGAATCGTGTCAATCGATTCCTTCTTGGCCGGATCGATAAAACTGCAGGTGTTGACGACCAGGACGTCCGCCTGATCGGGATGAGTCGTCAGTTCGTGGCCATGGGCGGAGAGTTCGCCCATCATGACTTCACTGTCGACGAGATTCTTGGGGCAACCGAGGCTGACGAAACCGACTTTCAAGGCGAGCTTTTTTCTTTCAGGTGAGCTTTATTTATGATACCGTGACCCTCCCGGAGCTATTTGGAGCTTTTCTCATCCCTGCTATTCTGGTTCTGCAAAATGAGGCCATTGTGGACCTGAATCTCGAAACATTAAAAGGCGAAATCCTCGACCATCTCGAAAGCTCCGAATTCGCGATCTTCCGCAGCCAGGCGGGCGCTCTTGAGGGCCTCCCGATGATCACCTGGGACACGGAGCGTTATCCCGACTACCGCATATTTCTCGAGACGGCGCGAAAAGTGGGCGAGAAGTTGATCCTGTTCGCCTCGCGGGAGCTTGCCGAAGAAGAGGTCGATGAGGCGCTCGAGGAACTGGCCGACACCGAGTTCACCCGCGACGAGCGGCGCGAACTCGAAGGCCGCCTGGGCACGGCGCAAAGGCACATCGGCGAGACCTGCACCCTGGAGCTGGGGTTCGATCACAATTCACACCTCTACGTTTACGAAGCCCGTCCCGACTGGTACGAGGATTTCCTCGATGCCTGTGAGGAGATCACTTCGGTCGTCTCCGTGGATACGGGCGAAGACCCCGGAACGGACGGCATCGGCGGCTACTATTCCAACAACTAAAGGTAGCGACGGCGATTGCCGCGTGACCTTCGCCGCGCGTCGCACGCGAAGGTTGTCTCATGACGAATCGGAGCCGCTGGCTCTTCCCCGCGGAGGACGGCGAGAGCGCAAAGCTCGCCCAGGAACTGAACCTTCCACCAGCCGCTGCCCGAATCCTCTATCGCCGGGGATTCCGCGATGCCGCAGCCGCGGAACATTTCCTTAATCCCCGCATCGCCGATCTGCACAATCCCTTTCGACTGCGCGACATGGACCGCGCCGTGGAGCGCATCCGCCAGGCCATAACTCACCGCGAGCAGATCGAGATCCACGGCGACTACGACGTCGATGGAGTAACCTCCACAGTCGTCCTCAAAAAAGCCCTGGAACTCGCCGGAACGGAATCGGGCTGGCACATTCCCCATCGCCTCCACGACGGCTATGGAATGCAGCCGTCAGCGGTGGAAGCGGCCGCGGCGCGCGGAGTCCGGCTGATCATCAGCGTTGACAACGGCATTCGAGCGGCTGCGGCAATCGCGCGAGCCAACGAACTCGGCGTCGACGTCATCGTAACCGACCATCACCTGCCCGAAGCCGCGCTCCCGCCGGCGCTCGCCGTCATCAATCCCAACCGCGAAGATTGCGACTATCCCAACCCGAACCTCTGCGGCGCGGGCGTCGCCTTCAAACTGGCGCATGCGATCCTGACCGGTCTGGGATGGCCGGAGGCAAAACTCAACCGCATCCTCGAGTCTTTCCTCAAGCTGGTAGCGATCGCCACAGTAGCCGACATTGTCCCCCTCACCGGGGAAAACCGCGTGATCGTGAAGCATGGACTGAGCGGCCTCCGTGACCCGCGTAATCCAGGTCTGCGCGCCTTGCTCAAAGCCGCGGGATTCGCCGACCGCACCCCCGACGCCGGCGAAGTGGGCTTCCGCATCGCGCCTGCCATCAACGCCTCCGGACGGATGGACAGCGCCGGGCAGGCCGTCCGCATGTTCCTTACGGCTGATCCCGAAGAGGCGAGCCGAAATCGCGCGCGAACTCTTCGCTCTCAATCAGGATCGCCAGGCCGCCGAACGCGCCATCGTCAAAGAGATCCTCGATCGGTGCCTCGAAACTCCGGTGACGGACGGCGACGCCGCGCTGGTGCTCTGGGGCAGCGGCTGGCACCGCGGCGTGGTTGGCATCGTTGCCAGCCGTGTCGTCGAGCGCTTTCACCGCCCCGCAATCATCCTCGGCGTGGAGAACGGCGTGGCCCAGGGTTCGGGAAGGAGCATCGAGGCGTTCCATCTCCTCGACGCTCTCGAAAGCATGCGCGAGCTGTTCACGAAGTTTGGCGGCCATTCGCACGCAGCGGGCATCACTTTGCCCGAGTCGTCGCTCGACGCATTCCGCGACCGCATGCGGGAATGGGCCGCGGCACGGCTGACCGTCGAAGACATGCGGCCGACGGTTGCCATCGACGCGATGGTCGAATTGAAGGAAATCGACGATGCCCTCTGGTGCGCGCTCGAGCGGATCGCGCCGTTCGGGATGGGAAACCGCCGGCCTCTGTTTGCGGTATGCGGCGTCGATCTTGCCGGGCCTCCTCAGGTCTGGAAAGAGAAACACATCAGGCTGGCCGCCCGGCAAGGCGGCAAAACCGTAATGATGCGCGGCTGGAACCTCAGCGACCTCGCCACCGAACTGCGCGATGTAAAGCGAGTCGACATCGCGTTCGAAGTCGAGCGGGACTGGAACGGAGGCTGGGCATTAACCGTACGCGCCTGCCGCGCAGCCGAGGCCATGGCGGCGAGCGGGTAGTTTGGATATAGTGGCAGGCTTACCATGCTGAAACGCCGTGCTCTGATCTTCGCGCTCGCATCCGTACCCCTGTTACACGCCCAGCAGCCGGCGCCGGCCGGAGCAATCACCGGCGTGGGCAACTTCAGCCACATCGTGGCCAACCTCGAACGATCGGTCGATTTCTATCACAACGTCCTCGGCCTCGACATCGCGACGCCGCCGGGCACGTTCTCGCCCAACCCCTCGATCATGAAACTCGGGAACACGATCGGCGCGCAATCCCGCATCGCCGTCCTCAAAATTCCCGGCGCCGGAATCGGCCTGGAGCTGATCGAATACAAAGACATCGACCGCAAGCCCGCCAATCCCCGTTTTCAGGACCCGGGAGCGGGCAATCTCGCCATCCTCGTAAAGGAAATCGATCCGGTTGTGGCCCGCGTGAAAGCCTCCGGCGCGCATATCCTGACCGCCGCCGGCCAGGCCGTCGACATCCAGGGACGAGAGAAGGGCATGTTTGTACAGGACCCGGACGGCTTCATCGTGGAACTTACGCAACTCACGCCGCTGCCCGCCACAGCGGCCGCTGCTCAGGGCAATCTCTTTGGCGCAAGCGTAGAAGTGACGATAGCCGACACCGACCAGACAGTGAAGTTCTACCGCGATCTGCTGGGCTTCAAACTCAACGTCGGCGCATCGTTCAATGGGAATCAGCTGATGGCCGCAACGGCGGGCACACCCGGCGCGCAGTTCCGCCAGAGCTCCGGCCAGATCCCCGGCACTTCGGTACGCATGACGTTCATCGAGTTCAAAGACATCGACCGCAAACCGTTGCACACAAGAGTGCAGGACCCGGGTACCGCGTTGATCCAACTCCGGGTGGCCGATATGGATTCGCTCCTGAAAACGCTTAAACAAGGAGGCGGAACGGTTGTCTCAACCGGAGGCGAACCTGTGGCCGTCGGCAACCTGAAGATCGCCATCGTTCGCGACCCCAACAATCTGTTTCTGGAGCTAATGAGCACCCCGCCCGCAAAGTAGCGCAGATTACTCCGGCAACCCAACACTCTTCCGCAGCGCCTTTAACCGTGGATCGGCGCGAACAAAAGCAAATTCCGGATAGTTCAGGTCCCGGCCGAGTCGCATGGGACCGAGGGGAGCCATCCGCTCCAAAGCCTCGATCGTGTGTTCCCTGTCGCCCAGGCCGGCAAAGGTCATTGCCTGATTGTAAGGAACGGAGGTAGCAGCCACGATCTTCTCTGCGTCGACCCTCCGGCCGGCGCGCCCATACGCATACCCGAGGGTTCCCAGGGCCAGATCCTCCATAGCGCCATCACGCCTGACGCTGGCTTCAAGTATCTGAACGGCTTGTGGAATTCGCCCTTGTCCAACGAGCGCCCGTGCCAGCCACTCATTCCTGCCCGAATAGCCCTCAGGCAAGTGCTCGCAATATCCGACTGCTTCATCGAACCGGCCGGCAGCGATCAGCGCGTTCGCAAGGATAAAGCGAAGCCGGGGCGCCAGCGGGTCATGCTTGACGCCGGTCTGCAGCCTGCTGACAGCTTCCCCGATCCGCCCCAGAGGAAAAAGCAGGTTGAGCGCGAAATTCCCGTAAATCACCGAATCGTTGGGATCCAGTTCCAGGGCACGCCGGAAACTCTTCTCCGAACGCTCCCACTGCGCCTGACGTGCGTAGATCATTCCCAGCGCACCGTACGCCTCGGCGAGCAGAGGATCCAGTTCCAGCGCTTTTTCCCCCGCCGCTTGCATCCTGGCCAGCTCATCCGGCGAAGCGCCTTGTCCCGTTCCCGAACGGGCCGCCATAGCCGCCGCAAGCCCGGCAAATGCGGGCGCGAAAGACGGATCTTTTGCGATTACCTGTTCGAACAAGGGGACGCTCTTCACGTCGCCTGCCAACCCGTTCTGAACTCCCAGCGCCCTTGCCTGCAGGTACAGATCATAGGCGTCGGTACTCGTCTCATAGCGTCTGCGGCCTCTTCCCAGCTTGAGACGTAAGCTGTTCACGATGCCTCGGGAGATCTCGTCCTGAATCGCGAAAACATCGGTCAGCGTGCGGTCGTATCGTCCTGACCACAAAGGGAAATCGTCGTGAACGCGAACCAGTTGGGCGTCGACGCGCAACTGGTTGCCGATCCGCAGGACCGAACCTTCGACGATGTAGTCCGTATCCAGATCTCTTCCCATCTCCCGCAGGTTCCGCGGCTTGCCCTTGAATGCGAACGAAGAAGTCTGGGATCGAGGAGAAAGCCCCTCGATCAGGGACAAATTGCGGATCAGCTCGTCGGTGAGCCCGTCGGCGAAATAGTCGCTCCCGGGATCGTGACTCAGGTTTTGCAGCGGCAGAACGGCAATGGCTATCGGCGCGCTCCGATACTGAATCCGCCACCAGATCAGGACTCCGACGGCCACCATCAGACTGGCCGCGAGAGCAATAAGCCAGATCCGTCGGCTGGATTTCACCGTCGAGGCGGGGCTTGCGGGAACGTTCCTTTCAGATCCGTTTCCGAATCGGCGAAAGGCCGGAGTGTAGCCGCCTTTCGGCAACTCGATGATGATTTCGTCGTCCTTTCCGTCGCCGAGATAGTATTCCGCTAACCGGGCGCGCAGCCGTCCGGCTTCCGTTCGCACGATCGAGTCTTGAGAAGGATCGTGGTCGGGCTTGCGTCCGAACACCTCCACCGCGATCACGGATTCCTTGAGATGACTGTCTTCCCCCTCCAGATACCGGTCGGCGACGAACCGCAGGAACCGGCTCATCCGTTCATTCCGGGAAAACCTGGGGCTCGCCAGAACTCGTTCCAGCTGCCGGCGCGCTGCGTCGACCTCCGTGTCCGTGGTGGGCATTTTTCGACCTTACATCTTGTTTACGATAAGTGCAAATCGTTTCAACGACGTGCGGGTGTTTAAAACATCCTTCCAACCTGTCGCGACTTGTTCTCTCTTCCGATCCGCCGCATCGTGGAGTCGGAGCAAAGCGATCTGAAAATGAGGAGCAAGATGAGAATTCGATACGGGCAAGCCGCCGGCATTGCACTCACCCTCGCGGTGGGGCTGGTGTCGGCTCAGGATATGAGACGCGTGCAATTTGCCGGCACGATCAGCGATTATTCACCCTCGACGGTTTCGGGTGGTCCTTACGAAATGCGCGGAGACTGGACACTGGACGTGGCGACATCCGGCACAGCGAACTTTTCGGCTGCTATGGCAATGGAGACATCCGATTACGGGATTACCGGGGCCACTCAGGTGGACCCGGCGAACCCCGCCACCCGGAACCCTCACACTCACCACATAAACCTTACAAACGGCGCGGTCAGTTACGACACGAGCGTCTGCCCGGCCAATAACCCTGTGACCACTGGTGCGGGCGTTGTCGTTACCGGTTCCGTCACCATTTCGGGGAACGGCGCCCCGGCGCCCTTTGAGTCCAAGGGTTCCTCAACGCTGCAGATCTGCGTTATCGGCGGCCCGGAGATCGAGTATTCGAACTTTACGATGGTGTTTACCGGGCCCGCGACGACGCATTTCGGAACGCAAGCAATTCACGGCGTCGTGAAAAAGGTATCGGCGAAATAGAGGGACCGGACTGCTTCAGGGGCAGGGCTTCGGCGGCGCCGAAGCCTCCGGCCCACGATTATTTCCCGATCAGGTGCTGGACGTCCCGGTTGTTTTCCTGGCAGATGTACTCGATCAGTTCGCCTTTGAGCAGAGTCGGGTGGGTGGTGAAGCTCCACGGTTTGGAGAATGTCTTCGGATCGTCAATGATGTGTTCGATGGTCAGATGGCCCAGATCCGGACGGGTGATGCGCTCGGTCACTTTCATCTCATCCGAATGCGGGATGCCGGACTCGTCGAGCCAGGTGATGTCGTTCTGCCCCACCGTTTCGATGACCAGCGTGTCGCCTTCCCAATGTCCGATGGAATCCCCCAGCCAGGTATCGACAACCTGCGGATTATGCGGACGCCCGTCCAGGAAGACCTTGCGCCAGATGTGCGCGCCGCCCTCATAGACGATCACCAGCAGATTCTTCGTCTGAATGAAGCTCCAGGGATAAGGCGTAGTGCTCATGCGCGGAACTCCCGGCGGCAGGCATCGGGCCTCGGGATCGTCTTTACTCAGGCCGGCCTTGTGCTGTTCGTACACAGCCTTTGCGGCGGGCAGCAGGGGCACATCGACGCCGGAGCCGATCAGGTCGACGTTTTGACGTATGGCGTTCGGCTGCCAGTTGCCGGAGAGGTCCGGATGGCCATCGGCAGTGCGGGGCGTGGGTCCCTTCGGTGGCCAGTCGGCATCCTGCTTTGGCGCAGCGGCGGTCCCGCGGCTCTTGCTGAGTTGGAGGTCCTGAGGTTCACGCTTCTCAGACGGTTGTGTCTGGGCGGCCAAGGTACCAGCCAGGACTATCGCAGAGCAATAAAAGAGTGTTGCAGTTTGCATGCTTTATTTCAGGATAGCGCAAGCGCAAAAGGCCGGATTTTTCAGGAACGGAGCCGCGCGACGACACGCAAGCGACGATAGTCGGCCCACCATGCTCCGTCACGCCAAAGGGTCGGCCGAAGGCGTGACTCGACGTCCGAGACAATGGCGCTACGTGCCGTCACGGGCACTTCTTCAAACCAGGATCCCGCAAACATTTCCAGCCATTCGCGCAGGCCTTTTTCGGGGTGTTCGAGTTTGTTCCATCGCTCGATGGTCCACAATACTTCAATTTCGAACGCCTGCTCTTCGAGCAAAGTGGCGTATTCCGCGGCGCTCGGGAAAGTACCACGGATTGCGCGCCGCGTGGCCCGCTTCCTCCAGCGCCGCGGTCAAAGCGGCCAGGATTCGCGCGATATTTCCCTTCCCGCCCATCTCCAGAACAAGACGCCCTCCGGGCTTCAGACAGTCGGATATACGGGTAATCACGGAACGGGCGTCGGGAATCCAGTGCAGAGCGGCATTCGAGAATACGGCGTCGAACGCCTCATCGAACGGGAACGTGCGGGCATCGGCGAGAGTGAATTTGAGCTTAGGATAATTCTGCCGCGCTTGCGCAATCATTGAGGCCGATCCGTCAAGGCCGATTACTTCGGCGCCGCGCTCGGCGATCTTCGCGCTGAGATGTCCCGTGCCGCAGCCGAGATCGAGAATCCTCTCGCCCGGCTGCGGGCCGAGTAAATCGATCAGGTCCCCAACTTTTTTCCAGACCCACGAATGCCGGTCGTCATAAAGAGAACTGTCCCAGCGGTCGGCCATCAAGGCTCATTTCCGGGGACCAGAACGAAGTAGTCGTAGATGGTTCGGGAAACTTCGGCGATGGCTTTCTCCGATACTTCCTCCGGCTTGTAAGACGACTTGGTGAAGACCGAAATAGCCACGTGACCGGCGCCGCCGGGCAGCGTGATGATTCCGATGTCGTTCGCAACGCCGCCAAGCGAACCAGTCTTATGAGCGACGTCGGTCCCCTGCGGCAGCAACCCTTTAATGCGCGACTTGCCCGTCTGGCAGCGATCCATCACATCGAGCAGAACGCGGGAGCTTCGCGGAGAAAGGATCTCAGTTCTCCAGACGCGGAGCAGCAGCTTCGTCATATCGTCCGGGGTCGCAGTGTCGCGCGGATCGGCCATTTCGGCGCGGCGCGCGCGCATGTGGTCGCGCTCAGGAACGGCATCGTAAAGCTTGTCCCAAAGTTCGCGATTCCATTCCGATTCGGGTGGCAGGTTCTTCGCGCCCTGCCAGTCGGAAATGAGCAGCGCGGTAGAGCGGTCGACGCGAATGCCGGGCACGCCGAGTTCGCGCATTCGCGCGGTTACGGCCGACGGACCGCCCGCTTCGCGCAGCAGGATGTCCGCGGCGGTATTATCACTGATCACCAGCATCAGTTCCATCAGATTGGCGATCGAGAGCGACGCGCCGGGATGGAAGAAAAGCTCAGTCAGTTTGCCGCTTCCGGGATGAAGATCGGTGGGGCCGAGCGACACCATCTGGTCGAGCGTGAGCTTGCCTTCATCGACAAGCGACAGGAGTTGCACCGCGACCGGAAGCTTGAATGCGCTGGCCATGGGGAACGCTTCAGCCCCGCGCAACGAAACGGTGCGCCCGCTTTCGAGGTGGACGGCATTTACGCCGACGACGCCATCGGTTGTGTGCGCGACGAATTCGATCTGGTGCTGGAGGCGAACCAGAGCGGGGTCGGTAGCGGCGGCCGTCAGGAATGTGGCGGCGAAGAAAAGATAAACAGCCCGCATGAGTTGAGTGTAATGCGCCTGAGGCGATTACTGTTTGCGGACGATGGTTACGGTCTTGATCACCACGGGCACGAGGGGCTTGTCATTTCGGACCGTCGGCACGCGAGAGATGTTGTCAGCGACATCCTGGCCCGCGACAACCTGGCCGAAAATCGTAAACATTCCCTTCAGATAATCGGCGTTTCCGACGGTGATGAAGAACTGGCAGGAGGCGGTGTTTGGCTTGCCCGCGTTCGCCATGGCTAGCCGGCCGGGCTCTTTGAAATCGAGCGTGGGGTCGATCTCGTCGCGGAGGTGCGGAACGCCGCAATTGCCGCTGCCGGTGCCCGCCACGTCGCCGCCCTGAATCATGAAGCCCTTGATGACTCGGTGAAAGGTGAGGCCGTTGAAGTAAGGCCGCTGAACTTTTTCACCCTTCTTGTCGAGGGTCTCTTTCGTGCCGTGCGCAAGAGCAACAAAGCTTTTGACGGTCGCGGGCGTTTTTTCTTCATACAGCCGGGCGACGATTTGCCCCATCGAAGTATCGAAAACCGCATAAAGGCCGGGGTCGGAGGGTACTTCAACGGGCGGAGCCTGTTGGGCGAGGATCGATAAAGCGAAGGCGAAGCCGAGAGCGACCGGGCTGAAAAGGCGCATTCGAACCGAGTTTAACGCGGCTGCTTCCCTATGGATAATATTTCAGGAACGGTCGATGCTGGAGAAATCGCAAACCTCGATTCTGACGATCCGGTCCGCACCTCTTCCGAAGCCGGTGCGATCCGTCTGGACGCGGTGATCGGCAGGGACGGACGTGTCCGCTCGGTTAAGTTAATCGGCGAGGATTCACCGGCGGCTGAAGCCGCGGTAACTGCGGATGCGTCAATGGGTCTACCGGCCCACGCTGTCGAACTGGGAGCCTGTCGAGGTTCGCACCGAAATCAGAGTCAACTAAACTAAACGACGTCGACGCCCATCGAACGCGCGGTGCCTTTGACGCTGCGGATGGCGGCTTCGACATCGAAGCAATTCAGATCCGGCATCTTGATCTTCGCGATCTCTTCGACCTGCGCGGCGGTGATCTTGCCGACCTTGGTCTTATGCGGCTCGGGCGAGCCTTTCGCAATGGCAACGGCGCGCTTGATCAGCACCGGAACCGGCGGCGTCTTCGTGATGAACGTGAACGAGCGGTCCGAGAAAATCGTGATGACCACCGGAATGATCAGGCCTTCCTGATCCTTGCCCGACGTCTTCGCATTGAACGCCTTGCAGAACTCCATGATGTTGACGCCCTGCGGACCGAGCGCGGTGCCGACCGGAGGCGCCGGGGTCGCCTTCCCCGCCGGAATCTGCAATTTTACTGAACCAGTTACTTTCTTCGCCATTACAAAACCTTTCGTTGAATGTCTTTGTGCGGTGAGCGGGCTACGCGGTCTTTTCGACCTGCAGGAAGTCCAGTTCCACCGGGGTGGCGCGTCCGAAAATCGTCACCAGCACACGCAGCGTATTGCGCTCCGGATTGATCTCGTCCACCTTGCCCTGGAAATTGTTGAACGGCCCGTCGATGATACGCACCGTCTCGTTCTTCTCGAACGTCATCTTCGGACGCGGACGTTCCGCAGCCGTCGTCTGGCGGTAGAGCATCTTGTTGATCTCATCCGCGCTCAGCGGCACCGGAGTCTGGCCGCCGCCCACAAAACCGGTGACTCGCGGCGTATCTTTCACGCGATGCCACAACTCGTCGTTCATTTCCATCTGAACCACGACGTAGCCGGGATAGAGCAATCGCTTGCTCGTGACCTTCTTGCCGTTGCGCAAGTTCGACGACTTCTTCTTCCGGGATCAGAATCTGACCGATCTGGTCGGAGAAACCGAACGCGTCCGCGCGCGTGCGCAGCGATTCCGCCACCTTGCGCTCGAAACCCGAATAGGTGTGGATGATGTACCAGTGTTTGGTCTCTTCGAGAGGAACTTCTTCGGCGGACTCTGGCGCGACGTCATCCGCCAGCTCGTCTACAGTTTCTTCGACAAGCTTCTCCGCCGGCGATGCCTCCATGGAGAGTTCGTCGTCATAGCCGCCGTCGCGGACGTGTCGGTGCGCTCCGACTTCTTCAGGGGCGTTATCGATATCTGGCATCTTATACTTGAACAAACTCACTTGCTTGAACAAGCTCACTTGGAAGACTCGCTACGGCCGCCACAATGGTCTTCTGGAGGATGGTGTCGACGACTTTGAAATAGGCGGCAAAAATAAACACGCTGAGGATCACGACAACCGTAGTCGACTGAACCCGGTCACGGCTCGGCCAGGTCACTCGCTTCATCTCGCTGCGGATGTCGCCGAGGTAAGCGCGAGTACTCTCGATCCAGTTTTGTTGTTTCGTATCCAGTTCGCCAGCCATTGATTGCTTCTTCTTCTGTATTGACCTGCCGCTGTTCAGGCTCTTTTGCTGGGGAGTCTGGCAGGGGCGGAGGGATTCGAACCCCCAAAAACGGTTTTGGAGACCGCCGGTTTACCGTTGAGCCTACGCCCCTTTTTCAGGTGAATCCGCTATTAGTGTACCGTAAAATCGCGATTAGAATTCGCGACCCCGGTTCCAAACGTTCCGGACGTGTTTATTTGGTCTCCCGGTGGGGATGATGCTTCCGGCAATACGGGCAGAACTTCTTCATTTCAAGACGCTCGGTGGTCGTCTTCTTGTTCTTCGTGCTCGTATAGTTGCGGTTCTTGCATTCCTGACACTGGAACGTGATGATTTCTCTCGGCATTTTCTATTACCCTCGTTTGTTCCGTCAATCCAGAATTTCCGACACGGTGCCCGCGCCGACCGTTCTGCCGCCTTCGCGAATTGCGAAACGAAGGCCCTTGTCCATGGCGACCGGCACCTGCAGCTCGACATCGAGCTGGATATTGTCTCCCGGCATCACCATTTCCGTTCCTTCCGGCAGCACCGCCACTCCCGTCACGTCTGTCGTGCGGAAGTAGAACTGCGGCCGATAGCCCTTGAAGAACGGCGTATGACGCCCGCCTTCCTCTTTCGACAGCACGTAAACTTCGCCGCGGAACTTCTTGTGCGGCTTGATCGAACCCGGCTTCGCGATGACCTGCCCGCGCTCGACTTCCGTCTTTTCCACACCGCGGAGCAGCAGGCCGACGTTGTCGCCCGCCCGGCCTTCGTCGAGCAGCTTCTTGAACATTTCGACGCCCGTGACAACCGTCTTGCGGGTGTCTTTGAAGCCGACGATCTCCATTTCCTCGCCGACCTTGCAGATCCCCTGCTCGATACGGCCCGTGACCACCGTGCCGCGGCCCTGAATCGAGAAGATGTCTTCGATCGGCATCAGGAAGGGCTTGTCGACCACGCGAGTCGGAACCGGGATGTAGGTGTCGACCGCTTCCATCAGTTCGTCGACCGTCTTTTCCCACTGCGCTTCGCCGTTCAGCGCGCCGAGAGCCGACACGCGCACCACCGGCAGATCGTCGCCGGGAAACTGATACTTGCTCAACAGTTCGCGCACTTCGAGTTCGACGAGATCGAGCAGCTCGGGGTCGTCCACCATGTCGACCTTGTTCATCGCAACGACGATGTACGGCACACCAACCTGGCGGGCCAGCAGAATGTGCTCGCGCGTCTGAGGCATGGGGCCGTCGGTGGCCGCTACGACCAGGATCGCGCCGTCCATCTGCGCGGCGCCGGTGATCATATTCTTGATGTAATCGGCGTGACCGGGGCAATCGACGTGCGCGTAGTGGCGCTTGGACGTCTCGTACTCCACGTGAGCAGCCGCAATCGTGATACCACGGGCCTTTTCCTCCGGTGCGTTGTCGATCGAATCGAACGAACGGAAGGCAACCTTCGGATTGTGCTTCGCCAGCACTTTGGTGATGGCTGCCGTCAGGGTCGTCTTACCGTGATCGATATGCCCGATCGTTCCGATGTTGACGTGCGGCTTGCTGCGGTCGAATTTTTCTTTACCCATGGGGGAAATTCTGTCCTTAACGCGCGGTCAAAAATCTGGAGCCGTTGACCAGGATTGAACTGGTGACCTCGTCCTTACCAAGGACGCGCTCTACCAACTGAGCTACAACGGCCTCTTCGCAAAATTATGGTGGACAGGGGAGGATTCGAACCTCCGTAGCTCGCAAGGAGCGACAGATTTACAGTCTGTTGCCATTAGCCGCTCGGCCACCTGTCCGGGTATTTACTTTCAATAGCTTAACAGACACGCCGGAAAAGGGAGACCTGCTGGTTTCGGCTATTGCCTGGGCCAATGTTTGGAACATAGACCCACGACTCGTTATGATAGCAAATCGGGCAAGCTATTGCGCCGCTCGGGCGTTGCGTGCCCGGATGCGTATGATGGACCGGCGACTCGGCAAGGTTTACTTTCTGGAGATGAATGATCCTCGCGAGGTCGGAGGCGATTTCGGTCTTGTGAAAGTCGGCGTCACTTGGGGCGACGTCGCCGAGCGCATTTCAAACCTTCAGACGGGAAACCCCTTCGATCTACGCTGCTCCGACTGGGTTGAGACGCCTTGGCCGCACGAGGTCGAGCACTTCATGCATGGAGCGCACGCCGGTGACAGACATAGGGGCGAATGGCTGAACTGCACGCGCCAGAAACTTCGGGCGCTGGTTGACGAGGCCCAAAATTCCACGCGACGAGTTGCCGAGCGCAAGCTGAGGGAAGAAAGCGTTCTTTCTCAGGTTTCGGATGGGCGGCCGAGACGGGCAACGCCTCAGGAGTTTCGGCTGCACGCAGATGTCAGAAAGCGGATGAAGGAACTCGTCCCCGCCGAACTCCAGATGAGCAGCGCAGAGAACTACATCAAAGCGGCAACGCGTGCGACACTGGGCATCCCCGGGGTCGTGGGGTCGAAGTACCTCAAGGCGACGATCCGTTTTAGCCCCGCGCTCGCACGGTCCAAGTTTCCGCCACTTGCCTCCGAGTGTTCTTTCCCGAGGATCAAATCTTACTTTCGTTGGCGCAAGGTGCCGCAGAAACGCCATTTCCTCGAGGAAAGCCAAGCCGCGCTCGCTGCTCAACAAGTGGCGAGACAATCGGCAAGCGATGCGTTGTGCGCGAATACCGTACTGACCGGCTGGGCGGATCGAACCCCGCACGTTGAACGTTGGCACGATGACTTCCTGAAGGCCACCGCCCTGGTACAACGCCGGAGGGCAGACATCGCCGAGTTGCAGACCGAACTGATCGTAAGTATCGGTGAATTCGAGGCAATTGACGGCATATGCAGCTTTAAGCGGACACTGGAGCCTGTGTTCGACGCCGCGGAATTTTGCAAGAATTTCCCCAACGAGGCCGAACAGTGCGCGGCGCACGTCGGCCCTCGGCTTTCTAAGCGCGTCTATTCAAGCCGCTCCTATACCGCGATGAATGACGCGACAAATTGGACAACAACCGCGTAGGCCGCTATAGAGCGGTCGCGAGCGCAAATGGGACAACCGAAGGCGCACCGGCTTGGCGCAGTGCGCGGGCTGCGAGGCTCATCGTCCATCCAGTTTCTACGAGATCGTCGACCAGCAGGACACCAGCCTTGGCTTCTTTGCATTTTGCAGCCAACTGCTCCGGCACTTCAAACCTTTCGTGCAAAGCTGCCACCCGGCGGGCGCTGTTCGAAGCCCCCGCTTTTACCGGAAGATATGTTGTGCTGATTAAGCCCAAAAGCGGCAAATTCATTTTGGCGGCCACGAACTCCGCGAGGCTTCGAACAATGCCGTCTCGGCGGTGTGAATGTATCGCGACCACGCCCGACGGTAGCGTGCCGTCTATTTCCTCCCAGTCGCTTAGAACTTTCAGCACCCGGTTTAGGACTCTGTCGGGCACGGGCGTCTCCGCTTCGGCGGAATCGAGGAGCGTTCTCAAATCCTCCCCCCATCCGATGTCGTTCAAACGGGCGATTGCTCTGCCATAAGCCGCGCTCTCGTTGGATGCTATGCGGCCTTTTAGAGCCACGCCGATTGAAGGAAGACCGGTCGGCCAGACCGCCCGGGGTTTAATAGCGACACCGCTGCAATCGAGGTAAGAGCGGAGCGCATTCATGGTTTCGGCTGAAGTCGTAGTGGGTAACGAAGGGACAGCACAGTTGTCGCAACGCCCGCACGGGGCAGCCGTGTCGTCGTCGAGGAATCGACGAAGCAATTCCATGCGGCAGCCAGACGCTGAAATATACTCCAGCATCGCTTCCTGCTCAGCCTCCCGGGCAGCCCTGATCCGTTCGTAGCGTTCAGTATCGTAACGCCACGGCTCACCGGTCAGCACCCAGCCTCCCTCGACTCTCCGAACGGCACCTTCTATGTCGAGCACCTGGAGCATGTTCTTGAGTTGACCTTCGGATAGCTCAACCCGCGTTTCCAGAAACTGCGTGGATGAGACCCTGCCGATCTCGGCGAGTGCCTCAAGAACCGAACGGATCTGATGCTCCGAGGGCACGGCAAGAGAGGCGAAATGCCTCCAGATTGGGAGTTCCTGTGTACTTGGCAAGAGGACCACCAAAGCCGTATCGAGTGCGCGCCCCGCGCGTCCGACCTGCTGGTAATACGCGATGGGTGACGGCGGGGCTCCCAGATGGATGACAAAGCGGAGGTCCGGTTTGTCGAACCCCATACTGAGAGCCGAGGTAGCCACGAGCGCTTTCACCTGATTGGCGAGCAGATCGGCCTCTGCCAGGCGGCGTTCGGAATCCTCTGTCTTCGAACTGTAAGAGCGGACTGAATGACCTCGCGCACGCAGGAAGTCAGCCGTTTGCTCGGTTCCGCCTACCGTCAGACTGTAAATAATGCCGGAGCCGGGCAGATCGCTCAAATGATCGGCCAGCCAGGCGAGGCGGTGCGCCGGGGTTGGGAGAGACACCACGGCCAGGCGTAACGAGTCACGTCCCAACGGGCCCCGAATGACCAAAGGGAGACCCATCTGATCGGCGATATCGGCCACGACTCGGGCATTGGCCGTGGCGGTCGTAGCCAGCACCGGCAGGTCGGGACTCAGCCCAGCGAGCAGGGTGCGAATCCGACGATATTCGGGGCGAAAATCGTGACCCCAATCGCTGATGCAGTGCGCTTCATCAACGACCGCCATTCCAGTTGTGGTCGCCAGCGTGGGCAGAATGTAATCGCGAAAGTCCGGGTGGTTCAGACGCTCGGGGCTGACGAGCAGGACATCGATCTTGTCGTCCAAAATCTCAGCGTAAACGTCGTTCCATTCCGATAGGTTTGCGGAGTTAATTGTTTTCGCAACGATGCCGGCGCGGGTCGCTGCATCAATCTGATTTCGCATCAACGCCAGTAAGGGCGAGATGATTACTGTAGGACCCGCTTTGCATGCGCGAAGTAATGCCGTCGCCACAAAATAGACCGCCGACTTGCCCCACCCGGTACGCTGGACACAGAGCACTCTCCGTCGGTCGATCACCAGCGCATGAATGGCAGTCCATTGATCTTCGCGCAATCGCGCGTGATCGCCCGCCAGCGCCCTTAGAATTTCTTCGGCTTGATCGCGTTGAACTGTTGTCGGCACGCCGAAAGCATCGTAGCACTACTGGACGCTTTAAACTGCCTGCTTTGACTTGACAACTTTTCCAGACCGCCTTAATCAACCTCGACCAATTCGGCCAAAGTTCTGGGTTCCGCCACGTGCTCGCCGTGGCGGAAGCATTCCCTCACTATGGATCAATCGCTTCGTGGATGGTTCCACGGTTTCGCGATAGCTCCCAGCCGCAGCAATGCAACCTGGAAGGTCCAGGACGCGCGCTACAGCAGGTGAAAGGATATGTTCGGACGGTCGTTTCATCTGCGCGCTGCTACGCAACCTCCAGCATGTCCACAATGTGGGATGGCTCGGGAATGGGATCGCCGTCCTCGCGCATGGCGCGAAGGTGCATTTCCATTGCGCTGCGCATCAACTCCCGCGTCTCTTCCAACGTGCGGCCAGCCGCCACACAGCCCGGGAGATCGGGCACATGGGCGCTGTATCCTGTGCGGGTTGGGTAAAACTCCACAGCATAGTTCATAGCAATCCTGCCTGCCTCATTATCGATTTTAGCGTCTTCGGGTCGAGTTCGAGCGACGTGTGACCGTGTACTGTTACCTTTCCAGGCTTAGTGGGATGTACTAACTGCCGGTGGCTGCCCTCCTGGTTCCTGAATATCCATCGTCTTTTTTCAGTTCCTTAAGGACATCCCGAACCTTCATGCACCCCAGTCTATCTGGACGGATCGTGCACATTCCCCCAAGTGACTGAAAACGTGGCTGTATTTTCAAAGCTTAACGGACACACCCGAAAAGCCTGCTGGTTCTGGTTATCGTTCGGGTCAGTGTTCCGACGCACCGACCCACAACGCTCTGGAGCAGCGCATCAGGTCGACGCAGAAAGACTCGAGAAGTGGACCTTAAAGCGCCGGCTGTCAGCGTCCTACTTCTTGCCGGGTTCGACTACGCGGAGATGCAGATCCCTGAGTTGCTCCGGCCGCACCGTATTCGGAGCGTTCATCATCAGATCCTCGGCGTTCTGATTCATCGGGAACATGATGATCTCGCGGATATTCGGTTCGTCCGCCAGCAGCATCACGATGCGGTCGATGCCGGGGGCGATGCCGCCGTGCGGTGGCGCGCCGAATTTCAGGGCATTGATCAGCGCCCGGAAACGCTGATCGACTTCCGAGCGCTCGTATCCCGCGATTTCGAACGCGCGGTACATGATCTCGGGGTGATGGTTCCGGATCGCGCCCGAAGAGAGCTCGTATCCGTTGCAGACGATGTCGTACTGAAAGGCCTTGATCGTCAGCGGATCGCGTGTGTTCAGCGCTTCGAGACCGCCCTGCGGCATGGAGAACGGATTGTGGCTGAAGTCGATCTTCTGGTGTTCCTCGTCGTACTCGTACATCGGGAAATCGACGATCCAGCAGAACCGGTAAACGTCCTGTTCGATCAGGTTCGAGTGACTGGCCGAGATGCGTGCGCAATCCCGCCAGGATCCGGCAGATCTTGGCCGTATCGGTGTCGGACAGAAAGATGATCGCGTCCTCCGGCTTCGGAGCCGGTCTGCGAAATGATCGCGGCAGTGTCGTCGGCAGTCAGGAACTTCGCGATCGGTCCTTTCAGCGTAGTTGCCCGCCTCGACCAGCAGCCACGCGAGACCGGCCGCGCCTTCCGTCTTCGCGCGCTCTTCCAGTTTGTCGAAGAAGGAACGCGATTGCTTTGCGCCTCCGGAATTCGAATCGCGCGGACCGTCTTGCCCGCAAACGCCTTGAAGCCGGAACCCGCGAAAAGGCCCGTAAGATCGCGGATCTCGAGCGGATTCCGCAGGTCGGGCTTATCCGTGCCGTAGCGAAGCATCGCGTCTTCATACGTGAGGCGCGGGAACGGCGCCGGCGTCATCGATGCGGGACGGCGCGAATTCGTCGAACAAGTCCGCAGAAGAGAGCTCTCGACCGCGGCGAAAACATCGTCCTGCGTGACGAAGCTCATCTCGAGATCGAGCTGATAAAACTCGCCGGGCGAGCGATCGGCGCGGGCGTCTTCGTCCCGATAACAGGGCGCGATCTGGAAGTAGCGGTCGAAGCCCGACACCATGATGATCTGCTTGAACATCTGCGGCGCCTGCGGCAGAGCATAGAACTTGCCGGGATGACGCCGCGACGGCACGAGGAAATCGCGCGCGCCTTCGGGACTGGACGCGGTCAGCGTCGGCGTCTGGTACTCCATGAAGCCGAGATCGACCATGCGGCGGCGGATGCTCGAAATGATACGCGAGCGCAGCAGGATATTCGCGTGCATCTTGGCTGCGGCGGAGATCGAGAAAACGGTAGGTGAGGCGCAGATCTTCGGGAACCGGATTTTCCGGGAAGACGTTGAAGGGCAGCGGTTCGGTGGGGCCGAGAACCTCGATGTCGGTCACGCTGACTCTCGATCTCGCCGGTCGGCATCGCGGGATTCACTTGGCCTTCTTCGCGAGGGACGACTGTGCCATCGGCGCGAATGACCGTTTCTTTGGGCAGGCGGGTGACCCGGTCGTACATCTCGCTGCCGGGCGCGACGACGAGCTGGGTGATGCCGTAATGATCGGCCAGATCGATGAAGTAAACTCCGCCGTGATCGCGCCGGTTCCGCAGCCATCCGGAGAGACGAACGGTCGATCCCGCATGTTCCCGCACGGAGTTCGCCGCACGTGTGGGTTCTATAGGTGTGCACTCAGTTCGTTTCCAATCTTTCTTAGTTCGGATCGTATTCGCGATGATCTGAAAAAGCTCGTCGCGCGAGACGCGTTGCTGGTCGCCGGACTGCATGTCCTTCAGCGAATATTGGCCCGCCGCAATCTCATCATCGCCCAGGATCAGGGCGTAGCGCGCGCCCGCTTTGTTCGCCAGTTCCATGGCGCGTTTGAGTTTCGCGTTCGCGGCCACTTCGACGGACGCGCCGGAGCGTCGCAGATCGCGCGCCAGGCCGCCGGCATGCAGCAGTGCCGCTTCTCCCAGAGGCGCCATGAAGATGTCCAGCGGCTCGCCGGCCCTCTGATCGACCGTCATGACCAGCCGGTCTTCGCCGATCGAAAATCCGATCCCCGGCGCGGGAACGGTCGAACCGAGCGATTCCGCGAGCCCGTCGTAACGGCCGCCGCCGAGCACCGAATTCTGCGCCCCCAGATTGCCGTGCACCACCTCGAACGTGGTGCGCATGTAGTAATCGAGGCCGCGCACGAGTCGCGGCCTGACTTCGAAGGGGATGCCGCGATCCCGCAGATAAGTCTGCACGGCCGCGAAATGCGGCCCGCAGTTGCCGCAGAGATGATCGAGGATCGAAGGAAGCTTGTCGATAATCGGCTGGTCTTCCGGCACCTTGCAATCGAGCACCCGCAATGGGTTCGTTTCGACGCGGCGCTGGCAATCTTCGCACAACTGCGAAGCCACCGGCCTGCAGCGATTCGCGCAGCTTTTCGACGAACTGAGGGCGGCAATTGCGCGTCGCCGACGGAATTGATCAGGAGCGTGAAACCGCTGAGTCCGGCGCGCGCAGAGCATCTCCACCACCATCTCGATCACTTCGGCATCGACAAAGGGCGATTCCGATCCGATCGCTTCCGCGCCGATCTGAAAGAACTGGCGGTAGCGGCCTTTCTGCGGCCGTTCGCGGCGGAACATCGGACCAATGTAGTAGAGCTTCTGGACGCCCGGTTTCTGATCGAGCCGGTGTTCGATGTAAGCGCGAATCACTGAGGCGGTGTTCTCCGGACGCAGCGTTACCGAAGTGCCGTCGCGATCTTCGAAGGTGTACATTTCCTTCGAAACGATGTCCGTTTCCTGGCCGACTCCGCGGGCGAAAAGCTGCGTCTCTTCGAGAATCGGGGTGCGGATTTCGTGGTAGTTGTAGGTGCGGAAAACCTCGCGCGCGATGCGTTCCACACGGTTCCACACGGCGGTATCCGGCGGCAATAAATCCCTGGTTCCTTTGATGGCGCGAATCATGAACTGTTTGCGGGCAGGCGGGAACTATCAATGCTATCACGCAGATAGAATAGGGCTCGTGGCGCGATCAGGTTGCTCCGAGCGCCGCCGCAAGCTTCTGCGCGCGTTCGATATGATCCTGAATCGTCAGAATTTCGGCGGCCGACCAACTCTTCAGGTCGGAACCGGAGCCGCCGGCAACCTCCTTCTGATACAGAGCGAGGTCCTGGCGATGATCCTTTACGACTTGGGCTAAATAGGCCTTGTCGAACGCGGCTCCAGAGGCTTTCGAAAGCTGGTCGACTTCGGCCTGGTGTTCCTTATCAATGTCGGTCGGAGCGCCGAGATTATCCAAAGCGGCGATTCCCATTAGTTTGTCGACGGCTCTCGCATGATCGTCCACCATTTCCTTTGCGAACACCTTCACCTGAGCGTTCGAGGCATTCTGATACGCGGCCTGTCCGAGTTTGACCTGCGTGAGTTCGCCGAGCGCGGCGGCGGTCGTGAACTGCTGGCCGGAACTGACCTGCTGGGCAGTCAGGGCCACAGTCGCGAACAGCACTCCGCCAGAGTTTCATCGTCAGACGATCGCCGCCGGCGGCGCCGGGTCTTCGGGTCTGCCCGCATTCGCAAGCGGCACCTTGACCAGCACAAAGCCGAGCAGCAGCAGGATCAGGATGCCCACGATATAGGACGGGTTCTGAAAGATCACCGGGATCTGCACTTTCAGAAAACTGAACGTCGCCGTGACCAGCCCCGTCAGCGCCTCGCCCGCGATCATGCCAGACGCAGCCAGCACACCTACGCTTTCCACCCGGATCTTCTGCGCTTCGTTCAGCCCGCGCCGTTTTGCCAGCGTGTCGGTTACCCAGCGCACCATGCCGCCGATGAAGATCGCGAACGTCGTTCCGACCGGCAGATACATCCCGATCGCCACCAGCATCGGGCTCTTCACGCCGATCAGGACCAGCGCCAGGCCCATCAGAATGCCCGCCGCGATCAACGGCCAGGCCATGTCGCCGCCGACAATGCCCTGCGCCAGCGACGCCATCAGGCCGGCCTGCGGGGCGGGCAGCGCCTTATCGCCGAAGCCGATTCCGCCGGCGTTGATATTGCCCTGGTAGAGAACCAGCAGCGGGAAATACATCACCAGGCTCGCCGCCACCACCGCGATCAATTCCACGATCTGAATGCTGCGCGGCGTGCCGCCGATGATGTAGCCGACCTTGAAATCCTGCAACAACTCGCCCGCCACGGCGCTCGAAACGCAGACCACCGCGGCCACTCCCAGCACCGCGATCACGCCGCTGGCTTCCCGATACCCCGAGCGCCACCATCAGCAGCGCCGCAATGATCACCGTCGAAAGCGTAAGTCCGGAGATCGGATTATTCGACGACCCGATCACGCCAACCAGATATCCCGAAACCGTCGCGAAGCAGAAGCCGACGATCAGCATCACGATCGCCGCCACAACCGCCGGTAAAACACCGCCGGCCAGATACGGTATAGAGCACGATCATCACGGCGAAAACGCCGAGAATCCCGAGCAGAACGACGCGCGAACTCATGTAGCGTTCGGTACGGGCTGTCGTTTCCGGCGGCGCGGCGCCCGTTTTCAGTTCGGCAAAGGCGCGCGCGAGGCCGACGCCCAGCGACTTGCGCATCTTGAACAAGCGTATACGCTGCGCCGAAAAGCATGCCGCCCACGGCAACCGGCCGCACGATGTAGCGCCAGACCGTGTTTGCCTGGGCGATCCAGGAGTCGTCGCCCGCGTTCGCGGGCATGAAAGCATGTAGCTGCGGACCCATGAAATACATCAGCAGGGGAATCAGAAGTCCCCACGCGATGATCGTGCCGGAAAAATTGAGCGACGCAAGGACCGGGCCGATCACATAGCCCACGCCGATGTACGCCGGGCTGACCGTCGGTCCGGAAAATACGGTAGACGCCGCCGGTCGCCAGTACGTTCTGTCGTTCCCGGCGGCGCCAAGGCGCAGCTTGCTGGTTCCCATTTGTCCGACCGGGAAGACCCAGTCCTTATCCGTCGCGAAGAAGTTGAACGCGCCCGCCAGGAAAACCGCGCAGCCGAACGCCATGTTGTAGAAGAGATACTTCGCCGCCTGCGCGCCCACCTGCCCGGCTTTGTGAATCTGCGAAGCGGCCACCGATTCCGGGAACGGCAGTTCCGGATCTTCCACCAGCGCGCGCCGCACGAGCGAAACGAACAGCACGCCCAGCACGCTGCCCACGAGCATCAGAGATGTCGATTTCCAGTAGGCGGTGCCCGGCGAAAAATCCAGCCACGAGCGCGAAATGACAAAAGCCGGAATCGTAAAGATCGCGCCGGCCGCAACCGATTCGCCGATGGACCCCGCCGTTCGGGCGATATTCTCCTCGAGAATCGATCCCTTGAAGATCCGCAGCACCGCCATGCCGATCACCGCCGCCGGATAAGTGGCGGCGATGGTCTGACCCGCGCGCAGGCCGAGATACGCATTCGCGGCGCCGAGCACCACGCACATCACGAGGCCCAGCAGCACGGCCCGCAACGTGAACTCTTTCATCTGCACGTGCGGCGGCACGAACGGTTTGTGTTCGCGCTCGATCTTTGCGGCCTGGTTTGCGCTAATGGGAGCCGGGGTCATGTCAGTCTCGCTTTCACTTTCTCGCTGATCAATTTGCCGTCTACCGTCTTGCCGGCGAGTTTCGCCTGAACCGCTTTCATCACCAGGCCCATCTGTTTCGCCGACGTGGCGCCGGTCTCCGCCATGGACGCATCAATCGCAGCAACGATTTCTTCCTCGCTTGCCGAAGCGGGCAAATAGCTCTCAATGATCTTCTTTTCCGACTCTTCCTTAAGCGCCAGTTCCTCGCGGCCGCCTTTGCGGAACATGTCCGCGGCGTCGATCCGCTGCTTGACCAGGCTCTTCAGAATCTGCTGATCGGCCGCATCGTCCAGCGGTTTCGCCGAATCGACGTGTGCCTTCTGGAGGGCTGATTTCATCATCCGGAGAGTGCTCAGGCGGGCCTCATCGCGGGCCTTCATGGCCGTTACCAGGTCCTTCTGAATTTGGTCTGAAAGTGGCATGTGTCTGATATTCTAAATACTCCAAGTCCTCTCCATGCACATCCGCAAGCAGCGTCTGCTTACTCCAGGCCCAACTCCGCTCTATCCACCTGCGCTCCACGCGATGATGGCTTCGGACATTCACCACCGCACCGAAGAATTCAGAAACGTCTACAAATCGGCGCTCGCGGACCTGAAGGAAGTTTACGGCACTTCAAACGACGTTTTGTGCTTCGCCGCGTCGGGAACGGGGACGATGGACGCTTCGGTGTCCAATCTATTCTCGCGCGGCGACAAGGTGATCGTGTGCACGGCCGGTAAATTCGGCGAGCGCTGGGTCGAGATCGCGAAGGCTTATGGGCTGGACGCGAACGTTCTGAAAGCCGAATACGGCGAGGTCGTCACGCCGGATCGCGTCGAGGCGGCGTTGAAGGCCGAACCCGGCACGAAGGGTGTTTTTATACAGGCGTCCGAGACTTCGACCGGCGCGGAGCACGACGTCGAAGCCATCGGCGGGATCGTCAAAAAAACCGATGCGATCTTTGTAGTGGACGCGATCACCGGCATCGGCACCATGCCTCTCGATATCGATGGCTGGGGCCTCGACGTGGTGATCGGCGGTTCGCAGAAGGCGTTCATGATTCCGCCGGGCCTCGCGTTCATGTCGGTGAGCCCGAAGGCGTGGAAGTTCGCCGACACTGCGACTCTGCCGCACTACTACTTCAGCCTGAAGATCGAGAAAAAAAGTGCGGCTGCCAATGACTCCAGTTGGACGCCGGCCACGTCTCTGATTCTGGCGCTCGGTGAATCGCTGAAATACATGAAGAAGATCGGCATGCCGAACCTGATCGAAAATGCGCAACTTCTGGCGCGCGCCACGCGCGACGCGGCGTGTGGAACTCGGTCTCGAAGTTTTCGCGAAGCGTCCCGGGCAGTTCGGTAACAGCGATCAAGGCCCCCGCGGGCATGGATTCGAAGGTCATCGTCAAGGGCTTCAAAGAGCGTTTTGGCGCGATCATCGCCAACGGCCAGGGCAGCATGCAGGGCCAGATCTTCCGCATGGCGCACCTCGGCTATTTCGATTTCGCCGACATGTTCGGCATCATCGCGGGTCTCGAACTGATTCTCCGCGCCAACGGACACAAAGTGGAACTGGGTAAGGGTGTCGCTGCCGTTCAGCGTGTTTACGAACGCACAGGCAGAAGGCAAACGCATAATGAACGTTCTGATCGCTGAGCCGATGGCTCAGGCGGGCATTGAACTGTTCCAGGCGCAGCCAGGCTGGAACGTCATCGTTTCCAATCCGAAAGAATATCGCGAAACATCTTCCCGGCGCCGAGGCGCTGATCGTTCGCAGCGCCGTGCAGGTGACGCCGGAAATTCTGAAGCAGGCTCCGAAACTGCGGGTCATCGGGCGCGCGGGCGTCGGTGTCGATAACGTCGATCTCCCCGCCGCGACGGCCGCGGGCGTGCTCGTCATGAATACGCCGGGCGGCAACGCGGTATCGGTCGCCGAGCACACCATCGCGCTCATGCTTTCGATGGCGCGGTTCATTCCGCAGGCGAGCGCCTCCACCAAAGCCGGCAAATGGGAAAAGAAGAAGTTTCTCGGCAGCGAGCTGCGCGGCAAGGCGGTGGGCATCATCGGCCTGGGCAGTATCGGCCGTGAAGTGGTGAAGCGCGCGCGCGCGTTCGAGATGCGCATTCTTGCGCACGATCCGTATGTCACCGCGCAGATCGCGAAGGATCTCGGGATCCAGCTGGTCAGCCTGCCGGATCTCTACAAGAACAGCGACTACATCACGGTCCACGTCTCGCTCACGCCCGAGACCGACAAGTTTCTGAACAAAGAAGCCTTCGCGCAGATGAAGAAGGGCGTGCGTATCGTGAACTGCGCGCGCGGCGAGCTGCTCGATGAAGGCGATCTGAAAGACGCCATCGAATCCGGCCAGGTGGGCGGGCGCGGCGCTCGACGTCTTTCTGAAAGAACCCACCGACGCCACCTATCCGCTGTTCGCGCTGAGCCAGGTGCTGGCGACGCCGCACATCGGCGGCTCGACGGAAGAAGCGCAGGAGATTGTGGGCGTGCGCATCGCCGAACAGGTGGTCGAATATCTGCAGAACGGCGTTGCCATCAATGCGGTCAATATGCCCGCGATGTCGCCCGACCAGTACAAGAGCGCGGGACCGTACATCGATCTGGCCGAGCGTCTCGGCAATTTCGCGGCGCATCTGGTCGACGGCAATCCGAGAGCGGTTCGCCTGACCTACTACGGAACGGTCGCCGACTTGAACACGACGCTTCTGCGCAACGCGGGACTCGCGGGAGTGCTCAACCGCTCAACCGCGTCACGGGCGAATGTCGTTAACGCCATGCAACTCGCGTCGGATCGCGGATGGAACGTGGCGGACGTGCACGACAGACGCTCGGCGCATCTCGATACCATCCGGATCGAAGTCGAAACGGATTCGGGCGTCACGACCGTGGAAGGCGCGGTCGTGTTCGGCAAGCCCCGGCTGATCCACGTCGACGGCATCTACTGCGAGGCGCCCCTGACGGGCTCGCTGGTATTTCTCAAGAATCTGGACGTGCCCGGAGTGGTCGGCCATATTGGCTCGGTTCTCGGATCGAGGCAGATCAATATCGCCAATTTCTCTTTTGGGCGCAACGAATCCGAAAATCCCGTCATAGCGATTGCCGTAGTTACCACCGACAGCCCGGTTCCCCCCGATGTACTGGAACAATTGAAGCTCAACCCCGCCGTTCAGAGCGCGCGATTCGTCAATATCCAGCTCTGAAACCGGAGCGATATCATCAGAGTGTCTCGTGGCAGGCATCTACATCTCCTGGCCGTTTTGCGCTCAGAAGTGCACCTACTGTAACTTCGCCTCCGGTGTGCTTCCCCGCGAACTGGAATCGCGCTATCTCGCCGCGCTGCTCAGGGAAATTGCCGCCCACGAATGGGCCTGGACGCCGGAAACCGTTTTCATCGGAGGCGGAACACCCAGCGCAATGGACGCCGCTGCACTAGCGCATTTGCTGGCCGCTGCACAAGGGATGTGGGGCCAGCGCTTCGGCGCTGCCGCCGAGCTTCCGCTCGGCGCGGAGCGTCACGTCAACCCGGGTAGCGCCGGCGATCTTATCGCCGGCATCTGGCGCGAAGCCACGCTTGAGGCTGCTCCGGGAACCCTGAACCCCGAACGCGTCACCGCATGGCGCAACGCGGGCATCAATCGCGTAAGCCTCGGCGTGCAATCGTTCGTGAAATCCGAGCTGGCGCGAACCGGGCGCAGGCACGATGCGCAGATCGTGGAACAAGACGTTCGATTGCTGCGGGATCTCAATCTCCCAAACATCAATATCGACCTGATCGCCGGCCTGCCGGGCCAGACGGAGACCAGCTGGCGCGAATCTCTGGAAGCGGCCTTGCGACTCGACGTCCCCCACATCTCCGTATACATGCTCGAAATCGACGAGGACAGCCGTCTGGGTTCGGAAATCCTTCTCGGCGGCAAACGCTACGGAGCAAGCGACGTCCCGTCCGACGACGCAATCGGAAACTTCTACGAGACCGCCGTCGAGGTGCTCGAGTCCCACGGCATCCACCGCTACGAAATCTCTAATTTTGCCCGAACCGGGGCCGAATCGATCCACAACCTGAAGTACTGGAAGCGAGAACCTTACATAGGATTCGGCGCGGACGCTCATTCCTTCGACGGTTCCTCGCGGTGGCAGAACGTCGAGGCGGCTCAGGATTACGTGAGCCCGTTCCGAGCGCGGAGAATCCGTGCGGTGCGCCGAAACCTCGCCCGATCCCGGGGAAGAGAAGTTCTTCGTCGGGCTCCGTCTCTCCGAAGGAGTCCACGCCGACGACGCCGACTGGCAGCGCTTCGGTTCCACTTTCGAATACTTCCTCTCGACCGGCATGTTGGAGCAGGCGAATGGCAACCTTCGCCTGACGCCCCGAGGCGTAATGGTCTCAAACGAAATCTTCCAGGAGTTCTTGCCCGCATGATCGATCTCCGAAGCGACACGGTCACGAAACCCACCGCAGCCATGCGCCAGGCAATGTTCGAAGCCGAAGTTGGCGATGACGTCTACGCCGAAGATCCAACCGCAAACAAACTGGAACAGCGCGCGGCCGAGATCGCCGGCAAGGAAGCAGCGCTCTTCGTCCCCACCGGCACGATGGGCAATACCATCGCCATCAAGCTGCTCACGGAGCACGGCCAGGAAGTTATCTGCGATTCGCGCGCCCATCTGCTCGACTGGGAGCTCTCGATGCTCGCGTGGTTCTCCGGCTGCCTGATCCGTTCGGCCGACACTCCGGACGGAATTCTGACGTGGGATATCATTCGCACTGTTCTGAAGCGGGGAGGAGCCCACTCAGCACCCACTGGCGCAATCGAAATCGAAAATACCCACAACATGGCGGGCGGGCGCATCTACCCGCAGGAAGTAATCGATGACATTTGCGACCGCGCACATGACGCCGGCGTTCCCGTCCACATGGACGGCGCGCGGGTGTTCAACGCGTCGACGGCCACCGGAAAGCCGGTAAGCGCAATCGTCGCCAACGTCGATACCGTGATGTTCTGCCTGTCAAAGGCGCTCGGTGCTCCCGTGGGATCGATTCTGGCCGGCCCCGCAAAATTGATCGATCGCGGGCGGCTGCTGCGCAAGCGTCTCGGCGGCGGCATGCGGCAGGTCGGGGTTCTCGCCGCGGCAGGCCTGGTCGCGCTGGAAGAATCGCCGAAATGCCTCCACATCGATCACGCCAACGCGCAACTCATCGCGAAAACCCTCACTCGGCTTGAAGGCGTGACCGTCCGCCCCGTCGAAACCAACATTGTGATCTTTAAACTGCCCGAAGAATGTTCGCCGAACGATGTCTCGGCGGGACTCAAGGCTCGCGGCGTACTCATGAACGCGGTAAACAATCGGTTCATGCGCGCCGTAACGCACTACGACGTCAGCCGCGACCAGTGCCTTCAGGCCGTCGACGCGCTCGAAGAAGTGCTTCGCGAAACACGTAATCAGCCGGGATGAGAGAACTCCAGATTCTGTCGGCCGACGGTCAGAGCCGGCTCGTTCCGCTTGAAAAGGACTGCATCACGCTGGGCCGAGCGGGGGGAACGGAACTCTGCTACCCCGAAGACACAGGCCTTTCGCGCCAACACCTCGCGATCGAGCGCGATGGCGATGGATGGGCTCTCCGCGATCTCGGCAGCAAGAACGGAACCATCCTCAACGGCGCCAGAATCACCGCCCGAACGCCTCTCAAACCCGGAGATCGCATCACCGCGGGACATCTCGTTCTGATATACGACAACCCCGCTTCACAGCCCCGCAGACCAGTCGTAGTTTTCGATTCCACGCCCGGCAACAATGCCCCGGGCAGCGACGACGCGCCGGTGAGTTCTTCAACCACCATCACCCGGCTCGAAGGCGTTATCGGGAACGGGAATCGGACCGAGCCTTCCGAAACCCTCGCAGCGAATCATGTTTCCGCGCTCATCCGTGCAGGTAACGAACTGGCCGGCAACAGGCCGCTGCCGGAGCTCTTCCGATTCATTCTCGATCTCTCCATTCAGGCGGTGCAGGGAAATCGCGGGGTTCTGATGACCCTCGAAGGCGGCGAACTTGTCGTTCAGGCAAACCAGGGTGACGGCTTCCGGATCAGCGCGGCCGTACGCGATCGCGTGCTGAACAGCGGCGTCTCGATTCTGGTCCGGGATACCGCCCTTGACGATGCATTCCGGGAGCGCCGCAGCATTGTCGGACAGAACATCCGGACACTGATCGCGGTGCCGCTGCAAACCAGGGACCGGATCATCGGCATCATCTATGTGGATTCGCCTTCGGTAATTCGCGAGTTCACCAAAGACGACCTGAACCTGCTCACCGTGATGGCGAACGTCGCGGCGGTCCGGATCGAGAACGCGCGCCTTGCCGAGCTCGAACGAGCGGAACAGCTTCTGGCCCGCGACCTGCAGCAGGCGGCGGAAATCCAGCGGGGGCTTCTGCCCTCCGCGCCCCCCACCATCCATGGACTTGATCTGGCCGGCTACAACGCCCCCTGCCGCACCGTGGGTGGCGATTACTACGACTTCTTTCCGTACGGCCCGGGACGGATCGCTATGGCTGTCGGTGACGTTTCCGGCAAGGGAATGCCCGCCTCTTTGCTCATGATGGGTCTCCAGGCGCGCGTTCAGGTGTTAATCGAGGAACCGAAAAGTCTGGCGGACGTGATGACGCGGCTGAACCGGATTACCTCAACCAACTGCCCGGCGAACCGGTTCATCAGCCTGTTCTTCTGTATCCTGGATGGCGACACGGGAGACCTCACCTTCGCGAACGCCGGCCACAACCCACCGCTTATTCTCCGCGCGAACGGCGAGAACGAGCAGTTGAGCGGAGGCGGCCCGGTACTCGGAATCACACCGTCGACCGAATATCGCCAGTACGTTTCACACCTGGACGAAGGCGACACGCTCCTGATTTACAGCGATGGCATCACCGAAGAGATCAATTCCGCCGGCGTGGAGTTCGGAGTCGGTGGACTGGCGAGAGTCGCAAGCGGACGGCGCACGGACTCCGCCGCCACAATTGTCAGCGAAGTGAATCAAGCTCTGCTCGCGTGGACGGGCGGAGCGCCTCCGGCGGATGACATGACGCTTATCGTCGCGCGACGCGTCGCCGTTTAAAGCCCCTGGTATAGTCGGAACGGTGCCGGTTCTCGTCTTCGATGGCGATTGTTCGTTCTGCAAGATGTGGGTGGGCTATTGGCGCTCACTGACCGGCGACCGCATCGAATACCTCCCTTATCAAAGCGCCGCCAAGCGGTTTCCCGACGTTCCGCTCTCCGACTTCCGCAGCGCGGTTCAGTATTTCGACGGCGACGTTCGCGCCAGCGGCGCCGAGGCAGCTTTCCGCCTGATGGCGCTGGTTCCCGGCGGCCTGTGGACCCTCCCGCTCTGGCTTTATCGCCACCTGCCGGGCTTTTCCGCTGTCATGGAATTCCTGTACCGGATCGTAGCCGCGAATCGGAACGCCGGCTACCGGATTACGCGCCTGCTCTGGGGCAAAGAGGTCGTTCGGCCCACTTACAACATTGCCTCGTCCCTCTTCGCCCGCGCCATCTCCCTGATCTATCTCATCGCCTTCATCTCTTTCGGACGGCAGGTCAGAGGACTGATCGGCGAACAGGGCGTGCAGCCGGTAACCGAGTTCCTTACACAGGTGACCCGGCAATTCGGCAGCCAGGGGTTCTGGCAGGCGCCGACCCTCTTCTGGTGGATCCACACCGATGGCGGACTCGAAACGATCGTCTGGGCCGGCGCGGTGCTCGCCGGCGTGTCGCTGATCGGCCGTCCGCACACCGCGGGCCAGAAGGGCGCGTTCATCGTCCTTTTCATCTATTACCTTTCCATCGTGAACGGCGGCCAGATCTTCATGTCCTATCAGTGGGACTTTCTGCTGCTCGAAGCCGGCTTTCTCGCCATCTTCCTGAAGCCCACATGGGCGCGCGTCTGGCTCTTCCGCTGGCTGCTCTTTCGCCTGATGTTCGAATCGGGCGCCGCCAAACTCTTGAGCCACGACTCCACCTGGCGCAACCTCACGGCGCTCGCAGTACCATTACCAGACACAGCCCCTGCCGACGCCGCTCGCCTGGTACATGATCAAGCTGCCTCTCTGGTTTCAGCAGATGTCCACGGTATTTGTTTTCGTGGTGGAACTGGCGCTGCCGTTTTTCATGTTCGGACCCAGGCGGCTGAAGCAGATCGCCGCAGCGGGAACCATCGCTCTACAGACGCTGATTCTGCTGACCGGCAACTACACATTCTTCAACCTGCTGACTATCGCGTTCTGTCTTTTCCTGCTGGACGATCAACTGCTCTCCCGATTCATCAAAATCGACATCAATGCGAGTATCAAATCGCGCCCGATAAAACCGCTGCGTTCGAACCGGTACGTCTCCGCCGCTTTGCTCGTTCTCGTGATGTTCCTCTCGGTCACCCAACTGGCGGGAATGTTCGGTGTTCAGACGCCATTGGCCGCGAACGAAATCATGGGCCGCGCGATTCCTTTCGGCGTCGTCAACCAATACGGCCTGTTTGCCACCATGACCACCACGCGCCCTGAGATTTCGATCGAGGGCTCGTACGACAGCGTCAACTGGCAGCCGTACGTCTTCCCTTACAAGCCGGGGCCGCTGAACCGCGCGCCGGGCTGGGCCGAACCGGGGCAGCCGCGTCTCGACTGGCAGATGTGGTTCGCCGCTCTCGGGAGCTATCGCGAAAACCCGTGGCTGTTACGGTTTATGCTGCGTCTGCTGCAGGCGTCGCCTCCCGTACTGCAGTTGCTGGATCAGAATCCGTTCGCCGGCGCACCGCCCGAAATATATCCGCGCGATGGTCTACGACTACCAGTTCACCACTTTCGACGAACGCCGCCAGACCGGAAACTGGTGGAAGCGCGAACTGAAGGGCACGTATTTTCCGCCGATCAGCCTGCGCGCGCAGACGCAGCCGAATCAGCCCTGAAATAATAGCGACTGATGCCAATCAGCCCTCTCGCAGGCAAGCCGGCTCCGCAGGAGATCCTGATCGACCCGGCCAAACTGGAGCGCGATTATTTCGAGCGCAAGCCCGATATTTCGGACCCCACCCAACTGGTCAGCTTCGGCACCAGCGGACATCGGGGAACCCCGTTCAACGGCACTTTTACCGAGGCGCACATCCTCGCCACCACCCAGGCGATCTGCGAATACCGCCGGGGCAAGGGAATCACCGGCCCGCTGTTCCTGGGCAAGGACACTCACGCGGTCTCGGGTGTGGCGCAGAACACCGCGCTCGAGGTGCTCGCGGCGAACGGCGTGGAAACCATCATTCAGGAACGCGACGGCATCACGCCGACGCCTGTGATTTCTCACGCGATCCTGACGTTCAACCGCGATAACAAGGTTTCGTCCGACGGCATCGTCGTAACGCCCTCCCACAATCCGCCCGAAGACGGCGGCTTCAAATACAATCCGCCCGAAGGCGGCCCGGCCGATACGGAGATCACCGGCTGGGTTCAGAATCGCGCCAACGATCTGCTGCGCGGCGGAAATCGGGACGTCAAGCGCGTTCCGCTGTCCCAGGCTTTAAAGGCTTCCACGACACACGAACAGGACTACATCCGTCCTTACGTTGACGATCTCCGCAATGTCATCGATATGGACGCGATCCGGTCGGCCGGCCTGAAGATCGGGGTCGATCCGCTTGGCGGATCGTCGCTGCCTTACTGGGCGCCCGTCGCCGAACGGTACGGCCTGAACATCAACGTCGTCAACAAGACGCTCGATCCGCGGTTTGCCTTCATGACGGTCGATCACGACGGCAAGATTCGCATGGACTGCTCCAGCGTGTACGCGATGGAGCGGCTCGTCGGCCTCAAAGACCAGTTCGACATCGCATGGGGCAACGATCCGGATGCGGACCGGCACGGCATCGCAACGCGCTCGGTCGGTCTGATGAACCCGAATTACTACCTCGCGGTGGCCATCGAATATCTGCTGGCGAACCGGCCGGACTGGCCGCAAAGCGCGGTTGTGGGCAAGACGGTGGTCAGCAGTGGACTGATCGACCGGGCCGTCAACGGCCTCCACCGCACGCTTTGGGAAGTCCCCGTGGGTTTTAAGTGGTTCGCTCCCGGTCTCTTCGACGGTGGCGTGCTGTTTCGGAGGGGAGGAGAGCGCCGGCGCCAGTTTCCTGCGCCGCGATGGAAAGGTGTGGACGACCGATAAAGACGGTCTGATCCTCGGCTTGCTGTCCGCGGAGATAACGGCTCGCACAGGCAAAGACCCGGGAGAGCATTATCGCGATCTGACGTCCCGCTTCGGTCAGTCGTATTACACGAGAATCGATGCGCCCGCCACGCTCGAGCAGAAAACCGCGCTGAGTAAACTCTCGCCGTCGGCCGTCACGGCGGCCGATCTTGCGGGCGACGCCATCACATCGAAGATTACGGTCGCGCCGGGAAACAAGGCCCCGATCGGCGGCCTGAAGGTGACGACGAACAGCGGATGGTTCGCGGCGCGGCCTTCCGGAACCGAGGAGATTTACAAACTGTACGCCGAAAGCTTCCGCAGTGATGTGCACCTGGCAGAGATCGTGTCTGAGGCACAGAAGATCGTCAAACAGTCGCTCAGCGCCTAACCGTTGTGGGGCAGGGGCTTCGGCCCTGCAGCCGAGCTTCCGCTCGGCGCGGAGCTTTACGTCAACGCCGGTAGCACCGGCGATCTTGTCGCCGGTAGACTTTCACTTCTCGCCGTTTCCGAACCGCTTCTTCAACGGAGTGTCCTTCGAATAACGTTCTCAGCACAATGCCGGTCTTAGTGTCCTTTCCTCTCGCCTGCAAGGCGGCTGCGGCAGCGATCGGCCAACCCATGACTTGTACAGAATTATCTGGGCATGACACCATCGAGGTACCTTCGCGCGGCGCGGAAGTGTATCCCCCTGTTTGGGGACCTTCGAAAGGCCTTTTTCAGCACACCGCTGGTCGAGGAACGGCGACCGTCAAAAATCGGAGTACCCTGAAACCATGCGCAAGGTGATTCTGATTCTTCTCTTTTTGACATTCGGAACCATGTGCTTCGCTCAACGAGGAGGCGGCCATGGCGGAGGCGGTGGCGGTGGTCGTTCCTACGGAGGCGGCTCGCGCGGCGGATTTTCCGGCGGTGGGGGATACCGAGGTGGCGGTGGAAGTTATCGCGGTGGTGGAGGATACTCCGGCGGTGCGGTATATCGCAGTGGAGGATATCGCGGTGGCTACGGATACGGCTACCGCGGCGGCTATGGATATCGCGGTGGCTACGGATATCGCGGCGGCTACGGATACGCCTACTACGGCTACGGTGGATATCCCTATTGGGGAGGTTGGGGATATGCCGCGTATTACCCAGGCTACTACTATGGTGCCTATTACGACCCCTACTATCCCTACCCGGCATATCCCGCGCCCTACATCGCCCAGTACCCACCCGTCGGCGGCTGGGCTGCACCGTCCGGATACGCTTACGGAGGTTATCCTGTTGTAACGACCGTCTCTGTTGGCAATCAACGGTATGTGAACGACGGCGTGTGGCATCAATTCGGACGTTGAACCGGATCGTTCAGTTAAACTGAGAAAGTCATTCACGGCGGAATGGCGGAACTGGCAGACGCACCAGACTCAAAATCTGGCGAAGTTCACTCTTCGTGAGGGTTCGACCCCCTCTTCCGCCACCAATCAATTCAATAATTTAGAATCAAACTCAGAGGCCGGCAGCGACGGGCAGTCCGGGCTCACTGTCACCATATTGTCACCATCGCGCTTCTTAATCAGCCTCTGCCACGTAGCTGTTCAGCCTGCGGGCGGCTTCGTAGAGGTCTCCCTCGGAAACGATGTTGTACCGGTCGAATACCGAACGCGTCTTGTGGCCACTGATCGCCATCGCTAGCCGATCATCCGTTTGACGAGTTGCACGAGCCGGAGCTTTGGCAGTGGAACGACCCCGACGCCGGTTATGAGACATTCGGGGATTTTTCGGCGACCACCGCTCTTGATCCCTCTTTTCCTGAACCCTGGACCCTGCTACAGAAACCGGCATGGAACTCGCGGCCTTCAAAAAGGTCGGATGCAACTCCATTTTCAAAGACGACGGTTTATCGGGGGCCACGACAAAGCGCCCTGCCCTGCTCCGTTGCCTCAAGAAGCTCGAACACGGCGATACGCTCATCGTGTGGAAGCTCGACCGGCTGGGCCGCAGCTTGGCCGACCTGATACGGATGCTCGACGACTTCAAAAAGCGCGGCGTGAAATTTCGTTCGCTCACGGAGGCAATCGATACCGAAACGCCGACAGGCCGCGCCATGTGGCAGATGATTGGCGTACTGGCGGAACTTGGCGTGATCCTCCAAACGCTTATTGAAATGTTTCATGTCCAGGCCAGCGCCGCACCACCGGGCGTGGCCGAGGTAAGCGTGTGCTTAACGAAAAAGATCAGTACGTAACCTCTACGCAGCTTGCGAAGGATGACACGCCGATTCGAGGGCTATGATTTTCCGGGCTCGCTTTCGTCGAGCAACTGGTCCATGATTTCTTGCTGGTAGTGAAAACTGGTCCGTTTGATACGTTCGAAGGCGTCGGCAAGATTGATAAGCCGATGCTCGGCGGCCATGGAAAGAATACCGAGGGTGCCTGCAACCCGAAACCCCTTGCTTCGCGCGATGAGGACCCCGTCCCGATCATCCATCAGGATCAAGTCCGCGTGGAGTTCGATAGCGAGGGCGATCGCGTCTTCCTCGCCAGCGTCGAGTGTTTCCATCGATGGATCATGGACATGAGCGCTGTGATGCACTTCCACCCACGGCGGTGGATCGGCGATCCAGAGTTGCACTGCGGGCGGTGCCTTCCGGTGTTTCAATTCATCCCGCACGACGGCGGGGATGATCACTTTTTCAAACAGGGCTGGAAGAACGTCGATGTGCCCGATCAGGATCAGATAGTTGATCGGGCCGGTGTCGGCGATGACCACTGCACCCGTCAGAGTCCCAGACTTCTGAGATCCTGCACATCGCGGCGCACATCCTCAATGGTGACGTTGGCCCCGACCTGATGAGCCTTCAGAAAGTCGTCGAGTTCGTAACGCGTCTCAAAGCCCAGCAGACGGCGCAACTGTGCCTTCGATATGCGCTCCGACTTGTATTCCTCAAGGGCGAAGCCTTCCAGCACACGGCGCGACAAATCGCCCCCATTACTGAGGCTGCCAGCGATTTCGTCGGGAATATGCACCGTCAAATTCATTTGCCCTGTCCCTACTTTAACGCGGCGAGTGTACGCTTTTCTGGTGCAAATGTCACGACCAAACCCGATGGTGCGGAGAAGTGACGGGCCGCCAACAAAAAATAGCAGAAATACAACTCCCAAGACCCAATCGGCCTATTGACAATCCCTCATCATCAAACGATACTTCTTGCGGAAACGTTACGTTTCGAATATTTCGAACATAGTTTTCTGTTTCGTTTGGTGTTCCCGAATGTCAATACATACGGAGAGGAGAATTTCATGAGTGGAACAGGCACGCACGTATCGGCATCCGTGCATCAGTCTCGCGATACCGAAAGTGCCGAGATTCAGGATTTGTATCGTCTTTTCTTTCTTGGGGCAGCGCCGGCTCTGATTGGCCCGAATCAGGAGACGATTTCAATTCCTGAGCCTGTTTTCAATGTTTTACGGCAGGTTATTGGGTACATGAGGCAGGGGAAGGGGGTATCGGTCGTTCCCGTTATGGAGGAACTGACCACCCAGCGAGCTGCAAATATACTGGGTGTCTCCCGCCCGTTTCTGATTCAGCTGTTGGAGCGGGGCGAAATTCCCCACCACAAGACCGGTACGCATCGACGTATATACCTGAAAGACGTTCTCGGATACCAAAAGAAGCGAGACCTGGAGAGAAAAAAGATTCTCGATGAATTGGCCAGGAAAGCAGTCGAAGAGGAGGACTACGACCGGGTATATGCGCCAGATAACGCTGAATGAACAAAGACTATTACGTTCCAAAGTGGAGCGATGACATCATCGCTGAGACCAGACGGACGTTAGATTGTGCTTTTGGGAAGACGTCGCAACAGACTGCGCATGTTGAAGGCGAACCGAACAAGGCCTTTCCGGAGACGTGGATCTCCGGATATAAAGATTTGAAAGCGGGATTGAAGAACGATCCCAAAGACAGGCATGTGCTGGCCGCCGCTATCCGATCCGGCGCCCAGACGATTATCACATTCAACCTGAAACATTTTCGGGTTGAGGCATTAGCCGAATGCGAAATCGAGGCCGTGCATCCTGATGAGTTCCTGGTCAATCAGTTTCACCTCGATGAAAGCCTCGTCACATATAAATTAACGGAACAGGCTGCCGCGATAAAAAGAACTGTGGAGCAGCAACTTCTCTCGTTTCACCGCACGGGTCAACTACCGCTGTTTAGCCAGACATTGGCGGATGCCCTTTCGATCAACCTCCAGCACCAACTGGCCGCCGCCCCTGCCGCGCGGCTCACCGGCAGCGAATGATTGTCTCCGGCGCGCACCAGTTCAAGCGTGTCTTCCGGTCTTTGGGACGACACCTCCTCTCGTTGTTGGCCTGGGACCTGGTCGTCGTCGTGATAGTCAAGGTTTTGGGATGGGAGTGGATTGCCTCTCGCGATATCCCGCTCGCTCTGTACGGATCCACCATCGGAATCGTCGTCGCATTTCGGAATAGTTCCGCCTATTCCCGCTGGTGGGAAGCGAGGACAGTCTGGGGGCAAATTGTCAATAGCAGCCGCAACCTCGCGCGGCAGGTTTGCCCAAGCCTGAGCTCGGACTCCGAGATCTCCGCGATGCAGCGCAACATCGTTTACCATCAGATTGCGTTTGTGTACTCGCTGCGACAGCAATTACGCGGCCTCGATCCGGCGCCTGAGATCCATCGCTTCCTTTCATCCGACGAACTTGCGCACCTTGTCCCTGAAAAGAACTTACCCCTGGCGCTCCAGACCGGAATGGCAACAGTTCTGCGCGACGCGCGAAACCGGAAATGGATCAGCGAGTGGGAATGGCAGTCGATCGACCGCACCCTCTCCGACCTTATGGCTTCGCAAGGCGCCGCGGAACGCATCAAGAACACGCCTCTTCCGAAGCAGTATGACTTCTTCCTGAACCTCTTCGTCCTGATTTACTGTCTGCTGCTGCCGATCGGAATGGTCTCGGCGTTGGGCTGGTTTACGCCGCTCGGGTCGACGCTGGTGGGATTCATGTTCCTGGCGCTGGATCGAATCGGACGTAATCTCGAGGATCCATTCGAAAACTCGGCGAACGACCTGCCGCTTACAGCGATTACGAAAACCATTGAAATTAACTTGCTGCAAATATTGGGAGACACTGCTTTGCCGGAACCTGAGCCTGCAAGGGATGGGGTGCTGTGGTGATTACAACCGCCTCCAGCCGGTTTTCCGGCCATCCAAAAACACCGTTCACAACGAATGTGATCTGTAGAATCAATAACTTAACATCGCAACCGTAATTTCGTGTGTTTTAATCCTCATCGAGAAGGAGAATTTGCACACGATGATCTCAGAAAAGCAACTCGCCGCGAATCGGCGGAACGCGCAGCGTTCCACCGGCCCCAAAACGGACGAAGGCAAAAAGGTAGCCGCCCTGAACGCGCGGCGCCACAACCTCACCGGCCAGGTGACTGCCATGACCGAGGTCGACCGCATCATGCACGATGCGTTCTCCGCCGCAATCGTCGAGAGCCTGGCCCCCGAAGGCGCCATGGAGACCCAGCTCGCCCAGCGCATCGCGACCGACAGCTGGCGTCTGAACCGAATCAGCGCCGTGGAAGACAACCTCTTCGCCCTCGGCCACAATGCGAAATCGGACGAAATTGAAACGGAAGATCCCGAAATCCACGCCGCCCTGACCGCTGCCAAAGTTTTCACGGCCGAATCGAAACAGCTCCAGCTTCTGACCCTCTACGACCAGCGAATCAATCGCAACATCCAGAAGAACCTGGCCACCCTCCAGGCTCTGCAGGCCGCCCGCCTGGCCAAACGCGAAGCCGAAATGAAGGAAGCGAAGAAGCTCCTCCAGCTCAGCGAAATGAAGGGTTTACCCTATGAACCCGCGAAAGATGGGTTCGTTTTTTCAACCGCCGAAATCCACGCCGCCATCGACAAGGACCGCCGCCTGAACCGGGCAAATCAAACCGATTTCAGTCGCTACCGCCCCCAAAAGCTACACGCAACCGCAGCCTGACGGATTGATTCGTGTTTATTCGTGTTAATTCGTGGCCCCAAAAGGGTCGTAGCAGACCATCTTTCGATCGGCCTGATGCTCATATCAGGCCTGGGGCTGCTAAGTTCTAACCATGCAGATCGAGAATCTGGGAGTGATCGGAAACTGTCAGTTTTCGGCGCTGGTCCACAGTAACGGTGAGATCGTCTGGTGTTGTCTGCCGCGCTTTGACGCCGAACCTGTATTTTCGACTCTGCTCGACGCCGAAAACGGCGGCCGGTTTTGCATCGGGCCCGGCGATGGCGGAAAGGGCAATCAACGGTACATTCCGAATACCAATGTCCTCGAGACCGTTTTCGAAACCCCCTCCGGTTCCTTCCGGGTGATCGATTTCGCTCCGCGATTTTTGCAATTCGGCAACGCCCACAGGCCAACGACACTCATTCGGATCGTCGAACCCATCAAAGGGACGCCGCGCATCCTCGCAGCGTGCGAGCCTCGCCTGGGCTGGTCCAAAATCCGGCCTGCCGTGACGCACGGGTCGCATCATCTCGACTTCGAAGGCTTCGCCAGCAAGCTGCGGCTCACCACGGATATTCCGCTCTCATGGCTCGGCGGTCAGCCGTTTACGCTGACGGGCCGAAAGTACTTCGCGCTGACGTGGGGAGCTCCGGTCGAAGAACCGCTGGCTCCCCTCTGCGAACGCTTCTGGAGCGAGACCACCCGCTACTGGCAAACCTGGGTGAAGCATTGCGATATTCCGCCGCTGTTCCAGCAGGAGGTGATCCGCTCCGCGCTGGTGCTGAAACTTCACTGCTTCGAGGACACCGGCGCAATCATCGCCGCCATGACTACATCGATTCCGGAGTCGCCCGGGAGCGGTCGCACCTGGGACTACCGCTATTGCTGGTTGCGCGATTCCTATTACGTATTGAATGCTTTCGGCCTCCTCGGCCAGTTTGAGGAGCGCGAACAGTTTGTGCAATACCTGCTGAACGTCACCGGCGGCGCATCGGGCATGAATCTCGCGCCCTTATACCGCGTCGACGGGTCTCAGAATCTGGACGAATCGATCCTCGAAGACTGGCCGGGCTACAACAACGAACGCCCCGTGCGGGTTGGAAACGGAGCGGCGACCCATCTGCAGAACGACATTTACGGCGAACTCGTACTCGCGCTGACGCCTCTCTTTCTGGATGAACGCATGAGCGAAGATCGATCGCCCGCGACGCTGAATCTGGTGGAAGGCCTCGCGCGCAAGGCGATTTCAGTTGCGGGCGTACCCGACGCGGGTATCTGGGAATATCGAACCGAATGGGTGCCGCAAACGTTTTCCAGTCTCATGTGCTGGGCCGCGGCCGATCGCATGGCGCTCATCGACGGCCGCCACGCGCCGTCCCGCGCCGGAGAATTTCGGCAAGCCGCGGACCTCATCCAGTCGCAGATGATCGACCACGCCTGGAATGTAAAGATGGGGAGTTTCGTCGGCCATTACGGCGGGTCGGAACTGGATGCGGCGCTGCTGCAGATGGCTCGTCTCCGGTTCCTTCCCTATGACGATCCCCGGCTGGTCGGTACGATTAACGCAATTGCGAAAGATCTGGACCATGGAGGGTGGCTCCTCCGCTACAGCCTGAACGACGGTTTCGGCAAGCCATCGGTCGCGTTTGTCATCTGCACGTTCTGGCTGATCGAAGCGCTGGCCCGGGCGGGCCGGCGGGAAGAAGCCCGCACGTGGTTCGATCGTATTCATGCGGCCATGTCGCCGCTGGGTCTGCTTTCGGAGGACTACGACCCGATCAACCGCCGCATGTGGGGTAATTTCCCGCAAACCTACTCGCATGTCGGCATGATCCACGCCGCCTTCGCCGCTGCGCCCCAATGGGAGGAAGTGCTCTAGCTCGTTAGCAGAAAACTTACCGAGTGTTCCATGGCCCGTGGCGGCCCGCCAAAGGCAATGGTGCCGCCGAGCTTCCGCTCGGCGCGGAGCTTTATGTCCTGCCGGTAGCGCCGGCGATCTTGTCGCCGGTAACCCTGCCAACCGCGTCTTCGACAGAGTGTTCCATGGCCCGCGGCGGCCCGCCAAAGGCAATGAAGACACGCTGCCGGTGTGGGGCCAGGGCTTCGGTGCCGCCGAGCTTCCGCTCGGCGCGGAGCTTTACGTCAGAGCCGGTAGCGCCGGCGATCTGTCGCCGGTAACCCTGCCAACCGCGTCTTCGACAGAGTGTCGTACGAATGGCCTTTTTAAGCGCATTACGGCTTGTTGGAAGCCCCGCGCTATTGTGAAAGTTTATGGGAGTTGACACGCTGGAAACAGCGAAGCAGCCCACGGGCGTCAGGCTGCGGGAGTGGATGGGTTTTCACAAACGCGAAAACCAGCTGTTGATGATCCTGAGCCTGATCATCGGGATCATCGTCGGACTTACTACAGTCGCTTTCATACTTTTGACCGGACGTCTGGCTGCGCGGATGTACCCGCCTGACAGCGCCGCATGGAGACGAATATTCGTACCCACTATCGGGGCTCTCGTCAGCGGCTATCTTCTTTTTCGTTATTTTCCGAACGCGCGCGGAAGCGGAATTCCCCAGGCGAAGTTTGCCCTGTTCATTCGCAACGGTTTTATTTCCGCTAAAACGGCAATGGGCAAGTTTCTTTGCTGTTCGATCTCGCTGGCAAGCGGCATTGCTCTGGGCCGCGAAGGTCCATCGGTACAAATTGGAGCCGGAATCGCCTCGGTTATTGGCCGAAGATTCGGTCTGAGTCCCGCGAACGTAAAGGCGCTCGTGCCGGTGGGCTGCTCGGCGGCGCTGGCCACGGCGTTCAATACCCCGATTGCAGCCGTGTTGTTCTCCCTGGAGGAGATTCTGGGCGATCTCCATGCGCCCGTGATCGGTTCGGTTGTGGTGGGTTCGGCGACGGCGTGGATGGTGCTCCACCTGATTCTCGGCGACCAGCCGTTGTTTCATGTGCCCGCATACAACCTTGTGAGCCCGATGGAATTCGGCATCTACGCAATTCTCGGAGTCGTGGGAGGACTGGGGTCGGTCTGCTTTGTGAAACTGCTCCTGAAACTGCGCTTGTGGTTTCGACGGCTGCCAGCTTCGACCGTCTGGTTTCAGCCCGCGATCGGTGGCCTGTTCGTGGGCCTTCTCGGGTGGTTCGTGCCGGAGGTTCTGGGTGTCGGATACGACTATGTGGACCGGGCGCTCGGGGGAGAGATTCCGGTAAAGACTGTTGCGATGATGGCCGTGCTGAAGATTATCGCCACGCCGATGTGTTATTCGTCCGGCAACGCGGGAGGCATATTCGGGCCCAGTCTTTTTATCGGCGCCATGATCGGAGCGGCAACCGGAGGCGTGGCGCATTCGTTGCTTCCCGGGCTCACTGCGGCTCCCGGGGCATACGCCCTGGTGGGTATGGGCACGGCATTCGCCGGCATCGTCCGCACGCCGATGACTTCGGTGATCATGATTTTCGAGATGACTCGCGATTACGCGATCATCGTGCCGCTGATGATTTCCAACATGATCGCGTTTGTGATTTCCCGGCAACTTCAGCCCGAGCCGATCTATGAGGCGCTCGCCTTGCAGGAGGGCGTATACCTGCCCACCGCGGAATCGCGCGAGGAACTCGCCGGGCCGAACGTGGGCGAAATCATGAGCTCCGATACCCAACTCCTGTCGCCGGACGCGAATCTGGACGCCGCGAAGCTTTTTCTGGACAACCGAAAATGTAATTCGTGGCCGGCGGGCGAACGGAAGCAGATCCGGGGGCTGATCACCAGGCGAGACATCGAAACCGCGGGCGCCGAAGCGAAGATGGTTCGCGATCTCATCAAAGGGACGGAGTCATATCCGTTCGTCCATACCGATCATCCGGTCAGCTACGCTCTCGAGCGTATGCGCGACGGAAACGTCGACGTTCTGCCCGTGGTGAGTCGAGCCAGTATTTACGAGATGTGCGGCGTCGTTACCCTTACTCGTATCCTTGAGGAATTCGGAATCGCGGACCTCTCCGCTAACGGGTACGCGGCGGCCCGGAGTGAGGGAGGATGAGGTCCAGTCTGACGAGCGCGGTAATTGCGATACTCGCTTTAATCGTCGGGCTGAGCGTGCTCGATCAGTTTCTGGCGAAAGTGGAGTCTTCGGAGTTGCACAGCACGGCGGAGCGTTCCTACATCCAGGGCACACGCCTGATTCGGGAGGGGAAGGCCGCGGAAGCGGTCGAACGGTTCAGAAGCGCGTATGCGATCGAACGCGACAATCGCGAATATGAACTGGCGCTGATCGCTGCATTGACGGAGGTCGGAAATACGGCTGACGCGGCCATGCTGATGGATGAGGTTCTCAATCGCTATCCCAACGACGGCCGGACGAATCTGACAGCGGCGCGTCTGATGGTCAAAGAAGGAAAGGTCGCGGATGCGGAAGCTTACTATCACCGTGCGATTTACGGCGAATGGCCGGACCCGGCGGTGAACCAGCAGGCAGTCCGGATGGAACTGATCGATCTGCTCTCGAAGCATGGAAAGAAACAGGAGTTGCTCGCCGAACTCATTTCGCTCGAGGCGCTGTCCGGGAAAGATCCCGAAATTCAAAAGCGCCTCGCAAAATTGTTTCTCTCTGTGGATTCCCCGGCGCGAGCGGCGAGCATTTACCAGGCCATGGTGGCGCGAAATCCGAAGGATGTCGATGCTTACGAGGGGCTGGGGCAAGCCGAACTGGAGGAGGGAGAGTATCCCGCCTCGCACACCGCTTTCGAACAGGCGTTTCGGATCGATCCCGACAACGCTTCTGTTCGCTCGCATCTGCAAACTCTGAATACCGTCGTCGAGATCGATCCGACCGTCAGACGCTTGACGTCCGAGGAGAAATACCGCCGAAGCAGGCGCATTCTCGAAATGGCGAGCATGGGGTTGCGGCAGTGCATCTCCAGTCATCTGGTCGGTGGTTCCGATGAAGTCGGCAAGGTGCTGAACGGCGGCCGATGCCATCACTGCCAGTAAGGCGCCGGCGCATGTTACAAATGAGATGGCTGAGGGTATTTTGAATGTGGCGGAGGCCGTCTGGCGCGCGCAGAGCCGGGCATGCGGTGAAACCTCTCCGCCCGACGAAGCCCTGGCGCTGATCATGAAGAAGCTTGCCTCGTGAAGGCTGCTATACTGGTGAAGTTGTGATCGCAGTCCTTTTAACAATCGTGCACGTAATTGTGTGCTTATTTCTGATCGTTGTGATCCTTTTGCAGAGCGGCAAGGCGGCCGATCTTGCCGGGGCGTTCGGCGGCATGGGTTCCCAGACCGCGTTCGGTCCGCGGGGCTCGGCGACGCTGCTCTCAAAGGCGACGACGATCTCGACGATCGTATTCATGCTGACGTCCATCTCCCTCTCGATTATGGCGACGAAGGGATCTGGTTCGGGCGGCGGCACGGCGCTGCAACGGCACCCGGTGCAGACCTCGGCCCCGGCCACTCCTGCGCCTGCGACGCCGAAGAAATAGCCGTCAATCAAGTAAGTTGCCAGGGTTTGCGGAGGTGGCGGAATTGGCAGACGCACTAACTCGAGGTGCTAAAAAACTAGTGCGGAGCGGCTAGACGAGCGGAAGTGGCGAAATTGGCAGACGCACAGCCTTGAGGTGGCTGCGCCCGCAAGGGCATGGGAGTTCAAGTCTCCCCTTCCGCACCAGAATTCCACAACTTAAAGGCTCTTCGATGGCTCCGGCCGCACTAGTCTAGGCGCCCTAAAGTGCGGCGCAGCAGGCCGTCACCTTTACCGGATGAGGCAGGAGTACCTCGTTCCATGCGGTGCCGAGCGTAAGGAGGAGGATGCCATTCATAACACCCTCCAACTGTGCCGCAAGCCCCGTGCGCACGTTGGTGCAAAGTTGCTCAAGTAGTCCCGTGATCAGTCCGACGAGAAAAAACAACATGCCTGCCACATCAGTCGACGCGCTTGCGTTTTCATTTGGATCTTCTGCTCAGTTTCCGAATCTATTCAGAAGCTTGTCGAGGGTGAATCGGTCAGGCTCCTGAAACGCCAGTAAGAATGCTGCAGCGGCCGCCGAGAAGACCGAATAGTCGAATGGCTTCTTGATGCCAAGACCTGTCACCATGCCTATGGCAAATGACAAAAGGAGAAGACCGGAGAACACCGAGGCCATTCGTGTTTTGAAGCCTGCAATGAGCGATATCCCACAGAGTGTCTCCGCGACGGTAGCTGCCCACCCAAACGACACTGCCGTTGAACCGGGGAAGAGAGACGTCACCGCGCCCGTGTACTCCACGAAATGAGCGAAATTTCCCCAGGATACGTTTTTTGCCCCATATGGTCCCCACAAGCCAAAACGATCAGCCACAGCGGATAGAAAGGAAGCTCCCAGCGCAAACCGCGCGAACAGACGGGCAATCTCTGCCGCATTCTCTCTGAGTTGCGCGGCTTTCGAAGTCATGCGTGCCTCCATGTAAGGGCTATAGCTTTGCTTTATGCAAGACGGTTTCATCGGTAAAATCCTCGCTTGGGCTCCCCAAATTATTGAACGTCGGTAACTACAAAGGTCTTCTGCCGAAATTCGAAGGTTTCCCCTGCCCGTAACCCCACCATCGCTTCATAAAGCGGCGACTCGACTGAAATGCCAATGATGTCGATTCCATCGATCGAAATCACTTGTGTCGGCACTGCGATGACGAAATAGCGATTATTCACGTTCACCACTGCGCCCGGTTCTACAACAGCGGTACGGCCAAGGGGAAGCGCTTCGATCACGTTTCGATGCTTTTGATGGAGATGAGATTGTTCCTCGAATCTTTCTGCTTCGACCGCGCTCTGTTCCTGCTGAGAACGTTGTCCCTGGTCATTGGGCTCGCTGAGATCGAGGCGCACGGTGTCGAGATTGGATTGATAGAGGCCTGTTGATTCTACAACAGAGAGCGCCTCAAGCTGCAGTAGCATAGCCCGCAGTTTCGCCTTGTTGATCATCTTATTGATGCCGTCATTTGTCATTTGCGAGGCCTCGAAGTGTATCTACGACAATGTCTGGGTCCAGTCGTTTGCTCCAGTCTTCTTCGACAAAGGCAAGACGAAGAACGCCGCTTTTGTCGAGAACGAATGTCGCCGGCATTGGCAGCTGGGCTGCCCCGGCTTCGCCATTTATCTCAATGAGATCACGGCCTATTGCCTTATTTGCATGGATCCACGCCATCGGGAGGGTAAAAACGATACCAAAGCCTTTCGCTACCAGGTTGCCGACGTCGCTCAGCACCGGAAACGTCAGCTGATTCTTCTCTTCTGCCGAGAGAGAATTATCTGGTAGCTGAGGCGAAATCGCTACGAGAGATGCTCCCATCTGCACAATCTCAGGGAGAACACGCTGAAGGCCACGTAGTTCGAGATTGCAGAAGGGACACCAGCCCCCACGGTAAAAACTGATGACAACTGGCCCGCGATCAAGCAGTGTCCTGAGAGCGATGACATGTCCATGAGTATCAGGCAAGGCAAAGTCTGGGGCTACATCTCCGTGTTTTAAAGCCGACACGCTCATACGACTGGCGATCAGATCGGAGAGTGTCCGTGCATTCGCTTGCAATCGTTCTGGCGATGCAGTGGTGCGAATTTTCTGTGATAGTTTTTCCAGTTCTTTTGTCGTTTCCAGCATTTTGTGGGTACCGTGAGTGAAATCAGCCATTCAGGTGTGCTTCCATTGGAAGTACGAATGGGTTGGAAGTTGGGAAGTATCCCAGCCTCCTCCGAGTGCCTTATCGGTAAGATGCTCGCCGCCATCTGATGCCGGCGAACCGTCTTGCCGCTGCGAGTCTGTAGGCCACTTTCAACCGGCCTTCTGTACCTCGGCTGGGGTTGGGAGCTTCCAGTCTGGGCGAATGAAGTGACACGTGTAGCCGCCAGGATAGTGCTCCAGGTAATCCTGGTGCTCCGCCTCAGCTTCCCAGAAAGGACCCGCTGGAGCCACTTGAGTCACCACGGTTCCGGGCCAGAGACCTGATGCGTTGACATCAGTAATGGTGTCATTTGCGATTCGCCTCTGTTCGTCACTCGTGTAGAAGATGGCCGAACGATAGCTGGCTCCGTGGTCGTTACCCTGACTGTTCAGCGTTGTCGGGTCATGAATCTGGAAGAAAAATTCCAGCAGCCTGCGGTAGCTGACCCGCAGAGGATCGAACACAATCTCGATTGCTTCCGCATGGGTTCCGTGATTACGGTAGGTCGCGTTGGGTACGTCGCCGCCCGAATAGCCAACCCGTGTGGAAAGGATGCCGCCCTGCCGACGGAACAAATCCTGCATTCCCCAGAAACAACCGCCCGCAAGAATCGCTCGTTCCGTTGATGCGCTCATGTTTTCACTCCTTGTCCCGAATATCGAATAACTTGCTGTAGTCGCCGTAGCCCTCGCTCTCGAGCTTATCGAGGGGAATGAAGCGAAGCGATGCAGAGTTGATGCAATAGCGCAGTCCGCCTCGCTCCAGTGGTCCGTCAGGAAAGACATGGCCAAGGTGACTGTCTCCATGAGTGGAGCGCACCTCGGTTCGTGTCATGCCGTGGCTGGTGTCCACGTTCTCGACCACGTTTTCAGGTTCGATCGGCTTCGTAAAGCTCGGCCAACCACAGCTGCTATCGAACTTGTTCACAGAAGCGAACAGCGGCTCGCCCGACACCACATCTACATAGAGTCCAGGTTCTTTGTTGTCCCAGTATTCGTTCCGAAACGGTCGCTCCGTGCCGCTTTGCTGTGTGACCCGGTATTGTTCTGGCGTCAGCAGCGACACTGCCTCTGGATTTTTGTTGTATGTCTTCATCGTCCGAACTCCTTTGCATGCAAGCTAAAAAGACGAAGGCGAACTCCATGGCCCGTCCTGGCCACGCGGCCGACGATGATCCGGGAGTCGCAGGACCGCTCGGCCTCCCCGCGTCCTCAAGGACGAACGCGGATAATCGTCTTCCCCTTGATCCGCTCGGTCCGATTGAAGGCGGCAACAGCACCGTCGAGAGCAACCACGTTGCCGATGTTTGTCCGCAGACGACCATCGCGGAGCCGCTGGACGAGCTCACTCAATTGAGCGCGATCGGGTACGACGACGAAGTCGATAGTCCGCCCGCCTGAAGGACGCGCGTCCGTCGGGCCGGTGATGGTCACCAGCGTTCCCCCGGCGCGAATCACCCCCGCAGACCGCTTCGCGATGTCGCCGCCGATGACATCGAAAACCAGATCGACCCGGCCGACATCTTTCAGTGCGTCGTTCTCGAGGTCGACGAACTCCTGCGCGCCGAAGTCGAGCGCCGTCTGACGGCCAGCAGCGCGTCCGGTGCCGATGACGTAGGCGCCGGCCCCACGTGCGAGCTGGGTCGCCATCGAACCGACTATGCCGGCCGCACCGTGCACGAGGACGCTCTGGCCAGCACGAAGGCGGCCGTGCTCGAACAGCCCCTGCCACGCGGTCAGGCCCGGCATCACGAGGGCCGCGCCCTGCGTAAAGTCAACGTCGCCCGGCAGGGGCGCGAGGTTGCGTGCCTCAACGGCCACATACTCTGCCAGCGTGCCGTCGCGATACCAGTCCGTGAGGCCGAACACCCGATGTCCAATCGACAGCCCCGTCGTGCCATAGCCGAGAGCGGTGACCACTCCGGCCATTTCGTGTCCGGGGATTGAAGGCGTCCGGTCACGGCCGACGCGATCGGTCCAGGTCGAGGGCCACGAGAGCTCATCCCCGGTGAATCCCGACGCATGAATCTGAACAACGACGTCGTTTATCGCCGCCTGCGAATCGGGTCGCTCCACCAGCTTTACCCCGGCCGTTCCCGCAGCTTGATCCGTCACCACGATCGCCTTCATCGGTCACCTCCCTGTGTCGAATTCCTGCCTGTGAGGTAGGCGCTCCATCCGTTGTCCCTGGACGGGTTATCGGATAGAAACGCCTCGCGCGCTTTGATGCGAAATGCGAAATGGCAGTGCCATGTCTGTTTCATAGGAATCGTCTCCTCGGTAATGTGTCTCTTTACTGGAAATGTAAATTATCTTTTCAGCTACCTGGCTGCACGTTTCATCAGCTGGGATCCGCAAGCGCCCGCAGGCGGCATTGCCCCAGACCACGGAGAAGCTTACAAGGCCGCTCGGAAGATCAATGACAACCTTGCGGCGAGCGCCTCGGCCGCACCATTCCAGCGGAAAGCCTCCGCCGTTGATCAGTGGTGGCGTAAAAGCTTCTCCGAAGACGCGCCGTCTAGGCCAATTTGAAATCCTCGAAAGTAGAGGGATAGCTGAACGTGACCAGAACGGAGCAGCCAGTCTTCGTCGTATGAGGACCATGAGCCGTGTTCGGCTTAATGTTGAATTCCGTACCTTTCGGGTACGAAATGCCATCGTTTATGAAGTCACCATCCAGGACATACGACATCTCGGTTGTTTGCTCGTGCAGGTGCCTCGCAATCTCGCTCCCCGGCTCCATTCTCAGTATGGCCACTGCTGGACCAAAGGACTGATCGCCATTCAATATTTTGATCGTGGCCGTCCCTTTCGTGTTTGGAAACGGTGCTGTTATGGCCTCGATCTTCGACGTTTCGACTGTTTGTATAAAACTCATTGAGTTATCCTTTCGTTGTTTGGCTCTTGTTTTATTCCCGGGCCATGGCCCGTGCGATCATCTTCCTGTCGGTGCCACTGACAGGAACGACGACGTCATCTTGTCTGCTGCGTTCATACCCGTCTCCTTAGGCGCCGGCAACCACCAGGCCGCCGAGCTCCTGGCATCCCCTGTAGATTCACTGCGGCTTCGCGCGCAGCAAAGGGTAGTACTGTACCCAAACCATGTCCGTTTTGGCGACGCCGGCAATGTGGCAAGATGCGCATTGTGCGGCGGGCATTACTTTGGCGGTCGGACTATAGGGGGGCTGCATGATGTCCCAAGGTGAAGAAACCCCACTTGTTCGTGTTCGCGAAACGTTTGCTGTCCTTCATCATCACGTCAATTCCATGAAGTTCGCTCGGGAAATATCCTCGGCCAGACGCCGAATCGAGTGAGCCATCCGGGTATTTGCCCTTTTGGGTAAGTGCAAGCTCCTTGACAAGCACCGTCCCTTCGGGAAAGTCGCAATGGTGCTGGTAATAGAGAAGATTCTCCCGCTCGATGTAAACGTCGTGGAACTCCGGGAACGGAGCTTCGCCATTATTCAGACTGTTTGGCGTAATGGGCCCCCCACGAAGGCTCACTCCCGGAAACCCGTCGGCAGAACCAGGTCTCCGCCCTTCGTGAACAGGGGGCCGCTGCGAGAGTTCGTTTGGCAAATTGCGGCTGCGGCGATGACAAACGCACCCGCAATCAGCGCTTTCCATATCGCTCGCATCGTTCACCTCGATTGCTGCGTGTCCCATCCGGCTTCCGTTGTCCGATCAAGAAGCAATGGATAGAACTGAACCCAGGTCATGTCGGTCTTTGCAACATTGGCCCTGTGGCAGTCAGCGCAGACAGCCGCCGGGGCCTCCGCGGCCGTTTTCTCATACGGCAAGGGATGGTGACCGAATGTAAAGAAACCCCACCCGTTCGTCCTGGCGAAACGCTTACTGTCCTTCACAGTCAAGTCAATGCCGTTGAACGCGCCATTGAAGAAACCGCGGCCGGACGGCTCGCTGCGGGATCCATCCGGGAAAGTCGGATTAAGCAGGCGCGTCAATTCCTTTACGATGACGGTGCCCTCCGGGAACTGCCCCGTCTTCATGTACGCCTCGAGGTTCTGCGCCTCGATATAGACATTGTGAAATTCGGGAAAGTTAGCCTTGCCGCCGTTCAGGCCATTCGGTGTCAACGGTGCACCAACGAAGACCCATCTGCGGAAGCCTTTGGGTATTTGCAACTTGCCGTCTGAAGTGAACACCGCCGCCGAACCTTGTGTCTGGGCGGCCACGGGTTGCACCCGGAAGAGAGCGACGCTTGCTCCGATCACGGCAATTCCGCCACAAATCGCTGTTAGATATTCCCCCTTCGACATTGTGTATTGCCCTTTCAGATTTGGAGTCGAATGATCTACCTGGAGCGGAGAACCGGATAACCCTTTACGTAAAGCCAGTCGTCTGCCTTAGCGGGCACATGGCAGCCGAGACAATCCTTTTTGTAGTCGGTTGCGACCTGTTTGTCGGGTGAATCCGACTTAAATAAGGCCCAGCCCCAGCCGTCGCCCCACAGAGGATTATTGGGGTAGCGGCCTTTCGAGTCCTTGATCAGGACGAACCAGACCTTGGTATCCTTCGCCCAGTGGGCATCGCCCGTTGTCATTTGCGCATGATCGGTTCCGAAGACTTCCTTCACCAGAACCGTGCCGTCGGCGAATTTCCTGTTGCGCCGGTAATAGTCGGCGGCCCCCGGCGATGCATAAGTCAGGTGCATCTGATTCCCCCCCTTTGGATCGAGCACGAAGTAAGTGCCGAGAGTTTGGTAAAGATCGCGATAATCGGTCGGTTTTCGAATATTGCCGGACTTGTCGACAAAACCGAAGCCGTTAAAGGAAGCTGATTTTTGAGCAAGGGCCTGCCGGCACGGGCCGGCGGCCAGAAGGAAAAGTATCACAACGAGAGTTCGATTCATACTGTTTTCTCCTAAAGGCAAATTCATTAACGAGTCTGCGCCTCTCCCGCTCTGTTCTCTTCCCCATGTACAGCAGGTCGGCCCCTGTATTTATCGTCAGGTGGTGTATCGTTCGGCGCCGCCGCGTTTCGGTCGTGTCGTGCGGTGCTGACGCGATCACCTCTCGATCTCGATGAGGAATTGACGGCGCACAAAGGAACGTCCCGTAAGCAGCGCGCGGGCCTCCTGATCGAGCATGGCGGGTCATAGACGGCTTGATTCTGATCGGCATGAATCCGTGTTCTCCAGATACCCGATTAGATGCGCAGGAGACCCCGGCGAAAAGCGATGGCTACCGCGTGGGCTCTATCGTTGGCCTGAAGCTTCCCAACGAGGTTCTTAATGTGAAAATTGACCGTCGTTTCGGCGATGGCGAGGCGACCCGCGATTTGTTTATTGCGGTTGCCATCGCGAATCAACCGTAGAACATCGATCTCGCGTGCGGTGAGTTCTTCTGTGCCCAGGTGCTCCGCGAGCCTGTCCGCAACATCTCGTGGAATACATCGCCGTCCACGATAAGCGGAACGGATGGTTTCCAGCAGTTCACTCTTGCGCGTTGTCTTGAGCACGTAGGAGGCAGCCCCAGCGCGAAAAGCTCGTTGAATCTCGACATCCCCTTCGGCGGTCGTCAGAACAATGATGCAAGCGCCAGGAAATTCCGATTTCAGCGTAGTCAGAATTTGCATTCCTGAGCCTGTAGCGCCTTGCAGACAGTGGTTCAGGAGCGTCACGTCCGGCTTGTGCCGGCGGAATTGCTCGATGGCCTCCGAAAAACTTGTTGCGTTTCCGATTACGAGCATGTCTGATTGGGCCGCAAGGATTAAACTCAACCCTTCCTGGAATACGGGCTGGTCGTCGATGATCAGCAGCCGAATTAGTTCGGCTCGCGAGCTTCGAGAGTCTTGAGGCAACCGTTGACTCTCGGCCCGACGATCAGATTCGATGAAGTTTTGATCCCACATAGGTTGGAAATCTCCGGACGGCAAAGCCCGTGTTCACGCTGGCTTCCCACTCATTAGAATGAGAGTCGAAAGTGACTTCGCGGTGACGGGTTGCCGCAGACATTTTTTTGAGGCTGGATTCAGAAGGTGAGATCATCAACAGGAGGCGACGATCATGGTCAACCCGGCCGTAACGCCGTTTGCCAGCTAAATGCCTGAAGGAAATACCACATCCCAGGATCGCTATGCCATCAATGCGGCGAACACGGAGATTCGCGAAGGCTACAAGACTGCCAACGTGGAACGAATTCTTTCCGTGTTTTCCGACACGTTGACCGATTTGAGAGCGGAGGCTCCAACGTTCTTCGGTCCCGACGGAAAGTGTGTTCTACGAGGCAGGCTGGAGAAGCTCTTTCGAGATTTTGACGTAGACTTCGTCCCGATCATTATCGACATCATCATCGGGAAAGGGGTCGCCGTTGAATATGGCTGGCACGAGATAACGCTCCGGCCCAAATCAGGCGGCCCGGCGCAGACGAGCCGGACCCGATACATGCAAACCTGGGTTCGGAATCCACACGACGTTTGGCACATTGTGGTTTTCATCGATAACCCCGACCAGAAGCCGGAACTTGCCGAGGATGTGCTTGCCCCAGCTTCTGCCTCGCGCGACCGCGAGAGGGATTAGGGCCGCTCGCCGGACCAGCGGCGCCAGGGACCGATATTCGCCGGGATCCAGTTATCTCCATTTCTCTCGTAGTATTCGTCCGCCTGAAGAAAATCATGGGCCTGGACCTGGGATTCCTGGGGTGTCGCAAGCACGGGTTCAGCGATGACAATGAATGTCGGAAGAAGCCGCCGCGAACAACGAGGAAATCATTGAATGCTGGGCGGGGACCAGGCAGCAGATAGTCGCTACGCCATCCATGTGGCGAAGACCGCGTTACGCGAAGGGTACAAGGCCGCCGACGTGGATCGGATTCTCTCGATCTATGCGGATTCGTTCACCGATCTTACCGAAGGTTGCCCGACCTCTCTTCCTCCTGCCGGCAAAGCGGTACTTAAAGCAAGGTTGGAGAAACTTTTTCGGGACTACGAGGCTGACCTGATTCCAGTAACCATCGACATCAAGGTCGCTGGCGATGTGGGGTTCGCATATGGCCGCCACGTAGTGACGCTTCGTCCCAGGGACGGAGGACCGCCGAAGACCAGGCGTATCCGATACGTTGAGTCCTGGGTTCAGGACCGGAATCGGGAGTGGCACATCGCCGGTTATATCGACAATACTGACCAAAAGCCGAGACTGGCGGAGGACGTGTTGTTTGCCTTAGGCGCTCTCCACGATCTCAATAGACACTAAGAGGCGTTCTTGCGGCACTCCGACGAGAGTCGCAGGAACAGCCGCTCGCTTAACCCGCTCGGCAATGGATACCACTCTCCATCCGTCAGCAAGCGCACCGTATTCCGCGTCCCATCAAGGACGCCTCTGCAGTGACTGCAGTTCCTGAGGTGAAGCTCTATTCGGGCCTTGAGGTCGCGCTCTACGTCGTCGTCAACATAGTTGGAAATCTCGCGCCATACCTCCACGCAGCTGATTTCTACGATTACCGGCTCCACGCGTTTATTCCTTGTCAAAAGCTACCACGGTCTGACTCGTCTGTTCCCCATCATTTCCGCAGTCCAATTTCCATCGTATCCGGGGGCCAGTGCCTCGCGCATCTGCAGCCTTGCTCGAAGCAGGCGGGTTTTCACCGAATCCTTCGAGATGCCCAGAATTTGAGACGTTTCCTCGGTGTTGAAGCGTTCCATGTCGCGGAGGATCAAAACCTCGCGATGGATCGGCTTGAGAGAAAGCAATGTCTGCTCAATTCTCTCCTGCAATTCCTTGCGGGCCAATGCTTCGCTCGGGATTTCCCGCCAGTCGGCGAGGTCTCTGGGGATATAGTCGCCCTCCTCGGTCCCGCTGCTCTCATCCAATGACTCGTGAGGATGAGCACCGCGCCGCCGCAATCGCAGGCGCGCTTCGTTCAGGGTGATTTGGATCAACCAGGTTCTGAATTTCGATTCTCTCCGAAAGCTCGGCAGGCCCTTTAACGCCTTCAGGAAAGCCTCCTGTGTCACGTCTTCCGCCTCGGCCACATCGTTCAGCACTGAGTACGCAACGGAAAAGACGGTCCGTTCAAATGGCCTGATGAGCTGGTAAAACAGTTCAGTTTGGCCCCGGCATATCTCACGGATCAGTTCATCCTGCGTGAGGCTCTCGTGGGCATTTCGCGTCATCGTTCTATGCCTTCTCGTGGAGCAGCAACGATGATCGGGAGTATGATTGGCGGGTCCTGGGACCTGCAATCGCCGACACAGACATCGAGAACCGCTTCGAGGATGGCGAGGCCATGGAAAATCCGACGCCCTGGAAACGGCAGGCTATCGCTGTTCTTCCGGCGCCGACCCACTCATGATACCCCTCCGTTCCCCGTGCCGTCCGGCGTGAGGAAAAGAACAGGGGGAACCCGCTGTTTGTGAAGCGCCACAACTCGATGCGTTGAGCGACGATGCGCCGTCGGAGCGCTTTTGTCGCGACATAAATAGCGCCGCCACGGGGCGACGCTGATCCTTCGAACGTCCGCGATCGGTCTCTGAACCCTTCAACTTCACAAAACGTTGGCTCAAGGTATCCATGACATGATGAAAACACCACATAAAGGACTATCGGAAGCTGCCTCCATCTTCGTAGTGGCCCGCGCGGATCCGGATCAACGCTTCTTCGAGATCGTGCTCTGAATACTCGTCTTTCAGGCCGAGAAATTCGAGCACGAACGGGTCCCGGATATGTTCGTCGGGTGTGAGGTCATCGCCTGGGCGGCCTCTGGCGACGAGGTTGCCGAACGTGTCCAGCATCTCCGCTGCACTCCGGAAGCGGATTACGCGGCTTTGCTGTCGAATGGCAAGAGTCGCCAGAAAGAGTGGAACGAGCCGGTCCTGCCCGCAAGGTAGTCCGTAGGAAGGATGGCCAGTCACCTGAAGCAGAAAGTGTCCGTTGCGCCGCTCGTGCAAAAGTTGTCCGGACCGGCGGCCGCTTCACCGGTAAACCACAGAGCACGAACGGGCGGGAGGTGAACCCAAGATTCTGATTCGCTTCCTGCCGTTTCAGGCGGACACGGGCAATCGCGTCTGCGCGACGAAGCTTCTGTTTTGAGACGACCAGATCCGGGAAGTGACGCCTCAGGACGTCGGCGCTTCGGGCGAAGCCTAACGGCACATTCGGCACATTGGTGTAACGAGATTCCGGCGGCTTGGCGTCCCTAGCTAGCTAGTCGGCAGGCTCATGCTCCGCCTCCAGCGACGACCTCCGCCCGATCGGGATTTTGTGACGCAATTGTGCCAACCGAGATTCCCGATGGCACTCGATGGCATCGCGAATATCCGCTTAAACCGCTGTGAACGCGTCGGATCGGGTATTTCGTGTAGGTTGAGGTGCTAGCGGGAGCAATCTCGTGGGGGTTCAAGTCCCCCTCTCCGCACCATTTAGACTTTGTCAATATCTCGTGGACATTCCCGAGGACACGCGCCAGTTCAGATGTGACGGATGCGGCTCCAGAGCGATCGCAACTGATATTCTCCAGCCTTTTCTCGTTTGGCGCTCCGACTCTCGAATTTCCGGCTAATGGAACGCTCGTGAGTTCGAATGCCGGCCGGTTCCGGTGATTCTCCAGCGGTCTGGCCAAAAGACCGGTCTCGATAATTAGCCATATCGGGAGTTTCAGCACATCAGTTCCGAACGTAAAAATTTCTTCTGGCTGTGAGGTGGAAACTCCCTCTGTCGCTTCTGGACTATATCCAGTGCGAAAGGCTGGCTATCGCCCGGGCCGGCGCAGGAGTATCGTGTGTAGTTATGGCACGAAGCGCCGGACCCGCTGCCTGGCAAAACGATCTCACTCCGATCGGCCCCGCGGATTGGAATTACGATTTCGCCGCGCATCTGCTCGAACGCGCCGGATTCGGCGGCACGCCCGACGAAATCGAGGCGCTGGCGAAACTGAACGCCTGCGCAGGCCGTCGGCCGCCTGGTCCGCTTCGAAGGCGTCCGACACGGCCAGTCTGCCTCCCTTCGACCATTCCGGCATCCACGATCCCGGCCTCGAACCGTTTCCGCCCAGCCGCCCCGCCGTCACCGACATGGCCAAGAAGAAAGGCGAAGCGCTCGGCATCAAGGTGAAGCCCGCCGGCAACCGCCGCCTGCAGCCGATCGTCGACGAGTTCTTCTACTGGCTCCGCGCCAGCGTCTCTCGAAACCAATCGCGTGGCCTATTGGTGGGCGAACCGCATGCTGGCCAGCTCGCCGCCGCTGCAGGAAAAGATGGCGCTGTTCTGGCACGGCCATTTCGCCTCCAACGAAGCCAAGGTCCGCGACTACCGCAAGCTGCTCGCCCAACTGGAGCTGTTCCAGAAACACGGCATCGGCAATTTCCGCGACCTGACGGTCGCCGTGGCGCAGGACCCCGCCATGCTTTCGCTTCCTCGACGCGGGCGTCAACGTCAAAGGCGCGTCCAACGAGAATTTCGCCCGCGAAATCATGGAGATGTTCACCATGGGCGTCGGCCACTACACCGAGAAGGACATCCGCGAAGCCGCGCGCGCCTTCACCGGATGGAATTACGTCGATCTGAAATTCGTCGTCAACAAAGACCAGCACGACGACGGCGAAAAGACGTTTCTGGGCAAGACCGGCCGCTTCGACGGCGTCGACGTGATCGACATCATCATGCAGCAGCCGGCCACCGCCGATTACATCGCCGGCAAGATCTACCGCTACTTCGTCCGCGAGGATCTTTCGCCCGAGCTGCAGAAGCAGACTCGGCGCGGTGCTGCGCGATTCCCATTACGAGATCACGCCGCTGCTCGAAACCATCTTTCTTTCGCGCGATTTCTACAGTCCCGGCTTCGGTCGGCACGCAAATCAAGAGCCCGGTGGAACTCGCCGTCTCCACCTACCGCAAGCTCGGGCTCAGAATAGCATTCCCGGCGTTCCCGATTTCAATCAGCCACCGGCGCGCTGGGCCAGCAGCTTTTCTCGCCGCCGACCGTCGCCGGATGGGCCGGAGGCCAAAGCTGGATCACGCCGGGCCTGCTGCTGGAACGCGCCAATTTCGCGCGCGACATTCTGTTTCCCGACATCAGCTTCCTTCCGCCGGATCGGTACACCGGCGGCGGCGAGGTTCGCCGGGTCGCGGAACGCATCCGCGAGGGCATGGACATCAGCACCGCGACCAAGGACGACACCAAGAGCGGACATGCGCGCGAATCGAACATGAACGCCGACCGCGACGAAGACTTCAACACGCGCTACGGCAGTTTCCGCGGCTCGCAGATGGCCATCGAACGGGTCAAGCCGATTCCCGCGCGACACGGCGCAGATCGATCTGTCCCGCATGGTGCTGGAGGCCAAGCTGCAAGAACACCACCCAGGTGGTCGACTACCTGATTCGCCGCTTCATGCGCGTCCCGCCGGGCGACGACAGCGCGCCAGAAGCTGATTGCGTTCCTGAATAAAGAACTGGGCACGACGGATATCGCCGTCGCGCAGACGTATATGGAAGATCCGCTGCGGCTGGTCCTGCACCTGATCATGAGCCAGCCCGAGTATCAGTTGGGTTAACGGATTATGGAGAGTGACTCGATGGATAGAAGCCGTTTTTCATTTTCCCGAAATCCAGCCGCCGCGATCTGTTGCGCGCCGGCATGTACGGCGTCGGTGTCAGCGCCGCCGCGCTTCCGATCCCGCTGTTCGCGCAGGCCGCCGCGGCGCTTGCCGCCGAAGGCAAATCGGACGGCAAGATCCTCGTCGTGCTGGAACTGTCCGGCGGCAACGACGGGCTCAACACGCTGGTTCCCTACGGCGACGACGCGTATTACAAGCACCGGCCGAATCTCGGCATCCCGCAGAAGGACCTTCGCAAGATCGACGATCACTTTCGGTTTCAGCGGAGGCATGGCCGGATTTGAGCGCCTCTATAAGGACGGCAAGCTGGCCATCGTCCACGGCTGCGGATACGAGAATCCGTCGTTCTCGCATTTCACGTCGATGGCGTACTGGCACACCGCGGCGCCCAACAGCGGCGAGGAGTACGGCTGGGTCGGCCGTCTGGCGGACGCGATGGCGTCCGGATGCGGCCCCCGAACTTCCTGGTGAATATCGCCGCCCGGCAGTCGCTGGCAGTGCGCAGCCGCAGGCACGTACCGGTGGTCTTCGACGATCCCAACAAGTTCACGCAGGAGAAGTTTTTCGACGAGGTGAAGTGCTCGATTCCATTCCCGACAGCGGGAAGGTCGACAATCCGTCGCGCCGATTTCTGCTCGATACCGCCCGCAGCGCCAAGGACGCTTCGGTGCTGGTGCGGGAAGCCTGGTCGAAATATCATTCGCCGGTCGACTACGGAATCACCGGCCTCGACCTGCCCAAGGTCGCCGCGCTGATCGAGGCGCGGCATGCCCACGCGCCTCTACTACACCTCCTATCGCAACAACGCGTTCGACACGCACGTCTTCCAGAACGACGTCCACAAGCGGCTGCTGACCTACGCCTCCGACGCCGTCTCGGCATTCATGCAGGATCTGGAGCGAATCGGCCGCGCCGACGACGTGGTGGTGATGATCTTCTCGGAATTCGGACGGCGCGTTCCGGAAAACGTCAATCTCGGCACGGACCACGGCACCGCCAACCTGATGTTCGTCGCCGGAAAACAGGTGAAGGGCGGCCAATATGGGACAAGTTCCCAGCCTGACGAAGCTCGACGCAGGCGACAACCTGATCTACACCACCGATTTCCGCCGCGTCTATGCGACGATGATTTCCGGCTGGCTGGGCCTGCGCGATACAAGGCAGTTACTCAACGGGTCGTTCGAACCTTTCGATCTGTTTCGACCGCGGGCCGCGTAGTTGCGATCACCATATCGTGTAGACTTGACGGCCAGAGAGGTGTCATGAAACGTTTAGTGACCGGAATCGGAGTAACCATTCTGCTGTTCGCGCCGGCGATCGCCTGTGCGCAGATTCTGGTTGCCGGAGAAGGTCCGGTCGTCTACGGGCACCATCATCTGAACACCACGAACATGGACGCGGAGAAGAAGTTCTTTGCCGACACGCTCGGCGGCACCGTGGAGAAGATCGGTTCCGGTGACCGCCAGCAGGAGATCATCAAGTTCCCGAATGTTCTGATCTTTTTCCGTCCGATGCAGGCGCCGACGGGCGGCTCGATCGGCACGACGGTTAACCACATCGGCTTTTCCGTTCCCGATCTCAGGCCCGTCGTGGCGAAGATCAAGGCGAACGGCTTCAAAATGATCACCGCCGATTCGGTCGCCGCGAACGTGAAGGTTGACCGACGACATCGCGGCCGCCAGTCCGACGACGAACATCGCGTTTGCGCTCGGTCCGGACGATGTCAAAGTAGAGTTCGTCGAAGTCAAACGCAGAAGATCCCGATCCAGCTGAATCACATCCACTTCTTCGGGCAGATGAATACCGAGATGCAGGCGTGGTACGCAAAGACGTTCGGCGCGAAGATGCTTCCGGCTAATCCGGGGTCCGCGTTCGTGCAGGATCAACTGCCCGGCGTGGCCCTGAACTTCACGCCGTCGCCAACGCCGACCGTCGGCACGACCGGCCGGTCGATCGATCATATCGGCTTCGAAATCAAAGATCTCGAAGCGTTCACGAAGAAGCTCGAAGCCCAGGGCATCAAACTGGATCGTCCCTACACCAAGGTGCCGCAGCTCGGTATCGCGATCGCGTTCATCAAAGATCCCTGGGGCACGAATATTGAATTGACGCGAAGGACTCGCGAACATCAAGTAGGATGAAGCTCGCGGCCGTGTTTGCGCTCGGTCTCCTTGGTGTCCAGGCGCAGACAATCGACGCCCGTTTGGGTTCTCTCGTCGCGCCATACCGTGACAACGACGGCCCGGGTATGGTTGCGATCCTCATCCGCGAAGGCCGCGTCGCCTGGCAAACCGCTTTCGGCCTTGCGGATCTCGAGACGCACCGACCCATCACGCTCGATACGCAGTTCGAACTCGCATCCGTGACCAAACAGTTCACGGCCATGGCGATCCTGATTCTTTCCGACCAGGGCAAGCTCCGACTGGACGACACGCTGGACAAGTATTGCCCCGAGTTCCCGGCGTACGCGCCGCCACTTCCGGCCGGGGATGCCGCGATCGTAATGTCTTTGAATGGCACGCAATCGATGGGCAAGGTTTTTCTTTCCGTTCAATAGCAAGGTGGTGGACCTGGTACGGGTTTCTACCCCATTTTATTTCGACGATGGCGCGGCTCCCCATCGCATCCGGCAGATCGTAGCGCATTACGACTTTCATACCCACCCCCAATCTGGCCGTTCTTTCGCTGATTCGGTGATTTTGCGGTCCACGTTGGGACCTTTGTAGGAGAAGAATCTTTGTTCCTGCTTTCAGTTGCGGTGCGGTCGTCCGAAGCTGGGAAGTATCGGCGAATCGCAAAAACGGCGACCCAGCGCGCGGCAGAAAGCGCCGGGCCGGCGACGATTTTAGCTAACGTCCGGCGCAAAATTCATGAGTTAAGTCCCGAAGTGTCATAGGGGCTTTCGCCGGATCCGTGCAGGGCTGAACACTTTTTGTCTGGCAGGCGACCAACAGGCGCCGGCGTTCGGTCTCCTCGTTTACAACAATCACTGCAAGAAATGTTTGACAATCGCGGACATACGTCCACAGCCGTCCTGTTTTCGTTTTCCCTGTGCCCGGCGCAAGCACCGGAACCGGCACATCGTCGCCATGCAGTTTCTCGGCGCTCAGCACATAACGCTTCAGCGCATCCACCAGCGGAGTCAGCGTTCGGCTTGCGCCGCCCACCCAGTCGGCCAGTGTCGAACGGTCCAGTTCGACGCCTTCGCGTTCATAGATCTCCGACTGGCGGTACAGCGGCAAGTGATCGGCGTACTTCGCCACCAGCACATGCGCCAGCAGGCCGGGGCCCGCCAGACCGCGATCAATGACCCGGTTCGGCGCCGGCTCCTGCACAACGCGCGCGCAGCATGCGCAGCTCAGCTTCGGGCGAACCGTCCGCATGACTTTGAAGCGCGCCGGGATGTATTCCAGCGTTTCGCAAACGTCATCACCGAGCAGGCGGAGCTTGCCACCGCAGCCCGGGCACGCTTCCTGCTTCGGCGTGATCGTCTCGGTCTCGCGCGGCAGGTGCGCCGGAAGCGGACGGCGCGCGGGCTTGCGTCGCGCTTTCTCGTTCAGCGTTGCCGCGGCCGCCTGCACGGGTTGCGGTTCAGCCGCGGCCTGATTCGACTTCGAGATCTTCCAGTTGTAATTCGAGCTGTTCGATATCGCGGCTGAACTTCTCCGAGCGCGGCCCGAACTGCATCCGCTTCAGCTTGAGGATGAGCAGCTTCAGGCTTTCGATCCGACTCGCGCGAGTCGAGTTCGGATCGCTGCGCAAGAACGAGAGCCTTCAGTGCATCGGACCGAGCGTGTCGAGATCAGGCAGTTGCCCTTCGCTCCGCTCCTGCTGTTCCCGCGTCCATACCGCAACTATATAAAGCGGACGTGTCGCTGGCATGAAGATACTCGAACATTTTCGCGAAGAGATGTTCTATACCGCAAGAACAGGTGCAGCCGTCCGGATCGGCCTTCGCCAGTCGATGCCTTCGAGCAGCATCGACAGCTGTGCGCGGCTCAGCGAGACCACGCCTTTTTCCGCCTGCGGCCAGATGAAGCGTCCGCGCTCCAGACGCTTGGCAAACAGGCACAGCCCGTCACCATCCCACCACAGCACTTTCACCAGATCGCCGCGCCTGCCGCGGAAGACGAACACGTGGCCCGAATACGGGTTCTGCTCAAGCACCGTCTGCGCGACGGCGCTCAGTCCGGTGAAGCCGCGGCGCATGTCGGTGATGCCGGCGGCGATCCAGATGCTCGTGCTCGACGGCAGCGAGATCACCGGCCCAGTTGCTCCAGAACCATTCGGAGGTTCTCGGGATCGACCGATCCCTCGACGCGGATGCGCGTTCGTCCGAGTTCGATGTGGATCGCGCCCGAAACCACCGGGGCAATGATGGGCCGTTCCCCGCTGACATGCTCAGGGCGTGAATTTTCCGAGATTCGCACCGGCAGTAACTCAGTTGCCGGGGCCTTATCATTGAGTCGCCCCGCGTGATAGAGCTTGCGCCAGTTGAAGACCTGGTTGGCATTCACCCCGTGGGCGCGCGCGATGACCGCGACCGACGGCGCCCCGGGCTGCATCGTCTCTTCCACTACCTGCCGCCGTTCCAGCTTCGATCGCATCCGCCGCTTGCGACCCGCTTCGGATTCGCTGGAAGCCTGCCGTGCTGAACCATCGTTGCCCGACGGTCCTCTCGCCCGTCTCCTCAAGGATGATCTTTCTTACTCAGCCTTTAAAGACGGTCTTCACCGGACGCTTACGGTGATGACGCGACCGCCCTACAACGACGCTCGGCAGGTCTTTTGGATCGTGGACAAGTGCTCGTCCCATCGCGGCGCCAGAGTCATTGCGCGTCCACGGAAGCTACCCTCGCCTCACGCTCGTCCACGCGCCCGTCCATGCAAGTTGGTTGAACCAGATCGAAATCTATTTCTCAATTGTGCAGAGGAAGGTTCTGACGCCCAACGATTTCCCAATCTTGATGCCGTCGCCGACGCCTTCTGGATTTTCAATACTAATGGGCAACCACTGCCCGGCCATTTGAGTAGAAGTTCACCCGCCGGGACCTCGACGAACTCCTCGTCAAACTCGGCACTCCGTGATGATCCCAAAATACGTTAGTGAACTTCTGAAGTGACCAACTTATCAAGAACAGGAAGCAGCATGTTGTGATCACCGCGCAGGAGACCGTCGTGGCGTTCCGCCCGCCTTAGCAGCAGCTTCAGGTTACTGATCCGCCGGCTCGATTCGCAGCACCGCGCCATCGGCGCTGTTTCCTCTAATCGTGTTTTCCGTTGCCACATACAGGTAGCCGTCGGGGCCCTGCACCACGTCGCGAATGCGCTGCTGGAGTGGGATGAGTAATCCCTCTCGCAATTCGGCTTGCGAAGGCTGGTCAAACGCGATGCGAATTAACTGCTTCTGCGTCAGGGAGCCCACGAACAGGTTGTTTTTCCACTTCGGAAACTTGTTGCCGGTGTAAAAGATGATGCTCGATGGACTGATCGAGGGAACCCAATGAATCCGCGGATTGTCCATGCCGGGCCGCGCCCACGGCTGGTCGGAGACGAGCGTGCCGGTGTAATTGCGCCCCGTCGATACCAGCGGCCAGCCGTAGTTGTGTCCGGGCAGAAGAATATTCACTTCATCCCCGCCCATGGGACCGATTTCCGCCTGCCACAACTGGCCGGTTTGAGGATTCACCGCCAGGCCGTACCCGTTTCTGTGCCCATATGTGAAGATCTCGGGTTTGGCTCCCGCGCGTCCCACGAAAGGGTTATCTGGAGGCACAGTACCGTCGTCGCGAAGCCGCAGCGTCTTTCCGACGTGGTTCTCGAGACTCTGGGCCTTGAGCCGGAGACTATTGTCTTCGGTGCCGGTGCAGCATAATCGGTCGCGGTCGCCGACGGTAACGTAAAGCGAACCATCGGGGCCGAAGAAGACTCTGCCCGCCAGATTGCCGCCGGTTTCCCACGCATCCGCGACGAAGATTTCCTGAACGTCGGTTAACTTCTCACCGCTCAGACGACCGCGCGCGACGGCGAGTGTCGTGCGCTCGCCATCACGTTTTGGATAGGAGATATAGACCAACTGGTTCTGTGCGAACTTCGGATGAATTGCCACGAAGTGAAGTGCGTCCGCGCCTTCGCCCGGAGGTGTGGGCGAGGTCCACGCTGGTTGAGACAGGAGAACGCCGTCGCGAATGATACGCAGGCGGCCGTTGCGCTCGGTGACGACAAGTGTGTGCGTGTCGGCAAACGCCAGGCTCCAGGGATGGAACAGACCAGCGGCGACCGGGACGACTCGGATCTTGCCGTCCCTGGAATCGAGGATCTGGGGACCATTGACGCTGAGTGCCTGCTGCGCACGGCCAGTAGAGCGATCAAGCAGAAGGGCGAGAAACAAGGCAGTGAAGACCCGGGATCGGGAGGGCGTCGTCATTGTAGAGACGGTATCGGTACGCCGTGCTTATGTCAAGCGTTCGGGCCCGACGATTACGCGCTTCGTCTCACGGAACTCGCGATCGATTTATCCAAAGTGGAAAGAAACTCGGACTGAAAACGCGTGATATCAAAAATAATCGAATTATCACGAACCATGACGATGTTGTTAACAAGTCAAGATGTCCGGTTTTATTAACCAGCGATTTTTCCGGTTTTGGTTTTTAGGCGGCTCCAGCTGATCTTCTTCGCCATCGCCTTCAAAATCACGCCCTGTAATTTCATCGTCCGCTCCATGGCTGCGGCGCTCATCGATCCCCGGATTGTCAAACCCCGGAATCGCCGCCGTTTGGTTAAGCGGACAAATCACGTGTGAATTGGACCGGACATTTCACATACTAACGACAGAATTTGTGACCATGGTTGACACCAGGCCGAATATTCGATAAGCTCCCGTGCACTCTGAAATTGCATGCAAAATGTCCGAACGGGGATACCGGACTAGATGCCTTTCACACTGAAAGCGGGGATCGACGATGCAGATAAAGCTGGCAGCAGCAATTTTAATTTTGGCGAGTGCGACAGCGTTTGCGCAGTCCAATCAGGGAACAGTTACTGGAACAATTTCCGACCCCGCCGGAGCGGTTGTTGCGGGCGCCCAGATCGAGATCAAGAATACCGAAACGGGCGTGCTTTTCAGCGGCGGCACGTCCAGCACCGGGAATTACGTAATCGTGGTGCCCGCGGGTACCTACCAGGTTACGGTGAATGTACCAGGCTTTAAAAAATACGTGGCAACCGGCGTGCAAGTATCCGTGGCCACTGACACCCGAAAAGATTTGACGCTCGAACTCGGATCGAGTACCGAGCAGGTGACGGTGACCGACACGGCGGCCCTGCTGAAGACCGAAAGCGGCGAGATGAGCCATGTGGTCGCGACGAAAGATGTGGATGAACTCCCGGTCCTTACCATCTCAGGTGGAGGCTTTGCCGGGGCTACCGCCATGGGTAACATCCGTAACCCGCTGCAATCGTCCCTTCTGCTTCCCGGCGTAGCCTTTGCCAACGACCAGGCACTGGTGGTGAACGGTCTGCCGAGCAACAGCGAAACCATCCGCATCGAAGGTCAGGACTCCACCGGAACCCTCTGGAAGGTCTATCAGCAGCGGAGCCAGACGATGGGCGTGGAAGCCGTCCAGGAAGTAAACGTGCAAACCAGCAACTTTGCGGCGGAATACGGGCAAGCCGGAGGCGGGTACTTCAACTACACCATGAAGTCCGGCAGCAATCAGTTTCACGGCAGCGGCTATGACTATTTCGTGAACTCCGGGCTGAATGCCGGATTGCCATTTACCGATGCCGGTACACAGAACCCCAACAAAGCGGGGCAGCACATTCGCAATGTGATAAGACGCAACGATTTCGGGGGCACGATCGGCGGCCCAATCCGCATCCCCAAGGTCTACAACGGAACCAACAAGAGCTTCTTCTTTTTCAACTTCGAGCAGTACCGCGAAAACCAGCAGGTTTCCAACGGGGTTATGACCGTACCCACAGCGGCCTACCGGGCCGGCAACTTCGCAACGTCAAGTTGTTTCAATTATAACGGCCTCACGAACACATGCAATGTCGCTCCCCAGGCACTCACGATCAACGGCGCACCGGCCATCGACCCGGCTGGCCAAACCTTAATGTATGGAGAGGTGTTCAATCCCAACACTACCAGGGTCGTGAACGGCTCCAATGTGCGCACTCCGTTCCCAAACCAGATCATCCCGGCGAGCCTCATTGACTCGACGTCGTTGGCGATCCTGAACATGCTCCCCATGCCGAATGCTCCCGGGATCATCAACAATTACATCACTCCCTCCTACATCAACTTCACGCATACGACGAATTACTCGTTCAAGCTCGATCACTCGTTGACCTCGACCGCCAAGCTTTCCGGGTACTTTTCGCACTATAACTGGTTTTCGCCCAACGCCAACGGGATGCACGGCGGATTCTCCGGCCAGACGCCCACCAACTACCAGAACTATACGACTCGTATAAACTTCGACGACTCACTAAAGCCTACGTTGCTTCTGCACATCGGGATAGGTTACCTCCACCAGTACGAGCCCACCATTCCCCAGGCATTCGACATGAATTCCATCGGGATGCACGGGTACTACAACGAGAACCTCTTTCCGACCATATTCGGAATGGGCAACGCGAATACGGGCGGCTGGAACTGTTCCTCAAGCGGAGCCCCCTGCGGAGCCACGAACCTTTTTGGAAATGTAAACGGGGTCGGCGGCGCGTTCTCGACGGAACTCTATGAAGAGAAGACTACCGCTAACGCCAGCATGACCTGGGTGCGCGGAAACCATATTTTCAAATTCGGCGGAGAAACTACCGTGGAGGGATATCCCAACATCAGCCAATGGCGCACCAATGGAACGTTCGTCTTCAACAATGCCGAGACGTCCGACCCCTGGCAAAATGGCCAGGCCATGAACTTCGCCAACGGCACCGGTTTCAATTTCGCCAGCTTTCTGTTGGGCACCCCGGATAACTTTCAGCTCACTCCTCCGAATGCCAGCAAGCTTGGTAATCACTTTTATGGGCTTTACGCCCAGGATAGCTGGAAGGTTACGCGAAAGCTGACGGTGGATTACGGCTTGCGGTACGATTTCCAAACCTACCTTGAGGAGCAGTACGGCCGGATGCAGGAGGTTTCCTGGAGCACGCCAAACCCGACTGTCGGGGGGCTTCCGGGCACGGGCATCTATCAAGGCTACGGCCCTGGGCAATGCAAATGCGAGTTTTCCCACAACTATAAATTTGCCTTCGGACCGCGCGCAGGAGCGGCCTACCAGATCGACCCGAAGACCGTGCTGCGCACCGGCGCCGGCGTCATGTATGGCACGACGCAGACGCCCCAGGGCCTCTCCTATGGCGTCGCCGACTATTACAATTATCAACCCCAGGGGTATGGAATAACTCCGATGCCGCTTGGGCTTCAGGGTCCAAATCCATACCCGAATCTCGTATATCCCAACTTCACCCCCGGCAAATACCCGATCTCAATCGGCGGCTTGCTGCCGCCCGCGAATCCCGCCATCTTCTTCGACCCCCAGGCGCGGCCTCCCCGCATTCTGCAGTGGAGCCTCGGGATACAGCGCCAATTGCAAAAAGACATCGTCGTGGAGGTTTCTTACGTGGGGAATCGCGAGGTCTGGGGCGCTGCGACCTTCATGGATCAGATCGCCTCCAATTCCCTGAACTCGTCGATCCTTGCCGCTCACGGGCTTAACATAAACAATCCGGCCACCCAAAAGTTGCTCACCAGTTTGATAGGTTCTCCGCAAGCTGCCGCCGCAGGCTTTTTTCCCGCTTACCCCGGAATGCCGCTTACGCAGACCGTCGCCCAAAATCTCCGCCCGTCACCGCAGTTCCTTGCCCCGACCACCTCTCTTGGCCCGCCCATCGGCAAAACGTGGTACGACTCGCTGCAAATGAAGGGCACCAAGCGTTTCTCGCATGGCTTGTCGATGCAGGCATCGTTCGTTTGGGCCAAGGGACTGGTCAACGGTACGGGGGCGGAGGCCGGCAACATTACGACACTCGCCGGTACGCCCCTCTACAACGATATTTATAACTATGGGATCAATAAGCAGCTCAACCAGTTGGTGAGGCCGCTGGCCACGGTCATTTCCGGTAGTTACGTGACCCCCAGGTTCGCTGCGCAAAGCACGGGAATGAAAGTCCTATCCGTGGTAGCGCGGGATTGGCAGGTTGGGTGGCTACTGCGCTACCAAAGCGGGGTTCTGATCCAGACTCCTCCATCGAATAATCAGCTCAACCTTCAACTGGCGCGAGCCGCGCCAACATTCTGGAACTACACTCCCGGCGTGAATCCGCTGGCAGTCGACCCTAACTGCGGATGCTTCAACCCGCAGACCGTCCAGGCGCTGAATCCAAAAGCCTGGACGGATGCGCCGGGCGGAACCTTCGGTGTATCTGCTCCGTTCTACAACGGCTACCGCTGGCAGCGGCAGCCTGGTGAGTCGCTGAGCCTGGGCCGGAACTTCCGGATGGGAAAAGAAGGCCGATACAACTTCTTTGTTCGCGCCGAATTCCAGAACATCTTCAACCGGCTCTTCCTCTCGGTGCCTGCAGTCGGAGGGAGTACAAATGTCAACCCGCTAACCCAATCCAACTCGGCGGGTGGAGTGAATACCGGCGGCTACGGCTATATCGCGACCGTCGGCGGAGCTGGCGACACTCCGCGCTCCGGAC